>NZ_JADEXS020000001.1:5355000-6748750 GCF_015207005.2 Desmonostoc muscorum LEGE 12446
CACGCCTAGTATCCATCGTTTACAGCTAGGACTACTGGGGTATCTAATCCCATTCGCTCCCCTAGCTTTCGTCCCTCAGTGTCAGTTGCGGCCTAGCAGAGCGCCTTCGCCACCGGTGTTCTTCCTGATCTCTACGCATTTCACCGCTACACCAGGAATTCCCTCTGCCCCGAACGCACTCTAGCCGTGTAGTTTCCACTGCCTTTATCTAGTTGAGCTAGACTCTTTAACAGCAGACTTACACAGCCACCTGCGGACGCTTTACGCCCAATCATTCCGGATAACGCTTGCATCCTCCGTATTACCGCGGCTGCTGGCACGGAGTTAGCCGATGCTGATTCCTCAGGTACCGTCATTGTGTTCTTCCCTGAGAAAAGAGGTTTACAACCCAAGAGCCTTCCTCCCTCACGCGGTATTGCTCCGTCAGGCTTTCGCCCATTGCGGAAAATTCCCCACTGCTGCCTCCCGTAGGAGTCTGGGCCGTGTCTCAGTCCCAGTGTGGCTGATCATCCTCTCAGACCAGCTACTGATCGTCGCCTTGGTAGGCTCTTACCCCACCAACTAGCTAATCAGACGCGAGCTCATCTTCAGGCAGCAAGCCTTTCACCTTCCGGCACATCCAGTATTAGCCACCGTTTCCAGTGGTTGTCCTAGACCTGAAGCTAGATTCTCACGCGTTACTCACCCGTCCGCCACTATGTCCGAAGACACCGTTCGACTTGCATGTGTTAAGCATACCGCCAGCGTTCATCCTGAGCCAGGATCAAACTCTCCGTTTTGTTGTGTTTCGAGTTTGGTTTTCCAAAAATGTTATTTTTGGAATCCTAGTTATAATTTTTGATTATCTTTGATTGGGAAATCCCAAATCCAGATTCTCTTGACGAGGATTGGTTATTTCTTAAGCTTTCAAAGTATTGTGTTTTTACGGTTCAGTTGTTGTCGGCGTTTTTCTCTCGCCTCCAGACTTAACTAGATTAACTATTCTCTTAGGGATTGTCAAGGGGTAAAGGAAATTTTTTTTTGAATTGGGTAAAACGCTTGAGCAGTGGTGCTTCTATCTCCATGACTCAACCAAAACAGAGACGAGATTCTCCAATAACTTCCAAAACTATCTTTCCTTCATTGCTTTCTTGAGGAGGTTGTTGTGGGTGGAAAGATTAAGTTGGAGCAGATTACGCACAGCCTGCTGTACATCGTCATGTTTAACTAAAGTGTCTCCGAGTAGAACAGCATGTGTACCAGCTTCTGCAACAAAGGATAAGTCAGCAGGTGTATACAAACCAGACTCACTGACGATATTAATGCCCAAGGTTTGGATCTGCGATCGCCTGGCTGCCAGCAATTGCCCTGTTGTGCCGATATCAACGCTAAAATCTTCTAGACTTTGGTTGTTGATTCCTATTAAACGTACATCATCAAGCTTTAGCACCCGATCAAGTTCTGCCAAGGTATGCACTTCTACCAAAGCATTCATCCCTAAATAGTGAATCACCCGCAAAAAATTTTGAAGTTGCCGATCCGATAAAATCGCTGCAATCAGCACCACAGCATCTGCGCCTGCTGCTCGTGCTAAATAAATTTGGCACGGATCTAAAATAAAATCTTTGCACAGTAGAGGTAGCGCTACTCGATGCCTAATGGTGCGTAGACTCTCAAAGCTACCATGAAAGAACTTGTGATCGGTGACTACAGAGATACAAGTTGCGCCACCACGCTCATAAGCTTTGGCGATCGCCACTGGGTCAAAATCTGGTTTAATTACTCCATGAATGAAAGATGCTTTCTTCACCTCTGCAATGATGCAAGGTCGGTAATGACTTTGTTGCAAAGCAGTGAGGAAATCTCGCACTGTGGGTGCAGCTGTTAACTGACGTTGCAATGAAGCCAAAGACATATCTTGCTGAATTTGTGCGACTTCATACTTTTTCTGCCATACGATCTCTTTGAGAGTGGGTTGCACCAAATGAGTATTAGGAGTAGTAACTGGGTAAGTCATATGTTAATGATGACCAAAAAGTATGAATTATAAAATGTAAGGCTACCCCTACATGTTTTCTTCTGAATTAGCGTGTGTGGAAACGCCTTTAATGTAAGGAAACTTGGAATATCCGAAAATTTTAAATTTCTCAGTATTCATCCTTTCCTATTGAAAATTTATGAACAACTCTTTTGAAATAGGCTAAATTGTTGATATTCATTTAGAACAATTCCATCTGCATAATTTTTTTAAATTTTCACAGTTGAAGCCAGGTTGATTTAAGATTCAAATCTTCTACAGCTTTACTATCAGATTGATTAAGTTTTGAATTTTCAACTAAGCAGTTATTTTTGAGCAGTCTAATATAGGTACGATAGGGTATGTAATCTATGGGATTGTAACCAGCAAAACGCAGTATTAAAACACATGCCCAAGAATATTTACCTGCGATAATTGCTTTGAGTATTTGCTCAATTTGTTCATTATTAATTTTCCTACCCATTTGTGTTTGATAACCAGTAATGTTTTGAGTCATAAACATACACTCTTTTACTAAATGAGGAGTAGTCTTTACTTGGTAGGGGTTTTCCTATTTTCCCTTTTTCCCTGAATTTAGTCTAGTAAAATTTTTCTAATCTCAGCAGATCGCTTGTTTTTCTGATATAAATCTGTAATACATCCTGAAAGATTGCCAAACTTACTTATCTGAATAGTTTGATAATTAATTGGTTATTAGAAGCGTTTGATGTCGGATTTTTATCAAAAGTCACATTCTTTTATGAAAATTTTGTCAATATCATTCTCCATATCTGAAATTGAGGAAAGTACAAGACAATACTTAAGTAAAATTAGATAAATCGAGAAAATATTGCAAACTTATATTAAAGGTAGGGGCGGGTATAACCGACAAAATAAATATCTAGTTTAACCCGCTCTTACCAGATGAACCGTATTGCAGAAGCAGCTTCTTGATTAAGCTTACTCAATATTTGGTAAAGTAGTATATGAACAATTTTTTGATATACGTGTCTATTTTTTCGCTCTTCAAATTTGATTTATTTTCCTTAGGATAAATTAACTTGGACTCGGGGAAGGCAGAATGGCTCTTATCAAGTTTTATCTCTTAACGTCACATGCCTGATAAGACTTCTCTGTTCTCAAATTAGATTTTTTAGAAGGTATAAGTAGCCTTTGATTACAATAGGTAGTGTTTCACATCACATTGTTACTTTATATTTTCTATGTCTTTTGGAATATTTTTAGAGTCAATACACATAGCTAGACAAAAAAATGTATATCTTGTGACAGATGACAAGGTTTATTGTTATATAGTTTAATCCCTGAATGAACTAATCAATAAAAATTAAATCAATGAAAAATATTTTACTGATTTAACCTATGTGTATTAATGGGAATGTATCTAAATATAGAATTTACAATAATCGATGTTATTCTGTAGTCAAAAAATTGACGACTAGATGTTCTTTTGGATTTTGGTGTTATGTCTAGTCAACAATCTAAAATAAATAGGTTGTATGATGCTGCAATTTTATGTAAAATAGTAAGACTATCATTGTTTTTTATTTTAATTTATTGAAATTTGTATTTTAAAATAAATACTTCATTAAGCAAAAGTCTACATTCCTACATATCAATGTAAGAATTGATAGCTTATTTGTCAAATATGTCTGAAAAAAGTATGATAGATAATATTTATTTATAGTTAGAGTTACACCAAAAATATCTTTACATTACCATTATAAAAAAATCGCTTTTTATTGTTAAAATCGAATTTAAAATCATAACGCATCTCTAATTTTTTCTAATGGATTTTATTTTTGACTAAGAAATAGCAACATTAGAATTTTAGGAAGGTGTGATTAGCAACTCATTAATGGGTATAGTGCCGACTTGTTTGAGCGAGTAACTGGGTATATAAATTCTGGCGGCTATAGGTGAGTTTAATCTAACTTTCCATTGGTGCTACAGCCAGAAGTTGAGTTGAGATTTAGTGGTTTCCTGATGCAGTTTTATGAGTTATTAATTAATAACTATATTCAGATCAACACTCATAGGTTTTTAGAGAACGCTCGGCACAAAGTTTGATTGTCATTTCCTGCCACAAAAAATCCTATTGATGGAAAAATGATACACGAATCGTCGAAAAAAATTCTTGTAATTGAAGATGATGCTGTCACCCGCAATGTCTTCTTAGAGGTTCTTGAGGCTCAAGGTTTTGATACTATAGGTGCTGAAAATGGCCTAACCGGTATCCAGCAAGCACAAGAGCATTTACCTGACTTGGTGATTTGCGATATTCAAATGCCAGATATGGATGGTTACAGTGTTTTGACTACACTCCGTCAAGATCCTGACACAG
Source organism: Desmonostoc muscorum LEGE 12446 (assembly GCF_015207005.2). GTDB lineage: Bacteria > Cyanobacteriota > Cyanobacteriia > Cyanobacteriales > Nostocaceae > Nostoc > Nostoc muscorum. The sequence continues at coordinate 5,359,359 of NZ_JADEXS020000001.1, forward strand.
GAATTATTCCTTTCATTTTTTTGACTGGTAGTAATACTCAAGCAGATCTTCGCAAAGGTATGGAGTTGGGAGCAGATGATTATCTTACTAAGCCTTCTACTATAGAACCCATTTGACATCTAAGAAGGTGCTGCAAGCCTCTTAATCATTAGCCTGATGAAGCAGATATTGAGTTTGGCAGTGGCACTAACCAGGGTTCGTTCAAAGTTCTTAACCAGAATTTTACAGCGCTCCATCCAAGCATTGGAGCGTTCGATCACCCATCTAGCTATTGCCGGAACAAATCCAGATTTTCCTTGTGCCGCTTTCTCTTGTTTTGAGGGTTTCGTAGAAAGTTGAAACTGAATTTTGGTCATGATCTCTGGGTAAATTCGCTCTAACTCCTGAGTCAAATATTCTGGGTGATACCCATGATCTAGCAGGATAGTAATCTTGGGAATATCGATAGGTTTTGACTTGAAGTAGTCGATGTTGAGAGTAAACATCTCAATTAATCCGGCATCATCCGAGACATTGGCGCGAGTACAGAGCGTAAAAAAGGGAAACCCAAGGGTGTCAATAGCCAAATGCCTTTTAATACCGTTGGTGGCTTTGTAGAAGCAAAAACCTTTCGACTCCACACTGGCGTTGCAGGTATTTTTCACTGCTTGGGAGTCAATGATGATCAATGTCGTCCAGTGCGGTTTTTTTTTTACCTGTTCACGCACTTGTCCATGTAAGACACTCATCAGTTCCTCAAATACCCCGGCTGCTCGCCACTGTTTGTAGTGCCAATATACAGTGGAATAAGGGGGGAGGTCTTTAGGTAAGTCTTGCCAATTGCATCCATTTTTTAGTTGATAGAGAATTCCATTGAAGATATCTCGCTTTGGCCAGTTGGTCGGTCGAGTCTGCTTCTTAGTCGGTAATATCTCTTGCAATAAGGGTTCAAAAATTTCCCATTCTGCATCAGTGAGGTTGCTGGAATACGCCATTAGTATTGGATTTTAGATGCTGAGGAGTACCTTAATTCAAAACCTCACAAGATGTCAAATGGGTTCTATAGAGGATTTGCTCAGAGCGATCGCTGTCCGATTTGAAAAGCAAGCTTTATTGAGGCGGTGGTATGCAACTAACTCTCATCAACTGAGCCGAACGTTAGCTTCATCGATTAACTCTGAGTCCATTTTTCCATCTGTTCCTCAATTACAATCAGTTTTCGACTTCATTGAAGATAATTATCGCCAAGGAATTACTTTATCTGATGTAGCTGTTGCAGTTGGTTATTCGCCTGCTTACTTAACCAATCGAGTAGCAAAACAAACAGGAGATACTGTAAATGCTTGGATTGTCAAGCGCCGTATGGCAGCAGCACGTCCATTACTCAAAAATACTAATCAGACAATTGAGCAGATTGCTATTGCGCTAGGCTATCAAAATACGTGTCATTTTTCTCGTCAGTTTCGTCAACACCACGGCATTTCTCCAAAAACTTGGAGACAACAGCAACAACTTCTTGAGTCTTCTAAAAGTGTGAAGCTACAATTAATCAAAAATCGTGGTTCGTCGGAAAAACTTGTCTCTTTAGGTTGTTAATTGAAAGCAGATTATCAGTTTTCGCTGCTTTTTGGTTTGGTAAACTGCTGCACTAATAATTGCAGTGTCAAAGCTAATAAACCAATTGCTACTATACCAAATATACCGCTTCCTAAAGCAACTACACCAACAACCAAGGTACGAACAGCGGAGGTAATTTTTATTACCAATGGATTAATTGAATGGAGAGGTTTGCTAGCAAAATTTGTGGCGATGGAAATCATCAGCGAATACATTGCAAATGCCATTCCTCCGGAAATTACAGCCCCAGTAATAGAGCGTAAGGGAGTCGCTGTAACCTGTACTTGAGCATCTGTTTTTGGAGTTAGATTTTGGTCACTCATACAATTTTGGATTTTGGATTTTGGATTTTGGATTGGTTATGGGGCATTGGTAAAGACGCGATGAATCGCGTCTCTACAAAATGCCCGATTTTTTTAAATTGAAGATGCTACCTGAATACCATGTGTGATTGTCCGAGTCACAAACAATTCTAAGTCTTCATCAGAAATTGCTTCCCTTACATGCAGCTTAACTTGTTCTGCCTGCTGTTCAGATTCAAAAAGAGCAAATACTGTCGGCCCAGAACCAGACATCATTGTTCCTAAAACGCCTTCTTGATTTGCAAAGATTTCTCTCAGTTGCAATACTTGAGGATAGGCTGGTAATACTACGCGCTCTAAATCATTGTGCAGTTTTTGGGCAATTTTTCCTGCGTCTGCAAGGGCGATCGCTTTTACTATTTCTCCTGAGTGGACTGCACTAGCACGCGCTGCTAAATCGTTGGTATCTCTAATATAAGAATTACCAAATTCCTGCCGATAGGTTTTGTATGCCCAAGGGGTGGAAACTTCTAGACTGCGGTATTTTGCCAATACTATATATATTTTATCCAAACTTGGTAACGGAGAAAGTTGTTCACCTCTACCTGTGGCGATCGCGGTTCCACCTGATACACAAAATGGCACATCTGAACCGAGTGTAGCTCCCAATTCCTCTAATTCTGACTGAGTTAGTCCCAATTTCCAGAGTAAATCTATCCCCACCAACACGGCTGCGGCATTTGTCGAACCCCCAGCTAATCCAGCAGCTACGGGAATTTGCTTGTTGATGCTAATCTCTACACCGCCATATTTAGCAAAGGCTTCAGGAAATTGCCTCGTCATCAGTTCTGCGGCTTTGTATGCCAGATTACTGTTATCTGTCGGTACTTGCGGGTGGTTGGAGTGAACCCGAATGGTGTCATTGCTGATGGAGTGTACATCAATGTAGTCTGCAAGTCCGATACTTTGGAGTATCATTGCTAACTCATGATAACCATCAGGGCGATCGCCAATGATTTCCAAATACAAATTGATTTTAGCAGGGGCAATTAAGCTGTAGGAATGCATTTTGAAAGTTAGGAGTTAGGAGTTAGGAGTTAGGAGTTAGGAGTTAGGAGTTGGGAGTTAGGAGTTGGGAGTTAGGAGTTGGGAGTTAGGAGTTAGGAGTTGAGAGTGCGTGAATTTTGAGTTTTAAATCTAGGCGATGATCTGGTAGTTTACTATTAACTCCTCACTCCTCACTCCTCACTTTTAACTCCCAACTCGTTTGCCAGAGTTACCCATTGCTGAACGCTGAGGTCTTCGGCTCTGGCTTGGGGATTTATTTTTAATTGTTCCAGTAATTGGGTCAGGCGATCGCGTTCTACAGCTGATTGCAAATTATTTCGTAACATTTTGCGCTTGGCAGCAAATCCCAACTTTACCAAATTCTCGAACCGTCTTGGGTCAAGTGCTGGGATCTCTATTTTTTTTGGGCGCAATCGCACGACTGCTGAATCGACTTTTGGCGGTGGATGGAATGCGGCGGCTGGGACTGTGCAAATTAATTCACACTCAGCTAAATATTGTACCCGCACGCTCAACGCTCCAAAGGCTTTTGACCCTGCTTGAGCGTACAATCTTTCTGCTACTTCTTTTTGTACCAGTAGCACTATCGATTCAAATGGTTGGGGGTTAGGGTTAGCGATCGTACCGAGTAGTTTCTCGATAATTGGGCCTGTAATGTTGTACGGGATGTTGGCTACTACTTTATTTTGGTTTTGAAAATTAGGAAATGCTACCAATTGGGATGGTAAATCTAAGGTGAGAAAATCTCCTTGCAGCAGTAGGAAATTTTCCCTCTTCCCTAGTTGCTTGGCCAATAGTTGGCATAAGTCGCGGTCTATTTCAACTGCAAGTAGAGATTGTACTAAAGGTAGTAAACGACGAGTGAGAATACCTGTTCCTGGACCGATTTCCAGAATGCGATCGCCTTCTGTACACTCTGCTGCTTTAATAATTGCGTCGAGTGCTTTTTCACTTTTAAGCCAATGCTGAGCAAAGACCTTGCGCGGTCGGATCATTTATATTTGTTACCTGGTATAGTTTTCAGAATTCAGGAGTCAGAATTCTGAATTCAGTATGAAGGAAGCTTGCATATAATAATTATTCACCGAATTAATCAAATTAAATCGGAATTAGCATAAATATTATCAACGAAGTTTACGGGTTATGAAACTTATCAGAATCTGTATCTTAGCTCTTTTTGTCGTCGTCTGAAGAAGAAAGAACAACTAATTACTCGATAATGCTAAACAATCGGTTTCTGCCCACCAAACATAAATTGGTGTATCGCGGTCTGGTAAACTACCAAAGGTATTAGGTTGTAATACGTTAATTCTGATGCCATTTGTTAATTCCACAATGTAATTAACGTGTGTGCCCAAATACATAACATTAACTAGCCGTCCTTCAAAACAGTTTGTTGGCAAATTAGGCGGATACAGTGAAAGCTGTATTTTTTCTGGGCGTACACTTACAACCACCGATTGTGATAATTGACTTGGTGTATCTTCAGCACGGGCGATGACAATTGAGAGTCCCGTTTTTGTCAAAATTTGCACATCAGAAGAGTTTACCGCTAGGATTTCACCACTAAATAAATTCGTATCGCCAATAAAATCAGCTACAAAAGATGTTTGGGGACGTTCGTAAATTTGGCTGGGAGTACCAGTTTGCTCTATTTTGCCTTGGTTCATGACAGCAATGCGATCGCTCAAGGAAAGTGCTTCTTCTTGGTCGTGTGTCACCATCACAAAGGTCAAACCCAAGTCTTTATGTAAATTTGATAACTCAACTTGCATTTCCTTACGCAGTTTTAAATCTAATGCTCCTAGAGGTTCATCTAGTAGGAGGACGGCGGGACGGTTGACTAAAGCCCTAGCCAAAGCAACGCGTTGCTGTTGACCACCGGAAAGTTGATTGGGAAAACGCGATCGCAAACTTTCCATTTTCACCAGTTTTAAAGCTTCTTGGACTCTAGTTTGAATTTCTGATTTACGTAATTTTTTTAACCGCAGTCCGAAAGCAATGTTATCCCACACATTCAAGTGGTTAAATAAAGCATAACTTTGAAATACAGTATTGACTGGACGGCGGTAAGGGGGCACATTAGTCATAGATTGACCCTGAATTAACACCTTGCCAGCATCAGCTATTTCAAACCCGGCAATTAAGCGCAGTGTTGTTGTTTTTCCACAACCGGATGGACCTAAAATACTAAAAAATTCCCCCTGTTTAACATCCAAATCTATGCCATGTACTGCTGGTTCTTGGTTAAAAAACTTGAACACATTACGCAATTCAACGTCAAGTGGGTGAAAAGTTGCGATCGCCCTCTGATTCTGCGTCACAGTTTGAGCCATAATCCTCAGTAGAATGCCGTGATTTTACCTGATTTGGTCAATTTATCTACTCTATTGGGCAGACTAGATTTGACACTTTGGTTTATTGTATCCGCCAAAAACAATTGTTTAGGAATATACCTGCCCAATTTTTTTTGCACGCAGTACTGGCTATCCTAATATTTACAGATAATCTTAATCAACAAAATACTCTTTGTCTTATGACCTTATTGAAACCATCTCCATTTGGTGGCAAAAAAAATACACGCACAGTCGGACGCAGTTTCCAGCCGATATTTTTAATCGTATTTACTCTGTTGATGCTGACGGGAATCGGCGCTCGTTTAGGATACTTACAAATTGTTGAAGGAGCTAATCACCGCAAACGAGCAGAAGCCAATCGAATTCGCATGATCCCCAAACAACCAGAGCGGGGCAATATTTTTGACCGCAATGGCAAACTTTTAGCTAGTACTCGCTATCCACGCTCTGTATATTTGTGGCCGATGGCACACACTAAACCCTCGTGGTCGGTTGTAGCTCCGCGTCTATCTAAAATTCTCGATGTTCCCCAAGAAGAAATGGAAAAGAAGTTAGAAGAAGCTGGTGCTAACTCTTCTTCACTGATTCGGGTTGCTCGTGACTTGAACGAAGCACAAATTACGGCATTGAAGGAGTATGAAAGCGAACTTAAAGACGTGGAAATTTCTACGGAAGCGGTTCGCTACTATCCGCACGGCAAGGGATTAGCTCATGTATTAGGTTATACAAGAGAACTAACGCCCGAACAATTAAAAGAAAGGAAGCAGGAAGGCTACAGATTGGGTGATGTCATCGGTCAAATGGGAGCTGAAAAGGCTTATGAGAAAATGCTGCGGGGTGAATGGGGGGGTCAACAGGTAGAAGTGGATGGTGCTGGTCGGCCGCTGCGGGTTTTGGGTGAGAAACAAGCCAAAGCTGGTAATGATTTGCACTTAACCATAGATTTAGAGATGCAAAAGACAGCCGAAAAAGCATTAGGCGATCGCAATGGGGCGATCGTGGCGCTAGATCCCAAGAATGGTGCGGTTTTAGCAATGGTATCTCACCCCACCTTTGACCCGAATATTTTCTCCAAGCAGAAACTCACCCAAAAAGATTGGGAAACTGTCCAAGGTGCAGAACATCCCTTGGTAAATCGGGCGCTGAGCGCCTTTCCACCTGCGAGTACCTTCAAAATAGTCACCGCCACTGCTGGGCTAGAATCGGGAAAATTTTCTCCCAGCACAGTCCTACAAACCTACGGTTCTTTAAACATTGGTGGTACGCGCTTTGGTGAGTGGAACCACGCAGGATTCGGGCCGTTGGGTTTTGTCGGAGCATTACAGTGGAGTAGTGATACCTTCTTCTATCAAATTGGTCGGGGAGTCGGCGGCCCGACTTTGATTGAATGGACTCACAAGTATGGATTTGGTAAAAAGACAGGCTTTGAATTTGCTAACGAAGAAACAAAAGGTTTAGTGCCAGATGAAACATGGAAACAGAAAGTATGGAAGATGCCTTGGACTGTAGGTGACAGCATAAATATGTCAATTGGTCAAGGTGCTTTACAAACAACACCCTTGCAAGTTGCCATTATGTTTGCCGTACCTGCTAACGGTGGTTACCGAGTCCAGCCGCATTTACTCAAAGACAACGAACAAGCAAAAAGCTGGCGAGAGTCTTTGAATATGAAGCCGACAACCATCAGTGTCCTACGTCAGGGGCTGCGGAAAGTAGTAGCTGAAGGCACCGGGAAAGTTTTGAACAAGCCAACACTTCCTCCAGTAGCTGGTAAGAGTGGTACCGCCGAAGCATGGAAGGGTCATGTTAAACAAAATCACGCTTGGTTTGGCGCCTATGCTCCCGCAGATCAGCCAGAAATTTTGATTGTGGCATTTGCTGAACATTCCGGTGGCGGTGGTGGTAGTGTCGCTGCGCCGATGATTTTAGACATTATGCAGGAATATTTTTATCGGAAGTATCCAGGTAAATATCAGAAACCAGAGAGTGAAAACCCACCAAACAGCCGACGAAACTAATACCATTCAAGGGGCAACAAGCGAGCTAAAGTGCTTGGTGTATAAGCTTCATAGCCCTTAAAACTCGCTGATAATATGCCTGCTTATTGCGAATGAAACCGACCAGTTCTGCGACCCATGCTTGGCACTCATGCCAAGCTACTATCCAATTTTGACCATAGATAAGTTCACAGTAAATTCTCGCTAATATTTTGAACAGTATTAAATAATGCTTAATTTATTAATTGTTTAAAGACATACTACCTATTTATGAAATCGCAAAAATAACAAATGCGTAGGTGTAGCCCAAACTAGGGCAAAATCTATTTCACCGACTCCTGCTATCACAAATGCAGCCGCTAAATCATCATACTGGACTGACAAGAATAGAAAACGCTATGGCTAAAAAAATCTAGCTATTGCTAGATGCGATAATCCTCAAAAACGCTATAGGCTACAATTGTAGAATACAAAGATTCGCTTGTGGATGCCATAGTAGAAAGATCGCACACACTCAAACAAGCCTTGGTTGATTTTGTCCTAGATGCTGACGGCGAACTAGCACAAGCACTCGACATTTATGCAGCTGCACAGATGCCTAGCGGTAATGGCGATCGCACCCAACAACAAGTAATCATTGACAAGTTTATTACAGAAGGGAAAATTGGCGATCGCTCACCTATAGAGTTATTTATCGCCAGTCATGCAGATTTGTCAGAGAGCGATCGCAATCTACTGAATAGCTGGCATCGTAGTTTTATTGGTTTATTTACTATCACCCAGATTTTACCTGATGGCTTAGAACTGATGAACTGGCTGACAGCTAAACGTTACATAGTTCTGACAGCTAAAAATTACATTGTCAAGTCTAACAGCCCTGAAAAACAACCAGCCACATCTCGTTTCAAGCCAGGAGATATTTTACTAACACGCATTTTTCCTCTTACTGATAATAAGTGGATATTTTCTGGCTCTCACACATTTATGGGTAAACTCGGTAAGCCAAAACTCGCCGTCGCCATTGGAAATTTTAAAGATAATTATAAAAGTCATCTTTACAGCGATGCTCCAGACTTGCTAGAACAAGCATGGCAGTCAGTAGAGCAATATCATCAGCAGTTTGTTGAGTTTTTTGGGAGTGATGAAGTTACATTACCAGGATACCAACTCAATAAAAAGATAACTGAATTTCGACAAATTATCACCGATAAATATCTCAAAGCCGCCGGAGTTGATAGTTCCAAATATTTGAATGAAATAGTAGCAAAAGCTGGTATTAGTGCAGAAGAAATTATCGTCGCTGCTAAAGAATTTGGGATTGATACTAACGCTGTTTCTCAAATCTTTGATGGAAAAAACAGCACTTCAAAAATGGTTGCACCTCAAGTAGGTTTACCTGCTGAACTCATAAGAGCAGAACAAGTCACAGCCATTTCTCACCCACGTTGGGGATTGATGTTTTTACCAACATATACTAAATTCACAACTATATTATTAGCTAATAATTGGCAAAGTATTGAAGGTGCAGTAAAACTAATTCGTCACTACTTAGAAGATAAAAATATTAATGCTTATACATGGCATCGGTTAGCACAAAAATATCCCACTCAATTAGAAAAAGTCTTGCAAGATTTCTTGCAACGTCATGAGTTTAGCCTGAGCAATGATTTAGATAAAATTTTGCAAGAGTATGGTAAACCTATCAAGCCAGAATTACCAGAAATTGCTAGTGTTCCTTTACATCTACATAATTTATTTCAAGAAGCACTTACAGAAGTGAATAAATCTAAACCCAAAGATAAAGGACAAAAACAACCAGCGAAAGGTTTTCAAAGAGGTTAGTTTAAATCAAGTGCATCTCAAATCCAGGTAAGTAAGTCGGAGAAAAAATTTATAAGTATGTAACAAACAGTTAAGCAGAAAAATGAGAGCTAAATTTTACACGTTGTGTACTGTAATTTCCCTTTTCTCCTCTTGTTTGAACTCCATCAATCACAGCATAAGGCTTGCGTCTAATTCATTCTCTACTTGATACATTTAGGACTTACGCAATAACTCTCTGAAACTCTTATTTCTGGGTGCCCTCTGCGTCCTCTGTGGTTCGTTTATTCATGATTTTGCGTAAGTCCTGACATTATCTGTATTTACGTTGAAAATGTTGGTTAATTAGGGCTTCAATAATCGGAAACCACAACAATTAATGTCTTCACCACCTTGGCTGTTGCTATAAATCGCCGACTGTTATTGTCCAGCCCTTAGGGAAATAGTTTAGAAATTTAAATCCAGCAGCGTGGCGAGACTAAAATAGTGGATCTGAGTGTTGGGTTGAACGAAGTCAAACCCAACCTATATTTATTACAAAAATTGATCATTTGATAAGTTGAAAACAAGCTGACTTGATATAACTTAAGCTTAAGTTATACATGGATGTGTTTACCTGCTAATTTTCGTTTTTATATAAGTAAAATTAAAGTTATATTTGATAAATGAATTTATCAAATATAACAAGTGTTGAAATGATAAATAAAGTAGAGATTTTTTTGATAAAAATTGTTTTTAACTTATCAATTAACATTTTTTAGTTGGTCTGGGATGTTCTGGAGTAACTAGTGAAGATTTTTTAGTTGATCTGGGATGTTCTGGAGTAACTAGTGAAGATTTTTTAGTTGGTCTGGGATGTTCTGGAGTTACAATGCTTGTTCTGCTGTAGGGTGCGTTGTTGTGGAAGGCAACGCACCATAATATATACAATAGAACTTTTATTGAGCCACCTTAGCAGGTTTTAAATTTCGGGCTTTGTAGAATGTTTCGAGGCTATCGCGATCGCCAACGAAACGCCAGTGCCAAGGTTCATAACTCACACCTTGGACATTATCTTTGGGAAAAGACATTTCAAAGCCAAAACGCGGCGCATTTGCTTGTAGCCACTGATAAGCTTTGGTATTTTCAAAGTTAGTTTGGAGATTAGTTGCTGGGGCTGCACCGTCTCCAATATCCACAGCATAACCTGTGTGATGTTCGCTATGACCAGGAGGAGCGCTGAGAGCAGCTCGTTGTGCTGGTGTTTGATTTCGCTGGGCACCGACACCAAAAAACAATTGCTCTTGGTCTTTGACTGAGCGAAAGCCAGAAATTGGCACTAAAATTACATTTGCACTCCGTGCTGTTGCTACCATCTCCTGAAATTTTTGGGCAGCAGCTTTTCGCATTCTAATGCCCCTATTTCCGGAAATGGTTACTAGTTCTGATTCCGGGGCTTCTGAGTATGCCAGATGCCCCAACAGAGTATTGTTGGAATTATTAGATGCTGCCGGAGTTGGAGGAGCAGAACTAATTGGTGAAGGTTCCGAATTGGCAGTTTTTTTCGGTGTAGTGAGGAAAAACAAAAAACCGCCAATTAAAGTCAGCAGGAAAAAGCCCGCCACTCCCCCAATCAGCAAAATTCGGGGCTGTAACCACACCTTAGGTGCTGCAACAGGAGTATCGCGTACAGCCACTGGAATATCATCAGGATCGTGTGATGAGTTTTGCAATTTTTTAGAAAACCCAGCCTTATTCAAGGGAAAACTCCTGTTTTGTGGGATGGCCATAACAGATTTTGCACTGGACAAAAGGTATACGTAACAGGTAGCATTTTACATTTGTGATTATTAGGCGCAATTTTGACAAACCTTTTAGAACTATACGTCAAGCTGGGAGGATTAGTACTGGTAGGTTTTATTTTGGGACGCAAACTACCTGTGACAGTTCCTACCCGTTTGGGACAGTTCCTTTATTGGGTAGGAGTACCCATAAGCATAGTATCTTTTTTGCGTCAATCTACCTTGTCGGGGCAGATTTGGATTGCACCTGCGATCGCCTACCTAGCCATTCTACTCGGTGCATTTTTAGGTTGGGTAGGCATTAAAGTACAAGCTTATTTTAGAAATACCGTTCCCCAAGCACCAACTCAGGGTAGCTTCCTCCTAGCAGCAATGCTAGGGAACACAGGCTTTCTGGGCTTTCCCATCACCTTAGCAATGGTAGGTAAGGAATACTTTGCTTGGGCTTTATTTTACGATTTATTGGGTTCCTTTCCAGCAAGCTATGGCTTGGGTGTCTTACTAGCAGCGCGTTTTGGCGGTGGAGTCCAGAATCATTGGCAAAGTGTTAAGGCCATCTTAATTAATCCGGGCTTGTGGAGTTTCGGATTTGGCTTACTTTTTCGAGAAGTGGCAATTCCCACAGTCGTGGAATTCTCCCTAGATAAATTGGCTTGGAGTATCCTAGCTTTATCGTTGGTGCTAATTGGAATGCGACTAGCGCTGCTCAACTCTTGGCGCAGCTTACCACAAGCAAGCATGAGCTTGGGGATCAAAATGCTATTAGTTCCATTAATCTTGGGCAGCATCCTACCAGTGTTTGGGTTAACGGGTGCCACAGCAAAGGTAATGGTGTTGCAAATGGCTATGCCTCCAGCTTTCGCCACACTGGTGATTGCTGAGACATTCGATCTCGATCGCGATTTGGCAGTCACAGCATTAGCCAGTGGGGTTATAGTATTGCTGGTTACTCTGCCGATTTGGCTGTGGCTGTTTTGATTTTGAATTTATCGACCGTGATGCGTCGGTAATAGTTCGTGGAAGGCATTCATCAAACAACCTACTTTGTGGAAGCAGATTTCAATGCTGGCAGTACCAATGCTGGCAATAGTAGGTAGTGAGGATATTCGCCCAAGTTGGCCTGTTGAGCAAGTAGCAAACCTAATGCCTTGTGCTTATTTCCAGCAAGAACAAGTAGATGTCTTCGCTGTTGACTTTGATGATTTGCAGTGTGAGTTAAACCGTGCGTAGATTATACCTGTTTTGCCGCCAGTTCGGCGATGTTCATATTTTCGTAATGTTCAAAGGGTTGGTGAATCCAGGGGTTATCGGGTAGGTAATCGACATAGTAATCGGGTGCTATAACTGAACAGGCTTTATACCACAGTACGGCGGTGCGAATTTCTTCAATGGGGAAATCATTATTTTGTTTCAGCCAAGGAATAGTTTGCTGGAGTGTAATTCCAGAGTCTACTAAGTCATCCACTAAGAGAATGCGCGAACCTAATTTTTCATTGGTCATCGTCAAGTGGCGGGAGAAAATTAAATTACTTCTTTCTTGCTTGCCAGAGCCACTGTAAGATGAGGTTGCTAAAATTGCCAGGGGTTGATTATATATGCGGGAAAGAATATCTCCAATTCGTAGTCCTCCTCTGGCAAGACAGATAATTTGGTTAAATTGCCAACCGGATTGATAAATCTCAATGGCCAGTTGTTCAATTTTTTGATGATAATCTGACCAAGAAACATAAAGGTCTGACATAAGTCTTACTTAAGTGTTAAACAGCTACTATTGAAGGCAAATGCAAACATTTTAGTATGAAGGCAAGTTATTATGAATGATTCTGTTGCTGATGATGATGACCAAAGAAATCCTTTAGATAAAAAACTGGATTTTAAAACAAAATTAGCTTACGGTGCAGGAGATTTAGGCCCGGCAATTACTGCAAATATTTCTGTCTTTTTTCTGCTAGTTTTTTTTACTAATGTTGCTGGGATACCAGCGGGTTTAGCTGGCAGTATTTTGATGATTGGCAAAATCTGGGATGGAGTAAACGATCCGGTTGTCGGTTTTCTAACTGATAAAACGAAATCTCGTCGCTGGGGTCGTCGTCTTCCTTGGATGCTTTATGGTGCAATTCCCTTTGGAATTTTCTTTTTCTTGCAATGGATTGTACCGCAATTTAGTGCTGAGCAAAGTAATAATATTTGGCCGTTGTTTTGGTATTACGTGGCCATTGGGGTGATATCTCAGGCGTTTTACACGGTTGTGAATTTGCCTTATACGGCGATGACTCCAGAATTAACTCAAGATTATGACGAACGCACTAGTCTTAACAGCTATCGGTTTACATTTTCCATTGGTGGTAGCATTCTCTCATTGATTTTAACGCAAATTGTTTTTTCTCAAATTAGCGATCGCCAACAACAATATCTAGTTTTAGCAGCAATTTGTACGATAATTTCGATTTTGGCATTATATTGGTGCGTTTTTGGAGTCCGCGATCGCATTCTCGCTTTTGAAGCCAAACGCATCCAAATCGAGGAACCTCCATCTCTCCCCTTCTTTGAACAGTTAAAAATTGTCTTTAGCAACCGACCTTTTTTATTTGTTATTGGTATATATCTTTTTTCTTGGCTAGGCGTGCAAGTCACGGCCAGCATTATTCCCTATTTTGTAGTCGATTGTATGCGCCTCAAAGAATCAGATGTCCCCACACTAATGATTGCAGTCCAAGGAACTGCTCTAGTGATGCTATTTGTCTGGGGCGAATTAAGTAAAAAAGTCGGCAAAAAAGTTGTTTATTTTCTGGGAATGAGTTTATGGATTATAGCAGCCGCCGGATTATTTTTCTTGCAACCTGGTCAAATAGTTTTGATGTATTTTATGGCTGTGATGGCAGGTGTTGGTGTCTCCACAGCTTATCTCATTCCTTGGTCGATGATTCCAGATGTGATTGAATTAGATGAACTGCAAACTGGACAACGCAGAGAAGGTATTTTTTATGGTTTCATGGTTTTGCTACAAAAATTCGGTTTAGCTTTCGGGCTATTTTTAGTAGGAAATGCGTTGCAAGTAGCCGGCTTTAAAGAATCTATAGCAGGAAGTCCACTACCTATCCAACCTGAATCGGCACTGCTAGCTATTCGCATCGCCATTGGCCCTATACCTACAGTTTGTTTGATTTTAGGCTTAGTTTTAACGTATTTTTACCCCATTACCCGCGAAATGCACGCAGAAATTATGCTGAAACTCAAAGAACGGCAAGAAAAGAGGGGGAGTGGGGAATAGAGAATGGGGATTGCTGGTGGATAAGGGGCTTAAGCCCCTTGTTTTGTTAAAGGTAGGCAAACTTACGTTATAGACTACTGGCGATCGCGAATATCGAATGATACTTTGCACATAAAATTAACAACACCGTCTTCAGATAGAAACAGACTGGCTGATTCACGACTTACATTAGTGTTAGGGTCGAATTAGAGCAGTACTGGATATGACAATTAAACAGCAGTTTCAAGACTTCCGAGAGTTATTATCTAGCTCACATTTACCACTGTTGCTGGTTTTTTATTCTTATGGATGCGGTTCTTGTCATTTGATTGACTCAGTTCTTGAAGAAGTCAATAAGCAGATGAAACAACAGCTAACGGTTGTGAAAATTGATAGCGATGTTTATCCTGATTTAGCTAATCAATATCAAGTTCATCCCTTACCAACGCTGTTATTATTCAAAAATGGTCAACTTGTTGAGCGCATTGAAGAAGAACGAAGCGAGAATTTAATCCCAGCAGAACGCCTCATTCATCGCCTGGAAGCCTTAGTTTAAATCTAGTCCCAGAAAATCTGAAGGAATGCGATCGTTTTTATAATACTCGTTAACGAGTATCAAAGACTCATTCACGAAGCTCAGAGGTTCATTAGACCTCTTGCAAAAGTCCCTAAACCCCACCCCCAACCCCTCCCCAAGGCATCGGGAAGGGGAGCGTTTGCGTCAGCAAATGCGGGGTGGGGTTCTTTATTTTTGATTTATGCAAGAGGTCTATTAACCCTGTTTTGTCACTCTGGGAAAATAAAAATCAAAGCCAAATTTTGAACTGTAGATAGAACGGGCATTTGAGCGTTTATTTTCTAACACAATGGTTTAAATCATGGTTTTTGGTAAAAGTCTTATGCTGTAAGCATTCCAGATTATTCTCTCCCGAAAGTGATAAAAGAGGGTTAACTAAGTTCTAATAGTTATCCAAGAGCATAATTCATTAGGTGCAAGAGTTCTAGGGACATCAGTTTTACGTTAAGTTGACACCAATGGACACAGCAGTGCCCCTACAGGTATATCTCGCGCTTGTCGGGAAACGCTATAAATGCATTACTGACACACTATTCTCAGCTTCATCTATTGCTATCTGCGCCAATCCAAACTGTTGAATTACCCCAGCATTCGTAGTCAAATGACTACTCACCTGGGCTACTCGGTAATGACTTTCTTGTGAGGCTAAAGCAGCGGGCAATAATAACTGGTCTGCTAAGTGTTCATCCACAGGTGCGCCTGTGTGATGAAACTCAAGCAGTTGCTGACAAGCAATTTCTGCAACTGTCTCCGCTGATAACTGCAAACGCCCAAACCCACCAAAACCAGCTAAACTGTTCTGATACTCAGCAGTGAGGAAAATACCCGCCCCCGGTGCAACACCTTTTTCTCGTGATGCTTTGACAGCAACTTTTAAATGCGCTTCTCTTAACAAATTTTCGGCACGATTTGCCATGCGTTGGGGAATATGGGAAGGTAATTCTGTCACCACTGCAACTCCGCGCACTTGGTGTAAATCTCCCCGTTCCCACAAATTGATTCCACCGAGTTGACAACCGCCACTGACTTGCAACTCTATTTCTCCGCCACCTTGGGGATACCAACCCCAAGCGCCTAACTTGACTTTTGCTTCTACTCCCATACGTTGCAATATCCGCAGATAAACTTGCTCAATGTATGTGACTGTGGGGCTAAAGTTCACATGAGTTCCACCTTTGAGTGTGACGCGGGAATTACCAGGTGCTAACGCCAAAGGTAAGAGAATTGTCTGGAGAATGAGAGCGATCGCACCCGCAGAACCACCAGGTTGTGCTTTACTAACATCAAAGGTATAAATTCCAGCTTGCACAGGACTACTTGGGATGAATTCCAGCTGCATTGAACCCAAAGCATCACCCCGTAGATGGGCATTACAAATTCTAGCTGCTGCACGAACGGCTGTTAAGTGCTGTGGTGCTAATCCTGGCTTTTTGCGTCCCGCGCGAATACCTGCAATTCGTATGGGTTCGCCAGTGATAGCGGCTAGACTTAAGGAAGTGCGAAGAACTTGTCCGCCTCCCTCTCCGTAAGAACCATCAATTTCAATCATGGGTGATTTTGGGATGTTGTTTTGGGTTCTACCCACAGAATATTTGGAAGTCAGAATTCAGAAGTCAGAATTCAGAATTCAGAATTTAGAATACTTCAATTTTTACAGCAGATTTTCAGAAGCGTAAAGTACACAAACTAGGACTGGTAGCCAGTTATTAAGCCTGTTTTATAGCGGTTCTCGTTTACGTGAGGTACACCCGTAGGGGCACGGCACTGCCGTGCCCCTACACCTGGTGATATAATTTTGTGCCGCATCTGAATAGTAACCGCTCTACTTCTGACTCCTGAATTCTGACTTCTTAATTGTGCTGTAATTGGAGAACTTTGCTTTTACCGGGGTTCATTAACCCATAGGGGTCTACTATTTCCTTAAATTTTAACTGCTCAGGATCAATAACTTTTCTGCCTCCCTCTTCAATAATATAGGTGTGAGGATTGGCAATACCCACGCCCTGTTCTTCGTGATAGCGAATAATTTCGTTGAGACGTTCTTCTGTGGTGTAGCGGACGAGTTGCAAACCACCAGGAAGTACGGCACCGTTGACGCGAAAAAATTCTAAATGCATCATCACTTCATCGCCAAAATGATTGTACATCTGCTCTATCAGTTGCAGACTTTTACCCGCAGGAAACATACTTTGTAAGTAGGTGATTCCAGTGTCTACGGTCCGGGCGTGTAAGGTGGTATGGTTCCAGGTAAATTCTGCTAAATGCGTGCCTTTTCCTGCTTCTTGGGCTGGTTTTTCATAAGTAATCTGGCCACCGTATTGCTGCACTAAACCGGGTAATAATTCTAAACTAGGTTCGGCAATTATCAAAAATACCGCATGAGTACCTTGAGGAATGTACTGTTGTAAGGCGTGAAAGTATTGGGGAATTGGGGATGCAAAGACAGAAATCGATTTCTTAATCATGCCATCGGCACTGCCAAGTGCATGACCAAACTTTACTGCTGTCATAAAGTCGTCAAAAGTGACGATGACTTCTGCCCAAGGATAAGCCGGTCCTAAGGGAATTTCCACTTCGGTGATAATGCCGTTAATACCCCAAGCATGGTTCACCTTTTGTACATCGTCTCCGCGCAACTCGATCGCACGGGGTTCATCTTCTAAAGTTACCACTCGCAGTGCCAAAATATTACCGCGATCGCGTAAGGCTCCATATTGTACCGAGCCAATACCCCCACTCCCCCCAGCAATAAATCCGCCAATTGTAGCTGTGCGGTAAGTCGAAGGCGCCATGCGGATTTCCCAACCGATTTCTCGTGTTTTTTTATCTATAGCTGCCAACTTTATCCCAGCTTCTACCCGCGCCACCGCTGGTTTCACCCAAAGAATCTCTTGCATCCGCGTCATGTCTAAAATTACGCCACCATGCAAGGGTACGCATTGCCCATAATTCCCAGTCCCAGCCCCCCGTACAGTTAAGGGTACGCGGTATTTTGCACAAGCAGCTGCAACTTTGCAAACCTCTGCTTCATTCACGGGACGCACCGCAATATCTCCCACTTTTCCCTCTAATTTCGGCACAAGTACGGGGCTAAAGGTGTGATAATCCTGGGATAATTTTGCCACTTGGGTCGGGTCAGTGATAATTTCTATACCTTCTAGAGAATTAATCAGTGTATCTAAGTTGGTTGTCGTCATAATTTATTATTTTTCCCCAGCTTTTTGAACTGATTCATAACAAATATCTTTTTAGCGATCGCATCTATAATATTTGCATAAAATAGAAGCAATCAAGTGCAACAGTCTACGACCGATATCATTTCATACTTTGACCGAAGAAAACTCAATCTTTGGTGATACATCCTAAGATTCAAGCTATAGCGGTTCTCGTTTACGTCAGATACACCCGTAGGGGCACGGCAGTGCCGTGCCCCTACACCTTGGAATATAATGTTGTACTGCATCTTAATAGGAACCGCTATAAAAAAATCAAATACTAGTCGTAAAAATGCACGATGAGCAAATGAATATATAGCTTAATCCTACTCACCATAAATTTGTTATATCTAAAATTGAAAGCGGAAAATAGGCAAATGTAGACGAAGTAATTGCTGCTGCATTAACTTGCAGAAAATAGGAATTATTCAATGAGAAAATGCAAAGTTAATTCTTGTATTTCACTGGACTTTTATGCAACTTATATCATGTCCGGTTGAATACTTATCATAATGAAAACTCAACTTCTTCTAATTCGTCCAGTCAAAGAAGCAACTACAAAGATTAGCTGAACTGATTCGACGGGTTTGGCCAAATGCATTTGGAAACCTGCACTCAGAGCCTCTCTACGCTCGTCATCTCTGGCATGGGCAGTCAATGCTACAGCTGGAATTTGTCCTCCTGACTCAACACTCAGTGCCCTCACCTGGCGAATCAGTGTATAACCATCTTCCTCTGGCATACTGATATCAGACAAAAGTAAGTCATACCCACCAGGATTTGCCATCAGCGTTGATAATGCTTCCTTTGCAGATGCAACAGCCGTGACTTCAACTCCACAGACCTCAAGCACTGTTGTAAATAACTCGCGTACAGATGGTTCGTCATCCACCAGAAGTACGCGCAGATCCTCCAGTGAGGGCATGTAATCATCTGACGGTGGCAACTGCTCTCTTGAGACTACTGGCTCTGTAGCATTCGGCGCAGAACTTTCTTCGAGGTGAGTTTGCAGGGGTAATTTGACGATAAACGTTGCTCCTTGTCCTTCGCCTTGGCTGTAGGCTGCAACTGTACCGCCGTGGAGTTCTACCACATGGCGGACGATGGCAAGCCCTATTCCCAGCCCAGGATTTGTTCGGGTTCTGCTGCTATCTGCTTGGTGGAAGCGCTCGAAAACATAGGGGAGAAAGTCAGCGCTGATACCGAAACCTGTGTCAATGACTTGAATTTGAGCTTGTTCATCAAGATATTCTAGTAAAATTTCAATTCTGCCTCCGGCTGGGGTGAATTTAATGGCGTTAGAAAGTAAATTCCACATCACTTGTTGTAGGCGGGTAGAATCGCCTAAGATTTTTCTGCTGGAAGGCTCTAACCGAGATTCAATTTCAATATTTTTCGACTCTGCTGATAAACGCTGCATATTTATGGCTGCCTCAACCACAGGGGTAAGTTCAATCAGCTGGAGGTTCAGACGCAGCTTACCTGAGGTAATGCGTGAAATGTCTAAGAGATCCTCAATTAGCTGGGCTTGAGCCTGAACGCTGTGTTCGATCGCTTCCAGCCCCTGATTAATGGTAGCTTCATCGAGGTCATGTGTACGCAGCAGCTGTGCCCACCCCAGCAGGACATGAAGCGGGTTTCGCAGTTCGTGGGAAAGCACTGATAAAAAATCATCCTTAGCGCGATTGGCTGTCTCAGCAGCAGTTCGGGCTGACTGCTCTTGTGCCAAGAGATGAGCGCGTTCTGCCTCCCACTCTTTAATCTGGGTAATATCTTCAATGGCCAAGAGAATCAACTCTGTATCGTCTATTTGAGGCATTTTCCGGGCATTGAGCCGCATAATTTTGTGCCCGATTTGTTCAAAGTTATATTCAACCTCAAAATCTTGAATTTGGGTGTTGTTTGTGAGAATCTCTTCTAGGAGCGATCGCAACTGGGGAATATTCCATTGCCCATTGCCAATCTCAAAGATTAGGTGTTGTTCTGTCTCTGTGGGTAGAACTTGGAAGATTTCGTAAAAAGACAAATTGGCGGTAACCACCCGCAAGTCTATATTCAGGACTACTAAGGATTCTCGCACCGTCTGCACAATCGCTTCAGCGTAATCACGAGATGCTTGGATCTGAACTGCACTGCGTTTGAGGGTGTTAATGTCAAGCAACACCAGCACAGCACCATCAATTTTGTTGTCTATGGTTCGATAAGGTCGGATTCGCAAGTCATACCAATGACCGCCCTCGTCTTGAACTTCCTGAGTTTTCAAGTTAAGGGTATTAATTACTTCTAATATTTGTTCCTGTAAATCGGGGAGATTGAGATTGTGATTAATATCACTGAATGGTCGTCCTACATCTGCGGGAATCAGGTTGAACATTACCTGCGCTGTGGGTGTAAAGCGCCGAATCCGCAAATCACCTCCTAACATGAGGATGGGAATATTGATACTGCTGAGCAGATTTAGTAAATCATTGCTGACCTGAGTTGATTCAATATTCCGCCGTTGCAGTTCGTCATTAATTGTGTTCAGTTCTTCATTCGTTGCCTGAATTTCTTCCTTGGCGGTTTCCAGTTCTTCATTGGTACTTTGCAACTCTTCGTTACTTGAAAGGATCTCTTCGTTGGCGGCTCTCAAGTCTTGATTAGTGGCTTGCTGTTCCTCAATAATCGATTGCAGATATTCTTTGGTGGTTGCCAACTCGTCTTTGAGTCGGGTAGTTTCTTGTTGGTCACGCCTTTGCTGCTGCCTAGAGGTGAGATGGTGATCGCTAGCTGGTTGTGAGGCAGTAGTTGCTGAGGAAGATATGTCTTCAAACAGCACTAAAAAGTAGCTGTCTACTACTGGGGGAGATTTGAACGGAATGACATCAATTTTAATGTGCCTAACTCGATCCTCATCTCTGATCTCTAAGCCTTCCTTGGTAATCTGTTCTTGTCGCTTTTTTGCCTGGTGAATTGCGGTGCGTAACTCTAACCGCAAATCTGCCTTTGCCATCTTCAGCAAATTAAAACTTGGTCTTCCCGGTGCGGGTTCCAGATAGGCACTAGTCTGCCCCCGGAATTGCAGAATCTCCAAATCGTTATTGATAACCACACCGACCGGGGCGTATTGATTCAATACAATCCGGTCAGCTTCTTTTTGTATTTCCAAGTCGTTCCAGGCATCTTCGTTCACTATGGGTTGAGGGTTGACAATTTCTGTCGGATATGTGTTAGCGATCAAATCGATACCCAGTCGAGCCGGTGCTATTTTCCGGGAATAAATCTTGTACTTTCTATCTATTAAAGCAAACAAGTCCGTAAATTCACCCACTGTCTCTGAAGTACCTAACATCAAATAGCCCGTTGGCTTGAGACCATAGTGGAAGACTGGTAAGAGTTTCTTCTGGACTGAGCTTCCCAAATAAATCAATACATTTCGACAAGTAATCAAATCCAGGCGGGAAAAAGGAGGATCGCCGATCAGGTTTTGTCTGGCGAAGACACACAACTCGCGCACTGCTTTACTAATCTGGTAACCGCCTTCTACCTGGACAAAGAACCGCTGTAGACGTTCTGGAGAGACATTTGCTATTTGGCTGAGTTTGTAGATGCCGTTACGTGCTTTGTCGATCGTTACTTCATTGATGTCTGTAGCAAAAATCTGAATGGGCGGATTGATTCCCTGCTTTGTTAAATACTCCACTAGGCAAATAGCAATGGAGTAAGCTTCCTCACCCGTTGAACATCCTGCTACCCAAATGCGGATAGGGGACTCTGGCGTTCGCTCTTTGATAATGCTGGGAAATACCTTAGTTTTTAAAGCCTCAAAAGCTTCGCTATCTCGGAAAAAATTGGTGACGGTGATTAGCACATCTTGATACAAGGCATTTACTTCTTCAGGATTCTGCTGAAGATAGCGGACGTAATCTTCTAGCTTTTCTAGCTTGTATAAAATCATCCGGCGGGAGATCCGCCGCTTCAAGGTGGTTTGCTTGTAGTGGGTAAAGTCAACTCCTGTGGAAGTTCGTAGCAAATTGAAGATTGTAGAGAGAGCATCCCCTTCAAGTAAAGCCTCAGTTGGCTGTGCTGGAGTTTTACTGGCGATGTAGGGATGACGACTAATTTTTGTCAGTTCTTGGGCGATTTCTTCCGGGGTTAGGATAAAGTCTACATAACCAGAAGCGATCGCGGTACTTGGCATACTACTGACTCTTGCTGTATCTTCACACTGAGCAAAGGTAATGCCGCCAGCCCCTTTAATGAATTCCAGTCCCCGTGTACCATCTGCATCGCCTCCTGATAGTACAATTGCGATCGCTTTGCTTCCGCGCTCCTCTGCCAAGGAAATAAAGAAAGCATCCACTGTCATAAAATGACCACGGGTTTTCTCACGCGGCGACAACTTCAGCACCCCCTCAGAAATAATCATCTTGGCATTGGGCGGAATCACGTACACATGATTTGGTTCCACCACCACACCATCCTGCACCTCTTGTAGAGGCATCTGAGTTGTTTTAGAGAGAATCTCACTCAGCAAGCTTTTTTGATTGGGGCTTAAATGTTGAATTACCACAAACGCCATGCCTGTATCATTTGGCAAATGGCTCAGCAATCGTGTAAACGCCTCCAATCCACCCGCAGAAGCACCCATTGCTACAATTGGAAATAATTCTTTCTGATTTTCTTGCTGTTGTTCGTTGTTGGAAGCTTTATCTGTATTGGAATTAGATTGAGATTTTTTAGAAGACCGCCTCGATGTCATTGTTATGCACCAAATAATAGTTTGGGGTTCTTCGTCTTTGTTAATTTAAGAAGAATTACATATTTCTATTTTTACTGTTTTAACAAGACTTAAATTTTCTCGAACTAATTTTATAGCCATAGTAGGGGCGTACAGCTGTACGCCCCTACTTTTATATCTCTATCATGTATTTGCTAAAACGTTAATTTAAGACTCGATTTTCCGTGACCCTTGTTGACAAAACTACGGTGGTGTACACAAGTTTTGTGACTTGTAATGCTAATATATCGACCTGCACCTTAGTTGCATCGACCCGCACCTTTGATGCATCGACCTGCACCTTTGATGCATCGACCCGCACCTTAGTTGCATCAACCCGCACCTTTGATGCATCGACCCGCACCTTTGATGCATCGACCCGCACCTTAGTTGCATCGACCCGCACCTTTGATGCATCGAAGAGCAACTGGGAACAACGCCAAAAAGTCAGATGCTTGTGTCTTTCCAGTGCCCCTTTTGTCTTCGTTGACGGCGAAATAACTAAAAGTAAGCTAAAATTCAAGCATAGTAAGCATTTCACGCTTAGGAACACTCCATGCTTGAGACCTTGGAAACCCGACTTTACGAACTAGAACAATTTGCCAACGCCCTTGTCTCTAATCAACTGACACACATTAGCGTGTTGAGTATTGGTATTATCTTTGCCGCTGGCTTGCTCACCAGCCTTACCCCCTGTATGCTTTCCATGCTGCCAATTACCATTGGTTACATCGGCGGTTATGAAGCAAAAAGCCGCCTCCAAGCCGCTGCACAATCAACTTGGTTTGCTCTTGGATTAGCAACTACTTTGGCAGGGCTAGGTATTATAGCAGGTTTGGTGGGAAAAGTCTACGGTCAAGTGGGAATTGGTTTACCGATTGTTGTTAGTATCATCGCCATTCTCATGGGGTTGAACTTATTGGAAGCACTGCCTCTGCAATTTCCATCATTGAACGAAACCAATTGGATTTCCCAAGATTTACCCATAGGATTGCGTTCCTATTTGCTGGGGCTGACTTTCGGTTTAGTTGCATCTCCTTGTAGCACGCCTGTTTTAGCCAGCTTGCTTGGTTGGATTGCCAACACACAAGATTTAATTTTAGGCGCTGCTTTACTACTTTCCTATACAGCCGGTTATGTAGCACCATTGATTTTAGCGGGTACTTTTACTGCTTCAATTAAAAAGTTGCTAGAATTGCGTCGCTGGTCAGGTTGGATTAACCCAGTTAGCGGTGCGCTATTGGTAGGATTCGGTGTATTTTCCCTAATTTCTCGAATTCCTCTTGGTAGTTTTTAAGTCAGGAGTCAGAATTCTGAATTCTCAAGACATCAATTAACCCATGTGAGTAATGACTTTAGAAGATTCCACTTCCAAAAAAATTAGTTGGTGGGCTGTACCTGGGCAATATTTACGCCGAGAGTTTTTGCCTGTACTGACAGATTTACGATTGGCGATCGCCCTGCTATTATTGATTGCAATCTTTAGCGCCACCGGTACTGTAATTGAGCAAGGACAGTCACCCGCATTTTACCAAGCTAACTATCCAGAACATCCAGCATTGTTTGGTTTCTTAACTTGGAAAGTCATTCAAGTAGTTGGGTTAGACCATGTATATCGTACTTGGTGGTTTTTAGCATTACTCATTTTATTTGGCACGAGCTTAACAGCTTGTTCCTTTACCCGTCAGTTGCCAGCCTTAAAAGCAGCCCAACGCTGGAAATATTACGAAGAACCACGGCAATTTCAAAAACTAGCTTTAAGCGCAGAAGTAGATACTGGTTCATTGAATTCTCTGAACCAAATATTACAAAAACACCGCTATAAAATTTTTGCCGATACAGAAAAAGAAAATCTTTTATACGCCCGCAAGGGAATAGTCGGACGCATCGGGCCAATTATTGTTCATATTGGCATCGTCGGTATTTTGTTAGGGGGAATTTGGGGGGCAATGACTGGATTTATTGCCCAGGAAATGGTTGCTGGTGGCGATACATTTCAAGTTAAAAATATTATAGATGCTGGCCCTTTAGCAGCAGCCCAAGTGCCAAAAGATTGGTCTGTGCGAGTCAATCGTTTTTGGATTGATTACACTCCAACTGGGGGCATTAATCAATTTTATTCAGATTTATCTGTCTTAAATAACCAAGGCGAGGAAGTTGACCACAAAAAGATTTTTGTCAACGAACCTCTGCGCTATCATGGCGTAACTTTCTACCAAACTGATTGGGGAATTGCAGCTGTTCGTGTCCAATTTAATAACAGCCCAGTTTTTCAGCTACCAATGGTCAAGTTGAACACCAACGGCCAAGGTGCGATTTGGGGAACTTGGATTCCTACTAAACCAGATTTGAGTGAAGGTGTTTCCGTGCTAGCCAAAGACTTGCAAGGAATGGTATTAATTTATGATGTCAATGGCAAATTAGTTAATACTGTACGCGCTGGCATGTCCGCCGAAGTCAATGGCGTCAAGCTGAAAATCTTAGAAGTAATTGGCAGCACGGGCTTACAAATTAAAGCCGATCCTGGTATACCAATTGTTTATTCAGGATTTGGTTTATTAATGTTGGGTGTGGTGATGAGTTACTTTTCCCACTCGCAAATTTGGGCATTACAAAAAGGCGATCGCTTGTATGTCGGTGGTAAAACTAATCGCGCTAAAGTTGCCTTTGAACAAGAAATTTTAGAAATTTTAGATCAACTGAGTTCACAGCCAAAGAGTGAGGACAAGGAAATGGCAATTGAAGTTTAATTGTCATTCTCTTAGGGATTCACAAATAAAAAAATATTCCAAAACTGACGTAAAAATCTTCTCTCCTCTCTCTGTGTTCTCTGTGTCTGGAGTGGTAGCCTACGGCAAGCCGCTGCGCGTCTACGTTTATTTGGATAATTTATTTCTTGGAAATCCCTTGTAGCATTTCCAAACATCTTTCCAACACACGAATCGACTGTAGGGGCGTACAGCTGTACGCCCCTACCTATGTATCTGTATCAGGTATTTCGTGAAATGGTATTAGAACTCATCAAACCCGGAAACGATTTGAGTAGTACAACTCCTCCAACCACAGCAAAAATTGATCCCAAGCCGGTCAACATCAGAGGTAAAAACCATAAAGTTAGCCAAGAGTTGATCATTGCAGAACCTGGCTTGTCAGGAGTGTATAGAATTTCTACGTGCTGACCTTTAGTAAATTGTGGTGGGCTGCTACCTGAATTTGATTCAAAAACCGTTGATTCACCAGAACGGGTAGTATATTGCACCACTGGATAGTAGACATAAGACCGACGACCCTTGCTATCAGGTGATGAAAGACGTTGCACCAACTCGATGACTGTCCCTTCTGCTGGAATTGCCGCAGCTACAAAAGAACGAGTATTCATACCAATAATTATTCCCGTGACAGCAATTATGCTGCCAACACCACCGAATATTGAACCAAATATCAGAAAAAATTTTGTATCTCCATTCATAGGATGTTAAAAAGTTTGATATAGCTAAAAGTAGTGTGTTTTCTGTTTTAATTTCAACTTTTCGAGGTTATTTATAAAGTAAAAATATAATTCTTGTAGGGTGCGTTACGGCTTAAGCCGTAACACACCCTACTTAAGGTTTACTTTATAAATGGTTTCCATAAGTCGATATTTTTAGAATAAATAACAATCGGGGAAAACTAGGGGAGATGAGTTAGGAGTTACACCAGATTGCAAAGGAGTGAGGTACAGCATCGTTGTAGGGGCACAACATGTTGTGCCCCTACTCCCCATCTCACCACACTCCTACATCAACTCCATCTCTTGCAACCCCTGGCGTAGTCTCTTGGCTTCTTGGGGATTATGTCTTTCATGAAGGGCGATCGCTTTTTTAAAAGCTGCTAAACTTTCTTGATGATTGCCGGCTTTTAGCAGCACTACACCTAAATTTTGATAAGCTTCGGCATAGTTGGGATTTAAAACGATCGCATTTTGATAACAAGCGATCGCATCTGTCAATAAACCCAAAGCTTTAAATGTCATCCCCAGATTATAATATGCAGCAATAAAACTCGGATCGATTTTCAAAGCTGCGGCATAAGCAGTTTTCGCACCGTTGAAATCTCCTGCTGCTTTGAGTAAGTTACCCAGGTTGTTGTATGCTCCTAGTTTGAGCATGGGATAAATTGGCAATTTAATCGCAGTTTGATAATGAGAAATCGCCTGTGGGAAATTTTTTAAGCGGCTGTAGGCAATGCCTAAATGATAGTGGAGTTCGTACAAAATATCGTAGTTTTCTTCCCCAGCCGCGTGACTTTCAGTCATCTGCTTTAATCCTCGTCTGAGTAACTCCATTCCTTGGGCAATTTTCCCAGTTTCCACATACAACGCCCCTAATTTACTGCAAACATAGGGGTCATCAGGATGAGTAGCGAGGAATCCTTCCATGGCCGCTGTGGCTTTGGCATATTTGTTATTTTGAGCGATCGCACTTTTTTGATATCCTGTGTGCAGAATTGCCACTCCTGGTAAATAACCTATCTGCCAATGGGGTTCTTTTGCTAAAATTGCTGACACGCTATCATCCACTAAGGCATGGTAAGGACGGTCAAAGCGAATATCTGGATGATTGCGGAATAATCTCGAAACCAGAGAATAGGGAGATTGTTCTGCACCGACTTCCTGGCGGACAAGGTTGAGTAACAGGTATTCGTCCCTGGCGATGGTGTCTCGCAATAGCGGTACAATTCCTGGTGTCAGAGTTTCATCAGCATCTAACACCAAAACCCAATCACCAGTTACATATTTTAAAGCGGCATTGCGGGCAGCACTGAAATCATCGCACCATTTAAAATGATGGACTTTTGCCCCCAACTGTTGGGCAACATAAGGAGTGCGATCGATTGAGCCTGTATCCAACACTACCATTTCATCTACCACTTTGTTCACACTGCTCAGGCATTTAGGCAATGTTGCTGCTTCGTTTTTCACAATCATGCACAGACTCAAACTCATAAGCCAATCGTCATTTAATTTAGTGTTTGAAAAATGGGGAGTGGGGAGTGGGGAGTGGGGAGTGGGGAGTGGGGGGGGATGGGAGCAATGCTCTAACAGTGAGTAGGGGGAGCAGGGGAGGCAGGGGAGGCAGGGGGAGACAAATAAATAAGTGTATTCAGGGCTATTAGGGTAGCGAAAATTACTAAATCTTTCTCTTTACTCCCCCTGCTCCCCCTGCTCCCCCTGCAACGCCAGCCTATTTCACGAGGATCTCACTTTTTCGCATTGCTCCCATCCCCCTCATCCCCCTCATCCCCCTCATCCCCCTCATCCCCCCATTCCCCACTCCCCACTCCCCACTCCCCACTCAGATTATGTGCAAAAATCAAGATTAACAAAATTAGTGAGTCATTCCAGCAGCAAGGGGGAATTTAATGCAGGGTCAAACCATAGGTGGACGCTACCAAATTCTTACCCAACTGGGACAAGGGGGATTTGGCAGAACTTTTCTAGCTCAAGACATGCAAAGACCAGGGAATCCGCAGTGTGTTGTTAAGCATTTTAAACCACTATCTACCGATGCATACACTTTAGGGGAAGCTAAACGTTTGTTTGACCAGGAAGCATTAATTCTGGAAACATTAGGAAAGCATGACCAAATTCCTCAACTGCTGGCTCATTTTCAAGAAAATCAACAATTTTATTTAGTTCAAGAATTTATTCCTGGTCACGATATTACTCAAGAAATACCTCCTGTAGGTGAGCGATTGAGTGAATCTGAAACTATTAAACTTCTCAAAGAAATTTTGGAGGTTTTAGCATTTGTCCATCAACACAATGTGATTCACCGGGATCTCAAGCCTGCCAATATTCGACGCAGACAATTAGATAACAAAATTGTATTGATTGACTTTGGGGCTGTGAAACAAATTACTACCCAGATGGCTAATTCTCAAGGGCAAACAAGTTTCACAGTTGCCATTGGTACTTATGGTTATATGCCAAGTGAACAAGCTAATCGCACTCCACAATTAAGCAGCGATATCTATGCAGTGGGAATTATTGGTATCCAAGCTTTGACAGGAATTAATCCTGCTGATTTTGGCGCTCAAGGACTACCAACAAACCCTCATACAGGAGAAATTGATTGGCGCAATCAAATACAAGTGAGCCAGCAGCTAGCAGAAATTTTAGACAAAATGGTGCTATATGACTTTCGCCAGCGTTATCCCACAGCAATATTGGCATTGCAAGCTTTAGAAATGCTGGATAAAATACCAGATACTACAATTCAGAAAACCTTGCAACTTGCACGACCTCAAAAACTTTTCCTCAGTGTAGGAATAACCGCAGTAGTTGCTACTATAAGTCTCTGGTTATTGCAATTACAAACTCCTACACAGAATTTTTTGACATATCAAGATTCTAGTTATGGGATAAAAATAAAATATCCAGAAAATTGGAAAATTCAAGAAACACCAAACTTAATAACTAAAGAATTAGTGACATTTTTATCCCCTAAGCAAAGCGATACAGATAAAGTTCAAGAGCTTTTAACTATCTCTGTTGAAGATTTTTCTGGTACTTTAGAGGAATCGCAAGATTTATTTACTAAGGAAGTCAAAGCTACTTTATCTGATGCCAATATTGTAGATTCAAGTGAGACGACTCTAGCAAAAAAACGAGCTAATCAATTAATTTTCATTGGCAAAGATGGAAACAAGAGTTTAAAAAATTTACAAGTTTGGACTTTAAAGGGTAATCAAGCATATGTAATTACTTATTCAGCAGCAATAGATGATTACGATCGCTTCTTGCCCACCGCAGAAAAAATGATTGAATCCTTTGAAATTAATTGATGATTTTGTGATATTGGATTGATGATTGTAGAGACGGTGATTTATCGCGTCTTTATGATTTAACCTGAGTTCGGGATAAGGAAAGGGACAGGTAGTAAGCTGAAAATAGCGTTAAATCCAGCAACCTGTCCTATGTTTAGTTTAGATGCTTTGTTTTGCCATGTAGATGATTTTTGTCAAGCATTTGAAGCACAATGGTACAAAAAGCTGTTAAATCATGGAAGAATCAAACGTAATCGGGCAAAAAGTCTATGTTTGAGCGAGATGATGACGATACTGATTGCATTTCATCAGAATCACTACCGAAATTTCAAGTATTTTTATTTGAATCAAGTGAAAAAATATTGGAGTGATGCGTTTCCAAGTCTCCCCAGCTATCAAAGATTTATCGAATGGATACCATCAACCTTGATACCTTTATGCGTCTATCTCAAGCATTGTTTTGGCAAATGTACGGGTATCGGTTTTATCGATTCAACTAGCTTAAAAGTCTGCCATAATCGTCGGATTTGACGACCGAAGGTGTGTTTAAAGGTTTAGCCAACCGTGGCAAGACTTCTGTGGATTGGTTTTTTGGTTTCAAGTTGCATCTTGTCGTCAATGAGTTTGGTCAACTCTTAAATGTAACTATCACTCCTGGTAATGTTGATGACCGTCAACCTGTACATGATTTACTGAGTGGTCTGTTTGGCAAAATTTTTGGCGTTAGCGAAGCTTACCGAAGGTATCGCGGTTATGTCTGCCAAAAACTCGCTTCTCAACTTTTACAAGACTTCGGTATTGAATTTTTTGCTAAACCACGCCGCAACATGAAGAATAAGTTGATGCGTCTTCACGACAAGCTTTTGTCCCGTAAAC
This sequence comes from Desmonostoc muscorum LEGE 12446, assembly GCF_015207005.2. Taxonomy (GTDB): domain Bacteria; phylum Cyanobacteriota; class Cyanobacteriia; order Cyanobacteriales; family Nostocaceae; genus Nostoc; species Nostoc muscorum. Next base: position 5,389,765 of record NZ_JADEXS020000001.1, read on the forward strand.
GCTCCATCATTGAAACTATCAACGACAAACTCAAAAATATTTCCCAAATTGAACATTCCAGACATCGTAGTCCCGTTAATTTTTGTGTTAATGTTCTATGCGGATTAATTGCTTATTGCCACCAACCTAAGAAACCTAGCCTTCAACTTGAGTGGCTTTTACCTTGAGATGTTTAACCCGAACTCAGGTTAAATAGACCGCGCGTAAGGGCACAGCATTGCTGTGCCCCTACGACAGATGTGGTTCAAATACATGAAAATTGCTGTAAGTCAAGGGCTTCTAAGAAGCCGCAAGTTTTGTGGCTCTTTCTAAATCCCCGTTACAAAACTGTACTTCCGACTTCCGACTTCCGACTTCTTTAATTAAGGGACTTCCTTTAAAAAAATATCCCGTCGTAGGGGCGCATAGCTATGCGCCCCTACAAATGTACAAATAATTTGGGATAATTTATTTTTTGGAAGTCCCTAACCCACCTTCTTTGATTCGCTAAAATCGAAACAAACTGGAAAAATCTTACTATGGTAGCCATCTCCCAACAACCGCAAAAAATGACTATTGAGGAATATCTTGCATGGGAACCCCAGCAAGAACTTCGTCACGAATATGTCAACGGCGAAGTCTTTGCGATGACAGGTGGTACAATTCCCCACAATGACATTACACTTAATTTTTACAGAGCCTTATACCCACATTTACGTGCTAGAGGTTGCCGAGTAAATGTGTCGGACGTGAAAGTCCAAGTTACTCCTCAAAGTCCTTATTATTATCCTGATGTTATTGTCAGTTGCGACCCTCAAGACCTGAATGCCCGCAAATTTATTCAAAACCCGAAAATCATTGCCGAAGTTCTCTCTCCCGGTACAAGCGGGAAAGATAGGGGCGAAAAATTCACCAATTACCTGAAAATTTCCTCTTTACAAGAATATTTATTGATAGATTCCCAAACAATCTCCGTCGAACGCTACTGTCGGGGAGAGGGCAGAATGTGGCTTTATTATCCCTACACTGAGGGAGATATTATTACCCTATCCAGTATCGAATTTGAGTTGGCGATCGCACTACTGTATGAAGGTGTTGTTTTTGAAGCAGAAGAATAGCTAGTGGCTACTTATCAAAATGGCTCTGTTAGCATTACGTTGTAACCAATCGTGCCCCTACCGCGTGGTCTATTTACCTGAAAATTGCTGTAATTATCCATTGGGTAATAGTGCTGATTCAAGTTTAAATATAGGACTTTGATTTGATTTTTGAACCATAATCTAAAATTCTGAATACTTTTGCCATGCCAACTTTGCTGCACCCACCATCCCAGCAAATTTTCCTAACTGCGCTGGCAAAATTTGTAAACCCTCTCGTGATAAAGGCTGCACTCGCTTCTCAATTTCTGCCTTCACTGCTGGTAAGAAAAACTCACAGCTACCACTGATACCGCCACCTATGACGATCGCTTCTGGTGTCAGCACATAAACTAAAGTTGTCAAACCAATACCCAAACACACACCATATTCTTGCCAAAAAGTCAAGGCTGCGGCATCTCCTTGTTGGGCAAGAGTACCCAATTCGATGGGTTCCTTGAGAGTACGGCGACGAATGGCAGTAGCAGAGGCATATTGTTCCAAAGAGCCTTGATTGCCGCTATTGCACATTGGCCCGTCAGGGTTGAATGAAATTAAACCGAGTTCTCCAGCAGCTCCTTGATGTCCAACAAACAATTTGCCATTGAGGATAATTGCGCCACCAACTCCAGTTCCCAAAGTTAGGAGAATCAAATTTTGAAAGTTGCGACCGGCTCCTAACCAAGCTTCTCCCAGAAGAGCGCAGTTAGCATCATTACCAATTACGGTTGGTTTACCAGTTTTAGTTTCCAACCAGTCTGCTAAAGGCACATCGATCCATCCAGGTAAGTTAATGGCAATTTTTGCAATGCGTGCTGCCGCATCGGCCGGGCCAGGAGTCCCGACACCAATGGCAACACTTTGATTATCTGGGTCAATTTGAGCGATCGCATCTACCAATACCGCCAGCACCGCCTCCGGGGTTGTTGGTTGCGGAGCTGTCAAAGTCAAAGATTGCAGGCAAGTACCATCAGGTGTAAAACGCCCCAGCTTAATTGCTGTTCCCCCGACATCAATGCCAATTACTTCATTTGTCATTTGTCATTTGTCATTTGTGATTGGGCATAGGGCATTGCGCACTTGTACTGAGCGTAGCGTCTCGTAGAGAAGTATTGGGCATTGGGCATTGGGCATTGATTATTTCCCGCATCCCCGCGTCCCCCCGTCCTCATCTCCCTCATCTCCCCCACTCCCGACTCCCTATTCCCCACTCCCTAATTTCTCAGGGTTTTAGAATTTTGGCACGGAAATATTCTAAATTTTCTGTCTTATTGGGTGCGGGTCGTAAATTAGCAACAGTCATGGTACGAACACTCGATTGTTCTTGCCAAGCTGTAACTGGAGTACCTCTTAAGATACCAGCAAGGGCGACGGAAAGCATAAATCCGCCAGTAGCGGCAGCAATTAATGTCAGGTTATCTTTCACACAAATCTCTCTATTGTTATTCGTAATTTGTAATTTGTCATTTGTCCTTTGTCCTTTGCAAATGACCAATGACTACTTTCGGATTCTATTTTCTCTTCGTAAACGAGGATTGACAAATTCGTTTAACCCTTCACCAAGTAGTGATAACCCTACCACCATGAATGTCATCGTTAAACCAGGGAAAAGAGTAGTCCACCAAATGCCGGTAGGTAGAGCTTCCAGTGCTTGTTTTAAATCGTATCCCCATTCTGGCACTTCTTCTGGAAGTCCTAGCCCCAAAAAGCCCAAACCGCCCAATACTAAAATTGCATCAGCGGCGTTGAGGGTGAATAGGACGGGTACACTTTGAATGACATTGAAAAATAGATATCGAGAAAGCACAACCCAAGTGGAAGCCCCCATTGCTTGAGCAGCTTCGATGAACACTTCAGTTTTGACGCTAACGGTGTGGTTGCGGACAACACGGTAATATTGAGGGATGTAAGCAATGCTAATGGCGATCGCTGCATTCAATATCCCACGCCCCACCACAAAGGCCAGTGTCACAGACAACAGCAGCCCTGGTAAAGTGTAGATGCTATCCATAATAAACAGCAACACTTTATCCAGTTTCCCGGCGAGATAACCACTCAGCATCCCCAAAGGCACACCGATAATCATACTCAACGCCGTTGCCAAAATTACTACTTGCAAAGCCGCTTGAGCGCCGAACAGTGTGCGAGAGAAGACATCATAACCCAGGCGACTAGTACCAAACCAATATTTAGCCGATGGTGGCTGGTGAATTGGATTCGAGAGAAAATCTTTGGGGTTTTGTAGCCATCCCCAAGCCTGGAATACGGGAGCGAAGAATGCCAGAAAGATGAAAAATAGGGTAATGGCTAACCCGATGAGCATGAGTTTCTGAGAAAGATTGGGATTTTTAGCGAACTGGAAAAATGTTGGCAACTGCCGTTTTGTGATGGCCATGTGCGATCGCCTGGATCTAGCAAGATACGCTGACCATTTTACATATTGGGGACTGGGGATTGGGGACTGGGGACTGGGGATTTGGTAAAAATGTCCCATAAAATTGAGGGACTGGGCATTGGGGACTGGGGACTGGGGATTTGGTAGAAATGTCCCATAAAATTGAGGGACTGGGCATTGGGGACTGGGGACTGGGGATTTGGTAAAAATGTCCCATAAAATTGAGGGACTGGGTATTGGGGAATGGGGACTAGGGATTTGGTAAAAATGTCCCATAAAATTGAGGGACTTTAGATTGGAATGATATGCAAGATAGAGGTTTTGAGTCTTTAGACTTCTATCAAGATAGCCTCAAGCTGCTAAAAGCGGCTTATCGATTGGCAGATAGTTTGCCGAGTTGTGAGCGTTACAATTTGAGCGATCAATTACGAAGAGCAGCTTGCAGTGTTTTACTGAACATAGCTGAGGGCTATGGACGCTATCACTATTTAGATAGATTGCGTTTTATGTACATTGCTCGCGGCTCATTGACTGAAACCAAAAGCGCTTTCATTATTGCTGAGAGCTTGGGCTACTGCAACACAGAACAATTAAACTGGGTCAGTCAGCTTAAAGACCGGATTGAAAAAGGTCTTAACGGTTACTGTCGTTTCATTCGTTCCCAACAACAGGGTAAAGAAGAGTACGGCACTCGACTGGGGGATTGGTGATTGGGGATTGGGGATTGGTGATTGGGTATTGGGGATTGGGTGTTGGGTATTACCAGTTAAAATAATTATTTCCCAGTCCCCAGTCCCCAGTCCCCAGTCCCCAGTCCCCAGTCCCCAGTCCCCAGTCCCCAGTCCCCAGTCCCCACTCTCCATTCCCTAAAGATTACTTTCAATCAACTGCCGATATTCGCTCTTTTGCTTGACGCCTTTGACTTCCTTCACTAATTCCTTGTTTTTGAACAATTGAACCGTTGGCGTTCCTGTAACGTTAGCATTTTCAGCAATATCTCGGTCTTTGTCTATGTCAATTTCCACAAAGTGGATTTTGCTGTCAAATTCATCCACCACTTTATTTAAAATTGGCTTCAAGGTATGACAAGGGCCGCAGCCAGGAGAGACGTATTTAACTAGGAGTAAGCGATCGCTTTCGTGGAATAATTTCCGTAAAGCATAACCTCCCTCATGACGGGTTGCACTCAAATTAAATCCAGCTTCTTCCTCAGCTTCGGTCTTTTTGGCTGGTTGATGTTCTAATTCGTTATCTGCTGTCTCTGGCTGTTGATGGAATTCTTGAATCAAGCCACTGGAAGATAACCAACGTTCTGCCAACATCGCCGCCATACAGCCAGTACCCGCAGCGGTAATTGCTTGCCGAAATTCATGATCTTGTACGTCGCCAGCCGCAAAAACGCCCTCGACACTGGTTTCCACAGAACCGTGCTTGGTGACAATGTAACCTACCTCATCCAGTTCCAATTGCCCCTTAAATAAGGAAGTATTGGGAGTGTGACCAATGGCGTAGAATAAACCCTTCGCGTGCAGTTGACTTTCTTCACCAGTTTTGGTGTTGCGGACTTTTACCCCTTCCATGTGTCCGTTACCGAAGATATCCACAGCTTCTGTGTTCCAATGCACCTGGATTTTGGGATTACTCAAAACTCGGTCTTGCATGGCTTTAGAAGCCCGCATTTTATCGGTGCGTACCAACATATTTACCTTAGAACCATACTTGGTGAGGTAAATAGACTCTTCCGCCGCAGAGTCCCCAGCACCAATCACAGCTAGTTCTGCACCGTGAAAAATCGGTGTTGCACCATCACAAATTGCACAAGCTGAAATACCCCGACTCCAGAATTGCTGTTCGCTGGGTAAACCCAAACGTTTTGCTGTCGCACCAGTAGCAATCACGATGCTGTTGGTTTTGATTTCCCTTTCTTGCGATCGCACTGTAAATGGACGCTGACTGAAATCAACTGATATCACATCTTCAGTATATAGCTCAGCCCCCCAGCGCTCCGCCTGCGCCTTCATCTTATCCATCAGTTCCGGCCCGGTAATCCCTTGGGGAAACCCAGGAAAGTTCTCGACTTCCGTCGTTGTCATTAATTGCCCACCAGGCAATCCCCCGGCTTGGAAACCTTCAAATACAACGGGTTTCAGGTTAGCACGTCCAGCGTAGATGGCGGCTGTGTACCCTGCTGGCCCAGAACCGATAATTACCAAGTTTTCTACAGTTGGGTTACTCATGAAAATACTATGAACTCATAACGACTACGCTTAATATAGCATAACAAATTGCGATCGGCTACACCAGATGGGAAGCGATGGGAAACGCCTACAGTACTATGTGCTCAATACTTGCCAAAGATGCTCTTAGAGTGCGGTACTTATGATAAATACAGAAGTATTTTCCATAATATTATGTCTTTCACCGTTGCAGATTTAGAGCAGCTACAAACCGAACATCCAGAATGGCAGATGGAGTTGGTAGAGGGGAAAATCATAGTTATGGGGCCATCAGATTACGAGTCAGAGGAAATTGGCACTCGCTTGAGTACCTTCTTAAATATTTGGGTTATGTCGCGCAAACTAGGGCGAGTAACTGGTTCTAGCGCAGGCTTTATACTACCGAGAGCAGAAGGCGCACAAGAGGACGATTCGGAAAAAAGAAACCTGCGATCGCCTGATGTGTCTTTTGTGAGGGGCGATCGCTTGAAGAAGACGAAGCGCGACTTTGTAGAGTTACTTCCAGACTTGATGGTTGAGATTAAATCTAAAAGCGACAGAATTAAGCCACTTGAAGAGAAGATTCAGCTATTTTTGCAACTTGGGTCTGTGGTCGGCATACTGATTGACCCTGACAAATTGACAGTAACGGTCTATCGACTAAATCAAGCTCCAGTAGTGTTGCACAATGGAGACACACTTACACTACCAGACTTGCTACCAGGTTGGGAACTGGCGGTATCAGAATTGTGGCCACCTGAGTTTGAATAACTGACTTCCACAAACAAAATTGAAAATCTAGTAGGGTGGGCAAACCCATATTTTTAGGTTCTGGGCAGTGCTTATTCTACGGTTATTGAGCAAATTTCAGGTTTTCAATACATAAATTTTGAGATTGTGATAGAACTTCCTAGAAGTTGGGAATACTCAAAATTGGGTGTGCCGCTAACTTAGGCAGCATGGGAAATTTTCGCGTGTGTGTCGTAGCTCCAGAAATGAGTTTGTCTAGCGGTGCAATGCACCAAAACAAAATTAGTAACAGGAGCAATTTCAATGACTAGCCCAGCATCTGAGTTATTAGAAAAAATTCGTCAGCAATTTGATGCTTCTCCTTATCCAAGAGTTCCTCTTGATAAATCTCCTAAAGATAATATTAGTTCACTCTACATTCATAACTTAGTTACACCTTACTATTTAAAAAATCAAAAAGTTATCGAAACCAAAGGAAAAATAATTTTAGATGCTGGATGTGGAACTGGTTACAAATCATTAATTTTAGCAGAAGCTAATCCAGGTGCAAAAATTGTTGGAGTTGATATCTCAGAACAATCGATTAAATTAGCTCGAAACCGCTTGGAACATCACGGGTTTGACAATGCAGAGTTTCATGTATTGCCAATTGAGGAATTAGCAAAACTAGATTATCAATTTGATTATATTAATTGCGATGAACTTTTGTATTTATTTCCTGATTTAACTGTTGCTTTACAAACAATGAAATCTGTTTTAAAGCCTGATGGCATTATTCGCAGCAATCTACATAGTTCAATACAGAGATTTAATTATTTCTGCGCTCAGAAAGTCTTCACAATGATGGGTCTGATGGATGAAAATCCAACAGAGTTAGAAATGGATATTGTCATCGAGATCATGAAAGCTTTGAAAGATAATGTCAATCTCAAAGCTAGGACTTGGAATTCGGGTTACGAAGGAGAAGACGGAAAAGAGCGAATTTTAATGAATTACTTGTTTCAAGGAGATAAAGGGTACACCATTTCTGATATGTTCACTGCTTTGAAAGCCGCGGACTTAGATTTCATCAGCATGGTTAACTGGCGACAGTGGGACTTAATGAAGTTATTCAAAGATCCAGATAATTTACCTGCTTTTCTGGGGGTAAGCTTACCAGAAATTTCTATAGAACAAAAGCTACAACTATTTGAACTGATACATCCTGTTCATCGGCTAATTGACTTTTGGTGTGGTCATCCCAACCAAGCAAATTTTGTCCCAGTTTCAGAATGGACTGACTCTAACTGGCAAGGGGCAAAGGTGCATCTACATCCTCAGTTAAAAACTCACAATTTTCAAGAAGACCTTCTAGCCTCTGTTACAGAGTGCAGAATATTTCCCATCAGTAACTATTTATCCTTAGTTGAAGAATTTATCGGCATAGATAGTTCATTGGCACTTTGCTTGTTACCTTTGTTAGAGCAACCCCAACCGATGAAGTCTCTTGTAGAGCGTTGGAAACAATTTAGACCTTTAGATCCTGTAACCTTAAAGCCTACGGATGAGGAGCAAGCCTTTTATATGGTGCAACAGCTGCTACTGAGACTGGAGAATCTTGGTTATGTAATGTTGGAGTGCCAATCTGGTTGATACAGCAGTTTTCAATAGTCTGCAATACATACATTAGGGGCGCACATCTGTGCGCCGTATCGCGCATTAATCCATAAATGTGAGCGGCTTAAAACAGGGTATGAGAACGACTATTGCTTGTCAAAAAATTTTTTTGAGTGGTGTGATAGGAAACTGATCGCAACTGGGTAAGTTACATTCAGAACACACAAGCACTTCCTACCCCAGGGAAAACACTTATGAAAAGCGAATTGAAAGCAAAGTTTATCCAACACATTATCGGTAAAAAGAAGGAAAACGAAGGTTTTACACTTATTGAATTATTGGTAGTAATTATCATCATTGGGATTTTGTCAGCGATCGCACTACCTTCTTTCTTGAACCAAGCCAACAAAGGTAAGCAATCTGAAGCTAAACAGTACTCCGGTTCTATGAACCGCGCTCAACAAGCATACTTCCTAGAAAATGGTGAATTCACTACTGACCTAAATAAATTAGGCATGGGTATTAGAAGCCAAACTGAGAACTACAAGTATGAAATTGGTAGTAGTTCTACTAATAATGGCGTTGCTAACAATGGTGTCTCTCTGAAAGCACCACTGAAATCTTATGTAGGTGTTGTAGCTTTATCTACACAACAATCTACTAGTGAAGCAACCACTTTGGCAGTTTTGTGTGAGTCTGACAACGTTGGCGTTGGTTCAACACAAAACGCAGCATTTACTAATACAACTCCAGTAGAACCAGCTTGTCCGACGAATTTCTCACAATTGAAGTCTAAGTAAAAAAGTTTAGCTGTATCAACTTTGACTGAACATTTGATGAGTGGGTAGTGTAAACTACCCACTTTGATTTTGCTTTAAATTCGCTAATATTACTCTTCTGGCATTCTTGGCTATGACTTCTGTACAAATTCATACTGATATCACCCTTTCAGAGCAGCAAGCTCAACAATACTTCATGAAAGGCAACTACAGTCATGCTGCTAGTTGTTATGAGCAAGCTCTTGAAGCACAACCAGAAGTGAAAACGCACTACTGGAATTTAGGATTAATGTTGCTCTTGCAGGAGCAAGAAGCAGAAGCGCAGATGACTTGGATGTTGGGTATGGCTGATGGTGAACCCCAACAGGTTGAGCAATGGACAGTTGAATTATTAGTGGTTCTGCAAACTGAGGCTGAACGCAGGGAAACGCTAGCAGATTATTCAGTTGCTTGGGCAATTCGCCAACATATCCGGGAAATAAATCCTACAGATGTTAATAATATATTGTATTTAATTGAGCTAGCTATCCAACTGGAAACATTTACAGGTGATGAATTAAATTCTCTAGGTGTGATTGAGTTACTTCACTCAGAAGAAATTGTAAATGTTCAACTATTATTGCAAGTGTTTGAGAGTATTCTCAATTATGCCCCTTTGCATCCCTTAGTCTTAGAGTTTGCAGAAGCTTGTTTAGTTCATGTTCGTGAACCTAAATCTTTTATTAATATTTTGATTCCAGCTACAGTTAAAATTGCCCAGTCGATGTGGGAACCCCAAATTGCAGCACATCTGATTAAACTAGGTTTAAGACTGGAACCTAAAAATTTGGAGATTTTGCGGCACTTGACTGCGTTTTATCTCAAGGCTGGTGATTATTCAAAAGGCATAGAAACAGCCAAGCTATGTTTTTCTATATCAAATACATTACTCGATCAAATATTTGCAACACATCTGCTGCAACGAGGATTAATGGATGCTCCTGGTTATTGGCAGGAAGCTTGTGGAGTTTTGCAGCAGCAAGAATCTCTATTGATGTCTTTGATTGCAGAACAACCTACAAATATTGTAGCAGCTAGGGTTCTTCGTCTGTTTAATGCTAACTATTTTGCACCTTACTTACGAGACGATCCTTATAAAAATAGACAAATTCAGAATCAAGTGGCACAACTTTGTCAACTTAATGTGCAAGAATATGGCAGGGAAGTAGTAAATAAATATAAACAACTTAACTTAAATAATAAAAATAAGCTAATAAAAATTGGATACCTATCCCATTGTTTATCTAGACATTCAGTCGGCTGGTTGGCGCGGTGGTTGATTCAGCATCACAACCACGAAAAATTTGATATTTATGGCTATTTTGTAAATTATAAACAGATAAACGATCCGCTACAAGAATGGTATAGTCACCAATTCACTCAAGTTTATAAAGGAGGAATTTATAGTGAAGATATCGCTGAAAAAATTTACCAAGATGAAATTGATATTTTAATAGATTTAGATAGCATCACTTTAGATGTTACTTGTGAAATCATGGCGCAAAAACCTGCACCTGTGCAAGCAACATGGTTGGGTTGGGATGCTTCAGGAATACCAGCAGTTGATTACTTTATTGCTGATCCTTATGTTTTGCCAGAATCTGCTCAGGAGTACTATACGGAAAAAATCTGGCGGTTACCCCAAACTTATATAGCGGTGGATGGTTTTGAGGTGGGTGTACCAACTCTACGCCGGGATTCTCTAGATATTCCTAATGATGCTGTCATTTATCTGAGCGCTCAGAGAGGATTTAAGCGACACCCTGATACAGCGCGATCGCAAATGAAAATTATCAAAGAAGTTCCTAATAGCTATTTCTTGATTAAAGGATTAGCGGATTCTGAAGCTGTGCAGAAATTTTTTATGCAACTAGCAGAGGAAGAGGGTGTAGAGTGTTCACGGTTGCGTTTTGTACCCCAAGATTTCTCTGAAGCTGTCCATCGAGCAAATTTAACTATTGCTGATGTCGTATTAGATACCTACCCTTACAATGGAGCTACGACAACCTTAGAAACACTGTGGATGGGTATCCCCTTAGTAACTAGAGTTGGACAGCAATTTGCGGCTCGTAACAGCTACACCATGATGATGAATGTAGGTGTGACAGAAGGTATTGCTTGGACTGATGAAGAATATATAGAGTGGGGTGTGCGCTTGGGGAAAGATGAAGCTTTACGTCAGCAAGTGGCTTTGAAGCTGAAAGCATCCCGACAAACAGCACCTTTATGGAATGGTAAGCAATTTAGCCGTGAAATGGAGAAAGCTTATGAGCAGATGTGGCACAGGTATATTGAAGGAAAATAATTACAGGACTTACGCAAAAGAAAGTAGGGGGAATTCATGAATTACCCCTACCCAAGAATAAGATTCTCAGTCATATATTGCATAAGTCCTGAATTAGTTAGCACCATAGAGGCGATCGTGGGGTAGCACAGATGTGCTGCCCTGCTTTGTGTATTCAATTGAGATAAAATCTGCTAGCTATCCAACAATTTCATTGCAGCACATATAGTTGATTGCTCAAGCTCTCAAGTTGACGAGATGGCAGGTTTTCTGCTTGTACTTGCACTATAGCTTGTTGATCTTCATGTTCCAAAACAATTCGAGCATAAATATTAGGTAGCAAGGCTTCCCACTGAATATCAGCCAAATTTCCCACCAGAGAAATTTCTAACCCTTCAGTAACATCTAAATCTTCTTCAACTAAAAGATTCATAGCTACACTAGACAAAAATAGTTCGGCATCCTCAACAGGAATGTTACCAGTATTGATAAGTAAGGTAGTTTTTTCACTACTCGTATTAGTTGCTACCGCCTTCATCACTCGTTGCAATTCTAAACCGATTAACTCTTCTGGTTGCGACCAATCTGGGAAAATAATTAAATTAATTTCTTTGAGGTTTAAAGACACAAGAGTAGCATCAATCAAAGCAGAACTTACAGTTTCCGCCATTTTTAACCACGAGAATTTTTTCGCCTGTGCCAAACCAGCAGCAATTAATGAGTTACGAATACCAGGTTTTTGCACATCGCAAAGTGCATTTGCGAGTTCATCTACATTACTATCATCTACATATATTGCCGCTTTTCCTGCCACTTCTGGAATTGAAGCATTCGGACAAGTGATAACTGGACAACCGCAAGCCATTGCTTCAATAACAGGCATACCAAAACCTTCGTATTTAGAAGGATAAACCAGTGCCACAGCACCAGAATAAGCTGTTGCTAACTCTTCATCACTGAGTTGCAGCATATGAACAATACTACCGGATGTGTAGGCTCTAAACTCAGGTGCTAATAAACCACCGCTTCCTGTACCAACAATATCAAATCCATAGCTATTACTAAGTTGGGAAAGAGCTTGGAAGAATAAAATACTATTCTTATAGGCACTTCCAACACCTACCAAAATAAAGTATGGTTTTGTAATTCCATATTTGGATTTAAAAGCATTAATTTCTTCAAGCTGACATGGAGAAAAAGTACTTTTAACTCCGCAATGAGCAACAGTCACAGACTCTAAAGATATATCAGGAAAACAGTTTACTAAGTCACGCGCCGTATGTTGAGAAATTGCGATATGGGCAGATGCATATTCGATACCATAATGTTTTTCTCGCCACATAGGATTATTCATATCCCATCCCATAACTTCTGGAATCATGTCATATGCCATGAATACAGAAGGCGTTGTAGTGGGGGTAGTATAGTAAGAAGATATAAACAAACTTGCACCTTCTTCATCACACACTTGCTGTAGTATTTCCCTATCAGCAACAGTATCATTGTAGTTATAAGGTAGTAAATTACGATACTTAATACCAGGAATTTTGGGAGCGGTTCCAGCACGGTCAAGCACGACAATATGCTTTGCAAATCCATTGTTAACCCATTCTTCTAATAAAGATTTCCAAACACGGGCGATGCCTGTTTGGTAGAGTTGAAAGAATACAGCATCAACTATGATTTTAAAATTTGAGCTTTCAGGTTGTGAGAATTGGTTTAGTGTACCAGAGTCTATATCTGTAGAATTCTTGATTAATTGTATTTTTCTAGATCTGTTGACAGTGTGACAATCTAAAATTTTTGATTCTAATTGATTATTAATCCAATTTAATATTCTGTGAATTCGACATTCAAGTGTATGTTTTTGATAACACAGTTCGTGTCCTTTTTCAGCAATATCTTCAGTTAATTCAGCATTGGAAATCAGATAATAGATATTAGTAAGTAAATCCTCTGGGTTGTTAGCGTCATAGTAAACAATATTTTCCCAATTTTGAAATAGAGCATTAGATTCTATACCCAAAACTTCATTTTGAAGCAACAAGCCACCACATGCCATTATTTCAAATGGACGAGCTGTTAACGTCTGCGAATTTGATGGCAAGTTCAAAAGTATTTTATAAGAACTAAGTTCCTTGACATACTCTTGCAAAATCTCAAATTGTTGCTTTGAGTCATTGAGATTGCTAGAAAAAATATCTATATTTTTAGATTGGCCTAATACTTCTATCAGCTTTTGGCGTTGTTTATAACTATTTTCAGTAAAGTAACGGGGTGCATTACCTCTAAATAATGCACGGTTTAATCTTTCTGAAAATTTCTGATGACTTTTAAAGTATTCAGTATCAATAGCAAATGGTAGAAAAATTACAGGTAAAGATATACCTAGTTGCTTTTGTAAAAAGTCTACATCAGGTTCATGATGGCAAATTAAACCATCGACACAAGGAATTGTATTTGTAATTGCTTGGTGCATCTGGTACTCCCATGCAGGAGTGTTTTGTACAACTTCTGCTGAGTAACACTCTTGAAGTAGTGCTATTTTAATTGTTTGAGCTTGATGCCATCTTTCTTGCCATTTAATACTTTTATGTAGTGGTTGAGAATGCCAGTCAAAACCAAGCATTAATATAATGTCTGCTTGCGGATTCTTGAGATATTCAAACAAGCCATCGTCATGTATTGGTTCTTCTCCTCCCCATGCTGCAATTGGTCTAAATACCTGATTAAGTAAACCTTCTCGCTCTAAAGTATTTATCCATCCTTGTGAAGCAGACCACCCATGAATTCCAGTTGCTTGTAAAACGACATCTATGCGTAGATTGTCATATCGATGATTATTCATAATTAATCTCTCGATTAAACTTAATTACTCTTATATTGACTGGTAGTTTGAACAGCTAGTTAATCCTTTTAATTAATTTTTATTCAACTAGCAAAGGATTCAATTTCTCTAAAATATAACTTTTTAAATCTTGAATATGTAATGAAAAAATACTATCGGCTCCTACTTGGGTTATTATTTTTTTGTCTTCGTTTGATAAAATGATCCGTGCATGTATTTTTTCTAAAATAACTTTCCATTGCTTTTCACTAAGATTACTTGTCAAAGAAATTACTGGCTCGTAGTTTGTAATATCTAAATCATATTGTTGAATTAAATTAAAAGTCACATCAGATATAATAAAGTTTGCGTCTTCATCATCAATACTGCTACTATCTATCAACAGACATAAATGAGAGCAATTATTATTAATAATCGTTCTAATTATGTTAGTTAAATCTTCATAAAGTAATTCTTCGGTTTGCTGCCAGTTTGGGAAAATAATTAAGTTAATATCTTGAAAATTAAATTGTTCAGATGAGTCATCTTCATCGTTTTCAGAAACAGACGCAACAATCTGCTGCTTTTCAGTAGATAGTAAAAAAGAACAAAATAAATTTAGTAAAGGATTAGCTTCAGATGTTGTTAATAAAGAAGCAAGTGAAGCCATTACTTGAAGAGAGTTACTGCATTTTAGTCCCTCTCGAATTAGAGCAATAGCAGCACCTATGTCCTGATTATTTAGCATCTGCCTTGCCCTACTCAAAGCATCGAATGCATAATACTCTCTAGCTTTAGCAGATAAATCGGTAGCAGTTTTGTTAGGTAAGTAGAATTGGGAAATCTCTATAGCCTTACGGGTATCAGCAATATTTGTGCCAGTTAGGTTCAATCTAGAGGACTCTGAGGCAGAATGTAAACGGAAACATGCTAAAATTTGAGGCTCATACCAAATTGGGTAGTGTGCCGCGATTCGTTTCCACATCTCCCAATCAGCAGCAGAACCTGCTTCTGAACAAAATCCACCGAATTTTTCATAGGTACTGCGTCTGACTACAATAGCGGGAAATTGAACGCGTTGCATTGTAGCGATTAACTCTAGCCAGTTGAAAAGGATACCGGATGTCTCCCTTTCTAGTAGAGACAAAAATAGCCAGTTACTGTTTTTATCTATATAACTATGGCGGCAAAATGCTGCTCCAACGCTAGTTTCTTTTTCTAAACTTGCTTGTAAACGATTATAAAACCCAGGCATGACTATATCATCTTGGTGTAATATGTGAACCCAATAACCACGCGCACGTTGGATACAAGCATTCCAATTACCAATTAAACCTAGATTTTTAGGTTGTCGATAAAAATCAACCCTGCCTTTACCTACTCGCTGAATAATTTCTTCTACATCACCTTCAGTAGAACAATCATCAACAACCTCGATTTGCATTATCTCAGATGTTGGTGCTTGCTCTAAGACACTTTTTAGAGTCTGTTCTAAGTATTTTGTATTGTTATATGCAGGAATCATCACAGACCAGAACGGTCTATCAATATCTGTAACTAGTTTAGGGACAGCCGGATAATCAATAGGTTCAACAACTGAACTTGTAGCCGCAAAATTACTGTCAATTTGTATTATTGAACTTGCTGTCTGAGCTACCTGTAACTGCCAGTTAAGTTGTTGTATTTGTTGATGTAGAGCTTGACTTAACTGTTTATAAAACTGTAATTCTGCAAAGGTTGCCTGACGAACGTTCGCTTGAGACTTTGAATGTTGTCTGTACTCTAGAATGGGGAATGGTACTCGTACAGCATTCCATCCTGTCTTTACAATTCGTAAGAAAAGATTATAGTCCTCAGGTAAATTTGCTTGCTCAATATAACCTCCAACTTCATAAAATGCTTGTCGCCTATACATTGAAGATCCATGTATAAAATTACCTTTTGTTAATAATTCGTGTTTGGTAGCATCATTGAAATCTGGAAAGTTAATTACAAAAAAACTATCTCCTTTGATAGAGCCGCGCCGATTTTGTGGGTAAGAATCGTATACTACCTTAGCTCTAGAACCAAACAAGGCAAAGTCAGAGTAAGCTATGGCTACATCTGGAGATCGATCAAGCACAATTGAGGTTTTTTCAATAAAATCACTTCTATATCTGTTGTCAGCACCCAAAAAAGTAATATAATCTGATTTGGTTAGGCTTATAGCCTTGTTAAAGTGTTTTACTATGCCGAGATTTTCCTCATTTCTATTAACTTTAATTAAATGAGGATATTTACTACGATAAAATTCAGCTATTTCATATGTATTATCATCAGATGCGTCATCTGTAATTAGAATTTCATCAGGCATTCTAGTCTGACGCAACACTGACTCTATTGCCTCAACTAGCAATGAGCCATAGTTATATGATGCAATAATAACACTGATGGTAGCCTTCTTAAATATAGTTTCATTAGTTACAGTGATCCGATTTAAACAATAAATATCCGTATCATTACCTTGATGACAAGATAAGCCTCCTACAAATCTTTTCTTAATTTCTTGAACTACTATTTGATTAAAATTTCCATAGGGATAAGCAAACCAATTAAATCCTTTTGGATCTATTTTTCTTAAACCCGGAGGAATTTCCAATTCAAATATGATATTTGATATATCTTGTTCTTTTGTTAAATCAGGATGAGACTTAGTGTGCCATTGTAACCTACCATTGCTTTCAACTAATACGTTTAAGTCTTCTAAGGTCACAAATTCCGCTAATGGTTCTGGCTGGTCAAAAGAATTATTTTTACCTATATAATCACTTGATATAAACAATTCAAAAGGATAGCCAAATTCATGGAGTATAGGTACTGCGTAATCTAAAACATTTTTGTAAATACCATCAAATGTGATTACAAATTGATTAGAATCTTTGGGGTTATACTTATCTAAGTAAATGACATTTCTAGATTTTAATTCGAGCATCTGTCTGTAAAAATTATCAACAGATACCCACCACATTGTCGGGCTATCTAAAAAAATCTTATGATACATTAAAATAGTCATTTTATGTAAATCTCCAATCTTTGAGTATATTCTCTATATCCAAACAGATAATAATCAAGCATTAGATAAGGAAAACGAGCTTTATACCATTCATCAATATGGCAACATATAAGGATGCCATCATCTACGATTAGTTGATTGATCAGTAAATAAATTAGATTATACGAATTCCCAATGTATTGAGAGTACAAAACACCTGTTATAATTACTAATTCAAACTTTTGTTGAATTTGTTCAGGAATTTCAAATATAGAAGATTGAAGAAATTTCACCCTACTAGTTTCATGAGCTTTTGCTTGCCGTATGGCATTAGATGAAATATCGACTCCTAGTACATTTTCTCCAGGTAAATCTCGTGTAATAAACCCATGCCCACAACCTATATCAAGAACGTGCCTATAATTTTTGTTAGGAATTTCACTCAAAATTGTTTCTTTTCTTTTCTTGTCATCAGGCGTGATTTCATATTGCCAAGGATCATTCTGTTGATAAAATGCTTCTAAATCTTTTGGGGATTGCAACATAGTTATGATTTTGTGCTTAATGAGTGTATTTGTCTAGCGATCGCCCTTCCCTTCTTGCTTCTTAATCTGCTCTAATACAGTTTTGTAATCTTCCCTTTCTGGGTGCAATTTGACTAGCTTCTCTAAAGGTTCCATCGCACCCTTAGCATCCTTCAGTTTCAACCGCAACAAAGACAGTTTTTCTAAAGCAAGTTGGTTTTCTGGTTCCCGTTGTAAAACCAACTCGTAGCCCTTCACCTGTTTTTGTAGTACAGACTCAGCAGAAGGAGACGCAATTGCTGACTTAGGACTTTGAATAGCCTGTTGGATTGCGGGAATAGCTGCAAAGACCGTAGAACCAACAAACGACACTAACGACACTATCGTTACAATCCTTTGTCGCCGCTCAATCTGCTTTTTACGGGAAATTAGGTATTCTTCCCCTGAACCAGCCATGTCTCAATAGTTGCTGTGGTAAATACTTAGGTATCAGCAAGCCTCCCGTTATGAGGATACCCACCTGCTCAAGAGAAACTAACATATTGACTGGAAATTTTTCACACAAAATTCAAAACCTGGCTCGGAATATAAACGAGGTCTGTGCTAAGCCAATCCTAGACGGAGAATTTAATGAGGCGATCGCCCCCCTTCCAAGCAAAACCCTCTGCTGTACCTAAACAGCACAACCCAATACTTTTTATTCTCTGTCCTGAAGATTAAAACTATATGAAGATTTGCGATAAATTTGCTTAACTATAGATGTTTGCGATATTGTAAATAACGTTTAAATAAATATAAAGGGTAGACATTCCTACTCGATTGCAAACTTCATAGTCAGTCAAAAACTTTCAAATTAGCCCGTGTTCCATCGTTTCTTCGACAAGCACACCTATTTTTTGTGACTAAAAGAAATAAACTTTTACCAATCCTCCTCACTCAGGTGAGCAGTGCAACTTACCCTTTATCGACCTCATCCCTTAACCCCTGCCCGATTTCTCCAAGCAGTTGAAGGAGTGCCTAGCACAATTAGAGTATTCTGGTGGTGATTACCGTACAAAAATGAATTTCCCAGTAATTGAGTAGAGTTTGTTATGGTATAGTTAGAAAGTTAAGACTAGCTTTACCAAATTACACCACTCTACGAGCCGGCAACAATTGCAGAATGGAAAGCAGTTTTAATTAAGCATTTACCAAACAAAATCTGAATTCAATCGAGGTTATGACTCAGCAAGTAATTCACCCAATGGTGAAATTGCAGCGTAACGTGCAATCACTCATAGAATCGAACATTATCAAGCCAAGCGATAGTATCTGGAAAATCGCTTTGCTCTACGGCAATGAATGGCAGCACTGGAAACAAGAACTGCTAGACTTTGGCTTTAGTATGCAAGACCCAATTAGCGAATTGTTAGATGTAGAAGCTTGGGATGAAGAATAGGGCATTGGGGACTAGGGACTGGGGACTGGGGATTAGGGACTAGGAAATAATTCTTTTAACTGCTAATACCCAATCCCCAATACCCAATCCCCAATACCCAGTCCCCAGTCCCCAGTCCCCCTATTGACAAGCAGCTAAGGCCTCCGCTAATTCCTTGGCAGTCTGATAGCGATCGCGTGGCAATGGTTCGGTAACGCGGTCAATAACATCTCTTAATTGGGAACTAATAGTAGGAACTTTTGCCACATCAAACCTGAAGTGTCGCCCCTGTTGGCGGTAATACTTGAAAGGGTTTTCGCCCGTGAGCAGAAAAATCAGCGTTGGCCCAATTGCATATAAATCAGATTGCGTCAAAGGTTGTCCTCGTTCTTGTTCGGGAGCGCAGTAACCTTCTGCCCCAATACGAGTACCAGGCAGTGTACCAATTTCCTTAACTGCACCAAAATCCAGCACCACTATGCGATTTTGAAAGCTTCGCACCATCAAGTTAGCGGGTTTTATATCGCGGTGGATCAGTGGAGGCTCTTGGCTATGAAGATAGTCTAGAATATCGCAGGTTTGGATCATCCAGGCGATCGCTTGGTTTGGCGTTACTGGACCAGTGGTAGAAATTCGTTTCTCTAAATCTTGTCCGTGGATTAGTTCCATTGCCAAGAATTTTTTTCCATCTTCCACAAAGAAATCGTAATACTTGGGAATTCCAGGATGCTTGAGAGATTTGAGAGTATACGCTTCCCGCTCAAATAATTCTTGAGCTTTGGCAATTCTCACCATATCAGCATTCATTTGCTTCAACACCAGTAGTTTTGGCATACCCGCAATCAAACCAGCCGCATCCCAAGCGAGATAGGTAGTACCCATCCCTCCTTGTCCTAGAGTTCGCAACACCTGATAATGGCGAATCTTCTGTTGCACTGACAGGGGTTGACCACAGTGGATGCAAAAGAGATTATTCGGGGAGTTACCTTCGTGGGTGCAAGTGTAGGATAAAATCCCAGGATTTTTTGCTGAGGAGACTGTTGGAGCTGCGTTTTCCAGCGTTTCTTGGATCTCTTGCCAAGGCAACCAAACCTCCGGTGGTTTTACCGCCTGGATTTGGAATTGCAGTATTGGACCTCCTTGTGCCAGTTGCAAAAGTGAATTATCTGGTAACAGACTTTGGATCACCAGGACACCATTGAGGAAAGTTCCATTTGTGCCCTGACTAATTAGTTGCCAAGCACCGCCATTGCTGGCAGCATCCACTTGTCTAAGTTCTAGATGATACCGAGAAACCAAACTATCAGTTAAAACAACATGATTGTCTGCTGCTCGACCAATCCGAATTATGGAAGAGTTTTCAAAGCACCACTGATGGAGCGGCGTTTTCTGTTGCGGTTCTAACAGGGTCAGAGTAACCACAATATAACCTGTAAGGTAAGGGGACTGGGGATTAGGGATTGGGGATTGGGTATTGGGTACTGGGGATTGGGTATAAAGAATTTTATCCTAGTTCTCAGTGCCCAGTCCCTAGTCCCCAGTCCCCAGTCCCTTCTTTAACTTTCAAGATTTGGGCGCACTTTTGCCCGAATCAGTATAGCAGTAATGTTGTCGTGACCATTGTGTTGGTTTGCCAAATCAATTAAGTCTGTAACGCCCCGTTCTAAGTTCGCGCTAGAACTCAGTAAGGGTTCTAAGTGAGTCTGCCAATGGGTTTCTAGTAAATCATTATCTGATAAACCGTCCGATGCCAATACTAGAAGGGTATCTTCATTGATCTCGAAAAAGCCCACATCGGGATTAATGGAGTTTTCATCACGAGGCCCCAATGCTTGAGTGAGTTGGTAGGCATCCGGGCGGGCATAAGCTATACTTGCTTCCACTCCCCTAGTAATTTCACGTTGCCCGACTTCGTGATCTACTGTGACTTGTTCTAATCCCTGTTTGCGGGTCAGGCGATAAAGGCGGCTATCTCCCACATGAGCGACTGCTGCTTGAGTGTCTTGAATTAAGAGCATTACCAGAGTTGTACCCATGCGCCCAACTCCAGAACGAGCATCTTGTTGATTGAGCTTGTAAATCGCCTCATTAGCTAAATAAACTGCCTCACGAATGCTATTTTCGGTTGGCAGTTGATTAGGAATCCAGTGTTCTTGGAAATATTGCCTGAGGGTGTTGACTGCTAACTCGCTGGCTACCTCGCCGCCAGCGTGTCCACCCATACCATCACAGAGGATATACAAACCATGCCCTTCCAGGATTCGAGTTTTGGGCAACTCCAGTTTGTCAATTTTGGTTTCAATACCAAAGTAGTCTTCGTTATGATGACGTTGACGCCCGACATCTGTGCGTCCTGCATCTTCCAAGCTACTTAATTGCATTGCCAGCACAACAGTTGGCATATCATCAGTTTTACTAATGATATCTTCTGGTTCTTCCGATTGCAGGATAGTAGGCACAACAGTATGTTTCTCCTCTATTGGGGGCAAAGTTGGGGTTCCTAGTGCTTCCAGTTCCACAGAGATTTCCTGCAAACGCGATCGCAACTGTGCGATCGTTTCAATTTTACCTGCCTCTAAATCTCCTAACATCTGCACTACAGAGCCAAATTGAGTGCGTTGAGTCTGTCTAAATAGCGTTTGCCAAACCCGCCCCAAAGCTTGGATGGTTAAGGATTGCTCTGAAATAACAGATATTTGGGCTTGGTCATCTTCTAGCGACTCGGCGATCGCCTGACTATTCCCTGATTCCACATACAATCTCTGTAGCGCCAGCGTTTGGTCTTCATCCAATCGCAAATTCGACAATTCCAACAGACTTTGACGACAATTCACTGGTTCCAATATTGCCCAAAGTTGGGTCATTTGATAACACCAGTGTAAAATTTTTAACGAACTCGTTGTCTCTTCTTGCCACAAATCGAGTAAAAGTTGCCAATCCGAACGGTCTTCGATTACTACTACCTGTTTATCACCTTGCTGCCATGCATCGTGAATCCGTGGTATCCCTGGCTGACCTTGGTATTGTAAAGCAATATAAAGTTTAGCAAGGCTAGGAATTACATTTGTTGGCACTGATGGCGTTACCAGATCCGATTGCTGATTTCCTAATATTGCCTCTATAGGTGATATTTGATACGGTTGGCAGTCTACAACTCTTGCCTCTGCCTCAGTAATATTTTCTAAACTAGGTAAGGTATCTAACAATTGATAGCGCTGCTGAGAGTCTAAATAGGAGCCTAATGTTATTTCAGGGTTAGGGGGAGGGGGTAGAGGGGATGAGGGGGATGAGGGAGAATTTACTTCCCCTGCTTCCCCTGCTCCCCCTGCTCCCCCTGCTCCCTCATCTCCAGTCCCTTCTTGAGTAATAATTGCCCAAAATACTGTTCCGCATTCTGTGCCACAGTTGTGACAACGTAGGGCATTCACAGGAACATCGGTACTGCATTCAGGACAGATTTTGTGAGTCAGGGACGTGCCGCATTTTTGACAGAATTTGTTGGTATTAGGGTTTTCAAATTTACACTGAGGGCAAATCAGCATAGTGGAAGTTCCTTAATTCCCGTTTCAAGGTGGTTCTAGCCACTAAGATCCAAGGTGCCACAATTGGCTGCCCCTGACTACAGTAGACTTACAATAGATTGTAATTTTAACAGTGAATTTTGGTGGCAGTATTAATTCTGACGCATCAAATATTTTAGATATTAGCAGTTAATTCTGGGGACTAGGGACTGGGGATTAGGAACTAGGATAAAATTCTTGATACCCAATACCCAGTACCCAATCCCCAGTCCCCGATGCCCGATGCCCGATGCTCAAGATTCTGGCAATTGCGGAGGTTCGGCGTTAAACCATTTTTGATAAATTTGCTTGTAAGTGCCGTTGGATAACAAAGTGGCTATGGCTTTGTTAATTGCGTCTAGGTGAGGAGAATCTTTAGGTGTGGCAATGCCGTAGTATTCTTCGGTGAGTAGGTCGGCAACAACTTTGATGCCTTTGAGTTTGCCATTTTTAATCGCATACAAAGTAGCGAAAGCATCGCTAACTACAGCATCAACATTGCCGTTGAGCAAGTCTTGAAAAAATTCTGGGCCAGAATTAAAAGTACTAATTTTGGCGTTGGGGATGGTTTTGGCAAAATCTGCCCCAGTGGAACCAATTTGTACAGCAATTTTTTTCCCCTGGAGACTGTTGAAGTCTTTAATATTTTGATTATCTTGGCGTGTAGCGATCGCTAGTCCGGCTTTAAAATAAGGTCGTGAAAAAGCAATTGTTTTCAGGCGTTCGGCGGTAATTGTAATTCCACTAATTGCGGCATCAACTCTTTTAGCTTGCAAAGCCGATATCATGCCATCAAAGGGCAGATTTTCAAACTTAACTGTAAAAAGAGCCACTTGAGCGATCGCCCTCATCAAATCAATATCAAAGCCTTCTAACTTCCCGCTAGCTGTTTGGATTTCAAAAGGGATAAAGGTAGGATCTGTAGCAACCTTGAGAAGTTTTGCATCTTGGTTGGTACTGGGATAGAAACTGTTACAAGCAATAACCAGTAACATACAGCCTAAACTCAAAATTAGCTGCTGCCACTTGCACTTAATCAATTTCACTGTAGTTATTGGGCATTGGGCATGGGGCATGGGGCATTGGGAATTAGTTAGATAGCTAAAAGTTCTACAATTTTGTTTTTGCCCACACCAGTTAAACATACATTTTTTTGAGAACACAATTTGCGCTCTATGGCTCACACTACTTCTGCTCATCAAATTGCTGATTTGTTCGCCGAACGAGCCAAAAACCTGGCACCACCAACCTATGGCACAGAGTTAACCAAAATCGTCAGTGTCAGTTTTACCTACGGTTTAGCTGACCCAACTCTTTTTCCTCATGCTGATTTAGCAGATGCAAGTGCTGCTGTGCTGGCACAAGAGGCTGCGATCGCTCTCAACTACGGCCCACCTTCAGCTCAACTGTATGAGCAAATTATCCTCCGCTTGCAGGCTCAAGGAATCGCTGCTGATCGCGATCGTGTTCTCCTTGGCTACGGTTCTGGGCAGATTCTCGGCTTACTACCAGATGTATTTATCGAACCCGGTGATGTGGTGATTGTGGAAGGCCCAACCTTCTTGGGAGTAGTTGCTAGATTTGTTCACGCTGGCGCACGCCTAATTACCATTCCTGTGGATGAATTGGGAATGGATGTGGACGCCCTAGAAGAAACTTTAAGTGACTTGAAAAAACAGGGCATTCGACCCAGGTTTATTTACACAATTCCCACGTTTCACAATCCCACAGGCACTACTATGCCGTTATTTCGCCGCCAAAAATTAGTAGCACTGGCGGCTGAATATGGTGTGCTGGTGGTGGAAGACGATGCGTATAAGGATTTGCGTTTTCAGGGCGAAGCTGTGCCTTCCTTAGCATCTCTCGACCAAGAAGGGTGGGTGTTCTATGTGAGTACCTTCTCGAAAATTATTGCGCCTGGTGTGAGGTTGGGCTGGGCTTGTGGCGATCCAGCAATTATTGAGCGCTTGGCAATGTTCAAAAGCGAGGGGCCTGTGGGGCCTTTTGTCAGTCATGTAGTTGGGCGCTACTGTGCCACAGGGAAATTAGATGCTCATATTCAGAAGTTAATCACCTGCTATCAGCATAAGTGTAATTTGTTGTTAGAAGCGATCGCTGCTGAGTTTCCCAGCGATATAGTTGCTTTACAACCAGACGGCGGCTTTTTCGTTTGGTGTAAATTGCCGCAAAATATCAGTGCCAAAGCACTCCTGACTGCTTGTGCAGAACACGGCGTCAGCTTTCTACCAGGAACTCGTTGTTACGCCAACGGTCAGGGGGATGATGCCATGAGGCTAGCTTTCAGTTTTCAACCAAACGACAAGATTGTGGAGGGAATCGCTACCCTTGGAAGAGTGTTGCGCCAATGGCAGCGATGACGAAATAATTCGTAATTCGTAATTCGTAATTCGTAATTAAGTTTATTGGGACTTTTGAAGAAGAATTCAAAAAATTTGTTCTAAACGCTCGAAATCCCGCTGCACTTCATACCAGAGGCTTTTATTGTGGGGGTCTGTTTTCAGGGCTTTTTTGAGATAAATTCTAGCTTTGAGCAACTGGTTTTCCGAAATTAACGCCCGTCCCCAGATTTGGTAGGCAACTGCTAGCCATTGACGAACTTCTGCATCCCCTGACAACCGATCTGATAAAGCTTCAGCCAGGGCGATCGCTTGGGGAAATCGTCTTTCTTGCAAAAATCGCTGCAATTGCTCATAAGTCTTCCACTTTAGCCGCTGTTCTATTTCCACTAAATTCGGCGGCTTCGGTGTCGTCGGTTCTTGGCTTGTGGCCTTTTTTACTGGTGTTTTTTCCCGATGCGTTGCTTTGGGGCGATCGCGTCCCGCTGTTGACACCTGATTTGAATGTGCAGCTGTTTCCTCTGGCAGTACTACCGTCAGCAGGAGTTTGTAAGCCTCTGTCAAGGCAATAAACTTATCTTTGGCTTTGTTGTCATCTGGGTTGATATCGGGATGATATTGCTGCGCTAGTCGTCGGTAAGACGCTTTAATGTCAGCAAAAGAGGCTCCCGACCTTAAACCCAATAAACGGTAGCAATCTCCAAGATCCATCTTGAGCTATGAGCTATCGAATATTTAGCTAGGGGCTATCAGCTATCAGCTTCAAGCCTGAGATATTAATCATAAGGGTTAATTTGCTATTTTAAAGTTCAATTTTGACAGTTTTTTCGGGAGTGGGCAGTGGGGAGTGGGCAGTGGGGAGTGGGGAGTTAAGAGTTATTCTCCCTCATCTCCCTCATCTCCCTCATCTTTCCCTACTCCCTATTCCCTATTCCCTACTCCCCATTCCTACGGTCTTTCTTCAATCACACGGTCAATTAAACCGTATTCTTTAGCTTCTGGGGCAGACATGAAAAAGTCGCGATCCATGTCTTTTTCAATTTTTGCTAAGGTTTGACCAGTGTTGTCAGCATAAATTTGATTTAGCTGGTTACGAATCCGCAGAATTTCTCTAGCTTCAATTTCGATATCGCTTGCTTGCCCACGGGTGCCACCAGAAGGTTGGTGTATCATAATCCGTGAGTGCGGCAATGCTAGGCGTTTGCCTTTGGCTCCACCTGCTAGCAGAAATGACCCCATAGAGGCTGCTAGACCCGTGCATATGGTGACCACATCTGATTTGATGTGTTGCATGGTGTCATAAATTGCCAGCCCAGAGGTGACCATACCGCCAGGAGAGTTGATGTATATGTAAATATCTTTGCCTGGATCTTCTGAATCCAGATATAGCAAGAAGGCTATAATCTCGTTGGCAATTTTATCATCAATTTCCTCTCCCAGAAAAATAATGCGTTCCAGGGAAAGACGAGTATAAATGTGAACCCATTCCTCCATCTGTCCCCCTGGCAACCGATAGGGAACGCTAGGGTAACCAATAGGCATAATTTGCTCCGTTATTACAATGATTTATAGCAAGGATGAAGCCTGGGCGCTTCTGTGGGGTAGAGTGAGTTGAAATCCCAAGAAATCAGACTCACTTCATTTTTTAAAGGACGCTGGCAGGTAGTGGGGGATTGGCGAGTTCTTCTTTTTCAAAAACTCGGTCAATCAAACCGTATTCTTTAGCTTGATAGGGAGTCATGTATAGTAGACGATCCATATCTTTGCTAATTTTTTCTGCCGCCTGTTCTGTGTTACGAGACAAAATGTCAATCATTGCTGTCTTGTTAACTAGAACTTCCCTGGCCCGAATTTGAATATCCGTTGCTTGACCTTGGGTGTAACTCTTGGGTTGGTGCAGAATAATCGAAGCATGGGGTAAGCTAGCACGGCAACCTTTCGTACCAGCACTGAGGATCATCGCTGCCATTCCCATCGCGGAACCGATGCAGATGGTGTGGATGGGAGGCTTGATATATTTCATTGTGTCATAGATGGCGAAGGCTTCGGTTTCAAAGCCTATGGGTTCGCCACTGTAACCAGAAGTGCCTGTAGAGTTGATGTAAATTTTAATTGGTTTTTCTGGGTCATCAGACTGCAAGTACAGGAGTTCGGCGATGATCAGTTTGGTGATTTGTGGAACTAAAGGAGTTCCCAAGTAGACAATTCGCTCCTTTAATAAGAGAGACGGTAAATCTGGCGGCGGTTTCCGGTAAAATCGATCGCCGTAGTAAGGGGATTGAACAGCCTTGATGGCGGAAATGTCCATAGCAACTGATCGCCTGAAATTATGCCGTTAACTGTAATACATCCTAGCGTGATGCTAACTTGGTTCAAGGTGTGGATTTCTCCCTAATGCTGAAGGGGGGCTAGCATCTGCCAATGTTTGGCTTCTAAGATATTCTGATTATATTAATGTATTTCCATAGGTTTTCCGTAGCGCTAAAGTAGTGCTTTGAAGTTATTTACAAATATCTTTATCCTAAATAGGAACTTGGGGTTATGAGGGTTAACTTACAGCCTGTCTTAAATGATAGTAATTTGGACGCCAATCAACTGAATAGTCAACGTCAGTTGGGAATTTCGGTTTCGGCCATCGCCGAAGATCAAGATCGCAATGTGCCACTGAATTTATGCTTAGTTCTCGATCATAGCGGTTCGATGAATGGGCGACCGCTAGAAACGGTGAAAAAAGCGGCAAATCGTCTGGTGGATAGATTAAATCCTGGCGATCGCCTCAGTGTTGTAGTTTTTAATCACCGTGCTAAAGTCATAGTACCCAGTCAAGCGATCGAAGATCCAGAAAAAATTAAACAGCAAATTAACCGTCTAGCTGCTGATGGTGGAACTTCCATTGATGAAGGATTGCGTTTGGGGATTGAAGAATTAGCCAAGGGAAAAAAAGATACTGTTTCCCAAGCCTTTTTATTAACCGACGGCGAAAATGAACATGGTGATAATAATCGGTGTTTGAAATTTGCTCAATTGGCTGCCAGCTATAATTTGACTTTGAATACTTTGGGATTTGGTGACAATTGGAACCAAGATGTTTTAGAAAAAATTGCTGATGCTGGCTTAGGCACTTTATCTTATATTCAAAAACCTGAACAAGCAGTTGATGAATTTGGCCGTTTGTTCAGCCGCGTTCAAGCAGTAGCCTTGACTAATGCTTATCTGATATTCTCTCTCATGCCCAATGTCCGGCTAGCAGAACTCAAACCCGTCGCCCAAGTTTCTCCGGACACCATTGAGTTACCACTCCAACAAGAACCCGATGGACGTTTTTCTGTGCGCTTGGGAGATTTAATGAAAGACGCAGAACGGGTGATTTTGGCTAATATTTATTTGGGACAATTACCTTCAGGGAAACAAGCGATCGCTAATGTGCAAGTCCGCTACGATGACCCAGCCGCCAACGAAATTGGTTTATTTACCCAAAATCTGGCAATTTACGCCAACGTAATGGGAAATTACCAACCAAACCCCAATCCCCAGGTGCAACAATCTATTTTGGCATTAGCGAAATATCGCCAAACTCAGTTAGCCGAGACGAAATTGCAACAAGGCGATCGCACTGGTGCCGCCACAATGCTACAAACTGCTGCCAAAACAGCGTTGCAAATGGGAGATACTGGTGCAGCGACAGTGTTGCAAACTTCTGCCACCCAGCTACAATCTGGTGGAGATTTATCTGAAAGCGATCGCAAGAAAACCAGAATTGTCTCCAAAACAGTCTTGCAAGATACCCCTCCCCAATGAAAGTTAAATTGCTCTCGGCGCTAAATGACAATAATGTTGATGTGGCTCAAACTAGTAGCCAACGTCAATTGGCAATGACAATTTCGGCAATCGCTGGTGAGTTTGACCAAAATCTCCCCCTTAACCTCTGCTTGATTCTAGATAAAAGTGGTTCCATGCACGGACAACCAATTAAAACGGTGATTCAAGCAGTGGAAGGATTAATCGATCGGTTGAAAATTGGCGATCGCATTTCAGTTGTGGCTTTTGCGGGTTCTGCGGAAGTCATTATTCCTAATCAAGCGATCGAAGACCCCGAAAGTATCAAATCTCAAATTAAAAAGAAACTGGCTGCTAGCGGCGGTACAGTAATTGCTCAGGGTTTGGAATTGGGAATTACAGAACTGATGAAGGGCACAAGAGGCGCTGTTTCCCAAGCCTTTCTGCTGACGGATGGCCACGGTGAAAGCAGTTTGCGAATTTGGAAGTGGGATATTGGCCCAGATGACAACAAGCGCTGTTTGGAACTCGCACAAAAGGCTGCCAAGCTGAACTTAACTATCAACACTCTGGGATTTGGTAATAGCTGGAATCAGGATTTATTAGAAAAAATTGCCGATGTTGGTGGTGGTACTTTAGCTTATATTGAGCGTCCTGAACAAGCTGTGGAACAGTTTAGCCGTTTGTTTGGGCGGATTCAATCTGTGGGGCTAACCAATGCTTACTTGTTATTATCTTTAGTACCAAATGTCAGACTAGCAGAATTTAAACCCATTGCCCAAGTTTCCCCAGACACAATTGAGTTAATAATGCAACCAGAAGCTGATGGCAGCTTTGCTGTACGCTTGGGAGATTTGATGCAGGATGTAGAACGGGTAATTTTGGCTAATATTTATTTGGGACAATTGCCAGAAGGAAAACAGGTAATTGGGCATCTGCAAATCCGCTATGATGACCCCTTGGTTAACCAACAAGGCTCACTTTCGCCCATTGTGCCGGTGTATGCAGATGTGGTTAGGGCATATCAACCAGCATCTAATCCTCAGGTGCAGCAATCTATTTTAGCATTAGCGAAGTATCGCCAAACTCAGTTAGCAGAAGCGAAATTGCAAGAGGGCGATCGTACTGGTGCAGCGACAATGCTGCAAACAGCCGCCAAAACTGCTTTACAAATAGGAGATAAAGGTGCAGCGACAGTGTTGCAAAGTTCTGCCACTCGCCTGCAAGCTGGGGAACAACTTTCGGAAGCAGATTTGAAGAAAACTAGAATTGCATCAAAAACGATTTTACAGGAATAGTAATCCAGCATTACTGATTAACGGTATAAAAGTTTCGCACCAAGGCGCAAAGCGAGAAACAAGCTACGTGAAACAAATCTAAAATCTAAAATCCAAAATCTAAAATTAAATGACAAGCCCCTGACTTTAAGTTATGGGGTCAATCTAAAATCTAAAATCTAAAATCCAAAATTGTTTGACTTATGCTGATCCAGAAGATTGTCCAAGAATTGCAAGACATCCCTGAAGACAAACTAGCAGAACTTTATGACCTAATTCACTACTTTCGGCTAGGTTTAAGTCAAGAACATACACAACCCCGCACCCCTGGTTTATTGAAAGGACAACTCGGCGATGCTTTCTTTGAACCACTGCCAGAAGAGGAACTCCAGCAATGGGAATGAGCTACCTCATCGACACCCATATTCTGCTGTGGTGGCTCTTTGACGACCCAAAACTCCACACTGACTGCCGAGACATCATTCGCAACCCAGATCATCGCATTATTGTCAGCAGTGCTTCTGCTTGGGAAATTGCCACTAAATACCGGATCGGTAAACTACCCGAAGCCAAACAACTTGTTGAGCAATATTCACAGATATTGCATCAGGCTAAATTTATCGAACTTGTCATCACCACAGCCCATGCGCTCAGAGCAGGAGGCTTACCGATCGCCCACCGAGATCCCTTTGATCGCATGATCATGGCTCAGGCTGAACTCGAAAGTTTACCTGTAATCACCTACGACAAAGCCTTCCAGACTGGACTGATTCAGGTAATTCCCGACCTCAAGTAAAGCAAAGTATCGCCAAACCCAGTTAGCTGAGGCGAAATTCCAAGAGGGCGATCGCACTGGTGCAGCTACAATGCTACAAACAGCTGCCAAAACCGCCTTACAAATCGGAGATAAAGGTGCGGCGACAGTGTTGCAAAGTTCTGCCACTCGCCTGCAAGCTGGGGAACAACTTTCGGAAGCAGACCTGAAGAAAACTAGAATTGTGTCAAAGACGATTTTACAGGAATAGTATTTGATCTAGCTGCTCTATTGGGTTATTAAGCAGGTACACTAACTGTCTCATTAATTTGATTTAATCTCTCAAGCCACAGATCTTTATAAAACTCCATCTCCTGTGGAGTGAAAAGGAATTCATTACAGGAACCGTCGCCGATTAAATAAATCAAAGCAGCTTGTTCAACATGATATAGTGCTTCAATTGGAATGTAATAAGCAGCCAATTGAAGAATTTTGTCTTGAATCCAATTCCGAGAAAGCTTAGGTTTTAGAGATATTTTCAAATCACTAAGAGTCAAGCTATCTCGATATAAACTTATCTGATCAAATTTTCCAAAATATTGATACTTGAAGCTCACAATATACTGTTCTGAATAAAGACAGGCACCGAAATTTGGTAGTAATTTATGTAGAGCGTCAATGTAATTTTTATAAGAGTTGCTAACTGCTTTTACTTTACCATCTGTAAAGTAAGAGTGAAGATACGAATGAACAGCATTTCCAACCCCGATTGCTTCATCCCGAATACGCTTGGCCTCTCTCATACCGACTGTATCTTCCCATTTACGAAGAGCCTCTATAGTTCTATCATCTTGTGTTCGTTTAAGAATATTACTAACACTATAGAAGACATTCTGCTTACTCACGGCTGCACCTTCAGGAACATAACAAGGCTCACTAGAAAATTTTTCTCTGATTAAAATAGGTAAATGTTTTTCGCTACTATTTAGAGGATGAAGCGTACCATCGCAGCTACGACAGTATAACGCTGCTTCTGGTAGCAATTGTTTTTCAGTCATAGATCATTACATCCATTATCTACATGAATCTCATTCGCTTTCCTGATCTGTTGTGCTTGTGATTTTAAGCCCTTCAATGACTGCATCAAATGTGCTAGTTTGGCAGGATCGGTTTCTAACTGAATTGCTTGGCGGCAATCATGCATTTTTTTATGTTGTGAATTAGGGAGCTTTAGCTCACCATCTTTAACAATGACTCCTGTTATTTCACGTGGCTTATTGCCTACATAATGCTTTTCTTTTTTCCTGCTATCACGCAGTCCACAACGATAAAACTCGTTCTTAATTTGCCAAATCAATTCACCTGGTACAGATGAACCTGAAATCGTAACATCGTCCATGTACACAGTTAGAGTACATCCTGCGCCCTCTACCAGTTCATTTATTGCCTCCCACATATTTATATGAGCAAAATAGGAAAGGACAGGACTCGAT
Organism: Desmonostoc muscorum LEGE 12446; assembly: GCF_015207005.2. Classification (GTDB taxonomy): domain Bacteria; phylum Cyanobacteriota; class Cyanobacteriia; order Cyanobacteriales; family Nostocaceae; genus Nostoc; species Nostoc muscorum. The sequence continues at coordinate 5,421,956 of NZ_JADEXS020000001.1, forward strand.
GGACTTCCAGTCGGCAGATGTTTTTTAAACGTACAGAGTCTTGTTAAGATACCAGCAACATCTGAAGAGCATCGCATCTGCTTGTAGAAGAACGAGTAAACACGCCATGATTGTGAAGAGGGAAAGTATTGTTTTATGTCAAGGCTTCTTACTACAGCAACATTTATATGCGCTCTAGCATTACTTATATAAGAACGTCCCTTTCCTGGAGCGTGTATGTAATTCGGCATTTTGACTCGTTTCAAAATCTCTTCAATTCGCTTTTGAACTCGCTTTAATGGGAGCCTTGGCTCTTCCACATGAAAAGTTTTTCCCTTTTTCGGATTGAATCTATCTTTCTCCATGTATAAATCCTCGGAGTGGGCAAGCACTTCGAGCTTTCTTTGACTTATATACAGTAGCTTTGCAAGTCTTTCTTTAGATTTCAAGCAGTAAAAAGGTGACTGGTCTAGTGTGTACTGTTTCCATCTACTCCTCTGCATAAGAATGACCAGACTTTTCAGCAATAAAATTGAGAATTGCAAGAATTTTAGAGGATACGAATGTTCTCAACTTTTCCGTTCTTACATCTTTATTTAAGGTTTCCGAGAAGAACATAATCGAGGATACAGGTATATCGAAAACCTCTGAATAACGATTGAGTAAGTCAAGCGTGGGAACCTTTTTACCGGATTCGAGTTCCGAAAGATAAGACTTGGATATTCCTAGCTTTTCCGCCAATTCTTTTTGCGCTAAATCGTGGAATACCCTTATCAACCTTAGAGCTTCATTGAGCATATTTAACCTCCTTACTGAGAAGGCTGGAAAGGAGTTTGTATAGAAGAGTTAGCAGCTTAGTCTTGCAACAACTCGACCAGCCACTTCACAATATGGAAAATGACTGGGCCAGCTTGAAATAACAGACGGAGCGTTTGAGGTTTGCAGAGCCATTTCAGGTACTGCTTATACTTACGCTTTTTTGACTGCTCCTGCCGTTTGTCGGGGTCTTGGTTGTTCATAAAGAACTCCTTAACTAGTGGTTTGGTTGCACTCATTCACTTATTGCGAATGAGTGTTGCCTCAAACAAACCGGAGAACGGCAGTTTAAACTCCCCCTATACATAGCGCAGCAGGTTGCCTTGGCTGCGCCTGCGTGCTTGGTGATATAGCACTTATACGGTAGTAGTAGTTTCGAGCTTTGACACGTTTTAGGCTTTCGCTTGTAGTGCGATGGCTGAAATACTTTTAAATAGTTTTACTACAAATAAGTTGCTAACAAACACAGTAGAAGGTGGTTTCCCATCTTCCTCAGATCACAAAAGCGATCCAGTGAGTGGCAAATATCATCCTTTACCCGACTAAAACTAATATAGCATAACTTTTTGAACTAAGTTCGCTTTCACAAACAAAAGTTCGCTGACAGCCAACTTTTGTTTGTGAAATTACCTTTTTGAGTAAGCAATAAGCCTTTTTGCTTATTGAATATGAAGTTTTCAGAAAACAATATGCCTTTTTGCTGATTGAATATGAATTTTAGTTAAATGTGCGAAAGGTTAGACATCAGGCAACAACGGTAAACGACGGATACGAATACGGCTTGGCTCAACCGTAACGGCTGCTCCTTGCTCTAAATCCTCTTCACACTCAGCGATTACCGTCAGCAACAGATTCGCTAATGCTTGAGAACGTAACCTTTCAATACGAATGCGAATGACTGAAGGAGTAGTTGCTTCATCAAGCGCCAATAATGTATGAAAATCTGCATCGAGTGTAGCAACAACACGTCTTTCTTCTCTAGCTCTCTGGATGATTTCTGCATCTTCAGCTTCAGACATGCCAATTTCACCTAAATGGATGGTGTCGATACCTGCATCACGTAGCAATGCTGCCGCAGAGAGTGGTAATCCCTGATCAAGCAACAGTTTCATAGCGGTTAGGTAGTTCGATGATGCGATCGCTCAAATAGGACGATGCAAAAATTAAGGCTTGCTGAATATCTTCATCTTCTAATTCAGGAAACTCCTGGCGCAGTTCTTCTCGATCGCGGTAGGTAGCTAATAACTCAATTACCCGACGAACGGTAAGGCGAAGATTACGAATAGAGGGCTGTCCATTCATGCGATTGGGATTACTGGTGATGCGATCTAATTTCATGGAAGTAACCCTAGCTCCTTACGAAAATCATCGTTGTATATTGCTTTATGCCAAAATATAGCAGTTATGATCTGATCTACAGTGATAAATATTGCTCTATGTAGGTCAGCGTCTTTAAGGCTGGTGGCATCAAGGTTTGCATTTTCAAGATTAGCACTTTGCTAAAGTCTTTGTCTTGCAAAAAGTAGCAAAACTCTGCTAAAAGTGCTACAGGTAAATAATTGGTAGCTTGAGAAGTACACATGAAAACTACTGGCATTCATCATATAGCTATTATTTGTTCTGACTACGATCGCTCAAAAAAATTTTATGTCGAAACTTTAGGTTTTTCAATAATTGCAGAGACTTTTCGTACCGAGAGAAAATCTTATAAATTAGATTTACAAGTTGGAGAAAATGCTCAAATAGAGTTATTCTCTTTCCCCAATCCTCCACAAAGATTTAGTAGTCCTGAGGCTTGTGGTTTAAGGCATTTGGCTTTTAAAGTTGATGATATCGAGCAAACTGTTGATTACTTAAAATTGCAAGGTGTCGAAACAGAAAATATTAGAATTGACGAACTTACAGGGAAGAAATTTACTTTTTTTAAAGACCCAGATAATTTGCCATTAGAGATTTATGAAAATTAGAGAATATAAATTATCTGATACCGAAGCAATCCTGAAATTGTTTTACGACACAATTCATGAAATCAATATTTGCGATTACACTCAAGAACAAGTCGATGCTTGGGCACCAAAAAATATGGATTATGAAGCTTGGCACAAAAGATTACAAACCAAGCTTCCCTACATTGCTGAAGATAATGGTGAGATAGTTGGGTTTGGAGAATTGGAAGCAGATGGTCATATTGATTGTTTTTATTGTCATAGCAAATACCAAAGAAAAGGTATTGGTTCAAAACTTTTAAATCATCTAGAAAATACTGCTAAATTACAAGGAATTAATCGACTATATACAGAAGCAAGTATTACTGCAAAACCATTTTTTCAAAATCAGGGATTTAGCATAGTCAGAGAACAGCAAGTAGAACGGCGGGGAGTTTGGTTTCAAAACTATGTAATGGAAAAATATCTGTAAATTTGGACTAATAAAGTAGACTTCTTGTAAAAGTCCTTATTTGTGTTGTCTTCTCTACTGCAAAAATATTTATGTTAGTTTGATAAGAACTAATTTTTCAGACATAAGTTATGTAATTTTGTCTAAAAAATTAGTTAATTAATATTGTCATTTCTAAGTTAATCACCCATAATAAAAATTACTATTTAGGCATTAATAAGTTAGCTATCTGCTGACTTTTTTATTGTTCTCAACAACAAACTTACAAGCGTAGTCTCAAGCAAAAAATATAAGCCAATACAGTTCATTTAAGGCTAAAACTCTTTGTTAAAGTCAATTTTTTTAACGTGCTTGCAGGGTACCGCAAAGGACGCAAAGTAAGAAAAGGAAGAGAAGAAAGAAATGCTTCACTGAACTATATTTAAATATAAGGTAATACTATGGATAATAATTATATGATTCAGGTTCGGAGTTATTGTTTTATTGAGCATATTTAGATTATTTTGACTACTTGTATCAAACCTCATTAAAATGCTCTTATTCTGTAAAATAATTGCTGTTAACCGATATATTAATCTAGCTATATTAAATATAATAGTATCAATAAATAATCTAATATCCAATAAAGTAGAAGCAAAAAACTATCTGACTATAGGCTTAATAAATTATTTTAATTTCCCTGGATCAAATAGAAAAACAGCATTTATATCGGATTCAATAAAATCTGCAAAAAACAGATTTAAAAATATAGTTATTGCACAAGTATCTACTCAAATACCAGCTAACATTTTCCCTAATCCTAATCCAAGTTTACCAGAACTAATCAACCCGTTCCAAATACCAGAGTCTACTCCTGAGGAGAATAACAGCATAGATCCAATTATTCCAAATGAGCAAAATCGTAATCCGATTTTAAAAAAAAAACTCTAGAATTATTGATATTCCATTCCTTAACTAATAGTGCTAATAAATATCCTTGGATAATTAATCCTACGGATAACCTTACCTTTTCACCTTCAAAATTTAATCCTCTCCAAGGTGAAAATTATACTGATTTTATTGTTAAATCTGCTAGAGATGAACCAATAGTTAATCGTTTTACCTTTGCCCATTTTCCTCGTCAAGAGCAATTGTATTGGTTACTACCTGGTAATCGCATTGTCGTCGAAACTAAAGGATGGCAAAGTGGAATTTTGTACCAAGGGCAATCAACAGAAATTGAAAGTAGAGAATCGATTAGGTTAACTCAGAAACTTTGGGGGATGCAAGCAGTTTTGCCTATTCCTCAATCATTTAAAGAATTAACAGGAGAAATTGACAACAACCAATTCTCTATTCAATCCATTGCGGGGGAGGTTATCAATCCACCGGGTTCTCCCACACCTGAAGTTATTATCAATAGTGGGGATAGCAATTCTCTAATTGCAAGTATTCCTCAGATTTCCAAGCTTGGTACTGCTTCAACCTACAATCCTAAAGGTGGTGGTTCTTTATTTGAATTTTTAGATGCAGACAATGCCCCCTTAATTTTACAATCTTTTCCTACCAGTAATTTACAACCATTATTAGAAGCGGAAAATATCACTACAGGCACAATCATTCCCAAAGAAATTCTAGAAAAAATAGGGTTTTATTGGGGTAATCCTTTAACAGGTGAAAAAACTCGATTTCAACCTCAAATGACATCTCTACCAGGTATCAAAATTGGTCAAGAAGGCAAGTTTGATAATTGGGATATGCTAAATTTATTGATAAATCCTTTTATTAGTCAAAGACAACGTAATTTGTATTATCTAAATTCTTTATATTGGGTTCCTTTAGGTGAAAGAGCAACTAATATTAGACTGAGTAATAAACAAGAAAATTATCACTGGCAGAGACTTTACTTTAGTCGTTCTCATAATCGAACTCTATTAGAATACGACCCTGTAAAAATTAAGGCAACTTATACTAATGTTTTTAGCAATCCTGGTATTTCCGTATCTTTGTCAGTCAATAAACGAGAAATAGATGAGTTACAAACTGCTAATACTACACTAGGAATGCTGATGGGAGGAATTTTTGAGGTAATCCGTCCTCCGCAGCTAGAACAAAGTTTGCAGGAAGCTAAAAAGCGATTTTTTCAACAAGATGATTTTGCTTCTTTAAATACAAAAGCAACACCAGAGGAAATCAGAAAAATTAACCAATTACTCAATAGAACACTCTTATTGGGTAATCGCACTAGTGGCTTAGAACAGGTTTCTGGAACATTGACTTTCCCAAGTAAAATTACACCCAATAATTCTAGTATCTTACAAATTCGCACCGGAAATCATCAGCGAGCAGTTCAGTTTATAGATGGAAATCGCACTTGGAGACAAAGTAGTAAAACCTTCATTTCTAAAGCAGACCTTTCCAATAATAATTTCGGTCCTTTGACATTTATTGGTGTACCTGTTCCCTTAGAGCAAACATCTATTCGTCCCAACAACCGTTCGTCAGCTGCACAAGTAAGTTTAATTAATTCTAATGGTAAGAAGTTTGTGCAAAACTGGAGTTCAGCGGATATGACACAGGTGCCAATAAATATTCGTTCGTTTGGTCTTGCTTTTGACCATATTGAATTAAGTCAATTTGGTGAAATTATTACTCAATTGCAGGCTTTTAATGGATATCTATCTTTACCCACACTAGAATTTTTATGGGCAGGTTCTTCAGGTGACTGGAATTACAGTGTGAATTCAGGTATTTGGTTTAACTTGAATGGAGACTCTGTATTTAATATTCCAAATAATAATTTGGGACTTTCTGAACCAACACTGGGTATTTATGCTAATGGCGGATTAAGTTATATAAATACCCATGCGAAAGTTGATGCTGATGGAAAAATTCAAGCAATTACTACCCACATTCCAGCTTTACGTTTTTATTGGAATAGTGCAACAAATTCTCAAAATCCTGGTTACCTTAATTTGAGCTACTTTTTTTCTCATCAAGATCAGAATTTAAACTATTCTTTGGCTCCAGCACTTATATTTCTTGAAAATAAAGGCCATTTGACTCCAGCAGGATTTTTACAAGGTACATTGTTACTAAGTACAGGTTTAGAGTTCAACGCTTTTGTAGAATTCAGTGATAATTTTTTTTACACTTTAGAAGGCATTCAAAGGATAAATCAAAATTGGTCTTTTGGGGGTTATCTGCAAAATTTTAGAGATATTAGTCGAGGTGTAAAAAGTCGGACTAATGATTTATCCTATGGGTTATTAATCAAGCATGGTTCTTCTGATAGTGGTACTTTTTGGGAATCTCGCCTTGGGATGAGTGGAGATAGCTTTGAAGTTCGTTTTGAAGGAGGTAGGCGATTTTAAAAAGGTCACATCTAAGTGTGCCTGAGTAAATTGGCTTACCGAAGAGGAGGAGGAAACTAAGTTAAAACTCAAAAGACTTTTACTTGGACGCCGTATTAAAATAAACCGGGAGTAGCAGCTTTTAGAATTGCTGTATATTCATCGAGTGTCAGGTTCCCGTACCTTAATTTATCAGCAACAGCTGCCCTAATACCACCTCTCGTTTCTATTGTTGGGAGTGGTAGTGTTGGGCCGGCAAAGAGCGTTATGCTTGGGATTGAGACATGAGTAATCGGATCGATATATATAGATCCTGTAACTATGTATGTACCGTTGCCGTCAATTCCTGCTAAATACGCTCCTTCTGGAGAAACTTTTTCGGCAGCAATAGAGGTGACATAAGCACTAGGAGTAATATATGTTATTACACCTGAGAATCCCCCTTGTTGTACTGTGAACGTAGGTATTGCTGGTATTGTTGTTACGCTTTGTGCTAATGCTGGAGTAAATTTAAAAGTACCAAAGCTAATAAAACTCGTGAGACAGAGACTAGCTCTCAAAATAACACCAGCATATTGGGAAAGTAAATTCATCTTAGGAAATCCTTTGTTTTGAGGACTTGATGTTTTTGCTGGATGTGGTTTATGCAAGTTCTACAGCAGAATTCAGGAGTCAGAATTCAGGAGTCAGAATTCAGAATTATAGGCATCATATTTGATTTCTGAAAAAATCTCAGGTGTGTTAGCAGAGCGCAATATCATGTCCGTTTGAAGACTTATCATTTAGGCTGACGCTCTTACGCGGGGACGCAAAGACGCGGAGAATTTTTTTGATAAGTGATTAGGGGGACATGATATTACGCACCAGAAGCTTGGAATGGTGCGTTATGGATTTCATCCTAAGGCACCCTACAGTACCTAGAATACCTAACCTGGATTGCTATAGAATAGTTTCTCTGCATAGCTTTGAGGCTTAGATGGTGTACTTCACGCTTCTTGAAATCTGCTGTAAAAACTGGATTTGAAAAATAAGTAAATAACTCTCAATCTCTAACAATTATCTGCGATATTATTATTAAATTTCAATGATTATATTGAAATTTAAAAGACATAAAAACATTAGACTTCTTGCATAAATCAAAAAAAAGAACCCCACCCCGCCTTTGACTTGCGTCAAAGTCTCCCCTCCCCGCTTGCGGGGAGGGGCTGGGGGTGGGGTGTTAGGGGACTTTTGCAAGAGGTCTATTAATTTCCGAATTTATGAGTCTAATTAATAAATAATCGGTGCAGTCAAACTGCACCGATCGCTGCGTTACGCACAATTTAATTGTAATTGCACCGAACATTTCGCTCACGCCAATGCTGAGGCTTGGGGTTTGGCAAAAATCATGCGTCCTGCTGTGGTTTGTAAAGCACTGGTGACTACTACCCGCAGTTCACCACCCACGTAACTGCTACCTTCTTCAACGACTACCATTGTGCCGTCATCTAGGTAACCAATCCCTTGGCTGGGTTCTTTGCCTTCTTTGAGAATTTTCAAATCCAGGTTGTCACCAGGTAAATAACTGGGACGGACGGCATTTACTAAATCATTGACATTCAAAACAGGTACTTTTTGGACGCTGGCAACTTTAGACAAGTTGTAGTCGTTGGTTAGCAGTGTACCGCTGATTTCTTGGGCAAAGCGGACTAATTTAGCATCAACTGTGGGAATATCGTCGTAGTCAACTGGGTTAATCAGGATGCGATCGGGGTAAGTTTCTTTGATGCGGTTGAGAATTTCTAGTCCCCGCCTTCCCCGCACCCGCTTTTGATCTTTGCTAGCATCGGCTACTTGTTGGAGTTCTTGCAAGACAAACTGCGGTACGAGAATTTGTCCTTCCAGAAATCCGGTTTCTAGTAGGGCTTCAATGCGACCATCGATAATGCAGCTAGTATCTAAAACTTTGGTATTGGCTGGTTTTAACGTCCCTTCTACAACCATCGATTCCACGGTGTTGGGATTAATGAACCGCAACAAGCCTCGTCCGTGGGTATCTGCCAAATTCATACCAGTGACGGCAAGGATAATACTACCGACAACTGCCACCAGTGGCTTAATAAATCCAAAATCTGCGGGGATGGGTAACAAAAATAACGGTGCTAGCATGAGGTTCGCTAGCAGTAGCCCAATCACTAAGCCGATCGCACGAGTTAAGATCGCTTCTACAGGCATTTCTTTGACTTGTGCCTCTAGGCGACGATATGTCGTCTGGAAACTCAGCCCGATCGCACCACCAATAATGGCGGCAAAGACGGCAAAAACTAAGCGTAAAGCTTCGATATTTGTCACCTTATCTAAGGTGCCATTGGGTAGTAGTTCTAAGCTGTAGAACCCTATTCCCGACGCTGCCAGAATGAATGAAAAAATGATAATGGCGTCAAGCATGGTTGTCTTGTTTTCCTGCAACTGTGTTAACCGATAAAGTTAAGTATTTTTTATTTCATCGGTAAGTATAAACTAATCAATATTGACTTACACTAAGGGTTTAGGCAAACAATATCTGCAATTATTATAACCAAAGCGTTTTATCTTCATATTTTTCATTGTTTCGTTGTAAAACGATAAAAACTTGTAAAGAAACTACTCATTTTCATGATTTCTAATTTGTGCTTGGGCTAACTTAATTCTTTCTCAAAATGAGTCAACAATTTGGTGTTTCTGGAATTGCGAGTTCTGCTTATGTACATATTCCGTTTTGCAGACGGCGGTGTTTTTATTGTGATTTTCCGGTGTCTGTTGTCGGCGATCGCTTGCGGGGCGAAACATCTGGTACTATCTCCCAATATGTTGAGGTGCTATGTCAAGAAATTGCCATCACCCCGGCATTTGGTCAACCCCTAAAGACAATTTTCTTCGGTGGTGGTACTCCTTCGCTGCTATCAACAGGGCAGTTACAGCGTATACTGACAGAGCTAGAGGGGCGTTTTGGTATTGCTTCTGGGGTAGAAATTTCAATGGAAATGGACCCAGCTACCTTTGATTTGGAACATTTAGCAGGTTATCGTGGTGCAGGCGTCAACCGCGTCAGTTTGGGTGTACAAGCCTTTAGTGAAGAATTATTGCAAGTTGCGGGGCGATCGCACTCGGTCGATGATATTTTTGCAGCTGTGGAACTAATCCACCAAGTCGAGATTCCCGAATTTAGCTTAGACTTAATTTCTGGGTTGCCGCATCAGTCTTTGGATCAATGGCACGATTCTTTAAACAAAGCACTGGCGCTTTTACCGATTCACATATCTATTTACGATCTTACCATTGAAGCAGGTACAGCCTTCGGTCGTTACTACAAACCTGGTGACAGTCCTTTGCCGACGGATGAAACCACAGTCAAAATGTACCAAATGGCGCAGCAGATTTTGACTGATGCAGGTTATGAGCATTATGAAATTTCTAATTATGCTCAGCCTGGTCATCAGTGTCGGCATAATCGAGTGTATTGGGAAAATCGCCCTTATTATGGTTTTGGCATGGGTGCGGCGAGTTATCTTCAAGGAAAACGCTTCACTCGTCCGCGTAAGACTAAGGAATATTACCAATGGGTGCAAGCTGGGGCTGTGATTGATTGTGAAGTGACTCCCCCAAAAGAAGTATTGTTAGAGACTTTAATGTTGGGGTTGCGTTTAGCGGAGGGTGTGAACCTGGAAGCCTTTGGGGAAAAGAAGGTAGAGGAAATTTGTAGATATTTGCGATCGTATTTTGATAAAGGTTGGGTGGAAGTTGCAGAAGGAAGGTTGCGTTTGACAGATCCCCAAGGGTTTTTGTTTTCTAATGTGGTTTTGGCAGAGTTATTTGAAAAGTTGGGGTAAGAAAGTGAGTGCTAAGTGAGGAGTTTAGAGTTATTCTCCCCCATCTCCCCATTCCCCTAAAACAGACTAATTATTTATGCAAAAAGCTCAAGTTAAAAAAGCTGTGATTCCGGTAGCTGGTTTTGGCACTCGTTTGTTTCCGGCTACGAAAGTTGTTAAAAAAGAACTTTTCCCGATTATCGATCGAGATGGTAGGGCAAAACCTGTGATTCTAGCAATTATTGAAGAGGCAATTAGTGCTGGAATTACAGAAGTGGGAATAGTGGTGCAGCCAGACGACAAAGAAATATTTGAAAATTTATTAAAGAAACCGCCCAAAAAAGAACTTTTACAAAAATTTTCACCGCAAAATCAAGAATATAACCAATATTTACAAGATTTAGGTAGTAAAATTACTATCTTATTGCAAGAGGAGCAATTAGGCTACGGACATGCGGTATTTTGTGCTAAGGATTGGGTACAAAATGAGCCTTTTTTGTTAATGCTGGGTGACCACATTTATGCATCTAATTCTGATAAATCTTGTGCTAGTCAAGTTTTAGATGTTTATAAACAAGTTAATCAAAGTGTTGTTAGCTTAACAGCAATGCCAGTAGAAATTATTCATAAAGCAGGGTGTGTAACAGGTGTTTGGCAAGAGTTAAACTCGGTTCTCAAAGTTACACAATTATATGAAAAACCCACCATTGAATATGCACAAAAGCATTTGCGTGTCGAAGCAATGGCAGAAAATGAGTTTCTAGGTATATTTGGCTTGTATTTACTAACGCCGAAAATTTTTGACTTTCTCGCAGAACACATTAACCAAAATTTCCGAGAACGAGGCGAATTTCAGTTAACATCTTGTCTGGAAAGATTGCGCCAAGAAGAAGGAATGACAGGATATGTTGTTAAAGGTAAGTGTTTCGATACAGGTTTGCCAGATGCCTATCGCCAAACGATGATTGATTTTATAAGTGTATAACAGAATTCATACTGAATCCTGAATTCTGAATTCTGAGTTCTTCTTATAAAATTTAAGCACTCACCAACTGAGTTAGGCGTTTCAGGATGCGTAGCACGTCGTACAATTCATTTCCCGGATTTCGTATCAAAAAACCCTTTGATAAAGCATAACGCGGTAGATTTCCTGGCGCTAATTTGACGAAAATGAACTCGCTTCCCGTGGCAATCATACCAAAATTTGGTTTAGAGGAATATGGATTTCCCAACATATAAGCTAGAATTTGTGCGAGTCCTTCTTCAATTGAAAATGAAGCTCTTTTAGACTCAATAATCATCACCCAGAATTGCTCTTTTAAAACTAAGGTGTCTATTCTACCTCTGATGATTATATCTTCATCTGGCACAGCAATATCTATAGATTCTTCTGATTTTACATAAAAAGGAGCTAGATAAAAATCCCCAATAAAAAGTAATGGATCTACAATTGCCATTCTGACAACATCTTCTAGTAAAGGCGGGTAATTAAGAAGATTGATATAGCCAGTTTTTATTTTGTCTAAAAGTTGCTTATCTAAATTAGTAATTTCTGGTAAATCTTCTTGCCATTCACAAAAGAATGAGTCATCTAAAACTAACTGAATCCCGAAATTGTCGATTAAGTAACGTAAGTCGATATCCTTTGCTTGAATTGTTTGCGTCATAGGTTTTGGGGTGTCAAGTACAATAAATAAATTATGATTATCCAAAATCAAAAACCGAACTGCTTACCCCTGATAACAGAACATATAATCAAGCGATCAATCATAATTGGGGTGTAGTGCGATCGCCCTGTTGTGACAATGACGCTGCTGGTCAATTTCGGTGAAAATTTCTGTTAATTCTGGTTGGTATTTCCAAATACCAAATAATTGATTGAGTTTTGCTAGTCTAGCTTCATCTAATAGCTGTGGCTCTTTTTCTAAACGTTCATTAGAAAAGAGTTCTAAATCAACTACCATTTCTGCTCCATCAGGAATGCTATTAATTTGCTCTAATAGCTCAATGGTTTGGCCGCGCTTAATTCCTCTAATCTTCATTTTATAGTTTCTTTCCCAATCGTTAACTCTCAACTCTATTTTAGTATAAACTTATTTCGTCTCTGTCTTATTCAAAATTGACAGCCGATTCTAACATTCGTATTCTTCCAACATTGGCATCTATTTCTACTTCTACACCAATAGGCAAGGTAAATTTATCTTTAATATGACCAATCATTGAACCGTACCAAGCAGGAATTCCTAAAGGAAGTATATGGTCTTGCAATACTTGAATTAAGGTAAATGATGGTTCATCCCCAGGTTTACAATTAGTGCATTGCCCAAAGACAAAGCCAGCAATTTGGTTAAGTATGCCAGCAGTTTTTAACTGGGTTAACATCCTATCTACACGGTAAACATCCTCGCCAATTTCTTCTACAAATAAGATACTTTTGTTCCAGGAAGGTAGATAAGGTGAACCTACCATCGCTGACAATACTGATAGGTTTCCACCGATAAGTTTACCCCTAGCTTTTCCCGGTGCTATGATTTCCACTCGCACTTCGTTATTGTTGGAATTTTGTATGGTGAGGGTTTCACCATTAAATACGATGCGCTTGAAGTAATCGACTGTAAACTGATTCCAGGTAGATGTGGCAACTGGGCCGTGAAAAGTAATCACCTGACTACGGGCATTAATTGCCAATAATAAAGTAGTAATATCGCTGTACCCGATGAGGATTTTGGGGTGGGAGCGAATTAATGAATAGTTTAGTAGGGGTAAAATGCGATTACAGCCCCAACCACCACGCATGGCAATTATTGCTTTGATGGAGCGATCGCTAAACATCGAGTTTACATCATTGGCGCGATCGCCATCCCTACCTGCTAAATAACCATAACGATCTAAAATATGCTTCCCTAGCTTGACTTTTAAGCCTAATTGTGAAATTGATTTCTGTGCTGCTTCGATGTCTTGGGCGTCAACGATACTCGCAGGAGCGATTAATCCCACGGTATCGCCGATTTGTAGACGTGGTGGCTTGATGACGGTGTTTAGGGATAGCTTACCTTGAGCCGTAAGCAGTGGTATCTGGGTGGCTAAGGTAGCGAGTCCAGAGGTTGTGAGAAATTGCCGGCGCTTGATAGTCATAAGTTGGGGACTGGGGATTGGGTACTGGGTATTGGGTTAGGAAAATTCTTTTTTAGTTGCTAGTCTCTAATCCCTAGTGTCCAGTTTTGTACAGAGTACTTATAGCAAGCGTAATACCATTTCACGAAAATCTTGATACATATAGATCAATACGGTTCAGTTAAGCATTTCTTCCTTCTCTTTGCGTCCTTTGCGTCCTTTGCGGTTCGTTAAAAAAATTGACTTTGACAAAGACTTTTAGCCTTAACTGAACCGCATTGACATATAGATTTAACGTAGGGGCGCACAGCTGTCATTGGTGTCAACTTAAGCTGAAACGCTTGTCCCACATACGCTTTACCCCCCCTTAATCCCCCCTTGGAAAAGGGGGAAAAAAGAATCTAGTTCCCTCCCCAATACATACGGGGAGGGTTAGGGTGGGGTGACGCGGTGAGTAACCGTAAGTGAATTAACTCAATATCACGTCTTCACAAGGGTTTCACGTTAAGTTGACACCTATCCACAGCTGTGCGCCCCTACTGAGGTATCTGTATCAACTTTAAAGTGAAATGGTATAAATCATTAGTCAACAAAAAGATTCCCGACTTCTTAAATAAGTCGGGAATCTAAACCTTTTGATTTTCACAAACCAAATAGCATTGCTATATGTAAGTTTTTGTTGACTAATTTTGAGTTTTTTCTAATTTATATGAACTTCGGATAATTAGTTATGATTCCCACAGTCATTACACCCCACCCCCAACCCCTCCCCTTACTAAGGGGAGGGGAGACAAAGCATAGCTTTGGTTCTTTGGGGTTATTGGGTTTTAATAAGTAGTCAAGCGAAGCTGATATTATTCATGGGAAACATCTTGTAATCCATCAACTAACCCATCTGAAATCGCAAATCCATTAGTGGCAAATCTGCCATCAGTATCTAATAAATCAGGGTGAAAGTACATAAATTCCACATCACCAATGACAGGCAAAAAATGGTCAGATAATTGCATTGCCTGTAAACAAAGATTGATACTAGAAGCGGCCGAATTATATGTTTCAATGTTTTCTTCCAGAACATTCAATAATCGTCGGTTAGCCGCAATTTTGGTTTCAGCTTCTTGTTCGAGTGTTTTCTCTAAATAAGCACGCGCCTGTGGGTACTGCTGCAAAATGTCATCTGCTTGTTGCTCCGCCATTGGTAATAACTGAGTTTTCAGGATTTGGTTGATGGTTTGGCGGAAAGATTTGCGAATAGTTTGGGAAACTTTTGGTTCAAAATCTAATTTCAATAATTGCCTAATTGCTGGTTCTGCTTCAACGATACTTTCGGCGTCGTAAGTTTGGGAAGTTTGTAATAAAGTCTGGCGAAATTGATATATAGAAAAAGTGCCTTCGTCATAAAATCTGGGACTTTCTCGCACAAAGCGATCGCACTCTACGCTAGCTGCACTCACTACTGCTTGAGTCACTAGTTTTTCTAAATTTCTAATCTCTTGTTCAATGCCGCCATCATTATCTAATAAACGATACAATTGGCGATAATATTCTGATTTACGAATTTTTTCAAGCAACCGCTGGAAAAAGTTTGCAACTATTTGCTGAGAAGATTCGATTAAAATATCTTCTAATTGATTTGCTAAGTAATAAAATGCCTCGACTAAAATCGCCAGTAAAGGTGCAGTAGCATTGCGAGGGTGACTGATTGTTGCACGTCGATAAGCATAAGCTACGGAAAAAGTATCTAGTAACTCATCTAGACGACGAATCATCCGTGATTGTAATTGCTTAAAATCAGCTTCAAAAACATCACAAGAACTAGTAATTATTAGGTTAACTTCTTCTGTGATATGCTGATTATAGTCTTTACCAATTTGCTGGAGTTGCTGATTCAGGCGTTGTAATTCTTGCGCCTTCATCGTTTCAATTTCTTGTGGCTGACTATCTAAATTTCGTTGCAGACTCTGGTAATGTTTTTTCATTTTGATACAAACATCTCCCAGATCATTAGCAAGATTCTTAAATAATTGGAGACGTTTTTCTTCAGTCAAATAGCGAGTAATGGCTGTGCGAAATTCCTCAATTCCACTATCTTCAATTAGTTGTTCTATGAGTTCATTTCCCCAATCTCCCAGAATCCGTACATAATTGTGATTGGGCGTTTCAAAACCGTTAACAGAGACACGAAATTTTGTGGAAGATAGCTTTCCAGAATTTACACAATAGTTGTTAAATGCATAGACAAATTGTGGTGTTTCTTCTTTACCATCTAAACTTTTGACGCTTTCCGCAAAACAAGAATCTAAACCAAATCTATCCTTTGGACTTGTTTGCTTAATCTGACTGCCATAAAATCCTAGTAATCCACTAGTTTTATAAACCCTACTTGTATCCCGAAACTGCCCATTAATTAAATCATCCAATCGTTGCCGTAGCTGAGTATTGTACCAAGTCTCATCAATTCGGTTGAAGATATAGAAAACGCGATCGCGTACTCCTCCATTTTCCCGCATTAATTCCAAAAGTTGTGTTTCTTCTTTTGTCATGTCACCAGCAGAAGCAGGTTTTAGCACACATACCACCGCCGAAGTGTCGGGATGTTGAATTTTCGCATAAGTTAGCTGTGCATCTTTCTCCACTGGCGCATCGATGCCCGGCGTATCGATAATTACATTTCCATCTTGTAGCAAAGGATGGTTGCAGTAATATTCTATCCGCTTCAATACCGCGCTATTACTACCACGACGCGCATATCCAGCAGCTTCCTTGAGGTTAGAAAAGTTAAATTGCTCCATTGAATATGTAGCATTATTAACAGTGTTGATGCGATCGCGGTTTGCCATATATCCTTCTAACAACAAGATTAACGCCTTGGCTTGTTTTCCACGTTCTGATTTACTTTCACCACCTTCCTGCTGAACAATAGCTTCACAACCTTGACGCAGCAAGTTAATTACATCAGCTTGGTTGATATTAGCTACTGTCTTAAATCCTAGTTGCTGACACAAAAAAACTGCTTGTTCCCGAATTTCCGCTTCACTTAAAAATGTTAAAACAACGCGTTCTTTATCTAATTCTGCATATTCGATTTTGCATTCTGTACCTGTAGCATGTCCCTCTGCACTATAGAGTAATTCTCTCTCCAAGAGTGCATTGATGAGCATTGATTTTCCGGCACTAAATGCACCTGCAAACACAATCTCAAACTTGGGAGAAATCGCCTTATTTAAAGAAGTTTGTACAAATGTAATATCTTGAGAACGTAGGGTTGGTTCTTGCTGTAAAAGTTGTAATATAGACTCCACTTGTTGTTTCAAATTTTTGCACTGAAGCGGTAAATCTGACATATTCAGCATCCTAATAATATTTATGTATATATTAGTTATATTTACTGTCTTAATGGTTCAGTAAAATTCCTGATAAATGTGATGCTGTTGAATTGCTAGATATTACCTAAAGCACTAATCAATGACTAATAAAAAATAGTTGAAAGCTCTTGTTAGCCATAACATTATTTCACCTCCAGCTAGAGTCAAACAAAATTTTTAAGCATTCTATATTTTACGTCAGCATTGTTGTTAGACAAAATTCAAATGTCATTTGTTATGCAACCTTCTCTGGCTCTTGATAGCTTAAATATTCTCGTAGTTGAGGATGATGATGATATTCGCTTTTTTCTGACTACAGTGTTGGAAGCAGATGGAGCCACCATCGTAGCAGTTCCATCAGCCGCGGCAGCACTGGAAGTGTTACCCCAATTGCAACCTGATATCTTAATTTCTGATATAGGTATGCCTGACGAAGATGGCTACACTTTAATCCGAAAAATACGTGCGCTCACGCCAGATATGGGTGGACAAGTCCTAGCTATTGCCTTAACTGCCTATGGCGATCGCGAGAGTCGTATTCGCGCTTTGGAAGCTGGCTTTCACACTCATGTATCTAAACCAGTTTTTCCAGAAGAACTAGTTGAGATTGTCGCTAATTTGTTTGCTTCTTGTAATTGGTAATAGATCGTATTTTTACCTTTTATGAGGTACTAGTACAGGTAGTTTCCGAACACCAGCCACGGAGTTGGCGTGTTGTCCAACAGTCAAAACATTGAACTGAGTAGATATAAGTTCTAAACTTTTATTCACCACTGCCAGTTTTTTGTAGGTGGGGACATTCATCCCAGGAAAAAATGATAACTCTGGCACATCTTCTTGACTTAAAAAATCTGTAGGATGGAGTAGCAAAGAAGGTTGGGTGCGTGTAAGTTTACACAGCCACAAGGCAATTCTTAAGTAAAATAATGCTAAATCGCTAGAAAATTTAGTCAGATACATGATGTAGCTGAAGTGAATTGGCACCTTAAAAATTGGCATGGTGGTAACAGGAATTTCAGTCAGTTTATCCTTACCCATGTTCCACTGGTAAGGTTTTAGAGGCTGCAAACCGTCTTTGAAACTGCCAAACAAAGCTTCCCGTTTTTTGCGTTCTTCTTTGCTCAGTTTACACGTCATCAAATAATAAGCTCGTGCTATTGGCCCCAAAATTGTCGGAAAAGTTGAAGCATCATATTCGTACCCGCGTCGCGCTAAGACTTTCAACACCGCTGGGGAAAAACTGTATCCAGGCCCCCGGAAGCCTACAGGATGTTGATAAGTGACGCGCTTGATATGTTCTTCGGCCAGCGCTACCTCTTCTTCAATTTCATTCTCGGAATACAGATGTAGCCAGGGATCGTGATGGAATGAATGATTGCCAATTTCATGACCGGCGTTGGCGATCGCTTGTATTGCTTTGTGATTCTTTTCCAGGGCTGCATCTTGACCGACAATGAATACTGTGATTGTCAAATTCCATTGCTGGAGAATTTCTAGAAAACGGGGTACTGCAATATCCAAGTAAGAAGGGAAACTCTCCCAACCCGGAGCGCCTTGATTTTTCAGATAAGACCAAATATTATCTAAGTCTAAAGACAGACTGGCTATTGGTTTATTTGCTTTTGGCTTGGTTTTCATTATTAATTCTAATATTTTGACGATTTTAAAATAAAGAGTGACTTTAAAATCAGCGTTTTTTTAATTGCTGGTGATTAATATATCATAAAGAAGGCACATTTAAACGTGTATAAGTAAGTTTTAGCGATCGCTAGCCTTTACAATCAGATTTCCATAACTCAATACGCTTGGGTTAAGCCGTAAAAATAAATTTGCGTAGGTTGGGTTGAGGAACGAAACCCAACATTTTCGAGCATTTGTTGGGTTTCACGACCTTCTACCCAACCTACAATTATCCTTAACCCAAGCGTATTGGGTTAAAAGCGAGTGGAATGGTGGGCGAAAAAAATTAAAATATTCTCGCCTTCAAACTCTATCCCTTTATGGGTAGAATATTCAAAATTCTGAATTCTGAATTCTGTATTCTGACTCCTGTTTTATGTTGAAAGGATACCTATTATTACCCGTAATAAATCTTCTAAACCTTCAGGAACACGATAAAGTTTAATATCTTCTGTAACTAGCTTTTGTTCTCTATTAAGAGTACCAAATTTCCAATCATCGCCATTAGTAACTGCCCCATATAAAATAGGTGATTGATTATCTAAAGATTTATCCATAGCGATTAATTCTACTGCTAGCTGTGTAAATCCTCTTCTGATATCTGATTGTTTAGCTTCAATTATTAATAGACAGTTAGATTTATACAAGTAATAATCTAAAGTACCTTTCAGCTTGTCATCTACATTAAGAGGATACTCACTATATAGTTGAGCCTTTGTTTGATCGCAGATTTCAGCCAGGATAGGAGCAATCAGAAATTCTCTAATTGATATTTCTGCCGCAGGATTAAAAAGTCTGATATTACGTTGTAAATATCCTTGCAAAAACTCTAAGTATTTAATTTCATGAGAATACCTGAGCAAATCCAAATTTGTACGCTGATAGCTGTACTCAAATTCAGCCAAAATCTCTGCTGTAGGGTTAGTTAGTTGAAAATATTGGCTGAAGGTATAGCTTTGATCGGGTTTTAAAATTTTATATTTGCTCATTACAGTATAGCAATCCTATTTGATTTTTGAAGAAGAATTCAGAACTCAGAATGGGCTACGCCCCGCTACGCTAACAGGAGTCAGAATAATACTATTAGTCTTAATCCTGGACTTCTTCATCATGTTCAACTACTTCAGATTTATCTTGTAACGGCTTCACTACTCTGGCGATCGCTTCTTGAATAAAAGCCTTAATAAATTCATCTCTGCGATTAATTTGAAACTGTCGCTGGACAACTTCTGTCATTCCGCCATCACCCCAATCTTGGTCATGACGGAAATATTCAATAAAGCTTTTACCAGCAATTCGCGTTAAATAAGCTGCGGTGACACCTTGAATTGCTCTCCCAATAATAAAGGTGGCAACATTAAGTTGCAAAGCTGTAGACAATAATTGAATTGCGCCTTTGACAATGCCTAAACTGGCAATGGTTTTTGCTAAAGAAAGGGCTAATTCTCGTCCCCTTTCCATATTCAATTCACAGCCATAGACTCGACCAATTTCTACGACCATTTGAGCATTGACGGCGGCGGTTGCTAATAAATCTACTACTGGTATAGGCGTAACTGAAACCACACCAGCACCAATCCATTGAAAGCGTTCTACGATTTTGTCAGCTTGGCGACGGCGCTGGCCATCAATGAGTTTTCGCGCCTCGTCTCCCAATCGGAGAGATTGTAAAAGAATGTTATCTGCCACCAAATCTTCACCTTCGGCGCGTAAAACAGCAGCCATGCGCCGCAGCAAAGGAACAATATCCGCCTCTGGCTGGAAGGGTTCACCAGTTTCTAGTTGTGCAGATTGGGGATTCGCAGCGATCGCCACTACATCATTAGTAGCAATAAATCCCCGCACCCGCTGACGCAACCTAGCGAGGATGGCTTCTTTATCTTCATCTGTATATAAATCAGTTTTGTTGAGAACTAGGAGCGATCGCTTCCCAATTTCTGCTAATCCGCGTAGTGGCTCATATTCGGAGCGTCGTAAATCATTATCCACCACAAACAACAGTAAATCTGCTGCCGTCGCCAGTTCTCGCGCCATTTGTTCGCGTTCCGTCCCCGCCACACCCGCTTCTAAAATTCCCGGCGTATCCGTAATTAAAATCTTGCGTTCTAATCCCTTCAACCGCAGACAATAAGTTTCCCCAACTTGGGTTGTACCCATCGGTGCATCCACCTGACCAACCATGCGTCCCATGACGGCATTTACCAGGGAAGTTTTGCCAGCACTCCCGGTACCAAACACCACCACTTGAATTTCACCCCGTGCTAGATTGGCTTCAATTTCCCGCGATCGACTTAATAAAGCTTGGCGTGCGACTTCATCTTGAATTTGGGCTACCTGTTGACGCACAGCTTGGAGAGTCGTAGAAGCCGCATCAGATTTGCCCGCCGGAATTTGGGCTGGAGTTACACGAGAACGAGTGCGGCGCGATCGCTTTTCCCCCTTCTGAAGCACTAATACATAATAAACAAAAGCCGCAACCAACGCTCCAATCAGCACAATCAGCAGCAACAGCAGCAAATTGCCTAACAACGGCGAATAGGACAATTGCCAGTAAAGCCGTGATAGCGAATCAATTAGCCATAAAGCTAGTCCTAAAATGACGATTAGACCAACAATCAGCGTTACGATGCGTGACAGAGGCATGGCTGGCAAAGATTAGTGGGTATGAAGTAGGCACATGCTTCTGATCTTAATAGTTTCAGTATTTTTTACCAGGGTAGCAAGCAAATTAAAAGTTAAAGGGGACTGGGGATTGGGGATTGGGGACTGGGGATTGGGGATTGGGGACTGGGGATTGGGGATTGGGGACTGGGGACTAGGTAATCAAGTTCAAAATTATCAATTCTAGTTGATGGTGGGCTGAAGCTATTGTCTTGGCTTAACGTTAACCTTCTGAGGTTTCAAAGACGACTTTGCAATAGATAAATTGGCTGTAGGGGCGTACAGCTGTACGCCCCTACTTTATACTTTCAGTATTTTTAACCAGGGTACAAAAAAGCAACTTTTGATAGACTAAGAGCGCATTTTGTATCAAATTTGCTTTCACTCACCGCATTCCTCCGAAGTGACCTTTGCAAAAGCCGACGCTGGTGATATCTATCTTTGTCTCCCTACCCCCACTCCCTAGCTAAAGCGAGTTATACCATGACTGCTACACCTAAATTAAGATACTCCAACTGGGTTAAACAAGTATTTTACCAGCTGAGTATTCGGCAAAAAATTGTTTGTGGGTACGGACTGGCTTTGGGAATTGCAGTTTTAGGAACAACAGCAGGGTTGGTAATAGGCGATCGCTATTTCCAACAAGCTAGACAACAAATGATCTTGGCAGATGAAGAAGGAAGTTTGTTAAGTAGTTTACAAGGAGAATTGTTAGAAATACAGATTCACCAGCAAGAAATCGTGCCTTTTTTACAGCAGCCACAAGCCTTGCAAAGAGGAATTTCTAATTTCAAAAGCGATTTAGCCGAAGCCGAAACATTGCTTTCTCAGGCGCAGGAATTTAGTCAAACCAATTTCCAAGGAGATTTACATCTTCTGCTCATCAAGCATAATAACTCCATAGCCGTATATTTTGAGCAACTGAGGTCGCTAATTCGACAAATTTTGCCATTAAGTTCACAGCCACAGGGAGCATTCAAAGCGCAGCAATTAATCTCTAAATTCAGTCAAAGTCAGGATGCTCTGAAGTTTTATCAATTTGCCCATGAGTTAACTGAGTTTGCCAAAACAGTTCGAGAAGATCAAGAGAAAGCTGATATAGTCCGAGATCGGGCTGCACTCATACAAGCTCAGATTATTATTGGTAGTATGCTGCTGTCAGTGGCGATCGCCGCAATCCTTGCTTTCTACACAAGTAGTATCATTGCCCGTCCTATTAACGCAGTCACAAATATTGCCCAAAGAGTTACCCAAGAAGCCAATTTTGATTTGCAAGTACCTGTGACTACAGAAGATGAAGTTGGTGCATTAGCTAGTTCTCTTAATCAGCTAATTCAACAGGTGAAGCACCTTTTAGAAGAACAAGAAGCCGAGAACCAAGCACGACTAATTCAAAGTGAGAAAATGTCTAGTTTAGGACGGATGTTGGCTGGTGTCGCCCACGAAATTAATAACCCAATAAATTTTATTTCTGGCAACCTCGTACATGCGAAAACTTATACTGACGATTTATTAGCGCTACTGCAAACATATCAAACCGAAGTTCCTCACCTTTCACCTGCTTTGGAAACTTTAGCAGAAGAAATCGATTTAGAGTTTTTGTTAGCAGATTTACCAAAACTCTTTAACTCCATGAAAGTTGGTGCTGACCGCACACGAGAAATAGTCCGAAGTTTAAAAGATTTCTCTCGCTTAGATGAAGGGGAAGTGCAGTTAGTAGAGTTACACGCTTGTTTAGATAGTACACTATTAATTTTGAACAATCGCCTGAAAAATGGTATTAGCCTTGTTCGTAACTATGGAGATATTCCAACAATTCCAGGCTATACAGGTTTACTTTATCAGGTATTTATGAATCTTTTAAGCAATGCGATCGATACTGTGGAGGAAAAAGCAGCACAGAATCCAGAATTTTCACCTGAAATTACTATTACCACAGAACGCTGTCAGAATAATTGGGTGATAGTGCGAATTGCAGACAATGGTTGTGGTATTTCACCAGAAAATCTGCATAAAATATTTGAAACATTTTTCACCACCAAACCGCGGGGTATTGGTACTGGTTTGGGGTTAGCGATCGCATATCAGATTGTGGTAGAAAAACATCGAGGTAAAATTAGCTGCGAGTCTGAGTTAGATCGAGGTACAGAGTTTGCCATCACTCTGCCAATTTCTCACGCTTAACAGACGTAGTAGTGCTATATCTCTACATTCTTCCGCCTTGGGGTACTTGCCTTTGAAAGTTGATTTTTTGATAATAATTGACATTAGAGATGTAGCACTGCTACGTCTCTAATAGTTTTGCTAAGCTTTTTGAAAACAAAGGAAAAACAAACTTATGGGACTTTTCGATCAAATACTCGGTGCTGTTACTAATCCCAATCAACAGGGTAGCTTAGGTCAACTAGGAAGTATTATTAACACTGTAAATCAACTGAGCGATCGCACTGGTGCAGATCCATCCACCATCCAATCAGTTTTGTCAATTGTGGGTAGTCAAGTTCGTTCTGCTTTACAAAACAAGCAAGCCACAGATGGTAACGAAGCCGCACAAACTCTAGTAAATCAATATGCTGGTACTTCTCCTAACCTCCAAGCAGTCGATTCGCTATTTTCTCCGGGTATACAACAGCAAGTAGCTGAAATTGCAGCCCAACGCACAGGGTTAGATGCTGGTATGATTCAACAATTGTTGCCTGTAGCAGTACCTTTAGTACTAAATTTTTTACAATCGGGCGCAAATGCTCAAAATTCGCAAGCTGGCGGAAATCCCGTACTAAATTCCTTCTTAGATGCTGACGGCGATGGTGATGTGGATATCGCCGACGCCCTACAAATGGCCGGGCGTTACATCAGACAATAATACCTCTCCCCATCTCCCCACCTCCCCACTCCCTTCTCATGAGACATCGGCAAATAGGCCTTGCTAGATTCTTAGCTTAGACATAGGCTGAGAAGAAGGGAAATCTGCTAACACAAATCAGACAGTCTATGGCTAAACTTTTTGACTGTATTACTGAAGAACTGCAAGGCTTCATTGCTGCCCAACACATTTTTTTTGTTGGCTCTGCACCCTTGAGTTCCACAGGTCATATTAACCTGTCTCCTAAAGGTTTGGATTGCTTTCGCATCCTTTCTCCCAATCGAGTAGGTTATATAGATCTTACAGGCAGTAGTAACGAAACTTCCGCCCATTTAGAAGAAAATGGGCGAATTACTTTCATGTTTTGCGCTTTTGAGGAACCTGCTTGTATCCTGCGTCTTTATGGTCAAGGAAATACGATTTTACCGAATTCTCCTGACTGGAACTCACTGTACTATCTATTTCCAGAAATACCTGGAACTCGTCAAATTATCGTTGCCGATATCCAAGAAGTACAGACCTCCTGTGGTTTTGGCGTACCACTCTATGAATATCGAGGTCAGCGCCAAACTCTAGTAAACTGGGCTAGTAAAAAAGGCGAACAAGGAGTTAGAGAATATCAACAGCAGAAAAATCTCGTCAGCCTTGATGGTTTATCGACTCCACTAAGTAAATTATTTTAACGTTGACAAAAGCAGGTTTTAGGGCAGGATTTATACCAAGTTGACTGAGATAGTATTATTTACTTCGTCAGCGCTTATACAATTTTGGATTTTGGATTGTGAAAGATTTACAGGGCAAGTTTTTAGGATCGTCATCATTATTCAAATTGGTATTACATAAGTGCTTTGATTATTAAGAAAATTAACTTTGGCAACTTGGTATTATAGAAGGTTATGAATTATTCTATTTGTCCACTCACAGAAAAAGACGAGCCTTTTCTGTGGCAAATGCTTTACGAAGCAGCGCATATGGGAAACGAAGGAAATTTGACAGTGCAGGATGCAATGAATCATCCTGATTTAGCAAAATATGTAAAAAATTGGGGATGTAAAGATGATAGTGGCTTTGTTGCTATTTTGGAAAGTAGTAATCAGCCAGTAGGAGCCGCATGGCTGCGTTTATTTACAGGTGACAATAAAGGATATGGTTATATTAGCGATCGCACTCCTGAATTAGCAATAGCAATTCTCCCTGAACATCGAAATCAAGGCATAGGAACACAGCTACTCAAGCATTTATTAGCAGCAGCCAAAACATCATACCCATCAATATCCCTCAGTACTAGAGCGACAAATCCCGCCTTAGCTTTATATAAAAGATTAGGTTTTGAAGTCGTCCCCGGTAGCGAAACAATCAACCGAGTTGGCGGAATCTCTTTCACAATGAAAATTGATTTATGAAAAGAGAATTCAGGAGTCAGAATTCAGGAGTCAGGAGTCAGAATTCAGAATTCAGAATAAATTTGAGTTTCACTAGCGGGTAAACAAATAGGTTTAACAAATACGCTTGGTTATCTCTCCCCCTGCCTCCCCTGCCTCCCCTGCCTCCCCTGCCTTTCCTACCCTCCCAGTGTCCGCGTATAAATTACTTGACCTTGGGAATCATAGAGAAACAGGGACAAATTGGCATTGTCACTAATTGCAGCTAGGGCTTCCTGTAAGATTTGCAAGTGATTGGCAAGGTCAACAGCATTATCTGAATTCTGAGAATCAGGATTAGCCAAACTATTTTGTCTTAATTGGTCATACTCAGGGGTTAACCTGACAATAATTCCTGCATTGTCCATGCTAAAAGTGCAAATCCGAATTCCATTAATACAGGTTTTCTCTAAGTCAGTGCGGGTTTGCTGCAAACCACTAACAACTTGGAGTTTTTCTTGTGCTTGTTTGAGAGCTGTTGAGTAGGGTTCGATGAGAGACTGAGCCTGAGTGTAGTACAAGCTATCTTGGGAAACTTTTTTCGCAGTTTCCAAAGCTTGCTCCCAGTATGTCGCTGCTGCTTGCCATTGGTTTTGTTGCTGATAGACTTTGGCTTGGTTGGCGGTGCTAACGGCTTGTTGGTAAGTTCTAGCAGCTAATTGTTCTTTAGTAGCGCGATCGCGTGCTACTACTAATTTAGGTTTATAGTCTACCAACAACTTTTGGGCTTCTTCATATCCAGGGCTAGTCTGGGGAATCACCCTCAAGGCATTAATGACTACCTGCCAGTTAGACTGCACCTTTTGCCAATCCTTCAAGGATTTAGCAGTAGCTTGGCGATTCTCGGCTGTACTCGCTACATCTTTTGCTGCTGCTAGTTTTTTCAGCCATTTTTCTTCAGTTAACATCTGCTGATTGACAGCGTGCAAACTAATACGATAGCTAAATAACTTTGCTTGCACTAGGCTATAAAGTTCACTATTGGGATTGATAGCCTCTAGTGGTGCGATGGCCTGTCGCCATAAATGTTGTCTAGCTTGTATTTCTTCTAAAGTACGTGCGGGAGTTTTAATTTTTTCTGCCGCCAAAGATGCTGTCTGCAAAGCCTTAACCACCTGGCCAATTTTTTCTGACCGCCCAGACAAACTTGCTTTGAGTTCTTCTGACACCTGGTAACGGGGCGACCAACTAGGAATTGCACTCAAGGCTGCGCTAGCCGTCGTCAGTCGCTGCTGCACTGCTAGTAATTCTTTTTCCGACTTGGCACGACGCATCAATTGGGGAGATTCTGTTTTTAATTGCTCAGCAACTTGTATTTCTTTACACTCAGACATCACACAAGGGCGAGTCACCAAATAGCCGCCAACGCCTAAAACCACAATTCCCACCAAAGCTACACCTAGTAAAACGGGTTTGACTTGGCGTGCTGACTTAGAAGCCGGTAAATTCGGTGCGTCTGCAAATGGGTCAAATACTTCCTCATCTTCAGTTTCATCCAGCGATGGAAAATAGGTCAGAGCAGATGAGGGGGACGCGGGGGATGAGAAGGATATTGCTCCCTCATCTCCCCCTACTCCCTCATCTCCCTCATCTTCCCCCTCTCCCCTTATTCCCCCAGTTCCCCAAATCCCCGTCTCCCCATCTTCCCATCCCGCCCTCTGCTTGAGAGCTAGAAAACATTTGGCATAAGGAAGTTGTTCGCCAAAAACTCTGAGGAAACATTGTACTCGTTGCTCTTTGTAGGGCGCTAAGGACTGGAGTACGTCTTCAATGGCTGCAAAGATGCCCTGAGTATCAACTATTACACCTGATGGGTGTTGTGTTAAAATCATTAGCTCGTCTTTATTGACGGCACACTTAACTTGAAAGACTCCAGCTGATGGTACTTCTACAAGCAATTGTTCTTGCAAAGTTTTGGCTAAAAGCTGTAAATCTTCTTGCTGCACTGCTACTTTCATAGAACTTTCGTGCTGAACTTCTATATTGTTTTGATTATCTTTAAGGAGATGAAATGAACTGTTTGGGTTTTTTGAATAAAGACGCACAGTTTAACCAACCACAGCCTGAAAATCTAATCGAACAACTTTCTAACACAAATTCCGACTTTTAACCAAAAATTAAAATAGTAGTGATTGTTCCCACGGCTACATTTTCAACCCGCTAGATGCAAAATTAAATAATCTATCCACAGGTATATATTTTTCCTAAAAAATGGGAATAATAGGATTTTTGAGGATTTTCACTGCCTGATTTTGTGACAATTAAATTCACAACAGCTACTGAACAGCAAAATTATAGTTACAAAACAATTGTGACCAAATTATCCACAGGTTAAGGAAATGTTGCGATGTCAGAGGTTTTTGACAGGAATGCTAGTTATCTTCTATGCTGGGAAGTCTACTGAGGAGGTTAATTACGTATTGCGGCTCAAGAAATTAATTTGCCTCATTTGCTGAATTCGATAAAATTGATACGTGAAAAATAAGTTTTTATAGCTGCCAAAAGCTTAATTATGTAATAAGCGTGCTGCCAAATATTCAGACAGCACTAACGAAAAGCTTGGAAAGTGTCAATACAAGGTGTATCAATGGATTTATTAGAGTACCAAGTTAAAGAATGGTTTGCAAAGATAGGCATTCCTGTATTGCCTTCCCAACGAATTGACCATCCGACGGATTTGAAACGTTTAAAAATTGGCTTTCCAATTGTACTGAAATCTCAAGTACACGGAGCGGAACGGGCAAAGGCAGGTGGAGTCAGATTTGCCGAAACAACTATCGATGCGATCGCCGCTGCCCAAAATATCTTTACTTTACCCATATGGGGCGAGTTGCCGGAAGTTGTGTTGGCAGAATCCCAATACGACGCCAACCAGGAATTTTATTTGGCGGTGGTTCTAGACACCGCTGTTTGCCGACCAGTACTTTTAGGTTGCAAAGAAGCAGACATCGATTGGGAATCCGCTGGCGAAAAAATGCACCATGTCGTCGTTGAACAAGAATTTTCACCATTTTATGCCCGACGACTGGCTTTGAAAATGGGTTTGCAGGGAACGTTGATGCAATCGGTAAGCAACGTTGTCCAAAAGATGTACCACTTATTTGTGCAAAAAGACCTGGATTTAGTCGAAATTAATCCCTTGGCAGTCAATCCTAATGGTGAAGTGATGGCTCTCAATGGTAAAGTCAGGGTGAATGAACGCGCAATTAAGCGTCATCCAGATCTTGAACAAATGGCAGCAAAAATCATCAGCCGTCATCCAAGTACTGAAATTAACGGTATTTTGGGTGACTGGGATGGCGTGCAAATGCACGGAAAAATCGGTATTTTAGGTAATGGTACTGGTTCAGTAATGGCAACTTTGGATTTAGTCGCTAATGCTGGCGGGAAACCAGGTGTTTGTTTGAATCTACGCCATGCTTTTCTTACAGATACTACGCCAACTAC
The DNA here is from genome assembly GCF_015207005.2 of Desmonostoc muscorum LEGE 12446. Taxonomy (GTDB): domain Bacteria; phylum Cyanobacteriota; class Cyanobacteriia; order Cyanobacteriales; family Nostocaceae; genus Nostoc; species Nostoc muscorum. The sequence continues at coordinate 5,450,858 of NZ_JADEXS020000001.1, forward strand.
ATTTAGCGATCGCCTAGAAACAGGTTTGAAAATTTTAGCTGCTGACAAAAGCATCGAAGTTATACTAATTAACTTTCTGGGTAGCATTCCTCAGGCTGAGGAAGTAGCCCAAATCATCGCCAAATTTGTACAACACGACAATAACGAACTCAAATTAAAAGTTGTACGCTCTAATGGTAGTAAAATTCCACCAGATTTGAATTTTCCATCCTTAGTTGTCCGGCTTGCTGGTTCCGAGTTGAATGCAGCTAAAAAATATTTAGCAACACTAAAAAAAACCAGCAGTGCCCTTGTTGTGGTAGAAAATTTAGATGAGGCAGTGGAAGTTGCAGTTCATCTTGCTAAACCAACTGCGAATAAGAAATAGTCAACCAATTTTGGATTTTAGATTTTGGATTTTGGATTGAACAAACGGAGAAATCTGCTTGCTCTGTAACGTCAATAAATCATTTGTCGCTAAGAATTTGTAATTTTTAATTTGGGAAAAATTCAGGAGTCAGAATAGTTTTTGTTTATTTATATTAGAATTACTATCTTCTGTCGGAGATGAATTTTGGAATGCAACAGTAAAAATAATAAATTTCAGCAAAAACAGAATCAATACAATAATGTACATCGTTTTATGGTCAGTGGCTCAACTCGCTGGCTTGCCAAACTTAGGGTAATTTATTATGAACTTAACGCCAGAGAGTAAAGTTTTAATTCAAGGTTTTTGTGAATTTATATCAGGTACTCATGTGGCTCAAATGAAAGCCTATGGTACGAATTTGGTAGCTGGTGTTAATCCTGGATGCGGTGGACAGGAATTGTACGAGCTGCCAGTATTTGACTTAGTGGAGGAAGTGGTAGAAAAAATTGGCGCAATTGATACAACAATTATCTGTGTAAATCCTTACGATGTTTTGGATGCGGCATTGGAAGCGATCGCATCTGGGATTCGCCAAATTATTATTATTACCGCTGGAGTGCCACCCTTGGATATGGTGCAATTACTCCGCAAAGCCGAGGCTTGTGAAACCTTGGTAGTAGGGCCAAATAGTCCGGGGATCATTGTGCCGGGAAAAATTCTCTTAGGAACTCAGCCTAGTGAATTTTATACACCTGGGCCAGTGGGGATCGTTAGTCGTAGCAGTACCCTTACTTACGAAGTCGCCTACGAATTAACAAAAGCTGGTTTGGGACAGTCAATTAGTGTCAGCATTGGTAGTGATCCGATCGTTGGTTCTTCGTTTTTGCAATGGCTACAAATTCTCGATGAAGATGAAACTACAGAAGCGATCGTTTTAGTCGGTCAACCCGGCGGTGGTAGTGAAGAAGCAGCGGCGCGGTATATTGCTGAGGCCATTGATAAACCAGTAATTGCCTACATTGCAGGGAGACTTGCACCACCAGGAAAAAGTTGGCGTCAAACCGGGACTTTAGCAACAGTTATCGGACGCGATCCAAATTTTGGTACAGCCCAAAGTAAATTGGCTGCTTTGAAAGAAGTAGAAGTTCCCGTGGCTGAACGCCCTTCTCAAATTCCAGAATTGGTGAAAAAAGGCATTAATTAGGGCTTGCTGAAAAAGTCCTTTGGTGAAGGCAGGGAATAGGGAATAGGGAATAGTTTTATCCCTATTTTTTCAATTTATTGTGGTACTAGAAATTGGAAATGCAAGACTTTTAAGCCTTATACACCTAATTTACTTGCACTTTTTGGTGCGGTGATAGCCTGAAAAGTCTGAAATATCAGGATTTTACCGTTATTCAGCAAGCCCTAATTAGACCATCGTCATCTGTGCTTTTTAGCCAACTTAACCACCGTTTCGCTTCCCAAATTGCTGCAACAAATCCTGGACAGATAATACGGATACAGGCGAACTCAAAAAACCTTGAGCATCGCGTGTCACAATAGCGTCTAATCCTTGAGCTACTGCACTAAAAATTTGAACAGCGTCTTCAAAATCAGACAAGCCAGAGTTAAAGGCTGATTGCAAAACGGCTCGATCAATAGGACAAATAGCCATAGCAGTCAGTGTTTCCGAGACTGCTTGCCGTGCTTGTTCAACGCTGCGGGTGTGCCTGCGAGAAATGTAGAAAATATCAGTAAGCGTTGTTGCTGTAACATAGCCGACGACTTGTCCAAAATCGATCGCTTGGAACAGCAGTTCTGCATCTTGGCAAAATGGCTCTCGCTGCAATAGAAAATCTAGGATAATATTGGTATCAATTAAAACTCTCACTGAAGATACTTCTCCACCCGTCGCTCATCCAACATAGCAACTACTTCCTCATCGGTTGGTGCAGGTTTGTCTGTTTTTAACAAGCCTCGCATCCGTCGAATCGCACTAGAACGATCAGACTCGGAAATTGAGGTATCTTGTAAGGATTCAACGATGGCAGTGAGCAGCGCAAGACGATCTCTAGGTGGAAGCTTGACAGCCTGTTCCTTCAGTTCTTGCAACAGCATAGACGGCTCCTATACTCAAAGGTATCTACCGTTTAGTATGCTTGATTGCGCTCTCAATGACCAGTTTGATGCTAGAAGGCACGGAGAAATAGCAGTTTAAAAGGTTTCTTGGGTAAGCCCTACTTTTTACATATCTCGCTTATATTCTTCCAACAATTGCGGGATGTAATCATAGCCATCTACACCAATAATTGCAATCATTTTAGAACGATGTTGTTGTAATATTTTTTGGAAAGTTTCTGTTCCTATTTGTCCCTGTAAAATTGTCAGTAACCCTGCTGGTTGACGCCATTCACGAGAAGCAATTTGGTTCAAAAGATACATTCCTAAGCTGCCTGTGTAAATGGTTTTTTCGGCATTTTGCAAATGATAATAAGCTTCAGCTAAATAAGCTAAATTCCGTCCTTGGAGATACAAATCACCAGAAACTTGCGCTATTTTGAAAGCATCTTCGAGATATTTAATTGCAGTTTGATGTTGTCCAATTACTAAATAAGCAATTCCTAAGCTGCTGATACATAAGGCTTTACTTGGAATATCGCCTAATTTTTCTGACAACTTTAAACCTTGTTCTAAATAGTTAATTGCTGATTCATAGGTTTCTGGTTCTAGATTTTCTAGTTGCTGAGCCTGCATGACTTCGCTGTAACCTAAATTTACCAGCGCGTTTGCCTCTCCTGTTTTATCCCCTGCTTGCCGACTCAATATTAATGCTCGTTGACTGTAGTTAATTGCCTCAGCATAATTTTGCTGTTGTACGTAGGTACGGCTGAGGTGGTTGAGATTGGCAATTTCACAGGGGCGATCGCCTGCACTCCTAGATATCTCCAACGCCTGCTGATGAAAGTCCAAAGAGCGCTGATATTGTCCCAAAGCACGTTGTGAATAACCTAAAAGTGTCAAAATCCGCGCTTTTTCTTGGGTTTTTTCTGCTGGGCGCAGTGGCTCATCCAAATAATCTAGGGCATTTCGGAGATAACTACCAGAAAACGAGGCAAAAATCCCGCCGTAAAGGGGAAAATATGAACGTTGGGCAAAGGTTCGCAGAATTTGCAGCATAATTTGAGAACAAGCATCGCTATATGCTGTACCAATGCTCTGAAAACCACTTGCTAACTGACTCCAAATCACTGCAAAGGTCAAAAAAGTGGAAATGGACAAATTTGGCCCTGCTTTAACATCGTAAGCTTGTTGGTCAAACCAGTTAATTAAGCTCCGTTGCAAATATTGTAAAATCAACGCCATTTCCACCCAATCTCTAAGGGTGATACCCCGCTGTTGTTCGGCAAATTGAATTGCAGATTCCTCCATCGCTAAGGTGCGAAACAGTGCTTGGGGTAATTCACTATTAAGTTGCTTCGCCCAACTCGCCCACGGACCGCGTTCACCTGGTACACCGCCAAATCCCAAAGATTCTTTTTGCTCATACATCCAACTGAGCAAATTTTCTTGTAAGCGTTGCCAAGATGCTAAACCACGGGTAATACCTTCGGAAAATTGTTGTAAATCAGCATCTACTTGGGCAAATTGCTGTAATGATTTTGCTAACTGCTGTAATTGGGGTAAATTTAGCGGATATTTCTGATTGGGGTCAGTAACACGGACAAAAGCTGCCAAACGCTCGTTAGCAGAAGCTGTAGTAATTTCTGTAACCGCAGAAGCGATCGCTTCTGTAGCTTTGTTTTGCTCTTGCCAGCGTTGCCATTGAGTTTGAATCGTTTTAATGGCTCTCAAACTGCGAGTAGCTTTAGCTTTTTTGAGTTCGTCTTTTTCACTATCTACTTGACTTTGGAGGGCATTCAGGCGATCGCTCAAAACTAGCTCAAACACTTCCCCTGTCCCAGAAGTTATGTTTTTAAGCAGCATTTGATACACCTGTTCCACAGAGCTAATTTTGCCCTTGAGGGTGGTTTCGACAATTTCATCGATTAAAGCAAGATAGCGATCGCGCAATGGCAGAGAGTCTGACACTTTGGCTACTAGGGAACGTCACGTCAATTCTAATTCTAGTCTTGGGAGTGGGAGTTGGGAGTGAGGAGTTAGGAGTGGGAAACCGCACTTATTTACTCGGAACTGACAACTGTTTTGCCCCATATCCCATGCCCTAATTAATCAGTCTCAAATCGTTAAGTTAATGGCGATCGCAACCAAACAAATTGCTATGATGTGTCTTAAATAATATGCCCTAGCTCAGGTATGGAGGAAGGGTGAGATGAGTGATCGCACGTCTCAACGTAAGAAATCAACTGCATCAAATTTTACGAATCCTTCGCTTGTCTCGCGAAATATTCTTACACTGGCGAACCCAATACGCAGCTTTGGTTCACAAATAAATACTACTGTGCCCCAAACAGTAACTGAAGTAGTACCAGACCTTCAAGAAGCCCAGTCTGCTGATGAGCAATCCTTGGAACCAGAAGCGATCAAAGAAAAGCCCCTGACTCACGACATTAGTCGCATACCCTTGCGTCGTCCCCAGGCAAAACTCACAGTTGGTCAACCAGACGACAAATACGAACAACAAGCCGAGATGATGGCAAATCAAGTCATGTCGATGCCTGATTCTGGGGAACAGTTGCAGCTAAGTGATGCTGAATGCCAAATTCAAAGACAATGTGGTGTGGATCAAAGCTGTCCTGAGGAAATGATGGACACACCAAGGGAAAGTTCATCAGCAGATATGACAAGTGCAGATGCATCAATGAGTGTTGCTCCAGAAGCTAATTACACCACTGGCAGTGATGATAACTCAGATACAGAAGCACAGGTTGCATCATTTAAACGACTAGTACTCACAACAGCTAGAGCTAGATTGGCATCTAACCGGGTTAATTTAGCACAATGGCGCAACGTTGTTGAAGAACTACAGCTTGACCGACAGCAGCAGCTAGCCATTCAGGTTGCACAACTACAAGAAACCGTCGAACGACGCGATGGTTTTGGTCAATCAGCTCTAGAGCAGTATCTTACAGAGCGAAACCCAATTCGTCGTGAAACACGGCTCCATCAAACCGAAGGTCGCTACACCGCTTGTACTGGTTGCCATGCAGAACAATGGGCAACCCGCCTTGAAAATGAAACTCCGTCTTTGATGCAAACTGGTCCTGATTGGCAGCCAGTAGCAGATAGATTAACTGGCGTTGAAAGTAGCGATCGGCAATACCTAGAACCGTGGCTTGCGGATTATTCAATGCCAAGCTTGCCGAGTCCTCAGTCCGCAGATGCTTCAGAAGAAGAGGCAATTAGACAGTGGTTAGCACAAACCTCTGGTGAAAGCTTGACAGCCAGAGATGGTGAGACGACAGCTACAAGATCACAGAGTTCATCTAGAGAACACGAAGATACGCCTAACTTTGATTTGCAACAGGCTCCTCAACAAGACCAGATGGAGCAGATTAATGCTATTACAGAATCCTATCGCGCAATTATCCAAGCATTAGGACCCGAAGGATATCAGGTCTGGACAGATAGTGCTATTGCCTGGGACTCGGAGAACATTGAGGCGGTTCGTCAAGCCATCTTGGCTCAAATCGATCAGCGCCAATCTGATTATCTAGAGTTGATGACAATGATTGCCAATGGCGATCGCGAGTACCTGGAATTTGCCCCCATCTTGCAAGAGCTATTACCTATTGCATCGCCAGCAGTTCGGGAAGTCATCCAGGCTGAAATCGATGCAGAACAAGATCAAAACCTTTTGGAAGCCATCATTGTTGGCGTTGCAACCCTTGGACTTCTTTTACTGACGATTTTCCCGCCATCGACTGCAATTGGGATTGCTGGTCTTGCAGCCCTGGAAGTCGGACTTGGCGCTCATGCAATTGCCAGCGGTATGGAAAGTTTCGATCAGGGGTATGCGTATAATTTGGCAACAGGTGCTGATGATGTTTATTCCCGCGAACAGCAGCAGAGTGGTGGCTCCATGATGTTCGGTGGTTTCATCAGTATTGTGACTGGACCATTGATGATGGGAATGGGATCTCTTCGTGGTATTGGGGCTGGCGCAAGAATAATGGAAGGAGGCGCGCTAGCTGAGATGAATGCCTCAGAGGCAATATCTGAAGGTGCAGCAGCAGTTTTTAGTAGCGGTGAAGCAGCTACATTGGGTCCAAGAACAGTGCGACAAGGCCAGTTTATCCTCAGCTACGAAGCAGATGGTACTGTTGTTGCGACTGTGGAAGGCAATCCAAATATTATGATGATTGCCCGGGAAGGCGAAGCCATCATGTATGAGCGTACTGCTGATGGACTCCGTGTTGTGCAGCGAACAAGGATAACTGGTGGTCAGGGACCCGCAGGTTTTGGTGATGAAATTGGTCAATACAGTGGTCGTCCTTTCAACCCTAGTGCAGCAGGTGGTGAAATACGAGAACTCAATTATCAAAATGTGCGCGTCACCCACAGAGGAGTGGATGTAGTTGAAGGTCATACTAGTAGGTTTCATGACCCTGAGTTTCCGGCAGCGTCCAGACCGAATCAATTTATGATTGATAGATTAAGGAGGATAGCCTCTGGTGAGATGGAAGCAACAGCTGTAGATCTGCGCTATTACACACATGAGCTACGTGAATATGTTAGGTATAGAAGGCTAGGATTTAGAACAGGGGTACCAGAAGGTGATGATGCTCGACATATGCTCTGGAATGATACTCATACGGCTACCTTAGAAGATTATGGTTTGCCCGCGGATTCACGTCTTCTTTATCATCCTGATGCACCGAGTCCCTGGTGAAACTAACTACACATAAATGAACTTATTGATATACAGCAATCGCTTGTTTGGATTTTGTCAGTGCGATCGCTGTTTTTATCAAAAAAGACTCATCAAAAGCCAATGCCAGAAAACGGTGAAACCCATTTTTGCTCCCGACATAGTTAGAATAATTTACACTTAAGTTTATGGCGATCGCAATAAAACAAATTGCTATGATGTGTCTAAAATAATATGCCCTAGCTCAGGTATTGATGGAGGAAGGGTAAAATGAGCGATGTCTATCGACAAGCCCCTAAGCGGCTACGCACGCTGCAACAAAAAAAATCAACCGCATCACATTTGACGAATTCTTCCCTTGCCTCGCCAAATATTCCCACACTGGCGAACCCAATACCGAGCTTTGGTTCACAAATAAATACTGCTGCGCCCCAAATATTAACTGAGGCCTCACCCGACCTTCAACAAACCCAGTCTGGCCAAGAGCAATTATTGCAAGCTAAACCAGAAGCCGTCAAACAATCACCCCTTACTCACGACATTAGTCGCATCTCCTTGCATCGCCCACAAGCAAAACTCACCGTTGGCGAACCAGATGACCAATATGAGCAGGAAGCCAATAGAGTTGCTGACCAGATTATGCGAATGGCGATACCTGAGCCAAAGATCAACCAGGGTAACATCGGTTTACAGGATGCACACACTCAAGAGGAAGTGCAAGCCAAGCCTTCAGCAGCTGCTATCACTCCACTGGTGCAGCGCGAGGCAATGCTAGAAGAAGAAGATGAAGATGAAGAAGAGGAATTACAAACTAAACCTCTACATACATCTATCCAAAGGAAGACTTCACAAGAAGAGGCATCGCCACAACTCGCTACAGATACGGGCTTCCAAGGTGGAGACAATTTTGAAAGTCGGCTAAACAGTAGTGAAAATGGAGGTAGCCCTTTACCGAATGACGTGCGCTCCTTTATGGAACCCCGTTTTGGTACTGATTTTAGTCAAGTGCGGGTACATACAGGCAGTGAAGCAATTCAAATGAATCGGGATTTGAATGCTCAAGCATTTACCCACAAGCAAAATATTTTCTTTGGTGCAGGTAAGTCACCAGGTAATGACGCTTTAACTGCCCATGAATTGACTCATGTGGTACAGCAGACGGGTGCAGCCCAGAGAAAATTAATTCAACGGGCAATTGACCCTACATACAACGTGACTAACGGTTTGTTTAAAGTGGATGCCACGACTGGTGGATCGAACTTACCCATCAGGATTGCGTTTGAACCCTCAGTCACCGCTCCCTACTCTAACCAAATTGGACTGATTCAGATTGTGCGTCTGACAGATGCAGGCGGCGCAAATATCGAACCCCAGTCTTTACCTGCTGCTCGTGGTGCTAGTCTACGCACCACCGCTGATGCCACCACGGGAGTTGAGGGCGGATATTTCACTGATGTACTGCACAATGATGCACCAGCCCACGGTGGTGCAGGAACTGATGCCCCAGCTGGCAGCGCTTTGCCACCCCAATATCCCTTTGATACCAGTAGCGATCCAGCGAATCCCAATCCCGCTCAACCCAATCCCGCCACCCCCGGACTTTCACGACCTTCTTCCGGTGGCGCACAAGGAGCGATTATCGGTTACAAACGCTCCAATGACCCCGGCGATATCAAAGCAGCAGAACTAACTGATGCACCTGGATACCCGACAGTCAACCCAGCGAACACTGATCTGAACTTTGATTTCGAGACAGTGGCCAAGGGCGAAGATACCATGACAACTTACGGTGCCCTTCATTGGAACTTCGAGATCCGCTCTGGGGTGGTTCAGAATGAAAACGCATCAGTACAAGAGGGACAATCAGCCACTTTCGATGCGGCTCTGGAGAAACATCGAGATTTCTACGTACATGAGCCAGTTATTTTTTACTTTGATTTCGACAGCGATGTATTGAGTGCCACCGAAACAGCTAAGATTGATACATTCTTGGATTATCTAGGGCGGTTCCCTGATGTACAAGTCACTCCCGAAGGCTTCGCTGATAGGCGCGGTGGTGCTTCTCAACACAACCTAGATCTGTCTTTACGCAGAGCCAGTGCAGTCGGAGATGCCCTACGTGCTAAGGGTGTACCTGAAGCTCAGATTAGTGCTGTAACTATCGGCTCTGGAGCAACTGAAGACTTTACTCCTGATGCTACTACTAACCAAGATGCAGAAGCAAATCGTCGCGGTAATCGTCGGGTGGTTTTGAGCTTTAAACATGAGCCAGCAGCAGCACCAGCAGCAGGGGGCGGAGGGGCGACACCGTGAAGCGCAGAGCAGCAGGAATATTTGTGACAGTTTTGATACTGCTCATTGGAGGAAATTTATACATGAATAATCAAGATGCTACCGCTACACCGATGGAGCAAATCAAAACACGGCTTTACTCCACAGATCAAGACACTAGTGGTTTGGCTTTGGCTGAATTAATCCGCTTAGGCAAAAAAGCAACTCCTGTTTTGTTGGAAGCCTTGACACATTCCAACCCCCGCACCCGTCGGCTGGCGGCCGAAGGACTGGGGGAAATTGCCGATCCTACCAGTGCCGATGCTTTGTTCCAAGCCACCCATGACAGTAATCCAGAAGTGCGTGCCCGTGCTGCTACTGCTTTACACAAATTAGGTGATAAACGGTCATTGGGCGCTTTGGTTGCCACCCTTGATGATTATCCTGATATCCTGCACAATCCCTATACAGCTTCGATGTATCCTTTAATGCAAGGCAGTAAAGATGTTCTACCTTTGGTAGTTCCTCTGCTGCAAGCACCCAACGATTTGACTCGTGAACGGGCTTTTTTAGTTGTTAAGGCTGTGGTGACTAAGCTACCCCAAGGGGAAGACTGGAATCAGTTGTGGCACAGTTTGGGAAGTTACGATCCCGCAGCACCAGAGGCAGAACGCGACAAAGCTGCCAAACAATGGGAGGCTTGGTTGACAAAGCTTTGAGATGGGTAGCTTTAAGGTTCAATTTACATTGACCACAGAAAAGTTAAAGCTCCTGTAATTGGCTGGATAAAAACCTAAGAACTTTTACCAGCAGGATATAAATTTAAATCTGTAACCACAAATAGACCCGTGCTGTAGGGGTAAAGCAACGCTCGTGGGTGTCAGCCCCTTCTGGAGCGAGACGCACTCGCGTTCGGGGAAGTCAAAAGTCAAAAATTTACCAAGCCCCTAAATTTATTTATGGGCTTGTACTTTTTTCTTTCTGGTGAAATTAAGGGTTTGAAACCCAGAACGGTGGGTAAAGCCTGGTGTAGACGAGGTTTCTAACCGCCTATTACGCGTTAATTTGATACCAGTGAGCAATGCTGCGCCCTTACGACAGACGTGGTTTTTCAAATCAAATTTGGTTTTTCCTGTCAATGCGTAGCCCTAGCATCAAGAACAGTATAGTATCATGTCCGGATAATTTAGTTGTTATGATTCCCACTTAGATTACATATCTAGCTGTCTAACCTATAGTGTTATCAAAGTTTTGACTTTTCCTATCAGCCTAGTTTTCATCGGTATGCACGACTTTGTAGTTAATTTGTTTAGCTCAGGCTCATTTATTCCTCATGGTCACTGCTACCTGTGGAAGCCAGGGTTAGTTTGGTTGCATTTAATTTCTGATGCCATCATTGCGCTTGCTTATTATTCTATTCCTCTGACCTTGTTCTACTTCGTTCGCAAGCGACAAGACTTACCTTTCTACTGGATATTTTTGTTATTTGCAACTTTTATTATTTCCTGTGGGACAACGCACATTGCCGAGATATGGACACTGTGGTATCCTACGTATTGGCTATCTGGCATCCTCAAAGCTGGAACTGCGATAATTTCATTATTTACAGCTATAGAGCTTGTACCGCTGGTTCCTCAAGCTCTGGCGCTACCTAGCCCGGCTCAACTAACCCAAGCAAACAAGGCATTACACGCGCAAATTGAGGAACGTCTGCGAGTTGAGAATCAACTCAGAGGACTTCAAGACGAACTTGAGCAGCGTGTACAAACACGAACTGCTGAACTGGTGAAAGTTAACCAGCAATTACAACAAGAAATTGATGAGCGACATCGGGCAGAAGCCGAACGGGAACAACTGCTGGCACGCGAACAAGTTGCCCGTGAGCAGGCAGAAGCAGCTAACCGCATCAAAGATGAGTTTCTGGCGGTGTTGTCCCATGAATTGCGATCGCCCCTTAATCCAATTCTGGGCTGGGCGAAGCTGTTACAATCTGGCACCCTTGACGAGCAAAAGACGAAGCACGCCTTAGCAACAATCGAGCGCAATGCTAACTTACAAACGCAACTAATTGGAGATTTGCTTGATATCTCCCGGATTCTCCAAGGCAAACTGAATCTCAACATTGGCGAGGTTGATTTGGCTACAACGATTCAGTCAGCAATGGAAACAGTGTGTCTCGCCGCTCAAGCCAAGTCAATTCAAATTCAAACGGTGCTTAATGAGGCGATTGGAAAGGTTGCAGGAGATTCCGGCCGGCTTCAGCAAATTATCTGGAATTTGCTCACTAATGCCATTAAATTTACGCCCGAAGGCGGGCAGGTAGAGGTTCGACTGGAACAGGTTGGATCTGATGCCCAGATTGTGGTCAGGGACACAGGTAAGGGCATTAGTGCCGACTTTTTACCTTATGTATTTGACCATTTCCGTCAGGAAGAGGGTGCCACAACCCGAAAATTTGGCGGATTAGGACTAGGCTTGGCAATTGTCCGCCATCTCACAGAATTACATGGTGGCTGGGTGACAGCCCAAAGTCCAGGCATTGGGCAGGGAGCAACTTTTATTGTCAGGATACCACTAATGAAGGTCGCCAGATTAGATATCGAATCGAGTCCCAATTCTTTAACGCATGGGCTTGCCACTTCACCACTTGCAGGCCTTTGTATTCTGGTTGTGGATGATGACGCAGATACCTGCGACTATCTCAGCTTTGTGTTGGAACAAGCTGGCGCAACTGTGATTTTAGCTGCATCGGCAGATGAAGCACTGCAAGTATTAGTGCAATCAACTCCAGATATCTTACTCAGTGATATCGGGATGCCCGATATGGATGGGTATATGTTGATACGGCAGGTGCGTTCCCTGCCATTGGAGCAAGGTGGACAAATTCCAGCGATCGCCCTGACTGCCTATGCAGGAGAAATCAACCAGCAACAAGCGATCGCAGCAGGCTTTCAAAAACATCTTTCAAAACCTGTCGAGCCAGAATATTTACTTCGGACAATCACTTCCCTTGGCGCTGTTTTTGTTGGAGCAGTCAAGCAGCCTTAAATTTCCCTTTTTCCCTCACTTTCTTGACAAAAGTCCAATTACTCTAACCTCCCACGAGTAGTATTATGGCATCCAACGAAGCTCTTGACTTATTTTTGTCTAAGAGGTAATTTATCAATATTGTCATTAAATACGGTAAATATATCGACATATAGTATTTTGCTAAGAAAGAACTCAGAAATCAGAATTGAGGATGAATTATAGCGGTTTGCAATTGCGTGGAGTAGAGACAATTCGTAGGGTAGCGCAACTGTGCTACCCTACTGTGTGCCTCATTCAAATGAAAATCGCTATAGTATCCGAGTGGCAGCGATGGTCTAAATTCCCCACTTTCTTGTTATGTATTCTACGTTCTCCTTTAACTAAATTATTTTGATAAAGGTCAATCTATCTCAGTTTTGAATTAGGATATTAATCTTTACAAGGTTTGTATAGTAGTAATTATTTGAGCAGAAGTTAGTTTTAATTTTGATGTGTTTGATTGGTAGTAAATACCACGTGATCCAAGCGCTTTAAAAGCTTGTTATTAATTTTCCATGTTGTTGATGAAAAGCGTAGGCTTAGCCCAACCAAGAGGGTGTTTTTTAGCATGTCCAAGCTAGGGAAAAGTTTTTTCAGATTATTGTTTGCTACGGGAGTAGCGATCGCACTTTTATTCATAATTCCCCCCACCTTTGCCGCTAGCTTGAATCCCTGTCCACAAGAAATGGTAATGATTCCAGCAGGCACATTCACAATGGGGTCAGATAATTCTGGTTTTGTGGAAGAGCGATCGGCAACTGAAGTCACAGTTAGTTCTTTTTGTATCGATAAATATGAAGTGACAAATTCACAGTTTGCGGCATTTGTCAAAGCAACCGGGTATGTAACAGTTGCAGAACGGCCTTTACCCAAAGAACAGTTTCCCGACTTACCAGATGAGCAGAGATTACCAGGTTCTCTGGTGTTTGAGATGGCAGAACCAGGAGCAAAGCTGCTGAGTTGGTGGCATTGGAGGACTGGGGCGAATTGGCGGCATCCCTTTGGGGCGGAAAGTGCGTTGGCGCAGCCCGCCGTAGGCATCGCTGGAAAAGACAACTACCCAGTTGTTCATATCGCCTATGAAGATGCCGTAGCCTACGCTCAATGGGCAGGAAAATCCTTACCCAGTGAAGCCCAGTGGGAATACGCAGCCCGTGGTGGATTAGAGGGTGCTACTTATACATGGGGCGATGGATACTCTGAGAAAAAAGCCAACACCTGGCAAGGGATCTTTCCCTTTTTCAATACCAAAAGCGATGGTTACGTAGGTGTAGCCCCCGTTGGTTCCTTTCTACCCAACGGTTATGGTCTTTACGACATGGCAGGTAATGTCTGGGAATTGACCTCAGATTTATTTGGGGTAGGGCATAACCACAAAAACCATAGTGTTAATCCCACAGGGCCAGAACGAAGCTTTGACCCTAACAAACCCACAGAAAACGTCCTACACGCCATCAAAGGAGGCTCTTACCTCTGTGCTACCAACTATTGCAGCCGCTTCCGCCCCGCTGCACGAGAATCTCAAGCCCCTGACACTGGAACTACCCATATCGGATTTCGCTTAGTTAGAAGCTTGAATCAAGTCTAAACAATTACCAATTAGTTTATGTTGCATTTACTTTGGCGATCGCTTACATCAATCATCCTCATAACCATATTGACGGTTACTAGCCCTGCTTTAGCAGCCACATCAAAAGTTTTACCCATTCCCCAACCAGAATTCAAGGGCAAAATTGGCATCACCTACAAAGACTCAAAACCAGATTTTCCCCAACCAATCACCGCCCCAGCCGAAGCCCCCAACGTTCTGCTAGTGATACTAGATGATGTTGGCTTCGGACAAGCTGGTACCTTTGGCGGCCCGGTGGAAACCCCGAACTTGACTCGCCTCGCCGAAAGAGGATTACGCTACAACCAATTCCACACCACAGCCCTTTGCTCACCCACCAGGGCAGCACTGTTAACTGGACGCAATCACCATTCAGTGAATACAGGGGTAGTTGAGGAATTGGCTACAGGTTATCCTGGCTACACAACGATTTTGCCCAAGAGTGCTGCCACCGTCGCCGAAGTGCTGCGGCAAAATGGCTATAATACGGCTGCTTTCGGTAAATGGCACAACACACCAGACTATGAAACCAGCGCCGCCGGGCCTTTTGATCGCTGGCCTACAGGATTAGGATTTGAGTATTTTTACGGTTTCCTGGGTGGTGATACTAATCAGTGGAGTCCTGCTTTGGTAGAAAATACTAAACGGGTTGAGAAACCAGCCAATAACCCTGATTACCATCTCACCCCTGACTTAGTAGACCATGCGATCGCCTGGATTCGCAACCAACAATCCATTGCTCCTGACAAACCCTTTTTCACCTATCTCGCCACCGGAGCCACCCATGCACCCCACCACGCCCCCAAAGCTTGGATTGACAAGTACAAGGGCAAATTTGACCAAGGATGGGATAAATTACGCGAAGAAATCTTTGCCCGTCAAAAACAACTGGGTGTGATTCCTGCAAATGCCCAACTGACACCCCGCCCCCAAGAATTGCCAGCTTGGGATTCCCTGTCAGCAGATCAAAAGAAACTTTCTGCCCACATGGCCGAGGTATTTGCCGGATTTTTAGCGCACACAGATTATGAAATCGGGCGGTTAATTGGCGCAGTTGACCAACTCGGTGAACTAGACAACACCCTAGTCATCTATGTCGTGGGAGACAACGGTGCTAGTGCAGAAGGCGGTTTAACAGGTACCGTCAACGAGTTGAAATTCTTCAACGGCGTACCCGAAAATCTGCCACAACTGCTTGCTTCCTATGATGACTTGGGTAGCCCCAAGACATTCAACCATTTTCCCACCGCTTGGGCATGGGCAGTCAACACTCCCTTCCAATGGACAAAGCAAATAGCCTCTCACTTTGGTGGAACTCGCAACCCCTTGGTAATTTCTTGGGGCGAGGGCATTAAAGACCAAGGTGGCATCCGCAGCCAATTTCATCATGTAATTGATATTGCACCCACCATTTTAGAAGTAACCGGAATTACTGCCCCCAAGGAAGTGAATGGAGTCAAGCAACAACCAATTGAAGGTACTAGCCTCGTTTATACCTTTGACAATCCTGATGCTTCCTCCCATCGAGAAACACAGTACTTCGAGATGTTGGGCAACCGAGCCATTTACGATCGCGGATGGGTAGCGGCGGCTCGTCATGGTCGTTTGCCTTGGGAACGTGCTGTAAAAGGTGACTTTGATACAGATCCGTGGGAACTGTACAACATTGCAGAAGATTTCAGCGAAGCGAACAACCTAGCTCAGGAAAATCCAGAGAAGCTAGAAAAGCTGCAAAAGCTGTTTTTCAAAGAAGCCCGTAACCACCAAGTTTTACCATTAGACGATCGCGCCCTAGAACGTTTTGATGTCAAAATTCGCCCCAGTCTCGCTGCCGGACGCACAACCTTTACTTATTATCCTGGTGTATTTGGCATCCCAGAAGGTAGCGCCCCTAACCTGAAAAACAGATCCTTCAGCATCACAGCTAATGTAGAAATTCCCGAAACTGGGGCAGAAGGTATCCTCTTAACTCAGGGCGGACGTTTTGCTGGTTGGAGTTTTTTCCTTGAGGATGGCAAACCCACCTATGTCTACAACTATGCAAATGCTGTTCGCTACATCATTCAATCCCCCGAAAAACTGCCCACGGGTAAATCTACATTACGGTTCAACTTTGATTATGACGGTGGCAGCGTAGGTGCAGGCGGAACCGGGAAATTATTCATCAACGAACAACAGGTAGCCGAAGGTCGAATCGAGAAAACCATCGCTTATCGTTTAGCCCTAGATGAAACCTTTGATGTCGGTAAAGACACAGGTACTCCCGTCGTTGACACTTACCAAGTACCCTTTACCTTCACCGGCAACTTACAGCAAGTGAGCCTTGAGTTGAAGTAATGGGGAGTGGGGAGTAGGGAGTGGGGAGTGGGGACTGGGGACTGGGGACTGGGGACTGGGGACTGAGGGAGTGTGGAGAGATTATAAAAAAGCTTTCCACTCTTTCCACTCTTCCCACCCCTCCTACACTCCTAATGCCCCATACACCCAACCCCCAATCCCCATTCCCCAATCCCCAATCCCCAATCCCCACTCCCCACTCCCCACTCCCCACTCCCCATTAAAATCATGAATGAAATTTTGGCAGTAACCGACAAATTAGCGCTTTTCACATTCATTGTTTTCACCATGTTGGGTGCCGGTTTAGGTTTAACCGTACAACAGATTTGGGAACCACTCCGCGATCGCCGTCTCGTGATATCGTCTCTGCTGGCAAATTTTGTACTGGTGCCGCTTTTTGTCTATCTGTTGCTGCAAGTAGTACATCTCAGTGAACCACTTAGAGATGGTTTACTGATTATGGCTGTGGCATCAGGTCCTCCAGCTCTACCAAAACTTGCTCATATAGTCAAGGGCAATATAGCTTTTTCCGTGGGGTTAATGATGTTGCTAATGTTGGGGACAATTGTTTATATGCCGATTGTGCTGCCGTTAGTGGTAGAAGGCGTGCAAATCAACTCCTGGGAGATTGCCAAACCCTTGTTGTTGATGATGGTTACCCCATTGGTAATTGGGCTATTCATCAAAGCTAAATTTGCAGCGATCGCTCCCACTATTAGGCCGATTTTGTTTAAATTATCTAATGCTGGATTACTTTTAGGTTTAGTAGTCAGATTGGCGATCCATACTAACGATATTATCAGCTTATTAAAAACAGGTGCAATCTTTGTTTGTGCTGTATTTATTCTCTTCTCTTTTACCGTAGGTTATCTTTTAGGCGGTCCTGGTATTGATACCCAAAGAGTTCTGGGAGTTGGAACGGCTCAACGCAATTTTGCCGCAGCATTATTAGTGGGTACAAGCAATTTTGAAGATCCCAATGTGGTGAGTATCATCATGGTGACGAGTATATTAATGATGGTTACAGTTCTCATTGTTGGACCGAAGTTCATAGAAATAGACCAGCCAACTAATGCAGAGAGAGAACAGGTAGAAGTTTGATATCATGTCCGTTCAAATAACCGTCATACAATTTTGGATTTTAGATTTTAGATTTTAGATTTACCCCATGCCTGAAGTCAGGGACTTGTAATTGAATTTACGATGTTTGGATTTTAGATTTATTCTCGCGTTTAAATTCGGGGGCTTGAGACCTTTTTAAATTTTTAATTTTGAATCTTCAATTCCATTATCCAAAATTTAAAATCTAAAATTCGGTCATTGCAACACTTTCCAGAGTGTCTTGTTGGCGTAGCCTCTCCTAGAGAAGGAAAGATTAGAAACATTATAAAGTATTATCTTAATATAAGATATTTTTCAGAAAAAATATGTCTGGCAAACATAGAGCTATTGAATCTCCTATTTTACCTTCACTTGAAACAATGAATAAGGGGATACCAGATAACCAATTATATGAATCAGAGAGCTATGAAAATCTATATTTATCAAATTGCCAGATTGAGGGAACTAAAGGAGTAGATTTTCAGTATGCCTACTTTGATAATGTTAAAACTATAAACACTTACTTTAAAAGGCTTTCTCTGCAAGATGTTATAATTACTAAAAGTGACTTGGCTAATACTGAATGGGAAGAAGGTTCACTTAATAGAATTGAGTTTATTAACTCTAGACTGCTGGGATTTAAAGCAATAAAGTCTAGGTTAAGAAATGTTATTTTTAAAGGATGCCAGGGTCAATTGTCACAGTTTACTTTTAGTAAGTTTGATAATGTTATTTTTGACAATTGTAATCTTGAAGATTCTACATTTTTAGAAACTTTTCTAACAAATGTAAAATTTATAAATTGCCAAATGAATAACGTTATCCTTGCTAATGCTAAATTTAAAGACACAGATTTTCGAGGTTCTAATATAGAAGGCTTGCAAATTAATATAAGTCAGCTTAAAGGTGCAATTTTAGATCCATTTCAAGCTGCTTATATTCTTCAAAGGTATGCAAATGTAGTAGTTAAAACTGTTGATGAATAAACATTGCATTTGCGTTGTTCCACTACCTTTATCTTCTCTGCGAGAGGCTACACCACAAAAAATTGCACCTTTTTGTCGCTGCATCAGAGCGTCTTTATAGCGAGTTGAACTATGCATTTTCAAAGCGCATCAGTTGATTACCACTGTCCAGAATTATCTTCTTGTTGCAAACCGATTAATTGTCGCCGTTTCCAAGCATAGTGAAGGATATTAATTCCGAGTTCTTGAGCGGTACGAATGGTTAATCGGGGTAAATTTAAATCTGCCAATCCCCAAGCAGTTGCTAAATCGCCAATTACTAGAATAATTCCTCCTCCAATTAACAGTTTAATTTGCTGTTGATTAACCATTGGTAACCCGGCAAATAAGAAAGGTTTTGTTCTTAAAGGATGACTCCGTTGCAATTCTTCTAAAGGTCTTAAAGGACTCTCTAACTGTTGTGCTAATGCTTGAGTACTTTCAATCAAAGCGTTAGCATTGACTGGTGCATCAACTAGAAGTACACCACCTAAATTTAAGTAATTTTTTAGGGATTCAAATTCGAGACTATTTAAAGATATGGCTTGTCCACCTGTGAGATAAAGTAGGTCATAATCTTGGATATTTTCTGATAGAGAAACCTGACCTGGTTCATCAGCTCCCCGCAAACTGGGATATAACGGTTCTACTGCTTGTAATAAGTAGGAAAGGCTGAAAAAATTACGCGCACATTCTGGGTCACTATGATTGGCCTGTGCCATTGCTACAAGTGCTTGGGGACGCATTTGTGCTTGACGACGATAACGCAAATCAATGTTGTTATATCCAGGAAAGAAAGCATCAGCAGGTTGAGTAATATCAGTATGTCCTGGTTGTAGGAGAATTCGGCATATTTCGATTTCTGAACTGATTGGTGTGGAGTTTCTTTGGTCAATTCTATAAGTTTCTTGGACGATATCTCTTTGCTGTGTGCGCCGCAATTCATCAGGGTCTACATAGCTGACTACTAAGTAGATCATGATTGGTTCTGAGGTTACTACTTCTATATCAATGGGAAAGTCATAGGAGGTGGGTACAACAATTAAGTTACCTGCTAAATCAATGGCAATACCAGGTTGAATTTGTACCCATCGTCCATCTCGATATCTGGCTTCTACTTGGCTTGGTGCAGCAATATCTCGAATACCTAAACCACAGACAATTCCTGGTTGATTTAAACTTTGATATTGGGCATTTTGCCGCAGACGATGGTAATTGTGGGCTGTCTGCCAGCGTTCAGCATTAATTAGTAATCCATCTGCGGCTTGCAGACGTTCAAAGGATTTAATTGGTGGAGGTGGGAAAGGGTGGGACATAGGAATTTTGGATTTTAGATTTTGGATTTTGGATTGAGGATTTTGGGATTATAAGTTTGTTATAGTAATTTAAAAAAATGCTAGCTATTCAATTTGAAATTTTAAATTAGATATGGGGTGTGTTATCCCGGACTTTTAATTTTTTATGTTGCATGACGCTAATTGATTCTGAATTCTGAATTCTGAATCCTCTTTTAATTAGAAGGATTTTCGATAGTTAATTCGTAGGTGCAGAAAGCGGGTTTTTCTTGTTCGATGATTCTTTGAATAAGTTGTTCGTTGATGATGCCACTAGCAATGTTGGAACGCAAACGCACTACAAAATGATATGGTTGTCCACCGGCTAAAACTGCATTTCCGAGTTGTGCATCTCCGATAATGAAACTTGGGCCAAAAGGTTCTGTAATACTAATATGTTTATCTGCTTCATTAGGTAAATGTTCGTCTAGAGGTAAGCCTGTATAAAGATGTAAGTAAAGACGCAATCCTTTACGAGTTCCTCGCCAGCGATAAAGTTCTACTGCACGGCGAATTAAACGCCGTTGTTGCTGGAGATCCCACACGGAATCTACTTGCCAAGCAACCCAATGAGCCATAAAGGGTAGTAGTGCTTGCGGTGCTGTCAGGGGATCGAGGTTTGCCCACATGACGTTATAACTATCAACTACTGGTTGAAAAGCTTGCTCAAATATTTTCATGAAGCGACCAATAAAGTCTATTTCACGATACAAAATTGGCAAGAATTCCATGTAGGCGGTGTAGGGACGGATGTATAAATCAAAATATTCGCTTCTGTGGGTTTGTTCGTTGTCTGTGCCTGGGTCGATGTGGAGAGTAACTAGGCTGCGAAAATTAAGTGTTAGTTTGTCTTTTTTTCCTCGGTTTATGGCTTCTTGATCTTCAAAAAATGTGTCAGGAATAGAAAAGTAGAGGACTGCATCCATTTGTCCGCGGGGTGGTATTTCACTACCTTCTGTACCAATTTGGCACCACTCACTCGGAAAGTTTCCCTCGACGCTGAAGTTTACCCGCAAGGGACGCGGCTCTAAGTTTTGCACTTGCACAATCATCTCGCTTGGATGTCCCGGATGCAAGAGTAAACTACGTGCGGCGGCATCTGCGTTTTCTTCGTTGGCAAAGGTTAAACCCCCTACAGGTAATGCTTCGGGAATTTGCATTGGGGTTAATTGAATCCGTACAGCGGGACTGGAGCGACTTTGAACCATAGGAGTGGGGAGTGGGGAGAAAATAACTACTAATTCGTAATTCGTAATTCGTAATTCGTAATTAATGGTACAAGCCTACGCCACTTGCTTCATTTGGACAGCACCAAGAACGCAGTGGCTCATTTATTGATGGAGATAAAAGATATAATTCCTAATTTCTGCGCCCCCGACTTTAGTCGTGGGGTAATAATTACGAATTACGAATTACGAATTACGAATTACCGATTAATGATTTGGATGTCGTGATTTGAACGCAGATTTGTATCAGCCCAAGAACATATCAAACCTTCTGGGCCTGGGTCAATTAGTTGTTCTGGTGATGATTGTCGTCTCCAAATTTCTCCTTGTTTGCGGATGGGAAATAGTAGGACGGGGCCTAGATGACGGACGCCTGGGGTTTGTTGCAGTAAGGCGACAATATCTGATGTATAAACTGGTCGCCCAAATGGCCAGCCTTGGCCGTCGAGTCCTCCGGTTAATGGATTTAAATATTTATACAGCAATACTCTTAAGTTGCGGCGAATTTCTTCTCTGGCGTAAGGATTATCGTAGGCAGGTTCTAGGGCAATTTCTGTTTGTACGGAAACACCTACGTAATTAGGTTCTTGTAGTTCTATTTGTACTCCTAATAGGCGTCTTTCATCTAAGTAACTCAAGATTTGGTCTTGGAGTGCATGACTTAGACCAAATTCTTCTGGTGTCATACCATCGCCTTGAGCGATCGCATCTGTATTTGCAAAGGGCACTACTATTAAACTAACTATACCTGCTTGGCTCCGTGAATTTGCTGGCAAACACCGGACGCGAGCGATCGCTCCTCTGCCTGCTTGTTGGGCTAAAACTTCAAAATCTTCGGCGGTGACGGCGCGATCGCGGGTACGGAGGATTCGCGGTGCTTTCATCACTGCTTGTTCTAGTGATTCGGCATCGGCACCATTCATTGCTGGTACACGATTGATCACACTGGCAATGTATGGATATGCAGACTTCAAAAACTGAATTGCCCCAGCTTGCACATTGCCTTCTCTACCGCCGCCTGTGCGATATGCAACCATTTTAATCTCTGCGCCACGGGGAGGAATCGCCCCATACTGGTGTTGAGATTCTCTGTTTTCCAGGGTGCTGACTTGTACAGATGTCTCGTCTAATCGTGGTTGCTGAATTCGCGATCGCACTTGTGTTTGCTGTTTGATTTGACCAGGTTCCCGAATCAAGGGGCCAAATTGCACTTCACCCGTGAGGGAATCTACGGTGTAATGAAAGTGATGCGGTGCAGAATCAGCAAAATCTCTCACCTCAGTCCATTTCTGAGGTAAACCACCAGCGGGAGTAACTAAAATATACTCGTTTTCTTTGCGTTCTAAAATTGGTGAAGTTTGTAACTGGAAAACCTGACCGGGTGTACCATCACTAATTCCCAAGCGCTCATCGAGAATCAGTGTACTGTGACTAGCTCTGACTGTACCGCCAATTGACCGCACTGCTAAACCAGTAATTCGCGGCGGACGATTGTAACCAGATTGATTGGTTTCGGTGATGGCAAAGGTACAGCGCAGCCAGCGACCCCGGTAAGAGGTAAAATTACTTACAGGCCAAATTTGAGGTAAATGCAAACGTAGCTCTGCACCTTGAGCCGGGTTTCCACCTTGTTGAGCCATCTCATAAAAACTGAAGCCGCGAGTTTTATCATCTGATTCTTGCAATAAAACCGACTGCCAATTTTCGCCATCCCAGGCTTCCCACTTGCGGGGCGGTTGATTGGGGTTAATCCCAGCGGGGGTAGCCGCAGCTCCTTGGAAAGTAATTTCTAAGACATTAGCATCTAGAGGATCGTCAGAATTAACCACTAAATAAAAACAGTTACCAGGCTGGGGTTCCTCTTCAAATATTGGCTGTTCGTTACCTGTCCAGTAACCGTTAGATTGACGAGTCCAGGAAGTTGTGACTCTTTCTCGCAGAGATTGGGGAATATCTTCGGTGGTTTGGGCGGTTAAAAAGTGCTGTATCCGGGGTTTGCCAATAACTAGCGGCGAATCTGTGCTAAAAGTTATAGATTGTGTTGTTTCAGTTTGAATAGTTGCAGCTTCTAATCCTGCCGGAATCGTGTAAGCTTCGGGTAGTTCAGCGGTTAAATAAAAAGTTAATTCTGTGTGTGCTGGGGCGGGAGGTTGGAGACGAATACCCAGTAATTCCAGAAAAGCTACATAATTTTTTCGGGGTACTTGGTTAAATCTAAGCAACATTTGGTCAGTTAACCAAGCAAATAACTCAATGAGCGTGATTCCTGGGTCGCTGAGATTGTGGTCTGTCCATTCGGGACAGTACCGGGGAATACGCATTATACATTCGTCTACCAAGTCATCGAAAGCGCGATCGTCTAAGTTGGAAGAAGGTAATTTTGGTAAAAAGTCAAAGTTCACGATTCCTCCCCAGCTGAAACCAAATAAAAAGGATAAACAAAACTATAAATATCGTGACTCTCTTTGAGTCGATAATTGATGGTAATATCTACTCTGCCGCGCACAGGGTCAGCTTCAGTGAGAACTCGATCAACAAAAATGCGTGGTTCCCAAACTTCTAAAGCTTCCAAAACATAAATCCGAATTCGCAGTAGGGTGTCAGTATTTAAAGGTGCAAACGCCAGTTCTGACAACCGCGAACCAAAATTAGGTCGATAAACCCTCTCACCTACTCCAGTGCGGAGGATAATCCAAATAGATTCTTTAACTTTTTGTTCTTCACGGCTAAGCTGTATCCCACCTTGCACATTCAAGCGCAGAGGATAAGCCAAACCGGTTCCCAAATAGGCTCGATCGCGACCATAAACCATATCTGGCACTTAGACAGCTGTGACATGTATATGTTCAAAGATATCGGCACAAAGGGGGAAAGCCTATTCGCCAAAGGTCGAGGATGGGGGGAAGGGGGCAGGGGGCAGGGGGCAGGGGGCAGGGGGAGAAATGACCAATGACTAATGACCAATTCAGCACTTGTCACTTTGCTGTATCTTTAATAAAGTGTCATTGGTTTTGGGGTACGCTGTAGCTTAAAGATTTCCAAGATCCGCGATTGCACTAACAAGCTCATGAAAAATTTAGCTCTATTATCTGCTACAGCTATTGCTGCTACGTCGGGATTAGTTTTCGGCACAATGCAAGCCGCTTCTGCTTTAAATTGGACCTGGAATTATTCTGGTGTTGGCATAACGGCCGACGGTACTTTCATCACTAATGACACTCCTGACGATTTGGGTTTTTACCAAATTTTGGGAATTACTGGTACACGAAATGGTGAAACAATTACTGGTCTGCAACCTGCTGGAACTCCAATACCAGGAAACGAACCTTTTAATGTTGACAATTTAATTAGTCTTAATGCTCAGCAGTTAACGGGTGACGGTTTCGGATATTCTACTTCTGGGGGAAATTATTCTAGTCCATTTTTCGCTAGTTTTTTGCCGACACCGGGTTATTTAGAGGTTTTTTCTGCGCCGCCACTGACACCAGGTTTTGAAAATTTCGGGCCAGAAGATAGTGAATTAACTATTAGTTTTTCTGCAAGTATAGTCACCGTCCCTGAATCCACCTCTATTTTTAGCTTACTCGCCTTCGGTACTCTCGGCGTTGTTTCAGTATTTAAACGTAACAAGTCATCCAAATTTACTGGTAAGACAGAAAAAGTAATTTCGTAAATCTTAAGTAGGGTGTCTTATA
The DNA here is from genome assembly GCF_015207005.2 of Desmonostoc muscorum LEGE 12446. Lineage (GTDB taxonomy): Bacteria > Cyanobacteriota > Cyanobacteriia > Cyanobacteriales > Nostocaceae > Nostoc > Nostoc muscorum. Next base: position 5,475,664 of record NZ_JADEXS020000001.1, read on the forward strand.
CCATTTCACTAAAACCTTGATACATATAGATTTCGCGTAGGGGCACGGCAGTGCCGTGCCCTTACTAACTTGTGTATACACGGTAGTACTAAGGGGAGGGGCGGTTTTGGCTCCCTACTTCCCACTCCCCGTTCCCGATTTAATTAAGGCGAATGATTGCACCTCTGACTGTAATGTTACCGTTGGCGGTAATGTCTATATTGCCAACAGCATCTAATGAAAGATTACCTTTTGATTTCACTGAAACAGATTTACTTGCGTCGCTCATTTCGATTGAATGACCACCTGTGGTTTCAATGGTAATAGATTTTCTTCCATCGTCCATTTTGATTGTATGACCGCCGGCGGTTTTAATTTCGATATGGCGATCGCTATCATTGAGATACATTTTGTGACCGGCTTGAGTTTCTGTGCGAATACCTGTTTTACTGCTGGCTTTATCTTCTTCGACGAACTGTAAAACATGACCAACACGAGTTTTAATGGTGCGTAATCTGACACCCTTGCTGCCAACTGAGTCATCTACTTTTTCTGGTGGTGCGTCTTTACCATTCCATACGCCACCAATGACGTAGGGACGGTGGATATCGCCATGTTCAAAACCGACTAATACTTCATCGTTTATTTCTGGTAAACAGTCGAAACCTCTGTTTGGCCCTGCTCCCACAGCTACAACTCTCGCCCAGTCGCTTGCATGTTCTTCTGTGAGAGTGGGAAACTTGACTTTTACTCTACCCCATTTCTCTGGGTCTTTATTATCAGTCACGATTCCGACTAATAAAGTCTCAGATGGCTGTAAATGTTTTTTCGTGGATAGAGTTGTGAATAAGTTAGCAGCACGTAAGCCCCGGACGCTGAAATCGGTTTCATAAACCCGCCCGTTGTAGAAATGGCGCGTTTCTGTGACATAATATTCACCATTATACCGAGTGCCTAATTCTTGAAGACGAACCACCCGCCTCGGTCGAATTTCCGGATTCCCGAATGCTTTAGCATCTGCAAAAACAAATTCTCCTCCCAGTTCATCACACAAAGCCTGAGCCATTACATCTGCTTGTTTTTGAGTAGCAACAGGTTTATCTACAACAATCATTTTGGGAGCTTGAAGATTGCGAAATTTATTACTGGTACTACTTCCTAGCTGATTACCTGTCTTAGTTATTTGCTTTTCTTTGTTGGCTGTTGAACTAATCAATTGTTTTTTGGTATAGTCCCAGCCACGTACTTCCACAGAACTCACTTGCTCAGCACTGGTGACACGGGTACTAAATTTACTAATCTCAACTAGCCATTTCAAGGGTAAAGACGCCTGACTTTCTGGTTTGCAAAAATTTATGTTGTCTTCTGTAACAAATAAATCGAAACCAATGCGAGCAGCTCTTTCTTGCAAAAACTCCATATTAGTTTGGTTTTCTTGAAAGACATATTTATGAACTTCGCCACTTTCGTCTATTTTTCCAATATCTATACCTACTTCTTTAACGATTTTTTTTACTATTTGGCTATCAGTTATATTTAAAAAAGAACGATTATAACGCCCCCTGTGAAGACGATGGGAAATATCATAGCCGCGAACAATCATATTAGCTTCAGATTTTTCATTGAAGTGAACTTCCATCCCTGTAATTTCGCCTTCAATCAGGACGTTTCTTTTATCAGTCCTAAAATTTTGATCTTGAGTAGTACTCGATTTGAAACCTAACGTTACTTTATTCCCAATTTTAAAAAGTTCTTGATGTCGCCAAGGTTGATTTTCTGGACGGTTAGATGTAGGAATATAGCTATTATGTATTACCAACGTAAACATTGCTGGTAAATGCAGACTTTCTTCTACGGTTATTTGTAGTAAATCTTTGAGTAATTCAGGAGAAGCGGGGTTTCCTTCTATCTGAACTAAAGGGTCGCTTAAATAAAGGCTTTCGTTAGTCATAAGCTAGAATTTGCGCTTCCAGCGCACCAAAAATGTGACCCAAAATCCAAATTCAAAATTGAAATAATCTAAAATCTAAAATCCTAATTAAGTTGTTTACAACCGGCTATCTTGCTGGCGAGCTGCACCTCTAGAAGCAGATTCTCGTCCTCCGGGAAGGTTATTTTGATTGACTTCTTGCAACTCTATATCTACCATTGCCCTAACTGGTGTGCCATCAGTCAGAAACATATTTAATGTGTAAGTTACTTTCTTAATTACACAATGAAAGTACACCGTTCCCCATGTCAGGATGTAAACAGGTGGACGTTTGTCACCTGCTCCTTTTTTTGTTTCTACACCTTTCTTAATTTTGTCTATATACTTTTCCATCACCGACTCTTTAGTTTCATAAGTATCGAATAACAATTGTTTCAGGGTAAACATGTAGGGTTTAACACCAGAAAAATTAATCTTTGGCAGCAAGTCGGTGCCTCTATTCCCATCATTGCTTTTCCATTCAACCATCCGACTAAAGCTAATTTCTGTCGGATTAAACATCAATTCAATGTCCTCTGCTTCACCGTTATAAGCTACAAGTTTGGCTTTCTCAAGTTGTGGTTTACGCTTTTTGGTAACAATAATTGATGGAGTTGTCATTTGAGTATTTCTCCTATATTTCTTGAATGAAGTTTACCAAGATAAACGACCTGAGTAACCGCCATGACGTTCTCTCTCAATTTCCAAACGTTGGCGTAGTCTGCTATAAATTTCACGGGCTAAAGCTTCAAGTTCAGCCGTATCATCTTTGTTATCTTCTTCCTGTTTTGCAGAACTGCTTTGTACAGTCTCCGTTATTGATTCTGTGTTTTCAGATGTGGGTGCAGTGACTTCTCCACCATCAGCAAAGCCTCTAGGTGCAGGAAGATGTTTAGCAAAAATTTGTGATGATTCTGATGATGTAGAAATATCAGAAAATTCGGAATTTTGATTATTAGATTGACCACCACTAAATAAGCTTGTGAATTCATCATTATTTCCATTGAATAATTCTTGCACACTTGACCATTGAGAAGGTGTATCTGACCGTTGGGAAGGTGTGTTAGCAGTAGAATTTGCTTTTCTAAAAATCAGGGGGGGCGATGAATATTGAGGTGAAGTAACAACTGCATCACTCGTTTTGTTTTCAACAGTACTGAGTTGGGGAGAATTGAGTACCGAAAGTTTTTGTTTTCCAACATTCAACCCCAAGGAAGCAGGAATTAAAGAATTAGATTCTTGAGGTTTGAGTTGTAATGAAGTGTCTGGAAAAGAATCGACTTTAGTCGAACTCTGCCCAGAAGTTGTTTTTTCGGGTTCTTTGGTATTGGGTGGCTGTAAACTTGGAAGAATAATATCGTCTGGTGTACCGCCGGTGTTGATGTGCTGTAGTAGAGGTAGATTTTTCTGTGCATCCCTGGTATTAATGACAAACTCCCCAGGTGTCAGCATTGCAGGTACTGTATCCGAGGGTGCTATCTGCTGTTTATTTTGAATTTGGGAGTCTGTTACTTGACCACCAGTAGCATAACCTTTAGGTGCTGGCAAATTTTGAATGGTGGTATTTTGTTCAACTTCAGGTGGTGTGCTTACCTGATTTTGGAGAAAAGCTGGCTTTTCTGAGATATCTTGGAGATCTGAGGTATCAACAAAGGTTGAAATTTCAGAAGAATTGGCGATCGCACCTAATAATTCTGACTCTACTATTTGTTCATTTTCAGCTATTTTTGGGAAAATGTTCGATGTTTCCCCAACATTTGAGGACACATCGCTAACTTTTGCTGCTTCAATAATCTCTGGCGATATGTTGCTAACTTTTGGTGCTTCAATAATCTCCGGCGATGTGGCGTTGACTACTGGTGATTCAACAATTTCAGGAGAGATGTTGCTAATTTTTGATGCTTGAACAATCTCAGGCGATGTGGCGTTGACTACTGGTGATTCAACAATTTCAGGGGATATGTTGCTAACTTTTGCTGTTTCAACAATCTCAGATGATATTTTGCTTTCAACAATTTCAGGAGAGATATTGCTAACTTTTGCTGCTTGAACAATCTCAGGCGATGTGGCGTTGACTACTGGTGATTCAACAATTTCAGGAGAGATATTGCTAACTTTTGCTGTTTCAACAATCTCAGATGATATTTTGCTTTCAACAATTTCAGGAGATATATTGCTAACTTTTGCTGCTTCAACAATCTCAGGCGATGTGGCGTTGACTACTGGTGATTCTACAATTTCAGGGGATATGTTGCTAACTTTTGCTGCTTCAACAATCTCAGGTGGTGCTAAGATAGGCTGATTTTCTGTAGACTCGCTGATAGTATTCTCAAGATTGTTGTCACGTTGCAGTGAAATTAGATTTGTTCGGACATCTGAGACATTAACCGCCGCAGTAGATTGTGACTCTGAAGTTACTAACTGTTCTTTGTCACTAGATTTTTGTAATAAACTAGATGTCTCTTCAATATTGGCTGAGGTAGGTGTTAATTGAACAGGCGCAGAGGCTAAAGATTTACTCCTAACACTAGAGTCAATTTCTTGTTGTGACTCAATAGGATCTTTTGGAACTAAAATAGGTTCTAGGGTAGCACCGCTGTGTGTCTCTACAGGATTTTCAGTAATTGCTGACGATAAAGGAGCATTTTTTAGAGAACTATCAGCGACAAAATTATCTGTGTGAAAATTACTCGTGGTGTTTTCTGATATTAAATCTGGCTCAATAGTATTATTTGTATTTAGCGATTCTTGTTCCGGTGATGGAGAATTGGGGATTGGTAATATTTCTTTTTTTTGAATTACATTTCTCAGAGAAGGGGTGCTTTGATTTTCAACTTGAGAAGTAAATTCATCGGGTTCAATATCTTGTTGCAGTGGCGTTGGGCTAACTGAGATATCTGGAATATCAATTTTTTGTGATGATGATTGACTAGTTTTAATATCTTGTTGCAGTGGCGTTGGGCTAACTGAGATATCTGGAATATCAACTTTTTGTGATGATTGACTAGTTTCAATATATTGTTGCAGTGGCTTTGGGCTAACTGAGATATCTGGAATATCAACTTTTTGTGATGATGATTGACTAGTTTGAATATCTTGTTGCGGTGGCGTTGGAATGACTTCTGATACTTCAGTTACTACTTGTTGTTGATTATTGTTAAAGTTACTAGGTGAGCTAAATTTTTCCTCGTTATTGTGAGATACAGGAAATTCTCTCGGCGAATTCTCTGCTAATTCACTTGTGTTATCGTTTAATTTTTTATTTTGCTGTAATGGCGAAATATTTTTGGAAATAGTCGGTTCTGCCCTAGATAAACTAGATGGTAACTCAGAAATTACTTGCGATTCTTCCTTGGCTATATTCCTAAACAAAGTTGGTTGATCTTGAACATTAGGCGAAGTAGATGCCGTGATGCTGGGTGTGGTATTACTAATCGACTCATCATCAATTGTAGGATTATCTAAAGCAAGATTATTGTTTTCACGCAGAGGTGCCCAGGTGGGGAGAGAATCGGAAGTTTGAGATTTTAATATATCAATTTCATTTATTTGGGTAATGCTCGGATTTACCTCAGGAGATAGAGGTTCATCTGATGGTATTAAGCTGTTTTGATTATGATTAATAGGAATATTGCTTTTCTCCGCAGCTTGTATGACATTCTTAGCCGCAGATGATTTGACTGATTTTTTAGTGGAAGATTTTGTTTTTGTTTTTGATTGTTGTTGAGATTTATTTGTTTGTTTTGATTTAGATTTAGTTTGATTTTTACTTTTACTTTGTTTTTGAATCTTTATTTCTGGCGAGACATCATTAATTGTATTATTCTCAATGACAGTTGGCAGTCTTTCTGGAATATCGCTTTTGATGACTTCAGTAGGGTTAAAATTATTATTCTCTTCTGAATCTATTGACTCAAAAGGATCAAAATCAATAAATGGAAATCCACTGTTGATATCTGGATTATCCCAGCTATCCCAACCTATTACTGGTTGGATCGATGGTTCTTGGTCACGAGATAATAAAAATTGAGAAGACGTGACTAATGGTGCTTTGGTTTGTCTAGGACTGATAAAATTACTTCGTGAATGCAGAAAATCCGACTCTTTTCTTAAGACTAGTCTGTGAGTATTAGATAAAGATGATATTACACCAAGTGGATGAATATTGTTTCCTAATAGAGGTTGAATGACTTGCATAGTTATAGTGGGAAAATAGTCAATTAACTAGAAACGAAATATCCTGTTTTGTCATTTCGTTGTACAGAATTGCCTCCTCCTGTAGTTCTGGCAACTTTTAAGCCTTCATAAGCTAAAGTTAATTCCTCAATGGCAACTGCTTTACCATCGGCTTGGAGTGCAGGTGTTTTCCAGGTTACTGGAATAGCACCAATCAAAGTCCAACTCATCATTGTTTCACCGGCTTGATTAAAAATCAGAATATTGACATTCCGTCGGGATGTTATATCTTGTTCATCAAAAACTGCATTTATCCAGTTCCAAAAACCTGGATGGTTGGTAACTCCACGTTTAAGAGTTACGTCTGCAAATTCTGTATGACCTAAATAAATTCTCTGCTGGTCGTTGACACCACCTTCTTGAAAAACGTTTTTCTTAATTTGAACACTCAAGCCTGTACATTCAGTAAAAGATGCAGCAATAGAACTATCTATTTCTATGTAAAAACGATTACTAGTGACATAATTTAATTCGTGAGTTACGTTGCCGTTATTACCATTTCCAGCCATTAAAACCACCTTTGAGAACTATAATTACCTATTCTTTCGCGCTGCGATCGCAAATCTTCTTGCAAAAGTTTATACACCTGCTCTGTGAGATCGTTCAGCAGCAGTGAATCGTTGAGGTATTTACTTGCCGTTTGAGCGACTTTGCCGGCATCAGAACTCACTGAAACCCCAGCGTATCCAGCAGTACCGCCAACGTCTCCATTAAATGTGAACAAAGTTTGTTGTTGACTTGAGTCCATAAATAAAAAAACTCTCCTAGAATCCAGGCTAAAGGTAGTGCATCAGAATCAAAAGTAGCCAAAAGTCGAACTTGATTTCGCATTGATTTCACAGTTGCGATTAATTGTCTTGGAAGTGCGATCGCACTAAACTAGATATTGGTATCAGCAAAATATTCATCTACCAACTGGTTGGGCATCAGAAAAAAATGAAAGAATGCATCATTCAGCCCAAAAAAACTACCACAGATTCCTTCTCAATACCTGCACTCAGACAAACAACCCGCGGTTTTGGTTCACAGTCCTCTGGTGGTTCATCCCAAGCAGCGCTAAATACACCTCTAGGACACGACATTAGTCGAATACCACTGCATCGTCCCCAAACCAAACTCACGGTTAATCAGCCAGGAGATATTTACGAGCAACAAGCTGATAGAATGGCGCAGGAGGTAGTGGGAAGATTGGCAGAACCTGGAAATCCTTCGTCTATCCAGCGCCAACAAATGCCCCAAGAGGAAGAATTACAAATGAAACCTCTGGCAAGTTCCATCACACCTGTGATGCAACGGCAAGAAATACCAGAGGAAGAAGAAGAAGAATTACAAATGAAATCTCTCGATACTAGCACACTGCAACGAGAGTCCGTGCCAGAGGAAGAAGAAGAATTACAAATGAAATCTCCTTTTGCAATTCAGAGAAGCAGTCAATCTGAAGATATGAACCTGGATGAGGAGGAAGAAGAGGAAGATGAAGATCCGGACGAAGGCCGGACTGTGGCCGAAGTGATTATTGATATTATTGATCAGGCTGAACTTGCAGAGGAAGCACAGTCTCTGGGAGTAGATGCCGAAAATTATAAAAGCCTGATCATCGACCTGACAACACAGATGATCAGAGATAGCCTTACCTCTGACCAGAATTATGGCGGGATAACTTACCTGCAAAGGCCGCTTGAATATTCTTCCTGTTATCCTGCTGCTGATCGTTTGGCAGAATTATTAAGACTAAATAATCAGGCTCTGAATGCCGATATATATAATGGCCAGAATCAGCAAGATCTGGCCGCGTTTGTGAACGACCTGACTGATGATATCCGAGCGAGTGCCGATGATAATGTAATTTACAATATTGCCTGTTCTTATCACGGTTTTGCCATAATTATCCGCAATGGTCAAGCAGAGCATCTTCAGGCATTTGCCAATGAAAATTCACTTCTGGAGAGCGTCAGGGGACAAAGAACCTACACCATTGATAATCTTTGTACTCATCTGACCGGTATGGTCGCTGTTCAGGCAAATACCAGGAAAGCGGCTGCGGCAAAAATGGGATTTAATCATGTTGGAATTGGTTTGGGTGCTAACGTTTTTCCGAATATCAGATTCGATTGGGCATGTTACCAGATGGCTGATGGAACTGAACTCAGAGACGCAATCCAGCAGAAGGTTGATGACAACAGGGCTGTACTCCAGGATCGCTATCCGGCAGCGAATGCAGCACGCGACAGGCTTATACAACAGGCTATGGCGCAATTAAACAGGGGCAGAAGAGGACGTCGCCGCGAAGAAGCAAGAGGGGCGGTTGTACGGGGAGGTGGAGTACGGGAGGGACGTGGCGGAAGAGGCAGAGGTACCCGCCGATAGAGTAAAATTACTCACGAAGTGAAATACAGTGCGATCGCACTAAACTAGATATTAGTATCAGCAAAATATTCATCTACCTACTGCTTGGGCATCAGAAAAAAAATGAAAGAACGCATAATTCAGCCCAAAAAAACTACCACAGATTCCTTCTCAATACCTGCACTCAGACAGCCAACGCGCGGTTTTGGTTCACAGTCCTCTGGTGCTTCATCCCAAGCAGCGCTAAATACACCTCTAGGACACGACATTAGTCGAATACCACTGCACCGTCCCCAAACCAAACTCACGGTTAATCAGCCAGGAGATATTTACGAGCAACAAGCTGATGCAATGGCGCAGCAGGTCGTGGGAAGATTGGGAGAACTTGGAAATCGTCCGCCTATCCAGCGCGAACAAATGCCCCAAGAGGAAGAATTACAAATGAAACCTCTGGCAAGTTCCATCACACCTGTGATGCAACGGCAAGAAATACCAGAGGAAGAAGAAGAAGAATTACAAATGAAATCTCTCGACACTAGCACGCTACAACGAGAGTCCCTGCCAGAGGAAGAAGAAGAAGAATTACAAATGAAATCCCTCGACACTAGCACGCTACAGCGGGAGTCTCTGCCAGAGGAAGAGGAAGAAGAATTACAAATGAAATCTCTCGACACTAGCACACTACAACGAGAGTCTCTGCCAGAGGAAGAGGAAGAAGAATTACAAATGAAATCTCTCGACACTAGCACACTACAACGAGAGTCTCTGCCAGAGGAAGAGGAAGAAGAATTACAAATGAAATCTCTCGACACTAGCACACTACAACGAGAGTCTCTGCCAGAGGAAGAGGAAGAAGAATTACAAATGAAATCTCTCGACAACAGCACACTACAACGAGAGTCTCTGCCAGAGGAAGAGGAAGAAGAATTACAAATGAAATCTCTCGACACTAGCACACTACAGCGAGAGTCTCTGCCAGAGGAAGAGGAAGAGTTACAGATGAAGCCGATGGTGCAGCGTCAGGCTAAAGGTGGGATGGCTGCTAACCCAGACTTGGAAGCATCTATTAACCAAGCAAGGGGTAGTGGACAGCCGATGGCAGACAACATCCGCGAACCGATGGAACAGGCGTTTGGCGCAGATTTCAGTGGGGTGAAGGTTCACACTGATGGTCAATCAGATGAGTTGAATCAGTCAATTCAGGCGCGTGCTTTCACGACGGGACAGGATGTGTTCTTTCGGCAGGGGGAATATAATCCTGGGAGTCGGGGCGGACAGGAGTTGTTGGCGCATGAGTTGACTCATGTTGTGCAGCAGAATGGGGAGGCGGTGCAGCGATCATCGCAGCTTACAGACACCTCATCACCGCCAACGATGGAAATTAGTAAGCAAGTCAAACCGGCAATACAGCGCATAACGGAAGAAGACGCTCATCAAGCAGTATTCACCTTTGGTCCAAGAGCGCAAGCCCACGATTACACAGCACAACAGCTTAAAACAATTATTCAACACAGGTACAACGAGATCCAAGAAGGTGAACAGCAATTTATGCTACTGGGCGATGGATTTGAAAACAACAACAGATTATATGGACAAATAATTTACAATTGCACCCAGGAAAATGGAATCCACCACATTCGTATAACCCACGCACACGGGCGTGGGAGGATGGGATAATTCTAAAAGAGAAAAAGCAACTTGATTTTGCATTGATTTTAGACTTTTGATTAATTGTGGGGGAAGTGCGATCGCCCTACTCTAGATACCTGTATGAGTAAAATCATGATCCACCCTACTGCTCGGCGGGCATCAGGAGAAGCAAATGAGAGAACGCGTAGCCAAGCCCAAAAAAGCTAGCAGTAGTTCCTTCTCAATACCTAAACTCAGACAACCGAAGCGCGGTTTTGGTGTAAACTCCTCTGGCCAAACAACTGCCGATTTGCCATCCCTCAACAAACCTCTAACACACGACATTAGTCGAATATCGCTACACCCACAAACAAAACTCACAGTTAATCAGCCGGAAGATGTTGAGGAACAAGAAGTTGAGACCGTAGCACCACAGGTGATGCAGGGAATGAATGAGCCTGAAAATCACCAACTTGTGCAACGGGAAGAACTGTCAGAAGAAGAAGAGGAACGGACGGGGGCAGAATTTCAATCTCAGGAATTAAAGGAAGAAGAATTACAAATGAAGCCTCTTGATTCTTCTCCCCAGGCAGTTACTCAGGAGCAATCCCTAAACGAACCACTCACCCACGACATTAGTCGAATGTCACTGCGCGTGCAGACAAAACTCACAATTAATCAGCCAGGAGACATTTACGAACAGCAAGCTGATACAGTAGCACGCCAGGTGATGCAGAAAATAAGTCAGCCTCGAAATCAGCAGTTTATCCAACGCGAGGCTTTGCCAGAGACTGAATTACAAAGGAAATTTCTAGTTGGTTCTGCCATTCCTCTAGTACAGCGCCAGGGTGGTCGTGTGGTAAGCACATCTGGCCTCGAAACTTCTATCCAACAGGCACGCCAAAATGGGCAGCCACTCTCAAACGATATCCGCCAACCAATGGAAGAAGCCTTTGGCGCTGACTTCAACGGCGTCAAAATCCACACAGATAGCCGCTCTCACGAACTCAACCAAACTATCCAAGCTCGTGCTTTCACCACAGGACAGGATATTTTCTTTCGTCAAGGAGAATACAATCCGGGGAGTTATCAAGGCAAGGAATTACTTGCTCATGAATTAACTCACGTTGTCCAACAAAATGGCCAGACTATTGGGCGGCAAACAGACCCATCGGCAACAGCAGATATAGATATTCAGCGGCTTTGTTGCTCAGAATGTGGGCAGGAAGAGGAGCTTTTACAAGCTAAAGAACTTCCCGACCGCACCATCCAACTTGCTCCTGATGTAAATACTCAAGTTTCTCAACTAATCACAGAGCAGAATGCTACTGAAGTTGAGAATGATATACGTCAGAAACTTGATAACAATCGCGCAACACAAGCAAGTCTGGGCGTTCAATCTCCCGTTGCGGCCGGAACAACAGAACCACCACCTGACGAAAACCCCGAAACACAACCTGAATCTCAAAAAAAGGCGGAAAGCGATTCCGTTGAAATGGCTGCACCCCAAGATGAATCTTCACCAGCAGTTGAAACTCAAGCAGACAAGCCTAAAGATGATGTCGAGTCACAGGCTAAGGCTGCCAGCCCGGAAAACACCGCAGATAAAGGTGGTGATGTCAAGGGTGAAGGCAAAGAAAAGTTACCCGAATCACAGGTAGCTCAAGCAGGCATCGCTGAAGCTGTCAGTTCCCAAAAGAAAGATGTCGAAAACAAAGAAAAGGCACCTGAATCGCAAGCGGTAGGAGCAGCTGAGGCTGGTAAAGCTGTCAATCCGGAAACGAAAGCAACTCAAGGTGGAGAAAATGCACAACAAGCTGCTGCTGTCAAGGGTGAAGGGTTAGAAAAATTACCTCCACAGGCTAATAACCCAAATCCCGAAAGCATGGCGCAAGCCGTCACCCCGGAAACTGTGGCAGAGAAAGAACAAGCCAAAACGGCAGTTGTGGCAGCACAAGCCCAGCAAAATGCTCTAAATGCTCAAACTTCCCAATTAGCGGCAACAGGAGTTAATTTTGCACCTCCTGAACAGGAAGAGACGGCGGAAGGAGAACAGCAAAAAGCTGAGGCGATGAATATCACAAATAGCTTTTTGGCTGAAGCGGCTTTGCGAGTGCAGACAATTACCCAGTTGGGGCAAGGAATTGAGGCGCGTATCCAAGGTTCAACTGAAAATGCTAAAGCCTCTGTAATGGCAGCAGTTGAGCAACAAAAGGCAACTGTTACAGCCCAAATTGCCCAGCAGCGCGAGCAAGTGCAAAGTGAAGGACAAGCGACCATAGCCCAAATTCAGGCACAATATCAGGCAGCAGCAGCCACAACTTCCTCCACAACTGCCACAGAACGTCAAAAAGTTGCAACAGAATATACAACGTCTCTCCAGAAAGTAGATGAAAGTGAAAGCAGCCAGCTAGCTAAGATTGAGGAATTTTATACCCAAGCAAAAGAGAAATACCGTGCTGCTGGCACCAAAGTCGGAGACGAAGCGATCGCCTTTGGTGAACAAAAGGCCACGGAATGGGAAGCTCAACTTACTGGTAAAGATGATAACTTCTGGGATGGGCCACTTACAGATAACCGACTCAAGGCCAGGGCAAAAGCAGCCAGAGAAGTCGCACAACAATACAAAAACGGTTTAGTTGATGAAGGCAATAAACAAGCTGATAGCGTCGATCAAGGCAAACCGAAGGATATTGAAGGAATCCATAACATTGCTAATGAGTCTCGCCAACAACTCCAAACTCTGCAACAACAAACTCTAGACAATTTAAACTCCGTTGAGCAGCAAGTTTTGTCTCAACTCTCAGAAGCACAAACTCAGTTGACTCAAACGGCTAACCAAACTCTGCAATCTACATTACAGACTTTAGACCAACAGCAAACTGCTCAATTACAACTGTTGGAAGTTTACGGTCAAGGGCAAGTATCGGCAATTGAACGGGATGCCCAAAAGGCGATCGCTTCTATCCAAGATGGCATCAACCAAGCTGCTACCAGTCTGCAAACTGCCATCCAAGATACCCAAGCCCAACTCCAGGGAATGCCAGCGCCAAATCCACAGGAGTTGAGTGTCACTTTAGCAGAAATTTTGGCGCAGTTTGATAACTCTGTGGCTCAAGTCCAACAGCAAACCGAACAGGGGATTGCAGCATCAGAACAAGGTATTGCCCAAGGAGGACAGCAAGCCGTTACGGCGGTAAATGGTATTGCCCAAAGTGGGCTGGAAGAGTCTGCTGGTGTTTCTCAAGAAGCCAAGACTACCTTAACTAATCTCAATCAAGGCGCTACAGACACCTTCAATGAAATTCAGCAAGCCTTCACAACCACAGTCACAACTACCAGCGAAACAGCTGTTACAGCTTTTGGTGAAGTCGCGCAAGGAATTCAAAGTGCTTTTGACCAGAGTAACCAAAACATGGAGGCTAACTTCCAAAAGAGTGTCACTGACTTGGAAGAAGGGTTACGTGGTTCAATACAAGGAGACAAACAGCCAAATCTCGACTCAGATATCCAAAAATACGCCCAAGAAGCAGCAGATAAAGAAGAACCGCGCTGGAAAACAGTGCTGAAGGTTTTGTTAGTCATTGCTGTAATTGTTGTCGCAATTATCGTTGCGCCAGCAGTAATTGGGGCAGTGGGTGCCTTAGCTGGGGCATTGGGAGCAGGTGCAGCCGCAGGAGCCATCGGTACAATCGTTGGTGGGGCGATCGTTGGGGCTGTGGCTGGTGCTGTGATTCAGATTGGTAACAATGCGATCGACGGCAAGAACCTGCTGGACGGCGTGGGTAAAGCTGCCTTAGCTGGGGCGATCGGTGGTGCTTTGGGTGGTGCTGGTGGTCTGTTAGGTAACGCCTTGGCTCAAGCGGGTAGACTGGGTGCAGGGCTGACTCAATCGTTCTTGAAGTTTGGCATTGATGTTGCCTTTGATATTGCTGGTGGTATTTTTGGCAACTTAGCAACAGGAGAACCCATCACTTTAGAAGCAGTTCTCATTGGTGCGGCGATCGGTGGAGCTGTGCAGATTTCTACAGCTAATCTGGGTAGACTCGGTAAATTTGGTCGCGGTATTGAGGGTATGCAAACCAGTACATTCCAAGCTGGAGAGCGGTTTGGTTCTTCCCTGGGAGATGGAATTAGAACGGGCTTTGGCGGGAAAGTTGATACGCCGGCGATCGGTAGTCCTGATGTGGATGTGCCGAATGTTCAGCGCCCTGATACAGGGGTGCGATCGCCTGAAACTGAAGTCACAGATCCTCAGTCTACGGTAAGATCGCCCGAAGCCGAAACATCCACCGGACGCGGTGTGCAGGTAGATGAACCAGATGCTCAGGTTGGAGGAGTTCCTAAAGATACAACAACAGAATCGCCTGCAACGAAATCCCCAGGTGAACAAGAACAAAATCCGGCAACTACAGACAAAAATCAAGATGTTGTTCGCATTATTCGCCAGGATAACGATTTTGCCAGCCTAGTTAATCACAAAGGTAAAGCAAAATCTCATGTTGTTGAAGATGGTTCCCTGATTCCGGCGAATCCTAATGGAAAAGCAACTCCTCTAGAACACGTTTATGGTAGCGATCCCGCAAAAGGAGACAGTCCCTACACCTCCTTCCTGACAGAAAGTGGTGGTGTTGCCAAGACATACGGCGGTTCAGAAGTCGAACTCGATTTACCAAAATTACGAGCAGACATTGAATCAGGCAATCTCAAGAATGTTGAGGTATTAACCCCTGAGCAGATTTCCAAGATGATTACGGATGAAATTTCTCAAATCGCTACAACTGTTAAAAAAGATATAGATGTCGATGCTGCTGTTGCCAACGGCCCCCAAGGTATTCCTGATTATGTCGCTTCCCTGGGTATCAGTAAAGGACAATCTAGCAAACTTAGCCGTAGGTTGCTGGCATACTACAACACAACACGCGATGGTGAGTACCTCATTAAAGGTACTATTCCGGCAGAGTATCTTAAAGGGCCTTATTCAACTAAAGTTGGCGGTAGCGATACTGAGGTGAAACCGCCTCAGGCAGAAGGCAGTACCCCGGAAACGACGATGAAACCGCCTGAAAGTGGATCTGCTTCGGGGAACAATACCCGACCTGATGCAGATACAGGTGCATCTCAAGGTTTGAAATCAGATAGCGAACTGCCAATGTCGCCCAAAGAACAGGAGGTTCTTCAGAACACTGCTGCAAAGGAAGGTAGCCAATTAACATCAGAAGAGCTGAATACAGAACTTGCAGTGGCAGGAAAAGCTGAACCGAAGGCGATCGATGAGGGAGAATTTGTAGAAGAAATTAAACTGCCCAACGACCACGAATGGAAGCAAAAAGAAGATGGGACATGGTGCCGCTTTTCCCCTAGCCCTGGCACTTGTATGCCACCGGGAGTAGTACCGCATGGAAGGCATCAAATTGAGACATACGATAAATACAAACCAGACAGCAAGAATCAAGGAAAATATAAAGATATAGATCCTGCCACAGGTTTCCGTCAGCGGCCATCAGCTGTAGGTCCGGTAAAACTTGAATTGGAAGAAGTTCCTTCGCTAAAATACGACAAAATTAAACGACCAGTACGTGTGTTTGGAATTGTAGATCCAACAGTGACTAAAGGGCGTCCAAATGCTCCAGAGCCGATATCTGATGTTCGGGTGAGTCAAGCTGAAAGTGGTAGGCCAAAAGTAGGTAGTTCAGGAGAAAATGCACGCAATGAAGGAATTGTAGATGCACAAAAGGGACATGTAATGGCTTTGGAATTAGGAGGCCCAGATATCCCAGAAAACATAGTACCGCAGTGGGGTAATTGGCAAGGAAATGGAGAGTGGAGAAAAATGGAAAAGGAAGTAGAGCAATTAGCTAGAGAAATTAAAGGTAAAAATGGAAATTCTTTGCTCTTTGAAGCCAATATAAATTACAAACAATACGAAGATATTAGTTTAGCAAATATTAAAAATGTAGGTTTCCCGAAAGGATTTGAGGTAAAAGCGATCGAAGTAGATGCAGCTGGTAATCCAGTACAAGGAGGAATTCAAAAAGATTGGAGTTTCGATCAGTCTCAAGACATTACCGACGATATGATGGCCATGAGAACCTTTGGAAAGACAGATGACATGAGCATATATGATGATTGGAATCCCAAGGCTAAAAAAGGAAAAGGTGCATGGAAGGACAAAAAACCAGATCCCAGGTACAGACCTTATTAAATTGTGTAATCCCTCTACACCGATGAGCAACTAAAAATTGTGTAAAATGTAATGCCTGCGGCAAGCCGCTGTGCGTCTATGCACAATCTTTTAATTTACTGGAAATTCTCTCATTTGCTGTTAGTAATTTCAAGTTAGAGAAGTTTCATCCAGCCGGAAAGTAAAACTAAGGAGATAATTTTAATGCAATCGCTAAATAATCCCGAAGAGTTACTTTTCACCGACCGTGAAGGGAATCGAGGACAACTCCAAGATATCATCGACGATGGTCTGGATGGAGGTTATGAAGACCGCATTCCAGGACTCATAAATTTGCTAAATTCTGGCGAACCTTATCATCAATTATTAGCAGCTGTTATGCTAACTTCTTGGGGACATCCCGCTGGATTTCAAAAACTTATAGATTGGGCTGCTAATTCTCAAAATGTTCCTTGGAAAGAAGCACCTGTGGTTTATGAACGGATATCGGAAACTGACTCGGCATTTGAAAAGCTAGCTGATGCCCTAAATACCAGTTATTACGCTGATGACAATCAGAAATTAAAGCAATGGCAAATAGACGCTATTAAGGCACTTCTTGGTATATATTATCAATATTATTTTGGTCGGACTTTAGCCCTAGCTATTGTGAGGGACAAAGAAATAGCAAAGGCTGTAAAAAACGAAATTATTGCAGCTATTGAAGCAAGTATGCAAATTTTACAACAACATACATCTTTAGGCTTTGATCTAGCATTTCAAGTCGCTTCTTTACTAATTCCATTAACGCCTATTGATGATAATTTAGCTGCAAATTATGCTAATAAATTGATTTCTAAATACCCCCAGAATGAAAGAATTTTGAGGGAGATTGCAAATGCTTTGGGAGATGGTAAAGGAGAAGCAACTTTAGCAACACTTCAACATCTGAGAACATTAAAAATGCCTGTTTTAGTACGCGATGTTGAAAATGCGATCGCTCGTCGTTCACGCAGTTAATTTGTCCACAGCATAACTATAAATTATAGATTAATATGAGCAGTGAAAATCAACTAACATTCTGGACTGATTCCAAGCGATCGCGTTATTTTCTGATTCCCGATAACCAAAAGCTATCTAGGGGTCGCTTTGTGATCTCTACCCTTACTGGCATCCAAAAGAAAGTTACGCAAATTGCGATCGCTAACTTTGAAATTCCAGAGTCAGCAGCAAAAGCATACCTGGAAAATGAAATGAATCAGGCGATGGCGCAAGCAAAAATCGCTGTCTCTAACCTGATGTTCTTCTCAACACAAACCTCAGAAAAAGTCCCTCCACCATCTAACGAAACTCCATCAGTCCCAAACATTCTTTCCTCACTTTTGGGTGTCAGTCTTGAAGAATTGCAAAACAATCCTGAAGCTGCCCAAAGTGCTTTTGTTAATATCTATACCCAGTTTAAAGAATTTTTAGGTGAATCAACCTCGGAAAATTCTACTCAAATTGAGAGTGCGCGATCGCGTGTACGTTCCTTAAGAGAAACACTACAAGCCCAAGGAATCAACATCAGCGAAAAAATTGACGAACTACCTATTAAGTTACAAGAGGTACTTTCCTCGGCAAACCTTGAAGAATATCTCCAAGAAATTGTTACTAAATTGCGGGATTTAACAGAACAAATCGAGCAGTCGCCTGATGGGGTTGGGCAGAAAATTGATGAGGCGATTAAATCTTTGAGTCAAGATTTATTCAGGGATGAAGAAAAGCAACTCGAAGACAAGAAAAAGCAGGATTATAAGCAATCGGCTGAAAATGCGATCGCTCAATCTTTAAAGTTACGTGGTTTTACCTCATTTGGCGGTGGCGATTTTACATCCATCAATATTTGAATAGTGTACTTAGGCTATTTTATGTTTTTTTAACGTTAAGACAAGAGACGCGATAAATCGGCGTCTCTACAAGAATCAATCTTTTGTAGAGACGCCGATTTATCGCGTCTTTGCTTTGCGATTTGACAACGGCTATAGCAACCTAAAATATCAACAATTCCCGACCCCATACCCCACAAAAAAGAATCAACTACCCCAAAGCCTTATCTCATCAAAACTTTGGTTATTGAGTACATAATTAATACATATTAATAGATGCTAAATCTCAAATGAGATACTAATATTTGCAGTATTTATTGAAAGTTAACTTTCTAGCAGAAGCAGCCAATAGGGAAACAGTGTGCTAATCTTCAGGCTCTTTAATCAAACCTGATTCCTATATAGCGTTTCCCGACAAGGGCGAGGTACATCTGTAGGGGCACGGCAGTGCCGTGCCCCTACATCTGGCTTTGGCTATTTCTAATTTTTCTATTTATACCAATTCTCTCGAATCCGGCAACAGACCTAAATCCAGAAACCCAGATCAAATCTGACGAATCTTAATTACGAATTACGCATCTTTAGACGTGGGGACAAAAATCAAATTATGAACAAAACATTTGCAACTATCGACGGAAATGAAGCTGTTGCCCGTGTTGCTTACAAATTAAATGAAGCGATCGCCATTTATCCTATCACCCCCTCTTCAGCAATGGGTGAATGGGCGGATGCTTGGTCAGCAGAAGGTCGTCCGAACTTGTGGGGGACTATTCCCAGCGTTGTGCAGATGCAGAGTGAAGGAGGAGCCGCAGCTGCTGTACATGGGGCATTGCAAACAGGTTCCCTGAGTACCACCTTTACGGCATCTCAGGGATTATTGTTAATGATACCCAACCTCTACAAAATTGCTGGTGAATTAACTAGCGCTGTAGTTCACGTTGCAGCACGCTCCCTGGCGACTCATGCTTTATCGATTTTTGGTGACCATAGCGACGTAATGGCAGCTAGGGCTACTGGTTTTGCTCTGCTGTGTTCCGCCTCGGTGCAGGAAAGTCAAGATTTTGCTCTCATCGCTCATGCTGCTACCCTAGAGGCGCGAGTCTCATTTATGCATTTCTTTGATGGTTTCCGTACTTCCCATGAAGTGCAGAAAGTCAAACTGCTTGGAGATGATGATTTGCGATCGCTCATCGATGATAACCTAATACTCGCCCACCGCAGCCGCGCCCTCACCCCAGACCGCCCAGTATTGCGGGGTACTGCCCAAAACCCCGATGTCTACTTCCAGTCTCGTGAAGGCGCTAACCCTTACTACAACGCCTGTCCCGAAATTGTCCAGCGCATCATGGATAAATTTGGAGAACGCACAGGCAGGTATTACCAAATCTATGAATATTATGGAGCTAGCGATGCCTCCCGCGTCATCGTTCTCATGGGTTCTGGCTGTGAAACCGTCCATGAAACAGTAGATTATCTCAACGCCCGTGGTGAAAAAGTTGGTGTGGTGAAAGTGCGACTCTATCGCCCCTTTGATGTCCAGAGATTTGTTGCAGCTTTACCTAGTAGTGTACAAGCGATCGCCGTTCTCGACCGCACCAAAGAACCAGGTAGCGCCGGTGAGCCGTTGTATTTAGATGTAGTGGCTGCTATTCATGAAGCGTGGGGAGAAGAAGCAGGGGAGCAGGGAGCAGGGAGCAGAGGGGAGGATGTTTTCCCCTGCCCCCTGCCCCCTGCCCCTCTGCCCAAAATCATCGGCGGTCGCTACGGTCTTTCATCGAAAGAATTTACGCCGGCGATGG
The DNA here is from genome assembly GCF_015207005.2 of Desmonostoc muscorum LEGE 12446. Classification (GTDB taxonomy): domain Bacteria; phylum Cyanobacteriota; class Cyanobacteriia; order Cyanobacteriales; family Nostocaceae; genus Nostoc; species Nostoc muscorum. The sequence goes on from NZ_JADEXS020000001.1 coordinate 5,495,653, forward strand.
TAAAAGGCATTTTTGATAACCTTGCCCAAAGTCAACCGAAGAAGCATTTTACTATTGGTATTAATGACGACGTTACTTACACTTCTCTCGACTTTGACCCCAACTTCTCCACAGAATCAAATGGTGTTGTCAGGGCAATGTTCTATGGGTTGGGTTCAGATGGTACAGTTGGTGCTAACAAAAACTCCATCAAGATTATTGGTGAAGAAACCGATAATTATGCCCAAGGTTACTTTGTCTATGACTCTAAGAAATCTGGCTCGATGACCGTTTCTCATTTGCGCTTTGGGAAAGAGCCAATTCGCTCCACTTACCTAATAGACCAAGCTAACTTTATTGGTTGTCATCACTGGGGTTTTCTAGAACGCATAGATGTTTTAAAAGCTGCTACTCCTGGGGCAATTTTGCTGCTTAATAGTCCCTATGATGCAGATAGAGTTTGGGAAAATTTACCGCTAAAGGTGCAGCAGCAAATTATCGATAAACAGTTGAAGTTATATGTAATTAATGCCAATCAAGTCGCCCGTGAAAGTGGCATGGGTGGCAGAATTAACACTATTATGCAAGTGTGCTTCTTTGCCTTAGCGGGAGTCTTGCCCCAAGAAGAAGCGATCGCTAAAATCAAACAAGCGATCGAAAAGACTTACGGTAAAAAAGGTGCAGAAGTTGTCCGCATGAACTTGCAAGCCGTAGACAACACCTTAGACAACTTACATAAAGTAGACATACCACAAACTCCTAATTCTTGTACAGACGCGATTAATCGCGTCTCTACTCCTAACTCCGCCCCCAAATTTGTCCAGGAAGTTTTAGGTAAAATCATGATTTGGGAAGGTGACGATTTACCTGTCAGCTCACTACCAGCTGACGGCATCTTTCCCGTAGGTACTGCGAAGTGGGAAAAACGTAACGTTGCCGAAGAGATACCTGTATGGGAAGCAGATGTCTGCGTTCAGTGTGGTAAGTGCGTGATGGTTTGTCCCCACAGTGCTATCCGCGCTAAGGCTTATCAAGTCGATGAGTTAGTTAAGGCACCAGAAACCTTCAAGTCGATTAACGCCAAAGATAAAGACTTTGCCAATCAAAAATTTACCATTCAGGTAGCTCCAGAAGATTGTACGGGATGTGCGATTTGTGTAGAAGTCTGCCCTGCCAAAAATAAAGCTGAGCCATTGCGAAAAGCCATTAATATGGCACAACAATTGCCATTGCGGGAACAAGAACAAAAGAACTGGGATTTCTTTTTAAGTTTGCCCAATCCTGACAGACGGCAGTTGAAATTAAACCAAATTCGCCAACAACAATTGCAAGAACCTTTATTTGAATTCTCTGGTGCTTGTGCAGGTTGTGGTGAGACACCTTACTTAAAATTATTAACCCAATTGTTTGGCGATCGCGCCGTCATCGCCAATGCTACAGGATGTTCTTCAATTTACGGCGGTAACCTCCCCACAACACCCTGGACAACCAACGCCCAAGGACGCGGCCCTGCATGGTCTAATAATTTATTTGAAGATAACGCCGAATTTGGTTTTGGCTTTCGTTTGTCTGTGGATAAACAAGCCGAATTTGCAGCGGAACTTTTGCAACAATTGGGGAGTGGGGAATGGGGAGTGGGGAATGGGGAAATAATTCCTCAGGATTTAGTTCAATCTATCCTCAAAGCAGAACAAAAATCTGAAGCTGACATTTGGGAACAGCGAGAACGAATAGAATTGTTACAGCAAAAGTTAGATGAAATCCTAACTCTCAATCCCAATCTAAAATCCAAAATCCAAAATCTAAAATCCCTCGCAGATTACTTGGTGAAAAAGAGCGTTTGGATTGTTGGCGGTGACGGTTGGGCATATGATATTGACTTTGGTGGTATCGATCATGTGCTGGCTAGTGGTCGCAATGTCAACATCTTAGTCATGGATACAGAAGTATATTCCAACACAGGCGGTCAATCTTCCAAAGCCACGCCACGAGCAGCAGTTGCAAAATATGCCGCCAGTGGTAAGCCTGCGCCAAAGAAAGACTTGGGTATGATTGCCATGACCTACGGAAATGTCTACGTAGCCAGTGTAGCCCTTGGTGCTAGAGATGAACATACCCTAAAGGCATTTTTGGAAGCAGAGGCTTATGATGGGCCATCGCTGATTATTGCTTATAGCCATTGCATCGCCCACGGCATTAATATGACTACAGGCATGAATCATCAAAAAACTCTGGTAGAATCAGGTCGTTGGTTGTTGTATCGGCATAATCCAGAGTTGCAAAAACAAGGTAAAAATCCCTTGCAATTGGATATGCGATCGCCAACACAACCTGTAGAACATTCAATGTATCAAGAAAATCGCTTCAAAATGCTCACCAAAAGTAAACCGGAACTTGCCAAGCATCTATTAGAACAAGCCCAAGCCGAGGTAGATGCACGTTGGCAGATGTACCAATATCTAGCAAAACGCGAGATTCTTTGAACATTTGCAGTGGTTTTGGTGGCAAACGCGATGGTTTTCGTTACCAAATCGTAGTTTTTGGTGGCAAACGCGATCGTTTTCGTTACAAACACGATTATTTTTGTTACAAAATTGCGATTTTGGTAACAAACACAATTATTTTCGTTACAAAATTGCGGTTTTGGTGATGAAAAATCGCTTCATTTACAATGGTATTGTGTAATAAATAATGATGCAATGCTAATTAATTGCGTCAAAAATTTATTCCTGAGAATTACTTTCTCGTTGTTTACTATCATCAGGTAAATCAATTTTTGGTTGCCTATAATTAGCCAAAGTCATCCCTTCTTCTAAATATACAGCAGAGTATTTACTCAACCCGATACGCTGTGCCGAATAAATTCCGGAATGACCTGAAAATAAGTAACTTACTACACAACCAATAGCAATAAATACCCCTGATTCTAAACCAAATAATTCAATTCCCATGAGAGTTGATGCTAAAGGTGTATTTGCAGCACCTGCAAACACACCCACAAATCCCATTCCTGCTAATAATGGTGCAGGTAATCCCAAAATCAACGACAAAGCATTACCTAATGTTGCACCAATAAAAAATAAAGGTGTCACCTCTCCTCCTTTAAAACCTGCACCTAAAGTTAAAGCAGTTAACCCCAATTTGGCTGCAAAATCCCAAGGTGGTAGCTGATTGTAGAAAGCATCAACGATAGTTGGGATACCAAGCCCAATGTACTTAGTTGTACCACTTAATCCAACAATTATTGCTATCAGGGCACCGCCGATTAAAGGACGTATTGGAGGATAGGATATTTTGGCTTTAAAAAAGTGACTAATTTTGTGAGTTACTTGAGCAAAAAATCTTGCAACTATTCCAAAGATTACACCTGCAATAATCGCAGAAATTAATCCCCAAATTGTTAACTTCGGTATGGATGCAGCGTGTCGGTATGCTGTATGATGTAAACCAAATAGTAAAGTTACTTGATTGCCAACGATCGCGGCAATTAAAGAAGCAAAAAGAGCGTCGTAATGAATTTTTCCAATGGCTAAAACTTCTAGACCAAATACAGTTCCAGCTAGGGGAGTACCGAAAACTGAAGCGAATCCCCCACTGATACCTGCTGTTAATAAAATTCGCCGATTGGCTCCTTTAAAATGGAAGATTTTAGTTAACTGGTCTGCCAAAGAAGCACCCATTTGTAATGCTGTACCTTCCCGACCGGCTGAACCACCAAAGAAGTGAGTGAGGTCTGTTCCTAATAAAACAAGAGGAGCCATACGTCCGGGAATAATCTGTTTAGGATTATGGATTTCTTCCAGCAAAAGATTATTTCCAGCTTCTACAGTCCGACCAAATTGATGATAAATTAAGCCACTCAAAAATCCACCAAGGGGAAGCAAAGCGATAATCCATCGATGTGATTCTCGCCAATCAGTTGCCCATTCCAATGATGCTAAAAGAATCGCTGATGCAGTTCCTGCAAAAATGCCAACTACAAAGGAAATGGGTAGCCATTTAATTAGGTGTGGTAGTGCAATAAACGGTTCAAACTGACGAAGATGTTTCATATTAATTCGTAAATACGGTATAATTCAGAATTCAGAATTCAGGAGTCAGAAGAGTTAAAGAATAAACCTCTTGCATAAATCACAAAATTTGAACCCCACCCCGCCAAAGCTACGCTTTGTCTCCCCTCCCCAAGGCATCGGGGAGGGGATTAAGGGGAGCCAGTGCGGTCTTGGGGTTTCCCCAAGTGGAGCATCTGGCGTGGTTTCCCCCATGAGCGACTGGCGTGTGGGATGTTAAGGACTTTTGCAAGATATATAATCATTTGTTTCTGAGACTCTAGGTGAACACAATCTAAAATCTAAAATCTAAAATCGCATTCTGCTGATTTTCTAGTAAAATTACAGGTATTGGACTGGCTTCTAAAACAGCTTGTGAGACTGAGCCAATTAACACTTGTTCCCAAGGTTGATGTCCGCGTTTTCCCATGACGATCGCTGTGACAGAAAACTCATTGGCAATGCGAATAATCTCTTCTGGTATCGCGCCTGTAACAGTTAAAAATTCATATCTAATATCAGATAATAACTGTTTGGCTTGTTGTTTTATTTGTTCGATATCTTGTTGATTTGAAGTATTAATTACATGCAAAACAATTGCTTCGCCATTACTACGGCGTGCTAAATCTGCTACTTTTGTTAAAACTTCTGCGGCTAAACTCGATGTATCTACAGCTGCCAATAACAAAGTACGAGTAGCAACTGTGACTTTGGTCGGATCAACTTCACCTTTTGTTAGCAATTTAGGAGCAAAAGTCATAGTTGCCCAAGCGCCTAAAGGTGCAGTGATTAAAATTGAAAGAGCTGCGATCGCTAAAATTATCTCTCCTCCCCCAATTCCTTGGGAGAGGGGTATTGCCCCAATGGCAGCTTGTACTGTCGCTTTGGCTGAGTTTCCTGGGAGCAAAAATAATCTTTCTCGCCAATTCCAATTACTACCCAAAGTTGACAGATACCAGCCCAGCATCCGACCAATCAGTAAACCAATTGCTAAAATTAAAATGCCCGGTAACAGAATCTTCTCTAATACTTGCAGTTGAATATTTGCTCCTAATAACACAAATAAAAAAATCTCAGCTACTATCCATAAACTATCGAATCCGCCGCGCAATCTTCGCGCTAGGGGAGCATCTAATTCAATTAAGAAAAAGCCCATAGCCATTGCTGCCAAATAACCAGAAAAGTAAGGCAAAGCGTGAGCTACAATTACTAAAAATAAGGCTAAATTAGCAGCAATTACAGTATCTTGAACGGCGTTTTGAGTCCAGTTTTGTTTGGTTAATAATAAAACTAGTAAACGAGCGGCTAAGTAGCCCAACAATACTCCCAAAAATATTTGCATGATAATTTGAAATGGCAGTAGTTGTAGAGCAGTAAAAGTAAATCCCCCAGGTAGGGTAATCTGCTCAACACCTCCGTCACTCAAAAAACTCAGCAGTAAACTAAAAACTAGTAATAGCAGTACATCTGATAAGGCACTACCAGTTAAAATTGCATCAGGAATTCCTTTGGTAACGCCCCAGCCTAAACTTTTCAGCCTCAACATTCCTGGGACAATTACAGCTGGAGATTCAGCGCCTATTACACAGCCCAAAAGTAAACCAGTGGGAAAGTTAAATTTAAAAATTACCATAGCAGCAAAAGCGATCGCGATCGCTTCTGTTGTTGCTGGTAAAAATCCCAAGCGCAGCGCCACAGTTCCCTGTTGAGCAAGCTTTTCTCGATCTAAACCGAGTCCGGCTTTCATTAAAATAATCATTACTGCCAAAGTTCTTAACTCATCAGCAGCACCCAACACATCTTCACTGATGACATTCCGAATTTGGGGGCCAAGAATAATCCCCACTAAAATCATGCCAATTAAAGGCGGAGCGCCTAAACGACGGGCAAGTTGTCCGACAAAAAAGCCCATCATTAAAATCCACAATACACTGGCTAGCATTCCATGACTCCTTGAGGCGCTATTTGTAGACTTACACTTTCTACAGGAGAGTCAGGTAATGCATTTAGCCAAGCCCTACTCTCCCGCAGTTAGCGAAGAAAGTAGGAGCCATCAGCCTTCCAAGCGATCATTTTTAGGACTGGAAAGGCGGTTTTGGCGAGCTCCATCGCCATTGATTTGATATTAAATTAAGGATACCATTTTTGCTTTTGGTCGAATTTAATATTTTAGGACTTCCACTGTTCTCGGCCTCCTCTGTGGTTCAATTTCTAAGTCGTGTATTTGTTTCTTTGAGAAACTAACAATAATACAGCTGCGATCGCAAATAAACTTCCACTAATAAATGTTGCCTCTGCTCCTAGTGTTTCCCACAAACCACCAGCTAGGAAACTAGCAGGTAAAAGCGCTATTCCCACAGCCAAATTCAGAAATCCAAAAGCAGTACCACGCAGATTTGCAGGTATACTATTTGCTACTAGCGCCAACAGCAATCCTTTACTCATGCCCAGATGCAAACCATAAAGGGCAAACAATCCCCAGACTTGCCAAGGTGCTTGTACGAAAGCGAAGCCCAGATATACGAAAGCGTATAGAATAAATCCGCCTACCAATAGCCCAAATCTACCCAAGCGATCGGAAAGTATTCCTATTGGGTAAGCGCTGAACGAATAAGCCATATTCATCACCATTAATGTCAATGGTATCAGTGAGGCAGAAATGCCTATTTGCTCGGCTCGCAGCAACAAAAAAGCATTGCTGGAGTTGCCTAAATTGAATAGCAGCGCCACTGCTACCAGTACCCAATATTTTTGACCTAAACTGCCTAAAGCTTCCCATTGCAGAGGATTGCTGCGTTTCCCTTGAGTTTCACTTGCTCCCGGCTCGCTTACTCCTACTGTTAATAAACCTACTGCCAAGAAACCGGGGATGAGTGCTAGCCAAAAAACCAGGCGGAAGTTGTTTTCCGAACCAGCCATCAGGGCAAATGCTGTCAAAGGCCCCAAAAATGCGCCGATGGTATCGAGAGATTGACGTAATCCGTAGGCTGCACCACGTACCTCTGGGCTAGTAGAATCAGCAACTAAAGCATCACGAGGTGCGACTCGGATACCTTTGCCAAGGCGATCGCCAAATCGAGCTATTAACACCCCAGTTGGACTGGTAGCTATCGCAAATAGAGGTTTAACAAAGGTAGATAACCCATACCCAAACACCGCTAAACCCTTGCGATGTCCCAGGTAATCACTCAAGGCTCCCGAAAAAATTTTCAAAACTGAAGCTGTTGCTTCCGCAATCCCTTCAATAATGCCGACAGTCAACACATTCGCGCCTAAAGCTGACACGAGAAATAACGGCAACACAGAATTAATCATCTCGGAGCTAATATCTGTCAGCAGACTGACAAACCCCAATACCCAAACAGTACGAGGAATTGTCTGAAAAAATTTATTTTGTAGTTGCATATTTCATGTTTATCTGACAAATCCGCTCCAACTTCTCTCTAAGTTTATGGCGATTCTCTTTTTACTTTTGCCTTGTTGTACTAGCTTGCAAAGTTCATGACCGCGTTTCCCCATTACAATAGCACTATAGCAGCCCTAAATCATTTGTGAAATATTTTTCTGTTGGCTGTCATTAGTCATTAGTTATTTGTCCTTTGTAATCACAAATGACAAACGACAAATGACTAAGGACGATCATAATAAAAATTTTCACAACTCAAATAGGATTGCTATATATGATACGCCTCGGCGAAGCGTGTACCATCAGCGCCACGATATGCTGCCATCATCAGAAAGTAATTATCAGCCTGTTGAAAATTCTCAAACAAAACTAGATCAGTTTTTAGTTTGCGGGCTAGGAAGTTTGGGTCAGCATTGTGTTGCCATCCTCAAAGAATATGGTGTTGTTGTGAATGCGATCGACCAAGAACAACCCAAAAATTTGCAGATACCAAATTTATTAAATTTATTAGAAAATTTATTCATTGGAGATTGCCGTCAAGCTAGTGTTTTAGAACAAGCAAACATTAGTCAATGCCGAACTATAATTCTAGCCACTGGTAATGAACGAGTAAATATAGAAGCTGCCTTTGCCGCACGGCTGTTAAATCCTCAAGTTCGCTTGGTTGTACGTTCTGATAAACAAAATCTCAATCAACTTTTAAGTCAGACTCTTGGTAATTTTATTGCCTTTGAGCCGAATCAGATTTCTGCTTCTGGATTTGCTGTTGCAGCCCTGGGAGATGAGCATCTTGGCTATTTTCAACTGGAAGAATACCAATTTCGGGTAGTCAAGCATCAAATTCAAATGAATGATGATTGGTGCAACAAACTACATATATACGAACTGAATACCCTGCATCGTCGGGTATTGCATCACGCTAATGATTCATCTCTCTTACCTAAAGAATTTCATCAATGGGAGCCAGAAGCAAAATTACATCCGGATGATACTATTATTTATATTGAAGTTAAAGAGCAGCTTCAGAGTTTGAAAAAAGTTGCTAATCAGCCTAAGTACAACTGGCAGCAGCTATGGCAAGAAATTGTATTAGGCAGAGCATGGAATAAGTTCAAACAGAAAATTCCATATTTTTGGCGAAAATTCCGTAGTTATCAAAGCTTGCGGGTGGCAACAATTTGCGGACTTGCAGTACTTTTTCTTTGGTGTTTTGGAACAGTTATCTATATCTTAAATTATCCGGAAAGTAACATAATAGAAGCCTTTTATGGCACTGCTGTTTTACTTTTAGGAGGATACGGAGATTTATTTGGCGGTATTAATTTTAAAACCCCACCAGAGCAAGCTGAACATATGCCAGGTTGGTTGCGATTGTTTAGCCTTGGACTAACTTTAATGGGTGTAGGTTTTGTTGGGGTATTATATGCATTGCTCACTGATGCCCTGTTAAGTTCAAGATTTCAGTTTTTCAAGAATTCCCAGCTATTAATACCCCTAAAAAATCATGTTGTACTGATTGGGTTAAATCGAGTCGGTCAACGAGTTGCAGCTTTATTACAAGAATTCAAACAACCTTTAGTGGGTATTAGTAACACAGCACTAGGCGCTGATTTTTTCCACAAAATACCAGTAATTAATGATAGTATTGCCGATGCTCTAGGCAAGGTAAATCTCGCTAATAGTAAAAGTGTCGTTGTAGTTACAGACGATGACATGGAAAATTTGGAAATCGCTTTGATGGTAAATGCTCAGAGTCCTACAACTCGTGTAGTAATTCGGACTTACGACCGAAATTTTCGTGATAATGTCGCCCGGTTGTTTCCTTATGCTCAAGTTATTTGTACTTCTGCTATTTCCGCAGAAGTTTTTGCGGGTGCGGCTTTTGGAGAAAATATTCTCAGCTTGTTTAACTTTGATAGTCAAACTATTTTGGTAGTCGAGTATATGATTGAAGCTGGTGATACACTCAACGGATTACTCTTGGCTGAGGTTGCTTATGGTTATGGAGTTGTGCCAATTTTATACCAAAGCCTCAAGCGATCGCCAGTAAAATTAATGCCTTCTGATAATATACAACTTGCGGTTGGCGATCGCCTCATTGTTCTAGCGAATAGTAACAGCCTTCAGCGCATTGAACGCGGCGAAATGTTTAAGAGAAGTTGGCAAGTAGAGGTCGAGAAAGCATTAGCTCAAGATGCGATTTTTGACGGTGCTAACGAAATAAGTATTATCTCAGGATGCAACATCGGCACAGCAAGAAAATTGATGGATAATTTGCCTGGACGGCTACCAAAAGCATTATATAAACAACAAGCTCTGCGCCTAGTGCGGAGGCTAAGTAAATTAAGAGTTACAGCTCGTTTGAAACCATTTTCTGATGATAGAGATAATTGAAGAAGAATGCAGAAGTGAGAACTCTGAATTCTGAATCAAGAGCCTGGGTGATTAAATTATGACTTATTTTTTGTGAAATGAATCTTGTCAATTAGTTAGAAAATGTATGACTACAGACAGATGCAATTTTATGTTGCGTTATGTTATTTTTGATATAAAACAAATAGTGTTAAAGAGTTCAAAATTCAGAATTGGTGAATACTTCACCCATAAACCGAAAAGTTGGAATTAAAGCTTGCGAACTTGCCGCATTCATCAAAAAATCCGACTGCAATTGCTCTGAAATTCTGACTCAGGAATTGCTGAATTCTTCTTCATCAAGTGCAGGGGGAAAACCGTACTTATTGGATAGGTTTTCTGCATCATACTATCTAAGTTTAGCTGGATACAATCAAAGTGTGGCTTAATGAATGCTGTTTTCTCTAAAATCTATACAGCATTAGCAGGAGAGCGAAAATATGGGAAATCAATTCAAAACAGCTGCTTTGCTAGCTGCACTAAGTGGTCTTTTGATAGCAATTAGTTACTGGGTAATTGGTGGTAGTAGTGGCTTGATTATTGGAATCGGCTTAGCAGCAGTAACAAACCTGTTTTCTTGGTATCAATCAGATAAAATTGCCCTTGCAGTATATCAGGCACAACCTGTCAGTGAAAGGGAAGCACCGGGACTTTATCGAATAGTGGAAAAGTTATCTCGTCGTGCTAATATTCCTACACCCAGAGTTTATATTGTTCCTAGTCAAACTGCTAACGCCTTCGCTACAGGGCGCGATCCAGAACACGCTGCTGTTGCTGTTACTGAAGGCATTTTGAATATATTACCAGAAGACGAACTCGAAGGCGTTATCGCCCACGAATTCACCCACATTATTAATCGTGATACCCTCACACAAGCGGTTGCTGCTACAGTAGCTGGTGCCATTTCCTTCCTAGCGCAAATGGTGAGTTATAGCCTTTGGTTTGGCGGTGGTTCACGAAATGACAACAGAGGTGGAAATCCTTTGGGTGTTTTATTAACAGTAATGCTTGCACCATTAGCTGCAACAATCATTCAGCTGGCAATTTCACGCACAAGAGAATTCTCCGCTGATGCTGGTTCTGCTAAATTAACTGCTAATCCCCGCGCTTTAGCTAGGGCGCTACAAAGGCTAGAAGCTACAGCAAAGCAGATGCCTTTAAATACCAATCCAGCTTTTGAGCCATTATTAATTATCAATTCCATCTCTGGACAATTTTTAGGTAACTTATTCTCCAGTCATCCTGCTACAGAAGCACGAGTTGCAGCATTGCTGAAATTAGAGCAACAACTGACAACAAAAGCTTAATTAGTCCTTTGTTATTAGTCATTAGTGATTTAAAAAATCGAGAATGACTAATAAATAACGCTTTACAGGGTGCATTTTTCATCGATAAGTAAAGTTTGTAATTCAGGATGTTTTAAGTATGAATTCTAACAACATCGAATCCATTGAAGCGACATTTATTGAATCTACTGAATCGACAGTAATTGTAGAAATTAGTTCTCAAACTGAGGAATTAGTGGAAGTTGAAATGGCTGATGAAAGTGATGAAGTAAAGCGCGAAACCAAAGCGCTGATTGAGGCACTAAAAAGACGCGCCCAAGCTGAGGCTGATTCAGCAGGTACTGTTACCCGCGAAACCTATTTAAATGCTGTGCGTCGAGCAAGAGAATTGATTGAAGGAAGGAAAGTTATGGAGCGCGATCGCGTTAATATAGAAAATGCTTGGGCGGTAATTCAAGACGAAGCCCAGAGAAATTGGCACTTGATGATGAAAGATGTAGTAGAATTCAATTTTCGCCTGCAAAAAGCTGCCAAAGCTGCTTGGGAAGCCTTCAATCACCCTTACTCTCAAAATTAAATAGGGTAATGCGATCGCAGTTCATATCGATTAGATCAATGTAGGGGCGTACAGCTGTACGCCCCTACAGTTTGAATTGCCAGGGAATCACCCTAAACCCAGAAAATTTTGGAAATTAGCGGTAAAATTATATTATTTAGACTAAATATAACGGTTCCCATTCAGATGGGGTACAACATGATATCGCCAGGTGTAGGGGCACGGCACTGCCGTGCCCCTACAGGTGTACTATAACAATTTCCAGATGACCAAAAAATTCCATGCTATGGTAGTCCTCTTATGAGTGACAAACAAATCTTCTCTCTACACTACTAATTTATAAATTAAGGCTGATTACTATATATGAACAATCAACTGTACGATCAAGATTTTAATCTTTGGCGAGAAAGTATTATTGAGCAAATTAAAGAACATCGTTTTAATGATATAGACTGGGAGCATTTACTTTTAGAATTAGAAGACATGGGAAAGTCAGAAAAACGGTCGTTTATTAGTAATTTAACAATCTTGATTGCTCATTTACTCAAGTTGACCGTTCAATCTGATGCTCCTGATATGATGAAAGGAAGCTGGTATAGTTCTGTGACAGAACATCGTTTTCGAGTAAAAAAGGATTTGGAAGAAAATCCTTCTTTTAAAAATTATATTACTGAGGTTATTTCTCAAGCCTATGCTGATGCTCGCAAACTGGCAATTAAAGAAAGTAAAAACGCTAAATTAGGAGTTAGAAAACCTGGGGAAGCAGAATATCCTTTGGATTGTCCTTTTCTTATTGAACAATTATTAAATGAAGATTTTTATGGAGACAGTGATTAACAGTTACGATACAAAAAAAATAGATCCTCGTAGGGTAGCACAGCTGTGCTACCCTGCTAAAACGAGAAATACTATATCAAGTTCAGATAATTAGTTATGATTCCTATAGTAGTCATTGCACTCCAAAGAGCCAAAGCTAGGCTTTGTCTCCCCTCCCCGATGCTTTGGGGTGGGGTTCTCCGTGTAATTCCAAATTTCACAAAATATCTGCCAACTTTACCAGCAGACTATTTGCTAAATCCATTAATCTGATACTATCCGCATCATCAATATTTGCACCACCAGCTAATAGATTTCTCACAGCAGATAACCTATCATCTACTTCAGGACTTCTCCAATATTCTTCTAAACTTACTGCAAAATCAAACAGCGATCGCTCTTTTAAATACTGCCTTACTTTTACAGCTACATTATCATCACTTACCAAAAATTCTTTGATAGCATCTAATCGAGAATTACCTAATATTTCGTCATTTCCCCAGGTTTCTAACCAGTCTCCATCTGCATCTTCAACATAAAAATTGATAAAATCAACCCCGTAAGTTAACCAGTTCTGCTGCATTTGTCTGGCTGTTGCTAAAGCTTGGGCAAAATTATTTACATTGTTGCAGGTGTGAGTTTCTCTTTTGTTAGCCATAAAAGCTGTAATGAGCAGGTAAGTATGTAGGCTAGAATACAAATCTTGTACATTAGAATCCGGAGATGATCAGGAAAATTTTAAATATTTCCCACCAGAAAGATAATCACTGTTATACAGCGCCACATTGACTAACTGGTTCACAAAATTAGCATCCTTGGGGTTGTAACTTAGGAACAGTCCTCTCTCTATTTCCCACGATCGCAGTGTATTTTGCCAAGCTTGGTACTTTTGTTGATTAAGTTCTTCACTGACACTGGTTATTTGAATGCAGAGTGGTTGATTGTTACGACTACTAACAATTAAATCCGTTGCCATCGAAAGGTCGGCAATATAACGCTGCCAAAAACTACCTTCTCGCTGAACAATATCTTGGGCTATATTTCTAATAATATCATCATCACCCTGATTAAATTCACCTGCCATCAATTTTTGTTTCCAAATATAAAATTTGGAATCATTTGCATTAATCCATTTGGGAAAAAGGTAACCATACCAATATCTCTCAATGGGTGTCATTTGCTCAAATTTTGCTTTTCGTTCTTCTTCCGAATGTGAGGATTTTATGATCAGCCAAATTGTCGAATCGGTAATTACTTCTAGGAGAAAAGCAAGGACAAAAGGTTTAGCCGTGAGGGAACCCGGTTTGATATTCTTTACCCAACGGTTGATTTCATCTAATCTTCTCGCTAAATTAGGATCTATCGAGGAAGCTTGCTCGATGAGGGATTTTAATTTATCCTTAATCTCTTTTGCTTGCAAACGATGTCCTACTTTCACACACTAACGCTTTTTTAACACTTACTCAGTTACCAATAGTCAGTTTTGCACTTTGGGTATAAGAGTATCTTTGTCAAGTGTAGAGTTGTATCTATATCCTCTGGCATAAAAAGCGGGGAATAAACTTCTCAAGGTCATCCTTCTTAAGGAGGATCTAAAGTTTTGGATACATCAGCTACCACTTTTCAAACATCCTCTAAGTCCCCTTTGATAGGTCTTAGCTGACTGTTCGCTGTTCACTATTTCAACAAATTTATATCTAATTTTAACTGTAAAGTGTCTATGTGAATTCGATCACGATCAAATATTATCAGGGTTAATGCCCTGTGTACGCAAAAGTTCACGCAGTCTAGCAATTTCTTGTTCTGCTTGTTGGGCACGTTCTTCTGCTTGTTGGGCACGTAAGCTTTCTTGTTGGGCACGTAAGCTTTCTTGTTGGGCTAGTTCTTCAGATGATGGTATCATTTGATTTTCAGTAGTAAAGAATCTTAATTTACCTTCATAAACTCCCAAGTAAAGTTCTAACTGCTGACTCCATAAACGTCCATCAGTGGTGGTTTGAATTTCTTGATACTTTCCATCTACTAAGTGAAATCCCTGAAATTCCATTGTTATCGGATCGAACCAGAAATAATCGGGTGTACGGAAAGTATCTTGGTAAACTTGTATTTTGAAGCCTTTGTCAACTGCTGCTGTTGAATTCGACAAAATCTCCACAATCACATTTGGATATTTGCCGTCTTCTTGCCAAACTACCCAGCTTTTACGGTCTTTTTTCTCGGTTCCCAAAACTACAAAAAAGTCTGGGCCTCGGAAGTATTCTGATTTTTTCTGGTTAGGACTGTAATAAATTGTCAAATTGCCAGAAGCATAAAAATCTTGCCTTTCTCGCCACCAGAATTTCAGTAGGCGAATCAGCAAATCGATTTGGTCTCGGTGTAGGTCACTTTCCAAGGGTGGTTCGTCACTCAGTATATCGCCTGGAGGAAAAATAACTTGATCTTCTAAAGTATCATCAGAGATGACTTCTAAGGTAGCAGGTTCAGACATAAGCGATCGCCCCGCAATTATACATTCATTATTTCTGAAAATTTACTAACTTGCAGATGCTTTTAAGAACTCGTAATAACTCAATTGCATCGGGAGATTCATTGAGATTTAATAATGGCATTAATTGATAAGTTGGTTGTTGTTCGCGTCTTAAATAAACAAATTGATAACGCAGTCCGTTAGTTGCCAAACCCCAAACAGATGGTTGCTCTTGTAAACTTTTAAAAGTATAAGTAAGTAATTGAGGTAAACCCTCACCAACTTCGATCGCACTATTTTTCGTTTCAATCACTAAAATCCAAAAAGCTGATGCAGCATGACTTTGAGGATTGTTGATTGCTAAAATATCCATCCGCCCGGTGATTTTTTTGTCTTCATCTTCCACAGCAATGGCAATGCTATCTTCCATTGTCAACCGAATCGGCACATCGTAAAATCCTGCTAACCGCATTAATGGCGCAATAGTCAAAAATTTGACTAAGCCTTCAGAAATTTTACCCAGCCTGAGATAACGATGGAAGTCTTTTCCAATTCGCAATAAATCCTGTTGTTCAAACTCTGTCAACGGTTCTAAATTTAAAAAGTCAGTGAATGAACCAGTTGAAAGTTCTTCTAGTTCGAGAAAGCGATGAACATCGTTGAGAGATAGACTACTGGCTTCGAGAATAAGTGGCATAGTTTTAGGAAAAGGGAGTGGGGAGTGGGGAGTGGGGGAGATGAGGGAGGTGAGGGAGATGAGGGAGATGAGGGGGACGCGGGGAATGACAAATAACTCGGCAATTTCCACCCAGCTTAACGAAAATCTAAACACGGTACACCGTAACTGGGCTAAGAATAGTTTTTAGGTAACAATAGCGATCGCGCTCATAAACTATGTCTCAACCAACCATAGAATCAATCCTACAAGAGAATCGCCTTTTCCATCCTAGTTCGGAGTTCTCACAAAACGCCCATATCAAAAGCCTGGAAGACTATCAGCGACTTTACGACAAAGCCAAAGCCGATCCGCAGCAATTTTGGGCAGATTTGGCGACAACGGAATTAACATGGTTCCAAAAGTGGGATACTGTGCTAGATTGGCAACCGCCTTTTGCTAAGTGGTTTGTTGGCGGTAAGATTAATATTTCTTACAACTGCCTTGACAGACATCTCACTACTTGGCGCAAAAATAAAGCAGCACTGATTTGGGAAGGAGAACCAGGAGACTCGCGTACCCTCACCTATGCCCAACTACATCGGGAAGTTTGCCAGTTTGCCAATGTGTTAAAGGGACTGGGCGTACAAAAAGGCGATCGCGTTGGTATTTATATGCCAATGATTCCCGAAGCCGCCATCGCCATGTTAGCCTGTGCAAGAATTGGCGCACCCCACAGTGTGGTATTTGGTGGTTTTAGTGCCGAAGCTTTACGCGATCGCTTAATTGATGCTAAAGCCAAGTTAGTAATTACTGCTGATGGTGGTTGGCGCAAAGATGCGATCGTTCCCCTCAAGGAACAGGTAGATAAAGCCTTAGCTGATGGTGCTGTTCCCAGTGTCGAAAATGTCCTGGTTGTCAAGCGCACCGGACAAGAAACTTATATGCAGTTGGGGGGACGCGATCGTTGGTGGCATGATTTACAAAAAACTGCATCGGCTGATTGTCCCGCCGAACCGATGGACAGTGAAGATATGCTGTTTGTCCTCTACACTTCTGGGAGTACAGGCAAACCCAAGGGTGTGGTGCATACAACTGCTGGCTATAATTTGTATACCCACATGACCACCAAGTGGATCTTTGACCTGCAAGACACAGATGTATACTGGTGTACTGCCGATGTAGGTTGGATTACTGGACATAGCTACATCGTTTATGGCCCCCTTTCCAACGGTGCAACAACGGTGATGTATGAAGGTGCGCCCCGTGCCTCTAATCCTGGGTGTTTCTGGGATGTGATTGAAAAATACGGCGTCAATATTTTTTATACTGCACCTACGGCAATTCGGGCATTTATTAAGATGGGCGAACAGCATCCCAACGCGCGAAACTTGTCTTCATTGCGGTTGTTGGGAACCGTCGGCGAACCGATTAACCCAGAAGCTTGGATGTGGTATCAGAAAGTAATTGGTGGCGATCGCTGTCCAATTGTGGATACCTGGTGGCAAACGGAAACTGGCGGTATCATGATTACACCGCTACCAGGGGCAATTCCCACTAAACCAGGTTCGGCGACTCTTCCCTTCCCTGGAATTATCGCAGATGTGGTGGATTTAGAAGGAAACACCGTACCCAACAACGAAGGCGGTTATTTAGCAGTCCGCCATCCTTGGCCGGGAATGATGCGGACAGTCTACGGCGATCCGGAACGCTTCCGCCGCACCTATTGGGAACATATCCCCCCCAAAGATGGTAACTACACTTACTTTGCTGGTGATGGTGCCAGACGCGATGAAGATGGTTACTTCTGGGTAATGGGTCGCGTCGATGACGTATTGAATGTATCAGGACATCGACTCGGTACAATGGAAGTCGAATCAGCCTTAGTTTCCCATCCAGCAGTTGCAGAAGCAGCAGTAGTGGGTAAGCCAGATGAACTCAAAGGTGAAGAGGTAGTTGCTTTTGTAACATTAGAAGGCACCTATCAGGGAAGTGAAGAATTGAGTAAAGAACTCAAACAACACGTCGTCAAAGAAATCGGTGCCATCGCCCGTCCCGGAGAAATTCGTTTTACCGACGCTTTACCCAAAACGCGATCGGGTAAGATTATGCGGCGATTATTGCGAAATCTCGCTGCGGGACAAGAAGTATCTGGTGATACTTCAACCTTAGAAGATAGAAGCGTGTTGGATAAGTTACGGGAAGGCGCGTAGCAATTTTGGATTAATCGTGGTGCGTTACACGGTAACGCACCCGCAATTTATCATAGGTATTAGAACACTATTAAGGCATTCAGGGCGATGAAACTGAACAGCAAACTGAAATCAGCATTTGTTCAATCTTTTAGCTGCATGACACTGAGTATTATCACTGCGATTGGTCTATCACCATCGGTGTTAGCGGTTTCTGGAAAAGTTTCTTTAGATTCGCCTCAACAGTATCCTCAGAGACAATCACAGAAACTAGCGCAATTTTCCGACACAGGACCATCAGAGCGATCGCAGATTCTCCAACAAGCCAATGCTTTGTACAATCAAGGAGACATGAAAGGTGCAGAGGAAAATTTACGCAAATTAATTAAACAATTCCCCAAAGATACCTTTGGACATTTTCAACTGGGAAACGTGCTTTTTCGGCAACAGAAATCAGAAGAAGCAATTAGCGCTTTCCGAGAAGCCATTCGCCTCCAGCCAAAATATGCTTTAGCTTATAATGCGATCGGTATGGTTTACGCTAGCGAAAATCGCTGGCAAGAAGCTATTACTGAATATCAAAAAGCTTTGGAAATTAATCCTAATTATGCTGAAGCACTGACTAATTTTGCCCTAGCAATGTGGCAAACAAATAAAAAAGACGAGGCGCTAGCTTCTCTAGAAAAAGCTTTAAATATCTTCAAAGAACAGAATAGAAAAGAAAGGGTTAATCAAGTTGAGCGAATCATGCAAGAGATTAAAAAATCAGACGATCCTAGCATTTCTTAAAAAATCTATTTTTCAGTAGATAAAAGTTCACAAGATTTGCTTTTAGGATGCTTTACCAGGAATGCGATATGGTAAGATGATTATGCGGCAATTGTCGCATAATCTGATTTGTAGATAAAAATTGATGCTCACAAACCTAGAGAACAGTATATGCAAGTAAGACAAGAAATTTTTGATACCTATTGGCGATTTGCTGCTATGCGCCAAGAAGTATTTTTCAACAAAATTAACAATCTACCACCGCCTTGGACGAGCGATCCTATTATTAATACTTATAAATTTTGTAATGCTTATCGAGCGAGCGATCGCGTTTCACAATATCTGATTAAAAACGTAATTTACGATGACAACAGAAGCAAAAATCAAGAAGAAGTAATTTTAAGAATTTTACTATTTAAAATTTTTAATAAAATAGAAACCTGGGAATATTTAGAGAAACAACTAGGTGAGTACATTACACTGTCTAATTTCGATTTAAATTTATATTCAAATATCTTACAAGAGGCGATGAATCTTGGGCATGTTATTTATACTAGTGCCTATATGTCTTGTGCCAGCAAAGAATTTGGTTATGATAAAAAACATCAAAATCATTTGGCATTAATTGATAAAATGGTTGTTCAAGATAGAGTAGACAAACGCATAGTCAAAGCCAAACATTTTGAAGATGTTTTTCAGATAATCCAAGAATATCCATTGCTGGGTAAGTTTATGGCTTATCAATTAGCGACAGATATTAATTATAGTGAAATTATCAACTTTGATGAAAACAGTTTTACTATAGCAGGCCCAGGAGCCGAACGTGGTATCAACAAATGTTTTCTTGATACAGAAGGTAAAACATACACAGATGTTATTCATTGGATGACTGAAAATCAAGAGAAAGAATTTCAACGTTTGGGGTTAAATTTTCAATCACTTTGGGGTCGTCCGCTACAGGCTATAGACTGTCAAAATTTATTTTGTGAAACTGATAAATACTGCCGAGCAGCATTTCCAGACTTGAAAAGTAATCGCAAAAAGATAAAATCAAAATTTACTTCAACGCCTCAACCAATTGATTATTTTTATCCACCCAAATGGCATATTAACGATAAAGTTCAAAAAACTTTAGTACAGAGATTGGTAGCATCAGAGATTACTAGTTTGCAACTATTGAATAATAGCAATTGTCAGCAATTATCTTTGCAGTTAAATCCTATAGTATAAACAAGATACGAGATTCAAGATAATATAGCAAAATCAGACACATTCTGTGCTTGTTCAGTGGTACAATAATCACTGTGAAGCAATAACATTTTTTCAATAAAATTTAATAAAAATAAAATAAAAAATGCTATGATTTAGCTATTATTCATTAGATTAAAGATGAGTTGCGCTAACTTTATACCTATTAATGTATTATAAAAAAGCTATCAGTTTAATCACTCATCTGAAGGTGTTGTAGAGATCACAGTCCGTCTAATAACCAATATGAGGGTGTTAAATACAAAATTGTTAGTTTAACTCTCTAGATGCCTAAATCAGGGGAGATAGACTGACTAAATTTTAAGAATGAAATCAGTCGAAACGCCATGTCAAATAAACTAATTTCAACCGAAGAATTAAATGCTTATCAATGCTTACAAATGAGGCATGATGAAATTTATCATCATGAAATAGTTGTACTTGATATTTCTAGGCGAATGAATCATATTGCCTTGCATCTCGTTAAATATCTCGGAATTCTTTCATCTATACCTGTATCAGCAGCAGAAAATAAAAGGGCATTTATTGATTCATTTATAATGATTGTCTCTGCGAGTAACTTATTAGGAATTTCTTTAGCAAAAGAGTTGCTGATTGATAGAATAAATTGTAGAGACGCTAATTTCATTGATGAATATATTCTGCTTCTTGCTGAACTCGCTAAGGCTTGTGAAGCAACAGATCACCAAGAAGATTACCCAATTCGAGCAACCTGGAATAAGAATATACGAAAGTTTTTTTACCTTCTCCTTTGTGAAGCAAACTCACGAAATATTTCTATTTTGGAAGAGTCTAGACGGCGTTTAGCCTCTGTGGAGATAAAACATTCACTAAACGATATCTTACGGAGAAACAAATGAGTTTTTGGTCATCACAAACTTTGAGATCTCATCTTCCTAGTTTAATTGAACCATTTAATGCCGATCAAATTCAGTCTGCATCGTATGAATTATGCTTAGGGGAAGAAATTTATATTTCAGCCCTTCCTGATACACCTTTGAGAGAGCGTAAAAAAATTATTCTTAAAGAGAAAGAAACTGTTGCTATACCTCCAGGACAGTTTGCATTTCTGATAACTTCTGAAATAATCAAAGTTCCTAACAATGCACTTGCCTTTATTTCAATTAAATTTAAATTTAAATCAAGTGGACTGATTAATGTTTCCGGTTTTCATGTCGATCCTGGCTATAGTGGTAAACTAATTTTTGCTGTTTATAATGCTGGTCCTCTTAACTTTCATGTAGGAAGAGGTGAGAGGGTTTTTTCTATATGGTATGCAGACTTGGATAAAGCTGACGAAAATCCACGAAACAAGATAGGTTATGATTCAATTCCAACCGACTTAATTAATAGCCCTGATTTAGTTTCTTCTCTTCCTTATTTAGTAAAACGTTTGGATGATATGGAGAAAAAAATAGAGAATTATTCTGTTAAACAGGCTTTTGTCTTTGCGATTGCTATTGGGGTTCTGCTTAGTTTTACAAAGCCAATAGTGGATATATTTATACAGCCATTACTCAATATGCTTAAATCTTCTCTTCCCATCTATTAATTTTCAATTGGTGAAAGAAATCCAAGGCATCTCAAGTACTCTAGGAAAACAAAGCTTGTTAGATTTATTAAGATAATAAACAAAATACAAATATAATCTTGGTTAAAGCCTATGACTTCCTTATCGGCATTAACTTTACCTGACCACACCCAGTTACCAGATTCAGGTGGTAAATTTTTGAAAAACTGGCAGGAACATCCGCAAAGTATTTTAATTACAGATTCAATCAAACCTGTTCTAGAACAACGCCATCCTGATGGACAATATTGTATTGGACAAAATTTAGGTATTTACTGGGGATTGACAGATCCTCCTGATAAAGGTATCTCAACACCAGATTGGTTTTATATACCGAATATACCACCAACTCTTGAAGGTAAAACGCGGCGTTCTTATGTGCTGTGGGAAGAATCTCTCGCACCTTTAATTGTATTGGAATTTGTTTCTGGAGATGGTTCAGAAGAACGAGATAAAACGCCGCCATCGCAAGCAGAAGGTGGAAATGTTGGTAAATTTTGGGTTTATGAACAGGCAATTCGAGTGCCTTATTATGGAATTTATGAAGTAGCAAAAGCCCAGGTTGAGGTGTATCATCTAATCGATTTTACTTATCAACTGATGAAACCCAATGAAAAAGGACATTACCCAATTGCTCCTTTAGGGGTAGAATTAGGGATTTGGCAAGGATTTTATCATAATGCAGAGTTACCTTGGTTGCGGTGGTGGGATGCACAAGGAAATTTACTGCTAACAGGTGAAGAACGCGCTGAAGTTGAACGACAAAGGGCTGAAGTTGAACGACAAAAGCGGCTATCAATTACTGACAAGTTGCGTAATCTCTCTGTTGAACAACTCAATGCTTTAGGAATTGACCCAGAAATGTTGGATTAGGAAACATTATCCTCTACTATAGGACTCATATTTGATTTTTGAACAAAACTCAGTACACTTTTATTCCTTCTTCCCAGTCCCCAGTCCCCAATCCCCAGTCCCTTACCTCTACGAGTGATTCAGAAATCAAATCGGATTCCTATATAGCGTTTCTCGTTTACGTGAGGTATACCAGTAGGGGCACCGCACTGCCGTGCCCTTACACTTCGCAACATAATGTTGTACCGCATGTGAATGGGAACCGCTATCGCTTTGGTGAGGTAAAAGCTAGGGGCGCATAGCTATGCGCCCCTACAAATTTTTGTACCTCATGTAATTGATAACGGCTATAACCAATACAACAAATTTAATGAGCGACAGCACTACCAGTTGCCTTCACCTTTTTCAAGAATAAAATAGCAATTCCACTGAGTAATAAAGCAATACCAATAAAGTGAAAACAATCGTTAAAAGCCATTACAAATGATTCACGACGAACAATATTTGATATAGATGCGATCGCTTGATTTTGTGCTGTACTTAAATCTGCTCCTCGGCTGATAAAATACTGCGTCATCTGGTCAATTCGCTGTTGAGTTTCTGAGTTATATAAAGATATTCCATCGCCCAATCTGTTCGAGTGAAATTGTTCTCTGTTTGTTAATAAAGTTGCTAAAAAAGCAATTCCGATAGAACCACCCAGATTCCGCATCATATTAAATAAACCACTGGCGGAACCTGCTTCTTTTGGACTCAACCCAGCAGTGGCAATAGAACTCAGTGGTACCATAATTAAAGGTTGTCCCATTGCACGCACAAATTGCGACCAGCGTAATTGATCTAATCCTGTTTCATGAGTCATTCCCGAATTCATAAATGCACTGATGGAAAACAAAGTCACACCAAAAGCCACCATGAAACGCATATCAATGCGTTGCATCAATCTGGGTATTAAAGGAATAATAAATAGTTGGGGAATACCAGCCCACATCAATACTTCACCAATTTGCAGCGCATTATATTTTTGAATTTGGGCAAGATACAACGGTAAAATATAAATTGATCCATACAATCCTACTCCCAAAGACACATTCACAATACTGGCTAAACCAAAGTTACGCCTAAACAACAGCCGCAAATTAATAAATGGTTGTTTTCGAGTTAATTCTATAAAGAAAAATACTGCCAAAAAAATGACTGCGATTACAGTTAAGCGGACAATCAACGCTGAACCAAACCAATCTTTCCGGCTACCTTCTTCTAAAACCACTTGCAGGGAACCTAATCCGATCGCCATTGCAATAATTCCCCACCAGTCACCTTGTTTTAATAAACTAATTTGTGGTGCTTCTTGCTTAATTCCGTACCAAACGCCAGCCAGCATTAATGTCCCTGGAATTAAATTGATATAAAAGTTGTATTCCCAACCAAAATTTTCGGTTAACCAACCTCCTAATGTCGGGCCGATTGATGGGGCAAAAACTGCACTAAAACCAAATGCCGCCAACCCTATTGATTGCTTGGATGGCGGTAAGGTCGTTAAGACAATTGTCATCGCTGTGGGAATTAATACTCCTCCACTAAAACCTTGTAAGGCGCGGAATACAATCATAGAATTCAGATTCCACGCCCAAGCACAGCATATAGAAAAGAAGATAAATAGGGCAGTATTTACTAATAAATAACGTCGTAGAGAAAAAACTCTAGATAACCATCCTGTTAGAGGAATTACTACAATTTCTGCAACCAGATAGGCGGTAGAAATCCAAGAACCTTCTTCTAGAGTTGCCCCTAAACTTGCTTGAATATCTTGCAGCGAAGCATTAGTGATTTGAATATCTAATACCGCCATAAATGCACCAAGCATACTTGCTAATACACCAATCCAGGTTCTTAGCGGTACACGATCTGGCGGTATAGCAGGATTATGTCCTGGCTGACGAATTACACCTGTATTAGCCATAGTCATTAATCATTGGTCATTATATAGTTTTTCTGGCGTTGCATAATTGCGGGATGATTTATCGGGCTACGCCCCGCTGCGCTAACACGCAGAGGCGCCCAGACACAGAGAGAATAAGGAGTTTAAGATTTCAATGCGTACAATTTCATCCCTTGATTCAGCAACGCCGTTTTTCTTTGCGTCTCCCCATCCCCCATGCCCTACTTAACTTCCACTGCAACTTCCGCAGACATCCCCGGTGTAATCCGCGATTCGTATCCTTGAATACTTTTTTGGTCAAAAACTATTTTGACTGGGATGCGCTGTACAATTTTGGTAAAGTTACCTGTGGCGTTATCTGGTGGCAATAAGGCAAACTGGGCGCCGGAAGCTGGCGAAATACTCTCAACACGACCAACAAAACTGTGATGAGGAAAAGCATCGAGTTTGATTTCTACTGGTTCTCCTGGCCGCATATTTTCTAATTGGGTTTCTTTGAAGTTTGCAACTACCCAATACTCGTTATCCACGATCGCCATTAATGGTGTTCCCGCTGCAACTCGGTTACCAACTTCCACGTTTTTCCTGCCCACGCGTCCGGCACTAGGAGCGGTAATATTAACGTAGGATAGTTGCAATTGCGCGTCTTTGAGGGATGCTTCTGATTGAGCGATCGCTGCTTTTGCTGCTTCGTATTGACTACGTTTTGCTGTTGTATCTTGACCGCCAGCTGTGGCTTGTTGCAATCCTCCCTTGGATGCAGCCAATTTCGCTTGGGCGCTGACTACATTTTCTTGGGCTTGTGCTAGTTGAGATTGGGCTTTGGCGACGCCAACTTTGGCTGAAGCTAATTTGGCTTGGGCTTGTTCTACTCCCTGAACAGCAGCATTTTTCTGCGCTACAGCTACATCATAGGCTGCTTTGGCTGTGTCTAACTGCTGACGAGCGATCGCACCTGATTTGTACAATTCGTTGTAACGATTGTAATCTGCTTGGGCTTTTTCCAAGTTGGCATTCGCTTGGGCTACCTGGGCTTGGGCGGCGGGAATCCCGGCTTGGGCTAACTTAACTTCCGCTTGCGCCGCAGGTATCCCCGCTTGCGATTCTTGGACTGCTGCTTGGGCAGTGGAAATTGCTGCTACAGCACTGCTAACATCCCCCTGCGCTTGAGTTGTCTTACCAGTGGTGGTTTGTGAAGCTAAAGCAATATTCGCTTGGGCGGCTTGCGCCTGACCACGGGCATTTTCTAATGCTGCTTGTGCTTGTTGGACTTTACTTTCATAGTCCCGTGGATCTAACTTCACTAATAACTCTCCCGGTTGCACCAGTTGATTATCATTCACCAGCACTTCATTCACAGTTCCAGGAATGCGGCTACTAATTTGGTGAATGTTTCCCAAAACGTTGGCGTTATCTGTTTCCTGGTGGGTAGAGGAATATTGCCAGTAGTTATAACCAAAGGCACCTGCGGCGATCGCACCTACGCCTAATCCTGCCAAAATCAAACCAATGGGTTTTTTCCGTTTCGCTGGAACTTCTTGTTCGTTGGGAGTTATAACAGGTGCTTCTGCTGTCTCTACAGCTTCTAAAGTCTCTGAATCTGTAATCAATTCTTCTTCTAAAACTCGTGTTTGGTTTTCCTTGCGTCCGTTCAAAGTACTAGCGCCCATAATTTTCAACTCCTTGCAGAATGATTTGATTAAATGTCATTTATTTAGAATGCGTAATATTTAGTTACGAGCCTTTGCTTGGCTTTTATTTAGTATGCGTATTATTTTCTCAAAATAAATCTTAGTGTTGCTTCCTCCGGTTGGGTGATTGTGGGAGGATCTTTAGGAGAGGTTAGCGATCGCCCGATTCAAAATGTCGGAAAATAATTCTTGGTCAGCAAGGGAAATACCGCCCATTGCTTCATCACGCACTGCTGAGGCGATTGGAGGTAAGACGCTTTGTAGTTCTCTACCTGCATCCGTTAGCCAGATTCGCCAGATGCGGCGATCGTGAGTATCCCGTTCTCGACGTACCAAGCCGCGTTCTTCCATGCGGTCTAATACCCCCGTTAAAGTACCGCCCACTTGTTTAAGTTTGTCCCCAATACTAGAAGTAGGTAAACCATCTTCTTGCCAAAGACAGCACAACACCAACCAGTGAAATGGCGTCAATCCAAAGGGTTCTAGTCTGTCAGTAAACTTGCGTCCAAGCAGTTGCGAGAGTAATTTGATTCTGTAGCCCATATTGTATGGTGCAAGATTTTGCTGCCACGACTCTAAGGGTGGGGATTGATTAGATGTAGAAACCATTTGTTAAAATATTTAGCATACGTAATATTTATATGCTATCTAAATTCCAGTGTTTTGGCAATAGCTTTTTTTGGGGACTGGGGATTGCAGGAGATGAGGGAGATGAGGGAGATGAGGGAGACGCGGGGAATAACAAATCACAAATCACAAATGAGAAAAATTACTGAAGTAGTTGAATAAATTGGTACTCTTTGACAGTAGCGAGAACGCGATGAGGTCTGGATAATTGAGGGGATTGATCTTCAGAAGTCCAAGCATAGCTATTAGCTGGTACTTCGGAAAATGAGGCTACTCGTTTATCGTCAATAGCAATATAGAAATCGAGCAGTACTTGGACTTTATCATCTATTTGTACAAAGTATATCGGATTAGTTTTCAAAATAGAAGCGATCGCACTTTGTTGCAGAAAAACTCTTAAAGCCGGGTTATAGTCACTTAACAGGCCTGTGGTACCCATCGCCGCCAAAGCTAGCCAACAGGGAACTAACCAACCTGCAATCCAATAACGAGTTGTGAGAAACTTTTTGCCAAAGTGATAACGACCAATCCACACCACGGGTAAAATTAACCAACCCAATCCCATACCCAAGCCAATAATTGCATACTTGCGGATATCAGAACCACCCCAACCAAGAACCACAATACTGGCGATGACAAGTAAAACACCGAACCCGCCAAAGCCATAACTGAGATTTCGCGGAAGATTCTGCTTGGCAAAAAAGTTTAATAGATTTTTTTTACCTTTTTGAAGACGGGATTGCGAGGGAATTCCTAACTCGTAAATTTTGCCTAGCCAGCTTAAACCCACAGATGCAAACAAAGCGACGAACGGATAAAGGCAAAGACTATAGTGAGAGAAACGAGTTGTAAAAATACTAATTTCAATAAATAAGACGAGTGGAAATCCAACTAATAATAATTGGTAGCGAAAGGGATGACGGATAGCCAAAATTAGTCCTAAAATTCCGAAAAAAGCCCAAGGAAATGCTTTGAGGGCAATATTCCATACATAGAAGAGAAAATTAGTCTGATAATGGTCATTACCATTACTACCTTGATATAGAACAAATTTGTACAACTCCTCAAAACTTTGATTTCCATAATGTAACCAACTCAGCCATAGCCAAATGAAACTAGGAATTAAACCGACGAAAAACCCTAAATATAACATTGGGTTAGTCAAATGACGATGACGGCGATGATCCCAAATTAAATAAGGCAATAAAGCTATGATTGGAACAAAAATCATAAAACTTCTGAGTAAGAAGCCTAAACCTAAACTTAAACCAGCAATAAAACTCCAAAAGTAGCGAGTTACAGGATTTAATTCTGCTTTAATCAAAGACAAAATAGCTAAAAGTACTAATAAAACTAGAGGCACATCAGGCGTACTTAAACGACAATATTGCAACCAGAGAAATTCCACACTTAAAATTGCAGCAGCAAGCCAAGCTAATTTTTTCCCCAGGATAATTTTGCCGATTTCATATACAAGCCATAAGCAGAAAATCCCTGTAATCATGCTAGGAAGACGGGCACTCATATCATTGATACCAAACAGCTTATAGGAACTGGCAATTAACCAATAAGGTCCCGGTGTTTTATGATGTGCCTTTTCCCAAGGTGCTATCCAATTACCAGAATCAAACATCAGACGTGCCCGTGAAGCATAAAGCGCTTCATCATGTGCTATCAGGCTGTTATACCCAGAAGTAAATAGTAATAAAGGTAGTATCCAAACTAACAAACTAAAATAGGGTAATGATACTAACAGCAGGATTTTGTGCCAAATATACTGCAAAACGTGTAATTTGTAGAACATTGAAATTTAGAAAAAATGAATGCTGCAATGTGGATTTATTTATGACGAATTTCCAAAGCAAGTGAAATACACAAACTTTGAGAATTCAGAATTCAGAATTCATAATTCAGAATTAATAAGGCTTAGATACACCAACTTGAGAATGTGAACAAAATCAAGCAGGTATACAATCATTGATTTTTCAACTATTGTGACTCCTGACTTCTGACTTCTGAATTCTGACTTCTGACTTCTGACTTCTGACTTCTGACTTCTGAATTCTGACTTCTGAATTCTCCCGCATGTGTCTTCGTGTTATTAAAATATGTTACATAGTGCTTGTTTCAAAATACCTGAAATTGCCGCAATTTTGGAAAAAATTTATCCACACGAGAGATTTATGCAGCTAAGACCAAATCAACGTCTAAAATTAGACGACACAGACGATCAGTTATTTTATGCCTATCCGCGCTTCGTCACCCATGTCGATGAAGGATTTATTCAACAGCTAACAGATTTGTATCGCGATCGCCTCAAACCCAACACCCGCATCTTTGATATGATGAGCAGCTGGGTGTCTCATCTCCCAGAAGAGATGCAATTTTCCCATGTCGAGGGACACGGACTCAACGCCGAAGAACTAGCACGTAATCCCCGCTTAAATCATTACTTTGTGCAAAATCTCAACGAAAATCCGCAATTTCCCTTGCCAAATGAAGATTTTGACGCGGTTCTCAATTGCGTATCTGTGCAGTATGTCCAATATCCAGAAGCAATATTTTCCGAAATCCGCCGCATCCTCAAACCCGCTGGTGTCGCCATTATCAGCTTTTCTAACCGGATGTTTTTTCAAAAGGCGATTCAAGCTTGGCGAGAAGCACCAGAAGCACAGAGAGTGGAATTAGTCAAGGGTTACTTTGCCTCAGTACCGGGATTTACCACCCCAGAAGCGATCGTTCATAAATCAACATTACCGAATTTTTTACAGTGGTTGGGCGCACCTGGAGGAGATCCGTTTTATGCTGTCATAGCTTATCGTGACAACAGTATTTAGAGAACAAAAATATGACACTTGGGTAAGTCCCATAATTTACAACCTACGCAATAATTATCGAAAAGTAAATTTTCTGGGTCAAAATTACAAGCAGCGCAGATAATTGCGTCAAAGCTCAAGTATCAGGAGAACCCAAAAATGATTTTACACCGTGGGCGTAGAGTTGTAGCTGCGTTGTTACTGTCAGTATTACTACTGACAGCATCTTGCTCTGCAAAAACACCTGGACGTTTTGACCAGGCGCAACAAGATAGCACTAAGCAAAAAAGCGGTCAAGCTGTGGCTAAGACCGCTACTCAAGGTAGCGAATTTAACAAATTGTTCCCAGATGCTAGTGATGGCTACCAGCGCGTCTATACCCAAGAGAAAAAAGGTTTTGCTGAAGCGAAGTTGAAGAAAGGCGGTAAAGATATCGCTTTGCTGTCTATTTCCGATACCAGCAGCGTACCAGCAACAGCAGCAAAGTTCTCGAATAGTACCAAAAAAATTGGCGGTTATCCGGCAGTAGAAATAGGTAACACGCAAACTGCAATTTTGGTAGGTAAGTACCAAGTAAAAGTACTTTCCCGCGATCCGTCATTTAAAGCTAGCGATCGCGCAGATTGGATAGAAAAATTTAATCTCAATGGTCTAGCTAAACTCAAATGAGCCGCATTGCCAATATCAACATAACAAAACTTAAATCAGGAGATTTTTGTGAGCAAATCAATTTTTGAATTGGTCGATCAATTGCCAACCAGCGGCTTGACTGTTTCTCTATTAAATTCCCTCGATTTTGTTGCTCCTGGCCAGTGGCAAAATACCGTTGGCTTTGTTAACACTATTAAGGCAGTTACTCTCGAAACTGACGAAGATTTAATTCAGCAAATTGGCGAACGAGCAATTTATCTATTCAACGATAAATCTCAGGGATATCAAACAGCTTTGTGGCTATATCAAACCGTTGATAATACAGATAAAGCCCTTGGTGCAGCAGCTTTAGCTAACAAAGTCGGCGAGAAAATTCCTTTATTGGGTTTTTTAAACTCTGTCACTCCCAAACCTGACAAAGCCCAAACCATCGATTTGACATTAAAATTAGTTGCCGAATTGGTAGCATTCTGTCAAATTAACGGCATTCCTGGAGATAGTATCGGGGATTTTGTAGCTTCTTTGGGAGAATATAGCGGCGAGTCACTCATCCGTATGGTGGCCTTAGTTTGTGTTGATGGTTTGATACCTCTAGGCCCAGACTTCATCAGCAAAGCCATATCCGGGTTGAATCAGACAAATCCCCAAGAGTTAGAACAAAACTCAACTTTCCAAAACATCAAAGATGTGATTCCAGGCAACAATGCTGGCAGTAAACTCAACTTTATCGGCGAAAGCTTTGACTCAGTTAAAGGTTGGATGAGTGGGCTAGTTAGTGCCAATAATTTAACACCACAAAAAGTTGTCCACAACTTGCAAACTTTTGCGGATATTGCCGATGACAAGTTAGACTACCTCGCGGCGTTCCTCGATGTAGCAACCAATTATTATGAACACACAGGTACGCAAACTTTGGCACGTCGCTTAATTGAACGGGCGGTGGCTGAGATTTAGGTTGATGGGGGACTGGGGACTGGGGACTGGGGACTGGGGACTGGGGACTGGGGACTGGGGACTGGGGACTGGGGGCTGGGGACTGGGGACTGGGGACTGGGGACTAGGGCGTGTTTTCAAACTGCTCGTTTAGCCTCCTAACTTTTTAGATCCCCCTAAGTCCCCCTTAAAAAGGGGGACTTTAAGAGACTCTGAGCAAGCCTTTTTAAGGTTGGGGGATCTAATACCGTTTCACTTTAATTATGATACAAATACGTTGGTAGGGGCACGGCAATGCCGTGCCCCTACGCGAAATCTATATGTATCAGGGTTTTAGTGAAATGGTATAAGACTTTGAAAACACGCCCTAAGGACTGGGGACTGGGGACTGTTTTTTAATACCCAGTACCCAATCCCTAATCCCTAATCCCCAATACCCAGTACCCAATCCCCAATCCCCAATCCCCAGTACCCAATCCCCAATCCCCATACCAAATTAAGGCAAACGCAGATCAGCTGCGATCGCGTATAAATAAGGTTGAAAAATAGCCAAATTTTCCAGCTTCTCAAACTTACCTGTTTGCGTACCTGAATCAAAGGCAGTGGTAATTACGTAAAGTTTAGTGCCATCAAAGGCAACATGACCGATATGTTGCTCTTGTACTCCACTTTGTTGGTTCAGTCCCACGAACCCATAACGGATTCCCTGAAGCTTACCAACTGCTACTGCTTGCGGCGGGTGGGCTGAAAAAGTAATCTCTTTCCCATATTCACCCTGACGGTCTTTGGCAAAAGTAGCATAGTTGTCTGCGACCCAAGCCTTGAGTGCTGTCAATACCTGAGTTTGATATTTAGAACTTTGGTAATCAACTTGAGAACCAGTTGGAATACCCGCAGCTACAAGTTTCTTTTGAAAATCCGGAATCTTTTCTAGTGGGTAAACGTTAATCTCAACTGTACCCAAAACTTTTCCTTTAGAGGAAATACACAACAAGGGCGCATTTCCATCGCAAGCAGCAACTTGCCAGTCAGTTGGAGCAGCAGCAGTATTTCCGAGAATTTTATGCCAGATATTTCCCTCACCAGGGTTGGGATGTTTTGCCACAGCGGGGGGATTTGGCGCTTTCTTTGGAGAAAATTGCGGGAGAACAAACTTTGCTCCCACCGGGATTAACACCACCAAAATCAAACCTAGTAGTAAATGATAAAGTCGTAACATCTTCGTAAAAATCTAAAGCCAAGGATTCTAGAGTGATGAAATAGTTTGTAATTCGTAATTAATTTAGATACATTTAGCTTCTATTAGTTTTACCTGATTGATAAACGCAATGGTATCTTAGCGTGTTAGTGATCTAATAACCCTAGAACTTTAATTTGCGTTTTTACTAATGAAATTCAGCGAAATCCTACACCAATTCGGCAACGCAGCTACGGTTCATAGCTTGAGTGTCAATCCAAACCATGACCCAGAAATTACGGGAGTAGCGGCTATTGATGAAGCTACTGATGGTAATCTCAGCTATGTGGAGGGAGCAAAATTTGGATCTTTTATCGGTAAAACCAACGCTAGTGCTTTAATTTTGCCCCAAGACGAAAAGTTACAGGCGCTTGCACAAGAACGTGGTGTTGTCTGGCTAAGCACTCCAGAACCGCGACTGTTATTTGCTAAAGCGATCGCAATTTTTTACCAACCATATCGTCCCGTCCCAGAAATTCATCAGAGTGCTGTGATTCATTCCACGGCTAAAATTGGTAGTGATGTTTATATTGGCCCCCATGTTGTCATTGAACAAGGGGTGGAAGTTGGTAACGGTGCAATTATCCATCCGAATGTGGTGGTCTATCCAGATGTCAAAATCGGCGATCGCACTATCTTACACGCCAATTGCACTATCCACGAACGCACCCACATCGGTGCAGATTGCGTAATTCACAGTGGCGCTGTTATCGGTGCAGAAGGCTTTGGTTTTGTTCCTACCCGTAGTGGTTGGTTCAAAATGGAACAATCCGGCTATACAGTTTTAGAAGATGGTGTGGTAATTGGCTGCAACAGTGCCGTTGACCGTCCATCTGTGGGAGAAACACGGGTCGGCCGTAATACAGTAGTTGACAACTTAGTGCAAATAGGCCACGGTTGCCAAATAGGTGCTGGTTGTGCGATCGCAGGTCAGGCCGGCTTGTCTGGAGGTGTCAAACTGGGGAATCGCGTTATCTTAGCTGGACAAGCAGGAATCGCCAATCAAGTGAAGTTGGGAGATGGGGCGATCGTATCTGCCCAAACTGGAATTCTCAGTGATGTTGCACCAGGAGAAATTGTCTCAGGAACTCCCGCAATGCCCCATAAAGTGTATCTCAAGGCATCTGCTATTTACCATCGCCTGCCAGATATCTATCAATCGTTAAAACAATTGCAACGTAAATTCAACAATAGCAATGGTGAATAAAAGCTAGGTCAGAAGTCAGAATTCAGAATTCAGAAGTCAGAAGTCAGAAGTCAGAATTCAGAATTCAGAAGTCAGAAGTCAGAAGTCAGAAGTCATCTGTTGAATTTTGACGTTGATTGAGAAAATATCTTTTTCAAAAGAAAAATAAAGTACCCTAGAGGGTACTTTCAAGGTATGTAAAAACTGCCAAAATATAAGTCATCTAGGATTAACCTGAGAAATTTCTCAGGTTAATTTTTTGATTTTGCTATTTGTCAATGCGGCGGATCAATAATCAATTAAGCTCCCTCAATGACTTCTAATATTACAGCCCAAATTCAAGGAGAAATCAGCGGTCAAATAGCCGTTGGGAGTCGCATTATTCAGATTGGCTCTGTCCACGGCGGTGTAGTGAACATTGCCTCAGCAGAACAGCAACCCCGCCGAAAAGCTATTGCTACACCAGTCTTTTTATTACCGCGTCCCTTTGAGCAATTGATTGGGCGCAAGGATGAAATTAAAAGTGCGATCGCTGCTCTAGAATCTAAGCAATCAGTAGAGTTTTATAGCGTATCTGGTTTGGGTAAGTCAGTTCTGCTGCGTAATTTGGCTTATCATCCCCAAATTAGTGCGCCTTTTGCTGATGGGGTAATCAGTTTTACTGTGCGTTATCAAACCGTAGCTGACTTGCTGCAATGTTTTTTTGAAGCCTTCTATGAAACCGATATTGCTTATAAACCAACTTATACCGAAATTCGCCAAGCTCTACAAAATAAACAAGCTCTAATTATCCTCGACGATCAAAAATTAACACGGGATGATCTTGAAGAACTGATCAATGCTACTCCTGGTTGTACCTTTGTTTTAGCTTCCCCAGAACGTCATCTTTGGGGAGAGGGACAAGGAATGAAATTGCTAGGACTGGCAATTCCAGATGCCCTTACCTTGGTTGAAAGAGAACTGCAACGCCAGCTAACCTCCGAAGAACAACAGCTAGCAGAAACTCTTTGCACTGTTTTAGAGGGACATCCTCTACAATTGATTTTGACGATCGCAACTGTGCAAGAAGAAAAGCGATCGCTTAGCGAGGTAGTTCAGCAACTCCAGCCCTCTCAACAAACTAACTCGCTAATTAAACAGATTTTAGCGTCACGGACAAAGCCGCAACTGGTTATCTTAGCTGTTTTAGCTGCCTTGGGTGGTGTAGCACTGTTGATGACACAGGCAGCAGCTATGAGTAAATTGCCGGATGCTGAGGTAATTTTGCAGACATTAGTCAAGTGGAATTTGGTTGAGATGGAAGGCGATCGCTACAACCTCAATCAAACTCTAGTTGAAGCTGTACAACAAGAATATGATTTAACGCCGTGGCGAGAGAACGCTCTCGAATATTTTAAAAGTTGGACACAACAGTATCAAACAGCACCCAACATTTTATTAGCTGAAACCGATGCCATCTTCCAAACTTTAATCTGGGCGGTTGGGGTTGGGCGGTGGGCAGAGACTTTGCAAATAGTGAAAGCTGTGGAGGGCGCTTTTGCTTTAAGTAAGCAATGGGGTTTATGGGAGCAATTACTGCAATGGGCACTGCAAGCAGCCCAAGCAATGGGAGACAAAGCAGCCGAAGCTTGGGCGTTGCATCAATTGGGTAGTCGCGCCCTTTGTTTAGAGGAAATGACCACAGCCGAAAATTACCTGACTCAAGCCCTACAAATCCGCGAGTCCTTGGGCGATGAAGTTGGCAAAGCCGTAACCCGCCACAATCTCAATCTCCTTGCTGTTCCACCTGCACCACCGCCGATTGAACAAACTTCATTTTGGCTGAAAACTTTCCTCGCCCTTTTGCTCATAGGATTAACAGGATGGTTCGTTTGGTCTTTGTTGTATCGACCCACGCCGCGCCTCAGCCTTAGCCCCGAAAGCCTCAACTTTGGCCGTCAACCTGTGAAACTTCCTAGCCAACCGCAAACTGTCACCCTTGAAAACAGCGGCTCAGCAGTTTTAAAAATCACAAGAAAAATCGAAATCACTGGCAGCGAGTCTAATGATTTTACCATTAGCAATAACAGCTGCTCTGAAGATTCCATCCAGCCGCGAGCCAACTGTACTGTCAGCATCAGCTTTGGGCCGAGAGATGTTGGTAAGCGTAATGCTAGCCTGAGTATCACTGACAATAGCGCTGATAAACCACATCTTGTGCAGCTAACAGGTGAAGGTTTTAGTTCAAATAACCAACCACCACTAGCAAATCCCGATACATCACAGACGGGCTACTTTCAGCGAGTTACTATTCCTGTATTAAATAACGATCGCGACCCAGATGGCGATGTGATTAACATTAGTAATTTTACACAAGCAACTAATGGCACAGTCTCACGCGCCAATGACCAAAAAAGTTTGATTTATCAGCCAAATCGTGGCTTTTCAGGTGAAGATACATTCACTTACAGCATTCAGGATGCTAAAGGTGCCACGGCAAAGGCTACGGTGAAGGTGACGGTAGCACAACAGCCGAATCAACCACCACTAGCAAATCTCGATACATCACAGACGGGCTACTTTCAGCAAGTTACTATTCCTGTATTGGACAATGATACCGACCCAGATGGCGATGCGATTAACATTAGTAATTTTACACAAGCAACTAATGGCACAGTCTCACGCGCCAATGACCAAAAAAGTTTGATTTATCAGCCAAATCGTGGCTTTTCAGGTGAAGATACATTCACTTACAGCATTCAGGATGCTAAAGGTGCCACGGCAAAGGCTACGGTGAAGGTGACGGTAGCACAACAGCCGAATCAACCACCAATAGCAAATCCCGATACATCACAGACGGGCTACTTTCAGCAAGTTACTATTCCTGTATTGAACAATGATACCGACCCAAATGGCAATGCGATTAACATTAGTAATTTTACACAAGCAACTAATGGTACAGTCTCACGCGCTAATGACCAGAAAAGTCTGATTTATCAGCCAAATCGTGGTTTTTCTGGTGAAGATACATTCACTTACACCATTCGGGATGCTAAAGGTGCCACGGCAAAGGCTACGGTGAAGGTGACGGTAGCACAACAGCCGAATCAACCACCAATAGCAAATCCCGATACATCACAGACGGACTACTTTCAGCAAGTTACTATTCCTGTATTGAACAATGATACCGACCCAAATGGCAATGCGATTAACATTAGTAATTTTACACAAGCAACTAATGGTACAGTCTCACGCGCTAATGACCAGAAAAGTCTGATTTATCAGCCAAA
This sequence comes from Desmonostoc muscorum LEGE 12446, assembly GCF_015207005.2. Lineage (GTDB taxonomy): Bacteria > Cyanobacteriota > Cyanobacteriia > Cyanobacteriales > Nostocaceae > Nostoc > Nostoc muscorum. Next base: position 5,532,282 of record NZ_JADEXS020000001.1, read on the forward strand.
TCGTGGTTTTTCTGGTGAAGATACATTCACTTACACCATTCGGGATGTTAACGGTGCAACAGCAACCGCTACTGTGAAGGTGACGGTAGCACAACAGCCAAACCAAGCACCGATAGCAAATCCTGATACATGGCAGACTGGCTACTTTCAGCGAGTTACTATTCCTGTATTGAACAATGATACCGACCCAGATGGCGATGCCATCAACATTATTAGTTTTACTCAGGGAAGTAATGGTGCAGTCTCACGCGCTGATGACCAGAAAAGTCTGATTTATCAGCCAAATCGTGGTTTTTCTGGTGAAGATACATTCACTTACACCATTCGGGATGCTAGAGGTGCCACGGCAACCGCTACTGTGAAGGTGACGGTAGCACGAGAACTTATATTTTAACGTGTAAGTTTAAATCCTGGAGTTGCCAACGTCACAGATACATTTACATACACCATTGAAAATGCTAATGGCGCAATTGATGAGGCTACAGTTACCGTAATAATCAATCTATTTGAGATTAGATAATCACAAAACACTTTGAGCTTGCAGGTAAAACACCATGAACGAAGAACAAAAAGCTGGAGACAATATCAGTGCTAACATCTCTGGTAGTTTTAGCGAACGAGTAGCCGTCGGCAAACAAATCAGTCAAGACCAAACCATCACTTCTGTACCACAGCCAGAAGTGACAGAAGATGATTTAGCGGTACTGCGGCGGATACTGGCTAACGTCAAGGTACAAGTAGAGTCAGAAGCACCGCCAGAAAAAAAAGAAGCTGCTTTACAACGGGTAGTAGAACTAGAAGAAGCCGTCACTGCCAAACAACCTGATTTAGATACAATGGCATACGTCAAAAAATGGTTTATTAAGAACTTGCCCAGCCTTTCAGGGGCAGTAACTGGCGTTGTAATTCATCCCATTGTTGGTAAACTGGTGGGGGCTGCTGGTGATGCCTTGGCTGATGAGTTCCGCGATCGCTTCAATGTCGATTAATTAGTTGCAGTCTAGTAGCGTAGCACAGCTGTGCTACGCTAACGCATGTAAAATTCCAACAAATCCTTTGTTTCAACCACCTTCAGCCCCTGAACTCAATCCCATTGAAAGGCTTTGGCAACTCCTCAAAAAACCACTCAAAAATCAACTTTTTTCTTCTTTACAAGCTTTACGTGAGCGCATCCAAGAAATATTCGACCAACTTACTTTTGAGCAGATAATTTCTGTCTCTTCTTACAACTTTATCCTGGAAGCTTTATTTTATGCAGCTTCATATTAAATTGGTATTAATCACAAGACTGTGTATTCATGCTTTTGGCTCCTCAAATATAAATAAATTTTAATAACTTAATAGTTATGCAAGTATTAATAGTTAAATAATCTTAGGAGAAATAAAAACAGCTGAGGTCTGCATCAGCAATGGTACTTGCTGGATAGATTGATGCAGATCCTCCCTAAACCTAGAATAACAATCTTTTAACTCTGGTACTGGCAGGCATCCTGAGTGATGACTGCCTGAAAACCTTGCAGTTGAACATCAAGGAAGCAACAATGAGTAGCAATCTCGCCATCAAACTGCGCTCTGGAACTCAACAAGCCCACACATCAGCAGAAAACGTGGGATTTATGAAATGTTTTCTCAAAGGAGTTGTAGACAGAGACTGCTTCGCCAAATTCTTAAGCAACTTGTATTACATCTACAGCGAACTAGAAGCAGCCATAGAAAGCCATGTAGAGCATCCTGTGATTCGTGCGGTTTATTTTCCCGAACTTAATCGCCAAGTTTCCCTCGAAAAAGACATGGTGTTCTATTATGGGGATAATTGGAGAGAGCAAGTCACCCCCTCATCTGCAGCCCAGACCTACATTGACCGCATTCGGGAAATTTCTGCTAATGAACCAGCCTTATTGCTAGGTCATGTCTACACTCGCTACATGGGCGACCTCTCAGGGGGTCAAATGCTACAAAAAATTGCTCAATCAGCCCTCAATCTTTCTGGCTATGAAGGCACTTCCTTCTACAATTTTGAGCAAATTCCTGATAAAAAGGCATTTAAAGATAAGTATCGTCAGGTATTAAATGAACTACCCATTGATGATGCTACAGCACAACGGATTGTTGCAGAAGCCAATAATGCCTTCGCGTTGAATTTACAGATGGCTCAAGAACTAGAAGGAAGTTTAATTAAAGCCCTCGGCCAAGTCCTGTTTAATAACCTGACTCGTTCCCATAATTCAGGTAGCACCGAAATAACTGCGGCTAATTAATTTTGTTATTAGACATTGGGCATGGGGCATTGGGCATTGGTTATTTCTCCCCCTGCCCCTGCCTCCCCTGCCTCCCCTGCCTCCCCTGCCTCCCCTGCCCCCTCATCCCCCACTCCCCACTCCCTTCACACATTTATTGGAAAGTAACTCAATGGTTTTTCTATTACCTGGTGTCAAATTTGATCTAGATCTGATCCAAAAGTATGATACTCGCGCACCGAGATACACCAGCTACCCACCTGCTACAGAGTTAAACGAAACATTCACCCAAACTGATTTTAAAGCTGCGATCGCCGCCTCGAATCAACGCAAAACTCCTCTTTCTTTGTATTTCCACATTCCCTTTTGCCAAAGTGCTTGCTATTTTTGTGGATGCAACACGGTAATTTCTAACAACAAGAAAATTGCTGAACCTTACCTGGAGCATTTGGTTCAAGATATCAAAAACACCTCAGCTTTGATAGATTCACAAAGAAACGTGCTACAAATTCACTGGGGTGGTGGTACTCCTAACTATTTGGAGCGCGACCAAGTAGAATTTTTATGGAAAAACATCAATCACTACTTCAACATTGACCCACAAGCAGAAATCTCAATTGAAATTAATCCCCGCTACATTGATAGAAACTACATTCTCTTTCTCCGACAACTTGGGTTTAATCGCATTAGTTTTGGCATTCAGGATTTTAATAGCCAAGTTCAAGTAGCTGTAAATCGTGTCCAACCTGAAGAAATGCTATTTGATGTCATGAGTTGGATCAAAGAAGCGAAGTTTGAAAGTGTAAATGTAGACCTAATTTATGGTTTACCTTATCAAACCCGCGAAACCTTTCGGGAGACAGTGAAAAAGACGATCGCATTAGATCCTGACCGCATTGTTGTTTTTAATTTTGCTTATGTGCCGTGGCTGAAACCGACGCAAAAAAATATTCCTCAAGAAGCCCTACCCCCAGCCGATGAAAAGCTAGAAATTCTGAAAATGACCATTGAAGAATTGACGAATAACCAATATCTATTTATTGGGATGGATCATTTTGCTAAAACTAATGACGAATTAGCGATCGCTCAACGCAATGGCACTCTCAAGCGTAATTTCCAGGGCTATACTACCCACGCTGAAACAGAACTTTTTGGTTTTGGTGCCACATCCATCAGTATGCTAGAAGATGCCTATGCTCAAAACCATAAGGAATTAAAGGATTATTATCAGACACTCAAAGCAGGTGATTTACCTGTTAGTAAAGGCATCAAACTGACTCAAAATGATATTATCAGACGAGATGCGATCATGTCTATCATGTCTCACTTTCAACTCCATAAGCAAGACATTGAAAACAAATATCATATCAGTTTTGATGAATATTTTTCAGATGAATTAGACGCATTAAAACCACTAGAAGCTGATGGTCTAGTGAGTTTATCAAAAAATCACATCCAAGTCACAGATATCGGTAGATTATTAGTCAGAAATATTGCCGTCATATTTGATACTCATACAAGAACGCGAGAGTCAAAATTCTCTCGCGCCATTTAAAGTAGAGACGTTGCAATGCAACGTCTCTACTTTTGTGAAATTTTGCAGTTTTCAGATCCCCGACTTCTCAAATAAGTCGGGGATATAATTTTTAAGAAATTTTGTCCAACTTGATGAATAAATATTTTATATACATCTCCAAAAAGTTAGATAAAAAGATTACATCTTGAGATAGATATCACAAGGCTGAGATTACCGATTTTTTATAAATTGAGATTTATGTTATTCTCAAGAATCTAGTTCTGTAATCCACAAGGCCTAATAGAAAATTAAAGATTCAATAATTGATTATTTCTTTCGCCGGCAAAAAACATTGAATAGAATATTTTAAGCTATAAATGCCAAATGGCAATTATCATCTAATCTGGATACAACCTCTTTTATCTAACTTTTGGATTCGGCATTTATCCCATGTGATAGAAAGAATTGGGAATCAAAGTTGATAACTTAGATACAAGTCAGATTGAAGAGGTAATTATCGGATTATGAGTATTATTGCTTGGGTAGTTTTAGGACTTTTGGCAGGTGCCATTGCTAAAGCTATTTATCCTGGTTATCAAGGCGGCGGAATTCTTTCCACAATGATTTTAGGCATCATTGGTGCTTTCATTGGTGGAACTGTGTTTACATTGCTAAGAACCGGAACACTGCAAATTACTTCGGCTGGTGCTGGCTTAACTGTTCCTGGCATTTTAGTAGCTGTCCTCGGCGCAATTATTGCTATCTACCTATGGGGACTAATCAGAAGAAGCAGTAATGCATAATCAGTGATTGCCAGTTATTAATCATGAAATGACTACTGGATTTTATTCGTCTTCTAGTTTTCCGGTTGAGAAGGTATGCAATCTCAATTGAGTCAGATGAAGTAGAAAATACTAGAAAACAATAAACCAGTCCATCAATTTTGTCAAATTGTTTTTTGGAAGCTTAAATCTATGTTTTTTCACAAAAAAGATCCTATTCACGTAGTAAATGTTAACGAAGCAAACCCTCGTTTTGCTCAGTTGCTTCTAGAGCAGTTTGGCGGAGCTACTGGAGAACTAAGCGCAGCTTTGCAATATTGGGTTCAATCATTCCACGTCGAAAATGCTGGAATTAAAGATATGCTCCAAGATATTGCGATCGAGGAATTTGGGCATTTAGAAATGGTTGGTAAACTCATTGAAGCTCATACAAAGAATACCGATCAAACAGAGGCTTATAAGAGTACTCTTTTTGCAGTACGAGGGATAGGTCCTCATTTTCTAGATAGTCAGGGTAATGCTTGGACTGCAAATTACTTGAATGAAGGCGGAGATGTAGTGCGTGATTTGAGAGCGAATATTGCAGCGGAAGCTGGCGCTCGTCAGACTTACGAAGAATTGATTAAGTTAGCAACTGACCACGGAACTAAAGAGACTTTAGTCCATCTTTTAACACGAGAAATTTCTCATACTCAGATGTTTATGAAAGCTCTGGATTCTCTGGGTAAGTTAACAGATCCATTCTTTGGTAATATTAAGCCAGATGAAACTGTTAATCTGTACTACAACCTATCTACAAACGGCAATGGTAAAGATGAACGTGGTCCTTGGAATTCTGAGCCAACATTCAAATATATTGCAAATCCACTAGAAAGTCACTCTTAATTTCATAGTTTGCAGTAACAACATAAGTTGATTTTCAGCAAAGATTTTTCGGCAGATTCTTGGAAGCTTTGAACGATTGCCGAGGGTTATTTGCTGAGATTAATTTCGGATAAGACACACCATCGGGGCGCACATCTGTGCGCCCCTACAAATGGCTATAAATATTCAGCCATACAAAATAATTCAGAGCAATGTTTGTGAATTCAGTAGCCAAGTATAAAGCTTGTTTTACTCCTGTTAGCGCAGCGGGGCGTAGCCCATTCTGACTTCTAAATTCTGAATTCTGCTTTAATTCAACTCTAAATCAAAACTGTGGATCGGGAGATTAATTTGTGATTGTCAACGCTACCCAAAATGGTTGGGAAATTATTTATCATCGTGCCCATGCTTTGTTAGCAGCTCAACTAGCAGGACAATGGCAACGTAAGAATGCTCCAGTCCGATTATATGAAACGATAGCTGCAATTTCCCATCACGATGACTTAGAAAAAGAGTGGGAAGAAGATAATTTGACTGAAGCTGGTGCGCCAAAAGACTTCACCTTAATGTCAGACGATGACGCAGAAGAAGGTATTCAAAAAACTGCTAATCTAGCAAAGAATGCTCTTTATCGTGGACGGTGGGTAGCTTTATTAATTTCTATGCATATTAGTCGTTTAAATGAGCCGAGTAGGGGAAAGTTTTCAGAACTAGACAAACTTTTAGATGAGCAACTTCAAAATCAACAACGTTGGCGCGAGGAACTAGGTATTGAAAAGGAAGAAGTTGATGCAGCTTATGCATTTATGCAATGGTGCGATCGCCTTTCTCTGATCCTCTGTCAGGAAGAATTACCTGCTGATGAACGCTTTTTAGAAATTAGCAAAGGTCCTGACGGTCAACGCTATGATATCATGCAGCGCCGCGATCAATTGGTTGTTGTCAAACCCTGGCCTTTCCAAGACGAACAATTCACCGTCAACGTCGAAGCTTGTGAACTCTCCCAGGTGAAGTTTGAGAGCAACACCGAACTCACTCAAGCACTACAACAAGCCCCCATCAAGGTATTAGAGTGGACATTTGTTAAGAGTTAGATACACGACTTAAAAGGGAAGTCAGAAGTCAATTTCTGATTCTAACGCCTTTATTGTTTGTTGTTAAATTCTCGCCGCGACAGTCACCAACAAAAGCCTCCATCTGGGGGCTTTTTAGCATTGAAAAAGTTTTTCCAGCATTTTTGAGGAAATTTGCTCAGAATATATTTGCAAATTTTCTGAAAATGATTATCATTTTTGTATGAATGTACCAATCATAACCGTCGTTGCTGGCCCAGCTGGATGTGGCAAAACCACTTGGATTTGCCAACAGATGCAATATAGCGCCTCTAGTAAAAATATCATTTATTTTAGTCCTGGCACTGGGAATGTTCCCATTGACCAGACACGCCTAGTTGCGGAATTTCCAGAGGTGAAAGTCTTTGGTGATGGGGGAGAACTGGAGTTTTTCAACCAGTTAGTAGGAGCAGAGATTGCCTATATTGAACTGGGATTTTACTTAGAATTAGGCGCAATCCAGCCAATGTTAGACAATTTATCCTATCAGGCGATGTCTTACGATAAGTCGCTTCGCGCCTACGCGATTCTACCACCACACCTCAAAGATTCTGAATATCATACCTGGGCAGACAAAATTATCATAGGTGCAGATGTAGATACTAGCATTGTCCAAACTCAAATATGGCGTGCGCCAACCATCGGTCAAGTTATTGACGAAGATAGTCTACACGAGTTTTGGTACGAAATTACCCACGGTGCTTACGGGCAAGTGACTCGTGCCAAGGGAATTTTCGATGTTGCTGATGGACGGTCACTATACGCCGATTTTGTGGCGGGGATACCAGCAATTGATTTTTTAGAATTAGATTTACCACGCCACTTGGAAGGTAGACCACAGCGGTTTAGTGGTATAGAAATATTGGGACAAAGTTTAGATGAGTCTGCAATTAAACAAACCTTAGAAGATTGCTATTTGTCAGAAATAGCCGTAGCACAATACCAACAACAGGTAAAACAAATTTTGATTGAGGAGACTATACAGTGAAAATAGCAGTCATCTCCTGTATTCATGGTAACTATGAAGCCTTGGATGCGGTATTATTAGATTGCGATCGCCAAAAAGCTGAAAAAATCTTTTGTCTTGGCGATTTAGTGGGATATGGTCCCTATCCAAATGCCGTAGTTGCTCAAATTCGTTCCCTCGATATTCCTACTTGCGCCGGCTGTTGGGATGAAGATATTGTGGAAGGGCTGAATGCCTGTGATTGCAGCTATCCCTCGTTATTAGCTGAAAAAAGGGGTAAAACTGCTCACGAGTGGACAAATAACGAAATTCATCAAGAACACCGCCAATTCCTAGCCCAATTGCCCCACAGTTTACGCGAGGAAAATTTGGCCTTTGTTCACGGTAGCCCCCACAGCAATCACGAATATTTATTACCAGAACTTGACGCTTTTGCAGCCCTAGAGCGAGTATTTTCCACAGAGGCAGATGTACTTTTTTGTGGTCATACCCACGTACCCTATGTACGTAATTTGGATGTAGGTAGTCTGCAAGTTCGCGTCAAAGATGAAGGAACACAAGAACACTCACTAAATTTCACCACTTCCGTTAAGCGAATTATTAATGTGGGTTCTGTGGGAGAACCTCGACACGGGCGACCAAATGCGACCTATGTGATTTATGACACAGAAAATCAAGAAGTGAAATTGCGTGAAGTCCCTTACGACTACCAGAAAACCTGTGCAGCAATTATTGAAAAAGGGTTACCGCCAGTTTTTGCTTGGCGTTTAGCGCAAGGGCTGGAATATGCAGAAAGGGCTGAAGACCCGACTCATGTTTGTACGAGGTGATGGGGAGTGGGGAGTGGGGAGATGGGGAGTGGGGAGATGGAGAGATGGGGAGATGGGGGGATGGGGGGAGATGAATTAATAACCAATGCCCAATGCCCAATGCCCCATACCCAATCTAAAATCTAAAATCTAAAATCCAAAATTAATATGAGTAAATGGGCGATTTTGAGTGGTATTGAAGGAAATCTCGCAGCTTATGAGGCTGTGATGATGGATATTAAGCGTCAAGGTGATGCTGTAGAGGCTTTGTATATTTTAGGTGATTTGGTGGGACCGAGACCAGAAGCCGAAAAGTTAGTAAAACGAGTGCGTAACCCACAACGTGGAGAGTTAGAACCTTTGATTTGTAAAGGTTGGTGGGAAGAACAATGTTTAATTTTGCATGGACTTGGAGCCACTGGGGAACCCACTGAGTTAATGAGCAAATATGGAGGAGAAACAGTTAAGCAGCTATGGGAATGTGTTTCTCGTCAAACAGTCCAATGGTTGAGAATGCTAGACTTTGGTTTTTTTGAACTGGATTGTTTATTAATTCACGGCACAACAGTAGCAGTTGATGAGGAACTTACACCAAAAACTCACCCCATTGTAATGTGCGATCGCCTATCACGGATGCAAGCAAATAATTTGTTCTGTGGTCGTTCTGGTTTGACCTTTCAATATCAACTGCAAGCAGGTTCTATCACCACAGAGGTTATTACTCTTAACAGCCAAGCTTCTCCCGAAACCGTAAACATTTCCCCGCGTCAAGTAATTGGGGTGGGTAATGTGGGGCGAATACCAGGTGAAGCAAAATATGCGCTTTATACACCAAATACCAATCAGGTAGTATTTAAGACTGTCCGCTACGGTGTCAACAAAGGATTTCAGCTAAATTCAGCTAAATCCCCAGTCGCTAGTCCAATCAAAAAAGAGCCAGATAAGTAACTTTCTGGCTCAAAGCTGGAGACAAAAGAATCATCAAATAAGGGCTAACTTGGGTAAAAACCTAAATTCTGCCCAAGTAATGCAATCCTAAAATAGTGCCTACTCCTAAGACATGACCAAAGGCGGTAGTTGCTAATAAAGCAGGTAAACCAAAACCACCGAAGAAATTGGCTGATGGTAGTCCTGGTTCTGCACTAGGATACTTGATGGTAGATTTGCCAAAGGCAATGGCGACTATGTTTGCGAGAATCATAGTCAGCCCAACTACAGGACTCCATTCCAGGGGGGCGGTTGCAGCAGCGAGTAAGGTTGAAGTAAACACCTGATTTGCTCCTGAAATTTATTAATGATTGAACATATAATCTGAAAATTCCCGAAGCCAATTCAAGAAAACACCCGATTTTGCATCAATATTTAACACTTATTCTTACTACTTAATATAATCTGCCCCATCTCACGTCTTTTTGCCGCTGCGATCTGATTAACGCTAAAATAGAATAGTACATTTGAACGACTATGATTAATCAATTAGTCGTGATGTGGAGTAGAGTATGCAAACAGCCAAGCCTCTAAAAAATAATTGAAAAAAGCTGTAATACATGTCATTTAGATGACAAATATATTTGCATTAAACGACACATAAATTTCACGGATTGCTACTCACTTACGTAATAGTAGAAAGTCTGCACTGATACAACTCTAATTTTGGCGAGTTGCTGTCAAAGCCTGCTCAGAACAAAATAAAGTTTTTGTGATTACGAGATTAAACAACCTGAGCGATATGAGTGCGATAACTAGGTCGGGCTACGCCTACGCATTAATTATCTAGATTTGACAAATTTTAGTCAATAATGGCTGTCAGAGCTACGTCATATGCCAAAGTGAAGTAGAGGTGCCAAGGCGCAGCCCGCGGTAGGCATCCCTCTAAAGATAATTTAAACTCAAGATGATAGTGATTATTTCCAGCTTCTGTTATGTCCTCAACTCTTGATTCTTTGCCACCTGCACTTGCTAAAATTGTCCAGCGCTTTCAACGCGCTTCCGAACCGAAGCGACGCTACGAACAGCTAATCTGGTATGCTCAGAAGCTTAATGACTTCCCAGAAGCTGATAAATTACCTGATAATAAAGTTCCTGGTTGCGTTTCTCAAGTTTATATCACAGCAACCCTGAATGATGCTAAAGTTGTCTTCCAAGGCGATTCTGATTCTCAGTTAACCAAAGGATTAGTAGGGCTTTTGGTTGAAGGATTGAATGGACTAACCCCAACTGAGATTGTGCAACTTACTCCAGATTTTATTCAAGAAACAGGTTTAAATGTTAGCCTTACACCTTCCCGTGCTAATGGATTTTATAACATTTTTAAAACCATGCAAAAAAAAGCCTTGGAATGCAAGTTAGATGTAACTAATTAATAGTTGGGTATGGGGTATGGGGAGAAATGACAAATGACAACTGACAAAGGACAAAATTTAATCTAATGTCAACAAATTTATTATCTACCTCTGCTGCTGTCGGATTTGGTGGAGTAGTTCAAGAATATTTCTGGAATTGGGAAAACCAGCAATTGCGCGTTGTTTATGAAACCCTTGGTAAAGGTTCACCGCTATTGCTACTACCGGCTTTTAGCAGTGTTTCGACGCGTTTGGAAATGGGCGAAATTGCTAGATTATTAGCTCCCAATTTTCAAGTTGTAGCCTTAGACTGGCCTGGTTTTGGTGAATCTTCTCGCCCTAGTTTAAATTATCGACCCCAAATATATCAGCAATTTCTGGAAGATTTTGTCAACGCGATTTTTAATACTTCAATTACTGTAATGGCGGCTGGTCATGCGGCTAGTTATGTATTAGAATTAGCTCGGAAACAGCCTGCTGCATTCTCACGAATTGTGTTGTTAGCTCCTACTTGGCGCGGTCCTTTGCCGACAATGGGGGCAAGTCAACAGATAGCTGGTATGGTGAGAGAATTAGTGCGATCGCCTATACTTGGTCAAGCTCTCTACAAACTCAACACTACCCCATCTTTCTTAAATTTTATGTACCGCCGTCATGTCTTTACTGACACGGCTAAACTGACACCCAGTTTCATCGAGAAAAAATGGCAGACAACTCAACAACCAGGAGCGAGATTTGCTTCTGCTGCCTTTGTAACCGGTAATCTCGATGCTGTACACCAGCAATCCGATTTTCTCAAACTTGTACAGTCTTTAACGGTACCATTGATGGTGGTAATTGGGGAATCCAGCCCTACCAAATCACGAGAAGAAATGAACACTTTGGCTGCATTACCAGGAGTAAGAAGCGCCGTCATTCCTGGTTCTTTAGGACTGCATGAAGAATACCCAGCAGATGTTTTAACAGCAGTTCAAGATTTTTTGTTCTCCCCATGAAATTGAACAACAATTGAAAACTACAAATATCTGCAACAAATTAATCGACTGTGGGGGCGTACAGCTGTCATTAGTGTCAACTTAATCTGAAACCCTTGTCAAGACGTGATATTCAGTTTTACCACCACTCTTCGCGTCACCCCACCCCGGTTTTGTCTAAAGCCAAAACCGCCCCTCCCCTTGCTAAGGGGAGGGGTTGGGGGTGGGGTATAACGTCTGGGGGACAAGGGTTTGAGCTTAAGTTGAGACAACTGTACAGCTGTACGCCCCTACAACGCATTTGTAGCAAGCAGAAATTTCGTGAAATGGTTTTAGTTCAAGCTACTACGAGCAATTTTTCGCCAGCGAGAAACAGAAAGCCCCAGTAAGCCAACTATACCAAGACCAAGAACAGTTGATGACTCAGGTACCGTCTTGACTTCAAAATCAAAACTGAACGTGCCAGACTCTTTAAAGGGAATGGCGTTATTACCACTACCTAAATCCACGAGTTTGAAGGTTGCAGAATAAGTTCCCAGTGGTGCGGTAGCATCAGTCCAAAAGGTAGGCGTAAATGAAAAATCATTACCGCTACCGATTGTGTAAATATCACCGACTGATTTGAGAATATTAGCGCCTGCTGCATCACCAATACTTAATCCATCGCTAATTGAGGCTAATTGTAAACCAATAGTTGCACCTTCAAGCGATCGCTGCCAACGACCATTAGAGCTACCAAACAGATACTGGTTGTCTAGTTCTGGAGAAGTTTTTAAAGAAGCTACAGGTTCTATCCTCAGATTGCTATATTCCTTGTTTGTTGGCGTACTAATCAAGCGGCCGCTATAAATCCCAGAACCAGGTAACAAAGTTAGCGGCGGTTGTCCTGAATAAGACTCAGGAATTCGGTTATTTGTATTGGTTGAGTTAATGGTGAGGTTATCTAAAGACCCTGAGTAACTATAAGCACCAATACTATGGAAATGGCTAGATTCGGGTGTGTCTTCATTCCTGTGGGCATATAGTAAAGTCAAACGATTGTAGTTAGGATTTTCCAAGCCTGCGTATGTCCCTGTAGACAGAATCTCAAAACCATCTAACCCAATATAAAATCCGGTTTCTTCAGAATGATTATGAGTATCATCAGCCTGTGCTGGTGCTAAAGTGGTAGATAAAACCAGCGGTGCAGCAATCAAAAAGCTGACTGCAATAGACGTAAATGCTTGCCCTGTTTGATTTACTTGCTTTTTTGAGCAAGTAGTATTTCTGGAAACCACCACGCCTCTCCATCAAAGTATAATTTAGATAATGATAATGATTATCATAAAATTTTCCAGCTTGTCAAGGTGCGATACTGAAAACTATGTTCACCAAAGATTCTGTTTTTCTAATTTGTTAATATTTATTACTGATTACACATGCATAAAAATAAAATGTTTCTTGATGAAATTACAGCAGATTTCCAGGAAAATGAAGTACACAACAATTCATTTGCTAGCAAGGTATAAAGCCGCCTTTACTTCTGAATTCTGTTAGCGCAGTGGGGCGAACGCGAACAGCGTCTCGTAGAGAAGCCCATTCTGACTTCTGAATTCTGTCGTATGTAATTATTTTGCACAAACCCAAAACAAGGCAAGTTCGCACAAAAAAATAAAAACAATTATCATAGGCGATAACGATTATCCATAAGGTGAGACAAAAGGAATTTAGAGTATGGTGGCTGACGTAATCACAAATTCAGTTCCCGTTACTGTTCTTACAGGTTATTTGGGAGCAGGTAAAACGACTCTACTTAATCACATCCTCACCTACGAACACGGCAAAAAAGTTGCTGTGATTGTCAATGAATTTGGGGAAGTGGGCATTGATAATCAACTAATTATCGATGCCGATGAAGAAATATTTGAAATGAATAACGGCTGCATCTGTTGTACAGTGCGCGGCGATTTAATTCGCATCATTGGCAATTTGATGAAGCGCCGAGATAAATTTGACCATTTAGTAATTGAAACAACTGGATTAGCTGACCCCGCACCAGTAATTCAGACATTTTTTGTTGATGAAGACTTGCAAAGTCAACTATCTTTAGATGCCGTGGTGACAGTCGTAGATGCCAAGCATATCTGGCAGCACTGGGATGCAGACGAAGCCCAAGAACAGATTGCCTTTGCCGATGTAATTTTACTTAATAAAACAGATTTGGTAGCGCCAGAACAATTAGACGAATTAGAAAAGCGAATTCGGTCAATGAATGCTATGGCAAAAATCTACCGTACCCGCAACTCTGAATTAGAAATGGATGCTTTATTAGGTGTAAAAGCATTTGATTTAGATCGGGCATTAGAAATAGATCCAAATTTCTTAGGAGAAGATGCCCACGAACATGATGAAAGCGTTTTTTCTATAGCTTTAGTAGAAAAAGGTGCAGTCGATGGAGAAAAATTAAACGCTTGGCTTTCTGAATTACTGCGTACCCAAGGACCAGATATTTTCCGGATGAAAGGCATATTAAACATTGCTGGAGAAGAAAATAGATTTGTGTTCCAAGGAGTGCATATGATATTTGATGGGAGACCCGATCGCCCCTGGAAACCCAGCGAAACTCCGAAAAACGAACTAGTATTTATCGGTCGCAACCTTGACGCAGAGAGACTTAAGCAAGATTTTCTTGCTTGTTTGGTATAAAAAGGGATTGGGGACTGGGGATTGGGTACTGGGGATTGGGAAGAATTCAGTCCCTAGTTCCGAGTCCTGAGTTCCCAGTCCTTAATCCCCAGTACCCAGTACCCAATAAATATGAACTCCACAACCAGCAAATCTAAGGAATTTGAACAATACTATTCAGGGACACTTGCAGATTATATAACTGCGATCGCTTGGTCACCCCAAGGTCAAACTTTAGCAGCAACTTCCGCAGCCGGAGAAGTAGTACTGTGGAATGATGGTGAACTGACAACCTTGCAAACTGGTCACGGTAAATCAGTAGATTGCCTTGCCTTTTCTCCAGATGGGAAATTTTTAGCTGTCGGTGGACAAGATGGACAAGTCAAAATTTGGCAGGGCACTGAATTAATCGCCACATTAGAAAATGCGCCTGCATGGGTTGACAAACTAGCTTGGAATTACACGAGTAACCAACTAGCTTTTAGTTTGGGGCGTTATGTGCAAGTGTGGGACGCAGATACTCGTGAAATTGTTGTCACATTGAATTTCGATAACTCATCAGTTTTGGGTATCGATTGGCGCATTGATGGCGAGTACCTAGCCATTGCTGGTTATCAAGGAGTCAAGATTTGGCACAGTCAAAACTGGGATGAGGAACCATACATCTTAAATACCGCTACCGTCAGCCTCGCAATGGCTTGGTCACCCGATGGTAAATTCCTCGCTTCTGGCAATATGGATCGTAGCGTCACCGTTTTGGAATGGAACAATCCCGATCCTTGGGTGATGCGGGGTTTCCCTGGTAAAATTCGCCAATTGGCATGGTCACAAGCTACTACGAAAGTGGGTGCGCCAATACTAGCATCCTCTAGTGTTGAAGGTATTGTGGTGTGGGAAAAGTCAGAAGATGATACCTTAGGTTGGGAAGCGCGAGTTTTAACTAATCATGTGGATGTGATTAATGCGATCGCCTTTGCACCTAAAAGCTTCCTTCTCGCTTCTGCTGGTGCTGATGGCTGGCTGTGTTTATGGAACGAAGCCAACGAAGTATCCCAAATAATTACAGGTGTCTCAGGAGGCTTTTCTAGCTTAGCTTGGCATCCCCAAGGCAAATTACTAGCCGCAGGCGGTGAGAAAGGCGAATTAGTTATTTGGTCAAAAGTTTTGCCAGGTTAGGGATTTGGGCGTGATTAAGAGTGGGGAGTGGGGAGATGAGGGGGATGAGGGAGCAGGGGAGGCAGGGGAGGCAGGGGGGAGGCAGGGGAGGCAGGGGAGGCAGGGGAGGCAGGGGGAGAATAACTTTTACTCCTAACTCCTAACTCCAAACTCCAAACTCCTAACTCCTCATGCCCAACTCAATTATGATCGTGCTGGTAGCGGCTGAATCCTGGGCCGTAGGTTGCTAGAAGATTTTGTGGTGAAAGGGCAATTTCTGGCACTCCTGTGCAAACAATGGTTTGATTCAGGCAAAGCACGCGATCGCAATGACGGCTTACCATATCAATATCATGGGAAACTTGCAATACTGTCCAACCCTCTTCCCGCTTTAATTCATTTAGCAAAGCGTAAAAATCTGCGGCACCTTGTACATCAACCCCAGCAAAGGCTTCATCTAGTACTAACAATTTCCGTTGTTTCACCAAACAATAAGCCAACAACACCCGCTTCAACTGACCACCGCTAAGAGTACCAATAGCTTGATGCTGTAAATGATAAGCATCAGTTCGCCGTAAAGCTTCTGTTACTGCTAACGATTTTTCTCGGTCTTGTCTTTGCAACTTTGATAAAAATGAATCTCCCTTTTTCCCTTCACTTGTCCATCCTAGTCCCACCAATTCCTTAACAGAAATCGGAAAGCTGCGGTCAAAAATGAAGTTTTGCGGCATATAGCCCAACAAGTGACGTAAACGCCCCAGCTTCGCAATTGGACGATCTAATATTTCAATCGTACCAGCACTTCGAGGTATCAAATCTAAAACGGCTTTTATCAGAGTACTTTTACCAGCACCATTGGGGCCAACTATAGCTGTATCTGTTCCTGACAACAATTCAAAGGAAACATCTCGTACAGCTAGATAACTGCCTTGATAAACAGTTAATCCTTCTACTTTCAAAATAGCAATATTATTAGTCATTGGGCATTGGGCATTGGGCATGGGGCATGGGGCATTGGGCATTTGTAAAGGACAAAGGACAAATGACTAATGACAAACCTATTTACACGACGTTTCTATAGTTTGTAAGTTAGCTTTCATCGCTTGGAAATAATGCTGTGGATCTGTTTGTCCAGTTTCCAGAGAATCCAAAGTACGCAAACTTAACTTCAAGTCTTTTGAAAGACTAGTCAGCAATTTATTATCTACTCCAGGTTCGCTAAATAAGGCTTTAACTTTGTACTTTTTTACAGCATTAATTGCATTTTGTACATCCGTTGGTGAAAGTTGATCTTCGGGAATTTCTACCACAGCAACTTGCTTGAGGTTGTAGCGTTTGGCTAAGTATGGAAACGCATCATGAAAGGTCACGAAGGTGCAACTTGGAGTTTTTTGTAATGTCTGCTGAAATTCGCTGTTTAAACTGTCTAATTCTTTAATATAAGCCGCAGCATTAGCTTCATAAGTAGCTTTATTCCCTGGGTCAGCAGCAATTAACCCATCCCGAATATTGGTTACTTGCTGTTTTGCCAAAACTGGATCTAACCAAACGTGAGGATTACCTTGGGCGTGTTCGTGGTCATGATCTTCTTCGTTTTTATCCGTTTTCACAACAGGTGAAATTTCATTTAAGGGTTTAATACCAATACTTGCATCAATTTCAGTTAATTTGGAATTTTGGGCATTTTTGACAGTATCTTTCAAAAATTCCTCCAACCCTAAACCATTTTTTACTAATACATTGGCTGTGGCGATCGCTTTGACATTTTCTGGTGTCGCTTGGTATTCATGTACCTCCGTACCAGGTGGCACTAAAATTTCTACATCTGCTACATTTCCAGCTACCGCCTTGGTAAACAAATATATCGGCAAAAATGTCGTCACTACTTTAGTTTTTCCCGGTTGCGCTGTTGGGGTAGACGCAGCCTCCTGTGCTTGTGGTGACTGTTGGATAGTTGTTCCTTGATTCTGATTCGATTCGCTACAGCCAGCAGCCATTGACAATATTAGCAGAGCAATTAATGACACAATGCCGTTTCGTTGTCTGCCTATTCTAAATCCTCTGCAATTCCCCATCACGGTGTTTTCTCCCCAAAACCAATGCTTGCTGTGCCTTTGCCACAATTTTTGTTGACAATGATACTTATTCTACATCTTATACTATAATAATTCTCATTCTCAATCAAAAAAGACTTAGTATTTCAGTATTAACAGTGTAAATAATCACGATTAAATCTTTTTTTAACAGGACACTTCTGCAAGTAAGTTTTCCCAAAATAATTAGGATTTCTTGATATTTTGTGTTAAAAAGCTTCCATGTTTCTGATAAGATTACTGACGAGTTTTTAATAAAATGTGCTTTCAAAAAAGCGCGGTGTGAGTGCGAATTGTAGATAAGTGTGAGGAGAAAAATGCAAAAATTTTGTCAATATTTGCTAGTTAGTCCAGCAGTATACAGTGCAATGCTATTTCTTAGTACTGCTGCATTTGCAGGTGAAACATCCGGCACTTCCCAAATCAATCAACCAGAAGTTTTAGCTAGTCCAAACACCAAAATTCAGAACATAGCTCAAAATCAGACAACGGCGCAAGTTACCTCAGTGTCTCAGTTGTCAGATGTGCAAACCACAGACTGGGCTTTCCAAGCGTTGCAATCGCTTGTAGAACGCTATGGTTGTATTGCAGGCTACCCAAATAGCACTTATCGTGGGAATCGGGCACTGACGCGGTATGAATTTGCTGCTGGTTTGAATGCTTGTCTCGATCGCGTGAATGAACTAATTGCCACAGCCACAGGTGATTTAGTTAACAAACAAGATTTAGCCACATTACAAAAGCTACAAGAAGAGTTTTCCGCCGAACTAGCGACACTCCGGGGTCGTGTAGATGCAGTAGAAGCACGTACATCTGAATTGGAAGCGAATCAATTTTCTACTACAACCAAACTGCAAGGTCAAGTTGTTGCTGTTGTCAGCGATGTTTTGTCAGGAAATACAGTCAACGGTGCGGAAATTACAGACGAAAACACTACTTTAGGCGTAAGGGCGCGGGTAGAATTTGTTACCAGCTTTACAGGGCAAGATACGCTATTCACTAGAATCCAAGCAAATAATATTCTCAGCCCTAACATTGGTACACCAGAGGGCAATTTATTCTTTGCTGGTGAAGATGGTACTACTAGTGCTGCGATCGATGCACTGTATTACAAATTTCCCTTGGGCAAAAAGACACAAGTCATCGCCATTGCCAATGCAGGTGCAGCAGATGACCTGACTAGTACTGTCAATATCTTTGACGGTGATGGCGCCTTTGGTGCTTTGTCCACCTTTGGTACACGCAACCCAATTTATAACCAGATAGGCGGCGCAGGGTTGGGATTGACATACGAATTTAGCGAAAAATTAGCATTAAGTCTGGGGTATTTGAGTGGTACAGCTAATGACCCTACACCCAATAATGGTTTGTTCAATGGTTCTTATGGTGCCCTAGCACAGTTGACAGTTAAGCCAAGCGATCGCATTTCTATTGGTTTAACTTACATCAATTCTTACAACCAACCACTAGCCACAGGTAGCAATGCCGCAACCTTCCAAGATATAGCAACCATCCAGAGTTTACCAGCAGAAGAAGTAGGATTTTCCAGTAATTCTTACGGTGTGCAAGCATCCATTGGCATTACTAATAACATAGTTTTAGGTGGTTGGGCTGGATACACCAACACCCGAAGCTTGAGAGGAAACCGTGGAGACGTTGATATTTGGAACTATGCCGTTACCCTTGGCTTCCCCGACCTCGGTACAAAAGGTAGTTTAGCAGGTATTATTGCGGGTGTAGAACCTAGAGTCACGAGTTCTAGCCTCGTAGGATTAGCTGAAGATGAGGATACGTCTTATCATCTGGAAGCATTCTACCAATATAAGCTCAGTGATAATATCACCATTACTCCAGGAGTCATTTGGCTAACATCCCCAGATCATAACAATGACAACGATGATGTTGTTATTGGTGCATTGAGAACCACATTCAGTTTCTAATTTTCAAAATCTCAAAATCAAGACGCAAAAGATCAGTTTGCGTCTTTTTTTTGTGTGTGATGTCAAAGCAGGAACGTGGAAGGGAAAGGTATGGAGTCAATCCAAAATCCAAGAAAAAGTTTGCTGGTCATAACAAAAAGACCAGCCTCCCACAGCTGGTCTAAAAAATATTTTTTCGCGTTGTCTTCTCAAGAGAGTTAAAACCCAATTGCGCGTTCCTAAAATGCAACGGGCAACTTTTCTTAACAATATTGTAACAGCCAACACAGATTTTTCAGAAAATTTCATCAAAAAAAGATATAAGCAAAGCTTAAAAGCCTCTATCTATAAGGAGAATTCGGTGCAAGGCAGGGTAGAGAAGGGGAGTGGGGAGTGGGGAGTGGGGAGTGGGGAGATGAGGGGGATGAGGGGGATGAGGGAGACGCGGGGACGCGGGGACGCGGAGAAAAACAAATGACCAATGACTAATGACCAATGACTAATGACCAATGACTAATGACTAATGACTAATTGCGGTTTTCCCCAAAGGATGGTCTCTTGCTTATAAATGGCAATTCCCGGTTTTGCTCCTTTGGGTTTGTAGACGTGTTTTAGCTGAGTGTATACTACTGGCACTTGGTCACTCTGACGGCCGCGACTGTAGTAAGCGGCAAGATTCGCTACGAATTGCAAATCAGCTTCTTCTGCAACAGCACCGGGTTCAAGACGTAGCAGCACATGGCTACCCGGAATTTCTTGAGCGTGGAACCAGAGGTCATAATCTCCAGCTACACGAAAAGTTAATTGGTCATTTTGGCGATTGTTGCGACCGATTAATACTTCAAAGCCGCTGGGAGTAAGGTAACGATGAAAGTTGGTGCTGGGGGCTTCATTGCTGCTGCGGTTGCGGTATTCTGGATCTTCTAGATACTTTTGCCCAATGAGTTCTTCGCGGATTTCTTCTAAAGCTTGCAAATCTTCTGGTGTTTGGTAGTTGTCAATCTGAGCGATCGCAGCTTCTACTTGTTCTAAATAGTCAATTTCTGTCTGCACTTCTAAAAGTAGCGGTTCCACAGCAGAACGAGCGCGTTTGAGTTTTTGGTGCTGTTTGTAAAGACTTTGGGCATTTTGGACGGCATTTTTATCCGGTTGGAGAGCGATCGCTACTGGCTCATTACTCTCAAAATCTGGGATAATTATCTCTTTCATCCCAGGTTCCCAGTTTTGCAGGTGAGCCATTAATAAATCAGCTTTTTGACGATATTCATCGGCTCGATCTGATTGCTGTAAGCGTGTTTTGAAGGTTTGAGCTTTGTTGCGTAATTTCGCCAAAATATTATTCAATTTCTGACTCAACTGATGGCGCAATTGGGAAAATAATTGTTGATTGAGTTGGTCAGTATAGTAACGGTTGAGTAATTCTTGGGTATTTTTGACGCTTTCTACTCCACTCCAACCCATTACTGTGTAGCCATCTTTTGTCCAAGCAGGTTGAAATTTACTTGAATCCAACGCTTGCAGCCATTCTTGCCAACGCTCAAACAATCTTTGCCAATCTTCACGTTGGAGGGTATCGGTGGATGTTTCTGGTGGGATATTTGCTGCTAACAACATTGTCTCTAACAGTGCAGCACTTAAACCACTATAACTTTTGAGTAATTGCCGCTTGATTGCTCCTGGTACTAAACTTACCCGTTCTTGCCAGCGTTCTTGAGATTCACTCAAATTAGGAATAGTCCCAGTAAGTTTTGGTGGTGTTTCGTAAGGTTGTCCGGTTTGGATGGGACGGACACTAGATTGTTGCTGACTGACTTGATGGGCAGCTGTGATTATTATATTGCTAGCGTCGGTGAGAATGACGTTGCTATACTTGCCCATAACTTCCACATACACATGATACAGGGCGGTTTCTCCAGGACGCCGAGCAAATTGTAAATCAATCACGCGTTCCCAAGGAGCGATCGCTTCAATTGCCACTAAGGCTAAACCATTGGACTTTGGACAAAAAGAAGTTTGTTCGCGAGTCACACTCGCGAACAAAAAACTAGTCATCAGAAATTACCCCAGTTATTTTACAAACTGAGTCAGACTGAGTTAAACGCCTAAAGCCTAAGAAAATTTATGCGGCTTTGACTTTAGCGAGTGTTGATTTTGACTTCTTCTTGACAACAGGATGCTTAGTTCGTTGTGTTTGAACTTGACCTTGAACTCGACCGATGGAATTTCCTCTGGTTTTGGGAGAACGAGCGGGTGTACCAATCTCTGAAATAATTCTCTGAAAATCGCGTTGCACTACACTTGGAGTGGCAATTTTATCATTGTTTTGTTCTAAATAACGCTCCCATGGCCTGGGTAAGTGTGTTGCTAACTCCCTTGCCGCCCACAACTGTACGTAAGCTAGGATTACTAAATGTATCCAATTTTCCTCATGCAAAACATCTGGAGTTTGAAACTGCGTCATCAACAAACGCTGCTTGCTAAATCGCAGCATGTGTTCAATATCAAACCTTTGTCTATAGCAATGGTTTGCAACCGTAGGTGAGATTTCTCCACGTTGCTCACCTATGACAATTAACCACATTGGTTTCCAGAGAGATTGATTAGTATCATCAGTCACATGAATTCTGAGCAGAGTAAAAGGATGACAATACATTTTTTGGTGCTTGGTTCCCCTCATCAACATTTGATGCCAAGCGAGTATGGTGATGTTTAAAAGACGACCCTTACAGGTTGTCTGCTGAATTTGTGTTGTCTCGTCGGGAGAGTGCCAAGTTTCAACATCAGCTAAATTAAACCGTTCACCGTATTTTTTTGGACAACCACGTTTTTTCTTTGACTCATCAACGGGTGGAGATTGGTAGAAAATTCGATTACTACGAACTCTGGCTATCACTACCACATTTTTGTGTTTGGATTGGTCAAACAGAAATGAACGCTGACTATAGGCGCTATCTGCTACTAAGACGCACAATTTTTCCTGCCAGGGCAGTGATGAATCAGACATTACTGAGGAAATTTGTTCACTACCCACATCAACACCAGTTTTATCAAGTGATACCCTTTCTCCTGATATTGGTATTGACCAAGGGGCGGCATTCCCAGTTTCTTTCTCTGGTAAGATAGAAAGTATCGAATAAGAATGACCAATATTAATCGGTTTGTTACCCTTGATAGTATTTGGCTGGTAAATATACCCACGTTCAGCTAAAGTCCTCGCGTAAGGACGCGGATGCGGTGTTGTATCAAGAGCGAATAAGTAAAAAGGGCGTTGTTGTGGTTGCTTAATTAACTCAGATACCACCCTAATTAAGTTATTGGGTTTTTCTTGTTCTTCTTGTTCTTCTTCTTCATTGTTCTTCTCCTGAATATTTGTATTAAATGATTTTTGAATTGCTTTATAAATAGAATTATAGCTTCTGGGAAACAAAGGACTTAAAGATAACTCCGCAATTGAATTGGCTCCCGTATTACCCGCAAGCGCATCCAACAAATCCATACAGGCGTCGCTACATGAAGAAAAACAGTTGTAAATTTTTTGTCTAAAATCTTGAAATTGCGCTATTAATTGATTGTTATTAAATTTTGGCATAGCCATCAGTATTTACCCAAAGATACTTTGTAGTTGATATTACTATTTGTTGGGGGTCTGATGGCTATGCTTTTTTCTGCTCGTCACTATAAACAAGATTAATCATTCATTTATTCGCGAGTCACACTCGCGAATAAACTTCTTTTTGTCCAAAGTCCAAAAACCACCCAATTGGTGTATCAGTTGTTGACTGAAGGTGAAGGTATCGGGAATTCGTGGTGGCGGATCGCCGATGCAAATATGTGCAGCTTGAGGATGCCAAGAAATCTCTAGCCAACCCCGCTGTTTCAAGGTGCGTAATGCTATGACAATAGTGTAGCGATCGCGCTGGTAAACTTGCTCTGTCCGTGAGGGTAGCCAGTTCGTGCGTAGTTCGCTACAAGCAGCTTTGAGGGTGGTAAAGTCAACTGGTTGCACAAAAATGAATTATTAACATTCAAACATAGATGCCCAGTATATGCTATCGTGTCTAGTTCCGACTGGCGTGATATGAAAAAGCGGTCAGTATTAATGAGCCTAACCGCATTTGTCTTTGTAGTCATGTTGTTTACTGTAAGTCTTTAACCAAACCTGATATTAGCCGCTTTTAGTACTCATACCTAACTTCATATTCGCTAGCTTCATTGATGCTGCCTACTTGTTGATAGATATCGCTTTGACTCAAGTAGATATCTTCTTGTTCTTCAACAGAAGATTCCAGCTTATGAAAATGTAACCGTATTTCTTTATTGACTGGGTTGAAAACTGTTTCTAAGTATTTCAATCGCCAGGACACTCGAAAATTGTCGATCTGTGCAAACTCATAAATCTTATCTGGCTCAAAAATTAGTTCACTCATGACGACTCTGATACAGTTTACAGTTCATTTTAGGCTGACGAAAATTCTCCAGACCCTATCTATATGCGGAGGTTTCACTTTCTTCAGTCATTTCTCTAGCTGTACCCAAGCTTGAGCTTTTTCACTTTGGAGCAGGGAAAGATGGGTGGTAGTGACGGCAATTCCATGAAGCAACATTGCCTCATAGAGCGATCGCCTGTCTGAGATGCGCCTGTTGTACCACCAGCAATCACCAATACAAAGAATGTTGAGGACATATCCACAGGCAAAATTAAATTCTCATCACACACATAATACATAAACACCACATTTGTGATGCCTATGTATTATGTGTTATTTATTGCGAATTACCAAAGAAAGTTATTTGGTAAGCAATACTGGTTCTACTTTTTTATTTGTTTGCAAAATCTCGTTGTAGAGTTCGCCTAGTTGATTGGCGACGCCATCCCAACTAAACTTAGTTTCGACGCGCTTTCTACCAGCTTTACCCAATTGATCTCGCCATTCTGGATTTAACAGAATTCTATCGATCGCATTTGCAAAGGCGGCTACATCTTGCGCTGGTGCTAATAAACCAGTTTCTTCGTTGAGTACAGTAAACTGAAGTCCACCCACATCACTCGCTATCACTGGTGTACTACTGGCCATCGCTTCGATCGCTACGAGTCCAAAGGGTTCGTAGTGACTGGGAACAACGCAAACATCGGCTGCTGCGTAATAAGTTGGTAAAACATCTTGGCTCAAACGACCAGGAAACTTGGTAAAGTCACTTATCCCTAATTCGTTGACAATTTGCTCAATGCGATCGCGCTCAATTCCATCGCTGTTACCTGGAGTGCTACCACCACCAATAATTAGCTGGAGGTTGTTGGAGTCCCGGAGTTGAGACTCATTTACTGCACGCACTAAAGTTTCTATACCTTTGCGTGGGTCAAAACGACCGACATATAATACAACTTTGGCTTTTTGATCGATTCCCAATTCCAATCTGGCTGCTTGTCGTCCAATGGAACCAAATCGCTGAATATCTGTACCGCAGGGAATGATATCGATATTACCTTTAGTCGAGACGAGCGATCGCATATGTTGATTTTCCTGCGGACTCGTCGCTACAATGCGTTCTGCTGTCTCCAGCACTTCTTTTTCCACTTCCAATCGCTTAATACCAATCGGAGGACGATTCTCTATCGTGTTATACTTCACTGCTCCTAAAGAGTGGTAGGTATGAACCTGTTTAAGTCCTGGGATTTCCTTCTTCAACTTCATCCCTACCCAGCTAGAAAGCCAGTAGTTAGTGTGAACTAACTGGTATGTAATCCCATTTTCTTCTTGGAATTCGAGGAAATTCTCCACAAATTTTGATAAATATCCAAAAATATCATCTCGTGGCACAAACTCCAGGGGGCCTGCTTTTAAACGAATAGTTCGACAATTCTCGCTATGTTGAACAATCGATTCTTGCTCCAGATCCGGACTGACCTTGCGGGTGAACATATCAACTTTCCATCCTAGCTGCGCTAGCGCTTCACCCACATGGCGCACGTAAACATTTTGTCCTCCAGCTTCTTCTTTCCCTATTTCAATCGCCGGGTCTCCGTGGACGGAAATCAAGGCGATACGTTTTTCGGTGGTAGAGTTCATAGTTTGTGTGTTGCGGATTGTAACAAAGTTTTAGCCGATTCCAAGTTGGCGTATCCTGTATAGCACGCTTACCTGAATTATTTAGGAACTTTGATTAATATTGATTTTAATTTACTATGTCTAATATTTTTTTACATCTTCTGCCAGAAGTATACTTTTAGATTAAGTATATGTATTTAATTCTTTTATATATAAATGGTTATGTTTATATCTAATACTTCTGATAGATGAAATTCTATTATTTGTTTTGTTAATAGAAAGGTAATTCCATAAACACATGTATTAATAGGTAGTTAGTTTGGTTATATTCCTGTAACCCCAAAAAATTTATTACTTTTGATACAGCATTTATTAAGTACGTAAAATTGTTTGATCTGATAAATTGATAGACATAACACGCTTTTAGCAATGCTTGTAGATATAGTCTCATTTAATTGAAAATTATTTAGACGCAGGCAAATGTAATTTTTAATGCTAATTGTGATTCTACTTGTAATCTACTCGAATTTATAAATTCCAGGGTTAGGAGATTTTTAAATATTCAGTTTTCGTTTCCAACTCCTTTGAGTTGAATGTATTTGAGTTTATCTCAAGATTTTTATAATTAAAACTTATGTGTTTTTTATAATCAGTAGAAAATGTAGTTTATCAAAAATATAGTGCTTCTCTATTGAGTCCAATAGAGACCAATACACTTCAGATAACACCAAAACACTGATTTAGAGAGGCGATAAATTGCGTCTCCAAAGACTAAATCCACGCCAGTTGTCACCCTTTTTCTAACCCGGATGCTGGCAGAACTTACGCAAAAATTGCCAAAAAGCTTAATTTATCAGAATTCAAAGGAATTCCCCATCCGTCTATAGCTCAGGGGATGGATAGCGGTCTACGGAGCGAAGCGAAGTAGACAATCGTTTTTGAATGTTAAAATAGAAAACAGCAAATTTCAAGTTACTGAAGTACGCCATCGAGGTCTCAAAGCGAGGCATAGAGCCTATTCTAATTCTGTTAGCGCAGCGGGGCGTAGCCCATTCTGAACTGTGCTGTAAGTCCCAGATGGGTAAACTTAGCATAATTTAAGAAAAAAATGACAAAAAAATTAACTCCTCTGGTCTTACTCACCAAAGGAGTTTTCGCGTACATTTTTTACTCTGTGAAAGATACAGGTGTAAAATCTAAGTACCCTATCTTAGGAATACCTTGTTCGCGTTAGCGGACGCACCAGAAAATGGGGACTTCCGCGACCCGTTAAAAATTAAAAATGCTTGTGAAATTAGCATATATTTGCAACATAGCAGTTAAAAAGTTAGCTGCAAATAGCTTTGAAGTAAGCAGCTAGGCAATAATCGACAATTAAAAATTAAAAATCAAAAAAAATCATTCTGATTTTTAATTTTTAATTTCTCTCCCTTGAGGATTAATTCGTAGTTTGTGCAGCTAGCATCTGCTTGAGCTTTTCCAATTCCGAAGCCCAACGTGGATCTGGACGAATAGCGTCTGAATCTGTGGTCGTGGTGCTTTCACGAGAACCTCCGCCACTGCTGCCACGACGAGGCTTCTTAGAGCCTTTGTCACGACGACTACCTTCTTTGTTGGCGCTAGGAGTAGGGTTACTACTGGCAACATTAACTGGTTTAGGAGCTTGCTCGTCGCCCTCCTCACCCTTTGTACGAGGTAGTGCCTTTTCTAGCTTGATGGGAGTGTCTTTAAACATCTGACCATTATACTTTTCAATTATTTGGTCAGCTTGTTCATCATTATTGACCGTCAGAAAACCAAAACCACGGCATTTGCCAGTTTTGCGGTCTTTAATTAATTTAGTAGTTACAGCATCACCTTCAGCTGCAAAAACTGCTTGTAGATCTTGACGATCAATTTCTTCTTTGGGCAAATTACCTATATATAGGCGAACGGACATGAACTATACCTCCAACAGATGAATGAACATGGCAAAGTGAGAAAACCATTACTTGGCTTTGGCTTTTAAAATAGATGCTATTGAGAAAGACTGCCACCAACCAATTTTTTTGCTCCAAACTATCAACCTATACAATACAGTTTTTCGTTGGGTTCAAGCTTATTTAATCCAAAGGCTCACACTAAGATGAGCTAATAACACCTTAATTCTAAGAATTGTAAATTTAATAGCCTACTATCTGCCAAAGTACACGCTTTCTTTAATGCCCTTTTTAGCAGAATAAAATACCATCCTTTACATTACCACGGTATTTTCTACCTAGCTAGTTTAGCGCACACATTTTCGACTTTAGTATTGTTGCATCGTAGCATAAAACACATTTTTTATTCAAGACGGGATTTTTGGAAACAAAAACCAGCCAGTGGCTGGTTGATTTGCTGCTGTGTTGGGAGGATGAAAAGGTATGGAGAGGGGAAAAAGCATCCGAATTCATCACAAAGCTATGAGGCTGAGTTATGTCGGTTGCTATTGTTTGTGTAAATAAATGTAACACTTGGGAATAAAACCTGCAACTTTTGTTTACATTTTGGCTTGTCATTTGTCGTTTGTCCAAAGCAAATGACCAATGACTAATGACTAACCAGTGAGAAAAACGTATGCACCCCAAGCCTGGGCTGCAACTGCTAAAGCAGTAGACCAAATGGGATGAGGGCTATGAACGGCTTTACCACTTTGAGTTTCTAGGGTTTGGATGTCAATCCAAGGTGTTGCTCCTCGCCGAAACCAACCTGTGACGATAATTTGCCTACCAATCAAATCCTGATGATTGACTGATTGTCCCAGCCAAGAAACGTGATGTAATTTCACTAAGCCCGCGCTTGATTGTAAGATTAAATCTTGGGCTAGGGAGTTGCTACTGCCTTGACGACCTAATAATTTGCCCACAAGACGGACGCTGATGCTGTCAATGGGTAAGGCATAAGAGTCTGCTAACAAGTTGGGCAAACCGTCATCAGTTTCCACAGTGCCAGGTTTAATATCGGGAAAGAAAGAATTAATCCGGATCACTGTACCGATGCTAAAGCCAATCAAAAGGCAACCTGTAATGAAAGACCAATCCTCATAGATCCATTTGAGATTTAAAA
Organism: Desmonostoc muscorum LEGE 12446; assembly: GCF_015207005.2. Taxonomy (GTDB): domain Bacteria; phylum Cyanobacteriota; class Cyanobacteriia; order Cyanobacteriales; family Nostocaceae; genus Nostoc; species Nostoc muscorum. The sequence continues at coordinate 5,560,847 of NZ_JADEXS020000001.1, forward strand.
ATTTGAGCGCGAATGCTAATTGCCACGCTACCCACACAAAACCTGCAAACAGAACTCCTAGAGGAATTCCCAACCAGGGAGCGATTTGTAATAGAAAAGACTGACGCCTAGCTTCTAATGGTTGTTCTCTAGGGAAATGTAATTCGGTGTCTAGATGCCAGTGACGGGCTATTTGGCAGAGGCGTTCGATGCGATCGCCCACTAAAGGATGGCTATTATTAATCGTAAACCATCGGCCATAGGGATTGACAATATCCCATTTCAAAAAAGATTCAAAAGAAAGATGACTGGCAATAGTCCCTAAAGAAAGGCTTTGTTGATGACTGATTGGTGCGACGATATTTAAGCTTTCCAACTGCCAACTGGTGTGTTCTTGTTTTTCGATATCAGCTGCAATTCCAATGGCAATTTTGAGCAAGGCACGAATCAAAGCATTGGGATTACCTGTAATTTCAGCTGCGGTGCGATCGCTATAATAAAGCCGCAACCGCGACAACCACAATGCAGTCCCAGTTAGCAAACACCAAATTCCATAAATCAGACTAGCCAGAGTTGTCACCGGCAAGCGCCAAACTTTTCCTGATATGCTGTCACCCAACTTTGATACTTGCTGATATACCTTATAAGTTGGTAGTGTCACCAACAACACCAAAGACATGACAACAAAATCCCAATGAGCAATATGTCCTAGCTGGGTGGCGTAAATGATGGCAATTTCATCATCTGCTAGTTGTTCTAACAGTCCTTGACTAACTACAATCCTCGCATTCCGTGGTAAACTACCGTAGGTGAGAATAATTGGTGCAGCCATTGGCAAAATTCGCAGTTTGGGTAAAGGCCAGTGCCTTTGTTGACAACAACGTTGTAGAACCCGAACAGCTTCCCGACTACGGCCATTCAATACATCTTTAGTAAGTTCTCGTTGACCATACAACTTTGCCAATAGCAGATCCAGCAACCAAGGTGATACCCCAATCAAAATCACCAATGCTATTAGCAACAATCGTGTAGGGTCGTTGTATAAAAACTGCAATGGTTCGAGATAGGGAAGCTTGACTAAAGCCTGGTTGATCAATCCCAATGCTAACTTGATGATTTCTCGCATCACCCAAAATAGGGCGATGAATGTTCCCGCCGCCAACAGCCGTAACGGGATTAATTTTGGCTTGCGTAGGGGTTGCCATGCCCTGGCGCGTTGTGCTTGTCGCCAATAAATGACGCCGAACAGTTTGGCTTGGGTGCGGGTGACAGAACCCATGAAGCCATTAAGGGGGGGCGGTGGAGGCGGTGGTGTAACAGTAGCTTTGAGTTTAGCTAATGGCACCATCGTCGGAATGTTCTGGCTCTTGGTTTCTGTTACTTCGTCTTTTAGCTTCTCCTCTGATGCAGGAGTATTTGGGGGTGAATTTTCAAAGGCAACAAATCCAGTTTCGACATTTTTTGATTCTGGTTCAGGTTTTTGACGTTTTGTCAAGTGTTCGAGAGCGCGTGTTGCCCACTCTTGAACTTGGAGATTGTTACTCTCAATGAGATTTTGGCAAAAGGCGATCGCTTTAGAGACTTCGCCAGTGCGGGCATAAGCCATCACTAAACCAACCCTTGCTTGTAAGTTAGCAGTGGCATTACTTTCGCTGCTAGCAAGAGGTTCTAAGTGAGCGATCGCTGTTTGGTAATTTCCCTGCTTGAGGGCAACTAAACCAGCCTCCAAAGACGATTTGGCATGTGAAGGCATACAAATTCTGGCACTCCAATCTCTTCTAAGTCGAACAATTTTGGATGAAAGGATTTTGGATTTTGGATTGACTCCATACCAGAATTCAGGAGCGGAGCCGGAGACACTCCGCCTCGAGTCAGAATTCAGGAGTCACGAGTCAGAATTTAATTCTGTACTATTAGTGGATGCATTAAGTAAGTTTAAGACCCCCCATCAAATTTTCCATTTGGTTGTCTTCAATCAGATCAGAACTGGAACTTTGAGTGATTAATTCAGAATTCTGAATTCTGTATTCTTCTTCATTCCTCCACTGGTTGTTGACTAGAAAATACTGGGGCGATCGCGCTTAATTTCAACTCTGGATGGTCACCCTCTAATTGTTGGCAATTCCATTCATTCCGGAATAGCAACACTGGGCGTCCCATACTGTCCTTGACTGTAGTGGTATTGAATAAACGTCCCACCTTATTTAATGCTTCCCAACCACCTTCAACCCAACGGGCGACACTGTAGGGTAATACATCAAGTATGGTTTCTACACCATACTCATTTTGTAAGCGAAACTGCACCACCTCAAATTGCAACTGACCCACCGCCGCTAAAATTGGATCGCGCTTGGCTTCATCAATTGAATACATAATTTGCACAGCACCTTCTTCGCGCAATTCCGCAACGCCTTTTTGGAATTGCTTAAACTTCGAGGGGTTGGGGTTCCTGAGAGTTGCAAACAGTTCCGGCGAAAAATACGGAATCCCTTCATATTCCAGCTTTTGCCCCGTGTAAATTGTATCCCCGATCGCAAAAACACCGGGATTATTCAAACCGATCACATCGCCAGGATAAGCCTCATCAATCGATTCCCTCTCCTGAGCAAAGAGTTTTTGCGGACGGGATAGACGGACAAGTTTACCAGTGCGAGCGTGATTCACCATCATATCTTTTTCAAACTTACCTGTGCAGACCCGGACAAATGCGACGCGATCGCGGTGTTTCGGGTCCATGTTTGCTTGCAGTTTGAACACAAACCCAGAAAACTCTGGGTATGTAGGTGCAACTTCGCCAACACTGCTGACATGGGAACCGGGTTTGAGGGCATAGTCTAGGAAGTACTTGAGGAATAACTCTACCCCAAAGTTTGTCATGGCGCTGCCAAAGAACACTGGCGTCATTTTGCCATCATGTACCAACTGCAAATCTAGCTCTGGGCCAACTCCTTCTAACAGTTCTAGATCGTTTTTCAGTTGATAGTACAGGTCTTGTTCTAGCAGCTGTTCTATTCTCGGATCACCTAATTCTATTATCGTATCACGGGCTTCTCGGCTACCGTGGGCGCTGCGCTCAAACAGGTGAATTTGTTGCTTATGTCGGTCAAAGACACCTTTAAAGCGATCGCCCATGCCAATCGGCCAGTTTACCGCATAGGTTTGCAACTTCAATTCTTGCTCAATTTCATCTAACAGTTCCAGAGGTTCCCTTCCTGGGCGATCGAGCTTGTTGACAAATGTAAAAATCGGGATACCCCGCAGCTTACACACTTCAAACAATTTACGGGTTTGGGGTTCCAAACCTTTTGCGGCATCAATCAGCATGACTGCATTATCGGCAGCGGCAAGGGTGCGATAAGTATCTTCACTGAAATCTTGGTGTCCGGGTGTGTCTAATAAATTTATTTGACAGTCCCGGTATGCAAACTGCAACACCGTGGAAGTAATGGAAATACCCCGTTGTTGTTCCATAGCCATCCAGTCTGACGTGGCCTTGCGCTGTGCCCGTCGTGCCTTCACCGCCCCAGCTTCGTGAATTGCACCTCCGTATAGCAGTAGCTTTTCTGTCAGTGTCGTTTTACCAGCATCGGGGTGAGATATAATTGCAAAGTTGCGGCGAAGTTCAACTGCGCGATCGAGTTCCGACTCAAGTTCAATTGACATAACTGTATTTGTTTGTAACTTAACTTAATTTTTTTCGACTTTGGGAAGTCTTTTAATCTTAAGACAATGATGCTCGTGATAGGGTCGTAATATAACCAACAATTTGACTAAATTAGGAGAAAGGAATGTACGACACAGACAAGCGAAAGCTTTTATCCGCCTTGTCTCATGCAGCCATTTTTTTCAGCACGGCTGTTGTATCTGTAGGTATACCTATTGCCATACTATTTGTATCTGACGATCCTATTGTTAAAGAAAACGCCAAAGAATCCATCAACTTCCACTTTAATGTATGGTTCTATGGACTGATTCTGGGAGCGCTGTTTTTTCTATTCGGTTGGTTGGTGTTACCACTATTATTACTTGGGCCACTAGCAGGTATCGGGTATTTGTTGCACTGGGGACTAACAATTTGGGCAATCACCCACGTTTTTAGCAATCCTGATACACCCTTTCGCTATCCCTTTATTTTACGAGTGTTTTAGCACAAATGATGGGCATTGGGCATTGGGCATTGGTCATCGGGGATTGATAATTGTAGGTTATTTTTATTTTGCTGTTGTCCCTTTAGTTTCTACACAACTAATAACCAGGATTTTGCCAACAGAGGGTCTGACAATTTTCAATTGTGAATTTTGAATTGTTTATTGTTTATGGATACAATGCCCAATGCCCATTTTTTATATTGTTTTTTGAGTTCGTCAGATAGGTGACAACGAAGCTGTAAAATACAAAATTGCCCCACAGCTTGATTAAGAGTAGGGCAATGGTCAGTTAAGCACTGTTTGTAGTCTGTCTGACAGCAGGAAAGTTTTAGCCTGCTTTTGTGACGCTTTGTTTTGTGTCCATTTGCGTTGTTTTTCTTCATAAAATTTTATGTTTCCTACACATCGCCCCCGCCGTCTGCGTACCCATCCCCAACTGCGCCGGATGGTTCGTGAAACTGTTTTGACAACAAGCGATTTCATTTACCCACTATTTGCTGTACCGGGTGAAGGAATCGCTAACGAAGTAAAATCGATGCCTGGAGTCTACCAACTTTCGGTAGATAAAATCGTCGAAGAGGCAAAAGAAGTTTATGACTTAGGAATTCCTGCGATCATTTTATTTGGTATTCCGGCTGATAAAGATGTGGATGCTACTGGTGCTTGGCATGATTGCGGTATTGTCCAAAAAGCTGCAACTGCCGTAAAAGCAGCAGTACCAGATTTGATTGTAGTTGCTGATACTTGTTTGTGTGAGTATACCAGTCACGGTCATTGTGGTTATCTGCAAGTTGGTGATTTGACAGGACGGGTTTTAAATGACCCAACCCTGGAATTGTTGAAAAAAACAGCAGTTTCCCAAGCAAACGCCGGTGCGGATATCATTGCGCCTTCGGGGATGATGGATGGTTTTGTGCAAGCAATTCGTCAGGGTTTGGATGAAGCTGGATTCCAAGACACGCCAATTTTGTCCTATGCTGCTAAGTATGCTTCGGCTTATTATGGCCCATTTCGGGATGCAGCAGATTCGACGCCGCAATTTGGAGACAGAAGAACTTACCAAATGGACCCAGGTAATAGCCGCGAAGCAATTAAAGAAATTGAATTGGATATTGCTGAAGGTGCTGATATGCTCATGGTTAAGCCAGCCTTGGCATACATGGACATTATCTGGCGGGTGAAGGAAGCGAGTAACTTACCTGTTGCGGCTTACAATGTTTCTGGTGAGTATTCGATGATTAAAGCTGCGGCTCTCAATGGTTGGGTTGATGAGGAGCGAGTGGTTTTGGAAACTTTAACTGGGTTTAAACGCGCTGGTGCAGATTTGATTTTGACTTATCATGCTAAAGACGCGGCGCGGTGGTTAAGTAGATAGGTCGTTTCAGGCTTTTATTAATCATTCTTTAATGGTAAATAGACCCTTGGTATAGGGTAGCACAGCTGTGCTACCCTACAAAATACGTGGTTTTTTAAACATCCGTATTTGGTATTTCCTCTCAATGGGTAAGTACTATGGATTTAGAATTGAAATTAGAAAAACTAAAAGCCGTTCCTATAATGGCAAGAACGGCTGATCGAGCTTGTCGATGAATTTCTAAAATAAGTTTGTTGGGAAATTCAGTTACAGTTTTTAACCCTGAATAGTTGCTGCAAGATGCAGTAACTGATATATCTGGACGCTCGAATCGCAACAAGGCGATCGCTCAATAATACGATCAACAAACATTCCCCAACCAACATCCGAAATAGCTTTGGATAGCTTACCGTTTTGTACTATCTGTTAATTAACCCCTGATGAGGGTTAGGGTTGCTTGCTGACGCTCAAAAGTCTTGCCATACCTCAAGCTTTTGCTTATCGACGCTCTCCAGCATCTTTAAAAATCCATCTAGGTAAAAATCCATCTAGGTATGAGCGTCCTTTCTTATACTCTGGGGATTGTTTAGCCGATTGAAGAGATGCCAGATACTTGTAAGCCTTCAGTAACTTCGGCACTTCATAGTCCCAAGCAAACATCTCTTCTACACGCTTCCTACCAATTTCACCCATTTTCGCCCGCTTGTCAGGATTATCTAGTAATGCGACAATCTGTTTTGCCATATCCTCAGAATCGTTCGGCTTGGCATAAACAGACGCTTCTGCCGCTGAAAACTTCCCTTCTGTAAGGTCGAATTGCACGATGGGCTTACCAAGCGCCATGTATTCCAATATCTTGTTCATGGTTGACTTGTCGTTCATCGGGTTGTATTCGTCGGGATTGACGCACACATCCGCTGTGTTCAGCATTTCCAACAAGTCTTGATCTGGCGCCCGCCCGGTAAAGGTAACGATGTCAGCAATACCTAGCTCTACTGCTTTTGCTTTCAGGATTTCCAGTTCCGGTCCGCCACCGACAAGCCCATAATGAATATCATCACGCTGCAAGGTATGACGAATCCAAGCTGCTGCCTGCAAGAGATATTCAATCCCTTCTTGCTGCCCCATTACCCCGACATAGCCGATCAAAAACTGCTTGCCTTTCTTCAGTTCCGGTTTAGGGGGGAGGATTTTGAGGCGCTCCAACGAAGGTCCGCTGCGTACAACCATTACTTTTTCGGGGTCCATCTTACCCCGTGAAAGAGCAATTTTTCTGTAGGATTCGTTGGTTGCAATAGACACATCGGCATTCAGGAATGTCATCCGTTCTAGCCAGCACAGCAAGTTATAGAAAAAGTCACGGCGCTTGAATTTTGCCTCGTATAGTTCGGGGTTGATGTCGTGGTGGTCGAAGAGGAACTTCTTGCCGAACAGCTTGTAAAACAGGGCCACAATCCAGATGAGATCCGGTGGGTTGCAGGCGTGAATCACATCGAAACCATGCTTGCGCCAAACCTTGAGACTTAATGTGAACTCCCAGAACAGGGCAGCGCCGTATTCAAGAAGGTACCCCAACGCACCATGCGCCTCGATAGGGAGTGGATGGCGATAGATATGAATGCCATCGATTTCTTCGTACCGCTTTTCGTAGCCTTTGCCGGTAGGGCAGATGATCGAAACTTGATAGCCGTATGCTTTGAGGGTGCTAGCTTCCTGCCAGACCCGGCGGTCAAAGGGCACCGGCAGATTTTCAACGACCATCAGAACCTTTTTGCAGTTGTCGGGCAAGGAACTACCAGAAGATCCGGTCATAGTTCCGCTCAAATTGGCGTTTTCCAGCAGCGATTTACCAGCAGATACCGTCATAGCTTCCCTCAACAGATTTTTGGTTTGTAATACGAACGAAATCAATAACTTGCTGTCCAGGCTTAAGGCGCGACAAGACTTCTTTGAAGGCTGGGTCACCGTTGCCGATTACGATCAGCTCGGCATGTTCCAACACGGCATCAATGGAATCGGTCATTAGCCGCGAGATATGCGGAATGTAGTTCAGGATATATTCCTTATTAGCCCCTACGAGTTTGGCTAAGTTGACGTTTTTATCGTATAGTTTTAAGTTTTTTCCCTTGCCGATGAGTGTTTCAATCACATTCACCAACGGGCTTTCACGCAAGTCATCAGTGCCTGCCTTGAAACTGAATCCCAATATTCCGATCTTTTGCTTGTTTTTCTTGAGGATGGCATCGATGCCGCGATCGATATGTACATTGTTGCTGGTCAGAACCGACCCAAGCAGGGGTAGGTCGAGGTCTTGACTTTTCGCTGCATAATTCAACGCCCGCACATCCTTCGGCAGACAGGAGCCACCAAAGGCAAAACCTGGCTTCATGTAATAGGATGAGAGGTTGAGCTTGGTGTCTTTGCAGAATATGTCCATCACTGCGTGGCTATCCACGTCATAAGACTTTGCTAGCACCCCAATCTCATTAGCGAACGCCACCTTCACCGCGTGCCAAGCATTGTCAGCATATTTCACGAGTTCCGCCACTTCAATGTCTGTCACGATTAAAGGCGCATTGAGGTGTTTGTAGAGGGAAGCAACAACTTCCGCGCTTTTGGGGTCACTCGCACCGATCACAGTTTTTGGCGGGTTGTAGTAGTCATAAACGGCGGTACTCTCGCGCAGAAATTCCGGGTTGTTGCAAATGCCGAAGTCGATACCGGCTTTCTTGCCGCTTGTCTCCTCAAGGGTCGGTATCACGAGAGTACGTAGTGTGCCAGGTAGCACCGTGGAGCGCACGACAACTGTATGAAAATCAGTTTTATCCTTCAGGGCTGCACCGATTTCTTCACAGACTTGCTGAAGATAGGCAGTGCCCAGATTGCCGTTCGGGCTAGAGGGCGTGCCGACACAGATCAACGATATTTCAGTTTTCATCACCGCGTCATACGCGCTCTTGGTGGCGTACAAACGGTTGTTCTGCACTGCTTCCGCAATGAGTGTATCGAGGTCTTTCTCGATGATTGGCGCACGGCCTGCGTTCAAAGCTTCGACTTTTGCGTCCGCTACATCGACGCCGATTACTTGATGACCATCTTTCGCAAAACAGGCGGCGGTAACGCTGCCGACGTAGCCGAGTCCGAAAATACTAATCCCCATGAAACACCTTTATAAAAATAATCACCAGAAGGGAAATTGTTAAATTCTCAAAAACCACGTTTGTTTACATAAAATACGGAGTGGTACAAGCAAAAAACCCCCCTTAATACCAATTCACTGTCTCGACCCAAGGAACTATAAAAAATATAAAAACGCTTTTTTCGCTCACGTACGTAAGAACACACTGAGTTAAATACTTATCATGAATGGAACATGAATAGAAGACGTAAGTAAAGTTATTTACTAAATCTTCAAATTATGAAATCTTGTTATCTTTAATACGTTCAAGCTATTTATCAACAAAAGCTTTAAGACACAGGGCATGTATGCTCAAGGGATTTACGCCCTTCTGAAGATTGGAAGGAAGCTTTGGGCGATGGTCGGGAGCCAGAGGTTTAAAACTCTCAAAAAGGGGGAAATTTTGGTGTCTCTCGTCTACGTGCGGTTTGAATCCCCATCTGTTGCCTAGCTTACTGCCTCCAGTTTCCGCTGCCTTCTTTGATAATTGGAATTCAGTAGTTTCTCAGGATTTATGAAATTGATTGGTAAAAATGGCAAAAAACTTGCCATTGAAAGGGCACTATTGTGAAGCTAAGTCTCAATACTTGATTTTTTCGGTATTTTCACCAAAAATACTTATCTGTTAAAGAAATGCATTAGACTAAACATAAGTTATTCTTATATGTATACCAGACCCTTTCTATGTAGAATTGTCCTTTACCTTTACATTATCTTTATAAACCTGTAGAAACTCTGTATAAAAAATTTTGTGTAACCTCAGGGAAAAATCCAACATTCACTAGACCTTGTTGAGATTGAGTTGTTATTATTGACAAGGTTACGTTTACCTTAGTTGCCCTGGCAGTTGCTTATCCTCGTCCACCGAACCGTGCCTATGGTGGATTGCCCGATTTAGTAATCAACTATACATGCCTGCCTTAAAGGCAAGACTAGAGTAATTGGGAAATTGAGTTAAAATGCAACTGATGTTGCGATCGGTATTTTGGACAGTAATTTTGATATTTATCGACTTGATCGCAAAAAACCTTTTAATCTGGTGTTTTAGGAATGGCGATCGCTACGTTTATGAATCTCAGAAATAGCGATTTAGAAAATCCTGTGGTGTCAAAATGGGAATTCCGTTAAATTCTCTTAATACCAATAAATCTAGATCGCCAGTGACAATTGCTTGACTGCACGTAACCCACCATACAAAGACATAAATTTAATGCCCAGATATCTGACTTCTGATCAGAAGTCGGATATCTATCTTGATAAGCTTCGTTTGCTTGTTGTAGAAGGTTTAAGTTTGCTTTCGTAGTCTTTCCAAGTTCTGTTGATGTAACTCTGGGAAGTGTTCTAAATCATCTATTGACTGCGGGGCAGGAAAGATTACAGCCTCTTCAGAGGTGAATCTATCTAAATAAATTTCAAAAGCTTCATTTTCTTCTCTGTGGTCAAGGATATATTGACGCAATTGGGCACGGGGCATTGTCAGAAAATCTGGCTTACTCATATATATCTCGACTTCCCGTCTAGGTAAATTATAATTTCATTTTCTGCACCAGCAAGAATTACAATATTTTTTGTTCGTTCATCGATTCGCACTAAAAACCCAGGTAAATACATTTTAGTAGCCCAAAAAGTTAAGATAAACAACGTTTTCAATTGTTCTACAGTAGGCATATTTAAATTATTACTACAACAGATTTTTTGCTCTGACCTGATTTGGGCTAGGTTGATATCTTTGGACTGTGAAGTTGTCTAAACATGTTTTATGCATATTGCCTCCGTTATAATACATAAGTAAGGGATTCCCGCGTTTGCCAGAGGGAGACGCGATCGCTTATAAAAGAAGATAGTTAATAAATTTTCCTCAATTGCCATTTAATGTCAATTGATTTAATAAAAGGTTTCAATATTTTCGAGGGGAGCATGGGATATGGATATGCAAGTCCTGAGAGAACGTGCTGGTCTTAGCCGTGCGGAGGTGGCCTTCAGGCTTGCAATTAGTGAAACGAGTGTTCGCAACTGGGAAGCTGGGCGTACTGAACCTACAATGACACCAAAAAAATATTTAGATGCTTTGCGTCTGTTCAAATGTACCCCTGAAGAGTTGGCAGCGGCAAGTGAAAAGTCAATTAATCAGCGACATAAACGCAAACCAGGCAGACCGAGACGCTTTCCAGACAGTCAAGTATCTCAAGTAACTGATTCTCCAGTTTGTAGCTGATAACTTGCATAGGAAGAATTCAGGAGTCAGAATTATTCTGGATAAAATCTAACTTAGGAGTGTAGATTTATTGATTCGCAACTCCTAATCTAGGGTTCGCTAGGTATTTTGCTAACCTAATGTTTCTCAGGTATTGGTGCGTTAAGCTGATGGTAAAGCAGTACAAGTCAGGCATTTGACCATTAGCTACTCATTCTGCCTCTGTTATGGAGTTAAAGTTTGACGTTTGATTCTGCTCCAGTGAAGAGAGTTCCGCTTCTACGACTGCTGGAAACATAGGGATTTTGAGCTTGGTTGACAAACTTTCTCACGCCTGATGTGTCAAAAATCAACACTGTTACCCGATCTGTTTGATGGCTGGTTTTCGAGACATAATACTACCGTATATTTACGGTAATTGTTGAATAGGGTAATAACTTTGATATATTTGTCTCGGCAATTAGTCCCTGGTTAGGGGGAAAATAGCAACTAAACAGACAGCACAGGAGATGAGAAATCACAAACAATCAACAAAGAAACTTTTTAGCAATTCTTAGGGTTTATGCCTGGGGCGGTTAGTTTAAACAATCCAAACTCTAACTAGTGCGATCGCTCACGGTATTTGCCACAACCACACGATAAAATTCTAAAACCATAATCGTACTAAAGGTCTAAATGGCAGAAACACTATTCTTCAACGCCTTGCGTGAAGCCATTGATGAAGAAATGGCGCGTGACTCCAGCGTATTTGTTCTCGGTGAAGACGTAGGACACTACGGCGGTTCCTACAAAGTTACCAAAGACCTGTACCAAAAGTATGGCGAACTCCGAATTCTAGACACCCCCATTGCCGAAAATAGCTTTACTGGGATGGCAGTGGGAGCAGCCATGACTGGATTGCGCCCCATCATCGAAGGTATGAATATGGGCTTCTTACTCCTGGCGTTCAATCAAATATCCAACAACGCGGGGATGCTGCGCTATACCTCTGGCGGTAACTTCAAAATTCCGATGGTAATTCGCGGTCCCGGAGGTGTGGGACGGCAGCTAGGGGCTGAACATTCCCAACGACTAGAAACCTACTTTCAAGCGGTGCCAGGGTTGAAGATTGTTGCCTGTTCCACACCCAGAAACGCTAAAGGACTACTAAAATCTGCTATCCGTGATGATAATCCGGTGTTGTTCTTTGAACACGTTCTGCTTTACAACTTGAAAGAAGACTTACCAGAAGAAGAATACCTGCTCCCCCTGGATAAAGCAGAGCTTGTGCGTCAAGGTAAAGATGTCACAATTATCACTTATTCCCGGATGCGCCATCATGTGCTGCAAGCAGTAAAAACTCTTGAAAAACAAGGATACGATCCAGAAGTTATTGATTTAATATCCCTCAAACCATTAGATTTTGATACCATTGGTGCATCAGTAAGAAAAACCCATAAAGTCATTGTTGTGGAAGAATCCATGCGAACTGCGGGTATAGGAGCAGAAGTCATCGCTTCAATTAACGATCGCTTATTCGATGAATTGGATGCCCCAGTACTGCGGCTTTCTTCCCAAGATATCCCCACACCATATAACGGCAATCTGGAGCGACTCACAATTGTCCAGCCAGAGCAAATAGTGGAAGCTGTGGAGAAAATGGTAGCGTTGCGGGTGTAGGGAGTGGGGAATAGGGAAGATGAGGGAGATGAGGGGGATGAGGGAGTATGGGGAGATTATAAAAAGCTTCCCAACTTCCCACTCTTCCCTCACTCCCCACTGCCCACTCCCCACTGCCCACTCCCCACTTTCCATTCATAACTCCACAAAAGAGCGCTATTATAGCCTTTGTCAGTTGCGAGTTATGGTATGCAAAGACAGCGATCGCTATTAATCTTGATTTTAGTTCTGGTAATCGCCGCTATCACGGTGATTGCAACAATTCCGATACCTCTTGGACTTGACTTGCGGGGAGGTTCACAGCTAACAATTCAGGTGAAACCATCAGCGGAAATTCCCAAAATCACCGAACGAGAATTGGAAGGTGTGAAGAAAGTTGTCGAAGGTCGGATTAATGGTCTGGGTGTTTCTGAGCCAGTGATTCAAACAGTCGGCGCAGATAAGATATTGGTGCAACTCCCAGGAGTCAATGACCCAGAGCAAGCTGAACGGGTGCTAGGGGGTACGGCACAATTGGAATTTCGCACCCAAAAGCCGAATACAGAAACTCAACTGTTAGCTTTCCAAGGATCGCGAGCTGAATTGAAGGCAAAGCAAGAAGAGTTGAGAAAGAGCAGCGATAAAGCGGCAATTGCCAAAAATCAAGAAGATTTAGAGAAAAATAATCAAGCGATCGCTGAATTGTTTGAAAGCACGAATCCTCCCTTAATTGGCAAATACCTCAAGGATGCCTATGGCGAACCCACTCAAGGTAACAATTGGAATGTTGCCATTCGCTTCGACCAAAAGGGTGGTGAACTGTTTGCCCAACTCACAAAAAACCTTGCCGGTACTGGGCGTAGTATTGGTGTTTTTCTCGACAATGAACTGATCAGCGCTCCTACCGTCGGTATAGAATTTGCCGCCACTGGTATTACTGGCGGTTCAGCCGTGATTACCGGTCGATTTACCGCACAACAAGCTAATGACTTGGGTGTACAGCTACGGGGTGGCGCATTACCCGTACCAGTGGAAATTGCAGAGATCCGGACTGTTGGGGCAACTTTAGGTAAAGACAGCATCACTAGCAGTATTTATGCTGGTATCGGTGGTCTAACTTTAGTATTAATATTTATGGTGGTCTACTATAGACTACCAGGACTGATTGCTGACATAGCACTATTGATCTACGCCTTGTTGACCTGGGCTACCTTTGCTTTGTTGGGTATTACCCTGACTCTGCCAGGAATTGCTGGTTTTATTCTCAGTATTGGCATGGCAGTGGATGCCAATGTGCTAATTTTTGAGCGGACGCGGGAAGAATTGCAAGCAGGTAAATCCCTTTATCGTTCTGTAGAGTCTGGTTTTTACCGTGCCTTTTCCAGTATTTTAGATGGCAACGTGACTACAGTTATCGCCTGTGCTGCACTATTCTGGCTAGGCGCTGGTTTGGTCAAAGGTTTTGCCCTAACTTTAGCTTTGGGCGTAGCGGTGAGTATGTTTACAGCAATTACCTGTAGTCGCACCTTGATGTTTTTAGCAATTACAATTCCCGCACTCAAAAAACCAGAACTTTTCTCTCCGAACCTGCCAACATCGAATAAGGCAGAGGTGGCCTAATGAAACTGAGTATTAATAAATCGCGATCGCTGTGGTGGGCTATTTCTAGTGCCATCATTCTGGCTGGTATCATCTCAATGGTGATTTCTTGGCAAAACCCCGACATCAAAGCACCCCTACGTCCCAGTTTGGATTTTGTCGGTGGTACACGATTGCAGTTTGAACGAGATTGCACCAAACCCGGTAACTGCGACCAGCCAATTGATATCAATGTTGTTCGAGAAGTAGCTAAAACTCAGGGACTCGGCGATAGCAGCATCCAAATTGTCGCTGACAAAGGCACAGGCGCAGAAAATGGTATATTGATCCGCACAAAAAGCTTGGATCGCAACCAGCGTAGCAACTTACAAAATGCCTTAAGCGAAAAAATCGGTACTTTTGACGACCAAAAAAATCAATTTGACACCGTTGGTCCTACTCTAGGCGCAGAGCTATTTAGGTCTGGGGTAATAGCTCTGATAGTTTCCTTTGCGGGTATCATTATTTACTTGAGTTTTCGCTTCCAGTTGGATTATGCGGTGTTTGCGATCGTTGCCCTATTTCATGATGTTGTGATTACGGCAGGGATTTTTTCGATTTTGGGTTTAGTATTGGGTACTGAAGTCGATAGCTTATTTATCGTTGCTCTACTGACGATTACAGGTTTTTCAGTCAACGATACAGTGGTGATTTACGATCGCATTCGAGAAACCCTGACAATTAATCCCGACGCTGCGATCGCTGACATTGTGGATGATGCCGTAAACCAAACCCTAGCAAGGTCTATCAACACCACCTTAACCACGATGCTATCATTGTTCGCTATCTTTCTGTTTGGGGGAGAAACACTGAAAAACTTTGCCTTAGCTTTAATTATTGGCTTTACCGCCGGTGCTTATTCAAGTATTTTCATCGCCAGTACTCTTTTAACTTTATGGCGAGAACGTAGCGGTCAATCTCAGACAGTAGTTAATGCTGAATCAATTGATACATCACCTGGTAATTAATCATTGGGCATTGACAAAGAATAACTAATGACAAAGGACAAATGACAACTGATCCATCATTTGCTCAACAAGTACAAAGGCTATACCAACTGACAGTATATGGTAGATGGTTGTTTGTGAGCTGTTTATGGCTGACCATTGCGCCCCTTTGCCTGTGGAATTTACGTACAGAAATTTCTCTGTGGCAACAATATTTTACTTGGGTAGCAGTGCGATATGGACTTTTGTATCATCCACTGTCTACTTTTGGTTTAGCCTTTTGTATTGGGATGACTGCTGCTGTATTAGTTTGGCAAAGTCGCAATATCTTACTGGGATTACCAGAGCAAGAAAAACAACGTTTAGAAAAACAAGTTTATCGAATACGTCAGCAAGGACCAACTCATCCTTTATGGAAGTGGGTTTGTCAATGAATATTGCCTTAGCTGATTGACAATGTTGGCGACAATTCATCTCGCCCCTAACCTCAGGGTATAGCGGAAGCCTTCTTGTGGCATTCAGGTAAAGCCAGAAAATCGTTGCATATACATATACACGTTCAGCAATTTCTAGCAAAATATGACTTAGCAATAGCTAAGATACAGCCAAAGTGAGTGCCATACATGAACAATCCTCAAATTGAATTTAGCGATCGCAAATCTGAAATTGACCTTTACCAACTCCAAGAACTGTTAAACATTTCAGCTTTTTGGGCAAAAGGCCGCAGTATTGAGGATTTAAGTATAGCTATTGCCAACAGTGAGCCAGTAATTTCCGTTTGGGATCATGAGAGTGAGCGACTTATTGGCTTTGCTAGAGCAACATCTGATGGCATATATCGCGCTACGATTTGGGATGTTGTGATTCATCCAGAGTATCGAAATATTGGTTTGGGAAGCAATTTAGTGGAAAATGTTTTGAGCCACCCCCGCATGAGATGGGTTGAGCGCGTTTATTTAATGACTACTCACCAACAGGAATTCTACAAAAAGATTGGTTTCCAGCCTAATACTACGACTACGATGGTGCTACATAACCTCGCTAACCTTAGTTTGGTTCCTGATACAGAAATTCAGCTTCAAGAATCACCGAAATAGTCCTGAGTGAGGAGTTAGAAGTTAGGAGTGAGTAGTTATACCAATTTTAAAAAAGAATGTGACAAATAGACCATTTGTAGAGACGCGATTCATCGCGTCTTCATCCAAGAATGTGTTGCAATCATCAATTGAATTGGTATTATTTATTCCCCTTGTCCCATCATCTCCCCCATCTCCCGACTCCCCACTCCCTACTCACCCCTCAGCACTACTAAATAGGGGAATAGAAATTTGTAGTCTGCTCATTTCCTGGGATGGTTCCTTGTCAATTGGAGAAGGCAAGATTTCTAGTTTTCCTCCCAGAACTTCCACCAGAGTCTGATTAATTAATAGCCTCATTCCTGGAGAAAGATTAGCGTTCTCTAGCTTCACCTGGCTTGGCTGATCTTCAGATTTTATCAAGTCAATTGGCTCACTCCAAGGTATGGCATGGGTTGGTACATCCAGCCAAATATTCACAAAATTACTTTTAGAGACAGTGCTGCTGGAAATATAGATACTGCCTTCTTCCATTTGAGTAATAGCAGTGTCTATTAAACTGATTAATATTTGGCGGAGCCAGAGATAATCTGCCAAAACATAAATTTCTGGGTCGGCGGGTAACAATTGCAAGGGAAAATTGCGATTTGCCGCCAGCATATAAGTTAAGTTATAAACCTCCTCCAAAATATTGGCTAAGGGTCTGGGCTGAATATCTAGTTTATTTGTACCATGCTCGGTTCTGGCAACATTGATAATTTCATCCATTAGCTTCAGCAGTTTTAGCGTTCGCTCATGAGCTTGGACAATAAATTCTCGTTCTTCAGCAGGATTTTCACAGAGATCTGACAAAATTAATTGATGTAAACCAATTAAACCATTGAGAGGCGATCGCAATTCATGGGTTGTCCGCGCCAAAAAACCAGCTTTAAATAGGCTCATCTCCCTTGCCATTTGGTATGCCAACTGCGTTTGCTGCATTTGTTGCGATATTGATGGCATATCCTGTTGGTCTAATGTCGCTACTGGGGATAAGCTAGATGAAGAGTTTGGCGATGCCTCCCGCGGGCGTAGCCATCGCGCAAATAATCGACGAAAACCTAGACCTAGTGCTATTCCTGCTCCTAAATATATCCAGTTACTCCAATTCATATTTTGGCAATTATTAACTTGTTAATTGACCACAACAGCCCAAATTAAAGTTCCGCATTTTTGGGCTGTTGAAGCCAGGGAAACAACATTATAGCTATCTATATCTGGTTCTCATTCAATGAATCTAACTTTATTGCACCTTGCCGTAAAATCTCCCAATTAATCCCCGTCCATTTAGCAACGGTGGAAGGTATACCCAGTCCCAGCATTTGCTCTTGGGATTCTGTCGTTACCAGAGTCAGAACGTTGGGAAATTGGGCTGTAATCTCTGCCATTCTTTGCAAAGGCGGTTGACCAGAGAAATTAGCGCTAGTGGTGGCAAGAGGGCCTGTTTGCGCCAAAATAGTTTGAGCGATCGCACTGTTTGGTACTCGAATACCAATTGTTGTAGGGTCAGTAGGATTCATAACTTTTGGCAGGCGCTGACTTGCTGGTAACACTAATGTCAGCCCTCCTGGCCAATATTTATGTGCTATTTCTTGCCAAATTTTATACTCGTTCTCATTACCTCTGACATAAGGCCACAAATCCTCAGCACTAGCAGCCATCAAAATCAAAGGTTTGTCTTGACTGCGTTGCTTAGCCGCAAAAATTAATCCGGCTTTTTCTGGTATCGCCGCCAGTGCGGGAACCGTGTCTGTGGGAAAGCTCACCAAAAGGCCAGCGCGTGCGCCAGCTATGAGGTCTGCGAGGGAAACTTGCGTCATTTTGCTAGTGTAAAGAATTATATCAATTTACCAAAGTTAGTCTTGTCGGGAATCAAGCTTGCTACTGAATTGACTGAAGAGCAGCTAATCCGATCAAAGACAAATTGGTATTAATTAATTATTAAATTAATCACATTGAGAAAAGAATACAGCATGTATTATGGTAAATTTACTCTGATTAATATTGGAAGCAAATTTCTTCTCAATAAACATACCGAAATATTAACATGTGGCAGCCAAAGTTACGACTGCTCTAGTTTTTCATGCAATCCAATCGGATTATAGACATGATTAAACGTCTTGATTTTAACATCAAAAATCCAGAGTTTCTTCTTATACCAATTCTTGAGTCAGACAAGGGGCTTAAGCACCTTGCTCCATACAAATTTACAGGGAATCCGTATTAAGCTCAAAGTTTTTATCTGTCAGAAATTTTAGGAAATAACCATGTTTGAGACCTCACCACAAGCAAATTCCTTCGATCCGATTAATGATTTATTCAATGTAAATACTGGAATCTCAGGTTTAGGAATTTTAGATAAGAGTCAGAGTACGATATCCACAAATGAGCATCCTCAGAGTCTGGGGTTGGATTTTAACGAAATTCAGCAAGGAATCAACAGTTATACAACTATTTCCATTTCTGAACTATCCAATAGTAACTTCGTTATTAACCCAACCTCAGTCGCTTCTCTTAAAGCTGTAAACAATGCTGGTGTAGATCCTCTGACAGGTAGCGCTCTTAGTCAAGAAAATAATAGCATTGCTGCTCAAGCGTTCGCTGCTGCCTTACTACCAGACCTCATAGTACAAAATACCGTTTCAGCTCCCACTTCTGCCGCCGCCGGGAGTACCATCCAAGTCAGTTATCAAATTGAAAACCAAGGCTATGCCAGTGCTGATTATAGCTACACCAAGTTTTATCTGTCCAAGGATCTCTATATCGGAAGTGACGATACATTCTTAGGCTATGACTACGTTACTAGCATTCCATCTGGTTACTATAGCCCAGAATCAACCACACTCACTATCGATCAAAGCGTTGGCGCGGGTAGCTATTATCTGGTGTATGAAGCTGATGGCTATGACTATGTTGCTGAAAGCAATGAAAACAACAATGCTGTTGCCGGATTAATTACAATTACTAAACCAGACCTAACTATCAGCAGTATCTCAGCTACTTCTGGAACTGCCGGAAATTATCTCAACTTCAGTTACAACATTAAAAATCAAGGCAATGCCAGTGCCGGTTATAGCTACACAGCATTTTATCTTTCCAAAGATACCATTTTAGATAGTTCTGATACCTACTTAACTTACGACTATGTGAATTCCCTATCAGCCGGAACCACTAGCTTAGAATCTGCTTCTGTTTACCTTGACAGTAGTTTGAGTTCAGGAACTTACTATCTGTTTGCTGAAGCTGATGGCTGGGACGATGTAGCAGAGAGTAATGAAAATAACAACCTCGTTTATAAAACCATTACTATTACCAAACCAGACTTAGTTATCAGCAGCATCTCGGCCACATCTGGAATCGCTGGTAATTATCTCAACTTCAGTTACAACATTAAGAATCAAGGAACGGGTGGTGCTGGTTATAGCTACAGTGCATTCTATCTTTCCAAAGATACCACTTTAGATAGTTCTGATACCTACTTAACTTACGACTATGTGAATTCCCTATCAGCCGGAACCACTAGTTTAGAATCTGCTTCTGTTTACCTTGACGCTAGTCTGAGTGCAGGAACTTACTATCTGTTTGTTCAAGCTGACGGCTGGAACTATGTAGCTGAGAGTAATGAAAATAACAACCTCGCTTATAAAGCGATTACCGTTAACAAACCAGACCTAGTTATCAGCAGCATCTCAGCCACATCTGGAACCGCTGGTAGTTATCTCAATTTCAGTTACAACATTAAAAATCAAGGAACAGGTAGTGCTGGTTATAGCTACAGTGCATTCTATCTTTCCAAAGATAACAAGTTAGATAGTTCCGATACCTATTTAGATTACGACTATGTGAGTTCCTTGACAGCTGGAACCACTAGCACAGAATCTGCTTCCGTTTACCTTGATAGCAGTCTGAGTGCAGGAACTTACTATCTGTTTGCTGAAGCTGATGGTTGGGACTATGTAGCAGAGAATAATGAAAATAACAACCTTGCTTATAAAGCGATTACCATTGGTTCCCCGAAACAAGACTTAGTTATCACCAGCATCTCAGCCACATCTGGAACTGCTGGAAGTTATCTCAACTTCAGTTACAACATTAAGAATCAAGGCACAGCTAGTGCTGGTTACAGCTACACTGCATTTTATCTGTCTACAGATGCGAAGTTAGATAGCTCTGATATCTATTTAGATTACGACCATGTAAGTTCTTTATCAGCTGGAGTTTCTAGTAATAGATCTGCTTCTGTTTACCTTGACAGTAGTCTCAAATCAGGAACTTACTATCTGTTTGCCGCAGCAGATGACTGGGATGATGTAGCGGAGAGTAATGAAAATAACAACATTGCTTATAAAGCAATTACCATTGGTGGAGCTGCCAAACCAGACCTTGTAATCAGCAGCATTTCAGCTACATCAGGAACATCAGGTAGTAATCTCAATTTCACTTACAAGATTAAGAATCAAGGCACTGCAACGGCGAACAGTAATTCCACACAATTTTATCTTTCCAAAGATACAGCTTTAGATAGCTCCGATACTTACTTAGGGTCAGATTCCGTCAGTTCCTTAGCAGCTGGAGTTTCCAGTTCCGAATCAGCTTCTGTAGCTCTGGCCAGCACTCTGGCTTCAGGGACTTACTATCTCATTGCTAAAGCTGATGGTGGAAGCACAATTTCCGAAAGTAATGAAAATAATAATCTTGCCTATCAAGCTATTACCATTACTGCACCTGCCAAGCCAGACTTAATAATTAGTAGCATCACAGCTAGTTCTGGCGTAGCTGGAACTAATCTCAGTTTCACTTATAAAATTAAGAATCAAGGAACAGTTAGCGCGAGTGGCAGTTCCACTGGATTCTATCTTTCCAAAAATACGACTTTCGATAGTTCCGATATCTACTTAGGCTTAGATACTGTCAGTTCATTAGCCGCTGGAGTTACCAATACAGAATCTGCTTCTGTGGCTCTGAGTAGCACTCTGATTTCCGGAACTTACTATCTCTTTGCTAAAGCTGATGGTGAGAACAAAATTTCCGAAAGTAATGAAAACAACAATCTTGCCTATCAAACAATTACGATTAAAGGATCTGATGGTGGTGCAGACTGGTATAGCGACAATCTCCAAGATGCTGGACTAATTGATTTGACTCGTACCCTTGCAGGCGATGGGAATTTGAGTCGCAACGACATGATTTCTTTGTTCCGTAATGCTAAAGATGGTGCTGTTATTGATGCCAAGGAACTCACTGATCTCCGCACCATTGTTAGTAATGCTACCCGCTTTACCATGCAAGATCATGTTCGGGTTCTCTCGAATTACGTGGTTAACGGGAATCCGGCTAACCAGTGGTGGACAGGAGGTGCAACCACCCGCACAGCATTAGGGAATCTTTTTGCAGGTAGTAGTGACACCCAATTAGAAAAACTCATCGGCAAATGGTTCTTGGGAAGCGATCGCCCCAACCCACTATCACAAGGGGATATCGCTCGTGGAGATGAGGGGATTAACGCTGGCGATAAAACTTATCGAGCCGTTAGTGGGTCTTTATTCCAAAATGGCATTAGTGCAGACGATATCAATCAAGGAGCTGCGGGGACTTGCTATTATTTGGCAACCCTATCTTCTATTGCCCTCGAAAAACCTTCTTACATCCAAAATATGTTTATCGACAATGGGGACAATACCTACACTGTTCGCTTTTTCAATAATGGTGTAGCGAATTATGTCACAGTTGATAAGTACTTACCTACTGATTCTTTTGGGCAGTTAGTTTACGCCAGTTCTGGTCAGTCATACAACGATTCAACCAATGAATTATGGGTAGCCTTAGCTGAAAAAGCTTATGCCCAATTAGCAGAGTCCGGTTGGAGTCGCCCTGATAACGTTAGTAATGGCTACGGCTCTATTGACGGTGGATGGATGGATTATGTGATTGAACAGGTAACTGGTTTAAGCGCGACATTCCAAGAGATTGCCAACATGAATAAAACTCAGCTAATTAACTTAGTTAATACCAACCAGATATTAACAGCTGGGTTTGTTTATGGAGCAGGGTACGGTGTGGTTAATAGTCATGCCTATACTATTACTGCTTACAATGCGACAACTGGCAAGTTCCATTTACGAAATCCTTGGGGAAATACTGACGCGGATGTAACGTGGGAGCAGTTGCTTAGTCTTAAGGCTATTATTATCTGGTCAAATACTTAGTCTAATTGAGGAATAATCTTTCCCTAAATTTCGGGTACAGACGATCATATCCGTCTGTACCTGATTATCCTCAGAGCAAGTTTAAAGAGAGAATTGACTGTGATGAAAATTCAACTCTTAGTAAAGATTCTGGCTTTATTGATGTTAGTAGAGACAACAACTGCTTGTGGATTTTCTTCTACTTATGCCAATAATCAACCGCATTCTTCACCTACATTGATAATGACTAATAATACTGCTTTAGTCAAAAAAGTAACTCTCATTGCTAGAGAAGAAAATTTACCACCTTTGGGCGTTCCTGTTGATCCCCAACGTAATATTGGGTTTGCCTCGGTCTTTGTCCGTCTGGAAAATCCCCAAGAAACTCCTGTAACTGTAACCATTACTAAGGTTGAAATTCGCAATTTATCAGACGGGAAATTACAAGATTTTCAGCAAACACCCCAGAAAATTGAGTTAAAACCCTTAGAAAATTCTGAGTTGGCTTTTCAGCTGACTAACAAAAGAGGTTATGCAGGAAAGGATAAGGTTAAAGCAATTGTCACTTATCAAATAGAAGATCAAAGTAGCATTATCGAATCAGATGCGGTTGAAGTTACTCATTGATTAAAACTCATCAATTCACATAAGCTAGGGCAAAGCGTTCAATTCCAGCTAAATCAGCGTGAATTTGAATATTGGAATAATTACCTTGATTTTGCAAAAGTTCTCGCACTGCATCCGCCTGTCCTGCCATCATCTCAATCAGCCACACACCACCAGGTTGCAAATAGCTAGGAGAGATTTCTATCAAATGGCGAATGCAATCTAAGCCATCAGCGCCACCATCCAAAGCTAGATGTGGTTCATGTTTAACTACTTCTGGTTGCAAACTAGGTAAGGTACTGGTGGGTATGTAAGGGGGATTCGACACCATACCACTGAACTGACCTTTGAGGAATGCCAGTGGCTCCCACCAGGAACCTTGATAAAATCGAATGCGGTCAGCAAAACCCAAATTCTGGGCGTTGGCTTGAGCGATCGCCAAAGCTTCAACACTGTAATCTACAGCATGAATTGTTGCCTTTGGCAAGACATCTGCTAGTCCGATGGCGATCGCTCCACTGCCGGTACCCAAATCCGCCCAGTGTCCTGAAGCATTGCCCGCAACGGCTACAGCCAAATCAATTAAGCACTCTGTTTCTGGTCGGGGAATCAAAACCGCATTCGATACGGCGATTTTAAACTGACGCCAAGGTGTAGCTTTGGTAATATACTGCACTGGCAAACGTTCATTTAATCGCCTCTGCCACAACTGATCTAACTCTTCCAGAGGCAATTGCATCTGAATTTGCGGCCAATTTTTAAAAGACTCCAAACGGAGTGCCAAACGGTCTAATCCAGCTACTTCAAGAAGCAGCCAATCTACCTCCGTTGGTGGAACATCAGTGGCGATCGCTGCAACGAGGGCTGCATTCCGCCACTGCCAAAGTTGTAAACCAGAAACTATCAGATGTTTCTCCCCCATGCTTCAACCTTGGAGTGCATAACCGTTATTTTTTCGGAGCGGGCGCAGCTGGTGACTGATTCGGGGCTAGGGAGCGAATAAAATTGATCGACTCGCGCGATGGATACAAAACAATTTTATTGATACTAGGATCGTTGCTAGTATTGAGAGCCTCCATAACACCGTACAAATCCACCACCTGAATTTCAGTGTTCTCTGCTTCCTTGGGCACAGCTTTTTTAAATTCGTCTAACAGAGCCACTGCTTGCTCTTTCTCAAAAAAGAAAGGGATATAGCGATCGTTACCTTTTGCGAGGGGAATGGTTAGATAGCTATTATCTTTTTTAAATTTGGGCACAAACAACGGAATACCGTTGAATTGCTCAACTTTTTTACCATTTGCGTTCACCATACTTGTTGCCGACGCTACCTGTTGTTGGGTCGGGACTAAAGTATAAATTACTGAATCTGACTTCTTTTTGCTTTCCAGGACTATCTTATAGTAGTCTGCCAAAGACAAAGGTCTTACCTGTAGCGTGCTTGCAAGTTGAGGATTTTCTTTTTTCAGCCGATTATCAAGAAATTTTTGAGCATCTTGCTTGCTAATAAAAAATCCCACTTGAGAGACGGTCTTGGATTGGTTATTCCTTGAAAGAACTACGAATTCCCCTTTAGGATTTGTGAGAGTGAATACGGGTACTTCTTGTAGCTTTTTCACTACCTGATCTTGTGGTAAAGCCACCGCCTCTAGATTGCCTAGTCCTGGTAGATTACCTATTCCTGAAAGCCCTCCTAAAAAGATACTTCCAGCTATACCTAATGTTGCGCCCCAACGAACGAATGATTTCATGACTGCTCCTCGCATCAAAAATACAATTAAACTAATGGTTGGATTTGCACAGCACCAACTAGCTTCAGTTATATAGCAATCTATTTTAGTTGTGAAAATTTTTTTGTAAATAACTCATGATGTCAGTTGACTGTTAAAAGTCAACGATCAAAGTAAAATAATCCCAACTATTTAGGATTGTTATGATATCGCTTTTCTCAATACACTGTGCTAAAGTTGTGCTTTTGTCGATTAGAAACCTTAGAGCGGCGGTTCCCGCAGTTCTAACTTTGGGCTTCCGACCCAAGGGGATAGGAACGCACTGGCTCGACTTTTGTCTCCGACACGCTGCGCGAACGCAAAATCTAAAATCCAAAATTGTCTGACTTTCTCTGATATTGGGTGACGCTATGATTTTATCAATCGTTCCATCTGGGGTTAGCTAAATATCTTCTTCAATTTATACAAAGTACAGTATCAGAAATATCTTATTGCTCAAGGATGAAATTTACCTAACCATGCTTTAAAAGCTAGCCCAAGAGCAAAATTGCCAAATTGATTTTCTGCGTAAAAATATGCAATTAAATTGCACACCTTAGCAACCAACCCTAGTCTATTAGCCCTAAATGATGGGAACTTTTCAAAAATTTTGTAGATTTAATTTACTGCTGACACAGAAAAATCTCAACAAAGTGATTGGCTCTACATGCCCATGTATAGAGACTTGCTAACAGTTACCGTGGGCGATGATAATTTAGTAAATTTTGATTTTTTAATTTGATATTCTAATCAAACCAAAATTTATTAATCACTTTGGGTTAATCAATCAAATATATTAATTAAATCGGGATGACAGGATTTGAACCTGCGGCATCCTGCTCCCAAAGCAGGCGCGCTACCAAGCTGCGCTACATCCCGGCTATAACCTATCTACTTTTTGTGGTTCGGTTTTAACTTTCTCAGCAGAAGCATTAATGTGATTGTACCACATAAGACTGCTCATGCACAACCTTCTTTATCCTTTGTAAAGACAAGATACACAGCATCTTTACATTGAATAAAGGTTTTTCGGCCGACTGTGTTTTACAAGACATTTATTTGCTTGTATGTCGGCTGAACTTTCCCAAACCACATCAAAATAATAGACCTTTACTACTATACCCGATTTTATTGTGCAAATCGGGCTTTATTTGAGTTGGGTATTAGTGAGGATACCAGAACATGCCTTTGATGCCTTCCGGATCTGGCATAAACCCCATAGTTCGGTAGAAATCTACAACATGAGGATCGGCGAAGAGAGTCACATTGCTAATCTCTTCACTCCTCAGTTTTTTGAGGACGTATTTCATCAGCGCCTTGCCCAGTCCTTGACTTTGAAAGTCCGGGTGAACCACCACATCCCAAATAGTGGCATTAAAAGCGTGATCTGATGTAGCGCGGGCAAAACCAATGAGCCGCTTTTGGTTTCCTCTCACCTGCCACATTGAGGCGACGAGAAAACTATGCTCGATGGCTTTTTTCACTTTTCTTAAAGGACGACGCGACCAACCTACTGCATCACAGAGTTCTTCTAGTTCATACAGATCGATATCTCGCTCTGTACTGAAGACGATGCGAGCCTCCTTTGAAGAAGCTTCGCTAACACTACCGGGGCTAGAGTTACCCGCAGTTTGTGCTGTATGTTCTTCAAAAGGGTTTGTCCTAGTTGTCGCTACAGACTCAGGAGTACTAAACCAAGTTTTCCAAAAACCCATGCCAACGTGGTTCGGGTAATATAACTAAAATTGGTTTCCACTCTCAGGAGTGTTGATTCATGTTTAACGTAGCTAGCCCCATTTACTACCCCTGACACTCAAAATTTTTGGGTTGTTTTCGAGATTTGTAATGGTAACAGCTACTTAGGGCATGTTTCACACCAATCATCTTCAACTTTAGCATTTTGTTGTAAACCCTAGTAAAAATTCACGAAAAGGGAAGAATATAAGTAATTCAAAATCATCCCCTGTTGTGATTCCTCTGTCTGACTCTGCGGGAAACGACCCAAGCCGCTGCTGTGACTTTTCTCGAAATAAATATAGAAAACCCAATTCTGGCAAAGATCCTGTGAATTGTTCGTATGCAGCTTAAATGCACGTTAGCTTAAGAGTGAATTGTATATCAGGGATTTGAATAGCCGGGAAAAATTTTCCCACTCCCCAGTTCCCAATACCCAGTCCCTAGTCCCCAGGTGACGAAAGCAAGCGAGTCTTACCTTAAAAATGGCTTCTGGTTTAAAATCTTCGACACTGGAACTCCTAAAGCGCTTTAATCGAGCGTTTCCCCAGTTTTATGAGCAATTCGTCAGCAGTGAGATTCAACTGCAAAATTTACGGCTAGCCTACCGTCTCTATAAAACTAGACGCGCTGTGATTGAACTGAAACCTGAAGGTAGCAAAAGTGCTTTGCATTTTGCCTACCGCAACCAGTCTTTTCTGCTCAGCGATATTTTTGGTGTACTAGCAGCTTATGGTTTAACAATCCACGGTCTGAGTTTATACGGTCAGATCCGTCCGCCGATGTTAGTTTTTATCAAACTGCTGGTATCACGTGGTAGTAAAGCCTTGACCGATAAAACGGCAGAAAATGTTTGTCGTGCGATTCGTGAGGCTTTAGGAGGTCGGTTTGAGGTAGAAGAAATGCTGGCAGTAGAATTCAATCTTGATACTGGGTTAGAGCAGGTACAAACTGAGTTCTATGTCGATCCGGTTTTTCATCTCCCTGCCCTAGTGATTGAAGCCGATAATCAACCAGGATTATTTTACAAAGTGATGTACGCCATCTGGCAGGAAGATCTGCTGGTAGTCAATGCCAATTTACTTGTTTGGCGAGGACGTACACGGCTAATTCTCTACTTGTTGGGGCCTAATGAAAGTCTGATTCCTGAATATCTGGGTCACAAAATTGCTGAAGGGGTGCGACAAAGGTTGCTGGGTAAATGAAAACACTCCTGATTTCTCGCCGAATTTTAGATTTTAAATTTTGGATTTTGGATTGAATGATTCAAAGTTTCCAAAGGTCTGTTTGCCCAGTGTCTTGTTTCAGAAGCCTGGGAATTCATTCGTGAACAAATTTAAAATTATTTATTACCGTGCCTTGAGGCATAGGGTCAATCCAAAATCCAAAATCCAAAATGCTTTTCTGACACTTTGTATTTAGTCGCACCCACCCTTAGGGGTACGATATAGGTATGGCAACTATTGAAATCTTGGGCGTTCCACACGCATACGAGCTAACGGCTCCCACTTCCTGCCCCGATGCTTTAGTATTTATCCACGGTTGGCTTAATAGCCGTGGATATTGGCAACCTGTGATTTCCCGCCTATCAGATGATTTGCAGTGCCTGTCCTATGATTTGCGGGGTTTTGGTGAATCCCAGTCCCAGGTAAAAACTGATTTTAGTCGGGCACAAACGTCTGTGAGTCTGATGCCCATCTCCAGTGATGGGGTTGGCTCGCCTTTCGATTCTCTTTATACTCCTGCTGCCTATGCTCAGGATTTAGCAATTCTGTTGGAACAGCTAAATATTACTAGTGCTTGGCTAATTGGTCACTCTTTGGGAGGTACGATCGCTCTATGGGGAGCAGATCAAATGCCTGAGTGTGTTAAAGGAGTTATCTGTATTAACGCTGGTGGCGGTATTTACCTCAAAGAAGCTTTTGAGCAGTTTCGCTCGGCGGGTCAGAAATTTTTGCAAATCCGTCCGCGCTGGCTGTCCCAAGTGCCTTTGATTGATTTGCTGTTTACCAGAGCCAGTGTGGCACGGCCTTTAGAGCGCTATTGGGCACGTCAGCGGGTGATTGATTTCGTCGTGGCTGACCCAGAAGCAGCGCTGGGAGCTTTGTTAGACTCCACAACCGAAGAAGAAATCAACCGTTTACCTGAGCTAGTATCCCAACTTAAGCAGCCAGTTTATTTTTTGGCTGGCGCCGAAGACAAAGTTATGGAACCGAAATATGTCCGTCATTTAGCTAGCTTTCACAGACTGTTTCAATACTGTGGTGACAATGTTTTAGAAATTCCTAATTGCGGACACTTAGCTATGTTAGAGCAGCCAGATGCAGTAGCTGATTACATCCGGTCGATAGTTAAAAGTCAATAGGTATTGGGTACTGGGTATTGGGGACTGGGTATTGGTTACTGGGTATTGAGAAGAAATTTTCCCAATCCCCAGTCCCCAGTCCCCAGTCCCCAGTCCCCAGTCCCTCATCTCCCCTCACTTTGATACAACTTCATCACCTGACTCAGGGCTAATCTAGATTCAACGCCCAGTGTCAGGGGGGATGTATGACCAGAGGATAGATGTTCGGCGGCGGCACAGCCAATCATGGCGGCGTTGTCAGTACAGAATTTCAAAGGCGGAAATAGGACGCGGAGGTTATGTTGAATGGCGGCGGCTTGGAGGTTTTTTCTCAGACCGCTATTAGCTGCTACACCGCCGCCAACGGCAATTGTATCTAGACCATAGTCTAGGGCACAGGCGATCGCTCTTTTGGTTAGCGATCGCGCTACAGTATCCTGAAAGCTAGCTGCTACATCTGCCACTGGCACTTGTCTACCATCTTTCTCTAACTGCTGTACTAAACGCAATACAGCCGTTTTTAAGCCGCTAAAACTCGCATCATAACGATGAAACCCGCCACCAGGTAAAGAAACTTTTCCTTCTGGTAGGGCAAAGGCTTGGGGATTTCCCTGTTGTGCCAGTTTGTCTATCACTGGGCCGCCCGGATAACCCAGCTTTAATAATCGCGCGACTTTATCAAAGGCTTCACCCGCAGCATCATCACGAGTTTGTCCTAGTGTTTCGTAAATACCACAATCTTTAACAAAAATCAAGCTTGTATGTCCACCTGAAACCAGTAAGCTAAGAAAAGGGGGACTTAAACTTGGCTCACTCAAGTAAGTTGCGTAAATGTGACCTTCGAGATGATGAACTCCCAAAAAAGCTTTGTTGTGTACCATAGCCAGGGTTTTGCCAGCAGTTAATCCCACCAACAGCGCTCCTACGAGTCCAGGGGCACAAGTGGCGGCAATTCCATCAATTTCGCCCCAGTCTAGTTTGGCTTGCTCTAGAGCTTGAGCGATCGCTTGATTGATCGTTTCCAAGTGTTGGCGGGACGCCACTTCTGGCACTACCCCACCATATTGCTGATGGACTGGAATTTGCGAAGCGATGATGCTGCTGCAAACTTGACGATTCTTTACAATTGCAACGGCAGTTTCATCACAGCTGGTTTCTATTGCTAAAACGGTTGTCATTGAGAGTATTTGGTTGAGAAGCTTTAACTTTTATTTACTTAAACTTTACTCGGTTCCCACCCAAGAGTATGATGACTTCCTAGTTATGCAAATAAAGACTGTACAAGCCGCTTCGTTTTGTACAAAGAACTTTTTGTTTTGTAATAAAAGGAAACACTCTATGCGACGATTGTTTGCTTTGATTTTAGCGATTTGTCTTTGGTGCAACTTTGCCCCCCCAGCACAAGCTCTAGGGGCTAACTTGACTCCCTGCAAAGACAATCCTGCTTTTCAAGAGCTAGCAGCTAATGCCCGTAATACCACCGCCGACCCAGAATCAGGGAAGAAGCGATTTGAGCGTTATTCTCAAGCGCTGTGTGGTCCTGAGGGCTACCCTCACTTGATTGTTGATGGCCGTTTAGATCGTGCTGGTGATTTCTTGATCCCCAGCATTCTATTCCTATATATCACTGGTTGGATTGGCTGGGTAGGTCGTACCTATCTGCAAGCGATCAAAAAGGGAGATGACCCTGAACAAAAAGAAATCCAAATCGACCTTGCTTTGGCACTACCGATCATTGCCACAGGCTTTGCTTGGCCAGCAGCAGCAGTCCAAGAATTCCTCTCTGGTAAATTAGCAGCCAAGGATTCAGAAATTCCTGTTTCCCCACGCTAAACCGGTTTTACTAATTCATTTCTTTGGAGACTAAATTCATGGCAGACAAAGGCGACCAATCATCCTATTTGATTAAATTTATTTCCACAGCGCCAGTGGCAGCTACCCTATGGCTGACAATCACAGCAGGTATTTTGATTGAATTCAACCGCTTTTTCCCAGATCTACTTTTCCACCCACTGCCATAACTAGAAAATGAGATTCTAGGACAATTCTCTAAAATTGTTTAGTTAGTCTATTTAGCCTAACTAGACAATATCATCACCTAAATAGGCAGTAAAAATAGTTTTTTGAAACTCGCGATTCTGTTTACATATCGCGAGTTTCACAGTTTTCAAATGAGCTAAATTAATTTTTCTAAACTTCCTAAGAAAAAGACATCTTTAGCTACAATTATTATTAATATAAAAATGCCACCATTTTAATTGAGAGGCGAACATAAAAATATGGCGCAAGCAGTAGATGCATCAAAAAATAACCCCAGCGATCCAAGAAATCAGGAAGTTGTTTTTCCTGCATTTGGCGATCCACAGCTAGGTAACCTAGAAACCCCGGTTAATTCTTCTCGCTTGATCGCGGAGTTCATTAGGAATTTACCTGCTTACCGTCCTGGTTTAACTCCTTCCAGACGGGGATTAGAAGTTGGTATGGCTCATGGTTACTGGCTGTTTGGGCCTTTTGCCAAATTGGGTCCACTGCGAGATACAGCTAATGCTAACTTAGCTGGATTACTAGGAGCGATCGGTTTAGTTGTTCTTCTGACCGGCGCCCTATCCCTGTACTCCAATAGTAATCCTCCAAAGGCACTTGCTAGTGTTACTGTACCCAATCCTCCAGCAGATGCTTTTAACTCTAAAGAAAGCTGGAATAACTTTGCCAGTTCTTTCTTAATTGGTGGTATTGGTGGTGCAGTAGTTGCTTACTTTTTGACTGGTAATTTGCAACTAATTCAAGGTTTATTTGGTTAATTTAGTTATTAGTCATTAGTCATTGGTCATTGGCCATTTGTCATTGGTTAGTGGTTACAAACAAAAAATGACAAATAACAAAGTGTAAAGTCTTTTGCGATCGCAAAGCGTCTCGTAGAGAAGTTTCCGACCATCAGACGCCACTGAACAAGCCAGGAGACCCGTCCAACGCAGCGGCTCAACGGCACTTCCTTTAAGTGGGGGAACCCCTTAATGGACTGCCTTAATTTTGCCAAAAAGGACAAAAGACAAATAACAAAGGACACAGAGGTTTTTCTTTGTGTCCTTTGTTTATCAATGCTAGGGTGGGTATGTTGTTAAAAATGCTATGTTATTCAAATAAAGCCGCTTCAATGTCATTTAAAGCAGTTTGAAAATCGTCATTAACGATTTGAATATCAAATTCATCTGCGGCCTTAATTTCTTCTTGGGCGCGGTGTAGACGACGAGCGATCGCTTCTTCTGAGTCTTGAGCGCGAGAGCGTATCCGTCTCTCCAATTCGTCAAAAGAAGGCGGTAAAATAAAAATGCTCAAGGCACTGGGGAAGGAAGCACGAATTTGTCTTGCTCCTTCTAACTCAATTTCTAGCACTACCAACTTGCCAGAATTAATTTGGTTAAGCACAGCTTCACGGGGAGTGCCGTAATAGTTACCAGTAAATTCTGCCCATTCTAAAAATTCACCTTCAGCAATTAATTGTTCAAACTTACTGCGGTTAATAAAGTAATAATTTTTGCCATCAATTTCCCCTGGACGGGGAGAACGAGTCGTCACGGACACCGAATAATACAGTTGGGGATGACGCTGGAGGAGCGATCGCATTAAAGTGCCTTTACCGACCCCACTGGGGCCAGTTAAAACAATCAACCTGCCTGGATTTGGAGATTCTTTGGTAGTAGCGCTACTCTGGATGGGTAAAACTTGGATCATCCGTTTAACCTGTGAATTAATAAATAGATATTATTCATTAGTCTTGTGTTCGTGGCCAAGCCCACCATTGACTACAGAATTTGTAGCGCAGGTGACAAAAAATTGGTCTAATTCACATGGTACTGCCGATATGCTGCAAATACAGCGGGGTTTTTAACCCACTGCTGGTCAATTATCTACAGTCTGGTGATCGCGGGAAATCACAAAGCGATTCGCTACCGTTTCCGGCTGAATCGCTGACAGAATTACGTGGCTGGAATCGGTGATAATTACAGCCCTAGTCCGACGACCGTAAGTTGCATCAATCAGTTGACCTCTGTCCCGTGCATCGGTAATAATCCGTTTAATCGGGGCAGACTCTGGACTGACAATGGCAACTACTCGGTTGGCAGACACAATGTTACCAAAGCCGATGTTGATTAACTGAATATCCATAAAAAAACTGAGGCCAAACGCGGTTTGAGAAGCTTGTAATAAACTTATTTACATGTTATCGCCAATAAACGGGAGTTACAACGCTTAAATTCACGCCAGCCTTCGTTTTTAAAATAATGTCTGCTTTTTTTAGCTGTTTATCAACTAAATTTACTAAAAATCTACCCAAAGACATAGGGAAAATCATACTGATATTAGTTACTTGCGTGAAATACATTTGTTTTGTTTCAACTGGGGATTAGGGATTGGGCACTGAGGACTACGAATTAGGAAAGAGTTTTTCTAAATATGTAATACCTAATACCCAATTCATACTGATGCAGGCTTGTCAAGTCGGGAACTTATGGCTCAATTGCACCAGCACGTCAGTTTTTGGGAATTGCCTTTAGGCTTTAAGCGACCAAAATACGACTGGGAGCAATTACACGCTTCATTGATGAAACTGCGATCGCTACTAGATGCTGGTACAATCTCTGTTGCTGATTTCGTTGTGCTTGAGGATGTGGTGCAGCGAATTGGTGATGTGATGACAGCACCAGAAAAAACGCGCACTAATTGGGTTTAATTCATGCACATCTGAATGAAAATAATTACATTTTTCATAACAGCCTTGAGTTTCTGAAATGCATAGCACTTGTTCTGTAGATAAAGAGAACTTAAAGATGGCAAATCAAGAGCATTTAGAAATCCTGCGACAAGGTGTACAAAGTTGGAATGACTGGAGAGAGGATAACCCTGAAGTAATACCTGACCTCGAATGGGCTGACCTCAGTAGGGTTGACCTCAGTTGGGCTAACCTCAGTGGGGCTAAGCTCAAAGAGACTAAGCTCATTGAGACTAACCTCAATAATGCTAACCTCAGTGGGGCTGACCTCAGTAGGGCTGACCTCATTCAGACTAAACTCAGCGGGGCTAACCTCAGTGGGGCTAAGCTCATTAGCGCTTACCTCAGTAAGCTTGACCTCAGTAATACAAACCTCCAAAACGCTACCTTCAGTGGGTTTAACCTCAGTGAGTTTAACTTCAGTGGGGTTGAACTTAGTCAGGCTAAGTTCATCAAGGCTGACCTCAGTGGGGCTGACCTCAGTGGGGCTAAACTCGGTGGGGCTGAACTCATTGGAGCTAATTTAGAACAAGCTAATCTGTCCAAGGCTAATTTAAAAGAAGCCAAGCTGAAAGGAGCTAATCTGTTCAAGGCTAATCTAGAAAAAGCCGACTTAAGAAATAGCGACCTAAGTGATGCGTTTATGATTGGAGCTAATTTGAAGGACGCTAAAGTAGAAGGTGCTACTTGGAATCAAGTTCAATTAATTACAAAACCTCCAAAAATTAATGATATAGAAAGATGTATTTATGATGAAGAAAAAAATGATGAAGAAAAAAAAGAAGCAAGTAAAAATAAACTCACAAAGTTAAGCGAAGTAAATGGATCAAAAAAACTAGCTGAAGTAATTGGAAAAATTGAGGTAGAGTTGCAAAAGGAAAATAATGAAATTTTACTGAATTTATCATCAGAACAACTGAAAGCCCTAATTAATTTAGCTTTTATAGTCAGCATGAAAAGGGAAGAAGCTAGATATCCGCAATTTAAAATATATGTCCCTCAAAATAATTTTCAAATCAATAATGACAATAACGCACTAGCTATGGAGTTCAACGAACCTATTGACTTATTGGAGAACGATTTTAATAATCTTCACCGTATGAGTTCTGGCATTCCACCAAAACCTTATGCATTAATTATTGACACTGAACAAAAGGATAAACTTTGTGCTAAAGGATTCATCAGAATTGAAAATATCGGTTTTTACTCTTCTTCTAACCAATATACAATTAGAGATCATCGTTTAGGACTTACTTTAAGTATTAAAAATCCAGGTGTGTTAAACGTTTTACACTATCCTAGTCCAACATGGGTAACACACTTAAGATTACGAGATGGAAAAGTTTATGTTAACTATGACTGTATTCTAAATCCGGTGGCTAATAAAATATTTATCCAGATTCTTGAATCTCTTAATAAGAATGGTTCTGAGAAGAATGATTCTTCTGAAAATCATTCCAAGAATAAATATACTAATTTTCAATTAATTCGAGATATTTGGAGTTACATTCTTAGACTGGCTGTCGAATTTGGTCACGGTGGTACATTTATTATTCTACCTAATGATAAGATAGAAAAACTCTCAGCTATTAAACATAAAATAAAAAACCCTAATTTAGGAAAACTTATTCTTGATCTGGAAAATAAAAAGGTAAATCCAAGCAATGAAAAACAAAATCAAGAGCAAGAGCTTCAATTGTTATATCAACAAATATTTGATAGTGCGCGTGCAATAGCGCAGTTATCTACTGTTGACGGTCCTGTGGTGCTGAATCGACACTTGCGCTTGCTTGGTTTTGGAGGAGAAACTAGAGTCAAGGATGATAGCCCAAATGTTGAACATATTTATATAAGACTAAATCCTCAATCAAATAGTTTAGAGATGGATGGTGAATGGGAGAGTCAACAATTTGGTACACGACATAACTCTGCTGCCAGAGTTTGCGCTTCTATATCTGGAGCAGCAGCTTTTGTTGTGTCACAAGACGGAGATATCCGAGAATTCCTGAACCTTAACCAATTATTTGATCAAAGCCAGGGTAATCAGAGTCAGGGTGAGAAGAAGGAAATCAAACAGCTATGTAAACAAATTAAGGATAAGTTTGGGAATAATGTAGATCTTTCTAAAAAGAAAATTTGTGGAGTCTGTGGACCTTTAAGCCCTCTATGGTTACCTCCCTTTCCCGATTTTGTTATCCGAAGCGAAAAGTCAAGTATGTCAGGGCATGATTAGCTTCTTATAATATACTGCTTCTGCTGCTGGAAAAATTTTTCTACTTCAGGTTTTTTCTCGTAGAAAAGTCCCTGATCGTCTCCAAAACCTTTTATTAAATCTAATACATCTTTTGTCGTATTGTCTAATGTAATTATTAATGATTGTTCTGGAGAAAGCCCTATGCTCGGAATTCTGACATATTCAAAAGAAAGAATAGAATTTTGAGCGAGTGTTTTAACCATATAATCAACAAGATATGATTGACCTTCCGCAAAAGGTGAAATCAAATCTTGTTTCCAATCTATTAAAGCTCGGTTTCTCTTTAAAAGAAGAGGCTTACCAGTACTCACTGCTAATGACGAGATAGACATAACCATTAACCGAGAAAATTTTTTGTTAGAACCAACAAAATAGTTGAGAGCTTCTACAACCCCAATAAGTGTTGGATTATTTGCGTAGACTCCCCCATCAATAAATTGTTTGTTATGTTGCTCTTGTATTTGCACAACTGGCAAATATGTTGGCGCAGCACTTGTTGCTAAAGCAACATCAATATATTTTGTTTCGTTATCTCTGCTTAAATTACCTTCAGGATGATCATATTTGAAAATAAATGGTCTACCGTCAGTTAAGGAGAATGCTGGTATACACAATAAGCAATAAGATTCAGAAATAGTTTTGTCTCTAAAAATGTCTCGTAACGCTTTTTCTAATTCTTCATTCTGATGCTTACCACCATATATAAATTGTCTAAAAAAAGCTTCCAGTCTACCTTGTTTTTTAAAGATTTTTTCACCTTGGCTATAATATAACTGAGCTATTTTGCTAGCTTCCACTTTAAGAGACAATGCTAATGCGATTAAGCCGCCTGTTGAGTTTCCACATATTAAATCAAAATAGTCAGCAAGATGGCATTGAAATTTTTTTTCAAATCTTTCTAAGATCATCGCTGAATAAAGGCCTTTAATTCCTCCACCATCAATTGACAAAACTTTAAATACCTTTTCTTCACTTTCAGCATGATGACTAATTTTGTCAGTCTGAATATTGCTCATATCATGTCTATTCCTTTGCTAATTTTTGATAGATTACTTATGAGTCCATGCGTGTATTAAATGTTACATGTTTTGATATAAATTATGGCTAATTACTGCTTGTTATAGATTATATCTTACGCTAAAACACCGATTCAGCGGGAATGCATCTAAATATGGACGAGCCTGAATAAGAGTGGAATGCACCAAAACCGCAATCAGATTATGACTCTAAAGTTCTAAGCTATTCCTCATCAGATTGATCTATCATCGGTTTTTGAGCAGCATGTCGTACAAACAGAATCTCAACACTATCATTAACAATAGTAAAGAGAATCCGATAGGCATTTCTTCCCTTTCCATAAAGCAATTGTCGGATTTCTTGCTCAAAAAAATAATTCTCAAATGCTAGAGAACAACGGGAAGGCATTTTTTCTAGGGATAAAATAGCTTTATACAATCCTTATAACCATTGTTTAGCTTTACTAGAAAAATCATTATTGAGCCAAAAATAGGCTTCTTCTATTGCTTTTTGTGCTGTGGGTTGTATGATGATCTGATATTTCTGACTCATTGAAAACTGTCTAGTTTATCAAACAGTTCATAAAAAAAATCTTCCGCTTTTTTCCCTTTTCCTTCCTGCATTTGTTCCAAACCAAGTTTAATACCCTTTAAAGTTTCTACTAACTCAGCAGCATCTAAAAGTTCCTGATAAGATTCTGCATCTTGAACAACTAGCTCTGCTTTTCCATTGATAGTTAAAACCAAGGGATGTTTTGTTTCCTTAATACGCTGCAAAAACTCAGTCGTATTACGTTTAAACTCGGTAAGAGAATGTATGTCTTTTGAAAGGTTTATCATGGAGACAGCATTGAATAAGCATCTAATAAAATGCTAAGAATAAGTCGCTAATTTTGTCAACTAATACAGCAGAATTCAGAATTCAGAATTCAGAATTCAGAAGTAAAACAAGGTTGATACCTGGTTTTGGCATTTAGCTTGTGTACTTCACGCTTGTTGAAATCTGTTGTATCTCTCAAAACTTTCCTTAATTATTTTGCCCGATCGCCAGTCCCCTTTTTCAAACCTTGCCAGCTTTCTCGCAGCCGTTTCAAATTAGGTGGATGTCCACCATAACGCCAGCTAACATAAGCTTGACAAATTTCATCTATTACCTCAGCAGTTGTTGAGGGATGATGTTGGTATGAAACTTTGGCATACTCTAGCGGTGTTTGTGCTGGATGTTTACCCAAACCTTTTTGCGCTGTCCATTGCAGCATTTGTTGATAAAGGCTTTCCATCGCTGGCAATTTCTTTAACCATCGGCGATTGCGCCACTCGCGCCACTGTCCCCAACCCAGCCAACCGAAGAAAGCTATGGTAGTACCCAAAATTAAGCCAGTCAATACACCGAACCAACCTTGAGAGAATAAAGCGATAAACCAAGCGATCGCTCTACCAATCCAGCTAAATATTGTCCCAAATACATTATTCAATAAACCTGTCACCGGAGAAGGTAACCATCCAGCAATCCACTGCCAAAATTGCCGCAGGACGCTAAAAGTTTCAGTATCTTCAATTGACGGGGGTATCAAGGGATGATTGGGAATTGGATCAAAGGCAAACCAGCCATATTTAGGGAAATACACTTCCGTCATCACGTAGGCGTCTGTATTACGGACAACATACATCCCCGTGAATGGATTAAACTCTCCCGGACTAAATCCCGCCACTAACCGCGCCGGAATGCCAATGGAACGCAGCATCACCGTGAGAACTGTGGAAAAGTGGTCTGGATAGCCTCCTTTGTACTTGAATAAAAAAGCTTCTACCAAGTCTTCTTTTTCATCTAAATAAGGTAGTTCTAAGGGATTTTGCGGAATAGAGTAGTATTGCTTTAGGTATTGAGCTAAATAAAGAGCCTTTTCATAAGCTGAATCTAGGTTTTTAGAAGACTTTGCTACCCGGTTTTGATTGTACTTGGCGAGGATTTCTTCGGTGCGTTGCCGGACTTTTTCGGCAATTTCGGGCGGGATTTGGAGATAATGCTTTTTAATATCTTGGGGATATTTAGTAGAAGTTTGACCTAACAAAGTCCGATCGCGGTATGGTACTTCGGAAACTACTGTATAAGTCACACCTTCTGATAATTCCACAGGCGATCGCAACCCGTCTTCTTTATCAACTGCGATCATTGGTGTGGGAAAGTAAATTTCCTTGGGATTAGCCATTGCTGGAATTAAATTCGGCAAATCCGACACCACTGTATAAGTTTGTACTACTTCTTGAGTTTTACCAGTAATCAGAGGTGGGGGAATAAAAATTTGGTAAGACCAAGGCGATCGCCTGATGGTGGTAACATCTTCTTTACGAGAAACTTCCCATCCTTTACCTGTATAACGGTCAAATCCCAAAACTCGCCAAAAACCCTCAGCTTGCGATCGCACTCGCATCACAACCTTGGGTTTCATCTCACCCCGCAGGTTTTGGTTAATTTCGCTATTGAAACCGTAGTAAAAATTATTATCTACTTTTCCTGGTTGCCCAGTTTTATTCTGTCCTGTAGCATCACCTTGATTATTACCATTACCTTCGCGGACATAACCGCGATTGATAATGCCACGTCCTGTAAAATTGCCTTTGATATCAATTGGAGGACTTACAGGAAAAGTACGTAATTGGTAGCCAGGTAACCTGGGTAAAACAGCAAAAATTGCCAGTCCGAGACCGACAATTACAAAAAAGTTAACAATTAAAAATTTAAAATTTAAATTTGAGAATTTCTCTTTTGGGGTGTTTTCTTTTTGTGTTTTTAATGGCTGCAAACCCAAGCGTGAGCGATAATCTAATATTAACGTTGGGAGAGCGATCGCTAAAAATAACAGCAACACAGGTGCAAATGCTAAAGTCTGACTCAGCGTTGCAGCCACACCCAATAAAATCAATCCGATGACAATCGAATAACCCAAATTTTTGCGGCGGGGTGTATCAAAGCTGTGCAACACCTGTAGTTGAATTAATAACTCTGCCAAACCCAACCGCGTATCATTCAACTCTGTCACTAACCGCCCAAAGAAAGTACCCAGCGCTATTAACATTCCGATAGCGATGCAGAACTTTACAGCAACATTGCGATCGCCGCGACGATAGTAACTCCAAATCGCACCCACTACACTCAGGGGTAACGCCCAAATACTGAATGAAGTCTCCGCGGCGATATCTGTCGCCACAATTCCCAAAATAACCAACGCTAGCACCAGCACCCGTAAGGAAATTGAATTTTCCACTTCTGTCAAAGGCGAACCCTGTGTATTTTGCTGCCTGAAATTATTTACAGGGAGACGCCAAAACCGATTCATCCTGGATAAGTTAAACAAGGTGTAGCTCCCACGGAAACAATACTAACGACGGAACTCACCGCCCTACTTCTAAGTATTCCCGTCGGAGGAAGTTTTCTTATCCTGTTTTTTAAGTGTCTATAAGTGGAAAATTGATAGCGATGAAAATTCTAGATCGCAAAGACGCGATGAATCGCCGTCAAGACGAAGGACTGGTTATTGTAGAGACGGCGATTTATCGCGTCTCTTGCCTTAATCGAACAGTATTGGTTACGGGTTGAGTTTACACATGCCTAAGATTTGGCAACCTACATTAAGTAAGCACCCTGTTTTCAGTAGTCTTTAAAGATAAACAAAGCCCCAAAGCAACAGCGAGGGGAAAAGTTATCTTAAATATATATCGGCGTTGATTGACGCAGTGTGCTAGCGGTAGTAATTTAGACTACATTGTGGGATTAATCACAAACAACAAAGGTTGTTCATCTATTTCTGGAAACTCAACTTCCAGGGTATAAATTGGATTAAGTTGCTCGCAGCCTAAATCTACACTTAGGTATCCGGAACTCGAAGATGTTGTCATTGCTAAGGTGCCACTTCCTCGCAATGTCAAAGTTCCTTTAACGGGTAAATCAGCTTGAACAAGTAACTTGGTAAGTTTACCTAGAGATTGGTACTCTACTCTAATGTTTAAAGTACCGACACTGGTTAGCCATTGTCTTTCTACCACTGGACTAGCCGCTGAAAGTGGTAGAGTCAGATTTTCCAGCAATTGTTTAGCCGCCAGCAATGACAAAGCCATCTGTTGCCGGGGTTGTAAATCTGAATAATCGTTCTGAATATCGGGCATTTTGTCCAGAGTATTCACAGAACGATAGGTGCTTCTTAGCACCAGTCCAGCTATGTCATTTAGTGCCTGAGATTCGTTGGGGAAAAAGTTCTCCACCACTTGAACTAATTTTGCCCCCAGTGGCACTGAAGATGTAACCAACGCCTGACACTGTTCTAGCAATTGCCGGAAAACTCTTTCTGGCAGGGGAATCGGCAGATTCAGCTTTGACTGCTGTGCCATCCATCCCCAGGTAGGAACGAGTGTCATTGATGGCTCATCAACAAAGTCGGGATAGTCGGTTAATTGTGTTTCCCAAGGAAACAACGGTGGCTGATCTTGGATTTGGATTTGTAACCGACGCTTAAGGATGGCTTGGAAACGATCTTGCACAGTAGGAATTTCTCCCAGTTGAAAGGTCTGGGGCGTTCCTCTCAATTTTGGCTCACTGTTTTTTGAACCAGTGGCTTCCTTCAAGAGGTTTTTTACCCCGTCATTTTCCTCACATTCTAACGAGGGATACTCACAGTTTTTGACATTACCTGTCAATAACCAATAGAGACACTCGTTTTGTAAGGATTCTGAGTCACTATTCATGAGTAGATGCACCTGATCCGGACACTAATGAGTTACGAATTTCCCAAGCTTGTTCCAGAATCTTAAACCAGCGTTTCTGTAGTTGTGCCATTGACAGCCCTAAAGTTTTAGCTATTTTTTCATCGGCTTGTCCTTGTTGCTTCAACTCTAGTAAAGACCGCTGTTTATCGTCCAACTGCGTTGTGTATGCTTGCCATTGCTGGGGAGTTAAGCCCAAGTTGGTATGCAATGAAGCTTCGAGCCATTCGTGAACTAATTCCCAACGGTGCAACAAGGCGAATCGAATTAGATGATACTTGAAGCGCTGCTGTAAGTAATCTCTCTGACGAGAGGTTAAGCCCAAAACCGATTCAATTTCTTGTGCTGATAGATCTTGAAGACGAAGCGAAAAATAATCAGCACAGTCAGATTGTTGCCGTTGTTCGAGATAATTCATTAATTCGGTAATCACAACAGAACGCAAGGTGTCTTCTTCAGGTTCCGGTTCTGTTTGGGTTGCCATTGTGGAGCGCAATTGCTGAATGGCTGGTTCTTCCCAACCGTCGGCTTCACTATTGCTACCTTCTGCGGCTTGTTCTATGTCTACGCTGGTTTCGGGGGGTTGCTGTTGGGAGAAAGTTTGCGCTCGCAGGATAATTAGCTGCTGCTGACGGCCTGGTAAGGGAATTCGCCGCTTACCATAGCGCTCGGTAAATGCCATGTACTCAGACAATTCCAGAAGCGTTTGTGGCCGATAAGTGGCACCGAGTTGATTTTCTCGCCGGAAAGCGTTCAATGCTTCCAGATAAAAACTTTGTAGAAAATCTTCAATTATAGTCAGCCGCCCTTGATAGCTCAATTGCTTCTGAGGAGGATTAATGTAACGATAAATAATAGCGCTCAAAGTACTGTGTAATTCTACCCTGCCCCGATTTGAACCCAACTGATAGTACCTGAGACACTGTTGCAGCCGATGTCGAGCGAGGGTGAGTGCCGAGCTTTCCACAGCCCCGGAAGCTTGGATTCGTTTGCTTTCACTGCAAATCCGATAGACTTCGCTGGTAATTCGTCTTGCCACATCATGACAATTTTGTTCCGAAGCTTTGGTTGATTGCTGGAACTCCCTGGACAGGAGTTGAAAGATCACCTCCACACCAATAGAATTTTCTCCCAGAAAAGTTGCAGATGGAATAGTTGCGGTTGCGGCTGAATTCATAGTCTCGGTTTTCAAAAGACCTTAAGGTATTTAAATACAACCTGTACGACCGTGGGTGTTGGCTTTTTGAGTTTTGCTTATAAGCTAAATGCAGACCAATCCTACGTTGAAGATGTGCCTGATGTTATTATTCCCAAATTTAATGGGATTGTTCACATTTTGTAGATGTTATTGCCATTACCCAGGAGCCGTATACAAGTCATTATGGATTTAGAAGCACAAATTCAATTGCTGATTGACAATGCACCCCGCGATGGTATAACACCAAATCTAATTTCAGCAATTGCTCCTTCCCTGAGAGCGATCGCTCAAAAATTACGTTACTCCCAGTACTATATTCTCCAAAGTTCGGAGGGCAACTGGGTTTTAACTACACTGAGCAATCGTACTAATCCAGGATTGGAAAAGCGAGTGGTTTACGCTTTCCCTACCATACAGGATGTCTCCCTAATTTCCACTGCTGGGCTTGACCCTCAAATGCTAACTAAAATTGTTCCCGTCACCCATATTTTGTTTCAATTGGTGGCATTAGAACCCGTAGATAGTATCGTTTTTTTGGAAACACCGGGTCAGACCACTCATACCTTTGAAGTCCGGCGAACTGAGTTAGAAAAACTCATGCAACAAAAGCTGCGACAGATGCGATCGCCTAAACACATACCCCCTGATATTGCATAGAATAATTTTGGCTTTGAGATTTTTTCGATACAAGCCAATATCTGTCTTTAAAACTTATGAGCGCCAATTTTTGGCGCTCATAATTTTCTAAAAAATTTTCAATTTCCAATCTGTCTGCAAAAATTTGCTCAATCGGGAAACCATTTTTTCCCTTATCGCTTTGCAATGTCTAGAATCGATTAAAAAACAGTTAGCAGTGAACAATTTTCAATTTTTTGTTTAGCTTCTTCTAAAATACAAGGTCAGATTTTAACTCTCTGCAATATCTAGAATCGATTAAAAAACAGTTACTAGTGAACAATTTTCAATTTTTTGTTTAGCTTCTTCTAAAATACAAGGTCAGATTTTAACTCTCTGCAATATCTAGAATCGATTAAAAAACAGTTACTAGTGAACAATTTTCAATTTTTTGTTTAGTAGTCGTAGGTTGGGTTGAGGAACCTAGCAAGATCCCACAGGGTAACCCAACATTTCTGATTTTTTCGGTTCTCACAGGATAAACCCAACCTACGGTTAGTATTTTCAACTCTGTGCAATATCTAACAATTGATTAAAAAACAGTTACCACTGAACAATTTTCAATTTTTGTGTTTAGCTTCTGTTGAGCCAGAAATACCCACCCAAAAATAGTTGTGCAGGTTTGACTGAGGCAGAACTTACGCAACTGGCACGTTCGCACAAGTCGGAAAACGCGCCTAAGCAACTGGCTCAACTTTTGGCAAAATTTAAAATCTAAAA
Organism: Desmonostoc muscorum LEGE 12446; assembly: GCF_015207005.2. Lineage (GTDB taxonomy): Bacteria > Cyanobacteriota > Cyanobacteriia > Cyanobacteriales > Nostocaceae > Nostoc > Nostoc muscorum. The sequence continues at coordinate 5,605,068 of NZ_JADEXS020000001.1, forward strand.
TTCGTTTTTAATAAAGCCGACTCAGTGCATAGTCAGCTATGTTAATCAATGCCTGCTGGGACTCTGACGGCGGCAGAACTGCAAGATGTTCAATTGCCAATTTAGTATGATGAGCAGCTAATTCTCGCGCTTGCTGTATACCCTGGCTATCTTGAATCAGTGCTAATGCTTGCTCTAAATCCCCTTCTTGAGCAAATTCTCTTTCAATCAGCACTTCCAAGTATGGTTTTTCCGCTAAAGCAAATAAAACCGGTGCAGTCAGATTACCACTTTTAAGATCCGATGCCACTGGTTTACCCAAGGTATCTGTTGTACTGGTGAAATCTAGAATGTCATCAACAATTTGAAATGCTATGCCAAGGTCACGACCATAGCTATACAGATGCTCAACAGTTTCTCGAGACACTTCACTGAGTAACCCAGCGGCTTTGGAACTATTAGCAATTAACGAAGCTGTTTTGTAATAACTCTTTTGGAGGTAAGTTTCAATAGAGATACCAGCATCAAAACGATTCAATCCCTGCTGAATCTCCCCAGTAGCTAGATCCATAATCACTTCTGAGAGCAGTTTCACCACCTCCAAATTGTCTAAGTTTGCTAAATACCATGAAGATTGGGCAAAGAGAAAATCTCCTGCTAATATGGCAATGCGGTTACCAAACAAACTATGAACGGTGGCAACGCCTCGCCGCACGTCTGATTCATCTACCACATCATCGTGTACCAAGCTTGCTGTATGAATCATTTCGGTAATCTCAGCTAAGCGGCGATGACGCGGGGTGATTTCTTGCTCTAACATTGTTGCCCGCGATATTAGCAAGACAATTGCTGGCCTGATACGCTTTCCCCCAGCTCCGAATAAATGTTCGGCTGCTGCAAACAAAATGGGGTGGCGATTTCCAACTAGCTGTTTGAGGTTATCTGCTAGTTGTCGCAGGTCTGCTTCCACAGGGGTAAACAGGGAGGTGGCTGGGGTCATGGATGGGCGGACTCTGACTTAGGTTACGAAAGTTTACATATCCTTTACTCATTTTAAGATAACCCTGTGCCAGCGCAAAGTTTTCATCAGTAATCCCATACTCATAAAATCTACTGGAGGAAATCTTAGCTAATACAGTTTTTGTCAATAAGCAATTATGCTTAATATTGATATATTTCTGAGAATATGGGAAAAGTGTTCACTGAAGATCGTGTTACTGAAGTCTTGTTAAATTTTCTTTAAGTGTGGGGCACTGTCTAAAAGATAAAAATAAGGCTTTATCAGTGCCCATTCCAGAAAAATTGAAATCAAGCAGTTGGTGCAAGATATCAGGGTATCCACTTGCCGTATTTGTACATAGTCCCCTACAGACAAAACAACAGATTAAGTATTATTGCTTATTTACAATAATGAGAGAAAGTGTATTAGATTCAATCATGTAAGACTAAATTTTTTTTCAGCTTGAAGTGTAGCTCTTGAAAAAATTTGAAATTTAGCAGACGAGTGGGCTTAAAATTCAAGGCTGTTGTGTTACGCTAAAATATAGGAATTTTAAATTTTTCAGATACTCACACACCAAAAGTAGGTCACCTGCTAGTTGATTTTACTGAAATGGTAGTTGTGTGTATAAAATAACTATTCGCTGGTGACATTGAGGGAATAACTCCTTTGATTTCTCCGACGATATGCGAAACTCCTAGTTTGGAGCTATGCAATACCCCTATGGGAAGCCCTTCGGGTGACGCTCCTTCTCTGCGAGACGCTAAACAAACGTAGCTAAGGGTAGGCTAAGGTCAACTAGGTCTTAAAGTTCTTCTTTATGACTCTGTTGGCTCAAAGGTACACTTTTTTAGCTGACGTTGAGCGCAAGGGTTAATCCTGTCACAGTAGTGTTGAGCAAAAATAACGCAGATCGAGTAGACCGCTGAGAATTGCAGTATTAGGTTGTCTTTTGGCAACTGAGCTGCTGTGGGATTTATGGTCTGCAAAAACTTGCATTAGATAATAAATTATTTGTCCGTAGAGAATCTGATCTCTATAGGTAGATTCACTATAGCAAACTACAGTCATCAAGAACGTACTTGGTTGGCTGAAGTTCTACTAATTTCATGAAATTTTGTATTGCTTACCAAGGGTGCTAGTAGAACAATGATTTACGGAAGTGTGCCTATGATGATTTTTATTTTAGCGTCTGGATATTTGTTCACAGTCTACCTGTTATTAGCACTAGCAAAGCGGACGGGTACAAAGGCTGCTCCGGCAAGTTTTGCTTCATCTGGTAAAGAAAAACATGAGCAGGAGATATCAATCAGGACAAAGGTGACTGAAGCGGTCAATAGTCAATAGTCATTGGTCATTGGTCATTGGTGATTTGCAAATGACAAATGACTATTGACCAATGACAAATTAATTTTATTGGAGTTGGGAAATAGCGATATCAGTGAAGCAAACCTGTTCAACCAGGGGTGTATGGCCTAGCCAGTGAACTCCGGATTGGGAAAACTGTTGTGGACAACCACTAACGGCAAAGCGAGTTGGTAGTGGTGGGTGGGTATTTCTTAAGCCTAGTAGGTCTAGTTCTTGGGCACAAGCTACGACAACATGAACAGCTGGGTCAACGAGCTGGACTTGAGAGGGGACGAGCGATCGCAATACTGGTGTGAGCAGCGGATAATGAGTACAGCCGTGGACTAAGGTATCAATTTCCTGCTCTAATAAAGGTTCTAAATAGCCTCGTGCTACTTCAGCTGTGTAAGGGTCGTGAATGCGGTTTTGCTCAATCAGTGGCACAAACTCTGGACATCCAACTTGCCAGACTTGGACATTGGGATTAATTTCGAGTATGGCGTGCTTATAAGCATTACTCTTAGCTGTGGCGGGAGTGGCAATTACACCGATGCGCTTTCCCATCTGGACTGCTGCCCTTGCCCCTGGTAGGATTACTCCTAGTATGGGTACGCTAAATTCTTGACGCACAGTTTCTAACGCTAGGGCAGAACTGGTGTTACAAGCCATAATCACCATTTTTACCTGCTGCTGTTGTAGCCAGGTGAGGATTTCACGGGTAAATTGTAAAATTTCTGCTTGTGAACGAATTCCGTAAGGAAGCCGAGCTGTATCCCCAAAATAAACAATTGATTCATTCGGAAGTTGGCGATATAGTTGTCGCAGTACTGTCAATCCTCCCACACCACTATCAAAGATACCAATTGGGGCGCGTTGGGGTTCTTGATTAGAAAAATCGTCAAGATTTCCTTCAAAAATGGAAGATGAATACACAGGCAGATATTGATTTAGGTTTTTGGATATAAAATACAGAATCTAGCAGACAATTTACAAATTTACCACTAAATTCTGCACGCAAAAGCAGGATATATAGTTAGTTATTAATTAGCCCTGAATATTCCCCGTTATAGTTAGTAAATTCATTCTTTGATCTGCGAATCTTAGATAGACGAATTTGCCAATCGGAAACCTGCTCGTAGGTAAGGTGATGAGTATTGCAAGTCGGTGTCCATAGCCCTCCCCAAACACAGGGGTCTTCAAACTGCAACAGACCTAACTTGCGTAAGTTGTGGGATTGGGGAGTTCCTGGCAAGGGGGCTATGCTATACACAGCAATCTGAAATTCCAATTCTCGGTTAATCTCTACCAGTTCATCCACAAGTCCTGAGATCGCTTCCTCAAGATGTAACAAGCTATCATCGTCATGATCTGGTAGCCCGATAATAATGCCATAAGCAATAACAGGTATAACAGTTCGGACGACAGATTTCATTAATGTACAATGCTCTTGCCACGGCAACAACTTGCTGTATGCTTCTCGCCCAAAAACGGGACGTTCCGCAGGGATATAAGCTAAAGGACAACCTACTTTGCCATCCCAGCCAAACAGTGCTTGAATAACTTCTTCGTCCGGGCTGAGATCGGTATTGCCGTAGTTGCGTCCATGTCCCACCGTGGCTTTCCGCAGTTCTAAACCATTAGGCCACATCAGAGATATTCCCATGTTAACCTTGACATTTCGTAATATATTTGGTTTTTTTGTGCTAACTTACTTACCCAGGTATAAAGCGTGTTTTACTCCTGAATTTTGTTAGCACAGCGGGACGTAACCCATTCTGAATTCTGAATTCTGTTATACTACCGCTGTAAGTATTTGAGGATGCCACGAGCGATCGCTTCTGCCATCCGATTTTGATATTCTGGTGTTGCTAATCTGGGATTATCCTCGTTACCAGTCATATAACCTGTTTCCACTAAAATCGAGGGCATAGAGCTTTTCCTGAGAACGTAAAATCTAGCTTTACGGGTTCCTCGGTCTTTAATGGTAGGGATATTTTGCAGAATGCTATTACGAACTACTTCAGCTAGAGCATAACCGCTGTCGTAATAGTAGACTTCTAAGCCATTGACACTAGGACGATTATCAACTGAATTGGCGTGAATGCTGACAAACAAAGTCGCATTAACTCGCTCAGCGATGTCTACCCGTCCCTGAAGTTCGACGAAAAAGTCTGCGTCCCTTGTTAATACTGCTTGTACACCATTTTGCTCTAAAATCGCTGCTACCCTTTTACCAATAGGCAAGATTACATCCTTTTCTAACAGTCCGCCCAAACCAGGGGCACCTGAGTCTTTACCACCGTGTCCTGGGTCAATAACCACCAGCAATTTCCCTCTGGGAACTGGGGGGCGTGGCTGTGGCTGGTATGTAGGACGAGGATTATCTGTGGGGCTGGGGAGTTGACCTTGGTTTGGTGATGGTAGGGGAGGTAAAAGAATGGGGGGTGTGATGCTACCAGAGCGTTGTAATTCTAAAGCCAAAAGTTGGTCACCAACCTGGTTAAGTTCGCCAATTTTTACTCCCGCTGCTGGTTGAACCAAGACAGTGACAGTATTTTCTGCTTGTGGTTGGAGGCGAACGCGGAGGATAGGACTATTAGGATTAAAAGTAGGCCCTTTAACTTTAGGAGCTAATCGAGCATTGTTGATAGTGATGCGGAATAAGCCAGAGGTTCTATCCCAGCCTCCTGTGGCAGATAAACTTTGGTCGGCTCTAATTAATAGTTGTGTGCCATTGCCAGCTAGTTCCACAGACTCAATGGTGGCTGGTGAATTGTTCGCAGATGGTACGGGGCGTGGAGTATTATTACCTGGTAACTGAGCAATACCACGACTGGGGAGAAGCACGAAACCACCAACACTACTGGTAGTTACCCGCCAGTCAGAAGCATTTTTGTCCACCTGTAAGGTCATGCGAACAACAGATGGGCTACTTTCCAGTCGGGAGAACTGGATGCGGCTAACTCCGTAGCGATTAATTGGCAAATCTCGCTGTTCTAGATTTGGTGAGAGAGTTGCGCCAGCGATGTCGATGTTAATTTTCTGGCGATCGCTGCTACGATTAACTTGAATCTGAGGATTACCGCCACTAGTGGCGACGAAAAAGCCATCACCCGTGATTCGTAAGTTTTCAATTTGGGTAACTCTGGCGACAACTGTTGGCCTATTAGATGGATTAGCGCCGGTTGTCACCACATTATAAATATTTCTAGGGGAGAACGCTGGTGTAGATGTTCTCGGTGAAGTTTCTGTGGCTATTTGTTGTTCTTGAGTATTTCTTGAAGGTAGATTTTCGGCTTGTGGCGTAGGTAATTGCACTATCCAGCGTTCACGAAGTGTCCCCGCAGGGGATTCGCCAGTTGTACCTCTAAATTGTACTCCTTTGGGGTCTAAAGTATAACCAGGCGTCAGTTCGACGACTATGCGTGTTGTTTGTTCGTCAAATTGCCCGATGCGGATAGCGCGAATTGCACCACCTACTTGTTCGGTTAGCTGCGGACGCCCAAATGTCGTTCCTGGCAAATCAATTACCAGCCGAGTCGGGTCGAAAATTAACTGTGCTTGGGGTTGGACATCTCCCAAAGTATTAATTTCCAGTTTGTTTTGATTGGCATCAAAGCGCCAAGATTCGAGTCTCGCGGCCATTGCCGGCGACGACAGCATGAAGATAGTTCCAATAGTACTGGGTAGTAACCAGCGTAATTTCACAGTCCTTTCTCCTGATTCACATTCATGGGAGCCGTCAAAATCTCAACATATTGGCAAATCCTCACACCGTCACCGCCTACACTTGAGTTTTGCGCTGTTATTAAGACACAGCTAATGGCGTAAAATATAGCACGCTCATCTGATTTTGCCATGCCATTAGCCAATATAAATTAGACCTAGAAAGCATCAGATGACAATAACAAACAAGCGACTCTTGTCCCGCCGCAAGAATACCTAAATTTTTTACGTAAACCCCTAATCTTTGCTAGCAGTTGGGGTAAAGCAGGAGAAAAAATTAGTAATTTTTTGACTACAAGGGAGTAATTAGAATTATGCCAGTTAGGAGTTTGAGATTTTGATGAGTCCAGGTGAGGCGAATTTGTTCCCAACACCAGGAATATTCTCATCATAATCACTATTAAATTGTATAAATTTCGTCAATCATTTAAATGTATTTACTCAATAATTCAGACAAAATTACTTATCTTCTCTTGAGGTACAGAAGGATGCCACGAGCGATCGCTTCTGCCATTTGATTTTGGTAAGCTGAGGTTCTGAGCTTAGCGTTATCTTCTCGACCAGTCAAATAACCTGTTTCTACGAGAATCGAAGGCATGGAACTTTTTCTTAGGACATAAAATCTGGCTCGCCGCACTCCCCTATCTCTGACATTGACATTTTGGAGAATACTGTTATGGACAACGCGAGCTAAACCCAAACCACTGTCGTAATAATAGGTTTCCAAGCCACTAACATCGGAACGACCAGGCCCCACTGCATTAGCATGTATGCTCACAAACACATCAGCATTAGCTCGCTCTGCTAATTGCACCCGTCCTGGAAGGGTAACAAAATAGTCAGAATCGCGCGTCATAATCACTTGGACACCATTTTGCTCCAAAATCTGAGCTATTTTTTTACCAATAGGCAGGATAACGTCTTTTTCCCGTACTCCGCCAAGACCCACTGCTCCAGGGTCTTTACCGCCATGTCCTGGGTCAATCAATACTACCACTCGTCCATTAGTAATTCGGCGTTGTGGTTGTGTTGGACGTTGGGGATTGGGATTATTTGGGTCTGGAAATGGACCCCGGTTTATCGGTGGTAGCGGAGGTATCGCATAGGGGGGTCTTCCAGGAAGTGTGACAACTCGACGAGAGCCTTGTATCGGTACAGCCAAAAGCTGGTCACTAATGCGATTGGGTTGCCCAAGTTGCACTCCGGCTGCTGGTTGAACTAAGACAACAACTGTGTTGGGTTCTTGCCGTTGCAGGCGTACCTGGAGAATGGGGCTATTGGCGCCAAAGTTAGGGCCTGTAACTCTGGGAGCTAACTTTGCATTAGGAATTGTGATGCGGAACAAACCAGAGTTTCTATCCCAGGCTCCCGTAGCAGATAAAGTTTGGTCAGTTCTAATCAACAGTTGTGTGCCATTATCAGCCAGTTCTACTGACTCAATTGTGGCTGGGGAGTTGTTAGCCAATGGTCTGCTGGGAAAAGAAACTGCTTCTGACTGGTTGTCAGAATTATTACTTTCAGGTAATGTGACAACACGAGTAGGCAGAACTACCAAACCACTGGTGCCACTCGTGCTTGCTCGCCAGTCTGGGCTATTTTTATTTACCCGCAAAGTTAAACGAACACCAGGGGGTTGAGTTCGGAGTTGAGTGAATTCAACACGGCTAACGCCATGTTTGTTAACGGGCTGATTATTTTGCTGTATCAGCCGTGGTGATAGAGATGCGCCAGAGATATCCATGAAGATGGTAGCGCGATCGCGGCTGCGAATTACCTGAATTGGAGGATTAGCTCCACTGGTGCGGATGAAAAACCCATCACCTGTTACTTGTAAGCTCTCAATTTGAGTCGCTGCCCTGGGAGTGGTGGCAACCCTGGGAATATCAGGTTGAGGACTAGAGTCTGGGGTGACTACACTGTAAACATTTCTCGGAGGAGATGCTGCTTTATCAACTTCTGGTCTAGGTAATTGCACAGTCCAGCGATCGCCAGTTGTGCCCACAAATTGCACTTTCTTGGGGTCTAAAGTATAACCAGGAGTCAATTCGACGACTATACGCGTTGTTTCTGTGTCAAACTGCCCAACACGGATATAGCGAATACCATTACCTACTTGTTGGGTGACTTGGGGACGCCCAAATGTCGTTCCTGGCAAATCAATTACCAACCGAGTCGGGTTGAAAATTAGTTGTGCTTGGGGTTGAACATCCCCCACAGTATTAATTTCCAGCCTGTTTTGATTGGCATCAAAACGCCAAGACTCTAGTCTCGCGGCCATTGCCGGCGAACATAGCATCAAGATCGTTCCAATAGTGCTGGGTAGTAACCAGTGTAATTTCACAGTCCTTTCTCCTAATTCACATTCATGGGAGCCTTCAGTAGTGGTGAGTTGCCAAAGTTCAGCTCTAAAAAAGCTGAAGCTTCTGACTTCTCGTTCTCGTGTAACTCCCAGATCAAATTGCCGTTCAATGAGTATTTTTAACGTGGTTTATTTTACTTAATACTTGGATTCATTGCTCAGCACTGCTTCGGTCAATATCTGAATTCATTGCTAAATCATCACACAGTCACCACCTAAACTTGAGCTTTGATGCCTTTTTTCATTGTTAAGCTGGTATAAAGGCACACTAAAATTAATATCAATTATCAGTTAAGAGTTGCTAGGTTTCATATCGGGAATTTAGCTCCAGCGTGAAGCATTCCACCTTTTGAGGTGGGGGACTCTGACTTCCAAAAAAGCTAGATCGCTGATAACTGATAATTCTTTACAGATAACTTTTTGTTGTTTGTTGCCATTGATGCACTGAGTAAATAATTCCCACTACTGTCAGTTGATCTAGCTTTGTTTATGGGTGTTACTCCCCAATTAGTTGAAAAATCTTCAAATTAAGGCTGATACCAATCTGCTTTCTAAATCGTAACTTTCACTTTCGGGGAGTAGGCAAGAGAAATTTATAAATTACGTTTCTGGCTGCAAATTGGTATGAGGAGCAGGGGAAAACTGGAAATCAATAACATTCCGAATACTAGTAGAAATTCCAAACAAACGACAATTTTATAATCACACGGGACGGAGATTTGGGGAGAGAAGTTTCCAATGTCAGGAGGGAGAGGCGGGGATGGGGGGCAGGGGGAGATGAGGGAGATGAGGGAGATGAGGGGTAAAGAGGAGAACTCCTCACTCGTAACTCCTAACTCCTCACTCCTCACTCCCAATGCCCCAGTGATTAACTATCCCCAGATTCTGGAGTTACTTCTGACGCTGATACCTTCGATTGGGGTGGTTCGATTACCAACGATGTTCCAGAAGCACCGTCTAAAATTAGTTGCTCTGAGTCTGCATCCAAAGTTTTTGGTTCTGGAAATACAAATCGTAACAAGGGAGGAGCTAAAAAGGTGGTTAAAATAACCATCATGATGATTGCTGCCCCTAGTGGTTTTGAGAGAGCGCCGCTAGCAGCGCCGACACCAGCAAATACTAACCCGACTTCGCCTCTAGGAATCATCCCCACACCGATCGCTAAACGGTTGATTCCCGGTTGACCAAACACGCTTAAGCCTGTGATCACTTTACCGAGAATGGCTACTGTAATCAGGAAAGTTGCCATAATTAAACCTTCACGATTATCGGGAATCGCTGGGTTTAAGACTCCCAAATCGGTTTTTGCGCCAACGGTGACAAAGAAAATTGGCACTAGCATATCGGCGATAGGACAGACTTGCTTTTGCAGTTCTTTGCGCTTATCTGTCTCTTCTAGGACTAAACCGGCGGCAAAAGCTCCCAGAATTGCTTCTAAGTGGATGACGGCGGCCAGGTATGCCATAGCAAAGGCGAAGATGAATGCTGGTATTACCAATCCACCGCGTGTTTTGAGTTTATCAGCGATCGCCACAAAGGATTTATTGAAAACATTGCCTAGCAAGATTGCTCCCAAAATAAAACCAGTGGCACTGATAATCAAATAAATGACTTTGCTGACATCCACCACACCATCTTTAGCTAAACTGGCAACCACCGCTAAGACGATGATTCCCAGAACATCGTCAATGACAGCAGCACCGAGAATAATCTGCCCTTCTTTAGAATTGAGTCGCCCCAGTTCTGACAGCACTTTGGAAGTAATCCCAATACTAGTAGCAGTCAAAGCCGCCCCCGCAAAAATTGCCGGGACAGCACCGATACCAAATAAAGTCATCAGTCCCACAGTACCAGCTGCAAAGGGTACTGCTACCCCCACCACTGCGACGACGGTGGCTTGGATACCCACTGCCATTAAGTCTTTTAAGTTCGACTCCAAACCGATTTCAAACAGCAGGATGATCACGCCCAATTCTGCCAAAACGGAAACGACCTCGGACTGTGCTGCAAACACCGCTGGAGTGGCTTCGGGAGATAAACCAGCTGTAGTTTGCAGGAAGGTCATAATCAAAGAGTTAGAACTGTCTGTGCCACCTTCTGGAAACACCAAAAGATGCAAAACAGAGATTCCTACTACTACGCCACCTACAAGTTCGCCCAAGACTGGCGGCAAACCTATTTGGTTTGATAACTCCCCACCAACTTTGCTGGCGAGGTAAATGACAACTAAGCTCAGTAGCACTGCTGCTACTACCATTGAACTGTCTGCGGCTTCTGTTGCGCTAGCCAGCAGAGGAAAAGAGAAGCTGATTGGATTTAACAAATGCATTGGGTTCTGTGAAAATCCTTCTCTTTGATTTTGACGCGTTTCTGAGAAACATCTGTCTATGGAGATGATATTGGCAGGGACTAGGGACTGGGGATTGGGGATTGGGGATTGGGGAGAAAGGAGTGAAGGAGAGTTAAAACTTTAAGAATCACCCTCAGAAGCTCAACGTTCACCCTCAGAAGCTCAACTTTCACCCTCAGAAGCTCAACGTCCAAATTTTTACTCCCCAGTCCCCAATCCCTAGTCCCCAGTCCCCAGTAAAATCAAGCGCTGCCAAAAGACTTGAGAAACCGGGACTACAGACAGTCTAGGAAGCCGGAGCAAGTCAAAGTCTGTAAATTTTTCATCCTGCTTGATTTGGGCTAAGGTGACGGGTTGCTGTACTCTTCGTAGTGCCCGCACATCCACAACTACCCGTTTACTATCGTTGAGTGCTGGATCGATATAAGGTTGACTAATTATTTCTGCTACACCTATAACTTGTCGTTCTTTGCCTGTGTGATAAATCAACGCCAAGTCACCAACTAGCATGGTACGTATATGTTTGAGCGCTAGAGGATTGTTGACTCCATCCCAAATTGTACTGCCGTCCCGTTCCAAATCGAAGTAGGAATAATTTTCTGGTTCAGTTTTCAGCAGCCAATACGCCATACCCAAATCTCCAAAAATATAAGTGTAATTTTTTTAGTTTCCAAAAATGTAACCATTCCCGCTTTTGATTCTGGCGGTGTCAAAGTATAAACATACAAATCGTATCTAGCGATCGCATTTGAATTATGAAAAACTTGTGGTGGCTGTTGATTGGCAATTTTAGATTTTAGATTGCCGATTTTAGATTGTTTTGGTTCATGCTCGATCCCTTGTGGGTGAGACAAATCGAAAATCCCCAAGCCCCTTAGCTAGTGGTCTGTTGAATCTAAAATCCAAAATCCAAAATCGTTGGATTGCTAGATACGCTTATTAAAAACATCTGTTGTGAGGAGTGCAAATCTTATGACTAGAGCCGCTTTACCCGGTTCTGCGTTTCCATCTGGAAATTTGTGGAAAATACTGTCTTTAACTTTGCTTTTATGTACAACTTTTACACTGCCGGCATTGGCACAAGAAAAGGAAAAATTGTGGCGAACCCTGACTGTTAATGGTCGCGGCATGGAAGCAATTCCCACAACCATAGCCCAAGTTAGTTTAGGAGTGGAAATCCAGGGTAAAACTGCACAGGAAGTACAGCAAGAAGCCGCCCGTAGGTCGTCGGCTGTGGTTGCGTTCCTGAAAAACCAAAATGTTGACAAATTACAAACTACTGGTATCCGGCTTAACCCAGTTTATAGCTACACCAATAATGTGCAGCGGATTACGGGCTATGCTGCCAATAACACCGTGAGTTTTCGTATTCCCATTGAACAAACTGGCACATTATTAGATGGCGCAGTGAAAGTGGGTGCAACACAAATTGATAGTATTAGTTTTGTTGCGAATGATGAAGCGATCGCTAAAGCACAAAACCAAGCATTAGCAGAAGCTACCCAAGATGCTAGGCAGCAAGCCAATGCTGTTTTCGGTGCTTTAGGTTTCACACCCAAAGAAGTGGTAAGCATTCAAGTTAATAATGCTAGTCCACCCCGACCACCTGTGTTATTCCGTGCTGAGGAAGCCAAATCAGCTCTACAAGCTGATGCTTCCACCCCTGTCATTGGTGGTGAACAGCAAGTAGAAGCATCGGTGACGTTGCAAATTAGTTATTAGTTGTTTGTCATTAGTCCTTTGTTCTCACAAAGGACTAATGACACATGAATTAGAAATTCTCTGGCGAAAAATCTCCACCGCCTTCTGCATCGCGCTTAGAGCCTAATAAATCTAATTGGTCTACTTGGATCACTGGTGAGGAACGGTTTGCTCCTGTTTGGCGATCGCTCCATGTGTCAAACTTTAAGGAACCTTTGACGGCAATTTGCTTACCTTTACGTACATAATTGCCTGCCACCTCCGCCGTTTTTCCCCATAGTTCCAAATTAAACCAATCAGTATGTTCGCCTTCTTTAGTACGGCGATTAACAGCTAGTGTCAATCTACACTTAACACTACCAGACTCAAAATATTTCATCTCTGGGTCGCCGCCTACACGGCCAATGAGGGTGACAACATTGATACTCATGTGCGTTCTCTTTAGTACAAAGGTACTTATTAGTCTAGACTCCGATGATAGCGAATTGTCAAACTATTGAAAATAATGTGTTAAACAGTTAACAATATAGTTGAATTGAAAAATTATACATACTACTTGGAGAAACACATAAAAGTATACGGATATACTAACTCAACCAGAGAATATCAAAAAATAGATGCCTGAGACATAGTAAATATTGCTGGGAATTATATAAAAATATAGTCTAGTTTACTGGACTCAGGATACAAACGAATAGCATATAACACTATTAACTCATACTGTTGTAGTCAAAAACTAGCGCTTAGGGGGCTTAGAGACGCGTGGGTCTTTTCAGGAACTTTCGCACATCGTGGGATATGGGTATCGACCTCGGTACCGCTAATACCCTTGTTTATGTATCTGGTAAAGGTATAGTACTGCAAGAACCTTCAGTGGTTGCTATCGATCAAAATGAAAAGGTGGCCTTGGCTGTAGGAGAAGAAGCCAAGAAAATGCTCGGTCGGACGCCTGGAAATGTGATTGCTCTCCGCCCCCTGCGTGATGGTGTAATCGCTGACTTCGAGGTGGCTGAGCTGATGCTCAAAAGCTTTATTCAACGTGTAAATGAAGGTAGATCCCTGATTTTACCCAGGATTGTCATTGGCATTCCCAGTGGCGTCACAGGAGTAGAAAGGCGAGCTGTAATGGATGCGGCTCAACAAGCCGGAGCAAGAGAAGTTTATTTAATTGATGAACCTGTAGCAGCGGCAATTGGGGCAGGACTACCTGTTACTGAGCCTACTGGTAACATGATCATTGATATTGGGGGTGGCACCACAGAAGTTGCAGTGCTAAGTCTTCAAGGTACGGTAATCAGCGAATCAGTACGCATTGCGGGGGATGAATTAACTGAAGCGATCGTTCAGTATCTCAAGAAAATGCACAACTTAGTGATTGGTGAACGCACTGCCGAGGAGATCAAGATTCGCCTTGGTTCTGCCTATCCCACTAACGATGATAATGATCTCATGATGGAAGTCCGGGGTTTACACTTACTTTCTGGTCTGCCACGAACTGTAACAATCAAAGCCCCAGAAATCCGTGAAAGTATGTTGGAACCGTTATCGGTAATTATAGAAGCTGTGAAGCGGACATTGGAACGCACGCCTCCAGAACTAGCAGCAGACATTATTGACAGAGGTATTATGCTGGCTGGTGGTGGTGCTTTGCTCAAAGGCATAGATACCCTGATTAGCCATGAAACAGGGATTGTGACCCACATTGCCGCCGATCCTTTAAGCTGTGTTGTGCTGGGTACAGGTCGTGTGTTAGAAAACTTTAAGCAAATGGAACGAGTTTTCAGCGCTCGCTCTCGTAATATGTAGCGAAAAAATTTCAAACTTGAGTTCTATTTGAGTTCTATTTGGGTTCTATATAAATAGAATCCGGGTAGAACTTAATTTATTAAGTATACAAAGGTATATATGGTGACAGTACGGCGTTGGTGGGATCATAAAGGATTACAAATCGGGTTGCTAGCTGTAGTAGCTGGTAGTGCTTGGATATTGCGACAGACTCAAGGTGAGTTGGTGCTTGAGACGTACTATACAATTACCCGTCCGTTGCAGATGTTGCAGTCAGGGCCAACTCCAGAAGAACGCCTCAGAGATGCGCGGGTATTAGAGTTGCAAACTCGTATAGTAGATTTGGAAAGTGAGAAGAAAAAGTTACAAAATTTATTGGGCTATGTGGAAAAAGAGCCACTGGCATCAAGGCCAATTCCAGCGCGGGTGGTGGGACGTAGTGCTGACCAATGGTGGCAACAAGTTACCTTGAATCGGGGTGCTAATTCGGGGATTCAGGAAGGCTATGTAGTCAAGGCCGATGGGGGATTGGTTGGTTTAGTGCAAAGTGTAACTCCCAATACTAGCCGCGTGTTGTTAATCAGTGACCTCAAGAGTCAAGTAGGTGTCACAATTAGCCGCACGGCTGCTAAAGGTGTTTTGCGAGGAGATTCTTCTGCGGATGCTGTGCTGGAGTTTTATGAAAAAGTTCCAAATGCGAAGGTAGGAGATTTAGTTTCCACATCTACTTATAGTCAAAAATTCCCATCCGGCTTGGCAGTAGGACGAATCAAGTCACTGAATTTAAAGAAACTCCCAGCCTCAGTCGCAAAAGTTGAGCTTTTTCCGCCAATTCGTTTTCTAGATTGGGTAGCAGTCTATCCAAAGCTAGAAAACCAAGATTTGGAAACTCAAAAGTCTAAGTAAATTCTTCGATAAAATCCACAGAAAAATGAAGATTCCTGCATTTGTTGGCAGCAGACAGAAAAAGCCAAAATCACCAAAGCGAAAATTGAAAGTCCAAATCCCGCCGCTTTCTCGTTGGCATCCTGCTGTACGTAAGTTGACGGGTTGGATGATAACGGTTGGGTCTGTGCTGTTATGTTTATTGTTGTTGCCAACCCGCCTCCCAGGTATGGAATTATTGGGAATTGGGCCAAACTGGCTGTTAATTTGGGTGGTGGCTTGGAGTGTGAAGCGCACAATGTTTGCGGGAGCATTGGCAGGTATAATTTTGGGGCTACTTCAAGATGGAATGACATCACCTTACCCTACTCATGCCCTCAGTTTAGGTATAGTGGGACTTCTCACTGGTTTACTCCAGAAACAGCGCTTTATGGAAGAGGATTTTATTTCTATTGCTGTAATTGTCTTTGTGATGGCAGTTTTGGGAGAAACTATCTTTGGGTTGCAATTAAGTTTTACAGGCGATGCCCACGGCGGGCACAGTCTACGCCAAGTCGGAGATATTTGGACATATTATCAACGTGTCGCTCTTGCTTCTGCGATTCTTAGTAGTCTCTGGGGACCTGTGGTTTATTATCCCCTGAATCTTTGGTGGCAACGGATGAAATTATTGGAGCAATAGTTGATGAGGGGAGGATCAAAACCCCATAGCTTAATGCTCTGGTTCGATTTGCTGTTGGAAGTAAGTTCGCAAACCATCTGCCAAAGCTGGAACCTGAACAGCGCGACGCACTAAATTGTCATCGGCTTCACGCACGTAGATTTGTACAATATCGGCAACTGTGACATTGTTTTCATCCCGACTCACCAGTTTGATCTCATCTCCTACACCAATTTCACCTTCAAGGACTACTGAAAAGTAAATGCCACTCAAACGGCTGTTGAGAAACCGTTTAACCATATCATCGCGCCCAAACTTGAGATTGAGCTTGAAGCAGGGAAACCGTGGCTGCGTCACCATCACAACAGCCGTGCCAATGCTAAAGCGATCGCCGATATTCACTTCCGTTTCCGACAAGCCCTCAATCGTTAGGTTTTCGCCAAACGCACCCCAAGGCAAGTCCTCATCTGGTAACTCCTGCCGCCAGTAAGTGTAATGCTCCATTGGATAAGCGTAAACCGCTTTTTCGGCACCCCCGTGAACGGTCAAATCTGCCTGTCGATCTCCATCTAGATTGAGCGATCGCAGCATTACTCTTCCATTCACGGGCTGCTTAAAAATGCTAGTTGTGACAGACTTTCTCTTCCAACTCACTTCACGCGGCAGTCCAACGCAAACAGAAATCAATTTCATAGAGCAACCTCAATAGTACTTAGGAGCAGCCTAAGAAGCCCGCGATCGCTATCGATCGCAATTTGCTTTCTGCCGCTTAATCTTAACCCGAACTCACGTTATGTTAGCGATCGCTACTTAGATTTATTACTACATGATAAATTAAGTGTTATTTCAGTTTTCAGTCTCGCTTGCATCTTTATTCCTTGAGAAAAGCATCAAACGTCAACCTATGTGGTAGTGAAGTTTGTGCGCCTGGTTTTGTGGCGGCTAAAGCACCTGCTGCTGCACCCCAAACAACTGCCTGATGTAAGGACATTCCTTCAAAAAGTGCCGCTGCTAAACCGCCATTGAAAGCGTCGCCAGCAGCTACTGTGTCAACTACATCAACTGGAAATGCAGGTACAAAAAACTTTTCTTTATCAGTTGCACAAAAAACACCCTTAGCACCGAGTTTGACGATCGCACATTTCACTCCCCGTTGCAATAAAATCTCAGCTGCCTGAGCGGCTGTTTCCTCTCCATCCACAGCAAAACCCACCAACTGCCCAGCCTCCACTTCATTGGGTGTGATAATGTCTACCAATGGATAAAGTTCTGCGGGTAAATCAGATTGTGCAGGTGCGGGGTCAAGAATGACTTTGATGTTTGCGCTTCTGGCTGCTTTAGCTGCTGCAACTACCGCAGGAATCGGAATCTCTAATTGTAAAAGTAGTGCTGTCGCTTCTGGTAATAAGTTTGATAACCGTTGCACATCTTCCTGATTGACGCGTCCATTTGCACCAGGAATCACAACAATTTGATTTTCTCCAGCCTGACTAACGGTGATAATGGCGACTCCAGAACTAACATTTTCATCAACGAAAACATTGTTTGTCTGCACACCAGATGCTTGCAAATTGTTGACAAGTTCTACACCAAAATTATCTGCACCAACACGCCCCACCATTTGAGTAGGAATTCCCAATCTAGCTAGTGCTACAGCTTGATTAGCTCCTTTACCTCCCGAAACTTGAAAAAAGTTTTCTCCGAGCAAGGTTTCTCCGCCGACTGGTAAGCGGGGTGCTGTGGCTACCAAGTCTATATTGATGCTGCCGAAAACGATAATGGTCATAGTAGGGAGCAAAAGTTATACCATTTTGGATTTGGGATTTTAGATTGGGAATGGTGTTGGGTATCTGGATTTTGTAAATTCATTTATCGCAATCAATTTTTAAATTGGTATTACAATCGAGAGTTTCCCAATTGGTAATCGCTGCGTTTTGCCATTCACTCTCCCAACCTAATTCCAGTTCATCCATCAGAGAACAAGCTACTGCTAGTGCGGTGTCTTCTTGTTGATGTCGCCACTGTTTCAAAAGATTTTCAATCAGGGCGCTAGGGTTTTCAACTTTTTGGTGGATGTAACTCACTAATTCATCTGGCAGCGAAATCGAGACTTTAGCCATATTTTACCTGAACAGGACTTACGCATTTGCATGACACTGGAAAGATTTGTGTTTCCCAGGACTTACGCAAAATTATGAAAAAACGAACCGCAAAGGACGCAAAGGACACAAAGAAATAAGAGTTTCAGAGAGTTTTTGCGTAACAGCTTATTTCCTATCACGTCGGGATTTAATAGTCTTCAAATATAGGTATATTAATTAAGGTGTTCAAATGCTTAAGCATAAACATAATAATACTCTTGCCGGATTACAAGCGAAGCTAGATGTAAAGATCGTTATTCCAATTGGAGTATTTGTAGCAACAGTCGTTTATTCACTGCATGTTTTTCAAGCTGCTTTTCATCCTCAGCAGCTGGAACAATCTGCCCAAGTTCAACTTCGCCCCTTTGATCGTGCAGAGTATGAACAGTTGAAAATAGGAATGTCATTAACGGATGTGCGGTCAATCTTGAATCGAGGTGTCGAGGTTAGGCGCTCTGAAACAATGGCAACCTTTGTCTGGGAAAATCCTGATGGTTCCAAAATCACCGCTATTTTTCAAAGTGACAAACTCAAGAGTAAGGAACAGCTTGGATTGCACTGAGAAGCTGGAGATAGGCGATATAGTTCGATTGCGATCGCCTTTTCCATCTCACTCACTTCCAACAAGCTATACTGCCAAATAGCGCTTAACAAATCTTAAAAACCATCATTGCAAACATAGGATATGCAAAACACAGATGTAGTTGTCATCGGTAGCGGTATTGGCGGTTTAAGTTGTGCTGCTCTTTTGGCACGATATGGCTTTGATGTGATAGTCTGCGAAAGTCATTCCATACCTGGTGGTGCCGCCCACGCTTTTGAGCGCAATGGTTTCAAGTTTGACTGTGGCCCGTCTCTCTACTCTGGACTGTCTTACAGTCCCTCTGCCAACCCTCTGCGCCAAGTCCTGGACGCCATTGGCTCTGAATTACCATGCGTCACTTACGATACTTGGGGTTGTTTTCTGCCAGAAGGTTATTTTGACACGTCAGTTGGGGCTGAGCAATTTTCTGAAGTGTTGAGGAAATTGCGTGGTGGTAATGCTGTCGCCGAATGGCAGCAACTCCAGCGCGTTATGGAACCACTGGCGAGTGCAGCAACGGCTATGTCACCGGCAGCATTACGCTTTGATTTGGGTGCAGTTCAAACTGTGGGACGATTTGCCCCTTCTCTACTAAAACATACTGGAAATATCATCAAGTTGACTGGCTCTTTCAGCCGGATTATGGATGGTGTTGTCAAAGACCAATTTACGCAAAATTGGCTGAATTTGCTGTGTTTTCTACTTTCTGGGCTGCCAGCAGATGGCACGATCGCCGCAGAGGTAGCATTTATGTTTGCTGACTGGTATAAAGCAGGGGCAATGCTTGACTATCCGATTGGTGGTAGTGGTGCTTTAGTTGACGCCCTTGTACAAGGATTGCAGCGTCACGGTGGTCAGATAAAACTAGGCGCACATGTCCAAGAAGTGCTGGTGGAAGGTAATCGGGCGGTGGGTGTGCGTTTGCGCGATCGCCAAGAAATCCGTGCCCGAAAAGCAGTAATTTCTAATGCATCGGTTTGGGACACGCTGAAGCTGTTACCAGAAAAAGCAGTAGCAAAACAGTTCCGCGCTCAAAGACAAGCGACGCCTGAGTGTGATAGTTTCATGCATCTGCATTTGGGTATTGATGCCCAAGGATTACAGACAAATTTACAATGTCATTACGTTGTCGTGAATAATTGGGAACTGGGGGTAACAGCACCTCAAAATGTGGTGGTGATATCAATTCCTTCAACTCTCGATTCATCTTTAGCACCACCAGGTAAGCATGTGATTCACGTTTATACTCCGGGGAATGAACCCTATGCTATTTGGCAGGGGATGGATAGAAGAAGTGAAGAATATGCCGAACAAAAGCGATCGCGTGCAGAAGTAATGTGGCAAGCGCTACAGCGGATTATTCCAGATATTCGCTCTCGTTGCGAAGTCACACTTGTTGGTACACCTCTAACCCACGAGCGTTTTCTACGTCGTCACCAAGGTTCATATGGCCCAGCAATTGCAGCGGGTTCTGGTATATTTCCCGGCCCCAGTACTCCCCTACCAGGGCTGTTGTGCTGTGGAGATTCGACATTTCCCGGTATTGGTTTACCAGCAGTCGCCGCTAGTGGGATGATTGCTGCCAATACCCTTGCACCTATTAACAAGCATTTAGAAATGCTTGAGGATATTAAGTGCATGTGAACTACTTCGCCGTAAGACGGACGGAGCTTCCCAATTCATCGGGAATAGCCTCTAGAACTCCGTAGTACTATAAGGTCTGACATTCCCTCCAAGGGCAGGAGTCCTGGTTCCCAAGACCCAAATCTTTTACCCTGAGCGTAGTCGTTCGCGGAGCGTTTCTAAGAGTTGGGTTTTCTTGCAACATATACCTATTAGCTTGGTTTTCGCTTATGGCATTGATGGTCAAGACCAAATAATCCTATCAGAAAATCTTCTCCCAAGGGGAGACGCCAAGGGCGATGGGGATTCGTCATCCATAAGCGTATTTGTTTTTGCTGACGCAAAAAAACAATACGCCTATGCCCTACTCACCAAGAGCTCCCTATACCTAGAGTACATTGTTCGCGTTAGCGTCTCGCAGAGAAGGTGGGGACTTCCGCGACACGTTAAAAAGGAGAATTCAGAATTCAGAATTTAGAATGAATATAGAATCAAGCGTGCTATGGATTTTTGATTTTTTGATTTTGTTCAAATTATAAAGCTTGAGTATCAAAGTCTTCTGACTTCTGACTCCTGAATTCTGACTTCTGAATTCTGACTCTTGACTCCCGAATTCTAATAAATGTATTTATTTTTTTGAGTACAAAATCTCGCTGCTAACAAAGCCGCACCCGCAGCCAAAATCGCTAAGGCGCTTCCAGGTTCGGGTACGGCAGCAACTTTAGCATCAATTCGTGCAGTTCCAGCAAACAAACCTGCTAAATTAGAGTCGCCAAGTCCTTGAGCAAACTCTGGAGAAATTAACAATTGAACATCAGCCAGAGTTAAAGTTAAATTGTCTTTATCAAATGTCACAGATTGGGGATAGCTCAAGTCAAACAAAATTGGATTAAGAGAAGAAATTGTGTCTCTTAAAACAAGTCCGCTGGCATTAGGGACAGTACGTCCTGGAGCAAAACCAATTGAAAAGTTACCAACAGTAATTTGATCGTTGAAGGTAACAGTACCAGTATGCTCGATTGTACCGAATAGTGGAGTAAAACCGCCTTCGTCGCTGAAGGTGAAGTTGGTAGCCGAGTCGATTTGAAACCCAACTAAATAATCGCTGGGTATTGGTGGGACTGTATCCTGAGTGCCTGTGATGATTAGCCCGATATTTCTGAGAATATTTTCGTGGTCGCGATCTATACTGGTAACTCCAGATTCCACTTTAAAAGTTGCAGCTTCTACTTGTATGGGTGCAATTGATATCAAAGCTGCTGTTGTACAACCAACAATTCCTGCAATATGGAAAAAACGCATATATCCTCTTTATTTTCTGTGCCTAATTTTAGATAATTCAACGATTTTGTGTTGAAAATATTATTTTAAAAATTTAGATTGCATTTTTAAACTCAAGAGATTGTACTAAATTTTTGCATTTTACCTTATTTTCTTAATTCTTAAATTTTTTTGAGATTTTTTGCATTTTCTATCTTCACTTTCCAATCAAAGCTTATTCTCTAACTAGATCAGCGTTTAACTGGCTGCTCAGAAGATGGATGCATAGATATAATGATGAGTTTGCATCAATATTGATAAATGCTTGCCCATTGTTTTTATAGAGTACCATATTTTTTGAAAAGTCTATAATTAAATCCCCAATTTAATCTTATGAGTTGGCTATTGCTGGTTGAAATTTACCCTGGAAAGAGGAAAATGATATGGTTTTTAAAGTTAAAATAAAGTTATCATCAATTTAATAGCATATTTTAATTCATCCAGTGCAAATTTGAAAGTCAATGACGTGGGGATAAATAAACATCACTAATTATGATTGAGTATAAAGCTTGATAAATAAGGCATTAGAAGTAATAACTTAGCAGAAGATAGTTATGTTTAATGATGTCCAATTACTATTATTTAGCTCTCAGCCTACTATTGTGATGTAATTAAAAATAAGTTTTAGCTTTCATTATTGAGAAGTTTAGGTTAAGAACTGAAGTGATATCTGACAGTTGAGTACTAGACCCATAAGACATAGGAGTGAAAATTAATTGTGCATTACACAAAACCCTTGGTAGAGGCGAACAGCCCTAACCTTCGGGTTCCGTTTTAGCGGTACGCAGTTACATTATTTGACCAGATGTCTATAGATCCAGCGATCGAGGTAGACTACATACACTACAGCTTTCGATGTTCTGGAAGTGCGGCGTGTGTTATGCGGTTCTGTTGGGCATTCTGAGAGATTTTTGCTGCGTTAGGGGTAAAGCGTATTGCTAACCCCCTACTCTCTACTTCCTTTTTTGGATGGAAGTATCAATTTTCTAATTGACAGACACTCGCCAAAAGGATATACCATATAGTGCATCCTACGCAAACCGTTGTTTTATGCCTAGTGTTGAACCTGACGAAAACCGAGAGCATCGCATTCAAACAGAGATCATTGTAGATGCTGAAGATAAAGAAGACCGGGCTATGGGTTGGTACTATTACCTCGAAGAAACTCTGAATTTTCCGTTTATGGCTAAATGGACTAAGAAGGGGCGCAAATCCGCTTCTGTGGAAGAGAAACAAGTAGAAGTACTGGGAATGGCACCGGATGATGAGTGCTTAAAGGATATGTTTGTAGAAGTCGCTGATATTAATGGTAAGGATGATGATGTATATTCTGCAAAGTTATCTGAAATAGTAGCCATTGATGCTGACAGTGAAACGATTGAAGCGATCGCAGACTGGCTCTATTGGATTGCTAGAGGATATAAATTCTAAATTCTACGATAAATTCCGAATCACGCGACAAGGATTGCCAGCAGCAATCACATTTTCAGGTATATCTTTAGTAACTACACTACCAGCACCAATGGTTGTGCGATCGCCAATAGTTACACCTGGACAAATAATTGCACCGCCACCAATCCAGACATTATTACCAATCTTAATTGGGGCTGCTAGTTCTCTACCAGAAAGGCGAGTTTCGGGTTCTGTAGGATGATAAGCAGTATAAATTTGCACGTAAGGGGCGCATAACACATGATCGCCAATGTGAACTGTATTACAGTCTAAAATTACACAGCCATAGTTCATGTATAATTTATCGCCAGCGAAAATATTACTACCATAGTCACAGTGAAAAGGTGGTACGATTACAACTTTTTGACCTACTTTTCCAAATAATTGCTGCAAAATTTGTTGTCGTTGTTCTTGCTGTTCTTCGGTTGTAGAATTGTAATTTCGCAACAGACAACTAGCTCGTTTATGTTCGGCAGCTAGTTCGGGATCTTCTGCAAAATATAACTCGCCTGCGAGCATTTTCTGTTTTTCAGTTTTTTCCATAGTTTGCACATTAATCAATAGACCTGCCTTGAAAATATCTCTTTCCCAGTCCCCAATCCCCAGTCCCCAGTCCCTATTTTCAAGGCAGGTATAATATTAAAATATCGCATAAGTAGCCTTTCCTTGCCGCTTAGCTCGGTACATAGCAGTATCAGCATCCTGTAGCAGGGTTGCAGGTTCTTCATAGCTACTACAATTCCAAGCAATACCAATGCTAGCTGTAGTATATAATTGATTTCCGTTGAGGCTAAGGGGTAATCTTAAGGAGTCTTGAATACGTCTGGCAACATTGATCGCATCAGTCACGTCTTTAATATCTTCCAAAAGAACGGTAAACTCGTCACCACCAAATCGTGCTACAGTATCGCCACTGCGTAAGCATGACTCTAAACGTCTAGCGATCGCTACTAAGAAATCATCCCCTACTCCATGCCCAAAGCGATCGTTAATCTGTTTAAAGTTATCTAAATCCAAAAACAGAACTCCAAAATAATAATCGCTTTTGCGTTTACTACGTTCAATTGCTTGTCTGAGTCGGTCTAAAAATAAAACACGATTTGGTAATGCTGTCAGTCCATCATAAAACGCATTGCGGATCAGTTGTGCCTCTGTCTCCTTGCGTTTGGTGATATCTTGAAAAACTAAAACCGCACCAGTAATATTGCCATTTTGATCGCGGATAGGTGCAACATTATCCCCAATGGGTATTTCTTTGCCATCTTTGGTAATTAGTGTACAGTTTTCCGGTAGATTTAAAACTTCACCTGCTTCGATTACATGTGTGGCTAAATTTTCAATTGCTTCTCCTACATCTTTGTCAACTAAGTTCACAACTTCTACTAAGTCTTTACCGAAGGCTTCGCTTTGCTTCCAACCAGTGATAATTTCTGCTATTGGATTCATCATTTGAATACAACCATTTGCATATGTCACAATCACTGCACGACCCATACTGTTAATAATCGCTGTCAACCTCTGTTTTTCTTCCTGTAATTTCTTTTCACTCTGATGTTTATACAGAGCCATTTCAATCACCAAATGTAAATCACTTTCAATAAAGGGTTTTAATATATACATAAAAGGCTCAATTAGCTGATTTTTTTGTAAGATTTTATATTCAGATCTGTCTATGAGATAGACTACAGGCACATGTAAATTATTCTGGATAATGTCTGCTAGTTGCACACCATTTATTTTCCGATTTAGCCGGATATCAATTAATACTAAATTTGGATGAATTTCTACTACCTTTTGTATTGCCTCTTCACCAGGTTCAGTTATTTCTGAAACGAAATAGCCTAATTTTTGTAAATTATTTTTGATATTTGAGGCTAGGCTTTTTTCATCCTCAACAACTAGGATTTTGCGGGCGAACATGTTACGATAGCCTGTTTGCTAAGGTTGAGATTTTGTAGTCACTATCAACTCGATCTAAAATTCGATAATCTTATCATAAACAATCTCTCAGTACCTGGCTAAATAGCAAACAGCATGTTGTTTACCTGTGATAATTTCAGGACTTACGCAAAATCATGAAAAAACGAACCGCAAAGGACGCAAAGGGTACAAAGAAATAAGAATTTTAGAGGGTTTTTGCGTAAGTCCTAAATTTCTGTGTTTCCTAAAGGTAATTACTCAATACAGCTAATATCAAGTCATTAATATTCCATGTAAGTTACTAGCAATCAAAAATTGAATTTCAGAAATATACAATAATTATTGTCATAAAAATAAAAATCAGTCAGTATAATATTTATCCAAAAAGTAATCAAGAATAAAATTTAATACAACAGAATTTATAATTCAGAATCCAGAATCCAGAATTGGGAAGTAAAACAGGGTTTATACCAGGCTTTGGGATGAATCGTTGTGTAGTTCACTTTCGTTGAAATCTGCTGTAAATTCACAGGATACTCATCTTTAATTTCCTGCTTTTAAAGTGGGGTTAGGGAGGATTAACTTTTAAACAGTCGGGGATGAGAATGAGGGTATGAATTATCTAAGACTTAGTTATTTATGAAGAATTTAAAATTGTACTGGCTTTAAACTGGGCTGAAGTTGGTTTTCGGTTTTTGAGAACCAGTGCGGGGTGGGGGGAATAAATGGCAGGAAAAATTCTGTTTGTCAGATATTTCCACACTCCAGCTAAACCCCTGTGTTTGCTAGTTTATCGGTCTCGATCGCCAAAACACGGTTTACGGTTTAGAGATTAGACTTAGTTTTAGTCACTTCAATGCTAATTGTGCCGCCAAAGTCTGGAATCGGTGCGCTAGGTTTGCTGAGAATGACTTGGACTTGTGTGATGCGATCGTATTGTTGGAGGATAGAATCTGCGATCGCCATTACCAGTTTCTCCACCAAAGCGAACTTAGAAGTTTTGACCAGATGTTGTATCAAGCTAATGACGCTGCGATAATCTAAAGTGTCTTCGATGGCGTCAGTCTTAGCCGCTGTGGAGATATCCAACCATAACCTCACATCCACCTCAAACCATTGTCCTAGCACCTGTTCTTCTGGTAGATACCCAGTGTAGCCATAGCAGCGAATTCCTGTTAAATGAATGCAGTCCATAAAAGTTTGAGAGCAAATTGTGTGCATTTTCTAGAAAGTGTAGTCACTGGGTTGCGATCTTTGGCAAAGTTGAATCAACTGGCGTCAAGCTAGTCTGTCTGGAAATTTTCTTGCCAACAAACTCGCGTGGCGGTGTCGGTTTCCATCCCCGTATTTGTGAGGAAAAGCTCGCAACCTACTTTTGGGGAAAGCTGCTTTTGAACCTCCAAGGGTCAAAAACCGAGCCTCGGACTTTTCCTTGTCCAACTTTCCCAGACGGATTTTAAATTGAATTCCCCTAAAGAAAATCTAAAATTTAAGATTGTTTTATAGCTATGTTTGATTTAATGCCGATCGCCTTTAAAAATGTTAATCAACTTTGGGCTTATATCTTAACAGAGACGCTCAAGCAGCTGGGATTGACTTGTGCTATCATTTGTCCTGGTTCACGCTCTACACCTTTAGCAGTGGCCTTTGCCCAACAAGCACCAGAAATTGAAGCCATTTCCGTGCTTGATGAACGCTCCGCCGCCTTTTTTGCCTTAGGACAAGCTAAAGCAACCGGACGCCCTGTAGTAGTTCTTTGCACCTCTGGTACAGCAGGAGCGAACTTTTATCCAGCGGTAATCGAAGCCTCATATAGCCGCGTACCACTGTTAGTATTAACCACCGATAGACCACCAGAATTGCGAGATTGCCACTCTGGGCAAACCATAGACCAGTTGAGATTATATGGCAACTACCCAAATTGGCAAGGCGAGTTAGCCTTACCCGCCGCTGATATGGGAATGTTAGCTTATTTGCGGCAAATGGTAATTCATAGCTGGGAAACAACGCAAATCCCAACGATTGGCCCAGTACATTTGAATATTCCCTTTCGCGATCCTTTAGCGCCTGTTCCCGATGGAAGTGACTTGAGTTTTTTACAGTCCCAGTTCGACCCAGAAGACTTCTTTGCAGGAATCGCAAACACTACCCCACTCCCCACTCCCCATTCCCTACTCCCCATTCCCCAAGAATGGAAACAATGCGATCGCGGCATTATTATCGCAGGTGTAGCCCAACCACAGCAACCACAGGAATATTGTAAGGCGATCGCCCGACTTTCCCAAACTCTCAAATGGCCTGTTTTAGCAGAGGGACTTTCGCCACTGAGAAATTATGCCCAACTCAACCCCTATTTAATTTCCACCTATGACTTGATTTTGCGAAATCATCAACTAGCCAAGCAGCTAGCACCCAAAATGGTGATTCAGATAGGAGAAATGCCCACTAGTAAAGAACTGCGTACCTGGATAGATGCAACCCAACCCCGACGCTGGGTAATTGACAACAGCAACCAAAACCTCGACCCTTTGCACGGGAGGACGACGCATTTGCGGATGAGGGTAGAGCAGCTTTTTTGGGGAGATGAGGGAGTTGGGGGAGATGGGGGAGTTGGGGGAGATGAGGAAGAAAATACTTCTTTATCCCCCTCATCCCCCTCATCCCCCCCCAACTATCTCCGCCAGTGGTGTGCAGCGGAAACGCAAGTTAGGACAGCTGTTGACCAAACTATGGGGGATATGGAGGAATTATTTGAGGGTAAAGCAGCTTGGTTAATTTCTCAGACGCTACCGCCAGGAACGCCGCTGTTTATTGCTAATAGTATGCCCGTGCGGGATGTGGAGTACTTTTGGAAACCGAATAATTTGGGAGTGCGATCGTATTTTAACCGGGGTGCAAATGGCATTGACGGCACATTATCTACAGCTTTAGGAATTGCCCATCGCCAGCAAAGTAGTGTGATGTTAACAGGAGATTTAGCTTTGTTGCATGACACCAATGGTTTTTTAATCCGCAATAAATTTGTGGGACATCTGACAATTGTGTTAATCAATAACAATGGCGGTGGAATTTTTGAAATGTTACCCATTGCCAAATTTGACCCACCATTTGAAGAGTTTTTCGGCACTCCCCAGGATATTGATTTTGCTCAGTTGTGTACTACTTATAATGTGCAGCATGAGTTAATTACTTCTTGGGAACAGTTGCAGCAAAGATTAAACCCGCTACCAACTACAGGGATTCGGGTTTTGGAGTTGCAGACAAATCGCAAAGCTGATGCTAGGTGGCGACAAGAGAATTTAAGTAAGTTTGCCGCAGATATTGAAATTTAGCTATTTTATATAAATAATGCTGAAGAACAGATGAAATATACCAATTAGATGAAAAGCTTGTGCAATAAAGTTCAGATTTATTTAGTAGCAGTGTTTCAATCTATCGTACTGATTGGAAGCATTGCTTAATTGTAGGTTAAACAAATTAATTTGCTGAAATTTGTTGAGTAGTATTTACTATTTTGCGTATTACGCTAAAGTAGTATACATTCAGAATACTTTTTCAAATATGACAAATGAACTGCATCTTTATTTTGATGACTCTGGCAGCCGTAATCCCGATTCAGAAGCAATAACACGCCGTGATGGGATAGATTGCTTTGCTTTGGGTGGAATCTTAGTACAGGAAGAAGATATAAAACAAATTATAATAAAACATCAAGAATTCTGTAATAAATGGAATGTTACTGAACCATTGCATTCTACGAAAATTCGTTCTCGGCAGAAAGCTTTCGCCTGGTTAGGCAAGGAAGATAATAAACAGAAATCCCAAGAGTTTTTAAGCGACTTAGAAATGCTTATGCTAGATTTACCGTTTACTATAATTGCATGTGCTATCCATCGACCAGGTTACATGGCTCGTTATAAAAATAAGTACAAAAATGATATTTGGATGATGTGTAAAACTGCCTTCACCATCTTAGCTGAAAGGTCAGTAAAATATGCAATTTCCAAAGAACGCAAGCTACGCATTTTTTTTGAAGAAAGTGGGAAAGATGCGGATAGAGCAATTCTAAAATATGCGAAAGAACTTAAAACTGAAGGAATGTATTTTGATCCACATAGTTCAGCAGCTTATATGGGACTGACAGCAGATACATTTCAAATAAATTGGTTAGGAGAACCACAGCGTATAACTAAGAAATCACCAATGATACAGCTTGCGGATCTAGTTTTGTATCCAATAATTAAGGGACGTTATGATTCAAGCTACCGAACTTATGAGTCTCTTAAAAGTAAGTCAAAACTCATTGATTGCGTATTAGATCCCGATAAAATACCTCAGATGGGTATAAAATATAGCTGTTTTGACGACATATAAAACTAAAGACTCGGAATTTATCCGAGTCTTTAAAATTTCGGCTTTCATACGAAAACCCCGGGGCGTTGCCCAATAGATAAACTATAAGGCCATTTAAAATTAAGTACAAGCTTCAATAGTCTTGTTTATTAAAACTTTAAACTTTACTTCAGGTTGTATTTGAATAGATAACCCTTTTGCATTCTCGTTTACGCCTACTCTTTGAGAAACCAATGCGCTTCGAGCAATGAAATTTACTCCCTGACTCCAGCTTGTAACCACCCTTCCAAATCCGCAAGAGTAGAAAAATCCAACAAAGCATCACCTAAAGCTTCCAACTGTTCCACCGATAAGCCTTGAATCTGGGACATAAGCGCATCAGAAATATTACCCACGCGCCGATTTAATAGTCGTAAAACGATCGCTCTTTCTCCTTCAACCTTTCCTTCCTCTCGTCCTTGTTCCTTCGCTTCCACAATAGCCCGTGGTTCTTCCAAATTAAGTCCTAACATCTCTTCAATCTCCTCTCGACTCAAGGTAGAAAACTTGTAGACGATAATCGTCGTCACTAAATCAATTATCGCTTGCTCCGATTGCTGCCGTGCTTGTTCCAGCAAAAACCGCGCCCCTTCCACTGCTTCTGCTTCAGCAGTAACATTTGTCAGCAACATCAAACCCAATCCCAAAGGTTGTTGTCGTAAATCCCCCAACTCATCGAGATAAACCCGCCTAACTTGTCCACTCTCCAACAAAGCGCGATGAATCATTAAATTTGATGGTTCCAGACTGCGAGAAGGAAAAATCACCACTCCAAACCAGTCATCGTAACGAATTGAATGGCGATAGAGAAACAAAAACAATTCGCTAAAGAAGCGGTGATATAAATCTTCGTCCTTCTGAAACTGGACTTCAGCAAAAAAGACGGTTTTAGAAACTGCATTGGCGGGAGGTAGAAACACTCCATCAATCCGAAACGCCGTTTCTTTAACCTCAACCGATTCAAACTGGTAGTCTGCTGCTTCTGGGGGTGGTTGGTCTACCAACTCAAACAGCAATCCTGGAAATTGCTTGAACAATTTGTAGAAGATGGAGTCACGCCGCATTGTGATTGCTAATCAATTACCAGCCCTGATTGTAAAGCTTGAGACATTAATCTTAGCGTAGGCGTAGCCCACCGCAGGTATCGCAACACCCCACGTCCGCGATAAAATTCTCAAGCACAACAGCGCACTTCATACCAATGCAAATTAACTGGCAAACTGCCAAATCCTACGAAGATATCCTGTATCAAAAAACCGATGGCATTGCGAAAATCACCATCAACCGCCCCCACAAACGCAATGCTTTTCGTCCCAAGACTGTCTTTGAACTTTACGATGCTTTCTGTGATGCGCGTGAAGATACTACTATTGGTGTTGTTCTATTTACTGGTTACGGCCCACACACTGATGGTAAATATGCCTTCTGTGCTGGTGGCGACCAAAGCGTGCGGGGACATGCTGGTTATGTAGATGATACTGGCATCCCCCGGTTGAATGTGCTGGATTTGCAACGCTTGATTCGTTCCATGCCGAAAGTAGTGATTGCTTTGGTAGCTGGATATGCGATCGGTGGTGGACATGTCCTACACTTGATTTGCGACCTCACCATCGCGGCTGATAACGCCATTTTCGGACAGACTGGACCGAAAGTCGGTAGTTTTGATGGTGGTTTTGGCGCTAGCTATCTTGCCCGCGTTGTAGGGCAAAAAAAAGCACGCGAAATTTGGTTTCTCTGCCGTCAATATGATGCCCAACAAGCCCTAGAAATGGGCTTAATTAATTGCATCGTCCCAATCGAACAACTAGAAGCCGAAGGTATTCAGTGGGCGCAAGAGATTTTAGAAAAAAGTCCGATCGCCATTCGGTGTCTCAAAGCAGCATTCAACGCTGATTGTGACGGACAAGCTGGTTTACAAGAACTCGCTGGCAATGCCACCCTACTGTATTACATGACAGAAGAAGGGTCTGAGGGCAAACAAGCGTTCCTCGAAAAACGCCCACCAGATTTTCGCTCTTTTCCTTGGTTACCCTAAAATTGCAAAAATCGCACCTTCCTAAAGGGTGCGATTTCTGTAGATGTCAACGTTTACAGCACTAAAAATCTTAAAAACAAATCTTATTTTAAGCAGACTACGAACTCAGTCCAGTAATAATGAGTGACTAAATAAGCACAGTTTTAGTCTTAGCCTCTTGGGAAGTAGAGACAGTTGTTTCCTCTACAAGAGCAAGAGCAGCATTGTCTAAATCTGAAACTAGCGATTGACAAGAAGTTAAAACTGGTTTTGCATCTGGCAAACCCCAAGCATCTTCCAAAGTTTCCCAAGAAGGTGCAAAAGGTGGGATCGCCAAAGAGCAAGCCTTCCAGCTTGCTTGAACTGGCGCTCCCAATTGCTGACACATTCCGCCACGGCGACCCTCTGGCTGGTAATGACGGCAATATTTACAGGCAGATGCTAAAAATTTAATAGGTTTCATTTGGGTTCATCGTTAGTGCCGTTTCGGCTGAATTTCACCCTTATATTTTGCTTCTATATATAAAGAGGGAGGAAAGCCAAAAAGTCATTATTTGCTCTAGGTTTCAGCGATCCCGATGAAAAAATAAATTTTAGGATATTTTTATATTCTTGTTATATTTTTCAATGTTCTTTAGAGTGGATACCTATAGATTTTGGCTAAAACTTATTAGGGATCAAGATTAAAAGGGAAGCTTTTGATTTATCTGGTGTTTTAACTTCCTCCTTAAGGATAGCTTAAGGCACATAATTAGAGATCAATGGTCTGGATTTGTATCACACTCCCGATATTTTACTGCTAAAATATGCTTTTTCTCAAGAATTACAACTGTTGTATGTGGTTGCAGCAAGTTACTTTAGGATATTTTTTGCTTTTCCATAAATAAATTTAGTTGCTCTGTCTGTAATTCTGCGGAGAAATTTAATTTCTCCAGACCTCTACACTGAAGCTCCCCGGCTTAGTCGTCAGGATTGGCTGGCTTCAAAATTGCTTAGCAGCACAGACAGAACAAACTGCCCAGCGCTGGAGTTCGCCGGGTGGGGTGGGGGATTGACATTGGGGACAAAGGGGTAAGCCATGCGATCGCGCTTGCACGATCTTAGTCCAGTGCCCAAAAGCAGCATTCGCATCTTGAATACTGGGTGTATTCTCAGGACGGCTAAGGCGATCGCCAACGTAACTGGGATGCTCATGGGACAAAATTGTTTGTTGCTGTTTTGTCTCCACAGCTGAATGCTGCCAACCAGCAGTCGAGAAGCGAATATCAACCAAAGGCGTTGGCAGCTTTTTATTCAACTTTAAAAGCAGAGACGTGCGACCAAAAGTCAGGTTTTGCGCCCAAGCTGCACTCGAAGTTGCTACCCACAAAACATCACGCTGAATCGACAATGGTCGAGTATGTGCCGCAACCACAGAACCAACAACCTCTGGCCAACACTTGGTCAAGCGTTGAAATGGTTGCTCCTGCCATTTAGCCTGCTTTTCTAGAATGCCTAAAATATCATTAACTGATTTCAACGACATGATTAATCAAAGTGGGGAGTCGGGAGTCGGGAGTGGAGAGTAGAGACGCGATTAACCCTTGTCTGTACAGGAATTAGGAGTTTTCTCTCCCCACCCCATTTCCTATTCTCAAGATAGACCCCCATGAACTATGCTTCACAACAAAGTCTAAAAATCGTCTTTTCTACTTCCCACTCCCCACTCCCCACTTTCTAAGTAATTTTCGCTAATATTGGCACAAATATGTCTAAAGTTAATTCCAGCAATCTATGTTTGAGGCACAGAGGCAATGACTCAAAACTCCCCGAATGATTCCGGTACTCAATCGTCTAAAACACCTGGGTTGAAACCAGCACTAGCGGCAGCACTGGCAAGTTTAGAGGTGCCACTAGATCAAGAGTTAGCTCGATACCGACGCACCCGAACTGGTTCGGTGTCCTCGAACCAGCCCCGTGTCGGGAGTTACATCAGCAGTCAACCTCAGCAGTTCACTGCTGTTTCTACAGCATCGGGTACAGCTGCGCCATCCGTAGCGGAAACTAAAATCAATGTCCCACCACCTCCGCCTCTATCTTTACCTGTGAATCTTCAGGTAACTCCAGCACCATCTGTTGTAAAAATTGAGGAACCACCGATATCTGTACCCGTAAATCCTCAGGTGAACTCAGAACCAGTAACGGTAAACACTGAGGAAGTGAGTAATCTTAATGCCCCGCCCAGCTTGGATTCTGCTAAAAGACAAACTCAACTTCCACCACCGCCACCCAACTTTAGTAGCAGCATTGTACCAGCAGTCGTAAAAGATACTAAAGGCGAAAATCTTGTGCAGCCGGATGATGGACCGAAGCAGCCGGATGACTATTTGGAATCTAGTGAAGCACTGTTGCGAAGTCTGACAGAAGAACAGCCACAAACTAAAAAGCCAAGTAATTATAGTGACAGTCTACTATCACCCTTAGGTATCGGCTCGATGTTGCTGCTATTGGTGGCGAGTCTGACTTTGGGTTATGTAGTTTTCAATCCTAAAAGCTTGCCCCAGTGGAATTTAGCCAAGTTGTTTAATAACAACTCGTCTGCTGCACCAGAAAATACTCAGGAAGTTGCAAGTAATGTCCAATCTCAGATCCAGCCACCAAGCACATCTATACCCAAGTATCCCAATCTCGCTGCCGAAGAGTTTCCTGAGGTCAAAGATCCCAATGATGTAGTTGGCTTAAAACCCAAAGTCCAACCAATAACTCCAGTTGTTCCCCAAAACCCGGCAAATCCTCAAGCCCCATTGCCTAACTCGATCGCACCCCTAAAACCCACAAATCCGATCGCCATAGCACCTGTACCAACAGCAAAGCCCTTACCTCTTGCGAATTTATCCCCGACGCCAAAGCCAAAAACCTTACCTCAGCCAAATGCACAAATCAAACCATCTACAGATGGGCTATACCACATAGTGATAGACAATCAAGACCGTGCTTTAGCTTCAGCAAGGCAAGTAGTTCCCGATGCTTATTTATCACCTGACAAACAATTGATTTTTCTGGGTGCTTTTAAGACTAAAGAGCAAGTACAAAGACACATGCAATTACTACAAACAAGAGGAATTAAAGCACGAGTTCAGCAGCCATGAGTCGCAAAAATCTACGATACCATGAGATAACGGTGCTAAGTGGGGAGTCGGGAGTTGGGAGTCGGGAGTAGTAGAGATAAAATTTTGGTTGTTTAGTACGCTACTACAAAAATTATTATACTTAGGAGCGTCTGACTGGCGGCGATCGCCACCTCCATTCCCCACTCCCTACTCCCTACTCCCTATTTTTATGGAGGGCAGATATGGAGTTAATCAAGCGTATCCTGCGGGTGATTCGCGCTAACCTCAATAGTTTGATCGGCAGTGCAGAAGATCCAGAAAAGATTCTGGAGCAAACTGTGATGGAAATGCAGGAAAATCTAGTGCGGTTACGGCAGGGTGTGGCACAAGCGATCGCTACCCAAAAACGCACCCAACGACAAGCCGCCGCCGCCGACTCTCAAGCCGAAGAATGGTATCGCCGCGCCCAATTGGCACTGGGACAAGGCAATGAAGTGTTAGCACGGGAAGCTTTGACTAAGCGCCAAGCTTATAGAACCCATTTGACATCTAAGAAGGTGCTGCAAGCCTCTTAATCATTAGCCTGATGAAGCAGATATTGAGTTTGGCAGTGGCACTAACCAGGGTTCGTTCAAAGTTCTTAACCAGAATTTTACAGCGCTCCATCCAAGCATTGGAGCGTTCGATCACCCATCTAGCTATTGCCGGAACAAATCCAGATTTTCCTTGTGCCGCTTTCTCTTGTTTTGAGGGTTTCGTAGAAAGTTGAAACTGAATTTTGGTCATGATCTCTGGGTAAATTCGCTCTAACTCCTGAGTCAAATATTCTGGGTGATACCCATGATCTAGCAGGATAGTAATCTTGGGAATATCGATAGGTTTTGACTTGAAGTAGTCGATGTTGAGAGTAAACATCTCAATTAATCCGGCATCATCCGAGACATTGGCGCGAGTACAGAGCGTAAAAAAGGGAAACCCAAGGGTGTCAATAGCCAAATGCCTTTTAATACCGTTGGTGGCTTTGTAGAAGCAAAAACCTTTCGACTCCACACTGGCGTTGCAGGTATTTTTCACTGCTTGGGAGTCAATGATGATCAATGTCGTCCAGTGCGGTTTTTTTTTTACCTGTTCACGCACTTGTCCATGTAAGACACTCATCAGTTCCTCAAATACCCCGGCTGCTCGCCACTGTTTGTAGTGCCAATATACAGTGGAATAAGGGGGGAGGTCTTTAGGTAAGTCTTGCCAATTGCATCCATTTTTTAGTTGATAGAGAATTCCATTGAAGATATCTCGCTTTGGCCAGTTGGTCGGTCGAGTCTGCTTCTTAGTCGGTAATATCTCTTGCAATAAGGGTTCAAAAATTTCCCATTCTGCATCAGTGAGGTTGCTGGAATACGCCATTAGTATTGGATTTTAGATGCTGAGGAGTACCTTAATTCAAAACCTCACAAGATGTCAAATGGGTTCTATAAAGAAACCACAAAAGCCCTCTCCAACCAGATAGAACAGCAAAATGAGATAGTAGCTAGGCTAAAAAAGGACATGCGATCGCTAGAGTCAAAAATTGCCGAAGCGAAAACTAAAAAAGATATGTATATTGCTCGCGCCCGTTCTGCCGAAGCCTCTTATCGCCTGCAAGAAATGCTCGATGGAGCTTCTGCCACTAGCAGCCTCAACGCATTTGAGCGGATGGAAGAAAAAGTTTTGCAGATTGAGGCGAAATCAGAAGCGATCGCTCAACTTAGTAGCGATGACCTGGAAACACAATTTGCGTCGTTGGAATCTACTAATAATGTGGATGCCGAATTGGCAGCGATGAAGGTGCAGGTTTTAAATGAGGCAGAAAACACACACCCCAACAATCGCCTCATGGAAGACAACCAAAAAACAGAACAGCCTTCCCACCAGCAGCTACCCAAAACACAAGACTCTTAAAGTTTGGTGAATTGCCGCAGCTTCGAGATATCTTAACAATTAAGAGTTGTTTGGAGGTACTGATTCAAACCGGAAAGATTACATTGAAATAGGTAGCTATTAAAAAGTAAAAAAGCTAACTGTCCAACAAACAGCGTAAACCAAAAGAAGGAAAAACAAAGTTATGGGATTATTCGATCGCATTAAACGAGTTGTTAGTTCTAACCTCAATGACCTAGTTAACAAGGCTGAAGACCCCGAAAAAATGCTGGAACAAGCCATCCTGGAAATGCAGGAAGACTTGGTTCAACTGCGTCAGGGAGTAGCCCAGGCGATCGCCGCCCAAAAACGTAGTGAGAAACAGTACAGTGATGCCCAAAATGAAATCAATAAGTGGCAACGCAATGCCCAACTGGCGCTCCAAAAAGGTGATGAAAACTTAGCACGACAAGCCCTTGAGCGCAAGAAGACTTATACTGATACTAGTGCAGCCCTTAAGGCTAGTTTAGATACACAAACTACTCAAGTTGAAACCCTCAAGCGCAATTTAATCCAGCTGGAAAGCAAAATTTCTGAGGCCAAGACCAAGAAAGAAATGCTCAAAGCTCGGATCACCACTGCCAAAGCCCAAGAACAACTGCAAAACATGGTCAGTGGGATGAATACCAGCAGTGCAATGTCTGCCTTCGAGCGGATGGAAGAAAAAGTCTTGATGCAAGAAGCCCGTGCCCAATCAGCAGGAGAATTGGCAGGAGCAGATTTAGAAACCCAATTTGCCCGATTGGAATCTGGTAGTGATGTTGATGATGAATTGGCAGCTTTGAAAGCGCAAATGTTACCACCCGCCACTCCAGTAAGTCAACCCCAACTACCGCCCCAACAGCCACCCCAACAACAAACCACTGCTCCTAAGTCTAATGATGTGGTTGATGCTGAGTTGGATTCCCTACGCAAACAATTGGATCAAATGTAAAATTGGCAAAAAACTCACTTGAGCCAATCCCACGCCTATTGGTTGTGGGATTTCACATTTTTAGTGGGCATGGGGCATAGGGCATTGGGCACAAGGGGCAGAGGGGCAGAGGGGAAAAACTTACTGCTCCCCTGCTCCTCATCTCCCTCATCTCCCTCATCTCCCTCATCTCCCTCATCTAGTATTTTGCATGTTGGGACAAATTGTATCTTCATGTTGGTTGTCCATATTCTGCCAGCCTGAAAGTAATCCTTTGATTTCCGAGCGTAAGGTTAACAACTGATCGATTTGGCGATCGATTTGCAAAACCTTCTCTTCAAGCTTTTCTTGAATTTCACCACAGGGAGCTTGTCCTTGGTCATAGACCTGAAGAATATCTCCAATCTCTTCTAAACTAAGACCGAAGTTTTGTGCCCTTTTAATGAAGGCTAGACGAGTCAATACATCTAATGAAAATTGGCGAAAGCCTCCTTCTGTTCGTTTTGAGGATTTGATTAAACCTAAACTCTCGTAATAACGAATTGTCCTAATGGGAATTTTGCTCAAATTTGTTACTTGACCGATTAAAAGCAGTTTTTCATCCTGAGTTAACACGGTAGATAGCCCAATTTTTGTAATTATTCTTACATGTTTTATATATTATAGGACTTATACCATTTCACGAAAATCCTGATACACATAGATTTTTCGTAGGGGTTTAGCACTGCTAAACCCCTACCGACGTATTTGTATCATTATTAAAGTGAAATGGTATTACGCATTAACAAAAAAGACTAAATATGGATTATTTTAAAAACCACATCTTTCGTAGGGAACATTGCTGTGCCCCTAGAGCGCTACCATCAGAGAATGATTTATAAAAGCCTAAAACTACCTATTTGGGTAAATGCACACCATGATTAATTTGTACAGTGCGTAAGTCCTATGATTGATTAGATAATTTATTTTTTGAAAGTCTTTAACTTCCTAACATCTGCAAGTTATGTAAAGTGGCATAAAGCCCACCTTGTTGCAGTAATTGTTCGTGACTTCCCTGTTCAATTAATTCGCCACGCTTCAAAACAAAAATTCGGTCTACATTCCGAATTGTAGATAAACGGTGAGCAATAATAATCGCCGTGCGTCTGAACAAAAGTTGGTCTAATGCTTCTTGAATTAAAGCTTCTGTACCAACGTCTAAACTAGCAGTAGCTTCATCTAATACTAAAATTTGAGGACTACGAATAGCAGCGCGGGCAAAGGCTAAAAGTTGCTTTTGTCCACTAGAAATATTTGTGCCTCTTTCTCGAAGTTGAGTATCGTAGCTTTCGGGTAACTCTTCTATAAACTGGGCAATGTTCGTTTTTTCTGCTGCTTGTTGAATCTGTTCAACTGTATAACCATCTCCTAAAGAAATATTGCTTTTAACATCACCAGCAAACAAAAAACCTTCTTGTAAAATTACTGCCATATAGCGCCGCAGTTCTGCTTGTGGCACATCCTTAATATCTATGCCGTCAATGAGAATGCGTCCTTGGGTAGGTTCGTAGAGGCGGCACAAAAGCCGAATGATAGAAGTTTTACCTGCACCTGTGGGACCGACTAATGCGACTTTTTCACCAGGATGAATGGTGAAATCTAAATCTTTAATTACATAATCATCGTTTTTGTAAGCAAACCAAACGTGTTCAAAACGAATTTCTCCCAGTTCCGGTGGGAAACTTAGATCTGGAGATTCTAAATTTGCAACTATCTCGTCTATGTAGCCGAATTTAGCATCAAGAATTGAGTAGCGCACATTAGTCCGATCGCGTATTTCTATGGGTTCATCTAATATGTCGCCTACGCGTTCAATGGCAGTGAAACCAGATTGAATTACTGTAAATTTTTCGGCAAAATTCTTTAATGGGTCAAATAATCGCTGGGCATATAAAATAAATGCCGATAAAGTCCCAAAAGTCAAGGCTTTATCTAATAACATCCAACCACCCAACCATAAAACACCTGCGATCGCCACCAGTCCAACCCATTCTAAAGTTGCTGAAACAGCTGCATCATAAAAGATGTTTTTATCTACTTGCTGAGTGTAGCGGTTGTTCGTCGCCCGAAATAATTCGGCATTAAATTTTTCTCTACGGAACAACTGCACTACGTTAATACCAACTACATTTTCTTGTAGCTGTGAATTGAGTATAGAAAGTTCTTCCCGCCCTTTGTAATTGGCTTTGCGATACTGTTTCTGTAAATAAACTATCAACCAAGTAATTGGTAACAGTATCAATAGTAACAAGCTAGCAAGTTGCCATTGAATAGAAAACATTAAAGCCACAATCACCAGCATGGAAAACAAATCGGACAAGATGCCGATCGCCCCAGTAGAAAAGACATCACCCAATACTTCTACATCACTAGTGATTCTGGTAATTAATTTACCTACGGGTGTCCTGTCAAAAAAACGCACCGCTAGAGATGTTACATGGTGGAATAAATCCTGGCGAATTGCTGTGGTAATTTCTTGCCCTAATTTCTGTACGAGATAACCCTGGTAGCCTGTCAACAACAATCGGATGGCGATCGCAACTAGTAATAACCCTTCTAAGATATTTAGGGCTTGGGAG
This sequence comes from Desmonostoc muscorum LEGE 12446, assembly GCF_015207005.2. Classification (GTDB taxonomy): domain Bacteria; phylum Cyanobacteriota; class Cyanobacteriia; order Cyanobacteriales; family Nostocaceae; genus Nostoc; species Nostoc muscorum. The sequence continues at coordinate 5,644,882 of NZ_JADEXS020000001.1, forward strand.
AAGGGGCGATTCCTCAAGAATTCGTAAGTACTCGATTCATTGCGAATCAGGGAAATAATTTGTCCAATTAACAGCGGTTGTACCGCATTAGCGATGGCGATCGGCACGAGTAGGAACATGGATAGCGCCAACAGTCCACCACTGCGACGGGCATAGGGCACTAAACGCAAAAACAACCGCCAGTCATTGTCACCCCGACCGTGTTGTGTGTATGATTTTTTGTTGAGAGATTGGTAGATGCTCATAATAAGAGCATTATATTCATGTTTGCCAAAAACAAACTTTTTAATACTTCTCAGTTTTATCGGGTAGCCAAACAATACACAATATTAAGTTATCTGTTGGCGATCGCCTAGATTATAGCGATTTTCATTTGAATGAGATACATGGTAGGTTAGCACAGCTGTGCGCCCCTACGAATTGTGTGCACTCCACGCAATTGCAAACTGCCCTGAATGCTATCTATGACGAAGCGGGGTACGATTTATCCATAGATTACACCCAAATTTCCCCACCACCAGCATTGAGCGATACAGATATTGAGTGGATGTACAAACGCTTGGCTAAATCTTTTCTAGGCTAATAAATAGGGTTTACAGAGCATTTTGGCGAAAATTATATCAAGCCCGCTACGTATCAAGCTTGATATTACACGTATTTCGGCTCAATACTCACTAGGTTGTTTGTATTAATCGCTTCATGAGTATGCTTTTAAGTATGAAATACTACCACACTTCTCCCTTTACGTCTTATATCTAAAGGTAGAAGATAAAGGTTAACTCAAATTTGGGAAACCTAAGAGGAGTTCATCCCAAGAAATATCTTGCCTACTTATCGCAGAGTGCAACTGAGGTCAGATGACGCAATCTTTAAATCCAGTCAAAGAGTGGGAACAACGCCGCGATGAAGCAAACGGCTATTACCAGCGAGGAAAATTTCAAGAGTATCTCGATCTTGTGACTAAGAATTTACAGCTAGCAAGAGCAATTCCAGATCGAGCTAGGGAAGGTTATACATTAAACGACCTTGGTTTAGCTTATCTGGGTTGCTGGCAACCTCAAAGGGCATTAGAGCGGTTTCAACAAGCACTTTGTGTTGCTGTTGAAATCGGTAACGCCCCCGCACAAGCAACTGCACTGAGCAATCTGGGTTCTACCTACAGCCGTCTTGGACGGTTTTCCCAAGCGTTGGAGTATTTGAACAAAGCACTGCCCATCTTCAGGGAATTACAAGATATTCAAGGAGAAGTTTCTACTCTCAATGATGTAGCCCTAATTTATACCCGATTAGGAGAACCGAAACGCGCACTGTTGCTACAAAATCAAATTTTGACAATGCGTCGATCGCTAGGTGACTTTTCCGGTGAAGCAACAACTCTAAATGGCATTGGGTTTGCCTACAGTGTTTTAGGCAAGTTCCATCAAGCTCTAGAATTTTTTCAAGCAGCACTGCCGATTCAGCGTGCTATGAAGAATTTAGTTGGTGAAGCGACCACGTTGAATAATATTGCTTCAGTTTATAGTGATTTAGGAGAACCGAAACAAGCGCTGTTGCTTTATTATCAAGTTCTTTTGACACGTCGAGCCATTGGCGACAAAGCAGGCGTTGCAACAACCCTGCACAACATTGGTTTTACCCACAGTATCCTCGCTCAGCATCGCCAAGCCATGAAGTTCTATAAACAAGCCATTGCCATTTATCAACAACTGGGCGATTCTCTTGGAGAAGTTTCGACTTTGCTGAATATGGGAAGCCTTTACGCCACAACCAAACGCAAAAAAATGGCGCGATTGTGCTATGCAAATGCTCAAGAATTAGCTGAGAAAATTGAACATCAGCCACTCTTGGAAAAGGTAGAGCAGTTCATCGATTCTCTATAGCCTGAGAAATTTGGATTAAAAACCGCAATTACACAAACAAAACCTGACGATTTAGGGTAGCACGGCTGTGCTACCCTATTCTGTAAGTTTAATCTCGTGAAAATTGCTGTAATGTAGGCAATTATTGAGCAGATGAGTGTTTCTATTAGGTTACTCCAAGAGAGTGAATTAGCTGCTGCTGACCACATTTTTCGGTTGGCATTTGGTACTTTTATCGGACTACCTGAACCAACCGAGTTTTATGGAGATGCTGCTTACATACACCATCGCTGGAAAACCGATCCGAGTGCGGCGTTTGCTGCTGAAATTGATGGAAAGTTAATCGGGTCTAACCTAGCAGTAAATTGGGGAAGCTTTGGCTATTTTGGACCGTTAAGCGTTCATCCTGACTTTTGGAACCAAGGAGTAGGTCAACATCTCGTTGAAGCTGCGATCGCCTACTTTACTCAACGTAATACTTCGATGATCGGACTGTTTACTTTTGCTCAAAGTCCTAAGCATCACATATTATATCAAAAATTTGGCTTTCGTCTGCGTTTTCTGACTGCAATTTTGGCAAAACAAGTACAACAATTACAGCCAATACCGCAAGAAACTAGATATTCACAGATGAGTGAGAATGAACGCGCTGAAAATCTCAAAGCAATTTATCAACTCACTAATTCTATTTATGAAGGACTAGATTTATCACGAGAAATTCAGACAGTTCAAGCTCAGGGACTGGGTGATACAGTCTTGTTATGGGATGATGCAGGCTTGGCAGGATTTGCAGTTTGTCACTATGGGGCAGGTACTGAGGCAGGTAGTAATACTTGCTATGTCAGATTTGGTGCAGTACATTCTGGGAACGATGCAGGGCAACGTTTCGAGCAGTTATTGGATTTGTGCGAAGCATTGACTGTGGCTCAAGGGATGTCACGTTTGGTTGCTGGCGTTAATACCAGTCGAGACGAAGCTTATCGTCGGATGCTGACTCGTGGTTTTCGCAGTGAAATCATCGGAGTTGCAATGCATAGACCTAATGAACCAGGATTCAATCGCCCAGATGTTTTTGCACTGGATGATTGGCGATAGCATGGGGAGATGAGGGGGATGAGGGAGATGAGGGAGATGAGGGAGATGAGGGAGAATAACTCTTAACTCCTCACGGGGCTCATCGCACCGTTACCGCTAACAGCACTTTCAATGCCCAATGCCCAGTATGTCTAGTTAATAGCTAAAATACTGATCGAAAATCCAGCGGAATCTATCGTGTCTAATAACAATACCAAGGTTTGGTTGATTACTGGTAGTTCTAGCGGCTTCGGGCGTAATTTAGCTCAAGCGGTACTGAGAAAAGGCGATCGCTTAATTGCTACTGCCCGTAAGCCTGAGCAACTTCAAGATTTGGTTAATGAATACCCAGATACAGCCAAGGCAGTTTCTCTAGATGTTACTAATCCCATCCAAGTAAAAGCGGCAGTAGATGAAGCAGTTAAGGAATTTGGACAAATTGATGTACTGGTTAACAATGCTGGATATGGTTTAATTGGGGCGCTGGAAGAGGTCAGTGATGAGCAAATTCGGCGTAATTTTGATACTAATTTATTCGGTGCAATTAACACTATCCGGGCAGTGTTGCCAATTATGAGACAGCAAAAAAGTGGGCATATCATCAATATGTCTGCGATCGCTGGATTCACCAATGAACTCGGTTTTTCCATCTATGGTGGTGCTAAATTTGCCTTAGAGGGGGTATCGGAAGCCGTACATGGCGAAGTTGCACCTCTGGGTATAAAAGTGACAATTGTCGAACCAGGACCCTTCCGTACTGATTTTATTGGGCGATCGCTTGACCGCGCTACTAATAGTATGGACGCCTACAAACCAACTGTAGGGAAATTCTTAGAGTTCCTAGAAAAAATTGAAGGCACTCAACCAGGCGATCCAGAAAAAGCAGCTGAGGCATTAATTAAAGTTGTGGAATCAGAAAATCCACCATTGCGTTTGGTGCTGGGTAAATATGCTTACAGCAAGTTCCGCAACAAAATTGCCTCATTGACTGCTGAATTAGATGCATGGGAAGCAGTGGCAGCAAATACCGATTTTGAAAGTTAGAGTTTTAAGGCAAGAGGTAAGGGGCAATAGGCAACAGCCAATTAATCTTTCCCCACTCTTTACTCCCCATTCCCTATTCCCTATTACTAATGAAAGCTTACGAAATTCAAAGCAATGCCGGAATTGATGCTCTCGCATTAGTCGATCGCCCTGAACCAAAACCCGCAGCTGGTGAAGTTCTGATTCAGGTCAAAGCAACATCTCTAAATTACCGTGATTTGCTTGTAATTGAAGGAGCCTACGGTGCTGGACAGAAATATCCCCTAATTCCCATGTCCGACGGTGCGGGGGAAGTTGTGGCGGTGGGAGAAGGTGTGACACGGGTGAAAGTAGGCGATCGCGTTGCTGCTACTTTCTTCCAAGACTGGATTTATGGCTCTCTAACCAGAGAAAAAATGAAATCGGATCTCGGTGGCGGTATCGATGGCATGTTGGCTGAGTATGTGGTATTACACCAAGATGGTTTAGTGATTTTACCAGATCATCTTTCCTACGCTGAAGGTGCGACCTTGCCCTGTGCAGCAGTCACGGCTTGGCATGGATTGGTAACACAGGGCAATATTGGCGCAGGTGATAGTGTTTTATTACTCGGTACTGGGGGAGTTTCAATTTTTGCTCTCCAGTTTGCCAAGATACACGGTGCTAGAGCGATCGCTACTTCCAGCAGTGATGAAAAGTTGGCACGAATCAAACAGCTTGGTGCTGACGAAACAATCAACTACAAAACAACACCAGATTGGGAAAAGCAAGTTTACCAATTAACTAATCGCACAGGTGTAGATCATGTAGTTGAGGTAGGCGGTGCAGGAACTCTACCAAAATCACTACAAGCAGTCCGCATTGGTGGACGTGTTAGCTTGATTGGTGTCTTGTCAGGCAGAGGAAATGAAATTGACCCCATGCCAATACTTTTTAAAAGTTTAACGGTTCAAGGGATTTATGTTGGCAGCCGGGAAATGTTTGAGGCAATGAATCAGACAATAGAACAGCATCAAATCAAACCGATTATCGATCGAGTTTTCCCATTTACTGAAGCACGAGAAGCATATCATTATCTCAAAAGTGCCGCTCACTTCGGCAAAGTTGTTATTAACGTGCGATCGCTACCTTGATTCTGAATCTGCAAAACCAATTCACAGTCAGCATTTGCCTGAGGTATACCTCTAGGGGCACAGCACTGCCCAGTGGTGTCAACTTAACGCGAAATGGGCGGTTAGAAACCGCGGCTACACGAGGCTTTACCCACCGATCTAGGTTTCAAATCCTTAATTTTCCATTAGTCCGCACCAGGGGACTTCGCCTGTGTAGCCAAGCCACTGGGTTGGGCGGGTTAAGAGACTTGAAGCAAGTGGCGTGCGAATTCTATTCGCCAAGGCTTAAGTTGACAGCAATGGGCACGGCAGTGCCCTTATACCGTTTCACTTTAATTATGATACAAATACGTTGGTAGGGGCACGGCAATGCCCATTGGTGTCAACTTAAGCTCAAATGCTTATCCCACAGGCGTTTTACCCCCCTTAATCCCCCCGATGGATTGGGGGGAAAAAAGAATCTAGTTCCCTCCCCTTTACAAGGGGAGGGTTAGGGTGGGGTAACGCGTTGAGTGATGATCAGTGAGTGAACTCAATATCACGTCTTGACGAGGGTTTCCCGTTAAGTTGACACCTATGGGCAATGCCGTGCCCCTACGCCAAATCTATATGTATCAGGGTTTTAGTGAAATTGTATTACACCTCGCAATATCATGTTGTACCGCATCTGAATGGGAACCGCCATATCGCGGAGGTAAACTTGCTGTTTGCTGAATTGTCTAAAATTTCTTGACTTGGAGTTTCAGTTACCCTGAAGATAAAAAGGTTGGATCTGTTGCCAAAGTAGTAAAGACATCTGATATCGCTTGATTTTCTTTCGTTTCCCTGGTTTTAGGATCAAAGCGGAGGGTGAGGGCGATAAATATTAACGCGGCAAAAAACTGAGAAAAGTATGCACGGATGGCTAAAACGTGCCTGGACGCGGAGGGTTCAATGCGCCGTCGCACCCCTATGAAGCGTCAAGAAATAGTTGATTAAATCAAATTTTAGGTGGTTTAATCATATATTTTGTAGCAGATACTTGTGGAAAAGCAAATGCTAGGTGTAAATGTTGTTATGAAAGTTGGCGATCGCGTGCGCGTTAAAGATTCGGTGGTAATCTATCATCATCCTGAACATCGAAATCAAGCTTTTGACCTCAAAGGCACAGAAGGCGATGTCATAGGTATTGTCACTCAATGGCAAAATAGACCTGTAAGCGCTAATCTGCCGATTTTAGTCCAGTTTACTAAAAAATTTAAAGCTCATTTACGTGAAAACGAGTTAGAAATCATTTAATTCATTCATCGGCGGCGAAACCACTGGAAAATATTCAGTTCGCCGCGCATTTTTTGTAAGTCTTGGCGGTTGCGTTCTGCTGTCGTGTAATACCATTCACAATGACGCCGAAACTCTTCCCGCGTCTGAACTTCATGATAAAACTGATGGGTTGTTTGGTAAGCGGCAAAGCCTTCTTCAACTTGGGGTTGAGGCGATGGAATAATATAAGGTAAGTTTTTAGACATCATTAAGAGTGGGGAGTGGGGAGTGGGGGAAGATGAGGGAGATGAAATTCCTAGCTCTTGGCTTTTGACTCGTAATTTCTAAGTTAGACTATGTTGCATTTAAACAGAATATTCTTACCCCCCTACTCCCTACTCACTTGCAACTTAGTATTAATTAAAGCCAACCGCGTAAGTAATAGACAAAAGAACCAATGTACTCTTTTAAAGCGGTGGTAAATTGGTGCAGGTTGTCAGTATCCGGGAATAAATTCAGTATAGCGGCTTTGGGAGTGCTGCCGAGTTCTTGCAGTTCACCCTGACTGACGAGAAAATCAGTCGGTGCAGGAATAACGTTGATTCCTTGACGTTGAAAAATCTTCAGCGATCGCGGCATATGCATTGCCGAAGTTACCAATAATACTTGTTTAATGCCACGCGCTTCCAGAATTTTGCGGACATTGACGGCATTTTCATAAGTATTTAAAGACTCAGGTTCCTCGACAATTGCCTGGGATGGAATACCAATAGATGTGAGGATTGTGGCCATATCTGCCGATTCTGCTGAACCGCTACCACGCCAATCAATCCGCCCGCCACTGAGGATGATTATAGGCGCTTTTTTTTGGCGATAAAGTTGGGCGGCGTAAATGACGCGATCGCCTGATTCACTCAAATCAACAGTAGGTCTTGGAGGAAAAGCTGATTTGGTAGCACCACCCAAAACCACAATCGCTTCTGCATTGGGTATTTGGGCGGCTGGGAGATTTTGCCATTCTAGCGATCGCACTAGCGATGTCGCAATCCAAGCATTGCTGCAAAACACGAGTAAAGTTAATGCTAGAGTAATGGCGATCGCCGCAATGCGCGGTCGTTTCCACAATGTGACTAATGCTACTACTAAGCTGACACAAGCCAGTCCTAGTGGATAAAAAAATAGTGGTAGTAATTTCGAGAGATATAAAAACATATTGGGAAATGGGGAATGGGGACTGGGGACTGGGGACTGGGTACTGGGTATTGGGGACTGGATACCGGGTATTGGGGACTGGGAAAAGTCTTCCCTGATCCCCAGTCACTAGGGCGTGTTTTCAAACTACTTGTTTAGCCTCCTAACTTTTTAGATCCCCCTAAATCCCTCTTAAAAAGGGGGGTTGGGGGGATCTAAGACTTTGAAAACACGCCCTAGTCCCCAGTCCCCAGTCCCTAATCCCCAGTCCCCATCCCCTACCTTTCCCAAAACTTGAAATTAACACTTCCAGTATTACGACGAGAACGGCGGGTGGGTCTTCTTCTTTGGCGTTTGTTTATCCTGTCAGTGGATTGTTCAGTTTCGCCTTCTTGTGATTCTTCAACTTGCAGTTGAGTTTTAGCTTCTTCCTTACTTCCCCACCAAGCAGTAATCCAACCTCCACCTAAAGCAGCTATTCCACCCAGGAAGATACTCATAGGTGCAGGATACCCCAAAAATACAAAGCCCAGCATGAAAAATAACCAGTATTTCAGTCCTGTATCAACACCATCAGAGGAGGCTACAGTTGGGGGCTGGGCACTATTAGTAGTTGCATTTGTAATCCAGCTTAAGATGAAACCCCCCAAAATCCCTAAGAAGATGCTCAGGGGTACTGGCGAGTTGGTCATGATTAATATAAATGCTAAAAATGCCCCAAATAATAGTTGAGAAAAGAAGCTGGGAGAAATAGTGAAAAAATCGTTCTTTTTGTCTGCCATAAATCAATTTTGGATTTTGGATTTTGGATTTTGGATTACGGTTTAAGTATTGCCAGTAATGGACAGGATAGATTAAGTTAGCTCACTGAAAGAAGAATCTCCGCCGTTCAACGGCGTGGGAGTGTCAAAAGAGTAGCGAAGTAATTTTTTATCTAAAATCTAAAATTGGCACGCTCAAAAAAGCTATTGCGGAATTACTGCTTTTAATTGTGCTTCTTTTGGTTGAGTTGTATCTAAAATCTTTACGTATGTTTTTTCTTCTTCAGTGAAAGGTTCAGCTTGTTTGAGTTGTGAGTCTAATAAATCGGCAGTAGCATCAGCGATATCACCAGTGCGTTTATTCAGGCGCTCTTGTAACACTTCTAGCGGTGCTGTGCATTGGATAATCTGGAGTGGAAGTTGGTGTTTTGTAGCTTGGGCGATCGCTTCTTGCCGTAACAGTTGTTTATCATACTTGGCATCTAAAATTACAGGAAAACCTTGATTAGCCAGTATAATACCCAGTGACAATAACCGTGTGTAAGTTTTCTTGGTCATTTCAGGTGTATACAAGTCATCTGAGCCTTTCTCCGACAGAGGAATTCCGCCTAAATGCTTCCGCACTGCATCGGAACGCAGCTGAATTGCTCCTAAATGACGGGCTAAAAGTCTCGCTGTTGTACTTTTACCAGAACCAGACAACCCTGACATCAAAAGTAGTTGTCCCTGTTTTGGTTTAGTATACTCCCAAGCTTGTTTGTAATAGTCAGCGGCGGTTTTTGTCGCTTCTTCCTTCGCTGTGACAGGTACACTCGGATCGTCTAGCAAAAATGAAGTTACCTTGGCTCGGACATAAGCTTGACGGCTCAAATACAAAGGTAGCACTTGTAAACCTTCCCAGTCTCCAGTTTGCTCAGTGTAAGCATTCAAAAACGCATTACCCAAGTTTTTGCGCCCTCGCGCTTCCAAATCCATCACCGTGAATGCCACATCATACATTACATCCACAAAGCGAAACTGCTCATTAAACTCAATGCAATCAAACAGCAAAATTTTATCGTGCCACAAAGCAATATTTCTCAGGTGTAAATCTCCGTGACATTCACGAATATAGTTGTTGTGAATTCTGCTAGCCAATAATTCTGAACGTTCAGTAAAAAACTTATCTGTATATTCCTTGGTTTCTGTAAACTGCGCCTGAGTCTGGGGGCCACCGATATATTTTTCAGTTTGCTCATAATTCTCATCAAACGCAGCCCGGAGATTTGGCACCTCACCAAAGCTGCGAATATAATCATTCGTCTGAGCTTGAGAATGGTATTGAGCCACCACTCTTCCCAAATTATCTAAGTTTGTCTCATTTAACTTACCTGCTTCAAAAAGTGCGCTTAATAGCGACTCTTGGGGAAACTGACGCATTTTCAGCACATATTCTGCTGCTTCTCCTGTTCCCCCTAGCTGGTATTGCTCTCCTACGAGAGCGATCGGCAAAACTTCTAAATATAGTTCAGCGGCTCCTCGTTGATTTAACCGCAACTCTTCCTGACAAAAATGCCGCCGCTTCTCTAAAGTCGAAAAATCCAAAAACCCGAAATTAACTGGTTTTTTTAGCTTATAAGCGTAATTTCCAGTTAGTAGCACATAAGAAGCGTGGGTTTGAATAAGTTTAATAGATTCTGTTACCTCATGGGGATAAAATCCAGGCTGCAACATTTGCTCAATTAAAGCTGGAAGAGTTGCTTCTGTCATTTCTTAGCCTCTGCATCTGTGCGGTTGAAATATAAAAAAACCAGAAGTTTACCCCTGGTAACATCAAAAATTATTACATAGTTTACCTAGCTTAGAAAATCTAGCGGTTCCCAATTACATAAGGTACAAAAATTTGTAGAGGCGTATACCTGTGCTAGCCCACCTCGCACCTCACAAAAGTGAGAAATGGTATATATAATTTATCTAAAATATTTCAAATCAAGATTATTATGATAAATTTCAACTTAGATGAAGCGATAGAAATCGCCAATCAAGCAGTTTTTTCCAGATTCAATAGAAACTTGACAGATATTGAAATAATTATTCTTAAAGGAGCATGGCAGCGACAAGAATATGATGAAATAGCTGCTAAACATCAGTATGCAACTACTTACATCAGCCAGGATGTGGCACCAAAGCTCTGGAAATTACTCTCTGATTCTTTAGGGGAAAAAGTAAAAAAAAGTAATTTCAAAGAAGCACTCAAACGCAAATGGGAAAAATCAATATCTGCTAATGTAAATACCTGTTGGGTCAAAACTCAGCATGAATCAATTCAAAATCTCACAGTCTCCACAAATCTAGATCATCAAATTAAAATAGATTTAGCAAATGAAAAAGGATCTTCCGAAAAATTAAATCCTGATATTTATGTGAGACGACCTGAGATAGAAAACATCTGTTATGAAAGCCTTTTGCAACCAGGTTCTCTAATTAGAATTAAAGCTCCTAGTCTCATGGGTAAAACGTCATTTATAGTTCAGGTTGTCAATCGCTTCATCCAAAAAGATTATCGCAGCGTAATTTTAAGTTTTGAACTAGCAGACAGAAATACCCATTTTACTCAACTTAATAAATTCCTCCGCTGGTTTTGTAGTAATATTAGCCGAGAACTGGGATTGCCGAGTCAGCTAGATGAATATTGGGATGAAGAGGGTATGGGAGCAAAAGTAAGTTGCACTACTTACTTTGAAGAATATCTATTAGTTGCTAGCGATCGCCCTCTCGTTTTATGCTTAGATAATGTTGATTTACTCTTTCCATATCCAGAAATTTACGAAGATTTTTTTGGTTTGTTGCGTTCTTGGTATGAAAAAGCCAGAAGCAGGCAAATTTGGAAGAAATTACGATTGGTACTAATACATTCTACTGATGTTTATATTCGATTAAATATTAATCAGTCTCCATTTAATGTGGGATTACCTCTAGAACTATCCGAATTTACCCGCGAACAAGTACAAGATTTTGCCCAACAACATCAACTGAATCTAGACAGGACTGTGATAGACTCTCTCATAAAATTAGTAGGAGGACATCCTTATTTATTAGAGATGGCTTTCTCACACCTCAAAACTCATCCAGATATTACCCTTGAGCAGATATTAACAGAAGGAACTACAGAAACTGGTATTTATGCACATCATTTGCGGGAACATTGGTTGAATTTACAACAGCATCTCGAATTAGCAATTGCTTTCAAAAAAGTTGTTAATTCTACAATTCCTGTACTGTTAGAGCCAATTTCAGCTTATCAGTTACAAAGTATGGGTTTGGTGAAGCTTTCTGGTAATTTGGTAGAGATTCGCTGCCATTTATATCGTCAATATTTTCGGATACGTTTGCTGGATTAATTACAGCAGAATTCAGAATTCTGAATTCTGAATTTAGGAGTAAAATAAGCTTTACACCTGGGTGACAGACGAATCTTTCTGTACCTCACTAACTTGAAATCTGCTGTACTTTGCAATGATGGTGAAATAGCATTAAGGGACTTTCAAAAAATAAATTATCCCAAATTATTTGTACATTTGTAGGGGCGCATAGCTATGCGCCCCTACGACGGGATGTTGTTTTAACTGGAAGTCCCTAACAGCATAGGCTAGTAATTCTTCTGTCCATTCTGTAAACCAAACAAACACCAAATTGACTTTTTCAATCGCCTCAGCGCGTGTTTGGTCATCCATTTCTATCTTTGTCATTATGGCATGGTCGCTTGTCATAGCATGACCAGATTCTTTACTAAAATGGAATTCCCCACAGTAGCGCAATTCGATACCCGTTTCTTCTTCAATTTGTTGTGCCAATTTTCCAATTAGTTCAAACAATACGTTGCCGGTTTCTTCAATGGCTTCGATAATGGCAAGACGCACGACACTAGATGAACTATAAATCAAATGAGCCAGCTTGTGTGACAACAGGCGATTGACTGCGGTGCGATCGCTATACAAAAATTGTAAATACTCAGTCGGCGAGATTGTTTGGCGATCGAAGCCCAATTTGCTAAAATCTTCCAAATACCATGGCCAATGGCGATCGTCCTCATAGGAGTGTTCATTCACCATAGCCTGACACGGATCTAAGGTTGGTTCTTGGCGCATAACGTAGCGATTTAGATCGCCAAAGCTCATGATAAAAGGAGCCATACAAGGGTAAAATTCTAGGCGCTGACGAGGTGATAAAGTCTCATCCCGTAAAAAATCAAAAAATGGCAGTTGGCTGTACTCTTTCTTGAGCTTTAAAATGTGATGTAACGTAGCTTTCATGTTTTGTCTCCTAAAAGAAGCTTCAAATTGATTGTTTGTGAACCGCTAATCTCAAAATCGGTAAATAAAGTTGCTATTACACTTAAACGTTGGGTTTTTGCGTTTATGCAGCTATGGGGTAATCAAAATTCATAGTGCGAATGTATCAGCTTTCTCAAGAAAAGGCAGAAGAAAGAAGTTTTTTTCTTCTGCCTGATTCTGCAAGTATTCAACCATGTCTAAACGCTATTCACCTGATGAACTCAGATCAAACTCAATGCATCTTCACACCAAAACAATATCTTGTTGAACTGAGAACCCAGCCGGCTTATTCTCGATAGTTGCCAACTGAACAGGGCCAATATTGTCAGTGCGTGAAGCATCGAAGAACAAACCACCAGTATTGCTGTTATAGCTGAATTGGTTGAAGGAGGTAGCACCAAAACTTGATTTGATAATTTCAATCTTGTCGCCTTCACCGCGCTGGAAGTCTTTGATGATATCAATACCTTCCGATTTAGAAGAGAATCTGAATCTATCCGCACCTGCACCACCCAAGAGGGTATCGTTACCAATACCACCAGTTAAGATGTCGTTACCAATACCACCAGTTAATATGTCCTTACCATCGCCACCTAAAAGACTGTCATTACCATCATTCCCGTAGAGGACATCGTTACCTGTTGAACCGTTTAGATTATCATTGCCGATGTCACCTAAAAGGGTGTCATTTCCAGCACCACCATTAATGACATCATCGCCACCCCTGCCATTAACTTGATCGTTTCCACCGTTAGCGTTGATGATGTTACGAGCAGCATTACCCAAGATATAATTGTTTAAGTCGTTACCCGTACCGTTAATGACAGCAGAATCAGTCAAGGTCAGGTTTTCAACATTTGCTCCCAAGGTATAGGTTTTGGCAGTAATTACGGTATCAATTCCTTCGCCAGCATTCTCAATCACTACGTCAGCAGTATTATCGACAAGATACTTATCGTTACCATTACCACCAGACATTTTGTCAGCACCAGAACCACCATTGAGGTAGTCGTCCCCTCCCCCACCATTGAGGGTATCGTTGCCATCACCACCAGCGATGGAGTTATTGGCAGCATTACCAGTAATAACGTTGTTGAGCGTGTTACCTATACCATTAATCGCAGCAGTTCCATCTAAGACCAAGTTTTCTAGGTTTGCTCTCAAGGTATAGCTGTTGGTGGAGTATACAGTATCAGTTCCTTGGGAAGCATTCTCGGTAATTACGTCAGCAGCACGGACAATATAGGTGTCGTTACCGCTACCGCCAAACAATTTGTTTTCACCAGAACCACCATTGAGGTAGTCGTCTCCTGCTCCACCAAGGAGAATATCGTTGCCGTAACCACTTGTCAAAGAATCGTTGCCGTCACCGCCATAAACAAAAGACCAGTAGTAAGGATCGGTGGTGAGGATATTATTACCTCCATCTCCGGTATAAATTTTATAGACTCCGCCGCCAATGAAGTCGATTTCCTCGATACCCTTGAGTAAGTCAGTACCTTCGCTACCAGTAACTTGTATATCTCCATTACTGGTAAAGGAGACATTATAGTTGGTATAGTATTGGCTGTAGATGGCAACGTCGTAGCCACCGCCGCCAATGAGGGTATCGTTGCCATTGCCACCAAAAATGGAGTTGTTGGCAGCGTTACCTGTGATCACGTTGTTGAGAGCATTACCTGTACCACTAATAGCAGCAGTACCATCCAAGGTCAGGTTTTCCAGGTTTGCTCCCAAAGTATAGCTGTTGGCAGTGATTACGGTATCAATTCCTTCTGAAGCATACTCAGTAACAACATCACCTACATTATCAACAATATACGTATCATTACTGCTACCACCATAGAGTTTGTCTGCACCAACACCACCATCAAGATAGTCATCCCCGGTTCCACCATAGAGGATATCGATACCATTACCCCCATCTATAGTGTCATTGCCTTCTCCGCCATCGAAGTAGTCATTGCCATCACCACTTAATGAGACATAAACAGCATCGTAGCCAAAACCGATGATATCAGCCTGTCCATCGCCATTGACATCGGCAACTTGGCGGGGATAGAGACCGAAGCTACTCCAACCACCACTGGAGACACCAAAGTTGTTAAGAGCAAAGATAGCTGTGCTAAAGGTTCCATTAGCTTGACCGAAGGCAACATAAACACCATCTTGGGCAAAACCTACGATATCAGCCCGGCGATCGCCATTGACATCAGCAACTTGACGGGGATAGCGATCGAAGCTAGTCCAACCACCATTGTTAACACCGAATTCGCCCAGAGCCAAGTTTACTCCACCAAAGGTTCCATTAGCTTGACCGAGGGCAACATAAACACCATCTTGGGCAAAACCTACGATATCAGCCCGGCCATCACCATTGACATCAGCAAGTTGACGGGGATAGCGATCGAAGCTAGTCCAACCACCATTGTCAACACCGAATTCGCCTAGAACAAAGTTTACTCCACCAAAGGTTCCATTAGCTTGACCGAGGGCAACATAAACACCATCCTGTCCAAAACCAACGATATCAGCCCGGCCATCGCCATTGACATCGGCAACTTGGCGGGGATAGCGATCGAAGTTACTCCAGCCTCCACTCATCACGGTGAAGTCAATCAGCGCAGCGATGGAACCACCAAAAGTTCCATTAGCTTGACCAAGGGAGACATAAACAGTATCAATGCCAAAACCTACGATATCAGCCCGGCCATCACCATTGACATCGGCAACTTGGCGAGGATAAGTCTTAAAGTTAGTCCAACCATTACTGCCGACGGTGAAGTCGTTAATCGCAGCGATCGCCGTACCAAACGTTCCATTAGCTTGACCAAGGGAGACATAAACAGCATCATGTCCAAAACCAACAATATCAGCCCGGCCATCACCATTAACATCGGCAACTTGGCGGGGATAGCGATCGAAGCTAGTCCAACCAGTAGTTCCGACGGTGAAGTCGTTAATCGCAACGATAATTTCATTGAATGTTCCATCGCTCACACGACTGCTTAGATAATCGTTGCCTTTACCTCCATAGAAAACATCATCGCCATTACCACCATTGAGGTTATCATTCCCGTCTCCTCCATCCATATAATCATTGCCATTACCTCCATAGATTCTGTCGTTACCAGCATATCCAAAAAGATAATTTGCTAACTGATTACCGACGACTAAATCATTGCCTGCACCAGGTGTGACAGGATTTAGCTGACCTTGAGATAACTGAGAAACTGTTTGTACATAGTACGCATAGACAGACAAATCTTGAGAGTAATTACCACTAGCTCTACCAGATTCTCTGAGACTGTAATAATCTTGAACAATTTGACCTTGTTGCTCAAAATTGAAGCTACTGAGTCCTTTGCCTTGCAACATCCGGTTGAGCAATTCACTCACACCACCATAGTTATACCCAGCTTCTGATCCTTGAGCATCAATAGCTTTTGGTATATAGTCAGCGCCATACTTTTCAAACTGCCAAACATGGGTCAATTCGTGGATAAGTTTATCATCACTGATTGATCCCCAAGTATTAATCGTGTGGAAAGTTGTGTAAGCGCGATCGCCGTTAACAAGTCCAACGAAACTAGCTTCATCAATCCGGACTAAATCTAAGTTAATGGAATCACCGAAAACGCTTCTGGCAACGTTTTTTTCTCTATCAGTTAAGGCACGAGTATTAAACTTAATTATATCGGCGGCTGTTTCTAAAATCTCCGGAATTCCTGCTAGTTCAGCAGCATTTAATAAGTTGGTTCCAAACCATTTGCCGAAATCGGTATAGATTTGTTCACTAAAGAGATCATTAAAAGCTCGCTCTGTGTTAGCAGGGAGTGCCTTCACATAGCTAACAGCCCGCTCAATTGTGCCGCTAATTTTTTCTCCTACTCGATCGCTTAACCAATTTGCACCAGATCCGACAAAATCTAAGCCGACTTCCTGAAATGCAAAATCTAAACCATCTCCCAGTTTATCGAAGGCGTAGGAAACCTTGTCAGCCAACCAGCTTACCCAATCAAATGGATTCCACCAAGACATTGTTTTTCTCCTTACAAGTAATTATTTGTGTGAATAATTTGCGGTCGAAGTCATTAAATAGCAACTTTTTTAGTTGATGTTTCTTGAAAGTTGAATTAATTATTAGTAGCCCTGATTAGTTTTCATGGGCTGGTTATAATCTTCAACTCGGTTGATGTTTCTATTATGTTTGGTTGTATTTGATAATAGTTGAGGAAAAATGAGGAGTATAAAAAATTCGGACATTTCAGGATTTCAGAAAAGTTCAGGTTAATTCAGGTTTTTTCCAAAAATCGAAGAGGGATGTTGCTCTAGGGCGCATATACAGCAAATTGCAACAGGCGTGAGGTACAGATAATTGTAGGGAACTTTCCCGACCTGCTGAGTTACACCTGTAGGGGCACGGCACTGTTCCCTACACCTGGCGATATAATGTTGTATCGCATCTGAATGGGAACCGCTATATATTTAATTTGACCCACTTACTTATTACCTTTTAAAGAACTGTTAATATCCTCTGTATCTGTAATTGAGAAAGTTCTTTAGGAGCTAAAAATTAGATATAAAAGGCGATTATTTGATGCATTAGTAATTTTGTGGGCGTTTTTATCTCAGATTAATGTCTAAAATCTTTACCAATAAACGATGATTAATGACGACTCTCAAAGCGGTGAGACTCACTCTAACTACAAATATCAACCCGGAGGAAGTCTACTACCTGATGCTCCTACCTATATCGTTCGAGAGGCTGACCACGAACTGTACAATGCTTTATTAGCTGGGGAATATTGCTATGTCCTCAATTCCCGACAAATGGGTAAATCTAGCTTGCGGATTAGGACTATGTACAAATTACAAACGCAAGATATTAATTGTGTCGAAATTGAATTAAGCGGGATTGGCAGTCAAGAAATTACTGCATCGCAATGGTATGGGGGGATTATTCAAGAATTAATCAGTGGATTTGAGCTACAGGTAAACCGTCGTAGTTGGTTGCGCGAACAGGAAGATTTATCACCCGTGCAACGCTTGGGTGGTTTTATTGAAAATGTATTGCTAACGCAAATTAATCAAAAAATTGTGATTTTTATTGATGAAATTGATAGCGTTCTGAGTTTAAACTTTCCTACAGATGAATTTTTTGCTTTGATTCGTCACTGCTACGATAAAAGGGCAAGCAACCCAGAATATAGAAGACTTTCTTTTGCATTATTGGGTGTAGCAACACCTGCCGATTTAATTCAAGATGAAAATGCAACTCCCTTTAATATTGGTCGAGCGATTGAGTTAAAAGGTTTTCAATTGCACGAAAGTGTCAGTTTGGTACAGGGTTTGATTGAAAAAGTTAGCAATCCTGAAGCTGTTTTCAAAGAAGTGCTGTATTGGACTGGGGGACAACCGTTTTTAACCCAAAAGCTTTGTTGGTTGATTTCTCAAGAATCTGGAGTGCAAACACCGCAATCTATCAAGCATTTAGTTAAAAAGCGGATTATTGAGAATTGGGAATCTCAGGATGAACCGGAGCATTTGCGGACTATTCGCGATCGCATTTTGAGAAATTCCCGCTCCAGTACATCTCTGTTACTTTTGTATAAAAAAGTTTTACAGCGAGGTAAAATACCTGCAAATAATTCTGAGGCATATCTCGAATTGCGTCTCTCTGGATTAGTAAATCAGCACCAAGGCAATTTGATTGTTAAAAATCCTATCTATAAAACAGTTTTTGATTTAAATTGGCTAAAAAAACAATTAAATAATCAAAATGAGTTCCAAAATGCTCTCCCACTATGGCAAGTAGCTTTTGCAAGTGTAGCCATTACGAGTATAATTATTGGCATCAGAACCCTTGGGTTTTTGCAAGCATGGGAACTGCAAGCTTACGACCAACTGATGCGATCGCGACCCGATGAAGGCATAGATCAACGGTTGTTATTAGTTACCATCACAGAAGAAGATGTCCAATCACAGCCGATTACAGAACGCAAAGCAGCTTCCTTATCTGAGCGTTCTTTCGCACAATTACTCACAAAATTAGAACAATCAAAACCGCGAGCGATCGGTTTAGATATTTATCGAGAAACTCCTCTGAAAGCAGAATACAAAAATTTAGCTGAAAAAATCAAAAATAGCAATAATATTTTTAGTATTTGTCATTATGGAAAACCGGGTATTAAAACTCCTCCAGAAGTTTCAAAACAAGGTCAAGGCTTTAATAATGTAGAACTTGATTTTGATGGGGTTCTCCGTCGGCAAATATTAGCTGTAGATTCTGCATTTCCCTGTGAAAGCAAATATTCTTTTGCTTGGAAGCTGGCAGTTAGTTATTTAGCAGAAGCCGGAATTAAATCAGATTTTACGCCAGATAATTACTTAAAATTGGGGAAAGTCGTCTTTAAAACTTTAGAAGAAAACTCCGGCAGTTACCATCATATTAACGCCAGCGGTCATCAAATATTACTCAACTATCGCGCCTCAAAAGAAGTTGCCGAAAAAGTTACTTTGCAAGAAGTTCTGAGTAATAATTTTAACCCTAATCTCGCCAAAAATCGTATTGTTCTCATTGGAACTACAGACCTCAGTTTTAACGATCATCATTGGCGCACACCCTACAGTGATGGTTATTTTGCAGTTAAAACTATGACAGGTGTGGAAATTCAAGCACACATGGTCAGTCAAATTCTCAGTACAATAATGGATCGACGACCGTTGATTTTGCCTTGGTCAAAA
This sequence comes from Desmonostoc muscorum LEGE 12446, assembly GCF_015207005.2. Taxonomy (GTDB): domain Bacteria; phylum Cyanobacteriota; class Cyanobacteriia; order Cyanobacteriales; family Nostocaceae; genus Nostoc; species Nostoc muscorum. Next base: position 5,664,201 of record NZ_JADEXS020000001.1, read on the forward strand.
CCAATTGAAACGATGTGGATTTGGGGTTGGTCGTTAGTAGGAGGTTTGTTAGCTTGGCGTTTGATGTCACTGCGTCTAATTTTACTGGGGGGAGGAGTTGCTGTGGGTATTTTATATGCAAGTTGTTGGGGTTTACTAACTTTTAAGGGAGCTTGGATACCTTTATTTTCCTCAGCTTTAGCATTGGTGGCTGTTGAAAGTAGTTTGGTTATTTATAGGTATAAAATATTTGAATAGAATCCTGTTCAAAGCTTTTTAAAGCCAGGCATATATGAAAAAGTCATAACTCTTCGCTCTCATCTCAAATCAGAAGGAACCTGATGAAAAGCTGTCAAAATCCTCTTTTATTCTGTAGAGACAGTGCTGTTCATGTATCAATTCTAGCTAGATTATTCTCATTTTTGGGAGGATTGGCGATACCTACGGTGAGCTACGTTAACGCATTCCCTCACACTAGCGCCCTTGCCCAGATTACCCCCGATGCTACTTTAGGTACGGAAAGTTCAGTTATTACCCCCAATATAAATATTAAAGGCGCAGCGGCAGACCAAATTGATGGCGGCGCAATCAGAGGAAGTAATCTTTTTCACAGTTTTAGCGAATTCAATGTCAAAGATGGACAGCGAGTATATTTTTCAAACCCTGCGGGGATAAATAATATCCTGGGTAGAGTTACAGGTAATAACCCCTCGAATATTTTGGGGACATTGGGTGTAAATGGTAACGCTAATTTATTTTTAATTAATCCCAACGGGATAATTTTTGGGCAGAATGCACGCTTGGATTTGGGGGGTTCATTTGTAGCGAGTACGGCGAATGCAATTAAGTTTGGTGAGCAAGGTTTTTTTAGCGCCACCAATCCAGAAACTTCTCTATTACTAACAGTTAATCCTTCTGCATTTTTCTTCAATCAAATTCAGCCTGGAACGATTGAAAACAGATCAACCGCACCAACCGGATTTAATATATTTGGTTTGCGGGTACCTGATAGTCGTAGTTTGATACTTCTGGGAGGAGATGTAATTCTCAACGGAGGTACATTAAATGCTATGGGTGGTCGAGTAGAATTGGCAGGGGTTAGAGGTTGGGAAGTAGTAGGACTAAATTTTGATGGGGATAAACTCAATCTAAGTTTCCCTGAAAATGCTAAAAAAACGGATGTTTCGATCATCGATGGATTTATAGATGTCAGAACTGCTGATAAGAATGGTAGTATTTTTATCAATGCTCAAAACTTCAGCATGTCAGGAAACAGCTTGCTAGTGGCTGGGATTAGCGAAGGTTTGGGAACAGTTAACAGTCAGGCAGGTGATATAAATATTACGTCTGAGACGGTTTCGCTATCAGGACTTAGTACTATTTTCAATACTGTAGAATCCAATGCCATTGGTAATGGTGGTAATATTACGATTCAGGCTGGCTCATTTTCTTTGAGCGAAGGAGCAGAATTGATAGCGGAAACCTACGCACAGGGGAATGCGGGCAAGATCGCGCTTCAAGTGCGCGATCGCATCGCCTTCGATGGTATGGATAGCGAAGGAAATCCCAGTGGCATATTCAACAATGTCAGACCAGGTGCAAAGGGTAATGCCGGGGACATCTATTTAACCGCAGGTTCCTTTTCTTTAACTAATGGCGCTCGTCTGCAAACTAATACCCGCTCACAGGGGAATGCCGGCAATGTAATCGTTCAAGTGCGCGATCGCATTTACTTCGATGTAGTAAATACAAGCGATATTAACAACTTCACAGGAATTTTTACCGCAGTAGGAACTGATGGTGAAGGTCGGGGGGGAGATATTGATATTCAAGCAGGATCGCTGGATTTGAGAAATGGCGCCCAACTGACTGCCAATACCTTTGAGAAAGGGGATGCAGGAAATATCAAGATTGAAGTCCGCGATCGCGTCTCTTTTGATGGAGTATCGATTCTTGGCGGTAGTGGAGCATCCAGTTCAGTGGGAGAAGTGAAAGAAGATACAACCATTCCAGCAATCGGTCAGGGGGGAAACATTGAGATTAGCGCAAAATCATTATCTTTAACTAATGGTGCTGGAATTGCTGCTAGTACAGTCAGTGGTAGTCAAGGAAATGCAGGAAATATCAAGATTGTTACTAATGAGACAGTCAACCTGCAAAATAACGCTGGTATTACAGTAGATAGCCAAGGTAGTGGCAAGGCTGGAAATATTGAAATTCAGACAGATTACCTCACCCTAGATAATCAATCCAACATTTCTGCCGAAACTGCTAGTAATACTGGTGGTAACATCAGCTTCAAACTACAAGACTTATTGCTGCTGCGTCGGGAGAGCAAAATTTCTACTAATGCGGGGACTGCTGAAGCTGGGGGGGATGGTGGAAATATTACCATTAATGAACCCAAAGGTTTTATCGTCGCTGCTCCAAATGAAAACAACGATATCACGGCTAATGCTTTTAACGGGAGTGGTGGCAAAGTTAATATCAATCCTGCTGGCATATTTGGGCTAAAACCACTCAGTCGTCAAGAACTGGAGCGATCGCTGCAAACAACTGACCCCACAAAACTCGACCCCAATCAGTTACCAACAAGTGACATTACTGCGATTTCTCAAACTAACCCTTCCTTAAATGGTGAGGTAAATCTCAATACACCTAATACTGACCCCAGTCAAGGATTGCAAGAATTGCCAACAGATATTGTTGATGTTTCTGGATTAATCAATCAAAACCTCTGTGTTGCAGCTCAAGGTAGTGAATTTATTGTGACTGGTAAAGGTGGTTTACCTCCTTCTCCCTATGAAATTATCAGCGCCAATACAGCTTGGGAAGATTGGTTGATATCATCACAATCTCAAACTCAACCAACACCAACAACTAATAACTCATCAGACAAACAACAAACAGAATCTACAACAATTATTGAAGCTCAAGGTTTGGTAAAAGATGCGAATGGTAATGCGATCCTCACGGCAAACCCAGTGACGGTGACACCTAAAGATACTTGGTTGCATCCCCAAGACTGTCATGCGATTTTGGATTTTGGATTTTAGATTTTGGATTGGGTAATTGCTTTGTGTATTTTGGTTTGATGAATTTATCTGTCGCAATCATTTTTCAAATTGGTGTCATATCGTGTCTGCGAAATTACCCATAATAAAAGAACCCCACCCCCAACCCCTCCCCAAGAATAAGGGGAGGTTAGCTCAAGCACAGCTTTGGCTCTTTAGGGTTTCAGGTATTATATTTGATTCCCCGGACATGATATAGCAAAAGCCTTGGTGGTCAGGACATTAACAGATGATAAAACTTAGACACAAAAAGACTTTTCATCCAGTCCCCAGTCCCCAGTCCCCAGTCCCCAGTCCCTTGCTATATCAGATGCTGAGGAGAAACTCATGAAACGCTTGTTGGGGTTCATTCTACTTATAATTTTCGGGTTAATATTTAGCCTGAATATACCAATGCTATTTCCTGTCATTGCCCAAAATCCCCCAACCCAAATTCAACCTGCATCAGCTTTATCGCTCGTACAATCTGCTAAAAAATATTACGATGCTGGTCAATTTTCAGCAGCCGTACAACTTCTACAACAAGCAGCGCAAATTTATCAAGTTTCAGGAGACATCGATCGCCAAGCTCAAGCGTTAAGTTTAATGTCTCTAGTTCAGCAAAAACTAGGGCTTTGGCAACAAGCAAAAACAGCAATTGATACTAGTTTAAATTTATTAGATAAATTACCTTTTGATAAAGAGTTCAGCCGCCTTCGTGCCCAAGTATTGAATAATTTAGGGCATTGGCAATTGGCACAGGGACAAACTGAAGCTGCTCTTTTAAGTTGGGAGAAAGCTGAAAAATTGTATGTTCAATCTGGCGATACGGTTACTATTATTGGCATCCAGATGAATCAAGCTTTAGCACTGCAAGCTTTAGGACTTTATCGCCGCGCCGAGAAACTTTTAACGCAAGTAGAACAACAGCTTTATTTACAACCCGACTCTCCTCTCAAAGCAACTGGGTTGCTGAATTTTGGTAATATCCGCCGATTTGATGGCGATTTAGAAAAATCTCGGGAAATTTTAAGCCAGAGTTTGACTATTGCCCAAAAATTACATTTACCGGAAACAGAAAGTACAGCTTTGCTGAATTTAGGAAATACAGAATTAGCGATGTCTACGACGGGCTACGCCTACGCCAAAAGAACAGCAGAATTGAAAGATACACAACGCACTGAAGAACACAGGCAAAATGCTTTAGAACTCTATCAAAAAGCTAGGGCGATCGCCACTTTACCTACAACAAAAATTCAGGCACAACTTAATTATTTTGCAGTACTAATTGAGACTAAGCAATTTACATTAGCTTCGCCTGTAATTGAACAAATCAGAGCCGACCTTAATCAATTACCAGCAAGTCGAGTATCTATTTATGCTCGTGTCAATTTTGCTAAAAGTTTACTCAAAATGGAGAGAACAAGCGATCATCCAGACATCATACAGATACTAGAAACAGCAATTGAGCAAGCTAGAAGTTTAGCAGACCAACGGGCAGAATCCTACGCCCTTGGTACTCTCGGTGCTGTATATGAAAAAGTTGGAGATTGGTCAAATGCGAAAAAAAACACTCAGTCTGCTTTAGTCATTGCCCAAGTAATTAACGCACCAGATATAAGCTATCAATGGCAATGGCAAATGGGGCGAGCGCTCCAAGCAGAAAATGAGACGAAACAAGCTATTACATATTACACCGAAGCTTTTAAAAATATCAGTAATTTACGCAGCGATTTAGTTGCCTTAAATCCAGAAGTTCAGTTGGACTTTAGAGAAAGTGCAGAACCACTGTATCGGCAATTAGTTGATTTACTCTTGCTTTCTCCACAACCAAATCGAGATCATCTTATTCAAGCTCGTCAGGTAATGGAAGCACTACAACTAGCAGAATTAGATAACTTTTTTGGCGATGCTTGTACCAAAGCAAAACAGGTAAATATTGACCAATTAGACCCGTATGCAGCCGTTATTTACCCAATTATTTTACCAAACCGTTTAGAAGTAATTTTGAAATTACCAGGCTCGGATAATTTACGTCACTATGCCCATGCTAATATTTCGGAAACCCAAATCGATGCAGCAGTTCTACAACTGCAAAATTCCCTCAAGCGTCCCAGCACCAGTTTAAGTCAGATCAAAAAAGAAGCAAAACAGTTATATGACTGGTTAATTCAACCGTTTGCAGATGAACTTGAAAGCACAAAAACGCGAGAGCAAAGCCAGATTAAAACCTTAGTATTTGTCCTTGATGGTTCATTGCGGAATCTACCAATGGCAGTTTTGCATGATGGACAAAGATATTTGGTCGAAAGGTATGCTGTGAGTGTAACCCCGACATTGCAGCTACTTGAACCTAAACCCTTACACAGAGAAGCACTCAGCGTCTTAATTGCCGGAGCAACAGACGCTCCCAGCTTTCAAAAAGAGAGGTTAGGAGCGATCGCTAATGTCGCGGTAGAATTAGAAGGAATTAAAGAAAACATTCAACGTAATCAAACGCTAGAAAATCAAGAATTTATCAAGAAAAATCTTCAAACCAAGATTAATACAACACCCTTCAATATCATTCACTTAGCAACTCATGGTAAATTTAGTTCTAACCCAGAACAAACCTATATTCTTGACTGGAATGAACGCATCAAAGTTAAAGATTTAGATAACTTACTGCGTTTGAATTACCAAAGAATTGCTAATCCTATTGAATTACTAATCTTGAGTGCTTGTGAAACAGCAACCGGAGATAAACGAGCCGCTTTGGGATTAGCGGGGGTAGCGATTCGAGCGGGTGCCCGCACTACTCTAGCTAGCTTGTGGCAGATTAATGATGCCTCTACTGCCGAATTTATGATTAGATTTTACCAAGAACTGAATCGTGGGCAAATTACAAAAGCAGAAGCTTTAAGAAATACTCAGCTTGCATTTTTGCAACAATCTACCGATAGAGATTATAATCGCCCTTATCATTGGTCTGCATTTATTTTAGTGGGCAATTGGCTGTAGTAATTTTAGATTTTGGATTTTGGATTTTGGATTGGAATTATGTTACTCTGAAACAGTCAAATCACCTGAAGTTAAAATCATATTACCAATAATTGGTTCTTGAAAAATATTCGCTAAACCCAAATTTTTGGTATTTAAAATTTCAACCCAAATTTTCTGTAGTGTAGAATTATTTGGCTCGTTTAAACGTAATTGAGCCAATTCAGTTATCGCTTCATACCAAATATCATTTTTCGCATAAACCAAAATCTTATCCAAGGGAGTTTTTGCTGTTTTTAAATCTTTTTCAAGTTCTACAGAGATTAACTTTCTCTCTACAATTCCTGTTACGGAAGCTGGTGTCGATGAATTATTGGAAGAGATATTACGAGAACAATTAATGTCAAAATACCATCGATACTCTTTGCCAACCTTTAAAGCTGGAATTGTTGAGGGTAAAGTAATACCAACAACTCCAGATCTGCTGGGTAACTTAAAGCGAGTGTGGTACACCTCCATATCTCCATCCTGTAAAGAGAATTCTCCGCTAGTTGCTTCCTGAGCAGTGTAAGGCAGATAAACCCAAATAGTTGGATAATCTTTAACAGAAAAGTAAGATTGATTACCACCTACTATACGAGTCAGTGAAGGTTTATCCTGCTGATAAATACAATCACCTCTGCTTCCTGTTCCCTCTTTTGCTGGAGGTGTTCCCCTCTTTGGGGGGTCTTTTTCCACTGAAGTCAAATTAATTTGTGCTTGAGATGTTTGGTTATTGTTAACTTCTGTTTCTGCCCATGCGAGTAAAATGATCGAATAGCTAGCCCAACTAACTAGTACCGACATCAAGAGAAATAAACCTTTTGTGCGATTTAACAACATTGGCTAAATTTTTTATTTCTTGTCACATTAATATAACTACAATATCTAACTGTATTTTTTCAGAAAGCGAATTTGCCAATTGCTGGAAAATTGCTTAGGCAAGTTGAAGGCATGACAAAGGGGCTGAAGCAGTAATTTGTACAGATTCCTACCTCAAAATTAAAAGACCGGATTGCTCAATGGTGTGAACAATACGGTCTGGGGTTCATACAGCAAGAATCAAGTGAGGTACACCCGTAGGGGCACGGCAGTGCCGTGCCCCTACACCTTGCTGTGAATTGCGAATTTGAAATTGCGAATTGCCTTGACGATCCCTTTGAGGTTATCGGATGAATACCACCCCTTTTAAGAGTCGGTGCGTCAAGAGGCTGCTTCACTCTCTTCTTCAGCAGCAGCGTTGATTTGCGGTGGCAAAACGCTGACAAGGACTCGCTCTGATTCAGCAAGAGGTGTCACACCCTCAGGAAAAGATATATCACTGATGTGCAAGTTGTCCCCAATTTTCAGGTTAGAGACATCAATTTCGATGAACTCTGGGATGTTCTCAGGCGCACAACTCACTTGCAATTCGGTAACAGTGGTGTCTAACACGCCACCTTCTTGTTTAACACCAACAGCTTCTCCCACGAAACGCAGGCGTACTTCTACATTTGTGTCGCCGTGACCCGCAACTGCAAAAAAGCTCAGGTGGTAAGGGGTACCCTTTGCTGGATGAATTTGAAGTTCCCGGAGTAGGGCTTTGCCCCGCCAAGGTACATCAGTAACGTTTAAGTCAATCAAAGTGTTGTTGACTGAAGCTCTTTTGAGCAAGCGCTCAACAGTTTTGGCATTGATGGTCAAAGAGATTGATTCTGTACCCTTGTGACCGTACAAATTTGCTGGGATTGCTCCAGAACGGCGCAAAGCTTTGGGCTTGCTACCTTCTGGTCGCTTTTGACATTCGACTGTAATAGCCATAGAAGTTGTTGTTTTTAATTAGAGTTAGGAGTTAGGAGTTAGGAGTTAGGAGTTAGGAGTTAGGAGTTTTGATTTAATTACTCACTCCTCACTCTTAACTCTTAACTTTTAACTAAGCACTGAGCAAGGAAGCGGGTGTGCCGTCGGCGTGTAATAAAGCCCGTTTGGGACCGTGGATGGGGTCTTCTACGATTATGGTTTGATCGCGGCTAGCTCCTAGTGAAACGATCGCGATCGGGACTTCCATCAATTCTGCTAAGAATTTTAGATAATCCAGCGCCTGTTGTGGCAAGTCTTCCAGGGTGCGGCAGTGACTTGTTGACACTTGCCATCCTGGTAAGGTTTTGTAGATGGGGCGACATCTGGCAAATTGACGGGAACTGGTGGGGAAGTGTTCGCTGCGAACGCCGTCTATTTCATAGGCGACACAAACTTGGATTTCTTCTAATTCATCGAGGACATCCAGTTTGGTGAGTGCCATACAGTCCATACCGTTAATTCGCACGGCATAACGACCAATGACGGCATCAAACCAGCCGCAACGCCGCTTGCGTCCGGTGGTTGTGCCAAATTCGGCACCGCGATCGCACAGTAATTCTCCCAACTCTCCATCCAATTCCGTGGGAAATGGTCCTTCTCCCACTCTTGTGGTATACGCTTTCGATACCCCAATTACCCGATCTATCATTGTCGGTCCTAGCCCTGTACCAACGCAAGCCCCCCCGGCTACAGGGTTGGAGGAGGTAACATAGGGATAAGTTCCGTGATCTAAGTCCAGGAGGGTGCCTTGTGCGCCTTCAAACAAAATATTGCGTCGTCGCAGAACTGCATCATATATTTTCAACGATGTATCAATGACGTAAGGTCGCAAGCGTTCTGCATACCCTAGATACTGCTCAATCACCTCTTGTGGATCTAGAGGCGGCAAGTTGTAAAGCTTTTCTAAAATGACGTTTTTATAATTAATCGTCCACTCCAACTGCTCCCGTAGCCCATCAGGGTCCATCAAATCCAAAACCCGAATGCCTGTACGTTCAGATTTGTCAGCATAAGTCGGACCAATGCCCCGACCTGTAGTGCCGATCTTATGGCTTCCCCGTCGTTCTTCTGATGCCTGGTCTATCAACCGATGATAAGGCATCGTTACGTGGGCTGTCTCAGATATCAGCAGGTGGTCAGTGGAAATATTTAATTCTTTTAATTGGTCCAGTTCTGCTATCAAAATCTGTGGATCAATGACCGTGCCACAGCCAATAATGCAGTCGGTATTTGGATACAAAATACCAGAAGGGATTAAGTGTAGCTTAAAGGTCTGACCTTTAACTACAATTGTGTGCCCAGCATTGACACCCCCTTGGTAACGTACCACAACATCTGCCGAACGGCTGAGCAAGTCTGTTATTTTACCTTTTCCTTCATCGCCCCATTGGGCACCTATGACAATTACGTTAGCCAAGCGTTTATATTATGAGGTAAAGTTTCCACAAACTATTATTATCAACATATTTCGGAAAAAATGTCAAGGCTTTGCAAAAAAAATAATCTAAACTGTTTTCAATTTGATCGTTCACGAGAAAATCTCACAACCAAACGTGAACAAGGAATGTCAAGAGACCCGATAAATCGGCGTCTCTATGAATATCATTTGTGAGTTGTCATTTATTTAGAACAATGACTAATGATAAATGACTGCATGGTAATATTAAAAATTAATTTATATTAAAAACTGGCGGTTTGCTTTCTAATTCTTATGTATACATGATTATTCCAAAAAATCAAGATATTTACAACTTTAACCGATTGTATTTTATTACTCGTATTTTCCACATTCTTCAAATACTCTCAGTATTTGTTTTCAGTCTTTAATTGTAACTAATGGAGGTCATCTGCGGCAAAAAGGGCGATCGCATGATAAAAAAATGGTCTAGAGTCCAAAAGCACAAAGCAATATTCGTCTTGGCATTGGCAGTTGTATTTACTAATACTTTAATTTCCTATGACAATAGTATTAAGCTGATTGATAACCACGAACGTCTGATATCTTCTCATCAAGTTATTGCTCAATTAAAAAATATACAAACTCTACTCCAAGATACTGAAATTGCACAGCGTAATTACCTAATCACATCGGATGTAGATGCTCTAAAAACTTATCTTCGGGCGTATCAAGAAAGCGATCGCAATCTCCAAATACTTACTAACTTAATTGCTGATAATCCTCAAAGACAGCAGTGGTTTTCTTTATTGAAGCCAAAAATTAGTACCAGACTCAACATTCTGCAACAAGAAATTTACCTAAGAAAAAACCAGGGATTGGTAGCAACTAAACAGCTAATTTTGTCTAAACAAGACAAGGAAATCGGCAAAGAAATTCAACAGCTAATTGATGACTATTTAAAAAAAGAACAAAATTTATTACAGCAAAAGATACAAGAGTCGCAGGCAATTTCCCAAAAGGCTGTAATCACATTTTTTATCGCTGTTGTTGTGCATTTGTTGTTGGTGGCGTTACTGTATGATTTGTTGTGGTATTACATTAAACAACTTCACCAAGCAGAACAGAAAATTCGGGAACAAAAGTTGCTGTTAGATGTAACAAAAGACGCAATTGTGGTGCGAAATATCCACAACCAAATCTTATTTTGGAATCAAGGTGCCCAAAGTCTTTACGGTTGGAAAGTTGAAGAAGCTGTGGGTAAGAATATTTTGCAACTTTTGTATCCAGAAAATTCACCACAGTTAGAAGATGCTTACTTAAGCGTGATGAATACTGGTGAGTGGCGGGGTGAGTTGCATCAACTGACGAAAGAAGGTAAGGAAATTATCGTTGAAAGTCGGTGGGTATTGTTACGACATGATAACGGACAACCCAAATCTATTTTGAGTGCGAACACCGAAATTACACAGCAGAAACAATTAGAAGTTCAACTTTTGCGATCGCAACGTTTGGAGAGTATCGGCACTCTAACTAGCAGTATCGTCCACGATCTCAATAATCTACTATCGCCGATTTTAATGTCAGTTCAGTTCTTGCAGAAGAAATTCCCTGACCCCCAAAGCCAGAAAGTACTACAAACCTTAGAAAATAATGTTAAACGTGGCGCTAATTTGCTCAAGCAAATCTTGATATTTGCACGCGGTATTGAAAGCAAGCGGATAATTGTCCAAATTGCGCCTATATTAGCAGAAATTGAGCAAATTATCGCTCAAACATTTCCTGATTCTATTATCTGCGAGATAGATATTCCCAAAAATGTTTGGCACATCCGGGGAGACGCAACTCAACTGCATCAAGTGCTGATGAATTTAGTAGTTAACGCCCGTGACGCGATGCCCGATGGTGGTATCTTCAGGATTGTGGCGGAAAATGTCGTAATTAGCGAACATTGTGCCCAGATTAATATTGATGCCAAACTGGGTTCTTATATTGCGATCGTGGTGACGGATACTGGTATGGGGATGTCATCGGAAGTCCAACAACGGATTTTTGAACCATTTTTTACCACCAAAGACATAAGCAAAGGCACTGGTTTAGGACTTTCCACGGCGCTGGATATCATTAAGAATCACGGTGGTTTTGTCAATCTTTATAGTCAGGTAGGCAGAGGTACTCAATTTACAGTCTACTTGCCAGCTTTAACATCCAGGGAAATCCCTTCATTTTCCCAAGAACTCGAATCAGTTAGGGGAGAGGGTTAATTGGTTTTGGTGGTGAAAGTATCACAGACTACAAAAATCCTATCAACTAAAACTTTCTGCCCACGTTGGAAATGATAAGAATCTAACTTAGTCCTCAGCCGGAAGTTCAACAAGTCATACCGAGGTGAACCATCTGGATGGCTTGCCCTTGGTGGGATATCGAGTACTTCGATTGCACAACCGCCAATTCTGGAATCTGGAGTCACCCTAAAACTCAAGTCCGGTAATTCAAGGCGCTTCACTACAATGTTCCGCAAATGACGAGAATGGTTAATAACAAGCTCCACCTCAACTTCGATAGCAGTTAGAAACTCCATAAGTTTGGGGAAGTAAGTATTGAAAAGATTGAATAGTTCTGGATGATTCTTGAAAAAAACTAACTTTTTGAATATTAAAAACCTGCGAAGTAGCTAGAGTTTGAGAGGTTTTTTAGGTTAAAAGAAATAAAAAATATCAGTTAACATGATACGCCGTTATCACTATTTTCTTGTCTGGACTATATACGGACTCGACTCTTGGGTATTCGTTATGAATCCACCACACTTTTATTCTATTAGACTGTGCAGGTGCGCTACCTGAGATTGAATATCCCGCCTGAGTCATTAAGGTTTCAAAAGTATTTGAGTCGAGAACCGTACAATTAAAAGTTGTTAGTCCCTGTATTTGATGTCTGTTTAGGGTCATAGCTACCCTGGTAAGTCGTAAAAATTCTATATCCTGGTAATACTAAAGCAATTCCAGTTAACTCGTGAATTTTACCGGGATATTTATAGGGAATATCATCTGGTACGCTCCCACCAATGCGAAAACTAAACCCAAGTAGCCATATATACAAACCAGGTATTAGTAAATCCATGCTATATGCAATAGCTCTCATTGCCTCATTTTCTTTGAAAGAAGCACAATTTCTGGCTATAGCGAATTTTTTGGAGATATTTTTTAGGTTTGTGGTTTCTAACATGGTCTTAATTTCAATCCCCAACAGAGAGTTAATAAGTTTTAAGCGTTTCAATTTCTATGAGGGATAAGGTGTCTTGTAACCCTAGTTTCTTTATCCAGCAGTCAGATAGCAAATAGTTTCAATCCCCGATAAGGGGTAAAGTATTTTGCAACCTCTAGTTTTACGATATCGTAGAACTATGCTGTTTTCCAACCCGCTGACCTTTGAAAGTTTTGCTGTATTTGCGTTTTAAGGTTTACTTTCGCGGATGTCTAGATAATAATAGGAAAGTTTTCAAGCCTTGTAAGAGTGGAAAGTCTTGAAAACGCTTATACCGTAAGGTGCGCGACGGTGATAATCGAGTAGGGCTTTTGAGAGCATTTTTACCATCAGCTAAAAAATAGTGTTTATTTAGTAAAAAATAATATCAGTAATTCAATATTGTTAAGTCAAAATATTACGGAATTTGCTGACATTGGTCTCAGAGAATTTTTGTCTTAAATCCTCAATAATAAAGAGTTTTTACAGATAATCAATGCCGGATTCAGCAAGAATTAACGTAGATTTACAGAATTTTGCTTCGGGTATAGATTTTTTCCTCAATGTTTTTGTTACAATTATTGAAATTTTTCCCTAAAAATACCACTATGGCTTTATATGCTGAATTACATAGACATCTAGGCGGTTCCGTCGTACCCCGAGTTTTGTGGCGATATTTCGAGCGACATTCTTCGGAGTTGATTTCCCGCTTTGCTGACTATTCAGAATTTGAAGATTTTTACACCCGTCCACGCAACACCCTAGATGAGTATTTAGAATTGCACACCCTGGTAGAAAGTGTGCAAACTGCGGAGACTTTGCCTTACTTTATCTATCGCTTGCTGCGGGGTGCTTATATTTTTGAAAATTTGGCTTATCTAGAACTACGCTACACTCCGTATTTACGGACACCTGAGCATCTGAGTCAATCAGACAGAATTGACAAGATGGCAGAAATTGTGCGAGTAGTAGGAGAAGCTAGCCGCTTGCCAGAATATCCGATTGTTACTAGCCAAATCCTTTGTATGCACACGCGTTTACCTTATGAGGTGAACAAAGCGATTATTGATTTGGCGGCACAAAATAAGCAGTATGTTTGTGGAGTCGATGTAGCGGGGGGTGATAGCTATTATGCCGATCGCCTCGAAGAATGGATTAGTCTATATGATTATGCGCGATCCCAGGGCGTTAACACCACCGGACATCTATTTGAAACTACCGCTGGTTGTTACCCCCAACTGTTACCCTACCTGATGCGAATTGGCCACGGCATCCAAATTCCTTTGTTGTATCCAGAATTACTTAACGATGTAGCTAGACGCGGGCAGTGTTTGGAGGTTTGCCCAACAACTTACTTGAAAACTGGCACTTTACAGGATATGCATCAACTCAAAATAGTTTTTGACCGTTGTTTTGATGCTGGGGTCGATATCGCTATTTGTACTGATAATGCTGGGTTGCATAATGTACGTTTGCCTTGGGAGTATGAAAATCTCTTGACTTATGACATTATTAGTTTTGAACAACTCCAAGCTTGTCAGGATGCAGCTTTTCGTCATGCCTTTGCTTGGCCTTACACCCAACGTCCCGCATCATTGTTAAATGGGTTGCTCAAAGTTGAACCACCTAAAGTTTTGGCAATGAACGATACTAATTAACAGTTAACAGATTTGACATCCGAAATAGAAGCCTGATTCCAGAAGAATACAGAATTCAGAATTCAGAATTCAGCAATCTTTTTAGTGGAAGAGTTAAACCTGTTTATTCATCCACGATTCGCTAACAAGACTTCTGGATTCTGGGGACTGACACCTTTATTCTTGCTAATTAAAACTTGAAAACTGAGAACTTTTAGACCATCTTTAATTTTTACCAAATTCACTCCCTCATCTCCCTCATCTCCCTCTTCTCCCTCTTCTCCCTCATCTTTCCCCACTTACCTTGTCCCCAGAAGCTATAAACTATAATTTATGGCATCTACTATTCAAGCTCTACCAACAGAAGTTGTATATCTCATTACAGCGGGAGAGGTCATCGACTCTTTAGCCTCTGTGGTGCGGGAATTGGTAGAAAATTCCCTAGACGCAGGTGCAACGCGAATTGTGGTTTCATTATGGCCGCAGCAATGGCGAATTCGCGTCGCAGACAATGGTTGTGGAATGAACTTAGATGATTTGGAACAAGCAGCCACAGCCCATAGCACCAGTAAAATTCATTCTAGTGCCGATTTGTGGAAAATCAATAGCTTGGGTTTTCGTGGCGAGGCTTTGCACAGTTTAACGACTCTGGCAGATTTGGAAATTTTGAGTCGTCCTGTGGGTGGAAAATTAGGATGGCGAGTTGTCTATGGCGATGACGGGAAAGTTGTGCAAGTTGAAGCAACTGCGATCGCACCTGGTACAGTAGTCACAGTTGCCAATCTTTTCGGTAACTGTGCATCTCGTCGTCAGGGATTGCCTATATTAGCACAGCAAATGAAAGCCGTGCAAGCAACAATTCACCAAATCGCCCTCTGCCATCCCCGCGTCACCTGGCAGATTTGGCAAAATGACCGTCAATGGTTCACCATCTCCCCCGCCGCCACAACTGGGCAACTACTACCGCAGATTTTACTCCAAGTCCGACAAGGCGATTTGCAAGAAGTCAAACTCGAAGTACCCAACCCGGTAAATTCAGAACTCAGAATTCAGAATTCAGAACTCAGCACTCCTAACTCCTCACTCCTAACTCCTAACTCCCCACTCCCCACTCCCCACTCCCCAGTCCCCAGCCCCCACTCAGCACTCACTTTAGTGGTAGGATTACCCGATCGCTGTCATCGTCATCGTCCAGATTGGGTACGTGTGGCGATTAACGGACGGATGGTGAAGTCAGCGGAACTAGAGCAAACAATATTATCAGCATTTCACAAAACATTACCACGCGATCGCTATCCAATTTGTTTTCTGCATCTTGCCATTTCCCCAGATCAAATTAACTGGAATCGTAATCCAGCAAAAACAGAAATTTATCTCAATGAAATCACTTATTGGCAAGAGCAAATTATCCAAGGAATTAACCAAGCACTGCGAATTTCTTCTGTCAATCTCAAAGAAACTGTTCACACAACACGAGTTAGTAAATTACTCAAAGCCGCAGAAGCTAAAGGCGGTTACAATTTCAATCCTAATAACTCAAATGAACGAGATAACACTCAGCACTTTTTAAAAGCTGTGGCGCAAGTGAGTAATACTTATATTGTTGCCGAACATCCTGGTGGGATGTGGTTAGTAGAACAGCACATTGCCCATGAGCGAGTTTTGTATGAGCAATTATGCGAGAATTGGCAACTCATTTCCGTCGAACCGCCAATTATTCTTTATCAATTGTCACCAGCACAAGTATCGCAATTACAACGCATCGGTTTAGATATAGAACCCTTTGGCGAACAACTTTGGGCTGTTCGTAACCTACCCGCAATGTTGCAGCAACGTGAAGATTGTGCTGAAGCAATTTTAGAATTGAGTTTGGGAGGTGATTTACAAACAGCCCAAGTAGCTATTGCTTGTCGCAGTGCTATTCGTAATGGTACACCAATGAATCTACAACAAATGCAGACACTTTTAGATGATTGGCAACGCACTCGCAATCCTAGCACCTGTCCCCACGGACGCCCAATTTATTTATCACTGGAAGAGTCAGCTTTAGCTCGATTTTTCCGGCGTAATTGGGTAATTGGCAAAAGTCATGGAATATGAATTATTTTGCAATTTCAGAATTAAAGATATTGCCTTGAGAATTTTAGATACAACAAGAATCAATTCTTTATACATATATAGCAATCATACATCAACGTGAGTTCGACAGATTCCAAAGAACCCCGCTTCCATTCTTCTCCCCGTTGGCGTTAGCCTGCCGTTATACCAATTCTGTATGAAGATGCGCCAAACTATATGAGGAACGAACCGCAAAGGGCGCATTCGCGCAGCGTCTCGTCAGAGAAGGACACAAAGAAAGAAAGAAAGAAGAAGCCAAGAAAATTTGGCGCAGCCTCACAAAGAAACGGTATTAGGCAAGGGGAGAGAGGCTTAAAAACCCTAATTTTTCGTTCCCAACTCAGGATACTAATTATTACTTCTTGACTAAAAAATATGCTGTAGCATAATCAGGTAATTGGCTGATATGCTGCCCAAATTCTTTTTGATTCTTAAAAATGCCTGCCAAAAAATCGAGTTGATAAAGGTTGGGTAAAAATGCTCCGCCTGTATCAGCCATAACCCCCATTTGCAGATGTTTGCGGCCACCCTTTGTCTGCTCAATCACAATCACTCTACCTAAACCAACATTCAGAACATCTCCAGCAAAAGTAACTCCTGGTTTGATGGAAATTTTGGCATCTATTTTGTATCCGTAACCTTTAATGGCGTCAACTTCTCTAAAGTACCAATAACGCTTTTGTGCTGTTGGTTTTAATCCACGAATATAAGACATGCCATTATTTCTGTCTACATTAAAAAATGCCTGATAACCATCTGTAAAATTAATCAGAACTGTTCCCTGCATCAGGGCTTCTTCTAAGCCAGTTCTGGTGAGATAAGCAAGGCTTTGAACTTTGCCAAATTCTCTACCACCTGGTTCGTAAATACCCGTTAAAACATCCTGTTTTGTATATCTAGTGTAGAATTTATGGTTATTAGAGTTGTCTTTTAGGCTATAAATTCCTGTATTGAAAGTAGAGGTTTTCTTGCGAGAGCCAGTGTGAGTAAAAACAGCGTACTTAGTAATTCTTAATTGTTTTTGTTGTTTATTTTTTGGGTTGTAGGCAGTCCATTTAATAACTCGAAAGTTGGCATTAATAAACTTAGGGTCTTGTAGCCGAGTGGCTCGACGGTTAGCAATATCTTCTTTTAAGACAACACTCATGAAGTCCAAAGTTTTGAGAACATCTTCGACGGTAACTCCTTGAGTAGCAAGCAGTCCTGTACGGAGAATATCTGGGTCTTGTGAAGCGTAGTCTTGAAAATATTTTCTAGTATTGACCAGAACAGTTAATAAATCTGTTTGGTTAAAGTTAACTTTATTTCCTGGCAGTTTGACTGAAGAAAAAACCTGGCTGCCTTTAACGCTAAATTTATATTTTTTAAACTCATCAACAACTGGATATGGTGTAGTTCCAGGAGAATTTTGCTTGTCTATTTTTTGCTCAACAATTAAAGGATTGTGAACGCTGGAGGTGAGTGTATGAGCAGCTTGATTTGAGATGAAAGAAATATGTGGTTGAAGTGGGGCAGAATTTTCTTGTTGGGTAAAGGTTTGTTTTTGTGGAGTTAGCTGTTTAGTTTTTGACTGAGTATATAGATAGTTACTAGCTAAACCCACAAGTAATAAAGCAGCACAACCTACTGTCAAGCGAAATTTTTGGCTCAATAGGATATTCATAAGTTTGAAAATCAATTTCTAATGCTAAATAATAAACGCTATGTTTCTATCACCTCACGCACTAATTGTGCCAACTTTTCAGCACTATCGGGAACTGCGATCGCCTTTGCTTTTTCCCCCATATTGGCTAACTCTTGGGGTGAGTGCAATAAATTCAACACATTACTTTGCAATTCTTGTGCTGTTAACTGTGATTGCTTGAGGGTTAACGCCGCACCAGCTTTGGTGAATACCTCTGCATTGTAGGATTGATGGTCTTCTGCGGCAAAGGGATAAGGAATCAAAATCGCTGGTACACCACACACTGCCAATTCTGTCAAGCTACCCGCGCCAGAACGACTGATGGCAATGGAAGCTCGTTGCAACAATGCCGCCATATTGTTGTAAAAAGGTAAAGCTATGTACTGTGGATGTTTGAGACTATCCGCTTCCGTGTCGCGATCGCCAGTTAAATGTACTACATAAGCACCAGCATCAAACCAAGCATTTGCTCCTTCGCGCACCAACTTATTAATCGCAACTGCACCTTGGCTACCACCAAAGACGACAATTAAAGGAACGCCATCGGGAATAGCTAAATCCAAGGGTGCATTCATGGCACCATCGAGGAATTGCGCTCTGACAGGAGTGCCAACGCAGACATTATGGGCACGGGGTAAATACTTAGCAGCTACTTCAAATCCCAAGGCTACCACACTACACCAAGGACCAAAAAACCGAGTTACTTTACCGGGTATTGCGTTAGATTCGTGGAAAATCACAGGTAAACCAAGGGAACGCGCCGCAATTACCGCAGGACCAGCAATATAACCCCCTGTGGTAAACACTCCTTGAAAATTTCCCTGTTTGAGAATTCGCCTGACTTGGAAAATCGAACCCACGAGTCTAGCTAAAGTGCGAATTGAAGAAATACCAAACCCTTGCTGAAACCCTTCAACTGCAATAGTATTCAAAGGATACTCTTTAGGGACAAGTTCAGTTTCTAGCCGATTGGGTACTCCCAGCCATTCTATTTGATAATCTGGCAGTTTTTCGGCCAGTGCGATCGCTGGAAACAAATGTCCACCAGTCCCACTGGCGGCTATTAATAATTTTATCGGTGCGTTTGCCATCAAAACTCTACCGTTTAGCGCCTAGCTTAACTAAGATAAAACAATTTCCTTACCTTCTCTAATCAAATCAGTAAACTCCTACCAATGACTAACATTTTAGTGAAACGTCAACTGAGATTCTCAACCAGCGTCGGGCTGATTTCATTTTTGCTGACCCTTGGTTTGACAAATGCTTGGCAACCCACTCAAGCCAGCACACCGCAGCAATTAGTCCAAGCCACTACAGCCCAAAATGCACCAGCCGAATTGAAAAACCTGTTGACACAAGTTGATGCCGCAGCCAGTAAAGGTGATGTCAAAGGGGTGTTACAATTTTACAGCCCCAATTTCACTCATGGGGATGGGTTAAATCGCCAAACCCTGGAAAAATCTTTAGTTTCACTCTGGCAAACATACCCCAAATTGCAATATAGTACCAAACTGCTGTCTGCAAAACCTGAAGGTAACGCCATCATCGCCGAAACAGAAACCCAGATCATCGGCTCACCTTCAGCTAACAGTAATAATTTGGCTCTTGATGCCACGATTAAATCGCGTCAGCGCGTCGTCGCTGGAAAGATTGTCCGCCAAGACATTTTGTCAGAACGCACGCAACTTACCTCTGGGAGCAACCCGCCAAAAATTGATGTTAAATTGCCACAGCAAGTGAAAGTCGGACAGAAGTATAATTTTGATGCGATCGTTCAAGAACCACTTGGTGAGGATTTTCTACTAGGAACAGCCCTAGAGGAACCCATCCGGCCAGAAAAATATCTCAACCCTACACCCGTGGATTTGCAATTACTCACCTCTGGTGGAGTGTTTAAAGAGGGACAAGCACCATCTATCCCTGGTAGCCAATGGGTTTCTGCTGTTATCCTGCGGGGTAATGGGATAACGATGGTAACTCAGCGGTTGCAAGTGGTGAAGAAGTAGTTAGGAGTGAGAATTTAAAAGTATTTTTGGTAACATCTGAGCCTCCCAAACCTAACCCTTGTTTCTCGTCCATTTGATTCCCGATTCGATTTTTCAAGCTAGTTTTGAAGGTTTGTAGTAAGTACTTTAGTGCTGAAAAAATCAAGGATTAAAGTCCTTACTACAAACACATATGAGTATCAAAATTAATCGGACAGAACACTAGTGGTCTATCGCATTAGTTCTGATGGCTGAACTCATTCTTAATTTTTCTTCCTTTGCGCTCTTTGCGTCCTTTGCGGTTCGTTTTCTTAACCCTCAAATTTAATGCGATGAACCACTAGTAAGGTTAGCAGGCAAGAGGTTTGGAGATAAGGTTTTTGATTACTGAATCGATGTTCTAGACGATAGTGAAATTAGCAGCAGTCAACGTTTTGGTATTAATCCCAGTCAGCGTTGCCAAAACTTCATCAGTATCAGTGACGATAATTTTGTTGCCAGTGAAACTGAGTTGACGGAAGCTGAGACCACCAGACAATCCAATCAAGTCAGTACCTTTGCAGAAGTCAGTAATCTTATCAGTACCTTGTGTTGCAGCCAAGACAAATTTATCTTTGCCATTGCCACCTGTGAGGATATCGTTACCAAAACCACCAGATAATCTGTCATCACCTTTGCCACCATCGAGGATGTCTTTGCCATTACCACCAACTAGGATGTCATTACCGTTACCACCCAAGAGAGTATCATTACCATTGCCCCCATTGAGGGAGTCTTTGCCATTGCCACCATCTAGGTAGTCATTACCAGGAGTGCCCTTTATATTGTCGTTGCCGTTGCCACCAAAAAGGCGATCGCCGACTTCCACGGTTACTTTAGCGGTACTAGTGAGTTGACCATCACTGACGGTGTAGTTAAAGGTAGCTGCACCAGTAAACCCCTTAATTGGGGTAAATAAGATGAAGTCATCTGCCGAATTATTGGGAGTGTGATTATTTTTGAGTACCGCAGTACCATTGATTGCACCACTGACACCAGCGATCGTGAGGCTGTTGCCATCGATGTCGCGATCGTTAGCCAGCAGGGTATTTACTTGAATAAAAAAGGCAGTATTTTTGGCAGTGGTAACAGTATCATTAACGGCAACGGGTGCGTTATTGACTTGTGCTTTTGTACCAAAAATCACATAGCTCTGCCCAGCCCCCAAGGAAGCACCAGGTGCGCCAACAATCAAGTCGTCGATGTTGTCGCCGTTGATATCCCCAGCAGCACTGACTGAAATAGCTGAGAAGTCAGTACCATTAATACCGTTGATGGCAAAGCCCTTGCTAGGGTTGAGATTGGAGAGGTCGAGGGTGGCACCAAAGCCGCTACTGCTGCCAAAGACCACGTAGGTCTGTCCTGCACCGGATGAAGCAAAAGGTGCGCCGATAATTAGGTCAGCGATGTTGTCACCGTTAACATCCCCAGCAGCGCTGACTGAGTAGCCTGAGACATCGTTTTCATTAATGCCTTTGATTGCAAAGCCGTTGCTGCCGTTAAGGCTAGATACATCTAAGCTGGCATTAAAGCCGCTAGTGCTGCCAAATACCACGTAGCTCTGTCCTGCACCCGAAGCAGCATTGTATGCACCGATAATTAGATCGTCAATGCGATCGTTGTTAATGTCTCCGGCATTGCTCACTGAAGCCCCGAAAAAGTCGCTGGCATTGCCGTTGATGGCAAAGCCGTTGCTGCCGTTAAGGCCAGATAAATCTAGGCTAGGATTAAAGCCGCTAGTACTGCCAAACACTACATAGCTCTTTCCTGTGCCCTGTGCGCCAATAATTAGGTCGGCGATGCCATCATGGTTAACATCCCCAGCACTGCTGACTGAGTTGCCTGAGGAGTCAGTGCCATTGCCGTTAATGGCAAAACCATTGCTGCCGTTGAGGTCTGAGAGGTTCAAGCTGACATTAAAGCCGCTAGTGCTGCCAAACACCACGTAGCTCTGCCCTGCACCAGAAGCCGCATTAGATGCGCCAATAATTAAGTCGTCGATCCCATCATGGTTGATGTCTCCGGCATTGCTGACTGAGTTACCTGAGGAGTCTGAGAGGCCATCTGAGTTCCGGCCATTGATGCCGTTAATGGCAAAGCCGTTGCTGCCGTTGAGGTTCGAGAGGTCGAAACTGGCATTAAAACCGGTAGTGCTGCCAAACAACACGTAACTTTGCCCTGCACCCAAAGCCGCACCAGGAGCGCCAATAATGAGGTCAGCGATGCCATCATGGTTAATGTCCCCAGCGCTGCTGACTGAGGCGGCAAAAAAGTCGCTGGCATTCCCGTTGATAGCAAAGCCGTTGCTGCCGTTGAGGTTCGAGAGGTCGAGGCTGGCATTGAAGCCGCTAGTGCTGCCAAACACTACGTAGCTCTTTCCTGTTCCTGGTGCGCCAATAATGAGGTCGTCGATGTGGTCGCCGTTAACGTCCCCGCCATTGCTGACTGAGTTTCCTAAGGAGTCAAAGCCATTGCCGTTGATGGCAAAGCCGTTGTTGCCGTCTAGAGACGAAAAGTTGGATAAGGGATTAGCCATGATTTTATTGTATGTTTGTTGTTAGCAATGGAGTATATGTAAAAGTTTTAAACAAATAACATTAGCCTTAGTTAAAAGCTAGGTTAAGCCAACTAATTTTAAATATTTTGTGTTTTTATGATGTGAGTGCTGTATGGTATAACTAATACTTAAATATAATTAATCAAAGAAAATTTTTAGGCGATCGCACTTTCAGATCCAAACAGTGATACACAGCATACTTCTATTATGTATTGGCAAATAACAACACAATCAAGCTATAGGAATCGTATTTGATTTCTGAAAAAATCTAAATATTTGTAGGGTGTTTTAGGCGTAAGCCGTAACGCAGCATCTCAAGCTTTTGGTGCCGTACCTCGGCGCTAAGGCACCTTATACCGTTTCACTTTAATTATGATACAAATACGTTGTTAGGGGCACGGCAATGTTCCCTACGCGAAATCTATATGTATCAGGGTTTTAGTGAAATGGTATTACGTAGTATTTCAAAAATCAAATACTAGTCCTATACCTGATAATTAAACTTGGTATGTAATGACTAACTTACCAGATATATCTCCGGCAGTAATTGGTAATAACTATGGTTTGAGAATTTGGATAGAGTACGGTTTTTAACAGTGTAAAAATCAGCTAATATGAACAGATTTTCGCTTGACTGACTACTATCAAATTGAGCGATGTTGGGAGATTGTCGAGAGTGCCTTTTTGATGGTGAGCTTACAATTCTGCGGACTAAATCAATCAAAAAATATTGAAGATGATTCTCCAGATAAAGACTTGTTGTTCAAGTTGTGCCAACATCCTTGGTAGAATCACATTTCTGGCTGGAACAATCGACTGAATAATTTACTCCCAACCAGTCAAGGGTGTTCTGGTTGGGATACTGGAACTTAAAATTTGGAGTTAGGCTTGAATTAGCTTTGGCTTACCTGACTCAACCGCCCATGAGGCCATGCATGTCTCAGTGTTGCTGCGACGCAATACTGTATCAACAGCCCACCATTGTGCTGTAACTCGTTCGGGAGTGACATCAATAATGTTGTAACCATGACTGTCGAAGTCACACCAGCGAATGTGAGGGAAAGCCTTCATCACCTCTTGCTCAATGGGAATAGACTGTGTGCGGGCTGCCCAACCCATTTTGTCGTCAAGGTTTTGTGAAGTTAAGCTACCAGTGACAAACTCGACGGCGATTGGTTCTTCTTTTTGGTCAAAGGCATCTCGCTTTAACTCAATCGCTAGCCCGACGTGGACATCACCACTGAGTACAACAACATTTTTGATTTCATTGTCTCGCAAGTGGTTTAGAAGCAAATCGCGCTCAACAGGATAGCCGTCCCATTGATCGTAATCTGGACCAATGCCGTCAACATCGATCAGCTTCAGCTTCAGCAGTGCTTGCTTAATTGTCGGTGGGAAATCTTTACTCCACGTCGTCGCCATCACCGATGGATTTGCCAATAACTTCCATTGAGCATCCGATGTATCAAACTGTTCCAGCAACCAAGTACGTTGTTCAACACCTAAAGCAGACCGTCCTGGATCAAACATCGCTGGTGGCGGCACAGGTTCATCACGACGAGTGCGAGTGTCAATCAATACTAAATCAGCTAAAGTCCCTAGCGAGACTTTACGGAAAACTCTTTGGGAGTCAGAGGGATCGGGCTTGCGTGCTGGTAACCATTCCCAGCGTACTTGGAAGGCTATAGCGCGACGGCTAGCCCAATCACCATCCCGTTCTTGTTGGTGTTCGCTAGCACCATCACGCCATGCACCATCAGCAAATTCGTGATCGTCGAGGGTAGCAATTAGTGGTAGTGCTGCATGAAGACGTTGCACGTCGGGGTCGCGGCGATAGTGAGCGTAGCGGCGGCGGTAATCTTCAAGTGTCTTGCACTCATGAAGCGGTTCAAATGGACGACCGATGTCTGCACCTGGTGTTTGGCTGGCTGGCGGTTTGTTTGAAGCTTCGTAGATGTAATCGCCTAGATGCAGTACAAAGTCAAGGTCATCGCGTGCGGCAATACAACTATAGGCGTTGAAGAAACCAGCGTTGAATTTCGCGCAGGACACTTGAGCAAAACGCAGATGCTGAGTACCGTTTTTCGGCAAGGTTTTGGTTCTGCCAACGGGTGATGTCTGAGTTAGTGCCTCAAATTGGTAAAAGTATCGGCTTGCAGGTTCTAAACCAGTGACATCAACATTAACTGTGTAGTCTGCATCGGCTTGGGCTAAGGCTGTGCCAGAAGCAATGATTTTGCTGAAGTTGGAATCGCTGGCTATTTTCCAGTTAACTTCTACAGGTTCAGGTGTGGGTGTAGTGACTCGCGTCCAAATCACAACCCGATCTTCGAGTGGATCTCCGCTTGCTACGCCATGCACAAAAAGGCTATCTGTCATCTTGTCCTTACATTATTAAATCAATAAACAAGTTGGATTTGAGAAATTCAAAATTTTAAATCTACTGTTAACAGGTATCTTGTCCGTTGATAGGACGCAAATAAAATCGTGAGGAGCCGATTTGGAGATCAACCTCAGCCAAAAGCTTAATAATTGGCGTGAGCCAAAATAGGCACAATACTATTCCAGTGACATACCTTGCCACTTGGTTAAAGTGTCCTATTTGGGAAACCTCAAAATTGAATTACTCAGAATCTATCAAGATAGTCTCATCCTTAACATGAATACGCAAGGACAGTTAAGACAGTTAAGAAAATACTTAACAAATGCTTAATAACTGTACATTTGCTTATTTTGAGAGGATTTAAAGGCTGTTTTGCAAGAATAGGCTAAATCTAAGTCCCGTTTTTTAAGCAGTTTGGTTGTTTAGTTGTTGTCTCAGGCAGCCAAGGAGCGACAACAAGACCAGGGGGCAGCATAAATGAGGTCTTTTTATTACAATACAGTTCAGTTAAGCTTTTTTCTCTTCCCCTGCCCTCCCCTGCCTCCCCTGCCTCCCCTGCCTGCCTTAACAAATAAATTTCCTTAACCCAAGCGTATTGCTTTTTATTACCATGCCGTATCTACCACTGACGTTAACCTACAAAATCCGGTCTGAGGAAATTATGGCTTTGCTAGATACAGGTGCAAGGGTGACTATGAGTTAGTAAAATTCGCATCAGTTCCAAATTATTGGACAATTGACACTGGACTGTTGACTTTTGACCAACAATGACTTCCCTAGAAAATCAAATTATTTTAATTACTGGTGCTAGCAGTGGTATTGGTACTGCTTGTGCGAGAATCTTTGCTGGTGCGGGTGCAAAACTGATCTTAGCAGCACGGCGGTTAGAACGTTTGCAGCAACTCGCAGATACTCTTGCTCAAGATTTTAATACTGAAGTCCATTTGTTAGAGCTAGATGTGCGCGATCGCTCTGCTGTGGAATCTGCCATCTCTACTCTACCTCCCTCCTGGTCTGACATCGATATTCTGATTAACAATGCTGGTTTGAGTCGTGGTTTAGACAAGTTACATGAAGGTAGTTTTGAAGACTGGGAAGAAATGATTGATACCAACATTAAGGGTTTACTTTATCTCTCCCGTTATGTCGTTCCAGGAATGGTAAGTCGGAGTCGCGGTCATGTGGTAAATTTAGGTTCAATTGCCGGACATCAAACTTATCCTGGTGGTAATGTCTACTGTGGTACGAAAGCTGCGGTGAGGGCAATTTCCGAAGGTTTAAAACAAGATTTGTTGGGTACTCCTGTACGCGTAACTTCCGTTGACCCTGGTATGGTAGAAACGGAATTTAGCCAGGTGCGGTTTCACGGGAATAGTCAACGTGCTAATCAAGTTTACCAGGGACTTACCCCCCTGACCGCAGATGATGTGGCTGATGTGATATTTTTCTGCGTCACGCGATCGCCCCATGTCAATATTAATGAAGTTGTGCTGATGCCTGTTGACCAAGCTAGCGCTACCTTAGTTAACCGACGCACAGAAAAATAATCCCTCCTCAAGTACGCCAAACCTAACTCCCTAGACCCTTCCCGCCTCTCCCAATCTTCTTTTTTTAGGAGAGGGTTAGGGAAAAATTTTGTTGCTAGAAGAGGGAAAATTCCAAGCTAAGAGCAGGGAACAGGAATGGAAACGAGAATTTAAATCCAAATCTTCTCTGGTACCCAGTCCCTAGTCCCCAGTACCCAGTCCCAATTCATCGGCTGAATTTGCCCTACTCAATGCCTGAGGTACTCAGTTACCCTGAAAATATATAAAAGAGCAATTTTCAAATGACCATTTACTTTTATAAGGTTTGGCAGCCTTATGGCTGTTTTTCTAACTTTTCTTGCCACGGAATTCACATCCAGGGTGCTTACTGGCCAACAGTTGAGCATTATTATCAAGCCCAAAAGTTTGTTGGCAGTAAGGATGCAGTAATTATACCTTTAATTCATGCCGCCCCCACCCCCGAAGAAGCTGCTGCTTTGGGAAGATGTAGTACTCGCCAACTACGTCGAGACTGGGATTTGGTTAAAACTCAAGTTATGCGAGAAGCTGTACTCAAAAAGTTTCTCACTCATACTGATATTAGAGAAGTTCTTTTGAAGACAGGTGATGAGTTATTGGTTGAAAACTCGCCAACCGATTATTTTTGGGGTTGTGGCGCTAATAAAACTGGACAAAACCATCTCGGTAAAATTCTCATAAGTGTTCGTGAAGAAATCCGTAAGTTACTATCTTTAACGGTAATTCACGAATAATTTAATTAAAAAAGTTACATCTGACATAAAATCAGCAATTCAACGGGGAATAGTCAAATTCCCCCAGTTAAAAACCTTTCAATGAGTCCCCTCTAATTAGTTGTTGAGTCGGCAAAAATATTAACTAACTGGCTTAATGGGTAAAAATGGTCAAAAAATATTGTTAATTTCAAGCACTTAATCAGCTACTAAGTTGAGTGATATTACTGAAATATTTTAATGATTGAGAATATAAAATTAATAGTTGTCAATGATTAAAATTTTCTTAAGTATAAACTTGAAAGGATATTTGTAAAGTCTTTGTGATCAGGTAAAGCGGTTTTAAATCTGCCTAAGTCAATTTTAAGGCAGAACAGGGATTCTGATACTTATAAAATCCGATACCATTTTCCCAAATATTTGCAAAATGTGTATGACTTTATCAACGTATTTGTAGCATGAATTTCGTGAAATGGGATGAAAAACAAGGAACTGTAATTTGAAAATTCTCATCAAAGATAATTATAAAAAAACTTTTTTATACTTCAGTCATGGTGTTTATAAGCAATGACATTTACCGATAAACCAAACTGGTTGCAGCAAAGCTTAGACCAAGAAAGTTTACTACACCGGATGACAAAACAGATCAGGCGATCGCTGGATCTCCAAGAGATATTAACGACCACAGTTGCCCAAGTACGATTATTTTTGGGTACAGATCGGGTCAAGGTGTATCGGTTTGATGCTGATGGTAGTGGTGAAGTTATTGCTGAATCTATTCATGAGCAGCGTCTATCATCTTTATTGGGGTTACGCTTTCCAGTTCATGATATTCCACAAGAAGCCAGAGAGATGTTTCTGGTAGCAGGCCAACGTTCCATTGTAGATGTGACTAATGGCAAAATTGGGCTATCACCTCTACAGTCAAAAGAAACTGGAAAACGCCTAGAAACTAATATTTACTATCGCCAAGTAGACCCTTGCCATATTGAATATTTAAAAGCAATGGGCGTGCAGTCTTCGTTAGTAGTGCCAATTTTAAATTATGACCTCAAAGAAGAATCGGCAAAACCCCAATTGTGGGGATTGTTGGTATCTCATCACGCCGAACACCGAAGGATTTTAAAGCGAGAACTGAGATTAGTGCAGCAAGTTGCCGACCAAGTAGCGATCGCCATCGCTCAAAGTCACCTATTCACTGAAGCGATCGCCCAGCAACAACGAGAAGCTACTATTAACCGAGTCACCACACTATTACATAAACTGCCAACAATTCAATTACAGGGGGCACTAGAAGAAGTGATTACTGCCTTCGATGGTATAGGTGGCAGGCTTTATATTGAACAGACCGAAGAATTATACACCTGGGGCGAGCAACCGAAACTACCGTTCGAGTTAGGAAATAGTATTATCGAACAGCATTCCATGTGGCAAAACTGGATGGCTGAGTCTAAACCGGGTAATATTTGGACAACTGCTGACCTTTATAAAGAACCGCGTTTGCGAGTTTTAGCTTTAGGGTTTCGTTCTACTCAAATTCGGGGATTGATGGTGATTCCCCTACACTACCGCGAAAAATTTATCGGTGTATTAAGCATTTTTCGCTCTGAATTTGACACAGAAATTTTGTGGGCGGGACGGTGTGAAGACAATCGGCGTCAATTACTACCGCACCTTTCTTTTGAGGTTTGGCGAGAGCAAAAAAAGGGGCACGCGCGTGAGTGGAACGCAGAAGACATTTCATTAGCCCGAGCTTTGTACGATCATTTTTCAATGGCAATTCAGCAGCAGCAAATGTACAAACAGGTACAAGCCCTCAATTCCAACCTAGAACTGCGGGTGCAAGAGCAAACTGGTGAACTAGAAAAATCATTACTATTCACTAAAGTACTCAAGCAAGTCACAGACCAAATCCGCAGTACACTAGACTTGGAGACAACCCTCCAAGCTATCGTTCGGGAAGTTCGATCGCTGCTCAATTCAGACCGGGTGTTGATTTTCCAAATCAAAAGTAAATCGGTGATTGTGGAAGAAATTAATGGCAGTTGGCAGTCTGTTTTAGGAGTGAAAGCACCGCCAGATTGTTTTCCGGATGAGTTTATTAATCTATACTTTCAGGGTAGGGTACGGGCTGTTAACAATGTATCAGCTTTTTCTTTGAGTGCTTGTCATCGAGATTTTTTGCAAAGTCTGCAAGTGCAAGCCAACTTAATTGTTCCGATTAACATAGGTATGCAAGTATGGGGATTACTGATTGCCCATCAATGCGACGCTCCCAGAAATTGGCAGGATGCAGAAATTGATTTATTGCAACAACTAGGAGATCAGGCTGCGATCGCCATTCAACAAGCACAACTCTACGAACAAACTTCTAGTGCCGAAACTGAAGCCAGAAATCAAGCTGCACAGTTAGAACATACTCTGCATCAACTCCAAGAAACACAGACAAAATTGATTCACACTGAGAAAATGTCTGCCTTAGGACAGTTGGTGGCGGGTATCGCCCACGAAATCAATAACCCCGTTAACTTTATTTACGGTAATCTCTGCCACGCCAGTGAATATACTGAACAACTGCTGGAAATTTTACGCCTCTACCAATTACATTATCCCCGCCCCCATAGTGAAATTCGCGCTGCCATCGAAGCGATCGATTTTGATTTTTTGGTAGAAGACCTCCCGAAAATCATGGACTCAATGCAAGTAGGAAGCGATCGCATCCGTTCAATAGTGCTGTCGTTACGCAATTTTTCTCGCTTAGATGAGTCTGAAAACAAGCGCGTTGACCTCCATGAAGGCATTGACAACACTTTATTAATTTTGCAACACCGCCTGAAAGCAAATCCTGAATTTCGAGGCATTGAAGTCATCAAAGATTATGGCAACATACCAGGAGTGGAATGCTATGCCGGCCAAATGAATCAAGTATTCATGAATATTATCAGCAATGCTATAGATGCTTTGGTAATGAGCAATGGGGAGTGGGGAGTAGGAAGATGGGGAAATGAGGAGAATAAGCAATGCCCAACACCCACTATCCACATTTCCACTAAAGTTTCAGCAGACAACTCTCGTGTGTTGATTCGTATTAGTGACAATGGACCTGGAATGACTCAAGAGGTGAAAAAGCGAATTTTTGACCCGTTTTATACTACCAAGCCTGTGGGTAAAGGCACAGGACTAGGATTGGCAATCAGCTATCAAATTATTGTAGAAAAACATGCTGGAATCATGGAGTGCATTTCAGAACCAGGCCAAGGTACAGAGTTCTGGATTGAAATTCCCGTCAAGTCTCCAACGACGATTAATAGTCAACCGTAACTAGGGAAGCAGAGGGGAGAATTCCTAACTCCTAATTCCTAACTGCCAATACCCAGTACACAATTTTTCACATTATTACAAAATGTTAGTTTCAAAACTTAAAAATTGGCTTAGCAATTACTCAATTCTTCCAAAATCTTGATGATAAAATTTTTAACAATAGGCTAAACAAAAAATTCAAAGCTATTTAAAGCCTGTGCTATATTGATTTGGGTAAAAAATACTTCAAAAGTAAAGTTTAGTTGCAAAAAAGTTTACTTTTATCCAGTAGTGCTAATTTAGTAATTGAAGCTACTAAAAAAGCTTCCCTGGCAGATACAACAGCTGCATGATGGAATGTAGTAAGAGGTAAAAAACGCTGTTTAATTTAAGTCTGTCTCGTCAAAACACGGCAACACCCAACGCGAAAACTTATATTTCCTCAAATGTGGAAAATTAGGGGGCGCTGTCACTGATTTTCATTACTTGTTTACAGAAGCGATGAAAGTTAGTACATCCCTGGCTAGAATAAACAAGGAGAGGGAATGTTAAAGTCAGTAGATGGTTGGGTGTTGTTGTGTTTAAAAAGAAATTAGAATGAGGACTCCTCTGGGTGTAAGCTTGATACGAAGTTAAATAGCAAGAAACAGTTGAAATAGCGCCTTATGTCAATTATTGCGCTCAGAGCATGGTATATACAGGATTATGAGCCGATTCCAGAATTGGAAAAACGCCCACCAGATATTCGCCTAAGTAAAAAAAGTCTGCTGAGATCGGCATTGCGAGCGGACTTTTTAGAAGAAAGTGACGAAATTAAGAAATCAACTTGGTTTGGGCGCTATCTGGAAGGGGAAGATATTGAATTTTATGTTGAGGGTAGTGGTGGCTATTGCGTAGCTAACATTGACTTGATTAGTCACGAAATTTATTTTACTAAAAAGGCGCTGTTAGCTCAGTTAGAACCAACTATTTTTTTTTCCTACCAAAGTGAGTATGCCCCAGCGAGTGATGTTCTCAGAGAAGAACTGCGAAAAACTTTGGATACTTTAAACTTGCGATCGCGCCTTCCTTTAACATTAGTAGAATCCTCGCGCCCCAGCGGTGCTACTTTCCGAATTAATCGCACTATGATGCGAAAAATCCGTAAGAGTTTGTTATTTATCGCTGATACTACGCCCATTGCTAGTATTGATGTTAAAGAAACTCCCCAACTAATTCCCAGTCCGAATGTCTGTATTGAAATTGGCTATGCCATCCAAAGTAAACGGTCTGAACAGATTCTACTAGCGCAAATGCAACGCCCAGATTTTGAAGGGCAATTTCCCTTCGATTTGCCCACACAGCAAATTTTACAATTTCAAGACATCAAAGAACTGAATAAAATTCTGACACGAACAATTGAAAATCAACTAGCACGATTCAAGTTGTTTTTTTGAACAAGATAATCAGCTTCATTGTTCACAGCCAAATTTGACAGTGCAGGTACAAAAATGAATAAAAAATAAAAACTGAAAATCAGATCCCCGACTTCTTAAAGAAGTCGGGGGTCTAAAGTTTGCGATCTGAGTGAGTAGTTACTCTCTAAAAATTTATACAGTTCTAGCCCATCTTTCAGATCCCCGGTTGTTAGAGCTAAAATAATTGTCAATTACAGTTCTAATCAAGCTAGCTTCGACTATTCAGATTTACTGTTTATGTAGATGCTGGCTTTTTCTTGAGAACTCTACTCAGAAAACCAACTACCAAAAGTCCAGAAATTACACCAGGTTCAGGAATCGCAGTTGCTGTCAACTTACCCCCAAAATCCAACCTACAGTCTGGGTATGTGTCGCATACTTCCGGTGAAAGATCATCTTTTAAGAAAATCTTAGCCGTCGGCAATCCTTGTTCGGCATTTAGGTAGGTATAGAAATCTAACCCTGTCACATCTGTTGCAAAGTCAATTCCCAAATCAAAACCATTCGGCGTGTCAAAGTTGCCTGTTTGTAGAACAGTCTTTGTAACTGTATCAAAATTGAAATTGAAACTATTATCCGCCTGGGGAAAATCGTATTGGAAATTTTGCAATAAAGTTCCTTGTGGGTCAAAGAAAGAAATGGCAAAATCAGTCAGTTGTTCTTTGGTGACGATGCTTCCCGGAAAACTATCGTCATAGCTGAATTGTCCCTTGGCTGAATAACCTTTATCTCCGAGCCAATTAAGCTCAAAAGAAGCAGCATCAGCACTATTGACATTTATGAAAGTAGCCATAGAACTGAAAGCGGCAACAGCTACTGTAGCTTTGATTTGGTTACGAATGCTTTTCATTTTCTTGATAACAACAATAGATTTTGATGTTGTTGTAGCTCTTGTTCGACCTGAATAAGGTCTAAAACACTTTTGGGCAGATTGTATTATTAGATGAAATCTAATCCATATAGTTTATAGTTTTTTCTTTAGCAAAAAAACCAAAAATATGATAGTTTTTCTGAAAAAGATTATAGTGTTTAATTTAAATTAATCTTTAACTTCTCTTAACTAAATACTGTTTTTTCTGCAAAATCATCATTTTTATAAATTAATAATGGGAGTAGTACAAGCAATAATCCCAAATTAAATTAAGCATTACCTAAACTTAATCCAAATCGAATAATTTCTTGTCAGCATTTTAAGTAACCAAAAAATCCTCATGAAGTTATCTCGACGTAGATTCTTTACATTAGCGGGCACGAGTGCTGCTGGTACTTTGCTAGCCTCTCCTTTAGAAGGTCTTCTTGCTAGACAAGCCAATGGTCACCCTGTATTTGGTAAAGGTTACGGGCCACTTGTACCAGATCCCAATGGTTTGTTAGATTTACCAGCGGGATTTCAGTATCGAACTTTTTCTCTCACAGACGAGCTGATGAACGATGGTACTAAAGTGCCTGGTGGTCATGATGGTATGGCGGCTTTCCCTGGTCCGAAAGGCACAGTTATTTTGGTTCGTAATCACGAACTTAGTCCTACTTCTGGGACAAAAGTCGAAGGGCCACATCCTTACGACCCATTTTGCAAAGGTGGTACGACGAACTTAGTTGTTGGAGCTAATCGCCAGCTAATCAAACACTTTGCTTCTTTAAGTGGAACCTATCGTAACTGTGCAGGTGGAATAACTCCTTGGGGTTCATGGATTAGTTGTGAAGAGAACACCTCTACTCCAACTTCCTTCCCGGTAGGTAATAGAAACTATGTCTCGAAATTCCACGGCTATAACTTTGAAGTTCCAGCTAGCACCACTACTCCTGTGAAGCCGGAACCTCTCATAGCTATGGGACGATTTAACCATGAAGCTGTTGCGGTAGACCCCAAGACAGGAATTGTCTATGAAACTGAAGATTCGGGAAATAGTCTTTTCTACCGTTTTATCCCGAAAGTACGGGGCAAGTTAAAAGAAGGAGGTACTCTTCAGGCTTTAAAATTCAAAGACATCTATCAAGCACAAACATTTGCAGATTTCCCCAAACGCAAGCCGTTTAAAGTAGAGTGGGTGACTATTACAGAGCCAAATCCGCCTCAAGATACTGTAAGACAAGAAGGTTTTGCAAAAGGAGCAGCCCAGTTTGCCCGTGGGGAAGGTATCTGGTACGGTAACGGTGAATTTTACTTTTGCTGCACGAGTGGTGGTGCTTTAGGGCTTGGTCAAGTCTGGCGCTACATTCCAGAGAAAGAAACAATTGAATTGTTTGTTGAGTCTACATCTGCTGCCGAACTAGAAAATCCAGATAACATAGTTATCTCACCCTATGGCGATCTCATCCTTTGTGAAGATGGAGATGATGAGCAGTTCTTAGTAGGTGTTACTCCCAAAGGTGAACTCTATCAATTCGCCCGTAATGCTTTAAATACAAACGAGTTCGCCGGTGCTTGCTTCTCACCTGATGGTAAAACTTTGTTCGTCAACATCCAAACTCCCGGTATTACTTTTGCAATCTGGGGTCCTTGGAAGAGGTCATAGAGGTTAATACAGGAGAATTCAGGAGTCAGAATTCAGAATTCAGAATTACAATAGGCTCTGTGCGTAGCTACCAGATTTAGATAGTTTACTTCACGCTTCTTGAAATCTGCTGTATTAGCGATCGCTACTACATGACTCAATTGTCGTTGATACTGTGCCAAGGGCTGTTGAGGATATTGCTCTTGATGTCAGTAAAATCATTGCCTAACAAGGCTTACGAGCTTTTTTAGTACAAGCGCACCAATAAAGAGGGTAGCACAGCTGTGCTACCCTGCAACAATTAATTTTCAAGTATGTGTATTTTATTCAATTCAAAACCGCTTTCTGGTGAATCTTGATTCGTTACATTAATGTTAGGGGTTAACAGTTATATTAAATTATCTTAAGACTTACAGTTATTGACCAAGCTGTAGGGGCACACCATTGCTGTGCCCTGACAACAGATGTATGTAAGTGTGTAAGTCTAGTCCGTTCTAGACATCGCCTCTAGCTGAAAATAGTTAGAGGCGATGGCCAAAATTAAAACTACACAGTTATTTGCAGATGGAACAAGTAATTGAAACTCTCAAACAAGATTTACCGACGCTTTTTGAAAAAGATATTTCCTATGATATTTATACACAGGATATCTATTTTAAAGACCCCGTGAATACATTTAAATACAAATTTAATTATCGCATTATATTTTGGACTTTGCGATTTCACGCCCGACTATTTTTTAGCCAAATTTACTTTGATGTACATGATGTAAAACAGTCTGCTGAAGATACAATTTTAGTAAATTGGACAGTGCGGGGAGTGTTGCGTGTTCCCTGGAGGGCACCTTTGCTTTTTAATGGCTATTCAACTTATAAACTCAACAAAGATAATTTGATATACGAACATATTGACACTTGGGACAGAAAGCCAACAGAGATTTTAAACCAGTTTTGGCAAAGGGGAGAAACAGCTAGTTAGCTGCTAGGTATTGCCCTTTTGGAGATGCTGATTTAAGAAACAAGTTTTTGCTTGAGGCTATCTTCTGGAGGGCCAAGCTTTGTCATATCATAGTTATTTAATGGATAGATGCGAGAGGGGCGATCGACAAATAAACCAGAAGTTTGACGAGGTGGTAAAAAACTCAGCACCATAGCACGCATCCGCATCACAAATTCGACCAAATATTTGGATTATTTCCGTGATGAAAATTAAATTTACTTTTTAATTGTTAGTATGTTCACAAAAGTCATTTAGTTCGCCAGCAGCATCAACGTTGGTACTCTGCTTGGGTTTGTACATCTTTTTTTACCTCCCTATAGTCCCCAAATGAATCGCATTGAAGACGAATGGTTGCATCTCAAGCGCGATCAGCAAGACGGCCGAGTTTTTGAAGATGAATATGAATTAGCGATCGCTCTTATTGAGGATATAAATCATAGAGCCAAGCAAGGTCAGTATCAAGTTGAGCGTTTTATGTTTAATTAGGTTGACTTACTTATCTATCGTTTGCTGATGATGGCGATCGTTTCTTTTGGAGATAAGCCGACACAAGCTGCCAATTCTTCCAATGCCAATTGTTGACGTGTGTTCGTATCTAACATAGACGTTGCAGCTGCAACATAATCAGGATTAGCAAGATGATTAATATTTTCAGGAGAAGTGGCTTGAGAATCAAGGCTGACAATTCGGGAATATTCAGTAAATTTTTTTATTTTATAAGTAGCAATTATGGCATTATGACGGGCTTGGACATAGGCAACATAGTATTGCACAATAGCTAATCTTTTTTGCTGTCTAGCTTCCTGCCAACGAGCTCGCAAAACAGGAAGTTGCCCAAAAGTACTGATAAATTTAATCGGGTCAACTGTGACAGTCAAGGAAAAGCTGTTTGAGTACTCAGAAGAAGAATCCGGTAATGTTGAAATCGTAGTTAGAGCTGGAGATAATTCAATAGTTACAATATCTCTAAAAGCATTCAATCCCATTGCAGCTTTTGTTTCCAGCACTTGGGCTGAGTTGCGCTCAGCAATACCTACTAATTGCTCAATGATTTTGAGATCCTGCTGTGTAATCTCAGTCTGAAGGACATCAGGTTGATTACTGGAAATGGATTTATCTTCGGATGCAATTACAGGAAATGCAGTACTGACAAATGTAACGGCAAGGAAAATCTTGAAGCTTTGTGCAAAAGCTTTTGAGAGCCATTGTGCGATCATCTGATTGACTTATTCTGAAGCACTACACTTATGTTTTAATTTGCTTCCTTTTATGAGAATACAGCTAAATGACAAAGATTCTTAAAAACCTTTGTCATTTGTGATTGGGCGTTGGTTATTAATTATTCTCCTCTGCCCCTCATCCCCCCATGCCCCACTCCTACTTAGATAAACGCGTCATTTCAAACAATTGCTGAGCATTACTTCCTAAAAAAGCATCAAAAAGTACCTGCTTTCCAGGTTCCACTTCTACTGGATAGCGCTGGGCAATTTCATAGTAGGCGTAAGTCCAAGGAATCTGAATTTCTGCACCACTGTTATCATCTAACACCGTTACCATTTCCGTTATTGCTTGAGTTGCCGTTTGCCGCAAACCACTGGCAACATTTCCCTCTATCTCTGCTTTCATTGGTACACCCAACTTAGCCAAACTACTGGCAGTAGTGTCTATATCTGGATATTCTGGGGTGTTCTGGCCGTTAACATAGCCTGTGAAATGGTTGACAGCATAACCGTGCAGCAATACCCAAGCCCCATACTGAGTAACCTGATTCACCTCTTCGACAATAGAACGCCGGGGAGGTAGCCAAGGGCGGGTAAATATTTTTTGGAGTTGTTTGGCAATGGTTTCAATGTTTTCTTCTTTTTCGAGAAGAGAATTAACAGGTGAGGTGAGTTTATATTGAATTGAAGATACTGTTTGAGAGATTATTTGAGCAATATTGCTAGGTAATTCATCAACAATCAACTCGCTGATAAAGAGTTTGGGTAAGTTCAATTCTTCTTCCTGAGGATGATGATAATGACGGGCATACAGATGAGTTTGAGCAAAAGTATACTCTCCAGCCGCTAAGTAACCTAAAGCTTCTGCAATTTGTCCAAGGTAGTCAATGCCCAGGTTAAGCCTACCCTGTGGGCTATCTACAAATAGACGCAATGACCGAAAGGCGATGTGGTCGTTGGCGACATTCCCACCCGCAGCAGTAATCATTTGCTGGTAGGTACGGGCATGATTTACTCTGGTGCTGTATGCTTGCCAGAGTAATTTCCATAGATGCAGGGTTATTTCGGGTTTCATAAGTTGATGGGATGATTTTTATCACGCAGAGGCGCAAAGGCGCGGAGAGTTTTTGCGTGGGATTACAAGATGTCTGAGAGAATTTGGAGGGCGGTTTGAATTTGGTCGCTGTCGATAACTAGAGGTGGACAAAAACGAATTGCGGCTTTACCACAACCTAGCAATAATAAACCTCGCAAAAAAGATTCTTGGATAATGCGATCGCGCAGTTTATTATCGAGATTACCTGCTTCATCTAATAAGTCCACCGCAACCATTAAACCTTTACCTCGTGGCGGCGATACTCTGGGAAATTTATGATGTAATTCGGTAAGTCCAGTTTGTAATAATTCTCCCATCTCGGTAGCGTTGGTCATTAAACCACTTTCTAGCAGTTTCAGGGTGGCAATACCAGCTGCACAAGCTACGGGATTACCGCCGAATGTGGTAGCGTGAGAACCAGGAGGCCAAGTCATTAACTCTGGTCTAGCAAGTATCGCTCCCAAAGGCAGACCGCTGGCGATACCTTTGGCGGTAGTAATAATATCAGGCATTACTCCCCAATGCTCGATGGCAAATAAACGACCAGTCCGCCCCATCCCGGCTTGCACTTCATCCACTACCATCAAGATACCGTGGCGATCGCAAATTTCCCGAATCCGTTTTAAAAAACCATCCTCTGGTACGATATATCCACCTTCTCCTTGAATCGCTTCGACTACAATTGCCGCTACTTCTTGCGGTGGTAAAACTGTTGTAAATAGCTGTTTTTCTAAGTAATCTAAGCTTGCGTGAGTGCCGTAGGGGATATGAGTTACCCCAGGAACTAAAGGCCCAAAATTGGCTCGCTGCACTGCTTTGGAACCAGTGAGGGACATTGCGCCATAGGTGCGTCCGTGGAATGCGCCTAAGAATGCGATGATTAGCGATCGCTTGGTATAATATCGAGCTAGTTTAATCGCTCCTTCGTTGGATTCTGCCCCGGAATTAGTGAAAAAGACCTTGGCGGGAAATGCAGCGTTATTTTGTGGCTGGGGAAACGGGGCGCGAACAGCCAATTTTTCTGCTAATTCCACCATCGGTTCATAATAAAAATCTGTCCCCGACATGTGCAGCAAACGCGCCGACTGTTCTTGAATTGCCTTGACGACTTCCGGGTGGGCGTGTCCGGTGGCGGTAACGGCGATACCTCCGGTCATATCTAGAAACACATTGCCGTCTACATCTTCCACCATACAACCCTCGCCGCGAGATATAACCAAGGGATAATCGCGGGTGTAAGAAGGAGAAGTTACAGCGCGATCGCGTTGTATAATTGCTTGAGCGCGAGTTCCAGGCAAAGAAGTTATGAGGCGCGGTGTACGAGGTAAATTTAAGTTAACAGGAATACTTAACATAGTTTTTTAGAATTACTGCTGATTCAACTGCGAAATCCAATTATTTACGTAATTTGTAATTCGTAATCGTTACTCCACCAATTAACAGGGAAGCTTATAGCGTTTCCCGACAAGCGTGATGTACACCTGTAGGGGCACAGCACTGCCGTGCCCCTACACCTGGCAGTATAATGTTGTACCGCATTTGAATGCTGAATGGGAACTGCTATAAAACAACAAACCAATTAAATTGCTCTGTCCCTTAATTACGAATTACGAATTACGAATTACGAATTATTTCTGTTGTCTATTTGAGCGCGTTGTAAACTTCCAGAAAAGTCAACATAAACGCTTTTCCATTCTGTGAACACATCTAAAGCAGTGGTGCCAGCTTCGCGGTGTCCGTTACCGGTTTGTTTGACACCACCAAATGGTAAGTGTACTTCTGCACCAATTGTGGGGCCATTAATATAAGTGATACCTGCTTCGATGTCGCGCATGGCAGTAAAAGCGCGGTTGATATCGCGGGTATAAACTGAAGAAGAAAGACCGTAATTGGTATCATTGAGAATGGCGATCGCTTCTTCAAAAGAACTAACCTCAATTAATGCCACCACTGGCCCAAATATCTCTTCACGGGCAACGCGCATATTGGGAGTTACATCATCCAAAATAGTCGGTTGAAAGAAGTAACCATTTTTTAATTCGCCAACAGATGCGATTTCCCCACCAATTAAAACTTTTGCTCCTTCCTCACGGGCAATATCTAAATACTTGCTTACCTGTTGGAGTTGCTTTTCATTGATTATCGGCCCGATATCTGTATCGGGGTCATAGCCAGCACCCAAGCGTAACTTACTGGCACGCTCATAAAGCATAGCAGTAAATTTTTCTTTGATGTCACGATGTAAAATCAGGCGACTTGTAGCGGTACACCGTTGACCGGTTGTGCCAAAAGCACCCCACACTGCACCATCCAAAGCTAGTTCCAAATCAGCATCTTCCATTACCACTTGGGCATTTTTGCCGCCCATTTCCAGACAGACGCGCTTGTGAGTGCGTCCGCAAGTCGCGCCAACAAAAGCACCAGTTTGGGAAGAACCAGTAAAGGACACCAAATCAACATCGGGATGTTCAACTAAAGCTTTCCCCGCCTCTTCTCCCACACCATGCACCAGGTTAATTACTCCTGGCGGTAAACCTGCTTGTTGGAAAATTTCAATCAATTTAGTTGCACACGCAGATGTATCTTCGGCAGGTTTGAGGATGACTGTATTACCGCACACCAGTGCTGGCATAGCTTTCCAGCAAGGAATTGCCACTGGAAAATTCCACGGGGTAATCAAAGCGCAGACACCTATGGGCATTCGCACAGTCATGGCGAATTTATTCGGCATTTCCGAGGGTGTGGTTTGCCCAAAAAGTCGCCGTCCTTCACCAGCAGTGTAAAAGGCGCAATCAATACCTTCTTGCACATCTCCCCTGGCTTCTGTCAGGGGTTTACCCATTTCTCGACTGATTAACTGGGCAAGTTCTTCTTTGTGTTGGAGTAATATTTCCCCGACGCGAAAAATGTATTCTGCCCTAGCTGGGGCTGGGATTTTGCGCCAACTGTGGTACGCTTTGCGGGCGGCGGCTACCGCTGTATCTACATCCTTAGCTTGGGAACGGGGAAATGTCGCAACAAGTTCGGTTCTGTCAGCAGGGTTGCGGCTTTCGAGAATTCCTTCTTCTACAGCAGTCAACCATTGACCGTTTATGTAATTGCGGCAAGATAGCGGAGTTATCATCACAAACACCTCCGACTGATAATCTAGTGGAATTTGTGTACTAAGTTTGCTTGCTTTCTACCTTATCGTCAAGTCAGGAGTCAGAATTCAGAATTCAGGAGTCAGGTTTTTATCTCACGCAAAGGCGCAAAGGCGCAAAGGAAGAAATAAGATTGCGATCGCAACACATGAAAACTGCTGTAAACCAATATTCATTACTTCAATTCTGAATTCTGACTCCTGAATTCTGAATTCTTTCCCTTAAGGCACGAACGCCAAAACCCCCACAGGAGAACCAGAACCACCACGCAATCTGAGAATTCCGATCGCTAGAGTACTACCTTTAGGTGGCAGTTGATCCAAATTGGTGAGATTCTCTAGCACAATGCGCGGTTGTTCTAATACCAGGTGGTTAGTAGCAAAGCTGTTATCTTGTCCTGGGTCTACACCATGAGTATCAATTCCTACCCCAGCTATTTGCCGTTGCTCAAGTAAAAATTGGGTGGCATCACTGCCAAACCCTGGAAAGTGGCTAATTCCTTCGGCATCCTGATTGAAGAATGCATTTTTATCAAACCACTTCTTTTGCCAACCAGTATTCAGTATAACTACGCAGCCAGGAGAAATTTCACCGTATTGTTTTTCCCAAGCCAGAATATCAGCGATCGCCAGGGCATAATCAAAATTCTCTTTCACGGCTTCACGGATATCTATAACTACCGCAGGTACAACTAAAGACTGGGCTGGGTATTGGTCAATTCCGATACTATGACTATAAAAACTATTAGGGGTGTTGATATGGGTGGCACTATGTTCTCCCAAGGAAAAACGCCGCAGGTAA
The DNA here is from genome assembly GCF_015207005.2 of Desmonostoc muscorum LEGE 12446. Classification (GTDB taxonomy): domain Bacteria; phylum Cyanobacteriota; class Cyanobacteriia; order Cyanobacteriales; family Nostocaceae; genus Nostoc; species Nostoc muscorum. The sequence continues at coordinate 5,705,921 of NZ_JADEXS020000001.1, forward strand.
TAGCCATCGTTATTCAATTCAGCCACAGTTTCAAATTCTACTGGGGGGTCGCCAGGCCATTGGGGAATGTCCAAGTCAATGACATGGCTTAAGTGAATAACACGTGTATAGGTGATACTCTTTTGACTTTCGGGTTGTATCATCCCAGCCTTCTATTTGATTGCTAAAGTATTTCTTTCAAAAGTGCAATGTTTAGCCTGGATTTTTCACAAAGTAATAATACAGTATCGCATTCCTGAGTGCGATCGCCGCAGCTGATTTAGCGATCGCTCACGATGGGCGTTCATAAAGCTCAAAGGTTCATTCACGAAGCTCAAAGAGAGATTGGAAAAAATAAAACCTAAGCTTATAGCATTATCAATTTTCAATAAATAAATATTATTTTGTGCTAGCCTCCACTTACCACCATTGAATACTAGAAATTAAATAAAACGGTGCGTTAGCCTTTGGGATAACGCACCCTACTAGCGTGGCAAGACTAAAGTAGTGCATTAGCTTGACTCTTGTGGGATGGGCGTCTCGCCCGTCCGGTGCGGGCTAGAAGCCCACACTACAAGAAAATTTATTACAACATTTTAGGCTTGACACGCTACTACTAAAAAACTCACAATGTCTCTCTAATGCTCAATACTTCTCTACGAGAGGCTGCGCCAACGGCAACTCTTGGAGACGCTACGCGTAGCTTGCTTCCCCGTAGGGGTACGCTCAGTACAAGTGCCCAATGCCCAATGCCCTATTTTCAAGACAAGTTTATTTGTTGGAAAATACTTGTCTGGGGTCAAAATTCTAAAACCGGCCAGTCTGGTTCACGATAGTAGCGCGTCATGTCGTCAAACTTCCGCAATTCAACGCGATCGACCAAAAATTCTGGCAAATTCAGCAACAATTGTTGATTCAATTCAGAAAGCATCGTGCTGAAGTTTGTGCGGTCTAGGTCAGATGGAATTTCCCCAAAATAGGCTAATGTAATATGCGCTGTAAAGTGATAATGCTGCTCAATACCCAAAGCCATTAACTTCGGGTTTTGATAAATTGTTCGGCGAAATTGAATAATTTCGTCGTAGCAGCGTTCATCCTGAGGTACTAAACAAACTGCTATAGCTCTTGGCATCAGTATTAATCCCAGCATTTGCCATTGAATAGGATGATTCCTGTTTGTCATCAATTGTTGATATTGCTGGAATATTGCGCCTAAACAAGAGTGTAACTCTTGATCGAATTTGGGATTTTTTTGGCAGGCGTCAAGGAAAGCACTGTCCCAAATTAAATCAGCCAAAGTCAGATGGAAGCTAGCAGGAGGTACGGGCACAATCAAATCACGGTTTACAGGTAACTCCAAAAGTCCCTGTTGGTAAGTCTGTAATTGTTCATAGAAAGCAGAGTTTTTCGATTCTTCTTCAGCAGGCGGCGTAATTAACGTATAGCCAGGAAAGGACGCTGCTTGTCTCACCCCAGAATTTGCCTGGAATTTAGAAGATTCCTGGATATGCTGGGCTTGGGATTTGTAGGCTTCTGGCAACGTCAGCCGTGCTAACCGATTTAAGTAAGTTTGATAGTTGTCGTCCAATCTTCATTGCCTCACGCTCTCACTTGATAGATTTTAGGGAAAATTCTCCAGATTAAGAGAATGATTTCAAAAGTATTTAGTTTTTTGGTGTGATGATCGAGGGATGAGGGAGTGGGGGGAGAGTTGGGAGAATATAAAAAAGCTTCCTACACCCCCCACACTCCCAATGCCCCATTCCCTACTCCCCACTCCCCGTGTTTCTTCAGAGGTTAGTCTATGCCAATCTACGTTTACTGGGGTGAGGATGATTTTGCTATGGAAAAAGCGATCGCTATGCTGCGCGATCGCGTCCTCGATCCCCAATGGATTAGTTTTAACTACACTTCATTCCCACCAGATCAAGCTGATGCTGCAATTGAGGCGTTAAATCAGGTGATGACGCCAACTTTTGGCGCTGGTGGCCGTTTGGTATGGCTGATTAATACTACTGTTTGCCAGCACTGTCCAGAGAATGTGTTGGCAGAATTAGGGCGATCGCTACCAGTGATTCCCGAAAACTCTTTTTTATTGCTCACCAGCCGCAACAAACCGGATGAACGCCTCAAGTCTACGAAACTATTAAAACAATTTGCTACCGAGTTCCGAGAATTTCCACTGATTCCCCCTTGGAAAACAGAATTGCTGGTGCAATCTGTTAACCAGGCAGCTCAAACTCTTGGCGTGAAACTGACTGCGAAAACTTCCGAGTTGCTGGCTGAATCTGTAGGAAATGATACACGTCTTCTCTACAATGAGATGGAAAAATTGCGTCTGTATGCCCAAAATAGCAATAAACCTTTAGACGTAGATATCATTAGTAAGTTAGTAAGAAATACTACCCAAAATAGTTTACAATTAGCAGCAGCAATTAGAACAGGAGACACCGCAAAAGCTTTGATTACTTTAGCCGATCTCATCAATGCTTCTGAGCCGGGATTACGGATAGTGGCTACATTAATTGGACAATTTCGCACCTGGCTATGGGTAAAGATTATGATGGAAAGTGGTGAGCGAAATCAACAAGCGATCGCTATTGCTGCTGATATCGGTAACCCCAAACGCATCTACTTCTTGCAGCAAGAAATTAGGCTCCTTTCTGTACAGCAGTTAATTTCTTGCTTACCCCTACTACTAGAGTTAGAAGTGAGCCTTAAACAAGGAGCATCAGAAATGTCAACACTCCAAACTAAAGTAATCGAGCTTTGTCAAATATGTCGAGGAAGTTCACAATAAATATAAAAGCTTGATAGACGACCCTATTTGATCGCCTAAAAAAACTCGCCCTCAATTTGAAACAGCTGATTCCCTACTCCCTACTCCCTACTCCCTACTCCCTATCTACACAAATAAATTCAAAAATCAAAACCGATTACTATATATTGGGCAGTTACTGGAACTTCCTCCTCCGAAAATAATTCAAAGTCCTTATAAAATCCCTGATGTAGTTCTGTATGACACGACATATGAAGAAAATTTCTTATTTCTTTTCTCAATCGAACCGAAAGCGAATCCTTTCCCAATCATTCTTTTTCGGTGTTATAGCCACTGTAGGTTTGATTTCCAACGGCTTTTCATCAAGTTCAAAAGCTTATGGTCAAACTCCAACAGTTAACAATACTGAAATCAAAAGCTATGCTCAAGCCGTGCTAGCAATGGAACCAGCGCGTCAAAACGCCTTTGAAGAAATTAAAAAACTTATTGGCAGTGGAGAAATTCCGAAGATTGTTTGTAATGATTCTAACAGCATCAATGGTCTTCCCCGGAAAGCTCAAGATATCGCAGTGAATTACTGTACTCGCTCTCAAAAAATTGTCGAAGATAATGGTCTGAGTATCGATCGCTTCAACAAAATTACTATAGAACTACAAAATAACACTAATTTAAAACGGGAGGTTTACAATACCTTATTAATCCTGCAACAAACTCCTGATATGAAGTAGAGACATAGCAATGCTATATCTTTACTTACATAAAAATTAGAGATTACCAGAGCAAAGCCGTAAACAGTCAACAGTTATCAGTAAACATTGGTAACTGATAGCTGGTAATTTTTAATTTTAGTATGGGAAAATAAACCTAAAAATTAAACGCTTTCAAAAAATTCATTGTTTTATCTTTAATAAAGGTAGCACCTTCTGTTTTAACAACTCAATTAAGGCTGATTCCATATACTCATATTCATCTGGTATATCTAAACATATAATTTTTTTATCTTTAAGGAACGGCTGAAAATTTTTTGATAGCTTGTTTTTATGCGATTTCTCCATGACAAAGATAATATCAGCCCAGGCAAGAGCTTCTGTTGAAACTGGTACTTCGGCATACCGATCTAAACCTGCTGAGTCTGTTTCCAATCCTTCATACTCAGAAAACACAGCTTCGGCGGTAGGACTTCGCAATCTATTCTGGCTACAAAGAAATAAAAGCTTTTTCATTGATTAGTATTAATTTTGTGCAGCCATTTTTCATAACTTTCATTGAATCACCAAGTAACTGTTTATAGGTTTTCAACTTCCTCAAAGTGAGCAGATAAACTACTTTACTTTGCGATTGCCCCACAGATAAATTAACGGATACCTGAGTGCCTCTGCAAGCGATCGCCATTAGATTCGGAATCGCAAAACCACAGATTTTATCTGATATTTTCTAGCTAATTCTTGCAAATCTTTAAGTAGTTGCGATCGCATCTCTTCAGCTTTATCCACCTTGAACTAAACCTAGTTGACTAATAACGCTAGCAGGTAAACACAGCAATGTTGCACTTGTATCAACTAAAACATCATCCACCGTAGAAGAGCGCACTTCCTCCAAAGAAATGAAGCCTCGCCCAGCCAGAACTTGATCGATTCGATTTGTGAGAGTGAGGGTAACTATTACTTGTCTGATCTACTTACCCTGAAGATTTGGCAGTACTAGCTTACCCATTTGAGTTAACTCTTGCTGAGGATTTTTAATTTATTGTGGTTGTTGGGCTATTACCTCAACAGACTCCATGAGTTGCAATCACTTGGAGCAATGAAAATTTTTTTTCCCTACTCCCCACTCCCTACTCCCTATTTTCAAGGCAGTCATTCGTTGCAAAGAGCCAGTTTCAATCCTTAAGCGGCGAGGAGTGTACGAAAAAGTAGTAGAGTGAAAAATGCATCTAGTAGCGTTAGAATCTTGACTAAATTACCTGTGCGAAAAATAGTTATTGCCGGTAACTGGAAAATGTACAAAACCCAGGCAGAGTCCGAAGACTTTTTACGAGGATTTCTGCCCTACTTACAGGAAACGCCTGAAGAACGTGAAGTACTATTGTGCCCTCCTTTCACTGACCTCAGCGGTTTGTCCAGGAATTTACATGGTAGTCGTGTACAACTGGGGGCGCAAAATGTCCATTGGGAAGAATATGGAGCCTACACGGGTGAAATTTCTGCCCCCATGCTGACAGAAATTGGCGTGCGCTTTGTGATTGTCGGTCATAGCGAACGACGACAATACTTTGGTGAAACAGACGCCACGGTTAATCTGCGCCTGAGAACAGCTCAAAGGTTTGGTTTGACCCCGATTCTCTGTGTTGGCGAAACTAAAGAGCAACGAGATAAGGGAGAAACTGAATCACTGATTAGTCTCCAACTCGACAAAGGTTTGGTAGATATCGATCAGAATAATTTGGTGATAGCCTATGAACCGATTTGGGCAATTGGCACTGGTGATACTTGTGAAGCTGTGGAAGCTAATCGCATAATTGGCTTAATTCGTAGCGAATTGAGTAATCCAAATGTATCAATTCAATATGGTGGCTCAGTCAAGCCAAATAATATTGATGAAATCATGGCTCAACCAGAAATTGATGGCGTTTTAGTCGGAGGAGCAAGTCTCGAAGCTGAGAGTTTCGCTCGGATTGTGAATTATAAGTTAGTCTAATGTGCCTTTTTCTCGTTCCCATGCTCTGCATGGGAATGGCTAATATCACCGCAAGCCCTAGCTTCGATTTTTGACTTTATGGGTGAAGCATTCAAAATTCTGACTTCTGAATTCTGAATTCTGAATTCTGACTTGTGACTTCTTTTTATGCCAACTAACTTGAAAATCCGGGGACGCTGTTTCGAGTGGGAACAGCGGACTTATTTGATGGGCATTTTGAATGTAACGCCTGATAGCTTTAGTGATGGAGGTGAGTTTAATACGACCTCTGCGGCTTTAGTCCAGGCGCAAGCATTGGTAGCTGCTGGTGCTGACATTATTGATGTGGGTGGTCAATCAACTCGACCAGGGGCAAAGCAAATAACTCTCCAAGAGGAACTAGACCGGGTGCTATCGGTGTTACAGGTACTCAGACCAGAAATTTCAGTACCCATTTCTGTAGATACTACCCGTGCTGCTGTAGCAAGGGCATCTGTAGAAGCTGGGGCAGATATGATTAATGATATTTCCGGCGGTAGCTTTGACTCGGAAATGTTGCCAACGATCGCCAGTTTGGGTGTGCCGATTATTTTAATGCACATTCGGGGAACACCACAAACCATGCAACAGATGACCGATTATCAAGATTTGATGGCAGAGATTTTTAGTTTTTTGCAAAAGCAAATCGCGGCTGCAACTGCTGCGGGCATTGATCGGGATAAAGTGATTATCGATCCTGGTATTGGCTTTGCCAAGAATTATGAGCAAAATTTAGAAATTTTTCAGCAACTGCGATCGCTGAGGGCACTCAACTGTCCTATCTTAGTAGGAGCATCTCGTAAAAGTTTCATTGGTCGGATTCTCAATCAACCAGATCCCAAAGCACGAGTTTGGGGAACCGCAGCAGCTTGTTGTGCTGCGATCGTGAATGGGGCTGATATCCTGAGAGTTCACGATGTCCAAGAAATGCGCGATGTTTCCCTGGTAGCCGATGCAATATTTCGACAAGCCGCACAGCGTAACTTTTAGGTAGTACCGTTTTCGGACTTTTTGCTGCTATCTTCGTGAGTCACTGACTCAGCAATTAACTCCTGAAACATTTCAGTTGAATTAGCTGGGTCTACAAAGACAATTTTGGCATTATTGCTCTCGCTGAGTTGTTGGCTAGCCTTGACGTAATCTTGAGCCACGAGGTATCGCAGAATTTCCTTACTTTCTGGATTTTCACGTAAGGCTCTAGCAATGATTTCAACTGAAGTCATAGTTCCTTCTGCTTTGCGAATAGCCGCTTCCTTCTGTCCTTCTGCTTCCTTAATCAGCGCCCGTTTTTTGATTTCAGCAGCTTGCTCATCTTCCCTAGATTTACGTACACTCTCAGGTAGAGTAATTCTTTGAAGATCTAACCGCAGAATTTGCACTCCCCAATCTGCCGTTATTTCATTCAACTGGTCTAAGATAGCTTTGTCCATCTCCGCCCTAGAGACGTTAGTCTGCTCAAGGGTGTTTTGAGCGATGATTTCCCGCAGCGTGGTTGTGGCCAGCTGTATCAATGCCCCTTGAAGATCTTCGATCGCGTAAAAGCTTTTTTCGATATCTACAATCCGCCAGTATACAATCGCGTCTACTTCTACATAAATATTATCTTTGGTGATCACATTCTGGGGTTTGATATCAATAAACTGCTCTCGCGTGGTATCTTCCATAACAATTTGATCCACCAAGGGAACAATAAAGTTCAGTCCTGGCTTAAGTTTCCGATGATACCGCCCCAAGCGTTCCACTAGGGCTTCATTTCCTTGATTAATCAGTTTTGCAGAACCTAAGGCATAACCTATAAGGGCTAAGACTATAGCAATGATTGGCTCCATATATGCTCCTATTTAGCTGTTTGGCAGAATTTAGTGTCAAGGATATGCTACTAGCTTGTCATAGTTTCTAAAAGCATAGATAAATATCTCAACATCGGCGGTGATGTCTGATGTCGAGTCGCTGGGTGTTTTGTACGTAGGAAACTTTCGCGGAATGCGATCGCTATTAAAGCACCTCGATCGCACCCTGGCAAGGAGTACTTTCTGTAATCAGCTTTACTTACACCAACATCTCCAGACAGCCTAAATTTTTGTTCCGTATATTTACTTTAGTTAAGTAAAAATAATTTTACGTAATTTTTAGTAGTAATTTAAAAACTCCAGTATAATCCGGTTTAAATTAGATTCAGCCACTAAAAATAATATAGAAATACTATGGGCAGATTGTTAATCAAACTTATAGGTTTAATCTTGCTTTTTACAGGTTTATACTTTTTTGGTCAAAACATCATATTTGTTAGCGGTTATTATTCAATTTTTTCCCGTAGCTTACCTGCTACTGCCTCAGTTTTAGCAATTATGGCAGGTGCCTTGACATTGGTGTTTTTTCACCGAGAGGCTAGCAATTTGGGATGGATTTTGTTAGGTGTTGGTATAGTACTAGTTTTCTTGAGTGGTGGAGTAATTTTTAGATCGACTAGCTTATGGAATTTATTGGTTGCTTTTACTGCTTTAACAGTCGGATATAAATTATTAAATCAGGGCAGAATCAACTTTTAAAAATAGTAGAGTCAGAGAAATTTAACACGATCATTTTCTCCTCTTTTTGATTCAGGCTGAGGTACATTAGCGCACTTGCATTAAAATTGTAACTGAGTGCCGATTTCAACAACCGTGAAGTACACATAACCAATCTCAACCAGATCAATAGCCTCTCAATCATGGCTTTGTTCAGGGGGGTTTTACTCAGGTTGAGGCTACTATTACAATGGAAACTATTGATTATGAGGACAAGGCGAGAATGACTCAGGTTGTTCTAGGAGAAAATGAAGGAATAGACTCAGCTTTACGTCGGTTTAAACGCCAGGTTTCCAAGGCTGGCATATTGGCTGACGTGAAATATCATCGGCACTTTGAAACACCGTTGGAAAAACGCAAACGTAAGGCAGTGGCAGCTAGACGCAAAAGACGTTTTAAATAAAACTATTTGCTTTGGTACTGATGTTGCTTGAGGTAATAACCTACAACAGGCAACGACGCGTAGGCATAGCCTGTCGTAGACATCGCCATTATTCTTACAAAAATTAAGCAAGATGTGCGGCACCCCTTTTTAGGGTGTCGATGAGTGATTTTACTTTTACACAGAGTGTGTAGGAGCTTTATATTGGTTGGATGGAGCAAGCTACAATAGCTGCCCATCAACCAAGATAAGAGGCTGGGGGCTGGGGATTGGGGATTGGGGGATTGGGGGAGATGAGGGAGATGAGGGAGATGAGGGAGAATAAATCCTAACTCTTAACTTCTAACTCCTAACTCCTAACTCAGCACTCAGCATTCAGCACTCATCTTAAGACTCAGAATTATTAATAGTGCGGCTATTACAAATATTCATTGCCTTTTCTACTCCCTGCTTTAGGCTGAGTTCTACACAGTCAACCACGAACTGAAGTACAAGAGACATCAGCTGATTTTCGCTAGCAGAAAATCGCCCCAGCACATGGGAGATAGCATCGGAATCGTCATTATTAGGTGCATCTTTGGGTTTACCAATACCGATTCGCAAACGGGGAAAGTTTTGAGTGTTGAGATGTGCGATCGCACTTTTCATGCCATTATGTCCCCCAGCCGAACCAGACAAGCGCAGACGAGTTTTTCCCAAAGGCAAATCCATATCGTCATAAATTATTAACACTGACTCAGGCGGCAATTTATACCAACTCGTCACTGCTTGTATGGCTTGTCCGGAACGATTCATATAAGTCAAGGGCTTAAGCAAGCGAATTTTACCTCCACCTGGTGCCATGCCCTCGCCATACTCTCCTTGAAACTTGCGATTTTCCGCTAGGTTAATGCGCCAAGAACTAGAGAGAGTTTCCACAGCAGCAAAGCCAATATTATGGCGCGTTTGGTCATATTTGCTTTCTGGATTCCCCAACCCGACAATTAGCTGGGGAATCACCAAAGCTGGTTGCGTAACAGCTTCTGTCATTTTGCTACAGTCAATCAATTTTAGATTTTAGATTTTAGATTTTGGATTGACAAAGACCATAAGGGTAGATAGTTGAGTGATTTTAGATTGACGATAGCGCTTTGGATTGTTCTGCTGACCAGAAACTTTGCTCTCAAGCGCCAAATAATCTAAAATCCGAGTTGTAGTGTTAGCACACCAAAGGTGCGACCTAAAATCCAAAATTGGGATGTTTTCCTAGCCAACTTGGGAAGAACTAGCAGTATCTTGCTGTGATTTAGCAGGCTCGATTTGCTTGGGTTCCAATTCAGCGGTAGTTTTCACAGCTTCTTCTAACTGTTCAGCTTCTTTTTGAAACTCGGTTTGAAACTCCTTAGAAGCTTCTTGAAAGCTGCGAATTGTTTTGCCCACACTCCGCCCAATCTCTGGTAGCTTCTTTGGCCCAAAGATTAACAGCGCCACTACCATAATTACAGCCATTTCCGGCAGACCGATACCAAATATATTCATTTGTTATCTCCTATAATTTCTAAAACCACTATATAGACTCACACACATATTATTATGTAGTCTACTCAAAAATCGCCTATTATAAAAAGCGATCGCCCCACAAGCGAGTGATGTCTTATGTCACTGACCATCAAAATGCTTCCCAATACACGGGTAGGGAACATGGCTGTGCCCCTACAAAGACTTTGGAATGTGCTGTATGTTACTCTAATCTATTGAACCAAGTTTCTAAATCTGCGATTGCGTGAAAATCTAACAAAGCTTCACCGAGATTTTCTAATTCTTCTATTGAGAGAGTTTCAATTCGCTCGCGCACCTCTTGGGGTAATTCTCCCACACGGCGAGTTAGTTGACGGAGAATCAGCGATCGTTCGCGTTGTTCTCCTCGTTGTTCGCCTTCAGCGAGAATCTCTTGATAAATCACCGATTCGCGCATCATACCCTCCCGAAACAAGTTTCTAATCAAGTCTTTTTCGTATTTTAACCCCGCTAAAATTTGAGTGTAGGCGGAAATTTCTAGTCGTTCTCTTAGCTCAAGTTGATTCACTCGTTCCACCACTTGTTGCAACAAGTTTTGGGGTTGGGTGGTTGCAGTTAGTGGTGCTAATGGTAACAAAGCCTGGTTATTGAGGAATAATTCGGGATTTTCTTCCCACATACAAATCACGCGATATTCGTGACGAGTAGTTTCCACATTGAAGGATGTTTTTCGGACAGGAGTTTGCAGAGATTGTCAAAAGACATGAATTTTACACTTTTTCCGACTTTTCAAATATCCTCTCAAGTCCAACGCCTCCGACCCTTGGATGAAAATGATTTATTCTTTGCAGATGCCTTGAGATTATTTTTTTTGCCCAGTCACAATAAAACCTGGAAAACCTGCTAAAAAATGCCCTGACTCGTGCATTTTTTTTAATTGATTTACCCATTGATTTAAGTCGGATTCTGATATAACTTTTTGATTAATAGCTTGCTCTAAAATTCCATGACAAACCCACATAAAGAAATCATATGGTGCTATATTAGTGTGCGGAACAAAAGTAATGTTGCTTAAACCTAATTCTTCAAATATTTACGGAAGTTTACAACCTATTAATCCATTGGGGAAACTGTCTGATATGAAGCCAACTATTTTGCGATTTAAAGCGGGAAAAGCCGAGTTAACAAAAGTGCCGTCTAAGTAAAAATCAAAGATAGCAAGCTTTCCGCCAGGACGCAATACACGAATCATTTCCAACACTGCGTTCTTTGGGTTTTCTAGGAACAATAAAACACGTTCTGCCCGACACGCATCAAAGCTATTATCATTCATCTTGAGAGAGTTGGCATCAGCTACATAATACTTGACTGACAGATTTAATTGATCTGCTCTTTTCTTCGCCTCCTCAATCATTAACTCACTTTTATCTACTCCCACAACTAAACCATTGTTACCAACAATTTGTTTTATACGTTGTACTTCCTGACCGATTCCGCACCCGACATCTAAAACGCAATCACCTTGTTTAATGCCTAAATAATCGATGATTTTCTGCTTGCATACACGCACAGAATCTATTTCGTCACATTTATCTAAAAAGTCAAATAAAAATTTTGGTTCGTTCATTTTTTCGGGAGATTGAAATCCAAGGGCTATATTTTGCATAACGTTTTTAGAAGATACTGGATGAATTGAGAAAAAGTTGCCTGATAAAGGAATTGTATCTGAACTGCCAAATCCCAAAAATCAAAAAGTTACATCTCAGCCATGAATGGCTTGGGTTGATTAATACTTTAATACCAGACAGCACAACATGGTGTTCATTTTGTTAACAGACTCCATGTACTCTTCTTCTGGGAGTGATTCTGCTACTATACCTGCTCCAGCATTTAGGTAAATCCAGTCATCATATTGATAGATGGAGCGGATGGCGATCGCTAAATCTACTAGTCCAGTGCTGTTTATCCAACCAATAGCACCTGCGTAAATACCTCGTGGCTCGTCTTCTAGGCGAGCTATCCATTCCAACGCCTCACTTTTATCAATACCGGACACAGTAATGCCTGGAAATAAAACTGCAAGAGCATCCCATAAAGTTTTCTTTGATTTTAACTGACCGCTCACTCGTGATGATAAATGCTGTACATAGCGGTATTTCTTGACCTGCATAAAGTCGAATATTTTAACTGTCCCAGGTACAGAAAGTTTGGCAATCTCTTGTTGAGCAAGCTCGACGGAGAGCGCGTGTTCCTTAACCTCTTTAGCATTGGTAAATAATTCACTATACAGGCGAGCATCTTCTTGCGAGTTTTCACCACGTCGCCGAGTACCTGCCAACGGATTGGTAATAACAAATCCTTGATTGTCTATTTGCATCAATATTTCGGGACTAAAGCCTACAGCACGTACATCTCCTATATTCAGACAATATGAACGGGCAGAGTTATTAACTTTCGTTCCGGCTATATAGGTTTTAATAACGTCCATATCTCCTTTTATCTTTACATAACGAGAAAGTATGGCTTTTTGTAATTTACCTGCTTGAATAGCTTGAATGAGAACATCTACTTTACTTTGATAACATTCCCGCTCGTTATCAGTAATATTAATCGATATGGGTGTTGGAACAAACTCTGTTAATTGGCTATTAACTGATAACAATTTTTTGATTTTATCTAGCGATTTTATGCTTTTAATTTTTACTCTTTGTCTAGTAATGTGAAGTTCAGTTTCTGGCACAATAAAACATAAAAGTGGTTGCTGTATTGCTTTGGAGTAGCTTGAGTAGAAGCGAACTATATCAAAAGCAATATAGCCATAAGCCGTCCAATCTCTAATTTGCAAAGACGCTAATAAGGATTCTACTTGTTTAAATGGATCGCTAATAGGGACTGACAGCTTTTTTTCTGCATCTTCTAATGAGACAGCCTCGCAGCTTACTGATACCTTAAATAATATATTACCAGCAATATGCACTTCGTCCTGCTCTTGATAAAGAATATAGTCAGAAATAACACCTGACTCAAGCAAATTTTGCAACACAATAATAGGATGAATTTCCCCTGTTACAAACACTTCTTCGTACTCATATGTTTGTGTTTCGTTCATGAGATTTTTTGATGATTGATATATATTTTAAGAGAGGACTGCTGTTGCCACAAATTTCCTATACAAGGACTTGCTTTTCTAACTTTTCTCATGAATGAAAAATGCTTCTAAATCTTTATCTTTATGCGAAATAAACGCAGATATTTAGAATTTGAAAGTTTTATTTTCGGAATGATCGCACTTCCACTTGGTTGCGTTAAATGTAATAATTTGCTTGCTTTTGACCCAACAAAAGCATAATTATAGCGGTTTTCGGTTGAGTCAAATACACTCTTGAGGGCACGGCACTGCCGTGCCCCTACCCACCACGATATAATTTTGTATTGCATCCAACTGAGAATCGCTATAAAGTTGTTAGACAAGTTGGGTTCGAGTAATTTAGGTGAACAACAAGCTGTTTTTAAAAAAGCATTACCGCTTTTCAATAATTACAAAACTATAGTTTTAGGGGATCGCGAATTTTGTTCAGTAAAACTAGCTAATTGGCTTTGCTGGAGATTATCTAACTGTGTCCAGCCCATTCTCTCTTGACGTAGCTTGGGATTGAGAACTTTTAGCGCAGTGCGATACATTGATGCTGCGGGAAACCCTAAAAAATCATCTTGTATCCATTTCCTCAAAACTAGGACTACTTAACAATGTGCCAGTTGCAGGCGATCGCTTTCATTATTTATAGTAATAAATATTGTCAAGTTCCAACAGATATTATTGCTCAACAGTCAAAAGTATTTACAAAGTACTAATGACCGTCTTCTACTTTCGTAGAAGCTAGGCATAGCTTACTTTTTTGTAGTTGACTTTTGACCCCTTCGGGGTTCGCCAGTCGCTCATGGGGGAAACCCCCAAGACCGCGCTGGCTCACTGTGAACAGTGTAATATTTTTTGAACTGTCAGTCGCTTCAATTAAAATTATAAAGGTCCACCATCGGGATACATTACTGCCAGCCGTTTTTTACGGAGTTCGACTGTTTCTAGATAGATTTCTTCAATTTGTTGAAATACGTCTTCAGAAATACCGAGTTTCTTTGCTGCTTTGAGTACTACAACCCGTTCTTTTTCACTATATTCTCCATCAGCACAACAAGCTTGTATTGCATCATAAATTAGGAAACGCCGTGATACATCTACTGAAGAATGTCCAGTAACGACAGTCTCGATATCTTCATTAGCCTTGTAAACTTTGAGTTGTTCAATGATTGCAGGGTTGCAATTGTAGGCATAGGCATATCCAATCACCCAATCTCTTTCTTCATCTGCTAGTGTTCCATCACCACTAGCACAAGTAAGCAGCGTTTTGTAATAAGATTCATAAGCTATGTCTACTGGAAGCTGTTTAAAACCAAATTTTTCCTTAAATAACCACAAAGTGCCTAAACTGTTCTCTTTGTCTTGAATATTGCTAGCCATCTTTGTTTTTTATACCTATATCGTCGTAATTTATAATTGGGATTATTGCAGATTACAGCATGATTTTTGCATATTCACGGTTTTTGAAAGCATAAGAATAACTAATGTCTTCAATAATAAACAGAAGTTGAGCATCCGTAAGAAGTTAAGATAATTGCACTTTTGTCAAGGGGGTGCGAAAAAAGGGGCTAGATTCAGCTTAGTGACTGTTTTCGCAGAGCTTTGACTATACCTAAATCTTGATTCTCTTTTGCAGCAAAGTATTTAATCGGGTCATCGGCATTAGCTTTGTCATGGGCAACACTAAAAGAGTATTTTAGCTGATTGACAAAGTACGCTTTTTCTTAACCTCTCACTGGTGTATCTGGAGAGATTGTAACGGGTTGTTTGGCGATCGCTTATAAACCCTCTGACACCGTATTTCAGTAATGAAGTGGAGGCACAGCCATGTTCCCTACTCTGCACTTAAGTAAGTCGGCGTAAATAATTATCGTTGGGATAAGGCAGGGGGCAGGGGGCAGGGAGCAGGGGGAGAAAGAGTTTGAGCCTTATTTACTTTTCTTTACACAGTTTGGTTTTATTGCACCGACTTACTTACACCCATATTCCTTCTGAATTCTGACTCCTGAATTCTGAATTCTGAATCACAAAAAAACCCGGACTAGCCGGGTGTGAGTTCACTTGTTATCTAAACTAGATAACCCTGTATCCATTAGCGTCCTAAACTGCGCCAATCGACAAGTACATCCTGAACCAAGATTGTTTTATTGTAAAGTTGCAGAATAATCAGCAGAAACACAAAAAACAGCAACATAAAAACAGCCATCACAGGGGTAGTACCCCAACCTGGTGCCACTTTCCCATACTCAGAGTTCAGTGGTCTCAGGATATCTCCCAACCTAGTCCTTTGTGCCATAGTTCACCTAAGATTACTTGCCAAAGCTTTTTTTAATCTTCTGTAATATTCTATAAGAATAGCACTCATAATCAATCTTAAAATTATGGAACCCGCAATAGTTCTTAGCATTTCTGTGGCCGCTGTCTTGGTTGCCATTACAGCTTTTGGAATTTATACCTCCTTTGGTCCTCCCAGCAAGGAATTGAGCGATCCTTTTGAAGACCATGAAGACTAGGATAGTCGTTTGTCAGTGGTCGTTTGTGAATGGAAAATCACGACTAACCACCGAAAAGTGACTTCCAAATACAAAAGTATTTTTTGTAGGGTGGGCATCTCGCCCCGCCCGTAACAAAGGGCGGACAAGATGTCCACCCCACAAGATTAGATAATTTGGCAATAATTTTGTGGCTTACCCAAGCTTGGGATTAGTCGCTGGTGTCACCTTGAAGGTGGCGATTTTCCAAGGCTGTATCGTCAAGATTTGTTGCTCAGATGAGAATTCAGGAGCAGTATCAGCAGAACGCTCTAACAAATCTACCGTACTTTTGAGACGAAATCCTAGATCGCTTTGCAAAGATAACTCGGCTGTTTCTCCGTGACATTCATAACACCGCAGAATTAATTGCTCTGGGTCATCTTCTGCTGGCTTTAAAGCCATCAAAATCAGATTTTCAGATGATAAATTTAAAAAACTTGCTCCGTCGGGGGTCGGGAGTGGGGAGTGGGGAGTGGGGATTGGGGACTGGGGATTGGGGAGTGGGGACTGGGGAGTGGGGAGTGGGTTTAGTATCACTTGTAGGGGTGTATTCAATTCATAGCCATGCCGTACTGTGTGGGCTGATTCCCAGCTGTTTGTGTGGGGATACAAGGCATACGTAAATTCATGCAAACCTCGGTCAGCTTCTGGGTCTGGCCAATTGGGACTGCGTAGGAGTGTGAGACGTAATTGATTTTGTTTGGCATCGTACCCATATTTACAATCATTTAGTAAACTAATTCCGTATAAACCCTCGTTTATCTCGCCTGTTAAATCAGCCCAACGCAAGGCCGGGACTTCCCATTTTGCTTGTTCTGCGGGGGTTTGTGGTTTAGTTGGACGGCGAATTGCGCTACAGGGAATTTCGTAGGTGGCGAAGTCTGCTTCAATATTCAGAGGGAAAGCAGCTTTCACTAATACTTGATTTTCTTGCCAGTTAACTTGAGAGTAAATTTTCAGCAGAGGTGAACCGGCTTGCAGAATATAATCTTGGCAAAATTCTGATTCGCCCAACTGACGCACTACGCGCACACGATTTTGTACCGCGCCTTGTTCTACCCACTCAATAGATAGAAGATTTGTTGGGGGTAAGGGATGTTGGGCATAATTGGGGTCTATATTCCAAGCATCCCAATATTGACCGCTGTCTTTAAAAGCTTGCAGTTGATTCCCCGCACCACTCAAAACTTCCCGTTGATAAGTTTTATCAAAAACACTTGATAAATCTCCGGTGTCAGGATTGACGATAACTCGGAGGAATTCATTTTCTAAAATCCATTCTGGAGGTGGGGGGGATGAGGGAGATGAGGGGGATGAGGGGGATGAGGGGGAAAGCCAGAAGAGGCGGTAGCCTACGGGTGGGATGTCGGGGGCGAGAAATAGTAGGGTTGATGGTTGAGATAATTGGGAGACAAGCAATTTACCAGAAGCATCGTAAATCTGCCATTGCTGGGTAGTTGTTGCGGGTGTGGGTAAGGTGATAGAAACTACCTCAGAACGCTGCCAATTGAGAGAATTGAAGATGAAAATAGGTAAACTATTGGGTTTTGGTGGTTGTGGTAAGGTAATGTGAGATGCGATCGCCAGCAATGATTCTTGTAATATCTTCGTTCCCACTTCTTCGACTTGCTGCCATTCCGGCAAGGCATCCAGATAAACTTGGGTAATGGAAGAACCAGGCAAAATATCATGAAACTGTTGAAATAACACCTGTTTCCAAGCTGCTTCAATTTCGGCTTTGGGATATGTCACACCACAGCTAATATTTGCCAAAGTTGCAAATAGTTCAGCTTCATACAACAAACCTTCACAGCGTCGATTCCAACGTTTTTGATCTGCGTGGGTAGTGTAGCAGCCACGATGAAATTCTAAGTATAGTTCGTCATTCCAAGTGGGGAGATGAGGGGATGAGGGGGATGAGGGGGATGAGGGAGATGAGGGAGAATAATTAGTGC
Source organism: Desmonostoc muscorum LEGE 12446 (assembly GCF_015207005.2). Taxonomy (GTDB): domain Bacteria; phylum Cyanobacteriota; class Cyanobacteriia; order Cyanobacteriales; family Nostocaceae; genus Nostoc; species Nostoc muscorum. Next base: position 5,723,465 of record NZ_JADEXS020000001.1, read on the forward strand.
TGACTCCTGAATTCTGACTCCTGAATTCTGAATTCTGAATTCTGAATTCTGATTGGATTTGCTGTAAATACTTTTCGGCGGTGGTAAATTCTAAGTCTGGGAAGAAGGGGGATTTTTGCCAGCGTTGGGCGGTTTCTAACATATCACGGGTGGGACCGCCGCCGTGGTCGCCGACGCCGGGAAGCCAGAGAGATTCTGGTAAATCAGTTTGGCTTTGCCACTCTAGGGCGTATGATGCCATTTTAATTGGGTCGATCGCTTCACCGATGGATGCAGACATGAAACTAAAGACTTCGCTGCCATCAGGCGATCGCCACCAAAAAGCACCATAATCAAATTTAGTAGTATCATTCCACCGCAACTTTTGGGTGACAAAATACTCAATTCCAGCATTGGCGAAAAACTGCGGTAAAGTTGCACAAAAACCGAAAGAATCCGGAACCCACACCACAGTGGAAAGCTTGCCAAATTTTTGTTGTATGTATCGCTGACCATACAATAGCTGACGCACAATCGATTCACCAGCAATCAAGTTCAATTCTGGTTCTACCCACATTCCGCCGACAACTTCCCACCTTCCGGCTGCTACTTGTGCTTGAATTGCGCTAAATAAATCCGGGCGATGTTCCTCAACCCAAGCATAAAGCGCCGGAGTCGAATGACAGAAAATTAATTCCGGAAAATCTGCTTGCAACTTCAAAACCGATTCAAAAGTGTTTTGGGCTGCATTCCAAGTTTCACTCACAGGCCACAACCATGCTAAATCTAGATGAGCATGACCCAGCAGGAAAATTTTAGATTTTAGGTCGCACCTTTGGTGCGCTGAAAGCCCAACTTGGATTTTGGATTGAATTAGATTTTGCCTTAACGACTTAACCAACTCTCCCCACTCTGCGTCCTTGGCGTCTTGGCGGTTCGTTACCTCCCCCACCGCCTCCACCAAAACATCCAACTTTTCTGGTGCAAACTTTTGCAAATAAAGTTGTAAAATAGCCAACTCATCAGCCACAAAACCCGGATCGGGATTATTATCATCATTAGACTCATAGATAAGGAGCGATCGCACTAAAGCACCATCACAATGTCCCGGACTCACTAACCGCAAAGCAACAATAAATTCTTCCCCTGGCGTCACTCCCCGACTCAAAAGCACTCTCGGCGAAGAATCAAATAAATCACCCTCCAGCGCTAACTTCCCATTCACATAAATTTCAGCAGCATCAGCCCACCAAACTAACGCCAGTCGCAAAGATAACCCCGCTAACGGATAACCCTGTAAATCTTGGGGAAGCACCAACTTTTGTACTAGCCACAGCACTTTTTTCCCGCCTGTCCAAGCAATATGTTCTTTAGCATTCAACTCGACAGGTTGCCAATCAGACAAATCAGAAGGTGGAACATCAGTAATTCTTTCCTCAGATTCCCGGTATAACCAGGTAGACTGGAGATTAACTTGAGAAAAAGAGCGCAGTTGCTCAATTGCTTGTGAGATTAAATTGGTCTGAGATTGAGGGATAATTGGGGTCATATTTTCGCTAAAATGAGGTCACACAATCATTAACAGTTTGTGGTTTTTATCAAGGAGAATTCAGAACTCAGGAGTCAGAATTCAGTATAAATTGTAGTCATCTTCCTTATTAAAACTCTATTCCTTTATAGTTAGAATATTCACCAATTCTGAATTCTGAATTCTGACTACTGACTGCTGACTCCTGTTTATTGTTTGGCGGGAGTCTCAGAACTAAACAAGACTCGAACTAAAAAATTACTATTATGTCTTCTGGTTCCTCTGGTCGTTATCAAAGCAGACTATTTAATTTTGTCCACCAGCAATCTCGGCGGTTGACACAACAGTGGGAATACACCTTCCGGCATTTACAAGTTGCCACTAAGTGGGGTGTGGAATTACTACTTTACCCAGTGTATCTACTGCTTCAGTCATCTGAATCAGATGCTAAAACGTTACACACCAAAGAACCACAATCCCGGCTCAACTTACCATCAAATGATACCGATTTTCAGCCAGAAATTGATCTAAGTGTTGATACTCCTATTGAAAATGTATTAGAGACAGTTTATTATCTGTCATCCCAAGAGGCGATTGCTACTCCTGAAAAAACCTCTCAACCTTTCAATTCTTTGGGTTTTTTGGGATTTTTCTGGCAAAAATCTATACCTAAAAACTCGACAAATAACACTAACATTATTCATTCCTCAACTATTACAGACAATTCAGCCGCAAGTATCGAATCTTCACAGCCAGAAAATGCTCTCAAGCGGCATCTTGCAGTTGTGCGGGGAATTGCCACAAATTTGCTGAATCTGAATTTGGTACTTGTTACCACTGAAAATGAAATTCTCGATATTTTGACACCCCAGCAGCAGGCAAAATTAGAAGACAGAATTATTAGTGAAGTTGCTAATTACTGGCAATGTTGGCGATTGGCTGAAGCTAAAAAAGAAAAAGAATTATTACCTAAAATTGACAGTTTATTAGCAAAACTTACTGGGAAAGATACAGTCAAGATTCCAATATTAGCCCAGGGAATATCGAACAATTTAGTTGATTCAAGTAAAATATTCACATTTTTAGATTTAGCCATTGCCAAAGTAGAATCAAATGCTTTAATCCCCGTTCAACAACGTAGCCAAGAAATTGTCCAGACTGCCCAAACTCAGTTAAATATATTTATTTATGGCAAAGAACAGTTAACTGCTAAGGGAGAAATTGCAGTCAATCCTGACAATTTGGAAACTCATACATTGAATTTTCAGGCTTTAATTGAAGCAGCGCTTAATTACTTTTTTGGCGTTGGTACTAGAAAAACACTTGAGTCAACAACTGCTGATGAGCAATCAAGTAGAGTATTATTTCATCGCCCAAAAAAAGCTTTATCTGAAAGCCGTGAGTTGCAAAACCAAGATTTAACTGATGATCCTTGGTTAGCGTGGGGTGATTTGTTTGGTGACACCGAGACACTTGCAGACAAGCCAATTACGCTTTCTGAAAACACAACTCCTGCTTTAGCTTCAAGTTTATCAACAGGACTTTCTTGGCCAAAGAATTGGACTCCACAACAGCCGAAAGCCAAATCTGATTTAGTACAAAGGAAAAAAACAACCCGTCATCTCGCCTCAATTCCTAAAACGTCTGCAAAAGTTACCTCTGTCAAACAAACTGAAGGGATTATTTCCCAATATAATAGCGAAAATCATAAAGGGGAAATTTTTCAACAGCAGTTTTATCAAAGCACTGAAGTTGAAGCACAGCCAGACTGGATAGAAACCAAAGTAACTGCAACAGGTTATGAAAAGCACCCCCTAGAGAAAGTTTTGGAATGGCTTGATTTTGTTATGCTTTGGTTAGAAGAGATATTTGTTAAAACTTTTCAGTCGTTACAACGAGTGTGGCAAGGTAAATAATAGGTAAGAATTCAGGAGTCAGAATTCAGAACTCAGAATTCAGGAGTCAGAATAGTTCAAGAATCAGAACTTGATTTTTTTAAGCTTATTAAGCTTGGGTATCAAAGTATTCTGAATTCAGAATTGTGTATTCTGAATCCTTATGTTGTTAGTGGTTTAATGAAGTGAAAATTATTGTTTATTGTAAATATTTCAATTTCCAAAATCCACTAGAGAAACCAAAAATTGAAACGTTTCTAGTTGATGTATCTCAAATTCCTCAAGTAGGTGAAACAATTGTTGTTGAGAGAATTTCAGCCCAAAAACAGTTTGTGATTATTTTTGAATACATTGTGACAGCAGTTCAGTTTAACGCTTCTAAAGAATCGGCTGATTCAGCAGATGCTCAAGTAAGCGCATTTTTAAACCACTGTTGGGAAGGAACGTCAAATTTCAAAATTACGAACTTTTTAGAGAAGTAATTTTTCACCACAACATGTGATTGAGAAAATAATGTAACAGTTTTAATCCTGTTGGTTCCTGATAATTAGTTGGTAACAGAGAAAGCATTGCTTTCTCTAGAGTTTCCAAAGCTACATCTACTTCCTGTCGCTTTGGCCTGGTTGTTGAGGGAAAGTGTAACGGTTCACCCACCCGTATAGTTAACTTTTTTCTCAAATAAAGGTCATGAGTTCCAATCAGTGCAACTGGAATAATCGGTACGCCACCACGCAAGGCATAAATTATAGTCCCACGCTTTAACGGCAGATGCAACTGAGCTTCAGCAGTTCCCAATCGTCCTTCGGGAAACAGAATCATCCCATCGCCACGAGCCAAAATTGATAAAATAATTCGGTCTATCTGTCGCAATGTCTGTATATCTTCGCCTGTGGGTACTGTTTGTTCAATTGCTGCGGCTAGCTCAACTAAATCTTCTCTTCCTGCTTTAGCCGCTCTCATCACAGCTACTTCTTCTTTCCACACCCGTTTTAAAGGAATTACACCTCCTGCAAAACCCAGGATGAAGCGCTTCCACCACTTATTATAAAGAGTACGAGCATCCCCCAGAATATAGTAATAAGGTTGGGTGGGAAGTTCCGCTAACAAAAGTAATGGATCGATATGGTGGAGATGGTTAACTGCTAAAATTGCTGGTTGCTGAGGTATTCTTTCACCGTTTTCGACCTGGACTTGGAAAAGAGTATGCATGAGCGATCGCATTATAAACCGACGCAGCCCAGGATTAGCTCTAGGTTCAGAATTCTCTTGATTAATGGCGTCAAGATGATTCAGAGTTTCCTCAATGATTTGGCGAACAGCGCGATCGCCAGCCGCGGCTACACCCTCTTTTACCCGCTCAATGGTAGCATCAGTCAGGGGTGGTAAAGTTTCTGATTGGGTATTATTTTCTTGCTGATGACTCGATGTCAAAAGATTTTGGATTTTAAATTTTGGATTTTGGATTCACCGCATCGATAAACGGATGGCGGTTTTGTCTGTTTTCATCCTAGCAGAATCTCTAAAAAATCAAGCTACTACAGCACGACGTAAATAAACCAACCATTTGAAATGTCTCAAACCCTTATCAACAGGTAATTACGAATTACGAATTACGAATTACGAATTACGAATTACGAATTACACCTTGCGGTACTAGTGTCATCTTGTTCAGTAAGTCCCGTTGAAGATAGTAATTCTTCCGAAAGCTGGAAGCGATTTTCTTTACAATATACCTTGATAAACTATTACTTAATTGGGAAAAAGCGTAACAAATTAATCTGATGAGCCACCATAAAGAAGGTACATTTCAAGGTGTTGGGAAACTAGAACTGTATTACCAAAGTTGGTATCCAGAGGGGAAGGTGAAGGCGATATTAGCGATCGTACATGGATTGGGGGCGCATAGCGATCGCTACGATAACGTAACTCAGCATTTAATACCCAAGGAATACGCTGTCTACAGTTTTGATTTGCGCGGTCATGGACGTTCACCAGGTCAGCAAGGTCACATTAATAGTTGGAGTGAGTTTCGTGAAGACCTGCGAGCTTTTTTAGAGTTCATTAAAACCCAACAGCCAGGAAGCCCAATTTTTCTTTTAGGTCATAGCTTAGGCTCAGTAATTGTCTTAGATTATACTCTGCGTTATCCCCAGGAAGCATCTGCATTACAAGGTGTAATTACCTTAGCACCGGCTCTCGGAAAAGTTGGGGTGTCAAAAATTCGGTTACTCATAGGAAAACTGCTCTCACGAGTCTGGCCGCGTTTCACCTTGAATACCGGGCTTGATGTTTCTGCTGCTTCGCGGGACGAGAAAATTTTAGCAGCCTACGCCCAAGATTCCTTGCGCCATACTAGAGCCAGCGCCCGTTTAGCTACAGAATTCCTGACTACTGTTGATTGGGTTAATGCCCACGTTGCTGATTGGCAATTACCATTGTTGATTCTCCACGGTGGAGCAGACCGAGTAACTCTACCTGAAGGAGGGAAAATTTTTTGTCAGCGGGTGAGTTGCCCGGATAAACTGAGAATCGAGTATCCAGGTGCTTATCACGAGCTTCAAAATGACCTGAATTATCAAGAAGTACTGGCTGATTTAGAAAATTGGTTGGAGCGACATTTACCATGTCAGACAGCACTGGGAGGAGAAAGCGCTAAGTCAGAGTTTCCTGGTTCTTAGCTTGGAGTACATGACACTTGATTACTGGTAAACAGTAGAGTCAGTTATTTAAATTATCTGAAAAATATGTTGCAGAGGATTGAGAGTTTTTCACAGCCAAGATAGGTTCTCCCTTAACTCCTCCACGGGTAAGAGTACAAATTTTATAAAGGTTTTCACACTCAAAGATTGCCAAAACTAGCTCTTTTCCTGTTTGGTAAGGCGATGGTAAAGGTTTACCCACCTCGCATTCCATATTAGTTTCATTGTCACACCACTGTAATTTCCAAATACGCTTTTCGGTTATGGGTGCTTGTAGAGACTGAGCAAGAGCGTTATACACCTGTTCAGCTTTCACATCATCCTTGGCTGCTGGAACAAAAAACTTCATAGGCTTTGATTACAAATAACGTGGGTTTCATTAGCACCAGCGTAACGCACTATTTATTTTGAGAGTCTAGTGTGTGTATGTCGTCAATGAGAAACTATTTTACCTACCCTGCTGCAAACTCAGTAAACTTCCGTTTGTAGGGAGCGTGAAAACCTAAAACAATATCTTGTTTTGGTACTCCAGCAGTTACTAATTCATTAGCTACTCCAACCTCCGTTCCATCTCGCTGAATCCAAATTTTGCCATCTTTAATATCAACATGGATGATGCAACCATATACCCGCCTCAGTTCTTCCCATCCCAAATGAATAACTTGGTAATGGTCGCGGTCTGTATCAAAAATTAGCTGTATTTCTGTATCATCATTTGAATGGTGAATTGAATGACCTTTGAGGATTCTCTGTACTAATTCACGGTAGTTTATTCCTTCCATAGTAAAACCTCTTTTTTAATTGGTTCAAAAATTAGAAGCTTGAGCCTATGTTCAGCAATTATCTCTTGAATAAACGGTCGAACAAAAAAATCTTGATAAATATCTTCAGAAATTGCCAAGTATAAAACTCTATCAGGATGCTTTTTGCGTAATGCTGAACGGTACGTGAGCGTCTGACCAAGAGCTACATAAAAATCACTAATTTCTGATGCACCAATGAAAGACTTAATCTCAACTGCGATTTTTTGACCAGCTTTTTGAGCAGCTAAAATTCTTTCTGCTCCCAAGTCTACATAAAACTCTATTTCATCAACTTTAATCGATAGAGGGTCATGGGTAATTGTCCAATTATCTTTTTCTAAAGCTGAACGAACAGCATTGTGAAAAATGTCTTTAGCTGACATAAGATGATTATAAATATATTCACTGGCAGTTTTTGTTGGCAGCAACTAGAAAAGCTCTACTAAAATCAGCAGTTTGTTTTGGTACTTTTAGACTAAATATTGTAGCAGGGTAACCTAGTATATCCCAGTAGGAAAATTTTCCGCTGTCTATCTTTGTTAGCCCACTTGTGGAGGTATTTCATATTCGTAGCGAGAGACCAAAAAATCACCAACTTGTCTGTCGCTGTGATAGCGGAAACCAAAGCTTTCATATACTGCTCTCAGGCGTGGACGCGAAGCATCGCAATCCAAACGTAAGTAAAGTTTACCAAGTGTTTGCGCGTGTTCAATAGCCCAAGTGAGTAACGCTGAAGAGACTTTACCGCCAGAATAAAATCGTCGAACTGCAAGGCGATGTACGAATGCTGACTCTTGTTGAGAAATGTCCGGCCAGAAAAGAAAATCTTCTAGCTGAAACTTGATTGTACCAGCTGGTTCACCTGCCCACTCAGCAATGAAAAACAATCCATTAGCAACATCTTCAGATATATTTTCTGGTGAAACTTCACTATCACGCCACAGAGGTATACCACGCTGCTGGAGCCACAAAGCTGCTTCTAACAAAATATCCGAGACTATAAAGGTATCTTGTATGGTTGCTTGGCGAATTGAGATGTACATTTAGTTATTAATTGTAGATGTAATTGAACGGCAGTAAAATTTGACAAACATTAGTATAAATGTTGGGTTGCATTTAGCTGCAACCAATATGCAATTTACTTACCAATACAAAACTTACTAAAAATTCTATCTAAAATCGATTCCGTAACTTCTTCTCCAGTAATTTCTCCTAGTGCTTGAATTGCACCCCGTAAGTCAATTGTCCAAAAATCAAGAGGTAACTGCTGCTCAATAGTTGCTTGTACCTGTTCCAAGGAAATTTTAGCTTGAGTTAAAGCTGCTGCTTGCCTTTGGTTAATGGCTAAATCCATATCAGCAGCTTTAACTTTGCCAGTTTGAATTATCTCTAAAATAGCTGTTTCTAAAGCATCAATCCCTTGATTTTGGGAAGCGGCTGTGAGAATTTTGGATTTTGGATTTTGGATTTTAGATTGAAGAGTTTTTCTTTGGGTTTGTTCTACTAAGTCGATTTTGTTAATTACTAGAATTAAAGGACGATGTTGCACTTGTTGGTAAATTTCTTCATCGCCTTCTGTCCACCCAGCAGCGGCGTCAATGGTGAGCAAGACTAAATCAGCTGCATTTGCCGCACGGCGCGATCGCTCGACGCCAATTTTTTCTACTTGGTCTGTTGTTTCCCGAATCCCCGCAGTATCTAGCACTTGCACGGGAATTCCGCCCACAACTAGCTGGGATTCCACCACATCGCGGGTTGTGCCTGGTAAGTCTGTGACGATGGCGCGATCGCTCCGGCTCCAAGCATTCAATAAACTCGACTTACCCACATTCGGACGCCCGACAATTGCCACTTTTAAACCAGTGCGTAGCAACTCACCTTTATCTTTGGTTGCCAATAACCGAGAAATTTCTGCGGCAATTTTCTCAATTTCTGATATGATTACTTTATCATCCAGCGGAGGAAGGTCTTCCTCAAAATCAATTCGAGCTTCGATTTCTGCCAAAATATCCAAACAGTTAGCGCGTAACTGCCGGATCGGCTGAGCTAATTTTCCCTGTAAACCAGCTAAGGCAGTTTGGGCAGCTTGGGGCGATTTAGCACCCACCAAATCAGCAATGCCTTCAGCCTGAGTTAAATCCAATCGCCCATTCAAAAAGGCACGGAGGGTAAATTCTCCCGGTTGGGCTAATCTTGCACCAGTTTCCAAACACAGTTGTAACACCTGCTGCACTGCCATAATTCCCCCGTGGCAATGGAATTCCACCACATCTTCACGGGTGTAAGAACGTGGTGCTTTCATGATTAGCAACAAAGCTTCATCCACCAGTTGTTGTGTTTGGGGATGGCGAATATAACCGTAGAGAATCCGGTGAGTTTGCCAAACTTGTCGCCCTGGTGTGTGAAACAGAGTTTGGGCGATGGACATTGCTTGGTCACCGGATACCCGCACAATACCAACGCTACCCTGTTGGGGGACAACAGCAGTGGCGATCGCGGCTATAGTTCCAGTAGTGGCAAAGAGTTCGGACATGAGCGTTTTATATGAGAGTGAGGAGTTAGGAGTTAGGAGTAAAAATCATAACTCATAACTCCTCACTCCTAACTCATAACTTCCTAAATGGTAAGTATTTAGACCGTTGGGATGGCAACTGGCAAGGTAAAATTTATCTGGAAGCTAATGTTTGAAAGTTAAGAAGTTAGGAGTTGAGATTATAACTCATAACTTTAAAAGAGAGGAATTTACTGTGGAGCAAAAAATTAACTGTGCTGTAGCCTGTGTTAACGGCTGCGTTTTAGGGGATAAATGCCCCAATCTTGAGTTTAGAGAAGCAGCTGCCAAATTTGTTGAAGAGACTTCTTTAGACAAAATGTTGGAAATGGCTGAAGAACGTCTGCGGAAAAAAATGACGGAACCGCCAAAATGGGTTTTTCCTGAAGATCCGTAGCACTGGGCTAATCAATTTTGGATTTTGGATTGCGGATTTTGGATTGAAATATATTACTCTAAGGGATTGAGGATTTTAAATTTTTGATGCAACGATTTGTTCCACAAACTAGGGGCGAAGTATGTAACAAAATGATTTTTAATCTAAAATCTAAAATCTAAAATCTAAAATTGCCACCGTTAAATACTATCTGGATCTATATTTAATTCTCGCAGTTTTGCTGCAAGGCGATCGCTACGTTGCTTTTCCAGTTCCGCCTGTCGTGCAACTTCTTCTGGTGCTGGAATTAGTTGTCCTTCAGGCGTAAAAAATCGTAATTTTTCTTTATCAATCCCCAAATATAACTCTAATTGCTGACTCCACAACCAACCTTGAGGATTAGGTTCCAACGGTTGATACTTACCAGCTAGCAAAACAAACCCAGCGAATTCTAAATTATTGGGATCAAACCAAAAATATTCTGGTGTACGAAATATATCTTGGTAAATTTGTTTTTTCAAGCCTTTATCAGTTGCTGCCGTGGAATCTGATAGCAGTTCTACAATGAGGTTGGGATACTTGCCATCTTCTTCCCAGACAACCCAGCTTTTACGAGGTTTGCGTTCAGTCCCCTGCACTACAAAAAAATCTGGGCCTCGGAAGTTTTCTGATTTGAGTTGGCGTGGACTGTAGTAGATGGTGAGATTACCCGATGCATAGAAATCGTTGCGATTTCGCCACAACCACTCCAAACATTGAATCAGCAGTGTCATTTGTAGCCGATGTAAGTCAGTTTCCAAAGGCGGTTCGTCACTATATAAATCCCCTGGGGGAAATATAACATCTTCTGGGGTTGCTAAATTTTCGACGACAGACATGGTAGAAAGTGTCTTAGTGCTATAAGTCTAGCGTAGCAGTTAGAAGGATAGACGCTTAGCAACTTATTATTAGATATGTCAGGTATTATAAAGTATTCCTGTAGGAATATAAACATGAATCAATGAGACAACTCAGACTTTTTGAATATGAACCTTCCAAAGAAAAACTCCCAACCAATCTGACAACAAATCGTCATCCGATACACAGATGGTTCAACTTTATAGCTGGTTTTTCTCCGGAGTTTGTGAATTTCTGCATTCAAGAATCTGGCTTAAAAGCAGATGAAATACTTATTGATCCATTTTCAGGTTTGTCTACCTCCCTCGTACAGGGAAACTTTCAGGGTATATGCTCTGTTGGTTTTGAAGCTCACCCTTTTTTCTACGACATTTCCCTTGCAAAAATATTCCCCCCTACCTGCATTCAGCAAGTAGATGCTATCGAAAAAATCTGTAAATTTATTGAACCATACACTAGCGATATTGCAGAAATTTGGACAACAGATGCAGCGCTTTTTTTAGTCAAACTTGTCCCAGAACAAGAGTTGCGGCTTTTAGCATCGGTTCTTTTGCTTGAAAATCAAATTGAACCTACTGAACGTCCGCTTTATCGTCTCATTGTTTCTCGCATACTTGAACTCACATCTGGTTCCCAAACAGATGGAATTTATAAAGCTCCTACTACTCAGAAGAAATCGACACCGTATCAAATTGCTCTCCAAAAAGTTTGTGATGATATTAGAGATGATATTACATTGTTAGATAACAGGTTTAAGCCAAGAGCAAAATTGCATTTTATGAGTTCCGAAGCAATGAATACTCTGGAAGATGAAAGCTGTTCTCTATGCATCACCTCACCGCCTTATCTCAACAATTTTGATTTTGCTGAAATGACAAGGATGCAACTTTATTTTTGGCGTTATGCTGGGTCATGGCGTGAGATTACAGAACGAGTGCGTCGCCGATTAATTGTTAATACTACAACTGCTCCAACTGACCTCAAGCAGAATCAAAATATATTTTTAGAAGCTATATCAACAAATCTTCAAGCTTCACTACAGCCATTAGTTAATCAGCTTAAGCAACAAAGACAACTGAAAAATGGGAAGAAAGATTATTACCTGCTGGTATATCCTTACTTTGGACAAATGCAGCGAGTCTTTCAAGAATTAAAACGTGTTTTGCGACCTCAAAGCCACGTTCATATTATTGTAGCAGATGCAGCACTTTACGGAGTTCATATCCAAACTGAAAAGTTACTATCTCAGCTAATGGAGGAGATTGGATTTGAGATTTTAAAAATCGAAACTCTGCGGACACGAGGGAGTCGCTGGGTTTTAGAAAAACGGCAAGGTATCAACAAACCTCTTGGGGAATTTCATATACATGCAAGACGAATTTGATGCTGAGAGTTCAGCAGAAGTAGCTAATAATAATACGCTTTACCAAATTGCTAGGGAAGCAATGACACTATATGTTCAAATTTACTTAGAACTTAGTAAGCAGACTAGCGGCTTCGCAAATATTCAAGCAGACCAGATCGTAATTTTTGAACAAAAACTAATTATTCTTAGTGGTCTTGACAGTTCACTCGACCCAACAGAAGCTAGTCCACAGGAGGTTGTGCAAGAACTTTTTCGGATGCAAGCAGTCCCTTTTGACGTAGAGTCAGCAATTACAAAAGGTGTGTACATTCAACTGCGAAACAGAGTAGAAAATCTTTTAAATGAACTCTATGCAAATACAAAAGGACTTGAAGAGTTTGATGCTAACTATATTCAATCTAATTCTTATATGCTTCCGATTCTTCAGCGCCTTGCCAATATTACAAGTAAAGCTGCATTAAAAAAACAAATTGGCAATGTATCTGATAATGTTATTTCACAACCAGCAGCTAAAAAACTAGCTGAAATTTTGAATAAGCGAAAACCTGGTCAGGCTATGACTCGCCAACAAATTTTACAGAGTATTGAACCAACTCTTGAGGGTATTGTTCGTGATTTAGTAGGTAGAGTACTCCTTGAAAATATTGTTGCTAAGGCTCTTGATGATGCTAACGTTCCCTACAAATTAGAATCTGAATATAACTATCTTGAGGGTGTTGTCTATAACTTTCGAGCCGACTTTGTTATTCCAGATGAAAAATTGCCAAAAGCTTTTATAGAAGTGAGAAAGTCATCTTCCAGACATGCCTCCCTTTATGCAAAAGATAAAATGTTTTCAGCCATTAACTGGAAAGGCAAGAATAAGGAATTGCTTGCAGTTCTTGTAGTGGATGGTGAATGGACATCTGAAACTCTGAAGGTGATGACAAGGGTGTTCGATTATGTTGTACCACTTAATCGCTCTCCTGATGTGGCGGCAGCTATTTCTGAATATTTACAAGGTGATAGGTCTAAGCTAAAATGGCAAGTCAACTTTTCAATTACTGCCGCTAATTGAAAGTTGATATTGATAAAAATTAATTTTAATATGGCTGACCACACATCACCTATCACTGACTTAGTGTTGCGATAAAATTTTAAAATCTGGATTCTAAATATCCAACCCAACCACCATTAACTCCGGTGGATGTTCAACATTAAACTGATAATATATCTCTCGCCGATCCTGTGGTAAAATAGTTAACTCCCATTCTAAAATCCCCATTTCACCAAGTTGAATTTGCGGGTTTGCGCGAATCAGACGCACTTTAATTTGTTCGTTGCGGCTAACTGGTAACTGTTCAGTTACTTTGAGATTTGCTTGTTTATCGAGTAAGTTAGTAATTATCAACCGATAACTATAAGTAATTCGGCGCTGGTTGCTAATTAATCTTTTGTCTACAAGACGTTCAACTAATTCACGCTCAATTTTTAAACCTTCATCAATCCCTAAATTCAGTTTAAATTCTTGCCCTGGTGCAATATTGTCTAACCCAGTGGCACCGATGAAAACATTGTTGCGGAAAATATTCGCTTTTCCTGCTAACAAAGTCGCACCGTTGGGACTATTTTTTACATTCGCTTGCAGATAAGCAAAACTTACCAAGCGCGGCATTGCCACATAATCAAAGTTACAAGGATAATCGTCATTAAAAATTGTTGTTTTATGCGGTGCGCCATCACTGGGAATATTACCGCCACCATTTAATTTAAAAGTAACTACACTTCCTTCTTTAGATAGTTCTGCTGGAACAATTTCTGCTGCGATGAGACTATCCTGTGCAACTTCGTCTTCTTCTTGCCAATTTCCTTCACCAGCTGGAGCTGCTATGCTAGGCAGCAGCGGTGGCTGTGCAGCAAATCTAGCTCGTCGTTGTCGCGCTATTTGTGGACGTAGGGTATCAATATACCAAGGTTCAACTTTGGGCGGAAGAGTGCCTAATCCGGGTTTTGCAGTAGAAAGGGTGAGACTTGCACCAATCCAATCTTCGCCGCTGCTTTGAGTAATTTCTGCCAGGTAACTCAAATGCACGATATCGCTCGTAGTGCTAAAACGCAAGTCATATAACGGAGTCCAACTGGCGCGATTCACCAAGTATGATACCTCTAGCTCAAACTCGCCTTCACCTGAGACTTCAACTGCTACAACTAAGCTCAAACTTTCTTGGGGATGGGGTGTTTGGATTTTTTGCAATGAGGCGTGGAGTGCTTGCAGTTGTCTGTCTAATTCCTGCTGTTGGGTAAAGCATTCTCCAGATGCGATCGCATATTCACTATACTGGCTTCCCAAAAAGTTCAAAAAATCCAAAATTTCGCTCAAACTAAGATTTTTCCGCGATAAACTCTGGGAAAAAGGTTCTTCTGTTTTTTCACGTAAGCCTTCGATAAAACTAGATTGCAACGCCAAAGCATCGACTTGGGCTTGCAGATGGCGTTTGTCTGCCTCTAGTTGCTCAATTTGCCTTGTCAAATGTGCTACACGTTCTGCCACAGGTTCAGTCGTGTAAATGCGATCGCTACTCACTCCCAGCAACCGCACCCCTACCGTACCCGTACCGCTAACCCTCACAGACTCAGTTTCTAGAGTCATGGGTACTGGGGTAATTACTAATTCGTGTTCAATTCCTGTTAACGAAACTACACCTCGTCGTGTAACCAATGCTCTATCAGCGTAGACTGTAACAGCTACAATCTCGCTTGGTACTGTTTTGCGCCAAGACTGTATTTCCGGGTTAACCACTGCCAGTTTTCCCCCATTTTTAATGCTTCTGCTGGTTAATTGTTAATGTTTCCCGGTCTGGGAGTCAACCCCTTTAGGGAATCAAAAATCTGGTAATGGGGCATTGGGGAGTGGGGGATGAGGGGGATGAGGGAGATGCGGTTTGGCTTTGCGGTAGTTGAGCGTAGTCGAAACTCACCGACGGGGAGATGAGGGAGAATAACTCTTAACTCTTGTACAGACGCGATTCATCGCGTCTCTACTCCTCACTCCCAATGCCCAATATTTATCTCTGAGTTGTTTCAACGGTACTATAGCTATAAGTAGCATTTTGCTCTACAATGTTTTTCGCCGCAGCTAGTAGATAATCATAGTAAGCACGAGCGACGATAGATAGCTGTTTCCCAGATGGGTAAACCATGTACCAATTTCGGTGAATGGGGAAGTGTTGGACATCTAAAATGCTGAACTGTGACGCGTCTAATAGTAAGGTATGACGAGATAAAACAGAAATTCCTAAACCACCTACAATCGCTTGTTTAATTGCTTCGTTACTTCCCAATTCCAGTTTGACTTTTACCTTTACCCCTTGTTCCTCAAATAAGCTTTGCACAGCACGACGGGTTCCTGAACCTGGTTCCCGCATAATAAAAGGTTCTTCAGACAAGCGGTGTATCGGAATATTTTTTTCTTGGGATAAAGGATGATTAAGTGGTGCAAAGACTATCAAAGGATTTTCTAAAAATGGTTGGCAAGTGATATCCATATTCTCTGGAATTTGGCTCATAATATATAAGTCGTCCAAATTATGAGCCATCCGTTCCAAAATTTGTTCGTGATTGGTTACTTGTAAGGAGATATCAATCCCTGGATAAAGTTCGCAAAACTGCCCTAACAAACGTGGGATAAAATATTTAGCTGTTGTAATCACTGCCAGCTTTAATTGTCCTTGTTTTAGCCCTTTTAAATCTGCCACCTTCATTTCAAATTGGGCTATGTTATCAAAAATCTGCCGACAAGTGGCAAATAATTCCCTTCCTGCCTCCGTCAAATATAACCGCTTCCCCACCTGCTCAAATAATGGCAACCCTACCGATTTTGTCAGTTGCTTAATCTGCATGGAAACGGTAGGTTGGGTAAGAAACAATTCCTCAGCAGCACGAGTAAAGCTACTGTGCCGTGCCGCTGCCTCGAACACTTTTAACTGGTGCAGCGTCGCTTGATTCAAGGGTAGTTCTCCTGTAAATAGCGATTCATATATATCTAGTATTACTGAACAGTTGCAAATCATATAGCGATGCTTAGAGAAATTTACGAGTTTTATTCATTATAGATAAAACTCTATTATCGCTATTAGAAGAAAAATATTTTATTTCTGAATTGAAGAAGCTATTATCAGAACAATAAGAAAAGCGTAAGATGCCTTCTAGTTGACGATGAATGTTGAATACTGAATATGAATTTTTGACAATTCATAATTCATTGTTCATCATTCATCATTCCATAATTCTTCTGTAACTTTCGTCGGCAATTTAGTTAAATCTGGTAATCTTAACATTTCGATTTCAGCAACTTGCTCCTTGATATTCACTGGCAAGCTTAATGGTTGGTTTTGTTCTATCCAGCAACTTGCTAATGGCAATGTTTGTTCCATTTCGTCTAGGGGTCGAGGAATCACCATCACTGCATTTAATTCTCCAATGCGTTCTGCCTCAAACATCCCAGCTTCCACTGCTACAGCAACATTGGCTACAGAACCACGAATAATCGCTGTACACAAACCCGCACCAATTTTCTCATAAGCTGCCAAATGGACATCAGCAGCTTTGAGCATGGCATCACAGGCACCCACCATTGCTGGAAAACCTCGCGTTTCTACCAAACCAATTGCTTGATTACTCAAACGGCTGTAACTGCCTTCTTCCATCAATTTAGTGAAACGGGCTGTGATGGGAAGCACTATATCTAAGTTGGGATAAGGCCGGGGAATCACTAAGCTAGAAACCAACTGACCAAATTGTTCAGCGGTTTGGACGCCTGATTCTACGGCAAGACGTACATCAGCGATTCCACCCCGGACGATGGCGGTACAATGACCACTACCAATCTTTTCGTAGCCAACTAGGTGAACTCCAGCAGATTTGAGCATCATATCCGCTGTCCCAACTATTGCGGGGAAACTGAGAGTAGAAACTAAGCCCAAAGCAGTATCTTTGAGATCGTCGAAACGACTCGATGAATGCATGGTACTCATAGACCGTTGATTAAATGTTTCCATGTGAATTTTCCAAGAAACGGAAAAGCCTGACAACTTACAATTAACACTTACTCGGACTAATCGTCAGAGTTTGGGTCGTTCAATGATTGTCTATGGGGAAACAATGTGGTCAATAGTCTGTGTATACTGCCTTGCCCATAAATTTGAGTCCCGAAGCTATTAGGGGATTCTGTGGCTGGCTGATTGGGGTCTGAGTTATATTCTGTAGACTCTTCGGGGGCTGGTTGCAAATTGGTTTCAGCATCATTGACAGGCTTGGACGGTGGAGGAGACTGGCTTTCACCAGTGGCGGAGGATTTAAAGAAAGAAATTGATCGCCCTTTTAACTCTACAAAAGCCGAAGCGGAGAAGTTAGTTGAGGAAATGACCTTTTCTTCACCTTCCCCTAAGCCATTTTTTTCTTCTGCACTTGTAGCAGGTGGGTTCTCTGGGGATGAATTGAGTTCTTTTGTTTGACTAATTTGCCGACTTGTGTCTCCCAAAATCGAACCAGGTGGAACTACTTGTCCGGGTTCGACTGAACAATTAAAAACTGTTGTTGCTGAACCAATGCAAGCATTTGCTCCAATTTTGCCCTTGCCAACCATCAAAAAACCCGCTCCCAGGTTTGCCCCTGCTTCTACCTCTAAGGTTCCTTCATGGACTTGGAGAATAGCTCCCATGCCAATACAGACCCCCGGGCCAATGACGATGTTGCTGTTTACAGCTGCTTGGAGTATTACCCCAGGTGCGAGTACCGCGCTTGGATGAACAGTCACCTCACCACTT
The DNA here is from genome assembly GCF_015207005.2 of Desmonostoc muscorum LEGE 12446. Lineage (GTDB taxonomy): Bacteria > Cyanobacteriota > Cyanobacteriia > Cyanobacteriales > Nostocaceae > Nostoc > Nostoc muscorum. Next base: position 5,741,363 of record NZ_JADEXS020000001.1, read on the forward strand.
ATGTAAGTATCAAAATTATTGCTGAGGCGCAGTGGCGGCACAGACATGGAAATTTAACCTCAGAAGCCAGAAGAAATTAGAGAGTTAGGAGTTAGAAGTGAAGAGTGAGGAGTTAGTTAAAAGTGAGGAATGTGGAATTAGTTAAAAGTGAGGAGTTATAAATTTCAAGTTTGGAGTTATGAATTAACAATCTTTTTCAACTCCTAACTCCTAACTCCTAACTCCCAACTCCTAACTCCCAACTCCCAACTCCTAACTCCTAACTCCTAACTCGTAACTCCTAACCCCTTAAGGACGTTGAATAATCGTTTCCAATACCCGACGCTTGGCTTTCGGCTCAATACCAATCAAGCGTACATATTCTCCTTGGAATTGGCCAAGGTGTCCTTCTACGGCGGCGATCGCTTCTCTTTCTGAGGAGGCTTGAATTTGACCGGTACTAGTCCAGGAACCTGTACGGAAACGTCGCTGGTCTACGTGTTCGACGCTAATTTTATATCCTCCAGCCAACAATTGTCTTAGCTGGTCTACGACTTCAGAAGTTAAACGAGTACTGGTAGCTGTTGCCGTTGCCGTTGCCGAAGATCCACTGCTGCTAGTAAATGATGATTTCTGACTACCACCAGAGGGAGCTACTTGACCATTGGGACGTTGAATGATGCTTTCCAACACCCGCCGCTTGGCTTTGGTGTCAATACCAATTAGACGCACATATTCGCCTTGATGGTTGTCTATACACTCTTCCACAGCGGAAATCACGGCGTTTGCGGAAGTTGCTTCAATTGGCTTGCAACTACTCCAGGAACCAGTCCGGAAGCGGCGCTCATCTACGTGTTCCGTGCCAATTTTATAACCACCAGCTAAAAGTTGCCGGATTTGATCTACGGTTTCGTTATTAATTTTGCCGCTGCTAGAGCCGTTACTATTGCCATTATTGCTGCTGTAGCTGCCATTGCTAGAACTACTAGCAGGAGCTTTAAAGCTAGTGGTTGGTTTCACTTCACCATCGGGACGTTGAATGATGGTTTCTAAAACCCGGCGTCTACCTTTATCAATACCAAACAGCCGGATATATTCGCCGCTGTGGTCTCTCACACAGCTTTCCAAAGCAGCGATCGCTTCACCTAAAGATTTCGGTTCAATTGGCTGGCAACTAGTCCAAGATCCCGTCCGGAATCGTCTTTGGTCTACATGCTCCGTGCCAATTTTATACCCTTGCTGTAATAAATAGCGCAACTGCTCTATTGTTTCTGCACCCAAGCTATTACTCGACACGTCACTACTCCTTTCCAACTCTAAAACAGTAATACCATTACCTGTATAAGATTTAGCAATTTCATCCCGAATGGGCTTTATACACTTGCTATCCGCAGCACAAAGATAACCAGCTCGTAAGGCCTGATTAATCCCAACCACATGATGAGCGAATTCCTTATCCTGATCTTGCACGTCTGGCAAGCGGTCAGCTTGCTGCTGGCTGGTAATTATCGCTCCGGAAGGTATATATTTACCTGCGGGAATTTCTACGTCTTGAATCAAAGCGTGCATCATCACGATGCAACCTGCACCTACCCTGGCATTAAACACTGTAGAGCGAAAGCCTATGAAGGAATTGTCGCCTACATAAGCTGGTCCGTGAATTAGAGCCATGTGGGTAATACAAGCATTTTTGCCTATCCACACCGAGTATTTTTCATTGTCGTCGCCAACTACTCGACCTTGCTCCAACCCATGAATCACAACGCCATCTTGGACATTAGTATTTTCACCAAGATAAAAGGGTGTGCCTTCATCCGCTCTAATCGTGGTCCCCGGAGCAACGATTACATTTGCACCTATGCGTACATCTCCAATCAAATTGGAGAATGTATGTACAAAGGCAGTTTCATGGATTTCGGGTTCAGCTAAATTCCTTGACCACGGGGTTGGGGGTGCCGCCGTGCTGCGGACTACCATCGCAAGATTCCTCCTGAAATTAAGTTATGAGTTATGAGTTATGAGTTATGAATTATGAGTTATGAATTATGAGTTAAAACTCCTCACTCCTCACTCCTCGCTCCTCACTCTTAACTCCTAACTTCTCTAAGTGTTGACTACCTATACTGATCTTTTTTGCTGTAAATTAGGCGATCTTCAACGTGAATGGTGTCTATAATTGCCACCACTGCTGCATCTAATGGACGCTGTTCATTGCCACTAATTTGACGAGCAGCACTGCCACGAGTTACCAGTACCCACTCATCTACTCCTGCTCCCACGATATCTGCTGCTACTTCGTACTGTGGCAGGATATTTCCGTCTTCATCTACCAATTGTAACAACAGTAGTTTTACACCTCTAAGACTTGGGTCTTTTTGGGTGCTAACTACTGTGCCGCGAACTTTGGCAACTTGCATTAGGAATTACGGTCTTCTACCAAAAGGACGAATTGCGTTGACATTTTCCCGGAATTGCTCTACGTCTTCCGTATAACGAATTGGTAGAACATATTCTAAGTTTTCGTGAGGACGGGCAATGATGTGAGTAGACAGTACTTGTCCGCCGTTGACTCGCTTCACAGATTCAACTCCTGCGGCCACGGAAGCTTGAACTTCCGATACGTCTCCCCGCACAATTACTGTTACGCGACCACTACCGATTTTTTCATAACCCACCAGAGTTACGCGGGCTGCTTTCACCATCGCGTCAGCAGCTTCCACTACCGCTGGAAAGCCTAGCGTTTCAACCATTCCTACTGCGATCGACATTAGTTTTAATCCCTTTTTAAAGTTTTAGCCTTGGACACAAATGATGCTCAAAAAACTAAAAAGCGTTAATTACTTTATTTAAACGGCTTTTAGGTACGGAACTGTTCCACAGCTTCTGTGTAACGTATCGGCAAAACGTACTCCAGGTTTTCGTGAGGACGAGCAATAATGTGTGTGGATAACACTTCACCACCATTAACTCTTCTGGCCGCTTCTACCCCAGCGGCTACGGAAGCTTGGACTTCCGATACATCTCCCCTAACTATCACGGTGACGCGAGCGCTACCAATTTTTTCATATCCTACTAAAGTGACACGGGCGGCTTTTACCATCGCATCAGCAGCTTCCACCACTGCTGGAAAGCCCTTCGTTTCAATCATTCCAACTGCAATTGGCATCGCAGAACTCCTACAAAATTAATCCGATCAGTACTGTTACTTGAAATTTTTGACGGGGAGGGCTTGATCTTAGAGCTAAGAAAACACTTCCAATTTAAGCATAGGAAAGCTTGGCGTCCCTGGCAATATAAATCACTATAATAGTTTATGATAAAAAAGTTTTAAAAAACTTAACATAAATTTATCTATGCCGATGAGCAATTAAAGTTCACGGATTCCTAGAGCAGCCACTTATGCTTTATAATTTCTTTATGACATTTAGAAAACGAGATTCATAGCCAAGGCTAATTCGATGTGGGAAGGAGCGAACAGTTGCTGTATGCTTTGCTGTATCTATCTTTCCTGCCTTTTTGCTACATCTACAAGGACTAGGTAAAAAAGATATAATTTTTTCAAATATATCGTATAAAGTACTTTGGTCAAAGTAGAAATACAAATGTAAAAAGGTCGATGATGTTAAGGCAAGTAAATGCTTTTGATTATATGAAGTTATATTTTACTGAAGTTTAATAGGGGAAAGTTAAGTATAAATACTCCGAAGTTTTAGTTGCAACAACAGTAAAGAAACATACAGGTTTTGGTAAATTAATTTTATTAAATAAATAATTGTCTGGAAGGTTTTTTAAAATCATGCCTGAGTCGTTAAGGGAAATTTAAATGAGTCAATTTTTATTTTCAACAAGTTGGTTTGTGCCTTTGTATAGCCTATTAGGCGCAATTTTGACCTTACCGTGGGGATTGGGAATAATTCAGCGGACAGGGCCAAGACCTGCGGCATACATCAACTTGTTGACGACCCTTTTGGCTTTTGTCCATAGCTTGTTTGTATTTAAAGATATTTGGGATAAAGAACCAGAAAAGTTGTTGGTTCCCTGGTTCAAAGCTGCGGATTTAGACTTATCCTTTGCCTTAGAACTCTCACCAGTAAGTATCGGGGCAACAGTTTTAATTACAGGTTTAAGCTTATTGGCACAAGTTTACGCCTTGGGTTACATGGAAAAAGACTGGTCGTTAGCACGTTTTTTTGCGCTGCTGGGATTTTTTGAAGCGGCGCTGAGTGCCCTAGCAATCAGTGATTCTTTGTTGTTCAGCTATGGGCTTTTGGAAGTCTTGACACTTTCGACTTATTTGCTGGTGGGGTTCTGGTATGCTCAACCGTTAGTGGTGACAGCGGCGCGAGATGCATTTTTAACTAAACGGGTGGGAGACTTGTTACTACTGATGGCTGTAGTCACCCTTTCCACCTCAGCCGGCAGTTTGAACTTTTCCGATTTATATGAGTGGGCGCAAACAGCTAATTTAAGCCCAGTGACATCCACATTATTGGGGTTAGCGTTAATTGCTGGGCCTGCGGGTAAATGCGCCCAATTTCCACTGCACCTGTGGTTAGATGAAGCGATGGAAGGACCGAACCCCGCCTCTGTAATGCGAAATTCTTTGGTAGTAGCTGGTGGTGCCTATTTGCTATTTAAACTGCAACCATTGTTAGCCTTGTCACCGGTTGCCTTGAATGCTTTGGTAGTCATGGGCACGGTGACGGCAATTGGTGCAACATTAGTATCCATAGCCCAAATAGACATTAAGCGAGCCTTGTCTCATTCTACTAGTGCATACATGGGGTTAGCGTTTTTGGCAGTGGGCTTGCAGCAAGGGGGTGTAGCCTTGATGTTGCTGTTAACCCACGCGATCGCTAAAGCATTATTATTTATGAGTTCTGGTTCAGTAATCTTAACAACCCAAAGCCAAGACTTGACAGAAATGGGTGGTTTATGGTCAAGAATGCCGGCTACCACCACTGCCTACATCGTTGGTTCAGCAGGAATGGTTACACTCTTACCACTGGGAAGCTTCTGGGCAATGTTAGCCTGGGCTGACGGCTTCGTGAGTATTAGCCCTTGGGTGATTGGAGTTTTATTATTAGTCAATGGCTTGACAGCATTGAACTTGACCAGAGTATTTAGATTAGTCTTTTGGGGTAAACCGCAACAAAAGACCCGCCGCACCCCAGAAGTTGGTTGGTCGATGGCCTTGCCAATGGTGACTTTAACAGTATTGACTTTGCTTTTACCCCTGATGCTACAGCAATGGTATCTGCTACCTGATTGGGAAAGTATCAATTGGTATGTAGCGTCAGCATTGTTTGCTTCTACTGCAATAGGAGTAGTTGCAGGGTCTACAATTTATCTACACAAAGCCTGGTCAAGATCGAGAATTTTGGCATGGAGATTTGTCCAAGATTTGTTGGGTTATGACTTTTACATCGACCGAGTTTATCGAGTCACCGTAGTGAGTGCAGTAGCGCTGCTATCTAAGATTTCTGCTTGGAGCGATCGCTATTTGGTTGACGGTATAGTGAACTTAGTTGGGTTTGCCACAATTCTCGGCGGACAAAGTTTAAAGTACAGCATTTCTGGACAATCCCAAGGTTATATGTTGACCATCCTCGCAGTCGTCAGCGTCCTGGGCTTTTTCATCAGCTGGTCATTGGGTTTATTAGATAAATTGCCCTTTTAAGAGTGCTGAGTGCTGAGTGCTGAGTTAGGAGTTAAGAGTTAAGAGTTGGAAGTTAAGAGTCAGGAGTCAACAGTTATTCTCCCTAATCTCCCTCATCCCCCTCATCCCCCTCATCTCCCCATCCCCCCATCCCCCTTACCTGAAGTCTATGCTTAGTGCTTTAATTCTAGTGCCCTTAATTGGCGCAGCTTTAATTGGTTTCTGGCCCTCTGGCATTAGTAGTAAACTTGCCCGTGGGGTAGCTTTGGGCTTTGCGATTATTGCTTTCTTATTGACAGTTGTAATCACAATTCAGTTTCGTCCTGGGGAAGTGAGTCAACAGTTTGCCGAATCTGTTCCTTGGGTAGATGCCTTAGGCTTGAACTATAACCTGGGAATAGATGGTTTATCTTTGCCATTACTGGTTTTAAATGGACTGTTAACTTCCATTGCCATCTACAGTAGCGATGAATCCCTTGGGCGTCCGAGATTGTATTACTCTTTGATACTACTGTTAAGCGTTGGCGTGACTGGAGCTTTCTTAGCGCAGGATTTACTGCTATTTTTCCTGTTTTACGAACTGGAACTGATTCCCCTGTATCTGTTGATAGCTATTTGGGGTGGTGCAAAACGAGGTTACGCTGCAACAAAATTTCTGATTTACACTGCCGTTTCCGGAATCCTAATTTTAGCAAGTTTCCTGGGCATTGTTTGGCTAAGTGGTTCCTCTAACTTTGCCCTAGCAACCTTGAACACCACGACTCTACCTTTAGCAACCCAACTTTTACTGCTAGTGGGAATTTTGATAGGCTTCGGGATTAAAATTCCCTTAGTTCCCTTCCATACTTGGTTGCCAGATGCTCACGTAGAAGCCTCCACACCGATTTCTGTACTGTTAGCTGGGGTGCTGTTGAAGTTGGGAACTTACGGCTTACTGCGATTTGGCATGAACTTGTTACCAGAAGCTTGGAATTATGTGGCACCTTGGTTAGCAATTTGGGCAGCAGTAAGTGTATTGTATGGTTCATCCTGTGCGATCGCCCAAACAGATATGAAAAAAATGGTGGCGTACAGTTCCATTGGACATATGGGCTACGTCCTGATAGCGGCGGCGGCGGCTACACCTTTAAGTGTCTTGGGTGCTGTCATGCAAATGATTAGCCACGGCTTGATTTCTGCAATGCTGTTTTTGCTGGTGGGAGTTGTGTATAAAAAAGCCGGAAGCCGGGATTTAGAAATCATCAGAGGACTGCTGAACCCAGAACGCGGTATGCCGGTAATCGGTAGCTTGATGATTGTGGGAGTCATGGCCAGCGCAGGTATACCAGGAATGCTAGGGTTTATTTCCGAATTCGTCGTTTATCGGGGTAGTTTTGCAGTTTTTCCAGTCCAAACCCTGCTGTGCATGATTGGTACGGGTTTAACAGCGGTTTACTTCCTATTACTTGTTAACCGCGCCTTTTTTGGACGCTTGTCTGCACCAGTTACTAATTTACCGCGTGTGTATTGGAGCGATCGCATCCCAGCTGCAATTTTAGCCTTGCTAATTGTGATTTTTGGCATCCAACCTGGTTGGTTAGCACGTTGGACTGAACCAACAATTACAGCAATGGTGAATACTCAAAATGTAGTAGCAACGGTGTCTTTGGATAAGAGAATAGGGAGTGGGGAGTAGGGAGTGGAGAGATGGGGAGATGAGGGAGATGAGGGAGCAGGGAGCAGGGAGCAGAGGGGAAAGAGATAATTTTTCATTCTCCCCCTTGCCCCCTGCCCCCTGCCCCTCTGCCTCTTTCCCATGCCCCATGCCCAACGCCTCAATCCCTATAATTTTTGGAGAACTAGGAATGGTAACTATTAGAAATAAATTCACTCGTGAACCCTTACCTGAGTATATTGAACGCCTGCAACAAGGAGGCGCATTACTCCCTGATACTCCAGAAAATGTGCTGGAAGTAGTTGGTATTTTGAAAAGCTACGGTGTAGTTTTAGATGCCTATTCAATAAATTTGAATTACATTGCCGAGCATCAGTTTTTATTATTTTTCCCATTTTTTAAATACTTTAATGGAGACGTTTCTTTTCAGAAACTACTTCGTCACTGGTGGCACGATCGAATTAATTTTGAATATGCCGAATATTGTATGAAAGCCATGATGTGGCACGGTGGTGGCGGTCTCGATGCATATTTAGATACAAAAGAATTTCAAGAAAGAGCGCAAGCTGTAATCATAGCAAAATTTAAAAATAATCCCTTAATTTTAGGTGTTAACCAACTGTTTCCAGACTTTTTAACTGAACACTTGCGGGTTTCTGCTTACTACACTGGTTTAGGTCAATTTTGGCGAGTCATGGCTGATATTTTTCTCAGCTTATCAGACCTCTATGACGAAGGCAAAATCAAATCGATTTCTCAAGTTGTAGACCATATTAAAGCAGGGTTAGTGGCAAGTGCATCAAAGCCGATTACCTACAGCGTCAAAATTCGAGAAAAACTCTATGACATCATTCCCGAAGACGTTGGTTTGACTTTCTTAGCAGACACAGCAATTCCTTATGTAGAAGCAGTATTCTTTAGAGGAACACCTTTCCACGGCACAGTTTCATACAACGCCCAAGGATATCAAATTCCCCCAGATCAAAGTCGATTCCAGTATGGCGCATTGTACGCCGATCCTTTGCCCATCGGCGGTGCAGGTATTCCTCCCACCTTGTTAATGCAAGATATGCGTCATTATCTTCCAGAGTACTTGCATGAAATTTATCGTCGCAGCCTCCGGGGTGAAGATGATTTACGAGTGCAAATTTGTATGACTTTCCAAAAATCGATGTTTTGCGTGACCACAGCCACGATTTTGGGACTGGCACCTTATCCTATAGATACTAAAGATCCATCCGAGGAAAAAGCTAATCGAGTTTATTTCGGAAAGTGGATGAGTCGCCTAGAAACTTCCCGGTTGCTGGATGTGAATCAATAGTTGACCGTGCCAATTTTAGATTTTAGATTTTAGATTTTAGATTAAAAATTGCTTCGGTTAATGCCCCGCGCATTAGGGGCAAAACAAATCCTTTCACCCCAACAAACCTTACGCACAGGTAACGCAAAATCCCTGTTGGCAATCCAAAATCCAAAATCCAAAATCCAAAATCGATTGACTTTTGGTCAAAATTACGAGTCTGGATCGATGCCTAGAGAGCGCAATTTAGCACTTAGGCGATCGGCTCTTTGACGTTCTTGCTCGGCTCTTTGATGTTCTTGTTCGGCTCTTTCTTCGCCAGTCAACAACAGATTACCTTGTAAATCCCACCAGCGTAGCCAAGGTAATTCCATATTCTGATATTGTCCCTGCCATAGACCTAACTCAACCTCTAAAGGAAGTATAGGATAATGTCCACGTTCATTTGCTGTTAATAACTGATATTCTCCACCAATTAATTCATAAACTTCCACACTGGCTTTATTCACTTCATAAATGCCGTAGAAGGGAGGACGAATCACCTGTTCATAAATCCAAAATTTTCCCTTCCAAGGAGTTTTATCTCGCTCTTGACTACCATCCCCAGAGACAAATTCTAGTACAATTAATGGGGCAATAAACTCTCGCCATAATACATAAGACCTCCGCGTTTGTCCATCGAGCGTAGGTGGTACATTCCCTACATAAAACCAGTCGGGAGCTTCGGCGCCTTTTTCTGGCGGGTCAGTCATCCGCCAGTAGATACCGCTATCTTGACCAATACAGTATTGCCCATCAGGGTGACGTTTTTGCAATATCGGTTTAATCGAGTCGGTTAGGAGAATGCTTTGGGGATGTTCCTGAAAGTTTTTCACGAATGTACCGTCAGACTCAGGAAGTTGTGTATGGTCTGGAAACGGGGTGAGGTCGGTGGATAAATCGGTTGCAGAGGTCATAAGGTTACCTTTGCAGGAGTAAGGGTTGTTTTTTAGTTTAGCAAGCGATCGCGGTCTTTCTACAAAGCTCGGCTCAAAGTAATCTCTTGCTCGGATTAAATATTGATCTATTGTATTTTCAGGCCGATGTACCCAATGATGATTTTCCCAGGCCCTAATTCTGTAGAAAAATGAAGGCGCCAAGCTCCTGCACCAGTCATTCTTAGGTGCAAACTAAATATACGATACACATCATCAGGGCACTTAAAGGTTAACTTATCCTTTAACTTCTGAAGCCTAGAGTCACTCTCTGGAGTAGCTTTACTAGCAAGAATGTCTAAATCAAAATCTCCATCTGTCCAAGTTTTACAGCAGTTTTCTAGTTCAAACAACTTTCTCAGAATTTGTCGTAACATCGTGCTACCATTCCCAAGGCTTTGTATTTGCTTGCTAACACTTTCGCAAAAAAGTAGAGAAGGGAATAATTCTCCTCTGCGGTTCCATAAATCTAAGCCGTCACTAACTCCTGTTTTCAGCCGCTCCTGTATCCAAGCAATATGTTCTTGTACATGCTCTTTGCTACTGGCGTGAACAACTGCTACTGTATCCGAATTTAAGTTTTCACTGTCTTCTAACCAAGTAATACCAATTTTATATGAAGCTGCATATAATAGAGAAAACAAACTTGATAAATTAAAATAACCATGAGCCGCCCTTTTAAGATTGAAATCGCAGAGAGCGAAGAAGAACTTAAAAAACGTCTACAAACAGCTAACTTAGGAAACCAGAAAGAAAAACTTATTATGCTGTGGTGGATAAAAAGCGGACAGGTTAAGGAGCAGCAAGAAATTGGAAAACGCTTGGCGAAAGATACCTCAACTGTAACAAGGTGGTTGCAAAAGTATAGAGCAGGCGGGCTATATGAATTACTGGAAATGAAAAAAGCTCCAGGAGCAAAACGCAAAATTCATGACGCAGCGATCGCAGCACTGGAGGAAGAGTTAAAAACAGGAAAAGGCTTTAGTAGCTATGGTGCAATAGTTGAGTGGTTGAAACAAGAACATGGACAAGATATAGAGTATGCAACGGTTTATGCGTGGGTTCGATATCGATTAGGAGCAAAACTAAAAGTGCCTCGCCCTCAAAGCCATAAGCAAGACGAGAAATTGGTATCTGAATTTAAAAAAAACTTGGAATCATTCTTAATTGTCTAGAAGAACATCTAGCACCTGGCAAGTGTGTTCGCTACTTGTGCCAGGATGAAACGAGGGTGGGACTGAAAACTCTCACAGGAAAAGTGATTACTGCCTCTGGAGTCAAGCCTACTGTTGAGGTGAAATGGCCACGGGAAAATTTTTGGATTTATGGTGCGATTGAACCAAAGACTTGCGATCACAACATTACGAGTATCCGAAATTGAATGGCGAGTGTTTTCAACAGTTTTTGGACTGGCTATCTCAACAATTAGGTGGGGATTACGCTATTTTACAGGTTGACCAAGCACCTGCTCATACAAGTTCAGCGATTCGTTGGCAAGAGTTTATTATTCCTCTGTTTCAGCCACCTTCAGCCCCTGAACTCAATCCCATTGAAAGGCTTTGGCAGCTCCTCAAGAAACCACTCAAAAATCAGCTTTTCTCTTCTTTACAAACTTTACGCGATCGCATCCAAGAAATATTTGATCAACTTACACTTGAGCAGGTAATTTCCGTCTCTTCTTACAACTTTATCCTGGAAGCTTTATTCTATGCAGCTTCATATTAAATTGGTATAACTTCCAGAACAATACTATTAGATTTCCATTTCGATTCTGATCTGATGCTTAAAGCAAGAGATTCAAGCAGATAAGCAATACCAAGACCGGCACTAGTTTCTCCCTCGCAACAAAAATCAGATAGTATATTTCTATTTTCAATCTCAGAATTCTGAATATCTGCTAGATAAGGAATCTTTGCTGCTGTGAGAATAAATCGTATGTCATCCCTATCTATACTTGGATCTACAAGCCAATCAAATAAAGAATAATTATTCGCTAGTACACTAGCATAAAACTCACTATGCGTGCGAATTATTGGCTTTACACCTCTTTCCGCAGCTTCTCTTGCTGTAGCAATCAGGTCTAACATCCTTTGTTTAGCTGTTTGAATATTATCAGCAGGAATTCGCATGGACAGCTCATTAAACACCATCTCCAAGTCCATGTGTTAAACATCCCTTGGTTTTAGTAAGGTGATTAAATTCTTTTCCCACTCATCAAAGAATCCATCAGGCCATCGATCAATTCTGCCATTCCTATCAATGCGTGGTGAAACTACTTCAGTAAAAATCTGTCCTTGTTTTTCTTGACGCTGGAAATAGTGCAACTGGACATCTTCTGGCTCAAGTATTCCGCCATGAACTGCAAGCCGAATTCCGTTTAAAACATGATCGCTATGAGTTTCTATCACCACTTGAACACCACAACTAGCAGCCAGTGCTAACAATTCACCCATTTTTGTCTGCCCTCTAGGATGAAGATGAGCCTCTGGGTTTTCAACTAGAATTAGTGTATCAGGTTCTGAAGCGAGTACAGCTACTATGATTGGTAAAGTGTAGGTAATTCCGAAGCCAACATTAGTTGCACGGTAAGGGTTGCTATCTCCATACCCGGATTGCAAATTTATCAAATCCATGTCTGGATTTGATTTTATCCTTATACGTGTACCTGGGCTAATTTCTCCCATCCATGCTTCTACTTGATCTATTAAAGCTAGTGATTTTTCCTCTGGATCGTCGTATTGTGGCTGTGAACTTTTTACATTAGGATGACTTAATTTTTGATTAGCAATAATTCTATTCTCATTGACTGCAAGGAAATGTAATGTATATTCACATCTAGCGCCCAGTGTGCCAAGTAATTGAACTTTGTCATATGACATTTGATTAAATGCTCTTGGCCCTATACGCTCTGCCTCAATGTAATGAAAATTTTGATTAAAAAGACTGGATAAGTGATATATTTGCTCATCTACATCCTCCGAAGTCAGGTATAAAAAATTAGCTCCTACATCTTCTTCTTCATTTTTAAATTTCCATATACTTTTAGTACCATTTTTCCAAAGTATTTCAAATACTAGTTGTTCTTGTTTAGATGCACCTTCAAAAATCGCATCTTTAGCTGTACCAATATTAATTAAATCTCCATTGAGTACTAAGCCTTTTTCCGACAGTAAACCTTTTTGATAAGATTGCCTTAATAATAACAATGCTTGTAAAACAGAAGACTTACCAGTACTGTTAAGTCCAGATAAAAATGTAAGTGGTCTAAATGTAAGGGGTTGATTTTGAAAAGGCTTAAAATTTGTGAGTGTTAGGGAACCAATCATAGAAGTACTTCCTGAATTATTTTTTCTACAGTACTAAATCTATACTGCACTTTCTCAGCAGCCTGAGATATAGATTCTAAAAAATCTTTGTCATTGTCAATATATGTCTTGAATATATCAATCAATTTTTGTTTTCTATCTATTAGAATTTGTATTTGATCCTCAGTCAATTGGCTGAGAAGTACTGACCAAGATTCAAATAGAGCTTTATTTATAGGAAACTGTCTTTTCTGAGAATCAGATATTTTCCGAAATGCATCTTTGCCAAAGATGTTCCAGTTAGCTATAATTGTTCTTTTAAAATTATTTTCAATGTTATGTAGCTCGTTTTCAGAGAGTTTATTTGTCTTAGATAGTGCTTTAGTTAAAAAAGTATCTCTATTGTCGGCATAATCTTTATAAGAAGTCAAAGTAAAGGCTAAGAAACCTAGTATAAATTCCCGATCATCCATACGCATTATCCGCTTATCTCCAAGTTTCACTACCTGTTGAAATTTTGGATATGCAGCAAGTTTAGTTAAAAACTTTGTTCCCTTACCAGGATTAAGAGCATGGCGTAATTCTTGAGGTGATAAAGCTAGACCTCCTGTATTAATACGTTTGAAAATATTATATTTAATTTCTGGAGGTGTGCCTTTTTCGATTAAATATACTGTTAGCTGAGTTTCTTCAAGACGACGTTGGTATCTGCGTTCAATTTGATCGAAGGTTTGACCTTCCAGATTTGTAAGATATTCTAATCCAGATAGTTTGAGTTTTTTGTCGAGAATAAAGCGCTTTAGTGCAAATAGACGCTGTAATCCATCGACTACTAACCATTTATCTTCATTAGTAGCATCTATATAAAATGCTGGTATTGGGATGCGGATAATAATAGATTCTATAAGCCTGCTTTGGGCATCTTCTTTCCATATATCCGCATGACGTTGGAAATCAGGTGCTAAATCAAGAGCTTCTTCATTGATTCTTTTAAGCAATAACTCTATTGTTGGTTCCCTAGTTACAATGTTAATTTTATCAGGATCATATTGGAAAGTAACTTTTTCTTCTTGATCTTCTTCTTCTAAAATTTCTTCATCAGCTAATTCTGCATTGTAGTTACTCAAATGTGTCACAGCGCTTACTCCTTAGTATTAACATTTGTTTGTTCACTCAGTTATTAGTGATGCTTGGTGTTACTACATCAGCAAATGGGGCTTTTTAACTGGCGTATTTCAATCCTACTATCTTGCCAAATAATAGAGACGCGAAATTTCACGTCTCTACGTATCTAGTCTATTACTTGTTTAACTTCCCCAGCCAAATCCAAAATTGGCGCGATCGCCTCTGGTAACATCCAAGCGTCTGACAACAAGGTGCTACAGCTCTACCCAGCTTTAACCCCATTCCAAAATATTAGGCTTCTGGTTCAATACCGAGCGATCGCACCTTATTTCTCTAAAACTCAAGCGATCGCTATCTAAATATTCTCCACCCACAGAAGATTATTTGCGTACCCACTAGTTTTCAGTGCGTTATAAAATTTTTCGTCTGCTGTCACCATCTGGCATTGTTGCGTAATGGCAAGAGCTAAGTATAAACTCTCATACACTGCGCGATCTATTTGAATGGCAATATCTAAAGCAAGTGGCATTAACGGTTGAGATAAGTACACTTCTACAGGAACTGCATTTAAATCTGTTAATGTTTGGCTGGCATTTTCAGCAGTGTCTTCACCCCGACGTACTCGTTTCCACAAGACGTTTCCTACCTCTGGGAAGAAAAAATCTGGAACTAAGAAAGTATGGTTACTTGCTACTAAACGCCTAGCTGCATGAGAGTAGACTTCAGGAATGAACCACTTGATGACAATGCTAGCATCTAAAACATACTGACTCATCGTTCTCTGTCCTCGCGGATGAGTTCAGTACTATCACTGAAAATTTTTCCTGTATATCTCACTTGAGCGCGTGCTACAGCTTCTCTGACTTTTTCTATGTCACCGCCAGTGTGATAGTGTGTCGCTGTTTCTGCGGCTTGTTGTAGGATCTGCCTTAATTCTTCTTGCAAAGACCTACCATGTTGTTTGGCAAGAGTTTCTAGCTTTTCTAGAATCACAGGATCTAAGTTTTCAACTAAGATTTGAGCCATATTTTAGAGTGATTTTTTAGTTGCTTATATTTGCAATTTTCAGGTAGTTTATCAGTCCATATGTGAAGACAAGCCGCTACGCGTCTGGGCACTTTCGCCCATTAAGATAAGTTAAAAAATGGATGGCGCAATTGTTAAGAGTTCCTTCTTTAATTTTTGCGACAACGATTCCAAAAACATTATGTCATTGGTGATGTCTGAAACCTCATTATCATTCAAATTTTGTTACGGTACAAATCAACGGGGCTTTTTCTCATACCAATCAGCCAAAGATTTAGGTTTCTGGTTCAACGCCGAGCGATCGCAATTGAGCAATCGGCTCTTTGTCTTTCCTGTTCAACTTACGGAATATTTTGTAATTAGATTTTTGATTTTGGGCGATCGCACAATCAGATCAACAGCAGCGTCTAGCTAAGTTAAAACTAGCATTTTAAACAAAAATCTAAACTTTAGCTAAAGTTACAATTTCTAGCTGATCCTGATATTTACCCCGTCTTGCTTCGTAACTAATAGCACAGGGTTCACCTTCTAAAAATAGCAATTGCACCACACCTTCGTTAGCGTAGATGCGACAGTCTGCGCTAGAAGAGTTGGAAAATTCCAAGGTAAGATGACCCCGCCATGCAGCTTCAGCAGGTGTTAAGTTTGCTATTATACCACAGCGCGCGTAAGTTGATTTACCTATGCAAATCACTGTAATATTCTCAGGAACCTCTAGTTTTTCTAGAGCAACCCCAAGTCCATAGGAGTGAGCAGGTAAAATAAAGTAACTGCCATTAGCATCTGTGTGCAGTGCTGTTGGTTCGAGATTTTGGGGATTAAAGTTTTTGGGATCAACTACAGTTCCGGGAATGTGGCGGAAAATGCGGAACTCAGCCGGAGAAAGGCGTATATCGTAGCCATAAGAAGATAAACCGTAGCTGATTACAGGTTGAACCGCTACAGACTCATTTGTTTGCACTTTTCGGATTAAACTTGGCTCAAAGGGTGAAATCATGCCTTTTTGAGCCATTTCAGTAATCCAGATATCGTTTTTAATCACAAGTTCACAGCTAATTCAAACCGAACTACTAGGATACCCTGAACTGAGTATTTTAGGGTCGATGACTACGGCGGATTTCTGTAATTTGATCTGCTACATCCAACAGAGATTTCGGCATCTCTGGCCCTGTGAGAATGATATCGATATGGGGAGGGCGTTTTGCCAGAAACGCTAAAACTTCTGTTTCCGGAATTAAACCAAAGTTAATCGCTAAACTTAGCTCATCTAAGACTACGAGATAATACTTGCTTTCCTCTACTACGTGTTGTGTATACTGCCATAGCTTTTGTAAGGCTTGGTTTTCTGTATCGTCGAGATGTGGTGTATCAATGCAACGAGGTATATCACAGCGAATCCAATCTAAATTTTGTCCCAATTGTATAGGTCGTTCCTGTCCTTGACGAATACCTCCTTTGAGGAACTGCACTATTAATACTGGCGTTCCTTGTCCGGCGATTCTCAGTGCTTGAGCCATAACACTCGTAAAAAAATTACGATGAGAACTAGTAAAAACTTGCACTAGTCCTTCTACTGGATATGGTAAGGTCAGACTTGAATTTATACTCGGTGTTTCTAGCTGGGCAACCATAGGTAAAGTTCAAAAAGTTACAATAAATTACAGGCTTTTACTAGGATTAGTTCTTACAAATCTGCCTGTATAATCAATCTGTTTTTCACAGGTCTAGTGGGTTTGGCAAATTGCATTCTTAGTCAAACACTACCCTTGTTCTAAAGTCAAGGGTTATTTTGAGTTAAATTTTGGTTTTTTCTCTGAAAGTAGTCGTAAAAATGATAACAAATAAGTTACAGTTACAATCACTTAAAAAAGCTGGAAGTAGCGGCTGAAAGTCTTTAAATGTTAGATTTTCTGGTTATTTGGGCAAAACAGACTTATAAAGTATTGAATTTGACACGATGAGGAGTGAATTGTTGTGAGATTAGTGATTCTGGGAGGTTCAGGATCGGGTAAAAGCACTCAAGCACAAAGGCTTTGCAGATACTTTGATATTCCACTGATTTCTACAGGTGAGATTTTACGGGAAGCTATATCTGGTGACAAGCCGTTGCCGAAGTTCCAATGGTCGCAAGCCGACCCTCGGACTTATTTTTCTGTTTACGCTAGCCTAAGTGAATTAGGCTACCACGCACGGCCATATCTAGAAAAAGGGGAATTAGTCCCAGACGAAATGATCATTGAATTGATCCGAATTCGCCTTAGACAACCAGATATTAACTGCACTTGGGTGTTAGAGGGTTATCCCCGTACTGCTTTTCAAGCTGAAGAATTAGATTTTTTATTAGATGATTTAGGGCAAAAGCTAGATTGGGCAATTTATCTCCAAGTTCCAGAAGCAGTGATGGTTAGCCGATCGCTGGGGCGATCGCTACCAGATGACCAGCCTGAAATTGTACAGCGTCGTGTAGAATTATTCTACGATCGCACCATCCCCATCCTAGAATATTACGACCGTCGTCGCCGCCTATTAACCATCAACGGTGACCAGTCACCAGAGATGGTGCTGCAAAATATTTTGACTCTGCTTTCAGTTCCCTAGACATCGCTGAATGTAGCTAAATCTTATTCATCCAAAAATCATATGTATGGTATATGTAAGACACAGTAATCCTAGCAAGGAACTGTAGATTTAGTTGCAGAGGTACAGCGGCAGTGGGTATTGTAGTTGAGAACGTCTCTAAACAATTCGGAAGTTTCAAGGCAGTCGATCAGGTCAGTTTAGAAATTAAGAGTGGTTCCCTAGTTGCGTTGCTTGGGCCATCGGGATCGGGTAAATCTACCCTGTTGCGATTAATTGCAGGTTTAGAAATGCCAGATAGTGGCAAAATCCTGCTTACCGGGAAGGATGCGACATATCAAACTGTGCAACAGCGGAATATTGGATTTGTGTTTCAGCACTATGCTTTATTCAAGCATTTGACTGTTAAGCAGAATATTGCTTTTGGCTTAGAAATTCGCAAGGCACAGCCAAAGAAGATTAAAGGGCGGGTAGAACAATTGCTAGAATTGGTGCAATTGAGTGGATTAGGCGATCGCTATCCATCACAACTTTCTGGTGGTCAAAGACAACGGGTCGCATTGGCAAGGGCACTGGCAGTGGAACCGGAAGTTTTATTGCTAGATGAACCCTTTGGCGCACTTGATGCTAAAGTCCGTAAAGATTTACGGGCATGGTTACGCAACCTCCACGATGAGGTACATGTTACCACAGTTTTCGTTACCCACGACCAAGAGGAAGCAATGGAAGTCTCCGATGAAGTTGTGGTAATGAATAAAGGGCAGGTGGAACAGGTAGGAACACCAGCAGAAATTTATGATAATCCTGCAACCGCGTTTGTGATGAGCTTCATTGGTCCGGTGAACGTATTGCCTAGCAGCTCGAAGATTTTTCAAAGCAGTGGATTTGATACACCCCATCCACAAGTATTTTTGCGCCCGCAAGACGTGATTTTGGAAACTAGTGCCAATGGTGCCACTACACCTGCCATAATTAGCCGATTAATACATTTGGGTTGGGAAATTCAGGTAGAATTAACTTGCGATGATGGGCAAGTAGTAACGGCGCATTTAACACGCGATCGCTTTAATCAATTAGAGTTAGAACCAAAACAGCGGGTCTATGTCAAGCCAAAGGATGCCAAGTCCTTCCCACTGTCTTATTCAATTTAAAATTTTCCCAGTTTGTTAACGATCAAAACCCCAGGCTAATAGCTGAATTCCACAGTTATTATTCTGGGGTTTTAATCTAATGCCAAGAATGCAAAGAATATTTGCATTTAATCTGATTAACAAATTGGCTCTTCATGCAGTTCGCTACAATTACTATAGTTTTTGTTTTCAAATTTTTGAATAACTCTAACATTTAAGATGCTCATGCGTTTTCCCATAATTGCTGTCACCTTCGTGGCTACTACTGTTAGTATCAGTACACTTTTGGGCGTTGTAACTCCTGCTTCAGCTCAGGAGATAATAACTTGTTCCAGCCAGAATAATCAGAGGAACACTTGTCCTATACGTACTAGAGGCAGAGTGAGGTTTGTTAGGCAATTGTCTGATGCCAGTTGTAGAGGAAATTGGGGCTATAGGAGAAATCGTATTTGGGTGAGAAATGGTTGCCGAGCTGAATTCTCAGTTGGCAATCGTAGAAACGGCAGATATGACAGATACTAAAAAAGAAGGCATCAGACACAAGAGGGATAATTCGTAATTCAGTTACCGATTTAGGGGTGGTAACATTTCCCAAACTACAATGCTTAAATTAGGAAACTCTAAAGGTGAAATAGTCGCATTTTCTGCTAATGTGACCTCACTTTGATAGCCATCTTGAGTTGGTTCTCGAAAGACACGCAATTGACGACTAACCACATCTAACACCCAATAATCTGTAATTCCTGCTTGAGAATATGCTTTGGCTTTGGTTTCGCAATCTAGTTTCAAACTGCTATCTGCCACTTCAATAATCAGATAAATTTCTGTTGGGGTGGGATGATGGTCTGCGTAGTCCAGGGGGTCTATTTTCACGACAGCAATATCCGGTTCTGGTTCAGACCGCTCATTTAACCTTACTGGGTCATGAATAGATACCCAAGCCCTATTTTCTAATCTGTTTTTCAGTAAGTAATTGCTTCTCGTCACTGCTGAGCGATGAGCTGTACCTTTAGCAATCATCCAAATTATTTTTCCTTCCAGGAGTTCCACGCGTTCATCTGCACCAAAAATCCCAGCCTCAGCCATCCGGTGGTATTCTTCAACTGTCCACAGGCGAAGTTTTAAGCTCGGTTCTGTGTTTTGCATGGCTTGTTTTGCAACTGTGAGGAGCAATTAGTATCCTAGCATTTTTAACTTTACAAAATCATAATAGTATGCAGTATAAATAGGAGTCAAAATACAGAATTCAGAATATTTCATGGATAAAGGAATGAAGTTTTAATAACAATACTTCGCCATTTTTTTGTAGGTTGGGTTTCGCTTAGCTTAACCCAACCTACAGGTCTATTAAAATCTTCTGAATTCTGAATTCTGGATTCTGGATTCTGAATTTTGAATTCTCACTCTTCTAAAATCTGAATTTCATCAAGTTGATTAATCACCACATCTGCACCTTTAACATTATCCAAATTACCCACCCAAGTGATTCCAATACAACCTGCGGCTTTAGCATCACGCCCCATTTGCATATCACCAACTGAATCACCCACCATCAACGTAGCGCTTGGTTCGACGCCCAAGGCTTGGCAAGCTTGCAAAAATAGCACTGGGTCTGGTTTACTCGGCCCCTCATCGACTCCCATTTCCAACTGGATATAATCACTTAATTGGTGATGGGCTACAAACTGTTGTACTTCATCAGTGGTTGCAGCTGAGAGTATACCAAGTTTTATACCAGCTTCGTGTAGATATTTCAATATCTCCAAACTGCCCACAAACAGTGGTGAAGGAGTTTGTCCAATGTATTTTTCCGCTTCATCCAAAGCTTGACGAGCTATTTTTAAGCACTCAAACCATCCTTTTCCAGTTTCGGCAATGTAGGCCGCAGCAGCAACTTCTGTTTCGCGGCGACTCGCCACCGATACTATGCCTGCTGGGTCGAGGATATTGCCATTGACGCCAAATGCCATTAATAGGGGTTCCCCAACACCGGGAATTTGAGCGTCTATTAACCTCGCTGCTTTTTGTGCCAGCGATCGCAAAAACGTTTCTGAGTCTTCTAGAGTACCATTTTTGTCAAACAAAATTGCTTGAATATTATAAAAAGTGACGTTTCTACATTTAATAGTTACCAAAATATTTCACTCCATTTATTTAGTTATTTGTCATTTGTCAGTTGTCTTTTGTCCTTTGGTAATCAGAAATGACTAATGACTAATGACAAAATTTTGACATAAAAAAAGAGGGAAAAACCCTCTCTAAATAATGCTTTGATATTCTCAATTAAAGACAGTAAAACTATAAATCTATTACTCTTCAATAGCTGCGGTAATTTCTTCTTCGGTTTCTGTCGCTGGTGGAATTTCCTCTTCAAGTTCTGCTGCTGGTGGAATTTCCTCTTCAAGTTCTGCTGCTGGTGGAATTTCCTCTTCAAGTTCTGCTGCTGGTGGAACTTCTTCCTCTGCTACAACTTCCACAACTCCAGCAGGCGCAGCAGTAATCCCTTGCTGTTTAGCTAGCAGCTGCTCCCGATACTTAGCAGCCATTTCTTCTGCTTTATCATAGACCAAATCCCGGTTTTTAATCATATCACCAGGTTCTGGTTCTAATTGCTTGGTAGATAGAGAAATCCGACCTCTTTCTGCGTCCAAATCAATGATCATAACTTTCACTTCATCATTGACATTGAACACGCTATGAGGTGTATCAATATGTTCGTGAGAAATCTCGGAAATGTGTAGTAGACCACTGACGCCGCCAATGTCAATGAAAGCACCGTAAGGTTTGATACCACGAACTGTACCAATCACTACCTCGCCAACTTCTAGGCGGTTCATCTTGCGCTCAACTAACGCGCGACGGTGGGATAGAACTAAGCGGTTACGTTCTTCGTCCACCTCTAGGAATTTCAGTGGTAGTTCTTCACCTACCAATTCTTCTTTAGGTTTGCGAGTGCTGATGTGGGAACCGGGAATAAAACCACGCAATCCCTCAATTCTTACCAATGCACCACCACGATTGGTTGCAAATACGCCAGAACGAACGGTAGCGTCTTCTGCTTGCAGTTGTCGCACGCGTTCCCAAGCCCGCATATACTCAATACGGCGAATGGAAAGAGTTAACTGACCATCTTCATTTTCATCGGTGAGGATAAAAAATTCGCGTGTTTCGTTTGACTGTAAGACTTCTTCCGGGGCATCGACCCGGTTAATAGACATTTCTTGTATGGGTATATATGCTGCTGTTTTAGCACCAATGTCAATCAGAGCGCCGCGCGGCTCTATACTGAAAACGGTTCCTGGTACAATATCTCCAGGGCTAAAATGATAATCGTATTTGTCAAGTAGAGCAGCGAAATCTTCGTGAGTGAATCCAATTTCTGTAGCGGTTAAATTCTGATTGACCATGCTGATTTAGTTCCTGGTTCTAGTCTCCGTAAAGGTTGTGCGACAAGCGCGATGTACATGCAACTGTCTTTAGCCAGTCCACACTTAACATCCTTTTTCATCCTAGCGCAGAAAAGCTAGTATTAACACATATCAACTCCCAAGATTGGAAATTATATCACAATATTAAAATGATTGGGGATTGGGCAGATGAGGGTTACCGAAGGAGTGAGAAAGAAGAATTAATAACCAATGGCCAATCACAAATGACCAATGACGAAGGACAAACAGAATAATATCCGTTACTACTATATTCAGTAGTAACGGATACTAACATTGAATGCGCTTAAAGTTGTGGTAATAGCGATCTACTTCTCTTTTTTATCAAAGCGGGGGGGTTCGCGAAATGCGATCGCAAAGAAGAGAACACCTATACACAAGGTAAAAATCAAGATGTACGCAACGCTTTCCATTTTATGAGTTCCTGCCTATCCAGCTAGTAATGAGGGATTAGGGATTGGGTATTGGGGACTGGGTATTAGGGATTGGGTATTGGCTAGTGAGAAAGTATTCGTAAATACTTATTTCCTAGTCCCCAGTCCCCAGTCCCCAGTCCCCAGTCCCTTAGAGTGCTTCCTTCCGGCGGGTTGACTTGTCACCCACTTTCTGGAATAGACCCCATTCAACTTGTTCTTCTAGATCCGCTTCAACACCGGCGAATACGTCTCTGTAGATTGTACGAGCGCCATGCCACAGGTGACCGAAGAAGAATAGCAGAGCAAACACAGCATGTCCAAAGGTAAACCAACCTCTAGGACTGGTGCGGAATACGCCGTCAGAGTTCAAGGTTTCCCGGTCAAATTCAAAGATTTCACCGCCTTGAGCTTTACGAGCATATTTCTTCACATCGGCTGGGTCTGTGAAGGTCTTACCGTTGAGGTCACCACCGTAGAAACTAACGGTGACACCAGATTGCTCGAAGCTATACTTAGATTCTGCCCGACGGAAGGGAATGTCAGCGCGGACAACTCCATCGGCGTCGGTCAAGACTACTGGGAAGGTTTCAAAGAAGTTGGGTAGACGACGCACGGTTAATTCGCGTCCTTCAGAATCTTTGAATACAGCGTGACCTTGCCAAGATTGGGCAATGCCATCACCCTTAACCATCGGTCCTGTACGGAATAGACCGCCTTTGGCGGGGCTATTGCCGACGTAATCGTAGAAAGCCAGTTTTTCTGGAATCTGCGACCAAGCTTGTTCAAGGGTTGCACCTTGGCCAACGCTGGTTTGGACGCGACGCTCAATTTCTTGACGGAAGTAGCCTTGATCCCATTGGTAGCGGGTAGGGCCAAACAGTTCAATGGGGGTGGTAGCGTTACCGTACCACATAGTACCAGCTACCACGAAAGCAGCAAAGAATACTGCCGCGATACTGCTAGAAAGTACTGTTTCAATGTTCCCCATCCGCAGTGCTTTGTAAAGCCTTTCGGGGGGTCGGACTGTGAGGTGGAATAAGCCTGCAATAATACCAACAACACCAGCAGCAATGTGGTGAGCCACAACACCGCCAGGGTTATATGGGTTAAAACCATTTGGTCCCCATTCTGGTGCTACTGCCTGGATGCTACCAGTGACACCGTAGGCATCAGAAACCCACATCCCCGGACCAAATAGTCCGGTGAGGTGAAAAGCACCAAATCCAAAACAAAGAAGACCGGATAAGAACAGGTGAATGCCAAACATTTTTGGCAAGTCTAGAGCGGGTTCACCTGTGCGGGGGTCTCTAAAGAGTTCCAAATCCCAGTAAACCCAGTGCCAAACAGCAGCTAGGAATAATAAACCGGAAAGAATGATGTGAGCCGCAGCAACCCCTTCAAATGACCAGAAGCCAGGATCGCCTGTTGAAGCACTACTAACACTCCAACCACCCCAAGATTGGGTAACGCCCAAACGTGCTAGGAAGGGCAGCACGAACATTCCTTGACGCCACATCGGGTTGAGAACCGGATCGCTTGGGTCATAGACAGCCAGTTCGTATAGTGCCATCGAACCAGCCCAGCCTGCTACTAGGGCTGTATGCATCAGGTGTACAGAAATCAGCCGCCCTGGATCATTCAGAACGACTGTGTGTACTCGGTACCAGGGTAGTCCCATCGACTACGCTCCTCCTCGATGAGTTAGTTTACAAAGCAATTTTCTTACTGAGTTTCTGAGAAACGAAAATCGCCACCCAGAAAACTCTCTTTTGTTTTTTGTTATTGCCAGAGCCAGAGCTTGACCACAACTTAGTCTTATTAAGTCAGACAGCGTAGGTGGTTTGGCAATGCTTACTCGCTCCCTTGAGATTTACCCCGTAGGGTAGCCATCGCCAAGCAAAAATGAGAATGTTTTAAAAAGTGTAACTATTGATGGAACTCTTTGCAAGCGTGTAAATTAATGCGATCGCGTAGCATGTCCAAGTTTTTTCGCTACCAATCCTGTCGGGGATTAAATTTGCTTATCTTTTCTTTACGGGGAGTGGGGAGTGGGGAATGGGGAGATGGGGGCAGGGGAGGCAGGGGAGGCAGGGGAGGCAGGGGAGGCAGGGGAGGCAGGGGAGTGAGGGGGACAAGAAAATTATGTTGTTATGTTACTTCCCCTATTCCCTACTCCCTACTCCCTACTCCCCTACCCTTACTGAACTACCAACTGGATGTTTTGCAGGTGACACTTCGTTTCAGCCGTACCAAGGCGTTCGATTACTTGTTCGGCACTCATCAAACGCTTGAGTACTACTTGACCGATGGTCTTACTGGCCGTTACTGGGGTTGTTGGCTTTACTTCTACGGTTAAAATGGCTTCTTCAACTCGATACAGCCATAGCAATTCGTTTTGTTCCACTAAACAAATATTCATTCGCTGAATATCTGGTTGGCGTCGCCATGCTGTTATTTGCCAGAGTCCGTCAGATGCCCACACTCTCGAAACTGTCCATCCCTCAGATAGAAAGAAATACTTCACGGTTTTAGTCTCGCTATTAGACTTTAAATCTGTTGTTCAAGATATCGCGATCGCTTTTTTCGCTGATGTATAAACACTAGATTTTTCAGGAAAACCATGCAGCCGTTCTCTATGAGAAACCGCTCCACGGGTATGTGTATTCAAGCAGCAACAGGCAAAGTTTTAATGTACACTGCCCAAGCTATTGTCAAAGCTTAACAAAGCTATACCCTAGTAACTATGAATTTACGACAAATTCAGTCAATGTTTCAAATCTTAATTAAATAAACATTTTTCCTTACTTTAAGGAACTGTCCTTTGTCATTAGTCATTAGTCATTTTTGTTCACAAAGCACAAAGGTATTACAACATATAAGTTTATTTGTACGTATATACTTAGCTGTCAGCATTGCCAAAATTATTTGTAAAAATTAAGGCACAATAGTCACAAATGTAGTAAAATGACTGACCGCTGATATCTAAAAATATTATTGCTATGACATGGTTTTCCTTGTCCGTGAAACGCTGGAGTCCGATTATACAATTCCTATCTTTATTCTGTGTATGTTTATTTTTAGTTGTGAGTTGTACTCCTCGTCCACAAACAACTACCCCACCATCTGGTTCTGTAAATAGTCCTACAGGTGATGGTCGCATTACTATAGGTACAACAGCTAAGCCGAGAACCCTTGACCCAGCTGATGCTTATGAGTTAGCATCCTTGGGCTTGGTGTTTAATATGAGCGATCGCCTCTACACTTACGAACCAGGAAGCACAGAAATTAAGCCCCAACTCGCCACAGCATTACCGAAAGTCAGCCAAGATGCCCTAACTTACACCATCCCTTTACGTCAGGGAGTAGTTTTTCACGATGGGACTCCCTTCAACGCCCAAGCAATGGCGTTTACCATCCAGCGCTTTATGGAAAATAAAGGCAAACCCTCTTTTTTATTAGGCGATATAGTAGATTCGGTGAAAACCACAGGGGAGTATGAGTTAACCATTAAGCTGAAAAAGCCCTTTGCAGCGTTTCCTTCATTGCTAGCGTTTCCTGGGGTGTGTGCAGTTTCGCCGAAAGCTTACGAAGTCGGTGCAGGTAAATTTAAGCCGAATATTTTTGTGGGGACTGGCCCTTACAAGTTAGCCCAGTATGGCACTGATTCATTGCGATTTGATGTGTTTGATAAGTATTGGGGTGAAAAGCCAGTTAATAAGGGTGTTAACGTCCAAATTCAAACTAGTCCGGTTAATTTGTTTAATGCTTTCCGCACAGGTGCTATTGATGTAGCTTATTTATCCCTACAACCAGACCAAACTCGGAGTTTGGAAGAAGGTGGTAAAAAAGGGGATTGGCAAGCGATCGCTGCTCAGGGTAGCGTAGTCAGTTATATGGTATTAAACCGGAATCAAAAGCCTTTAGATAAAGCAGAAGTAAGAGCTGCGATCGCTTCAATAGTTGACCGTCCACTAATCAATGAACGAGTGTTGCTTGGTCAAGCAGATCCGCTTTATAGCATGATTCCCACGACATTTAATGTATCTGTGCCATTATTTAAAGAAAAATATGGCGATGCTAATTTTAATCAAGCCAAACAATTATTAACTACCGCTGGTTTTTCCAAAGAAAATCCTGCGAAAGTTCAAGTTTGGTATCCTTCTAGTTCCCCTACTCGGAGTTTAGCAGCACAGACACTTAAATCACTTGTCGATGCCAAAATGGATGGAATCCTGCAATTTGAAGTCGCCGTTGCCGAAGGTCCTGCTTTTTTTAAAGACATTTCTAAAGGATTATATCCAGCAGCTTTACTTGATTGGTATCCAGACTTTTTAGATCCAGATAATTACGTCCAGCCATTTTTGTCTTGTGATAAAGGTTCAGTTGCCAAAGGATGCGAAGATGGGGCGAGTCAAACTCAGGGTTCGTTCTACTATAACGAAGCCATGAATAAATTGATTGACCAACAACGTAAAGAATTAAACCCCCAAGCGCGTCAGAAAATTTTTACAGACATTCAAAATCAAGTAACTACAGATGTACCTTACGTTCCCCTATGGCAAAACAAAGACTATGTATTTGCCCGAAATGGCATTAGTAATGTACAACTTAATCCAACTCAAATTTTGGTTTACCAAACAATTAAAAAATAAGTCGTAATTCGTAATTCGTAATTGAATTTATTGAGGTCTAAATTCTCAACAGCTAAAAGCCCCAACTTTGACAATTTGGTGTGATTAAAAGCCCAAAAATTACGAATTACGAATCACGAATTACGAATTACGAATTACGAATTACGAATTACTTATGTCTCGCTCTAAAGCTTTACAATATTACATTGTTTCCCGGTTGTTGTTAGCGCCATTTCAGCTATTAACTATTATCACCATTGTATTTCTCTTACTCAGAGCAACACCAGGAGACCCAGCAGATGCAATTCTTGGTGGACGTGCGCCAGAAGCAGCTAAAGAAGAATTGCGAAAACAACTCGGTTTAAATCTACCTTTGTGGCTACAGTATCTAAATTACTTGGGAAATCTGTTGCGCTTTGATTTAGGAACTTCTTTGTTGAGTCGCGGAGAGAATGTTTGGAACATCATTGCACAATATTTCCCAGCGACAGTGGAGTTAGCAGTATGTAGTATGGCGGTTGCACTCATGGTGGGAATTTTAGTTGGTACTCTTTCGGCTTCCCGCCCTGGAACATCTTTTGACTTGGGTGGGCGGTTGTTTGGTATCATCACCTACGCACTCCCCATGTTTTGGGCGGGAATGCTTTTGCAATTGATTTTTTCAGTACAACTCGGTTGGTTTCCCAATTCTAATCGTTTTCCGCCCAACCTTCCCGCACCCACACTGATTACAGGATTGTATACAGTTGATAGTTTACTAGCTGGAAACTTTAGTCAGTTTTTCACATCTTTGCATCATCTTGCCTTACCGAGTCTGACTTTGGGAATTTTGCTGAGTGGGATTTTTGAGCGAATTGTGCGAGTGAATTTAAAGCAAACCCTGCAAGCAGATTATGTAGAAGCAGCTAGAGCCAGAGGTATTCAGGAAAACAAGATTTTAGTTTCCCATGCCTTAAAAAATGCTTTAATTCCAGTGATTACAGTTTTGGGATTAACCTTTGCGTCTTTGTTGGGTGGAGCGATTTTGACAGAGGTGACATTTTCTTGGCCTGGGTTAGCCAATCGACTATATCAAGCCATTAGCGATCGCGATTATCCCACAGTGCAGGGAGTATTGGTATTTTTTGGGGCGATCGTTGTCAGCGCCAGCATTTTAATTGATATTTTAAATGCTTATGTAGACCCGCGAATTCGATATTAACTATAGGAATCCGGTTTGATTTTTGAACAAAATTAAGTAATAGGGCACAGCATTGCTGTGCCCCTACAAATAGTCTACATTCTATGCAATTGATAACCGTTATAGCGCTTCCCAATCACATGAGGTACAGAAATTTGTAGGGGCGCATAGCTATGCGCCCCTACCTTCCACCTCACTAGAACGAGAAATACTATGTATTCTGAATTCTGAATTTTGTTAATTTTCTTGAGAAATACCACTGGCTAAAATACCAAGAATTTTATTGACATCTTTGAGATAATATTCGCTTAAATCAATGGTCAGTATTTGTTCTTCTAGTTTCAAAAATTGCCAAATACTTCCCGTTGTTACTGCTCCGTAAATTGTTTTAATCTCAGTTCCAGCTTGCTGATTAAAAGTTTGGGCTGCTACCATTTCGGCTGCACACTGACCCAAACACGCATTAATATTTTCTTTTTTAGCTTCTACAACTGTAATGACTGGCGCTGTCAAAATTAGAATTTCTGGAGATTTCGTAATAATAAAATCGCAAGTACCATTTAATCCTTTGGCATTATCGACAGTGAAATCTATCCCAGAAAATAAACTAACTTGCTCGTGTAATTGTCGGCGTAAATCAACTAAAATTGGAGCAATAATTAACTCAGAACGCGCTTTTTCACTATTGCTAGCTAAAGCGATCTCCCGGTTATAATTGAGTGTTTCTGCAAGTAAATTACTCGCTGCTAGTTCAGGAACACCAGCGAAAATATCCCGTTTTTCTAATGTGATTAAACTAAATTGTTGTTTTGCTTTAGCTAAATTAAAATCGCTGTAAGCCATAAAACTACTTTAGTTTCTATTGCCAATTGCCTACTAAAACATAAGGCGCCCAATAATAAGGATGAGGTGGTAAATTCTGCAACTCCTGAAAAGGTGGATTCAGCTTCAAAGATTCTAACAGCGATAGTTGAGCGTTCTTCAGAGCATCTGCTTGTTTCGCCCCTGGCTTTTTCAAGTCTTGGTAAAATTGACCCATAAATTCGGCGGTAGAAGCATCTCCTACAGGCCAGAGAGTGGCAAGGGTACTGCGTGCCCCTGAACGAACAGCCATTCCTGCCAAGCCTAAGACAGCTCGTTCATCGCCAGTAGCAGTTTCACAGGCACTCAACACCAATAATTCTACGGCTGTACCTGGTTCTTTGAGCAAAGCACTCAACTCATTAATACTGATACTTTTCCCATCCCCTGTAATAATAAAATTCTTTTGGGGATTAGAACTAAATAGCCCATGAGTGGCTAGGTGAATAACAGGAAAATTTGATTTCAACTGTTTTTGAATAGTTTTGACAGTAAAATCTTCATTGAGCAGCTTTTGGGAAGCAGGAAAAGTTTCTTTAATTTGGTCTAATTCCTTGGGAACATTAACCAGTGCGGCAAAAAATTGTCCTTGTATTTTAATTTGCTCGCTAACTCCAGCAGCTAAGACTTTAAGTTGTTTCCTTTCCAATTGTTTAGGAGCGAGCAGTTGTAGACTCGGAACCAGGGCAACGCTATATTTTTCAATGAGATAATTTTTGCCATCGTAGAGCGCAGCTACTGGCACTCTCTGCAATCTCCCATTTAGGACAAATACTAAATTTTTGATTTCCTTGGGATCTAGCTGTGTCTCGAAAGGTTGGATTAGCCAATTATATACTTCTGCAAAAATTGGTAAAAGTGTCTGAAGATTTTCCTTTAATTCTTTGGGATTGGGGTTAGAAGTTAAGAGAATATTTCGTGCAGAGTTATTGATACTAATGTTGTCTAAATTATCGTAAAGCCGATCTAGAGTTTCATTAACTTCTCGTTCGCTAATAGGAATTACTACTTCCTGCAAGGGTTTTCCCGACACGGAAAGGATAACTTCTAAGCGATCTGGCAACACAATCGGATAAATTACAGCTGCATTGGCATCAATATTATCAATTTGCAACGCGATGTTTGCTGTTTCCGAACAGGGGTCTTGAAAAAAGTTATCTAGTTCTGCTAATTGCAGAGATTCTATCACTTGCCGGGCGAATTCTAGACGTTTTTGAGACTTGTTCGTTTCAGATTTTTCCTGCTTAATGGTAGGAGTAGAAACTATTAGCGAATTTAATTCGTTGTCAGTCAAATTTGATTTCAACAGCAAATCTGCTAATTCTAGATAGACAGGTTTGACTTCTTGGAGAAAATCAAACTGGACATCTTGATTGTTGACGTTTAAATCGCTGCGTAGGGATTGCAGAGTATTAAAGGCGGCGGTGTATGCTGCGATCGCTCCTTTGATATCTCCCTGTTTTCGTAGTAAACTTCCTAACTGAGATTGCCAAAGATAAGTAATTTCCCTAGCATCACCACTGATATTTTGTTCTTGGGCTAACAACAGTGCTTGTTGCGTTAGTTTGGTTGCCTGATTTAATTGCCCTTGTTTGTGGTAAAATTTGCCCAAATACCCTAGAGCGTAGGTTTCGGTTCGTCTATCCTGTAGAGTCCGTGACTGTTGTAGTGCATTCTCTAATAAAGGTTCAACGTTATTTGTTTGGGCGCTTTGCATCAAAGAATCAGCAAAGTTAATCTGGGCATAAATAGCAGCACGACTGGGAGTAAGAGTGGCTAAGTTAGGTAGAATTTGATTTTGCAATGCTTGAGCATCTTGGCTCAACTGCGACTCCAACCCAGAGACAAAATCTTTTGCCCGTTGAATTAATTTAGCTTCCGAAAATCTCGACCAAGAAGCAATCCGGCGTTGCGTCTGTTCACCCCACCATCTTTGCGTCTCCAGTAATAGCTGGAAGTGATTGAGTTGTGCTTGAATTTTAGGTATTGGTGGCGCTGATGCTACCTTTGCTGCTTGGATATAGTAATTAACAGCTTGATTGTAGGGCGCTAGAGCATCCAAGACAGATTTGCGATCGATAATTTCCGTCACTGCATCATAGTCCCAGCGATCGCGGATTTGGTTACCTAAGATCCGTTCGGTATTCCCCAAACTCACTAGCACCGCACTTTTTTCAGCCGATTCGGCACTTGATGACAGACTTAACTGCAAGATTTTTTGCGACTTTTCTAATAACCCTTGTCTGCGTAGGACATCACCGAGGCTGTGCAAGCCAATCGCTTCAGTTAAAGTCAAGGAATTACCCTTTTGAGTAAGGGTTTTGTGGAGTTCCTCGATTTGGGTTTGGCTACAGCTGGGGTTTTCGATCGCAAAAGCTTCAAGTAAAGTATTGCAAGCTTTGGGATATAAACCTAAATCTTGCAAAGCCTGGGATTTATTGATTAGACTCTTAGTCATTCCATCGCGATCGCCAATTTTTTCATAAGCCTCAGCCGCCGCTTCCCATAACTTTGCTGCTGCTTCTAATTCTCCAGCGTTGTACCGTTGTTCACCTTCCCTTGCCAATGCTAGAGGACTACCAGCATTAGCATGTAAACTAGAAAGATTTGACCAAGCTG
The DNA here is from genome assembly GCF_015207005.2 of Desmonostoc muscorum LEGE 12446. Lineage (GTDB taxonomy): Bacteria > Cyanobacteriota > Cyanobacteriia > Cyanobacteriales > Nostocaceae > Nostoc > Nostoc muscorum. Next base: position 5,773,245 of record NZ_JADEXS020000001.1, read on the forward strand.
GCATAGTCAAACTAGATAACAACCCCAAGAAAGCTGAAAGAATCAAAATTAATAAACGACGGTATCTTTTAGAAATCATATAATTTTGGATTTTAGATTTTAGATTTTGGATTGACCCCAGCAATCAAGTCACCGGTTCTGTCATTTAATTTTGGATTTTAGATTTATTCTCGCGTTTAAATTCCCTTCCTCTGAGACCTTTTTAAATTTTGGATGCAAGAATCTTCAATTCCATTATCCAAAATTTAAAATCTAAAATTCACTCAGGGGTTGCTATGTTTAGAACGCTTTGTACTCCATCTGAAAATACACCCCATTTTCTTGCCATGTCCGCTTGCTATTATCAATATTTATTAAAGGAACACCCCAATCAAGGCGAGCTGTGAATCTATCCCCCATTTGCCAAAGTAGCCCTAATCCTGAACCTAGCAGAGTATTCGGGTCAGGATTTTCTCTACCTGTATTCCAGACAGTACCAAAATCAATAAATGGTGCAACCTGTAAAGTTCCTCGAAGTTCCGGAAAACGAGCAATAGGTAATCGCAATTCTGCGGAAGCAAAAATGCCATTATCACTGAGTAAAACATCTTGGCGATAACCCCGCACTGTTCCTTGACCTCCCACACTAAATTGCTCAATGGAAAGCAGAGAACTACTGGCCAATTGCACATTAGAACGCAACAACAAAGTAGGAGCTGCTGTTTGTTCTTTTGGCTGACTGAGGAGGCGCAAATAAATCATTTGTCCCCGCCAAAGGAAATATCGGCTATCTGGTTCGCTGTTATTAATTGTGGCGTCAAAAGCTCCAATTCCCAAATTAAACTCGGAACGAGCAGCTAGAACTTCTTGACGACTGCGGTGTAGCCATTCTTGGGCGAAACTCAATTCCGATACCCGCGTTTCTCCTTGAGCATCAGCCCCAGCAAACAGGGGAAAATCCACTCCTTGAATCGAAGAATTACTTTCGCGCCTGGCTGCGGTTAAAATCAAGGTGAGTTCTTGGCTAACTTCTGGGGTGGCTCTTTGCAGAACTGGCTGACGAAAAGATAATTCAAACTCACGAGAATTTACTTCGATATCCAAATCCTGAAAAGGAGGTTCAATAATTTTGTTGTCGGTAATCCGATAGTTGAAGCCAATAGTGCCATTCCGAGGATTCACTGGCAAGGTATAACCGCCCTCAAAGCTATTGCTACCATCGGTATTTTTGTAGGCGAAACTCAAGCGATCGCCAATTCCCAGAAGACTGGCTTCGGATAAGGCGATGCCGCGCTCAAAACTACCAACGCTGGGGTTGCGGTTATTATTAATACTGAGTTGGGTATTAAAAGTTCTCGCCCCCTTGACTGTCACCGCTAAAGAATTCACACCTGGCCTAGTACCGGCGGTGAGTTCGGCGTCTAAGCTTTCAATTAGGGGATTGAGTTGCAGCAGTTGCAAAGCTTCTTTGAGGCGGTTAATATTTAGTGGTTTGGTAGTAGCGATCGCAATGCGACTGCGGACATAATCTGAGTTCAACCGTCCTTTAATCACATTGACTTGAATATCTTCTAAACTGCCTTCTACTACCTGAATTTTGATGATTCCTGAGCGAAACTCTTGACTGGGAATGTAGGCACCAGAGGTAATGTATCCCTTTTGCACATACAATTCGGTAATTTGATTGGCAGCTTTCAGGAGTTCGGCAAAGGTAATTGGTTGTCCGGTAAAATTGGCGATCGCAGAGTTTAATTCTTCTTGGCTAAAGGCGCTATTACCAACAAACTCGAACTTTTGCACAACGATACTTCCTGGAATATCTAGGGCGTCTTCCGGGGTTGGTGGTACTGTCGGCGGTATTTGGATGGGTACGTTTGTTGGTGGTAGAGGATTAGCCGGGGGTTGTTCTGGCGGTTTTGGGGTAACAGGATTAATCGGCTGGGCGCAAGCAGAATTTGTGTGATACAGCAAGAGTATAAAAGTAATACAAGGAGATAAAAAAAATCTCCGTCGCCAAACACTTAATACCATTTTGGATTTTAGATTTTAGATTTTGGATTAGTCATTGGTCATTTGTCATTTGTCATTTGTCATTAGTTATTTCTCCCCCTACCTCGCCATCTCCCCAGTCCCCAGTCCCCAGTCCCCAGTCCCCAGTCCCCAGTCCCCAGTCCCCAGTCCATCTGTAAGGTTCAGTGACAATTAGATGAAGTTAACCCAGAACTATAGGGAGTAGGATTAGGCGCTTCGCTGGCTAGAACTAGCACACCTTGGGCATTAACATACCAACCTCTCGCGGGAGGTGGCAGTTGCGAAGTATTATTCACCTCTGTAGCAGCACTAGCATCAACAGGCTCAAAACTAATTAAAGCTCCACTACTTAGCTGTTCACTCGGTCGAGGTGGCAATCCTCCACGTCCGGTGATGGTAAATTCGCTTCTATTTTGACTTGCTGTCCCTCGACAAGCCTGAGCTACCACTTGTTCTGGTTTAGCTACTTCTTGTGGTACATCGATAATTTCAAAATTATTTTCAGCCTCTGGTGTAATGATGCTGATTTCTCCGGCGATTCCCAGTTCGGAACTAGCAGTAATCTGACAAGTTGGACATACAAAGAATCCTCTGGTATTGATACTGATATTTCCTCCCATGCCCTGAACAGCGTCGGCGGTAATCTTACTGCCTTCTAACAGCGTCACAAAGTTGGCCGGACTAGAGCCAGCAATATTAATATTGCCTCCGTTCCCAGTTCCTCCAGCAGTGGCAGATATCTGACTGTTACGGCGCATGAGTAAGGAATTCGTTTGCAGAGATATGTTACCACCTTCACCAGATGTGGTGGACGCAGATAATAAGGCGCGATCGCTGAGTATCAACTGATTCCCTTGAATCGTCAATCTTCCACCTGCTCCCATACCAGCATTGTCGCTAGATATCTGACTATTACCGGACACCTGTAAGGAATTCTGGACTCGTAAATCAATGTTGCCACCTTGACCCCCTTTGGTAGCCGCCGTAATTCCACCTTGACTTTCCACGAAAATAGAGCCAGCATTCACCCGCAACGTTCCTGCATCCCCAGTACCATCATTCCTCGCTGTCACCTGTGCGCCATCTTTGACAACCAATTGCCCAGTATTAATTGTCACATCTCCAGAAGTTCCACTGGGCACAGCAGGCAGTCTTAATAGCTGTTGCAACAGCGGATCGACTATGTTGGCTGAGGAGATAATCAAACTAGGATTTACGGAGCCTGGGACTTTGCCACTTACCTCTACACTATCTTCAGCGTTAATGGTGACACTACCAGCAGGACCACTGGCTAAGGTGGAAGCATCAACTCTACCACCGTCTTTAATTACCAAGCGTTGAGTATTAATTGTAACGCTACCAGCCTTTCCTGGCCCGCCAGTACCAGCAGTTATTTGGCTAGGAGTGAAAACAAATGGTACTACACCTATCAACTCTACTAACTTCGAGGCATTCACAGTTACATTTCCACCTGAGCCAGTACCAGCAGTCACAGAGGCAATATTCCCTCCTAAAAGCGCAGTGACTTGCTGAGTTGACACTGTAAGAGTTCCCGCATTCCCAGCCCCAAAAGTTCCTGCCGTAATATTACTGAAGCGAGTAGGATTAAATGGTGAAAATCCTGACACTTGCAAATAATCACCAGCTTTAATATCAATATTCCCACCAGCAGCAGGTGTGTAAGTAGCGGCAGATATGGCTGCTCCATCTTGAACAACTAACCGGGGAGTGTTAACAGTAATATCTCCACTTTTGCCACCGCCGATAGTTTCTGTAAATAAGTTGCTGGAAATCTGCCCATCTGCTGTGGTACCCACTAAGGATAAGGATTCAGAGGCATTGACGTTAAGTCCCCCTGCTGATTGCGCTCCTTGGGTTTGAATTAACACCACCGAGCCATCGCGGATAGAAATGTTTCGCCCTTGCAACTGAATTGAGCCACTACCTGGTCCACTGGTATCTGCTAATGCCTTTTGAGATAAGGCAATATCTTGAAAGTTTGTCACCCCTTGATAACCTAAATTCCAGCCTTGAGGACTGGCATTGAGACTTACTAAACCTCCTGCCACACTACCTAAATCAATGCGTCCGCCCTCAGCTGTGAGCGTTCCTCCCTCTGAAATAATTCCTCCACCCACCAAAGCTAGGGTATTACCTGGCTGCACCTTTAGTCCGGCGGTGTCTCCCCTAGTAAAGGGTGAAAATATCGGACTTTCTAAACTGATGTTATGCCCTTGACCTTGGACACGAATCGCTTGGGGATTCTGCCCAAATTGCAAGCCTACTGGCACACTAATCGTTAGCCGAGGTGAAGAAGTTGAATCGGTTGCACTAAATTCTACGCCATCTGCAAATTTAAGACTATCTGCCGTACTCGCCAAAAATGAGCCGCCAATATTGAGTTGAGCTTTCGCACCAAAGTTAATACCACTGGGATTGATGAGGATGAAATTAGCACCGTAGTTTTCTTTAATTAAGCCATCAATATTGGAAATTGAACCACCTGTAACTCGGCTAATGATGTTAGTAATGTTGTTAAAAGCTGCGGTGTTGTTGAAAAAAGCTTCACCACCAGTAGGAACAGAAAATTCTCCAAAGCTATGGAAGAGGTTGCTACCGACTTGTGTTCCGCCTGTAATTAAAAAATCCAGCCCTGGTGTGGTTCCTGGTGAAACCACAGTTTGTCCATCGGCAAGTGTGTTATCTGAAGAAATTTGTGCTAAACCAGGAAAGCCGGTAATTAGACAGCAGAGATAAGCACTACTAGTAATTAAAATTTGGCGAAGAAATTGTTTCATTTTGCATAGGGGAAATTACCCGACGGAAAAAAAATATTTGAATGTTTTTTTAGTTGAATTGTAAGTACATTTAACTAAAAATGATATTATTGAGTTTATATTCGAGCCTAAATTTTGGTCAAGAAAGGTGTTTAAGTAATATGAACAACTGGCAGTCTTGGGCAACTATGGCGACAGCCCCAATATTAGCTCTGGGTGTTATAGTAGCAGTCTCTGCGCCCAGTAGAGCTAACAGTGTACAAGTAACCTGCAAGACTAACGCCAGCACACCAAAGGTGATTTTGAGTTTGGTTAAAGACGGAAGTCCCAAAGATTACATGATGTTGAATTTTCTCCCAAAGTATTTCTCAACGGTAAATGCCGTGCAAAATTGCCAGAATACAGCTAAAACTTTACAAAATATCTACGATACGGATAGTTCTAAATATTTAACGGCTGATAAGCTCAACGAGCAATCTGTTGTGTGTGCTGTAGAACGGAGAGGCATCGGTTGCAATCATTACAGCGCTCAGGTTTTATTTATTCTTAAACCAGTTGATAACCCCTCTCAAGCTTTATACGAAATGTTGGGTAGCGATTTTAAGCAAGCAAAGCCTTCCAATCTCCGGACTCTTAGCCGTACTTACACTAACACTAAACCTTTTTGGTGGCCATTTTAACTGGCATCAAATAAGTTCGAGATAAAAAAGTCTCTAATCCGGGCAGGAACTGGGTTGTATGGGTGTGGGTTAGATGATAGCGATCGCCAAAAGTTGACGAAATGAGAAATTTACTTCTCAATACTAGATTTAAAGGACATATTTTTCCTTGCGCTGCGCGTCTCGAAAAAAATATTTTTATTTTTTTTCATAAATAAATTTAGGGGCTTTAAGCCCTTTTGGCAGAGGGCAAAAATTGTATTTTCTTCCTTCTGCCTTCTGCCTCCTGCCCTCTGCCTTTCTTCGGTAAACGAAGAGGTAAACAAAACTACATTTGTGTAAGCTGTGGTCGTCGATTGTTACTTCATTATTTGAAGTATACAGAAATACCTGTATTCAGCTAATTCATCCCGCATTTATGCAACGCCTTTAAATGTTTCTATATCAGAAAAATTTTAACAAAATATACATATTATATAAAATATACGCTATTAAAACATCTATTCAAACATAAACTCTAACAATAGGATGTTATGGTAAACACTGTTGATAAAATTTATGTTTAGCAGGTCAACTATCGAAATCCGATTTGATTATTGAATTCACTTGATTGGCGAGGGAACAGAAAAGGAAGGATACTACTGATGATTTATTGAACTTCAAGCAAGCACAATAGATGTACAGCTTGAGGACATTGCAAAGCTCAATAAAACCTCAATTTTGAAACTGTAATGTATATAAATAATAAATTTCCTACTCATCCTTCATTTCTTCAAGGCCTGCGAGTACTCGTTGTAGATAATGATGTCAATTTCTGCAATTCTTTAACAGCGATGTTGCAATCTTATGGTGTGAAAGTGCAAGCGGCATTTTTAGGAGAGCAAGCTCTAGAAATATTTGTCCGATGGCAACCTGATATCCTCTTGAATGGTATTTCCTCGCCAAAGGAGGATGGCTATACTCTGATTCACCAAGTAAGAACACTTGCGGGAGAGCGAGGCAAAGCAGTGCCAGCCATCGCTCTGACAAGCACTGTAACTGAAGATATGTATCAACACGCTCTTTTAGCTGGGTTTAGTCTATGCGTTGCTAAACCCGTAGTTGTTGATGATTTTGTTGCTGTACTTGGCATTTTAGCAATTGCTAATAATCCTCATACTCATGATAACTAGCTTTAATTAATGTCTGAGATATATATAGTAGTCTAACTCTTTATAAATAATGATATGGGTCATTTATTTCTGGAGATAATTATTTTTAAAATACTACTAATGAATTTGATAAACGATAGGATTAATCTCACGAATTATCAAATGTATATTTTAACTCAATTAGTTTTGCTTTTGAGTAGCGGAATTATTGGTATTGCATTTATTCTAGCTTCTTATTTATTAGCAATGACTTGGATTTAGAAAACTTAAGTTGTTTATTTAAATTGTACTTAAAGTATTATTAAGTACAAGGCAAGTAAGTAGACTGACCTAAAATATAAACCTAAATCTGCTAAACCATTGCAGTGCTAAACTTGATCTTATGACATCCGATCAACCCTCTGAACAACCTGTATCTGAATCTACCGCTAATGAAGCGTTCGACATAGAGCAGCAAGACATTGCAGATGCTTTATTTCCCATCGTTGGCATTGCCGCCTCTGCGGGTGGATTAGAGGCATTTACGGGGGTACTTAAGCATTTGCTTACCGATACAGGGATGGCATTTGTGCTGATTCAACACTTAGACCCTAACCACAAGAGTCTGTTGAGCGAGATTCTAGGAAGAACAACTTCAATGCCCGTCAATGAAGTGCGAGACGGGGTGACTGTGGAACCAAACTCTGTCTACATTATTCCGCCTAACACTAAGATGATGTTGTCTGGTGGGGTGTTGCAACTCACGCCGCGAGAGAAAGTTCATGGTAAATATATGCCTGCTGATGCGTTCTTTACTTCATTAGCAGCAGATCGAGGGCACAAAGCGATCGCAGTTATTCTATCTGGAGCCGATGGAGACGGTTCACTGGGGCTGAAGGCAATCAAGGCAGCTGGAGGCGTGACTTTTGCTCAGTGTGAAGACACGGCAAAATTCGATAGTATGCCCAATACTGCTGTTGCCACTGGGAATGTGGATTTTGTGCTACCGCCGCAAAAAATCGCCGAGGAACTGGTAAATCTCAGTCGCAATCCTTTTATTGCTAACTCTTTGCCACCGATCGCAGTTGAGAAGTTGCCCGAACAGGGGGATGCCCTGGCGACTATATTTGTATTATTGCGATCGCAAACTGGCGTTGACTTCAGCCACTACAAGCCCAACACCCTCGATCGCCGAATCCAAAGGCGAATGCTGTTGTATAAACTACAACGCTTGGAGGATTATGCCCAGTATTTGCAAAACAATCCGGGTGAAGTCAAGGCGCTCTATGAAGAAATTCTGATCCACGTCACCCATTTTTTCCGCGATCCCGAAGCATTTGAAGTGTTGAAAGAGCGAGTCTTTCCTACCATCATCGAAAACAAATCAGCAGAGTTGCCGATTCGGATTTGGGTAGCTGGGTGTTCGACGGGTGAAGAGGTGTATTCCATCGCTATCTCCTTGCTGGAGTTTTTATCAAATAAAGTAACCTCGCCGCCGATCCAAATTTTTGCCACAGACATCAGTGAAATAGCGATTGACAAAGCGAGAACGGGTATTTATGCAGAGAATCAAATGGTGGAAGTCTCACCAGAGAGCCGCCGCAGATTTTTTAATGCCCTTGAAGGCGGTGGATATCAAATTAGTAAAGCTGTCCGCGAACTGTGTGTGTTTGCTAGGCAAGACTTGGGCAGCGATCCCCCTTTTTCTAACTTAGATTTAATTAGCTGCCGGAATGTACTGATTTACTTGGACGAAACGTTGCAAAAACGGATATTGCCCATCTTTCATTACAGTCTTAATCCGACTGGCTTCTTGCTGCTAGGGACTTCAGAAAGCACAGGTAAATATTCGGACTTGTTTATTCAGATTGACAAAAAGAATAAAATATATACCAAAAAGCTAACTGCAATTCGTCCAACTTTTTCGTTCATTACCAGCAATTATCCGATAGTAAAAGTGGACGAATCAAAGCCGACCGATGAGAATCCATCGGATGAGTTTGATTTAGAGAAAAAAACTGACCAACTAATCTTGAATCGCTATGCGCCAGTGGGTGTAGTAATCAACGACAAGATGGACGTGCTGCAATTTCGGGGAGAAATCGATCTCTACCTCAAACTTTCACCTGGGAAACCGAGTCTTAACTTATTCAAAATGGTGCGCCAAGGCTTGCTCATCGAGCTACGCGCCACAATTTATCAGGCACAACGGCAAAAAATTCTAGTTAGAAGAGAAGGGTTACGAATTGAAGAGGGCGATCTTGCAAAAATCATCAATCTTGAGGTGATTCCATTCAACCCTGGGACTGGCGAAGAACTCTACTTTCTAGTTTTATTTGAATCAGCCCCACCCACAATTAATAACCCCAGCACAGTAAACCCTGAGAGCGAAGTGCAGTCAGACTTAACGCAGGAGATTGTTCAGCTAAGGCTTGAACTTGCAACCGCCATCAAAGAGCGGGCTGCAACTCAAGAATATCTGCAAGCGGTGATCCAAGAGCAAGAGCATATCAATCAAGACCTGAAAGTTGCCAATGAAGAAATCCTCTCTAGTAATGAAGAGTTGCAAAGCACCAATGAGGAGCTAGAAACTGCCAAAGAAGAGATTCAGGCAACCAACGAAGAACTCAACACCACTAATGAAGAACTTCGTAGTCGAAATCAGGAATTACACCAAGTTAATAACGATCTCACGAATTTGCTTGCCAGTATTAATATTCCCATTTTGATATTGACTTTGGACTTACGCATTCGACGTTTTACGCCAATGGCGCAGCGACTTTTCAATTTGATTCCCACCGATGCTGGACGACCTTTGAGCGACATCAGAGCAAATCTCGATGTTCCTGAGTTAGAAACTCTAATTTTGGAGGTTCTTGACACACTCAGCATCAAAGAATTAGAAGTCCAAACTCTGGGGGGACATTGGTACAACCTCCGCATCCGTCCTTATCGCACTACAGAAAACAAGATTGACGGTGTAGTGTTGGTGTTAATAGATATTGATGTTCTTAAACGCAGTGCTGCAACCTTAGAACAAGCCCGGAATTACGCTGAAGCGATTGTGGAGACGGTACAAGTACCGTTAATCGTCCTTGATTCTGATTTCCGAGTGAACAAAGCCAATCGCTCGTTTTATGAAACATTTCAGGTTTCACCAGCAGAGACAGCCCAATCTCTGATTTTTGAACTAGGGAACGGTCAATGGAACCTGCCCGGACTGCGATCGCTCTTAGAAGAAATTCTCGCCAACGATACCAGTATTAACAACTGGGAAGTAGAGCATAGTTTTGAGCGGATTGGGCAGAAAACCATGCTGCTCAATGGTTGGAAAATTATTGAACAGGGCGAGGCTCAAATGATTTTGCTGGCGATTGAAGATATTAGCGATCGCAAACAGTTAGAGTTAGAGCGATCTAAGCTACTAGAACAGGAGCAGTCAGCCCGTCAACAGGCGGAAATTGCCAACCGAGCCAAAGATGAATTCCTCTCGAACCTCTCCCATGAACTTCGTAACCCGCTTAATACGATACTGGGCTGGGCGCAACTTTTCCGCACCCGCAATTTAGATTCTTCAGCAGTCATTCGTGCCTGGGAAGTGGTGGAGCGGAGTGCTAAGGTGCAAGGTCAGTTAATCGATGATATGCTCGATGTCTCCCGAATTACGAGTGGCAAGCTTCATTTAAATACTCGTCTAATCGATCTAGTTTCAGTAGTGAATGCCGCCATTGAGTCTATCGAATTTTCCGCAGAGGCGAAAAGCATTGAAATTATTTCAGAGTTGAACTCGGCGACGGTTGTCGGAGATTTTGACCGTTTACAGCAAGTTTTGTGGAATTTACTTTCTAATGCCATTAAGTTCACTCCAGCCGGTGGGCGAGTGGGAATTATGCTCGAAGCTGTATCTACTCACGCTGAACTTCGAGTCAGCGACACCGGAATTGGCATCCGGGAAGACTTGCTGCCTTATGTTTTCGATCGCTTCCGCCAAGGAGATTCCAGCAGCAGCAAAACAAGTCAGGGACTTGGATTAGGCTTGTCAATCGTCCGTCATCTGATAGAACTTCACGGTGGAACAGTTCAAGCGCAAAGTCCAGGTGAGGGACTAGGAACCACGATCATTGTCAGGCTGCCTCTGCGCTTAATGCCACCGGAGATTACACCACCAACTTATTTAGAGCCGAGCGTTTTGTCAGAGACTCTGGACACATTAGATGGTAAAAATCCACCCCTTACCCTTGAAGGGTTATGCATCTTGGCTGTAGACGATCAAGAGGATAGCCGCGACTTATTAAAGTGGATGTTAGAAGAGTTTGGGGCTGAAGTAGTAATTGTGACATCGACAAGGGAAGCGATCGCTACTTTAACTGAATCTCCTGGCAAATATGATGTGCTTCTAGCAGATATTGGGATGCCAGAGGAGGATGGTTTTTCCCTGATTCGTCAGGTGAGAGCGCTTGAAGCTGAAGCTGGGGGACAAATTCCAGCAGCAGCAATCACTGCCTATGCCACCGAGCAAGAGCGGCAAAGGGCAATTGATGCTGGTTTCCAAATGCATCTAGCTAAACCGATTGAGCTTAGTGAATTGGTATTGATGATTGCAAATTTGAGTGGACGAGGGACAGATAATTCGTAATTCGTAATTCGTAATTGAGGTACAGAACAACTAATTTTAATTATGAAAAAGTAAAAAATGTGCGGTGTCCAGATCCCCGACTTCTTAAAGAAGTCGGGGATCTAATTTTTCACGAGTGATTTAGGATTGCCATATCAAATGTTTGAATAAACGTTTTAATTACGTATAAAATGTATAATCTGCACCTAAAACATTCTAAAGGTACAGGTTATATATTACATTTTTACTTAAAAAGATACATAGTATATTTGATTTTTTTTAATAAAACAGAAGGTATCAACTATTAATTAGAGGAGTCTTACGCATGACTGCAACCTTCATGAGGAGGCCTAAGTTTCGCAATGCACAATGGGTGAGCTTTGTTGGTGGAGAAGGGATTGTACGCAGCTACACACCTGAATATGGCAGATGGATGTATGTCATTGAGATGGCATTAGGGCTAGAGCCTGACTTTGGCAGAGTTGGTGCAGAAACGATGATACTCCTCACTGAGACAGATTTACTTACGACATACAGCGAATTTCAAGCTGGGTGTTGTAAACAATCTAAGTCTCAAACCCCTGCGTAAAGGCTGTTTTGCTTCTGTTAGCGCAGTGGGGCGTAGCTAATTCTGATACCAATTCGTAATTCGTAATTCGTAATTCGTAATTAAGGAAATATTACGTAGTCTGAGTTTCAGGGTTTGTATCTGTTTCATTATTTTTGTGAAATGGTATGACTTCTGAATTCTGCTGTAAGTAAGTTTTTGATAAGGAGGATGAAGAGGTGGAAAATGTTTAAATCTACCGATTTAATTCGGGGTAAAATCTACTCTTGCCGAGGGGAACAAATCAAATTTAGCCATCAATCTCGTAATCGGAGATTTTTCTTTGTAAACAGTAGTGGTAAGCACTTGATGTTTACATTCGATTTCATTCAGCGAGAACTTTATGAAATCAGAGTACTAGCAGAACAGTAGGGGAAGCTTCATGCAGCAAGACAACTCTGATTTAGTCAAACAAATCAAAGACTTCAAAACTTATAGTTACTCTTGAGATGTAGTTATCCAAAAATCCAATTTTGACAAACAATTAGAGAAAGACTTCAATATCATTAATGCTCATTTTAGCTGATTATAAATCAAGTACCAGTTCCTAATAAATGCTAGGAGATTTTTAACCAATGGCTAGGATGCATAGCACTTCATTAGCAGCGAGTAAAAAGGAATTATCATGAGACAACTTGTTATTGCTGAACGTGTAAGCCTCATTGGTCATATCGTGTCAACAGTATTTGGATTGGTAGGAATACTACTGGTTATACCTAATGCCCAAGTAATTTTTAACTTATCCGAGGTTGCACAAACTGCCATCCAATGGAGTATGGCAGGAGGCGGTGTAGTTTATATGATTTTAGGTGCGATAGGTGTTTTCTTGTATGCCACGCGGATTTTAGGTTTAGGTCGCGCCTTGGCATTTCTGTTGCCATCAGTATTTATTTCTCTAGGAAGTGAATTACTAGGAACCAGTACTGGTTTTCCATTTGGTCATTATAGTTACCTAAGCGGTTTAGGTTATAAGATTGCGGGTTTAGTCCCATTTACAATTCCCTTGTCGTGGTTTTATTTGGGATTGGTTTCTTACCTGCTGGCACGCGCAGGTTTAGAAGTGGACAAAAAACCCAACTTGTGGCGTCATATAAGTGCGATCGCTTTGGGTGCTTTATTACTAACCTCCTGGGATTTTGTTCTCGATCCAGCAATGAGTCAAACTTCTCTACCCTTTTGGTATTGGCAACAACCAGGCCCCTTCTTTGGAATGCCTTACCAAAACTTTGCGGGGTGGCTGGGTACTAGCTCAGTATTTATGGCTGTGACTGCACTGTTGTGGAGAAATAATCCAATTAACTGGGAGCGATCGCAGCTTAATATACCTTTAGCAGTTTATTTAAGTAACTTTGGTTTCGCTACAGTCATGAGCTTAACAGCTGGATTCTTTGTACCCGTATTGCTAGGCTTGTTGCTGGGTGTAACTCCCGCAGTGTTGCTGTGGTTGAAAGGCTCACCTACACCTGTCCAAGTTCTCATAGAAGCACCAGAAATCTCTGTAGCTAGGCTCAAAGTTACAGCGAAATGAAAGGGCGTTAGGAGTTATGAGTTATGAGTTATGAGTTAGGAGTTAAGAGTTAGGAGTTAGGAGTTAGGAGTTAGGAGTTATGAGTTAGGAGTTATGAGTTATGAGTTAGGAGTTAGGAATTAGGAGTTAAGAGTTACGAATTCTTTTATCTCCTTGTCCCCTTGTCCCCTCATCTCCCTCATCTCCCTCATCTCCCTAATCTCCCTCATCTCCCTCACTCCCCCACTCCCCCACTCCCCCACTCCCCTGCCATTCTCGCTTGGAGAGTTCTTTTATCGGCAATAAACCGGCTTCAATCTCCTGCGGCACAACGTCTGTGATCTCACAGTTGCTATTAAGGCAATCGAGAAGCAACTGATTGGCATCGTAATATTGTTGCAATACTTGCTGTTGCTGTGGGCTGAAGTGCCAGTGATGCTCAATGTTTCGATGCTTGGCGATCGCACTTTTTAACTGTTCCATCCAAGCAGGATAACTTGTTTGCCACCATGTTTGAAACTTTTCTCTACTTTGTTCTGGATCGGGCAGTAGGTCTTTAAGTTGTTGTAAAGCTTGATGTAAGCCAGCATCTTGAGCGATCGCTAAAGTATAACTCAAAGCCTCATCGCAGGCATGGACATCGGCAAAATTAGATTTGCATTCCATTACTAGATTATCTAATGCCGCATCCAAAAAAATATCTTGATCAAGGATGCAGACAAGAGCAAAGTGCGAGATCAGGTGAGGAGTTCGAGCCAGAGCAAGGTAAAACGCGCGAATTGCAGTAGTAGGCTGGGGGGGAGCAGTAAGGGACTTGTGATTTACCCAAGTCAAAAATTTTTGCAAATATGGATCTTCAGCCACTAGTGCATCAACTTCCTGCTTCATCAACAGTACGAGGAAATCTGCACTCCGCAGCATGGCAACCGTTAACAAAAAGATTTCACGCCACCTGGGTTCAGTAATATGACTCACCAGATGTTCTAACGGTTGTTCTAATGTTTGTAAATTATAACTGGCAACGATTTTTCGAGCAGTCAGGTATTCTTGAAACGTCAAATAAGAGAAGGAGAAAATCCCCCGCACTCGTTCTGCTAGTAATCCATGTTGTAACTCTATCGCCTGAAGTACCCCTTCACTATCTAATTGCAATTCCTCTGGTTCCGTCGAAGCATTCGGTAAATCACAGATATAATCGCTAATGTATTGTTCAACAATGCGTTGTTCAAAAAAGTAATTACCCTGTTCAAATGTCGCGCTAGCAACCTGACTCAGCAACTTCAGCTTTTGTGGTAATAAAAAACCTTTGTACACTTGATCCCGCTCAATTGCTTTAGTTTCGTCCCATTTGCCCAGCAGGAGGTCTAAACATTGCTTATAAAACACAGCTTTTTGAATTGGGAATTTGTTCTGGTGATGAAAAACGCAGCAGGCGAGATGCAAAAACAAGGGAGTGACAGCAAGTCTTTGAAATTGTAAGTTTTCAGGTAAATCTAGTTTCTTAATAAACTCAATTGCGTGTTCTTGTTTATTCTTGATGTTCGTTTTTGTAAGTGCTGTAAACCACTTCTGAGCAAAAGCAACAATTTGGTCTTGACTAAATGGGGCAATTTCAACATCTGTAAAGCGTCTAAGGTTGAAAGCTTTAGCCGCCGTGCGGCAGGTGACGACAAATATATTCTTTTGATACTTTTCAGAGAATCTGCGAATCTCATTGGCGACACCCTTTTTTTCTTGATGAAGCACTTCATCTAATCCATCCAGCAACAGCAACACTCTGCCCTCCAACAACAAAGTTTCCACCACAGATGGATCTGAAATTTCACAGGTAAGGAATTCTTTGCAAATATAGTTGAGTAAATTGAACTCTCCTGCAACTCTCGTTTCGTCGGCAAAATCTCTCAAGGTGACAAAAATAGGAACCCGATTTGCAGCAAATCTCCCTCGGTTGCATTGAATCGCCAGATGTTGTAAAAAAGTGGTTTTACCTGCTCCCAGTTTACCCAACACCCGCAGTTTTGAATAAGTTTGAACTGCCGTGATCCCCGCGATTTCTATTTGGGATACTTCACCTAAACCAAAGCGATCAAATTCTTTTGATGTAAACTTTTGCAAGTCAGCAAACTCTAACCACTGAGAGCTTGCAATCTCCTCCAAAATGTTGACATCTATGTAAATGTCGTCGATTCTAACGGGGCGACTAACATCTAATAACTGCAAAGTGCCGCACTGGTCTTGAATTTTGTCAAAGCGTTGCGATCGCACTTGTTGTACTAGAGCATCAATATCTAAAAATTCAGCAGCACTAAGTTCTTTTGATTCAGGGAATTCTTCTGGAGGATTAGCCGCAATCTCGCGCCAATTCAACGACAACACAGAACAAATTTCTATAAAGATATAACGCTCAACGGGACGCCCAGTAAAAAACCGCCAAATTGGTTGGCGAGTCTTTAAGTTGACTTCAAAAGCCAAATTGTCTTGTGTCCACCCTTTCTGAGCGAACGCTTTTTTGGCTTGTTCAATCCCGGTAACTGATGCTTCGAGCGATCGCTTGACCATAGGAGCTTACACACATCAGATAAGAATTCTTCAAGTTGACATTATTGCAACATACAGTTTTGGAACTACTTAGAAACTATTTGAGTTATTTTTAAATGCTAATGATTTATTTAAAGCATCTTCCGCTAATATCTTCTCATTGCATTGTTCTCAGTTAAACATGATTTGTTTAAGTATTATTTTTAACTTTTTATTTTGTGTATTAGGAAATTGTGGTATATTTAGTAACTCTAGTGCTGCGGCAATCTAAACTTTATGTAAGATTAAATAAGCTGTTGCGCCTTTAATTTGCACTAATATTTTTTGAACATGGTTGTGGGGTGGGCATCTTGCCCGCCCTGATAATGCAAGTTAGTACACGTAACAGCTTAGTCGCTATTATTGTACCACTCCTTTACGGTTATGTATAAAGTTAACCTAATATTGTTAGAAACTAGCAAGAGAAATGAAACCAAACTTGATAAGCTAATTAAGTTCAACTCATAGCCTTAAGGCGTTGCATAATAAAGGGATGAATTAGGGTTTACTACTGTGCATTGTCCGTACTGCGAGTCTACGTATATAAGGAAAAATATTAAGAAGGCAGCTATCCTGAAGGCAGGAGGCAGAAGAAATCCCCATAAATAAATTTAGGGGATTTAATAAGGACGTATTTTTCCTTGCGCTGCGCGTCTCGGAAAAAATATTTTTATTTTTTTTGATAAATAAATTTAGGGGCTTGTACCTTTTTCTTTCTGGTCAACAGGAAAATTCTCACGAATCAAATAGGATTGCTATAGTCAATGTAACCAAGTCGGTGAAAATAAACAAAACTACACTTAAAACGCTGATAAATAACAAAGGACAAAGCAGAAAGTCTCTGGGGTTAGCTCAGCGAAAGCAACAGAGGTTTGGAACCATCAGACACCGCTCAAGCAACCGCCAGACCCTAATTGAGCGGACTTACTTAACATTAATTCATTAAGATATAATAGTCAAAATTGTTACATGAATGATAAAATTAACCTTTGATAACTCAAAGAAAAAATAATCTGTTTTGCTATCTTCATAACTTAATATATTTCCTTTGATTATGAAGCCACTTGCTAAAATTTTACAACAGGCTGACCTGATTTCATCTGAGCAGATAGAGATTGCTCTCAAAGAGCAGACCAAAGTTGCTGGGTTGAAGCTTAGTGAAATTCTAGTGCTGCACGGATGGCTTAAACAAGAAACGGCTGATTTTTTTTCTCAGGATTGGCCAGTGTTACTGGAGCAAAAACCAAAACAGCCCTTGGGCAAATATTTAAAAAAAGCTGGACTATTAAATGAACAGCAAATCAGAACTATCCTTGCTGAACAACCGCAGAAAAAACTTCGCTTTGGGGAATTAGCAGTACTTAAGGGTTGGTTGAAACCTACTACAATTAAGTTTTTTCTGGAGCATTTGGCTTTAGAATCGCAACTCCAACAGGAGGAAGAAGTTTCAAATAATCAAAGTTCAGCACAGATAGAACAATTGCATTTGAAAATGATAGTGCCACAGCAGAACAATTTGAAAATCTCGAACCCCATTAAGCATTCAGTTTTTGCTTTCAATTCCCTAGAGCAAGAATCAGCGAGTCTAACACTGTTTACCCCTAATACTATAGAATTATTCAAATTAGATGAAAAAGCTAGTTGTCCGGAAGCTTTGCTCGCAGAAGTACAATTCTGGACAAATGGGCAACCGTCTCTTGCTGAAAAGATTTTTCAATTGGTTGCACAATCGCCAGATTATATTGCCGCAGGTGCAGAAGCAGCAACAGTGCAACAAATAGTACAAAATAACTTAATTAACAATTGGCAAACTCAAGTCACCGCTGAGCATTTGCAACGGATACATGAAAGTACAATCAACAATGTGCAATGCGATCCGTTATCTCTGTTGGAACTGTATCGGCAAATTTGGCAAGAGGGCGAATTACCAACCAACAACAGTCCAGAACAGGCAGAACTGTTGCGTATAGGATTGGTAATCCAACAACAAGACAAGCTAAAAGTTGGGAACCGCATTTACCAAGCAGTTTTTAATTGCAATTGGGTAAACCAGGAGTTCGAGAAAATACTTGCTGCCTCATCGGCAAAAACAACTATCAATTTGAATGTCAGTAATACCATTACTGCGCCTGAATCTAGACCATATAAACGATTCTTTGTGTTGCTAGCAATAGCTGGTTTAATGGTCTGTGGTTCTGGCGTGATTTTTTTAAGTTTCAGTATATTTAGATGGTTACAAGTAGAAATGATTTTTAAACAAGGTAATGTGTTATTGCAGCAAGGAGAGTATCAAGAAGCGATCGCCAAATATAACAACCTTTTAAAATTTGATAGCAACTACTACCAATCTTGGACTAACCGAGGCTATGCACTAGCTGGACTCAAAAACTACAACAAAATGCTAGAATCATGCACTACAGCAACAATCATTCATCCAGAAGCTGTTTATGCCTGGAATTGCAAAGGTGAAGCGCTATATAACCTCAAACAATATAATGAGGCGATCTGGGCTTTCGATCAAGCGATTAGACTCAACTCCAAAGATCCTGTATTCTGGATTAATAAAACTGAGGCACTACTAGCACTCAAGCAACCAGATGCAGCCCTTACTACTATTAATCAAGCAATTGAACTGTTAAAACAAATTTCGGAAAAAGATGCAAATGCCAAAGAGTTAGCTGTTGCTTTTAGCTATCAAGGTAAGGTCTTATTCCAAAAACAAGAATACGAAGGCTCTCTAAAAGCCTATGAACAGGCATTAAAATACAGTCCCAAATACTTTGTGGCTTTACGGGGTAAAGGGATGGCGCTACAAGCTCTAAAAAGAGACGATCAAGCGATCGCGCAATTTTATTTTCTTCTAGATCATCAGCAGCTAAGTGATACTCAAAAAGCTGAAGTATGGTATTATTTGGGGTTGAGCCTGTGTAAATTCCAGCAACCCGAAAAAGCGATCGCCGCTTTCGATAAAGCTCTCAAACTCAAACCCAATTACCAACCTTCAGAACAAGTTAAAGAAACTTGTCCAAAATAAATCACAAAATTCACAATTAAATCGAAGCTTTAGGGGGAAAATAAATACTGATTAGTCAGAAATACCCAGAGATGAGCGCCCCGCTAGATGTATTATCCCTATTTATCCTTAGATGAATTTGGTTTTTTCGTGCTGACCGACTTAATTCCCTTTCATCCCTCAAAATGAGCCAACCGACAGCTCTACATACCATCAAATAATTTTGCAAGATGTCTAAACTATTTAGCAAAAAAGACTAACTGATAATCAGCATGAAAAAACAAGTTTTAGCCGCAGGATTTGTATTATCCTCTTTTTTTGTGTTGCCACTAAAAGCATCGGCAGCAAATTTTAGTCAAATTTACGCATTTGGTGACAGCCTGGTTGATACTGGCAATACTTACAATTTCATCAAAACGGGTACAGGAGTTGAATTTCCTCCCAGTCCACCCTATTTTGACGGACACTTTTCCAATGGGCCAATTTGGGTAGAAGGTTTATCTTCTGCTTTGGGAATAACACAAACTAACCTTGCCTTTGGTGGTGCTACCACAGGTACCCTGAACACGGTTAATGGAAACTTACCTGGATTAGCTCAGCAGATACAAGGCTTTACCACAACTAATCCTCAAGCTGACAGCAAAGCGCTATATGTAATCTGGGCTGGTGCAAATGATTACCTTGGTGGTGGGCTGACAAACCCTGTTGAGCCAGTCAATAACTTAATAAATGCGATTAAATCACTTGCTAGTGTTGGTGCTACAAATTTTCTTCTAGCGAATTTACCTAGTTTAGGTGCTGCTCCTGGCACGAATAACGATCCAACGGTTTCTGCTGGACTAGCTGCTTTGACTAATGCCCATAACTCCGGCTTGGCCGCTGGTATTAATACTTTGAACCAGCAACCAGATATTCATGTCACCCTTTTTGATGCTAATTCCTTATTTAATAGAGCGATCGCATCTCCGGGAGAATTCGGTTATACAAATGTCACCGATGCTTGCTTGACAATAACCAGCCCAACGAGTTTCACTACCTGTCCCAACCCCAATGAATATTTATTCTGGGATCAGCTGCATCCCACAACATACACTCACAGCATTTTAGCAGGAGCTGCATTAGTAGCAGTTCCAGAATCTTCCCCAGCTTTAGGGATGTTGGCACTGGGTGCTTTAGGTACAGTAGGAGTGCTGAAGAAGCGTCAACGCACATATTGAGCGATCGCAACATTTTTCACTATTACTAGCTCAAGCGATCGCCAGGTTATAGAAGTACACGGGTAGGGGCACAACATGTTGTGCCCCTACAATTATCTATACCTCACCAATGTAGTGGGGTGGCACAGTTGTGCTAACCCACTGCGTGTTGCTTTTTGGTTTCAAACAAGCAACTCAAATTACTCTCCAGCATCCAAGTCAAAGTAGAAACTACCGTCAATAATTCTATTGCTACCAACATATTTGATAATGGGTATGCTAACTCGGTGCTGTCCTGGTTCAAGCTTCCAAGTTTGTTGGAAGTTACCAATATGATGACAACCAGCATTAATTGGGAAGGTACTAGGAGTCAAAAGACCATTTTTATAACTCTCAACTCCATTTTTAAATAGATATCCTTTTACTTCTACTTTATTGAGTTGAGCTTGAGATGGTATGCAATAATTGACGTTTGATAATCTTAGAGTATCTCCAGATTTGAGAAATAGGCGATCGTGATTTTTCACTTGCTGAAGTTCGTTGCTATTAACCTGCACAGTCAGATCAGCGACACAGACTTTATCGCCAAGAACTTTGTCACATGTTGTAGAAGTGGCGGTGACTGAGGGCTTTAGTTCTGAAGAAGGCTTGTTGTCACCCCCCATCGTCGCAGACACTCCGGCAGCTACTATGACGCCGGTAGCAGCAATGAGAGCAAGTACAACCCGTTGTCTAAAAGTTACCATTTTTCAAACTCCTCAACTTTTTTCGTATAACACCATCATCACTTGAGACACAAGCTTTACAAGTAAGCGCTAGTAGGGAGTTTGAGTGATTAAATTCTTGTAAGGGAAAGTAGGCAAATGTAGGTTTGTAAGGTAAAGTATTACACTACTGACTGATTTTAACTTTACTCTGCCAATTCAATTACACTTAATGGACTCACAAGAAGCATTAGCATTCATTAATAAGCTACTTGCAAATGATAAGCAAGTCTTAAATGAGTTGGAACAAAAGCTCTTTTTAGGAATGTGGGAAAGGAAGGCGTATAAAGAGATTGTTAATGATGGTTCTTATAGTGCAGAACATGTGAGAGATGTGGGTGCAAATTTATGTAAAAAGATTGGAGTAATTTTAGAAATACAAGTTAAAAAAAGAAATTTTAGAAATCCAATAATAGCAGTATATCAACAGTATTCAGAACAAGCTTTACCTTCCCAAGTACCAATTTTAGAACCAACGAATCCATCACCAAGACATGAATTACATTCATATCATCTATCCCAGCAAAATCATAATCCTTTCATTCCCTTGAATGGCAGAGTAGAAGAAAATTATCTATTCTTCGACCGAGAGCGCGAAATACGACGAGTATTTGAGGTACTGAATAGCGGTAGTAGTATAGTTTTAATTGGGGAAGAGGGAATCGGAAAATCCTCGCTGTTATGGATGATTTACCAAGAAGCAGAAAATCGTCTCAACGTTCAACGCCAGCCAGTTTTCTTAGATCTGAATTTACTTCATAATGAAACCCAATTTTATAGTAATTTGTGCCATGAAATTGGTATAGACGAATGTCAGGGCTATCAGTTAACCCGCAATTTACGAAGTTGTAAAATACTACTGGCTATAGACAATGTAGGAAAACTAACAGGGGAAGGTTTTACTCGAAACATAAGGGAT
Organism: Desmonostoc muscorum LEGE 12446; assembly: GCF_015207005.2. Taxonomy (GTDB): domain Bacteria; phylum Cyanobacteriota; class Cyanobacteriia; order Cyanobacteriales; family Nostocaceae; genus Nostoc; species Nostoc muscorum. Next base: position 5,795,019 of record NZ_JADEXS020000001.1, read on the forward strand.
TATTTGCGCGGTTTAGCTGAAGGAAATAATGCTCCATTGAAGCTGATTTTAGCTGCCACCGAACCCCTGAATAACCTTTTTAAGGATAGTCAGGATCAAGGGAATACTTCTCCGTTGGCAGGTATTTGCCAAGAGGAACAAATTCATCCTTGGGATAAAGACACTATACGTACTTTTATTAGCAGCCGTTTAGCTAGAACTACTGTGAATTTTACTGAAGAGGAAATCGTTCAACTCATCCAAGAAAGTGGCGGACATCCTCGCAAACTGATGCAATTTTGTTATCAAACTTATTCGCGGTATGTGGAAAGTTTGCAATGAATAATACCGCTTTTACCTCTCTCCCAACCCCTGCCCTAGTAGGGGCTGGGGGGTTAAATTCTTCACGGGTGATGATGGAGGCTAAATAATGATTCCTGTACCCCGGCTAGACTTAGCACCCAATTTAAAGCGTCTCCTGTCTGTGTGGAATCCCTTCGATTATTTGCGTCTTTTGTACTGGGTGTTTTTCTTTCCCCAAGCTTTGCGGTGGTATGTAGATACATTCGAGGGTGGGTATATTTCTGAAGGGGAAATGAATTGGCGAGAAAGATGGGAGTTATTGCTTCAAAATGCTATCCAACGTCAATTATTTTTCCAAGGATTAGTTTTAATATTAGTTACACCCGTCACCGTAAGTCTAATTTTTCAAACTGTAAATGTTCCCGTTGACTGGTTCGGCGTGGTGGGAGGCATGGCGTTCGGTGTGGCGTTCGGTGTGGCGTTCGGCGTGGCGGTAGGCGTGGCGTTCGGTGTGGCGTTCGGCGTGGCGTTGGGCGTGGTGGGAGGCCTGGCGTTCGGCGTGGTGGGAGGCGTGGTGGGAGGCGTGGTGGAAGGCGTGGCGTTCGGCGTGGCGTTCGGCATAGCGTTGGGCGTGGTGGGAGGCGTTCCGGTGTCCGTAGCGGGAGGCACGGCGGGGGGTCTGCAATTAGACGTGCCAGAAGGCGTGGCATTCGGTGTGGTGTTAGGCGTGGCATTCGGTGGGGTGTTAGGCGTGGCATTCGGTGGGGTGTTAGGCGTGGCGTTAGGCCTAGGAGATGGCGTGGCGTTTATAGTGGCGTTCGGCGTAGCGTTAGGTGTGGCAGTAGTGCGTCCAGAAACCTGGCTTCTTGGCTCACCTTTAAACTTGCGAATCATCCGAAACGGTAGCTGGCTACTCCCCCACATCACTCCGCTTCCCCTTCCTAATCTCGGTTGGCACTTGCAAAATTGGTTGCAAAATGATTGGGAAACAGGTTTACATAATACTAACGAACTGCTTGCATATACCCTACAATTCATTCCTGTTGTGCAAGCAGTTAATAGAGTAATTGCCAAAATTCCTTCAGAGGAAATTATTTGGTATATATCTCGGCTAGCAGAAAATCCCTTTGATTGGAAATTAGTATATTCAGTTTCAGTATTCAGTCGTTTAGATACTCCTACCGCTGCTGCTGCGGCTGGCTTTTGGCATCTGCATGAAAAAGAGCCAGCTAGGGCAATAGAGGCTTTTGATGTAGTGCGTTCTCTTCCCTATGGCGAGGAAATGTTTACCCTTGCCCAAACTTTAGCGCTGTTTCAGGGGGATGAAACTAAAAAACCAGCCTCTATTGCTGCTATCCAAGTTCCTCCTTTTCCACAGGAGCAGCTTTTACGTCCAGATACCTGGAAAGTGCTTGCTAATCTGCGTCGAGTTGTTGAAGATGTTCAGTTTATTGAACGCAACGTCTCACGTTCAGCCAGGTCTTTAGCTCTCAATCGAGCATTAGGCGAACTGACAAAGATCCTAAATCAACCTGACAGACTACCGCAAGCAGAGCGAGGGTTAATTATAGATATCGCTCAAACTTGGAAAGAAAGCCTTTTACAAATCGCTGGTGAAGTCGGAGAAATTTCCATCACCAAGCCTGTGGTTAATCCTTATATTGTAGGCGACCCCGTTCAAGGTCATCTGTTTATTGGGCGAGAAGATATCATCAGACAATTAGAAGAACTCTGGGTAATAGGTAAGCAACTCCAGTCTGTAGTTCTCTACGGTCACAGGCGCATGGGCAAAACTTCCATTCTGCTTAACGCTGCTAACTGTTTAGGCTCACAAATACAGCTAGCATATGTCAACTTGCTACGTTTGGGAGATACCCCTCAAGGTGTGGGTGAGGTGTTGATGGCAATTTGTGATGAAATTTCTCAAGCTATAAAACTTCCACCACCAGCTGACGCTGATTTGCTTAATCTTCCCTACCGGACTTTTGAACGTTATTTAAAACAGGTGGAAGCCAAGCTAGAAGGTGGGTTAATCATCGCCTTAGACGAGTTTGAGAAAATTGAAGGTTTAATTGAAGCGAAAAAAATCCCTATGGATTTTATGGGTTTCCTGCGTGGTTTGGTGCAAATGAGTTCTAAAATCGCCTTTGCATTTGCTGGTTTGCACACTTTAGAAGAAATGACAGCAGATTATTTTCAACCCTTCTTTGCCAGCGTCATTCCTATTCATGTAGGCTTTCAAGAACGTGCAGCTACTCGCCAAATTCTCGCTAACCCAGGTAATGAAGACTTCCCTCTCGACTACATACCGGAAGCTTTAGATGAAATTTATGCTTTGACACATGGTCAACCATATTTAGTGCAACTGCTGGGTTTTCAGCTAGTGCGCCGCTACAATGACTTTGTTTTTGAGCAAGGGCGAAGCCGCGATCCAGTTTTCACAGTAGAAGACGTGGAAGCAGTTATCAATAGCCCTGAGTTTTTCCAGCGAGGACGCTATTACTTTGATGGAGTTTGGGGTCAGGCGGCGCGGGGTGCTGATGGTCAACAGGCAATTGTACGAGTACTTGCACCTCACCCAGAAGGGCTAAGTCTGGATGCCTTAGCTCAGTTTACAGGTATGAACGACGGTGATTTACAGCAAGCGCTGAATACTCTGAAGCGTCATGATGTCGTTGAGGAAACTCAGGGAAAATGGCGGATTATGGTAGAACTGTTTCGCCGCTGGGTTTTACGGTAGGGGCACAACATGTTGTGCCCCTACAGCCGATTCATTTGTTGCAAAGATTTTTAGAAGTGGTTTTGGCGATGCCTACGCAAAAACTATTTCGGAGATCGCAAAAGCTATTTTGGCGACTACAAAAGCTATTTCGGCAACTACAAAAGCTATTTCGGCGACTACAAAAGCTATTTTTGCGACTACAAAAGCTATTTTGGCGACTACAAAAGCTATTTCGGCGACTACAAAAGCTATTTCGGCAACTACAAAAGCTATTTTGGCGACTACAAAAGCTATTTTTGCCATCGCAAAAGCTATTTCGGCGACTACAAAAACTATTCTGACAACTTATCTCCTTAAACTCCGCGGATCTAGTGCATCTCGCAAACCATCACCGAGTAAGTTGAATGCCAACACCGTCAGGATAATCAACACAGCCGGCGGCCAAATTAACCAAGGTTGCAAAACCATAATTGAAGCATTACTAGCCAGAGAAAGCATATTGCCCCAAGAAGGGTCTGGTTGTTGAATACCCAAACCAATCAGACTCAGTATCGCTTCTGCACCAATGAAGCTGGGAACTGCCAGAGTAGCAGAGATAATTACATAGGTAGCCGTTTGCGGCAAAACATGGCGGACAATAATATAAAGTGGGTTACCGCCCATTGCCCGTGAGGCTTGCACAAATTCTCGCTCTTTAATTGATAGTACCTGTCCGCGAATTACCCGTGCTAAACCAGCCCAGCCAATAACCGAAGTAATCACCACAATCAACAAAAACCGCTGGGTACTGCTTAAACCAGGTGGCAAAACTGCCCCCAAGGTGACCAAAAGATAAATACTAGGGAAAGTCATTAGCACTTCTGCCAAGCGCATGATGATGCTATCTGTCCAACCTCCGAAGTAGCCGGAAATTCCACCTATCAGCAAACCGAGAGGAAAGGAAATAGCAACGCCAAAAATCCCGATAAACATACTGATGCGGCCGCCATGCAGCAAGCGACTGAGTTGGTCGCGGCCTTGGTCATCAGTACCCAAAACATTAAATTTTGCTGCACCTGCCGTGCCAAATAAATGCCAATTTAAAGGGATACCCGGAAAAATTGTCACTTCGTCCCACTTGGGGGGTAGTGGCAAAGTTAGCTGCAACAATCGGTATTCTGCGCCAGAGACAAATAGACGCAAGGGTGAGGGTTTTTTGAAGTCTACAATGATTTCGCGATCGCCTGTTTCTAAATTCGTCTCTCCCTGAGTCGTGGGATAAACATGAGGCCCAATAAACTGCCCTGATTGAGAAGCCCAATATACCTTAGTTGGTGGCAGCAATGAACCATTAGGCTGTGAGGCATAGGGGTCATAAGGCGCAATAAAATCGGCTGCAATTACCGCTATGTAGAAAATCAACAGCAATATTGCCCCAAATCGTGCCAAAGGATTTTTCTTCAGTCGTCGCCACCAATCCATAGTAGTTAGGAGTTATGAGTGAGGAGTTATGAGTTACGAAGCTCTTATTTTAATTCATAATTCATGATTAATAATTCTTAACTCCCCACTCTCTTAATTTTAGATTTTTGATTTTTCCTTCAATCTAAAATCCAAAATCCAAAATCCAAAATTGAATAACTCCTAACTCTTAACTCCTAACTCCTCTAAATACCGTTGCTGTTCTTCTTGTTGTCTTTCGTGTTCCACAACAAACACATTCGAGTAGAGATTAGCCAGAATTTGTTTTCCCTGTTGTGTCAGTGACAGATAATGCAGTCCTTCTTGGATATAGGGATATACTCCATTCCAGTAAAACTTCGCGTAGTTCTTACGTAAATCCGCAGGAGTTTTATAGCTCAACACTTTATTCATACCAGTTTCTTCAAACTCGTAGAATAAAGAATTAATTTTCTTTAAGTAACGTGGGTCACTTAATTGCCCAATCAAATCAGCAGCACGGACTAATCCTGCAAAGCACTTTGTATCTTGCTGATCCTCTGCCGCAGGCACCGGAAATCGAGTCAATTCAATATTGCTTTTAATCGCATCGGCATCTATTAACTTGTGACCGCCAAAACGCTCATCAATAAACAGCTTTGCTCTATCAACATGATACGGCGTCAGACTGGCATCAGAAGCCCCAGGAGCCAAAGAAATCATTCTGCCATTTTTACCTGTGGCATATAAGCCTGCTGTTTCTCGGTCTTGTCGGCAAACTCCTTTAACGTAGCCAATATCATGGCTGACTAAGGAGATGATGAAATGCAGCCAATCTTCACTGGAAACACCACCTTCTCTGATGTGTTTACCACGCAAAATTTCCTGCCCCACCAGGGTAACTAAGACGGTGTGTTCAACATTATGGTAAAGCGCATCGCTATTGGCGATGTTTTCCAAAGCCATGTTACCAGCCCAGGCGATGATGTCCTGATAATCATTTTTAAAGCAGCCATAGGTGCGACGGTAGCCTTCTCGAATTTGGTTTACAAAGGCATCAATTAAAATTTCAGTGGCATTGAACATATCTCTTTACTCTGGTATGTACCAATTAGTTATTGATTTTATTCAGGGATTGGGGGCTCTGGGATGAGGGAGATCAGAGAGAATAACTCTTAACTCCTCACTCAGGACTCTAACAGCACTCCCAATGCCATTGGTGTAATTTCGGACAATGGAGTTTGCTCTTTTTTAACTCAGGTATGGGTGTAGACGCTACCTTGACCTATATTTGATTCCGGAATAAGCTGTAGATTTCTAGCAATACAAACGCTTCAGAGTGATTATGGATTGCGTGGGGAAATAACCAGCTAGTATAGCAAAGTACATTAAATTTTTAATTTTAATTAGATAAATCTACATTAGCTTTATCTATTTATTTTTCATTGTTATCTTCTGATTGACAGTGATCTAAATACACCTTGGGTGTGACCTAATACTCAATAAAGCTAAAATACACAGGTTATAAATGACACAAATACACTAGGACACTAGGAAACGGAGAATTTGCAAATTTGCCTTGTTATACTACTGGAGTGGATAGATGAGAAGATATAAATCTGTATCAAAATTTACCTATTTTGTTGAATTTGTCTTAGTAATTCCTTTTAATAAAAGGTACTAATTTGTGATGTTATATACTGTAGCTTGCAAAAGACATTGGCTGAAAAATCGGTCATTTTGATATAAAGTAAACAAATTTCAAGTTTTTTTAATAAAGTACTAACAGTGGTAGGCATACACAGAAAGTGGAGGTGGCACTGTGAGCGATGAGAGTGTTTCAGAAGTTGAGGTGGAAGAACCTGTAACGTTTGAAGATGCTAGCTTTCCAAACAAACCAGACCAAAAACAAACTAGAGCATGGTTGAAGCCATTATTCTTGGGTACTGGTTTAGGAATAGCGATCGCCTTTGGTGGTATGGCTATATCCAGTCGTCTGCCATCTCGTCAACAAAGCGCAGTCGCGGATAAAAAAGTTAACCCAGCGATGACTGTCACCATCGCCACAGTGCAAAATGCCCGTGTTGTTCGTACCCTGAAAACAACAGGTACTGTAGCAGCCAGTGATTTAATTCCGGTACTACCCCAGACAAACGGCCTACAAATCAAAAGCATCCCTGAAGATATCAAAGAAGGAGCTTTTGTCAAAAAAGGTCAAGTATTAGCGGTATTAGATGATTCCGTACTCCAAAACCAAATTAGCCAAGCCAAAGCAGATGTGGAATCAAAACAAGCAGATGTCAAATCCCGACAAGCAGATTTGGCATCTAAGCAAGCAGATTTGGCATCAAATCAGGCAATAGTCCAGCAAAAACAAGCAGATTTAGCTCAATCAAGAGCGAGGTTAGAGGAAGCAGCCAAGAATTATCAGCGATATCAACAACTTGCTGACTCTGGAACCATTAGCAAACAAGAACTCGACACCCGTTCCTACGCTGTGAAAACTGCCATAGAAGTTGTGAATCTTGGTCAACAAAATGTCCGTAGTGCCCAAGCCAGCGTCAGAAGTGCCCAGTCAAACATTGCTAATGCCCAAGCCAGCATCAACAAAGCCAAAGCCGATGTCAAGAGTAGTGCAGCTAAGGTGCAACAACTCCAAACTCAGTTGGGACAAACTGTAGTGCGTGCGCCGGTTTCTGGAGTCATCGCCGAGAAACTGGCTAGGGTTGGTGATGTCACTGGGGTGCCACCGCAAACCCAAGTGGGAACCGTGATTGGTGGCACACAAAAGCTATTTTCGATTATCCAGGATGAAAAACTAGAACTTCAGGCGAAAGTGCCTGAAACACAACTCACACAGGTAAAAATTGGTGCATCCGTGCAAATTACCTCAGATGTCGATCGCCGCGTGCGATCGCAAGGACGAGTCAGGGAAATCCAACCACAGCTCAACGATCAAAGGCGTGAGGCTATAGTAAAAATTGACTTGCCACCAACAACTCCACTCAAACCAGGAATGTTTGCCCGTGCTGCAATTACCACCAATTCAGCCATAGGCATGGTAGTACCGCAAAAAGCAGTGCAGTCCCAAGCAGATTCCAGTGTAATTGTATTCACCTTATCGGGTGAGGATACAGTGGGCATCCAAAAAGTAGAGTTAGGAGATCCTGTTAATGGTGACAAAGTGGAAATCAAGAGTGGCTTGCAATTAGGTGAACGTGTAATAGTTGACGGTGCAGCGTATCTCAAAGATGGCGATAAGGTGCGAATTGCGAAGTAAAGGGGATTGGGGACTGGGGATTGGGGACTGGGGATTGGGGACTGGGGACTGGGGACTGGGGACTGGGGACGCGGGGAATAACTAATGACTAATGACTAATGACTAATGACTAATCCAAAATCCAAAATCCAAAATCTAAAATTTCCTAATGTCTTTTAATATCTCTGCTTGGTCGATCAAAAAACCTGTTCCGACGATAGTTTTATTTTTAATTTTGACGGTATTGGGTTGGTTTTCCTTCATGTCCTTGGGGATTGATACGAACCCAAATATTGATGTGCCAGCAGTTTTGGTAAAAGTTACCCAACCGGGTGCAGGGCCGACGGAACTAGAATCCCAAGTGACGAAAAAAATTGAAGATGCTGTTGCTGGCTTGGGCAATATCGATAATATGATTTCCAAGGTCAGTGATGGCAGTTCTCAGACGACAATCAATTTTATTTTGGGTACAGATAGCGATCGCGCTACTAATGATGTCCGCAATGCGATCGCTCAAATTCGCCAAGACTTACCCCAAGATATCAATGACCCAATTGTAGAACGCCTAGAATTTTCCGGTGGACCGATCGTTACCTACGCCGTTAAATCAGACCGACGTTCTGTAGAAGAATTAAGCAACCTCGTAGACCAAACCATTAGCCGCGCCTTGTTGGGAGTTCCTGGTGTGGCACAAATTCAGCGTATCGGTGGAGTTGACCGAGAAATTCGCGTTAACCTCAACCCCGATCGCTTACAATCTCTAGGTATCACCGCCACCCAAGTAAACGACCAAATCCGCGATTTAAATATTAACTTACCTGGCGGCCGTGCCGAAGTCGGTGGTAGCGAACAAAGTATTCGCACCCTTGGAAGTGCCGCCAATGTGGATATTTTGAAAACATATGAAATCCTCTTACCACCAGGTGGTTCTGTACCCTTATCCAGCTTGGGAACCGTAGAAGATAAATTTGGGGATATTCGCCAAGCCGCCTATTTAAATAATCAACCCGTAGTAGCTTTTCAGGTGTTGCGTAGTACTGGCAGTGTCCTGGTGACTGTGGAACAAGGAGTAAAAACAGCAATCCAACAACTGGAAAAAACACTCCCCCCAGATGTCAAGGTGGATTTAATTTTTACTAGAGCCGATGTTGTCCGTCAATCCTACCAAAGCACCATTGATGAATTAATTCAAGCTTCCGTGCTGGCGGTCATCGTTATTTTAGTGTTTTTACGTAATTGGAAAGCGACATTAATTACTGCTGTAGCCTTGCCCTTGTCAATGATTCCCACCTTTGCAGTGCAGCAGTACCTTGGTTACACCCTCAACAACATGACTTTGTTGGCATTAGCGCTGGCGGTGGGTAATTTAGTGGATGATGCCGTGGTGGAAATTGAAAACATGGAACGGCACATGGCTATGGGCAAGTCAGCTTGGGAAGCTGCTTTTGATTCTTCTGACGAAGTGGGATTGGCGGTAGTCGCAAGTTCAGCGACGATTATTGCTGTGTTTTTGCCCGTTGCTTTTATGGGCGGGATTCCAGGGCAATTTTTTCAACCATTTGGGGTTACCGTTGCCGTTTCCACAATTTTCTCAACCCTTGTAGCGCGGATGATTACGCCGATGATGGGGGCGTATTTGTTGCAGGAGAAGGAGGGGAGTGGGGAGTGGGGAGTAGGGAGTAGGAGAGTAGTAAAATTCTTTAATTTCAAATTTACACTTCCAGGTAGCAAGAAACTCAGAACTCAAGATTCAGAACTCACAACTGTAAAACGTCCTGGCTTTCAACCTTATAGATCGCTTCTCCAGTGGGCGTTACGGCATAGATTGACAACAATAGCGATCGCCTTTGCTTTTTTCTTAGCCAGTGTGATGCTAGTTCCTTTGATTCCCAAGGGTTTTGTTGATGATGGTGACTTCGGAATTTCCAACGTAAGTATAGAACTAGCTCCTGGTAGCACTTTGGCAGATGTCAACAAAGTAGTGACACAAGCCACTGACCTCATTCTCCAAAACTCAGTAGTTGAAGGCATACTAGCCACAGAAGAAATAAATTCTGCAACTCTGACCATTAATCTTAAACCTAAAGAAGAACGGGATATTTCCCAAAAACAGTTTGAGGAACAAGTACGCCCTTTATTTGAGCAAATACCAGGAGCGAGAATTAGTTTTCAAAGTCAGTCACCGGGTGATAGCCGCAAAGCATTATCAATTGTCCTCAGAAGTGAAAATCCCCAAGCATTAAATCAAGCTGCTGATGCCTTAGAAAAGCAAATGCGAAGCATATCGGGATTGGTGGAAGTCTCCTCAACTGCAAGTTTGGTGAAACCAGAGATTTTAGTAATTCCTAACCCGCAACGGGCAGCAGATTTGGGGGTAACAGTGCAAGCGATCGCCCGAACAGCTTCCCTTGGTACCATCGGCGACAACGATGCAAACTTGGCAAAATTTAATTTGAGCGATCGGCAAATCCCCATTCGCGTGCAAATCGACCCAGAAGCACGAGCCGACATCAACACAATCACCAATCTCCAAGTCCCCAGCCAAAATGGTAAATTAGTTCCCCTCGTAGCAGTGGCAGATATTCGCTTTGGTAGTGGTCCTGCTACCATCAACCGCTACGATCGCGCCCGTCAAGTTGCTGTAGAAGCAAACTTGCAAGGTATTTCTTTAGGAGAAGCAGTAGAAACAATCAACAAACTACCTGCAATGCAAAACTTACCGCTAGGAGTAGCACAGCAACCTTCAGGTAGCGCCAAAATTATGCAAGATATTTTCGGTCGCTTTGGCAGCGCCTTGGGACTGGCATTAATGTGTATCTATGCAATTCTCGTGCTGCTGTATAACAACTTTCTCCATCCATTATCGATTATGGCAGCCTTGCCCTTTTGTTTAGGGGGCACATTGGTAGCGCTGATGCTTGCCCAGAAACCCTTGGGAATATATGCCTTAATTGGTGTGGTGTTGCTGTTAGGAATTGTCACCAAAAACTCGATTCTGTTAGTAGACTACACCATTATCAACATGCAGGAAGGCAAAAGCCAACGTCAAGCCTTAGTAGAAGCTGGCGTGTCACGTCTGCGCCCCATTATGATGACTTCTCTGGCAACCATCGCAGGTACTCTGCCCCTAGCATTGGGAATTGGCGTCGGTTCCGAAGTCCGTCAACCAATGGGAATTGCCATTTTGGGCGGTTTCACAACTTCCACCCTGTTGACACTGGTGGTAGTGCCAGTCATATTTAGCTACATTGACAACTTCCAAACTTGGATTATGAATACACTGCGCTATGGCTTTGGTCAGAAATCACCGCACCAATAATTATTGTAGAGACGGCGATTTATCGCGTCTTCTTAACCGAATCGTATTGCTTCCGCCCGTGTACCTATTGTGCGATCGCCCTTCTCCGTGGGCATCATAACAAAAATTCACCACGGTAAAGACCCGATGGCATACCAAAACATCACCGCCTCCCTTTCCCCAGCAGATATCCAAGAAATTAAAGCAGCCTTTGCGACTATCCAAGCAAAGATGCCTTTTCTCGTAACCTTGAGTGTCGAAGAACGACGCAAGTTATTTAAGATGGGCGATAAAAGGCTAGCTTTTGTCAATACTAGCCTGATTGCTGCCCAGTCTAACAAAGAAATCTTACCAGCCAGCTTTGATTTAGATGAGTTTGTCCGGGATTATCAACTAGCCGCGAACCTCACCGAACTGTTGATTGGACTGCGACAACTGACAGAACAAGTAGATGATACGCTAATGGCAGTCGGTAGCGAAGCAATGGGCAGCAGCTTGACAGTTTATGATTACGTCAAGACAGCAGCTAAGAAAACTCCAGGGTTAAAAAGTATAGCTCAACAATTAGGCGATCGCTTTAAAGCTATAAAAAGTAAACCTGCTAAAGCTGCATCTGATTCATAGCCTGTAAACATTCCTAGATGCACCGGAAAAGTTAAAGGGGAAAGGTTAAAGGGAGATGTAATTCCTTTTTCTTTTCCCCTTTGAAGTTTTCTCAACTTCTGCAAGAGTCTCATGATTTGCAAAACAAAGTGTATTTTTTAGTGAATGACTTGAATTTGATAGGTGATATCGTGTCCGCCCAAAAGACCTCTCCCTAGTTTTACTACGCAAAACCTGTCCCTCTCCGACTCGGAGAGGGACAGACTTGAACTTTAGTTCAAGGCAGGGAGAGGTTTCTTAAACTCACGGTGAATTAACCTCAGAGATTTGTCGATGAATATCAAACATTCGTCGATGAATATCAAACATTCGCCGATGAATATCAAACATTCGCCGATGAATATCAAACATTCAGCGATGAATATCAAACATTCGCCAATGAATATCAAACATTCAGCGATGAATATCAAACATTCGCCAATGAATATCAAACATTCAGCGATGAATATCAAACATTCGTCGATGAATATCAAACATTCAGCGATGAATATCAAACATTCGCCAATGAATATCAAACATTCAGCGATGAATATCAAACATTCGTCGCTGAATATCAAAGATTCGCCGATGAATATCAAACATTCAGCGATGAATATCAAAGATTCCTTAATGAGTCTTTAATAGTCGCCCACGAACATAATTAGGAATTGCAAGCTTGGTATTCTACCCATAACCGCGCCTAATCTGCCGCCTTGCCCCCAATTATGCTCACCACACCCCGCCACAGCAGCAAGCCTTCTCCCTTTATCCTTTATGCTTTAGCCTTTATCTTCTCCTTCCTCCTCTGTCTACCTTGGGTAAGCGCCAAAGAAACCCCCAAACCCAAACCGCAACAGTGGCAGATTGACGGCATAGTAGCAGCCCTTGAGGACAGCTACCCCCAAGTAAAGGGATATGCTTTTAAAAAATTAGCTGAATATAAGCCGCAAGATTTAAAAATTCTGCTTAAAAAACCGGAGGAAATTGCCCAGAAAGCCGCCAACATCCTCAAGGATGAAAAGATTGACTCATCTGTTCGTTATGGTGCGGCATCGGCATTGGGCAAGCTGGGAGAGGCGGCTACCAAGTATATCCCTGACATCCTTAACATCCTCAAGGATGAAAAGATTGACTCATATGTTCGTTATGGTGCGGCATCGGCATTGGGCAACCTGGGAGAGGCGGCTACCAAGTATATCCCTGACATCCTTAACTTCCTCAAGGATGAAAAGGTTAACTCATCTGTTCGTAGCATTGCGGCATCGGCATTGGGCAACTTGGGAGAGGCGGCTACCAAGTATATCCCTGACATCCTTAACTTCCTCAAGGATGAAAAGATTGACTCATATGTTCGTGGCAGTGCGGCATCGGCATTGGGCAACCTGGGAGAGGCGGCTACCAAGTATATCCCTGACATCGTTAACATCCTCAAGGATGAAAAGGTTGACTCAAGAGTTCGTGGCAGTGCGGCATCGGCATTGGGCAACCTGGGAGAGGCGGCTACCAAGTATATCCCTGACATCCTTAACTTCCTCAAGGATGAAAAGGTTGACTCATATATTCGTCGCAGTGCGGCATCGGCATTGGGCAACCTGGGAGAGGCGGCTACCAAGTATATCCCTGACATCCTTAACTTCCTCAAGGATGAAAAGGTTGACTCAGATGTTCGTGGCAGTGCAACATCGGCATTGGAAAATATAAAACAACTCAAGTTGGAAGAGGTTGTTGTAGTTTTGAATTATGCCTATGAACCAAACCAGGCAAGCCTTAAACAAAACGGAGACTTTGAATATTGGCGGTTTTTGACTTATTTCCTTAGTGGTGGCAATAATGAAGTAAAAATGCTACTGAAATGGGTAGGCAGACCTGAGAGAAAAGCAGTTCCTCCTAAACTTACCCACGAAGAGGGCAAGAAAACACTAGAGGTTTTTCTCAAAGCCTGGGAACTTACTCAGGGGTTCACAGAATTAAGAGAAGACTTAGCCAAGCAAATTTCCGAAGTTGCCACTAACAAAAACGTGACTTGGAAATTAGATAATCTACTCTTACTACAAAACCATTACAACAACCTCAAACAAGTCAACTCCACCCATGCAAATGCGGTGCAGTCAGTTATAGATAATCTGGAAGTGTGGCGATGGTTTGTCCGCGCCAGAAATACTATCCTCATCCATGCAGCCTTGTGGCTAGCCCTCATCTTTGCCTACCCCAAATTCCCCCAAATCCAAGCCATCTTCTTCTGGAACCCTTGGGTACGCCGAATTTTTGGTATCGGCTATGTCGGCTTTCTCCTCGCCTGGGTTCCGTTCCTGCGCCGCAAACTGTTTGAGCCGTTCCAGCCTTCTCTATTAGCCGATGCAGGCTTAGATAACTTTAATGACCAATCATACTTCCCAGAGTCCAGAGTCAAAATTCCCGCCTCCGAAGAAATCCTCCCAGTCACCGCAGCCTTACCCAGTATCAAAGGGCAAATTGTCTTAGAAGGCGATTCTGGTTTAGGCAAGTCGATGTTTTTGCGCCATCTGGTGAAAAACTCCCAGCAAATTCTTGTCTATCTCCCCGCCCAAAAGTGTAATAAAGGCGTAATTGAAGCCATCCAAGACAAACTACACGGCCAAGCCCAAGATGCCGTCTTCTTAAAAAACTTGATTTACAGTGGTGCAATTGACATCTGCATCGACGGACTCAACGAAGTCACCGCCGAAACCCGCGCCAAAATCTGCCAGTTTGTCGAAAGCTATTTCCGGGGCAACATTATCATGACAACCCAGCCCCTAGAGTGGACACCGCCCTCAACAGCCAAGATATATAAATTGCAACCCCTTGAACAACAACAAATTCAAGAATTTTTGATATCCCGTCAGCCGCGACTCCCCAAAGATGCCCAAGTTCAAGGTGCTGATTACGCCAAAGCCTGCACCAACTATTTAACAGAAGTCTTCCAACAGCAACAAGCCAAAGAAGAGTTAGATGCTGTCCGCCGAATTCTTTCCAACCCAATGGATCTAACAGTGGTAGCGCTGATGTTATCACAAGGCAAACACCCAAACTTATTTCGCCTGCAAGAACAGCAATACAACCTGATGGCGGCAGAATACCTCAAAGAATGGAATCAAGAATTTCCCTTAAAGAAATTCTCAGCCGCCGTCTACGAAATGCGACTCGAAGACAAACAAGCCTTACCCGCAGATGAATTTCACCAAGTTGCCATGTCTTTGGAAGACGAGAAATACAAGATGGTAGTCAGCCGTCAGTGGCAAGATGAAAAAGGCGAAGCCAAGAAAGAATGGTACTTCCGCCACGATAAAATCATGGATTTCTTCTTAGTGCAAAACTTTCTCGGCGAAACTGATGCCGCCGAAGAACTATTAGTTGATAGAATGGGCGATCCCCGTTTTCGTGGCGTTTATTTCTTGCTAGCAACGTTACTTCCTTTAGATGCAGCCAAAGAACTGCGGGAAAAGTTGATTCAATACGCCGCCGACACCAAAGACAATACAGTAAGTAATACCTTTGTGCAGTTGTTAAGAACAAGATAATTCGTAATTCGTAATTCGTAATTTTAAGAGTGGAGTAAGGGAGTTAAATCGCAATACAGTTGAGAATGAGCAACAAACTCATGTAGAGACGCGATTTATCGCGTCTTCAAAGAGCGTGTAGCTAGACGTAGTGTACCGTAGGCAATTCCATTGGCAAACTGCTGTAAGTGCGATCGCTTTCATCGCTATGATCGAAAAACATAATATCTACTGCTGCTGAATTCAACCGTTAGCGTCACCATCTGGGAGTGTGTATTGTATGCAAGTAAATGTTATTGCCATGACTGTGCTAGTCTCAATGGTTGCGGCGCAGGGCGCTTACGCGCAAGACACCGACATCACGAGTAAGGCATTCATGGAGGCGGCGCTGACGGTGAGGACATTCGACTACTATGCCACAAAATGCAAGCAGGGTAGTGGCTTCGCTGCTAATGATGCTGCCAAGATCGAGGCGTGGCAAACCGCGAACGGTGTCGCCCAGATCCGTATGCGCCTACGCGACCTCGATCGCTACCCCACCCAAAAGCAGCAACTCGACGAGGCTGTAGCCAATATCACTCAAAAGATCGCAGGTCAGTACGCCAATCTGGATGCCTGCACTGCGGCATTGTTGGTGTCAAAACTACCCGCCGCGCAGTTTGCAACGGTGTCGCCACAACTCCTGGCGTCGCCGAGCAAACCGCCCAAAACTCCCAACAAGACCGAGCGATCGCCTGCCGTCACCCCTGGGATTGCATCTTCCCAATCAGACGCCAAAATTGTGGCTCAAATCGATAGCTTCGGCTTCAATTCGCGTCCGAAGGTCGGTATTGGTGGCTTCATAGCCCTCGATATCTATCCTGTTGTACTCTTTCGCAACGGCGATGCACTCACCAATGTCGAAGGGCTTTCCTTCGGAGGCGGACTCGCAGCCCACAAACGCGCTAACCCGGACGAATGGACGCGTTGGCGTCGTCAGGGTGGCAAACTGCAACTTGCACAAAAGGACGGCTGGAAGGCGTTACCTTTCCAAACGACATATCCAAAATTACCCAATGACTTCAGGCTAAACGGACTCTTCCGCTCACTCTCTGGTACGGGGACGGTTGCGATCGGAGGCAACCAGTCGATCGCCGCTTGGCAGGACTATCGCTTCTCGGCTGATGGCCAAGTTGTGCGCGGCAACGGTGCTGGTGGACGCGCGGAGTCTGGCGACACATCCATCGCCACTAGCAACACAGCACCAAATCAGCGCGGTCGCTATCGCATTGAAGGACTGACTCTGTATATAACCTACGAAGATGGCTCAAGCGAGCGTCGTATCCTAATCACCGATCCGAAAGATCCCAAGAGTGTCATCTGGCTCGATGGAGTTAGCTACGTACACCGCAAGCAGTGACATGACGATAAGGCTTTAAAACCTTCTCTTCTACCTTTTAGGGTCTTTATAGTAAGTCTTAATCTGGACGCGGGATCATTTTCTAGTATGGATAGACAGGGGAACCGAAAAGTTTTACAATCTGAACTGATTGTGGTAATTTTACCTATTGCCCAATCCACATAACCATAGTAAAGATTTTCTAGTGATTCCATTTCATTGTGGAAACACTAAATTAATATAGGAAAGTCTTGAATAGGGGACAGCAAACAAATGGATGTAAAGCTGATTCTAGCCGGCTTAACGGTTATATTTACGGTTTCGTGTTTATTTTTTGGCACGAAAAATGGATTCTATGATTCAGATAACTATCACGGCAATGGTTCGGCACATTGAGAGAAATTTGTAGACGCTGAGGCAACTTTCCTTAGGGTAGGTTGGCTAAGAGCGCTCATAACTTTCACAGGGAAAACAGGCAAGAGGCAAGACTCCTTTAGCTCCTAGTTTGATAGCTCTCTCGTTATCCAACTTTTCCGAACTAGTGCGGGTTCGGTAGAGGCCTCCTCCCCAATCAAAAATCCGTATTCTCAGGGTGTAGGGGCGCATGATAAAACTTACCCCTAAGTCACAAAACCAAAATTTGTGCAATTTTTGGCTTTTGGGATATGTCCATGACGATGAGGTTTGAGGGGAGGAGAGCATGAGGGATAATCTGTCGGCATCCTCTCGCGTAGATGCTGGGGAAGCGGGTAGTGAATTAGAATGTTTGCCCTATAGTGTCCAGCATGACGACGAGGGCGTGTGTTTATTAGTAAAGATGGGGCCACACCGCATCCTGTTGGACTGTGGTTTGGAGGATATCTCATCACTGGGGAGGGGGCTTAGCAAGTCGGTACGTGAAAATAGTTCCCCTCTACCAGCAGATTTGGTTTTAATTAGTCACGCCCACCCAGATCATGCCAGAGGCTTACTGGCACTGCACAAAGCTTTTCCCAATTTACCTATTTATGGCAGCGAAGTCACCAGTAAGTTACTGCCACTGAATTGGCAAGACCAAGATCCCCAGAAAATCTCCGAATTTTGTCATGCTTTGCCGCTGCGATCGCCAGTGGAATTCCAAGAAGGTCTGGTGGCAGAATTATTCCCCGCAGGGCATCTACCAGGGGCAGTGGCAATCCTCCTCACCTACACCACCCAACAGCGTAGTTATAAGCTGCTGTATACAGGGGACTTTTTCTTATCCAACTCCCGCCTAGTAGAAGGTCTGCGTTTAGAGGAACTACGGGGCTTAAACTTAGATGTACTGATTATTGAAGGCACCTATGGTACATCCCGCCATCCCCACCGCCGCAACCAAGAAAATCAATTAGCAGAGCGAATTAATCGGGCGATCGCTGACCATTGTTCTGTAATCCTTCCCACACCTGCTTTAGGGCTGGGTCAAGAACTGTTGATGCTTTTGCGCTCTCATCACCACTTCACTGGACGAGATTTAGATATCTGGGTAGATGGTGCCGTTGCCACAGGCTGCGACGCTTACCTAGAACTGCTACCCCACCTCCCCCCATCGGTACAGAACTTTGCCCGCCATCAACCTTTGTTTTGGGATGAACGGGTGCGTCCCCGCGTGCGTCGTTTAAAAGCAGAAGAACGTGCCACTGTGGGCAAGTCACCCTGTATTGTCCTGACTGACTCCACAGCTGATTTGGGCGAACACTGCCAACCCGATACCGGCCCTTGGCTGATCCTCGTGCCGGAAAAAATTGATATAAAACTTAACAAAAAATATTTAGCACCCACCACTGTGGAAAGCTATCTCTTAGCTCAGCATAGTGATGGTCCTGGTACTACGCAACTCATTCATAATTTGCGACCCCAGCACGTGATTTTTGTCCACGGTTCTCCTGCCTACTTAGCCGATCTCACAAGCTTAGAAGAGTTACAAAACCGCTATCACGTACATTCTCCGGCGGCTGAGACTTTGGTGGAATTGCCTATTGGCGATACATTTTTGCAACCGGCAGCCCCGGAGACGAATTATGAAGGTGAACTGACGGAGTTAGGAACAGTAGTCACAATCACCTTACCCGATGCAATCACAGCCGATCCTCGTTGGCAACAGTTTGCGGATACTGGTTTAATCGAGGCTCGTTGGCAAGGGGAGGAACTAGTATTAAGGGGATTGTCTCAGCGAGAACTGCTCAATCAAAATAGCGATCGCTATACATGGACAGACGTAGACTGTTGCGGTACTTGCCGACATCAAAGGGGGCAGCGGTGTTGGAATCCAGCTTCCCCATTGTATAACTTTAAAGTAACCTTGGAAGGTTACTGTCCTGCTTTTGAGCGGTTATCTAGTTCTGAGTCCTAAGTCCTGAGTTAGGATTGATGACTCAGGACTCGCTACTCAGCACTGATTATTCCGGATTTGAGTCAGTGTAATGATTGCGGATGCGTTCGGCTTCGGGACAATCCTCTGTCAGGAGAGGTTCCACATTTCCACGTGGCACTGAAGCCAATTTTTGCGTTACAGCACCAATGCTCTCGAGGCGAACCATTTCTTCCCAAGAACAAACTTCATCCTCTTCTTCTGTTTCATAGCGTAGAGTTACTAAATCTCCCTCTATGTCTATGATGCGGGCGCGTTCAATCCAGCGTTGCTGGTCCCGCAAGAAAACACATACCTCCCGCCCGTCGCAACACAGTTGATAAATCTTGCGGTGTAGCATGTACTGCTTCTGCCTTTTTAAACAACGTAGTTAAACCTGTCAAAATCTGGGTTCTACCCCATTACATTACACCCTTAGGAGGTTAATTTCACGGTCTAGGACGAGTACGCCTCATAACCCAATCTCAAGATTTGCTTGTAGTTGTGAGCATCTATCGAGATTTTGGGTCACCAACCAATGGTTGCTTTACCAATGAACTCAATCTCTTTCGAGCTGATTTTAGGGAATGTTTGCTTCATAGAAGTCGAACAAGTCGGGATTTCTCCTCACAAGGTTAATATTTGCTGGTGAGTCCTTTCTACCATTATGTAATAAATAATACTGAAAAACAAGCGTTGATTGCGGTTGTTTAATTTGCCTACTTGTAGTCATTGGCATTATTAGGAAGTCCGGGGACTTGGCTTTACTTTTACCCCTGTGTATTTGATCTTAACTCATTCTCTTGCTGACCTTGATGATTTTCAAAAACAACACACAAAGAGTTTTGAGTTTTTCAGGTTTTTGCTTGAAGATGGGGCGAGACAGGGGGACACAAAGACGCAAAGAAAGAATTCTCCGTGTCCCTGCGTTTCCCCCTCTTTGCGTCTTCCTCATCTCCCTAAGCCTCTTGTATCAGTATCAACAATATTTTTACTGTAGGGGTAATTCCATTAGCATATTCGATGAGGATGCTTCTCGTTTAATTTGACCTGTGCGAACTGCATCGTACAGGGCTGTGAGGGCTAACAAATCCTGTGACTGATAGCATTTAGTAGCCAGCATTTGATGGAGTAAACCTTCAGATTCAACACTAAGATATCCAGTTTGGAAAGCAGATTCAACAATTGTGCGAATCATCATGATTAGGGCAGAGTGAGCAATTTATTATGTCCAGTGTGGAATATTTCCTTCTCCCACTAGTTGATATGAAACATTAATAACATGTGATTATCGTTACACGCTTTTAGTGATTTATATCACAAGTATGATTGAGAATATAAGTTTTTGGTGGATTTATCTATTAATATACGCAGATATATGAATACAATACTTTTTAGTATTTATATTGATAAATCAGGTCATTTAAGAATATTAAAATATAGTAAAACTTTTAGGCAAGCATCCAAATAAATAGTGAGGTATGGGCAATCAAGCAAAAAACTGGCGGAAATCCTCATCTTTTTGGCTCAGTTGCACCCAGTCTAGGTTCAAGGACTGGAATTTTTGCACCAAGCGATCGCAAGCAGGACGTTCGGTAGCATAGTGTCCTGCGTCGATTAAAATGAGATTGCGATCGCGGCTTTCTTGAAACTGATGAAATTTGCAGTCAGAAGTTAGATACGCTTGAGCGCCAGTTTTACTAACTGCTGAAATAAAACTAGCTCCCGAACCACCCAAAACAGCAACTTGTGTAATTGTTTGCTGTAAATTAGCTGTTGGGGAAAAAATTAAATTTGGGGGAGCAAGTCGGGTTTGAATGGCTGTGAGTAATTCCTGTAGTGTCATCGATGGCTCTAGCAAACCAACACGACCATATCCTAATCCTAGTTGTGTGGGTACTATGGGAGTAACTTGTTTCAGTTCTAAAATTTGAGCCAACACATCAGCAGTACCATCCTGTACTTGGTCGAAATTCGTATGGGCGCTGTAAATACCAATATTGTGGCTAAAAGCTAAGCGTACCATTTCAGCGATCGCCTCACCAGTGCGTAAGGACTTGGGAGGTGTAAAAATGAGAGGATGATGGGCAAAAATTAGATTAGCATTAAGAGCGATCGCTTCGTGCATCACTGCTAGAGTTGGTGTCAAACACACCAATACTCGTACTCTTTCCTGCAACACTCCTGGTTCAATCTGCCAGCCACAATTATCCCAGCTTTCACACCAAGCGGGATTCGCCCATGCTTCAAACCAAGTAATTAAATCAGCGATTTTCATAATTAACTTTTCATTTCTAATTTTTAACAAGAAAGAATTTAGAAGTCAGGAGCCATAATTGTCCAATTTAATTTGTAGCTGTTGGTGAATGAATCAACGGATTTCACTCGGCCAGCAAATGGAAAATTTGGTAGTCTACAATCAGTAAACTGAATTCTGAATTCTGAATTCTTCTTCAATGTTTCTGTGGTTGAATATCTAATTTTAATGCTATTTGCTGACGCATTTCTTGGAAAGGTTTATTCCATACAGGGCTAGCATTCCAGTTCCAAACTGCCACTGGAATCAGTTCTTCGTGGGCAAGATAACTTAGCAGACGGTATTCATCTTCTGGTTCACGAGAAAAGGAGAATGGATTGCGGTAGCCTGTGTCACACAGTTTATAACAAGTGATTTGACCGTGGCTAATACGTTGTATCAATTCCTTACCTTTAGTGAGTAAATAATCAAAAAAAACTAAGCTAAAAGGCTCTATGTTTGCACGATTTTCTGGGTCTTTTTGTACCCATCTTGCCCACTCAAACCCATACACAAAGTCGTGAACATAACGGAAGCGAATTTCTGTGTTAATTCCGAACATCTCTGTCAGGGAAACCATCTTTTTACCAAAAGCCTTTAAAAAAGCAACCGCACCTTCATCTGCGACTAAAGCCTGTCTCAGCATACTACTTACCAGAAAATCAAAATCCCAGAAGATGTTTTCTGGGAAATTTTGCAACTGACTATCAACTATACATTCCAAAGTTTCCTGAACAGTTGCGATAATTTGGATGTCGGTACTTTCTTCGGCAATCAAATTTCCCAATTCCGCAAAACTAGTAATTATTTTTTTTTGAGGATTAAGTGACAAAAGATTAACAGAGTGCTGGGCAAGTATTTTATCAATAAGTTGAAACGTATGAGTTGGTGTTAGTTCTTGCTTCATAGTAATTGAAATAGCCCAGCCATCTGACACTAAGTATTAGTTTATATTGAAATGCCTAAATTATTAAAAAAATATAAATAAACTTAATTTTACATTTACAAACTGATACATACAATTTTTTCAGTGTGTATATGGTTTATTTTTCATGAAAATTTTTCGCCAAAAAGGCATTAGAGGGAAGTTTTCAATATTCTAGCCAAAGTGTAGGCAGTAACAACAGAGTATTTAAACTCTATAAAGCTACACCTGAGATAAAAAGGAGTCAAAATTCAGAATTCAGAATTCAGAATACTCTACCCATGCACCCTTATAGGGAAGCAAGCTACGCGCAGCATCCCGTAGGGAAGGGATAGAACTTTAAATGAGTGAAAAAAATTTAATACTAGTTTCGCGCCACTTGCGGGCACGGTTTTAAACCAATATTCATTACCCAGTCGTACAGAAATCATACTGAATTCTGACTCCTGAGTTCTGAATTCTGTTCAATAAATTAAATTTGAGAAATTGCTATGCAGAAATGTGGACGACTAATTCCCTTGAATGACTGCGCTGGCGGTGTTCCCAAATATAAATTCCTTGCCAAGTTCCCAATACCAAATGACCACGATTAATGGGGATATGTTCAGAAGTGTGGGTGAGGGCTGTACGAATGTGTGCTGGCATATCATCCGCGCCTTCAGCATCGTGGATGTATTTAGCTGATTCTGGTACGAGTTTTGACATAAAATTAGCTAGATCCACAAGAACATCAGGATCGGCATTTTCTTGGATGACTAAACTAGCTGAAGTGTGGCGTAAAAATAAAGTACAAAGGCCAGTTTCTACTCCCGACTCTGCAACGATCGCTTCAATTTTATTAGTGATATTGTAAAAAGATTTGCCAGTGGTGGTAATTCTTAATAACTTTTGGTAGTGACTCATGTAAAACAGTAATATTGATGACAGTAAAAGCTAATTAGTTTTAAACCAATATTCAGACGCGACGCTCGTTGCGCTAAAGCGTCTCCCCTTCTCCCAAAGGGAGAGGCTAGCGCCAAGGGAAAAGACTCGCTTTGCGCGTCGCTATTACCCAGTCGTACAGAATTTATTCTGAATTCTGAATTCTGACTCCTGAATTCTTCTTAATCAATTTTAACTTGATTGGAAATAATTAATCACAGCCTGAGCGATCGCTTCATTACCATCCTTAGCAATTGGTTGGGATTGCTTTGGTGCTTGGGGTAACTCATACAGAAAATTCCAAGTTCCTTCAAAAAACTCAGCAGGGGTGACGATTTGATGTTGGTTGTAATTAATTACACCTTCTAAAAGAAAACTTGCTTCAGCAAAATCTTCACGGGGAATAGTAACAATCGGTACTTGCAATTTTGTGGCTTCAGCAAAAGTACTGTAACCAGGTTTGGAAACCACTCGCTGACAAATGGGCATAAAATCTACAGGGCGATATTTCCGATCATTAATTTTTATTAAATTTGGTAAATCAGGGGCAGATTGATCGAAGATGATAAATTGCCAATCTGAAAATTCTCGCACGTTATCATAGGGAATTTGCTGTAAACCCAAACCACCAAAAGTCAATAAAATAGTTTTTTCTACTGGTGCAGTTATCCCCCAAATAGAACGTAAATCATCAAGAGAATAGCGGGGAGAACCGCCTGTTAAGCCAATATCTGTGATATTGTTAAAAGCCTGCATCCTTTCGTGGAAAGGGAGACGAAACAGGCGATCGCACTTTGAATACCAATCACTAATCCAGTCTGCAACTGCTATAAATTCACCTCCCCAATCTCGATAGATCAAATCCCAGCCAAAGTTACTCATCATCCAGCAGGGAATATTTGCAGCATTAGCAAACCCAGAAGCAAGAAAAGGAACATCTGCCAGGATGAGATTAACGCGATTTTGACGGATAAAATTGACTTCTGAGGCAATTAACGAATTTTGATGCTTTTTAATATCGAGCAACTTTTCTAAAGTCGCTTGTTTATCCATTGTCAGACTATCAGGTTGCACCACACCCAAATCAAATGCACGGGGGCGATAGATAAAATCGCCTTCTATATAGCACTCTAACAACCAGCGTGGCGCAGTGGTCACCATAATTAGCAGCACTTCTGGACATAACTTTTGAATTGTCGCAGCGACAGAAGCCATGCGGGTAGCATGACCAAAGCCGTGATTAGTTATGGCTAAATATAAAATTGGGCGTTCCATTTTAAAGTTAGAAGTTAGGAGTTAGGAGTTAGGAGTTAGGAGTTAGGAGTTAGGAGTTAGGAGTTAGGAGTTCGTAATTCTTACCGCTACTTTCGTTATCTTTTGCGTAAGTCCTGAAGTAAATGAAGTACACATTTTAAGATGATAAATCTTGTGGGGTGGGCATCCTGCCCGCCCTCTTGTACTTTATTTAGATGAAATATGCTGTAACTCCTAACTCCTAACTCCTAACTTTTACCTCTTAATTACTTCGGCAAAAAGTTTGAATTACCTCAATTAATTGGTCAATTTCCGATTCTAAAGTAAAGTAATGGACGGTGGCGCGGATACAGCTAGGGTCAGCAATTGTGCGAGTTAATATTTTTTGTGACTCTAAAAATTGCACTAATTTCAGATGAGCTTGGGGCTGATTATTTGTCAGTTGAAAAGAGACTATACCGCTTTCAGGTGTGGAAGTTTGCAGACATTTAATATCGGGTAACGCTATCAATTGTCGCCAGAGGTACTCGCTGTTGTGGCAAATTTGTTCGTAACGTTGCTGTGGGGTTCCCCATTGCTGATGGATAGCGATCGCCTCCCGTAACCCCACATACAAAGGATAAGCTACTGTAGACACTTCATATCGTCGCCCATCTGGAAGCCAATCCACAGGCTGAGATTGGCTATCGACAACAATGCCATTCAAGCCAATAAATGTAGGTTTGAGGCTTTCTCGTGCTTCTGGGCGCACATACAAACCACCGGCACCAGCAGGACCACATAACCATTTATGACCAGTAAAAGCATAAAAATCTACCCCCAATTCAGTCAAGTTTAAAGGCAACAAACCAGCAGATTGGGCAGCGTCTATTAAGAGTGCAGAATGATTTTTTCTGCATACTTCAGCAATTTTATCGAGAGGTAAAACTTGCCCCGTATTCCAGAAAACGTGACTCAATATTACTAGGCGAGTATTGAGGCGCAAGTGCTGGGTAATGACTTTTACGGGATCGCCCTCATTTAAAGTCGCCTTTAGGGGACAGGTAGAAACTTCTACAGAGAATCGCCTGCTGATTTCTTGGGCTGTGGCAATCACGCCTGGGTGTTCGCAATCTGAGAGTAGTATATGGTCGCCAGGACGCCATTCTATACCCCACATAGCGATATTACAGCCAACAGTGACATTCTGAGTCAGAGTTATTGTATCAGTTGGTATTTGGAACTCGGAAGCGATCGCAACTCTAGCAGCTTGCACTTGTGGCCTAATCCAGCCATACGCCTCATTACCAAAAGGGCCTATGTGCTGAATATGAGTTTGAGTTTGGCTGATAGCATCCATCGCTTTTTGGGGCATCGGCCCTTGCCCCCCATAATTAAAATAAGTCTTATTTGCTAAAGCCGGAAATTGCTCTCGATGGGTATGTAACTTGGTTTGTGCGACAGAAATACTCGTCATAATTTACAAGGTATTGATATTAAGAGGTATTTGTACTTTGTGCTAGGACAACGCTAAAAATAGGGATGAGATTAATTTAAGTACTCGCTGCTAAATCTTATCTGGTAATCAGTAACGATAAATGCTCTCTGACTTTTTGCCCTAGATTCTGGGCTGTTTGAGGAGTAATTAGATGGTGTTTGAACTCTGATGCGTGAAGCCACGGGACACCTTGGCGATCGCCATCGGACTCGTAGCGTGGGAAGAGATGCCAATGAATATGTGGCTCACTATTTCCATAACATGCATAATTCATTTTCCAGGGACTAAAAGCGTTAACGATCGCTTGTCCTGCCAACATCACCTCTTGAAATAAGGCAGACTGGATAGGTGGGGGAAGTTCATGCAACTCTCTAATATGTGTTTTCAGAAGAATGAGGGAGTATCCGCGATGAAACTGATGATCGCCAATCACAAAGATTGAATGCTCAAATTCATGGATGAAGTAGGGATTTTGACCACTTCTCCAAACTCTGACACGCTCACAGATGAGGCACGGTTCATGTTGTTCTGTCATGTACCCTTGTAATGATGGATAAAACGTGCTTGTATGATTCTCCCTCATCTGTAACTGAGGAGAAATGTGAACACCTATGTGTTTACTCACGAGCTAGCTGTTGACAGTATAGAATAAACCGCAAATGAGGTGTAGAGGCGTTGGCGTAGCCCACCGTTCGCGTAGCGTCTCGCAGAGAAGGTATCGCCACTTCAAAACTTTAATTGTCTGAGTCACCCCCCACAGAGGGCTAATTCTTGTTAACTTAAAGAAATGCTAATTAATGCTGAACTCCTACTGCAATACCAACGCTGTAAACGCCGACCTTTTTTAGATATTCACGGTGACAAAAGTCAGCGCGATGCTCCCAATGAGTTGTTGGGGAAACTACAACAGGACAAAATCACTCATCAGCTGAGTAATTTGGCTCAGCTGACTTATCACCAGCCAGATTATTCATACGGAAACTGGGAAAGGGGAGAGAAGGCAACTTTAGAATTGATGCAGCGTGGGGTTGAGTACATCTATAAAGGAGCGTTGTTAGCAAGTTATTCGGAAAAATACACCTTAGTGAGTCGTCCAGATTTACTCGTTAAACAGCCAGGACAATCCCATTTCGGTGATTGGATGTATGTCCCGGCTAATATTGAACTCGGTAAGCGTCCCAAACAAGAATATCAAGTCGTCGCCGCATTTCATGCCCAAGTATTAGCAACAATCCAAGGAGTTATACCCGAAACAGCTTTGCTGATCTTGCGAACTAAAGATACAAGTTATGCAGTGGATTTGTTCAAATGGACACCACAGATGCAGCAAATTCTGGAGGAATTTCTTGGAGTTTTAGAGTTGTCAAATCCGCCAGAGGTGTTTATTTCTCGGCAAAAGTGTAATCTTTGCCATTGGCATAGTCAATGTTATGCGATCGCTCAAACTCAGCAACATCTCTCACTTTTACCAGGCGTAACACCCATTCGCTACACTCAACTTCAAGCCTTAGACATAACTTCACTGGAATCTCTCGCCAACACTAGTCCCAACATTCTCGAAAACCTAGTTGGTTTCGATCGCGAAATAGCCGCGAAGCTAGTAGTGCAAGCTCAATCTGTACTCCAAAAACGGCCTTTAATTCTACCGTATCCGCTACCAAAAGAAAATATTACATTCACAGCGCCCATAGAGCTTTACTTTGATATTGAGGCGCAACCAGACTTGGATTTAAATTATTTGTTGGGAGTTTTGGTAGTAGATAGACTTACCAACACAGAACAATTTTATTCTTTTTTAGCAGATAAACCAGAAGACGAAGAATTAGTTTGGCAGCAATTTTTGAATTTGGTTTGGCAATATCCCCAAGCCCCAATTTATCATTTTTGTGTGTATGAATTTGATACAGTCAAACGCCTAGCAAAGCTTTATAATACTCCCAACTCCTCCGTGCGTCCTGTACTGAATCGATTTGTCGATATATATGAACAATTAACCCAAAGCGTAGCATTGCCTGTAGAAAGTTATGCCCTCAAAGCGATCGCTCGTTGGTTAGGATTTGAATGGCGTGACAAAGAAGCCAGTGGCGCTAAATGTATATACTGGTATGACCAATGGCTAGAAACAGGCGATCGCACCTTGCTAGAAAGTATCCAACGCTACAATGAAGATGACTGTCGCGCCACCCATCTAGTCAAAGACTGGCTGGTTAAGTTTTTCGAGGATCAATATGGTTTGCGACTTGCTTAATTAGTACACGCTGTAGGGGCAATTCATGAATTGCCCCTACCTGAAAATCACTCTTTTCGGCTATTAATCCTGACAAAGTACTCGATACTAGGAAATTGTGACAAAATTTGTCTGTGGGTAATAGTCCCGGACATAATTTTGGAGCTGATTACCCAGTCCCCAGTCCCTAGTCCCCAGTCACTCTTGTAGTTTTCCATGCGGTTAATTAAAAAAATCTTCGTATTTCCACGAATTATTTATTTTTTCATCCCGATTCTAATTATCAGTCTCTTCTTTACTAACTTACCATCAAACGCTGTTGAAATCAGTAGTATAAAATTTATCGGAGAAGTTACTTTACCGAAAAAATTAATATTTCAGAAAACTGAAGTTGGAGGTTTATCTGGAATTACTTATGATCCAAAAAATAACCTTTATTACGCTATTTCTGATGACCGTGGTCAAAAAGGTAATACCCGTTTCTACACTTTGAAAATCGATTTAAGCAAAGGTTCTTTACAAAAAGGTGGAGTTGTTGTTGCTAATGTCACCACCTTATTAAATGAAACTGGGGAAAAATTTCCTCCTAGTGAAACTGATACAGAAGGCATTGCTTTAACTAATAAAGGCAGTGTATTTATTTCTTCTGAAGGCGATGTTGGCAAATTCATCAATCCTTTTATTAAAGAATTCTCACTATCTTCTGGTAAAGAAATTTCAAAACTCTCCATACCAAACAAATTTTTGCCAGATAAAAATGGTCAGCAAGGTATCCGCAACAATTTGGCTTTTGAAAGCCTAACCATCACACCTGATGAAAAGTATCTATTCACAGCCACAGAAAATGCTTTAATTCAAGATGGTTCAGCAGCTCAACCTAAAATTGGCAGTCCTTGTCGGATTTTGCAATATAACTTGCCGAGCAACCAGCCAGAACAGGAATTTCTTTACCAAACTGAACCAATAGCACAGTTTTTGAATATCACGGGTAAGTTCGCTAGTGGATTACCTGATTTATTTGCTCTCGATAATCAAGGAAACTTTCTAAGTTTAGAACGGTCTTTTACAGGTTTAGGATTTGCGGTTTCTCTATTTCAGGTTTCTTTAGAAGGAGCCGATGATATTCACAATATTGATAGCCTTTTAGCAGTTGAATCAAAGAATATTAAACCAGTTAAGAAAAAACTGTTGTTAGATTTGAGAACTTTAGATGTAGTCCTAGACAACATTGAAGGCTTAACTCTTGGTCCTAAGCTACCTGATGGACAGCGCTCATTAATTCTCATTAGCGACAACAATTTTAACTCCCTGCAACGTACCCAGATACTAGCTTTTAAAATCAAAATCGAAACACCACTAATGAGATTATTACGCCGTTTACTGCCGAATCTCAATCGTTAACAGTACATAATTTAAGACAATTATTTTTACTGCTATTTACTTTTTCTGGTTGTTACTGTGTATTCACGGAAACTACCAGGTAAATTTATCTAGCCTATTTGTACTTTCAGTGTAATTTCTCAACCGTATTCCTTAATAAATATGTTACACAATGTGTAAGAGCTTTTGCAGAGAGACAATCGATGATTAAGAAAATAAATCTTTCTTATAGTAGTTTTTCAACTTATATTGCTCAATTACTCTAAAAACTCTAAAGTTTTTAGGAATAAAAATTAACAATTGACTAAACTTATTCAAGTATTTTGCCAACAATATTTTTCATAATTGATTTTTATGGCACAAAAAAAAATTGAGAATATGGTAGGGCAAAAAGTAGAATTAGACAATTACATTGGACAATTTTTAAATAATCGCTACTTAATCAGAGATTTGATTGGCAAAGGAGGGATGGGTAGAGTTTACCTAGCAGAAGATACTGCGAAAGGTGGAATGGCGATCGCCATCAAAATTTTATCACTCAGTCTAGCCAACCAACACATGTCTCAACGCTTTGCCAGAGAGATTTTTATTGGCGCTCAATTAGGTCGCAAAAGTAAACATATTGTTCGGATTTTAAGTTACGGTGTGACTGAGGATAAAATTCCCTTTTATGTAATGGAATATCTCCAAGGTAAAAATCTCAAACAAATTCTCAAAATTCAGCCTTTAACAATATCGAAGTTTTTAGAGATTTCTACGCAAATTTGTTTAGGTTTACAATGTGCCCACCAAGGTATTAATCTCAAAGGAGAAATTTATCCCATTGTTCACAGAGATATCAAACCAGAAAATATATTTCTGAGTCAAGATGCTAAACAAGGAGAAATTGTCAAAATACTAGATTTTGGCATCGCCAAGTTTTTAACAGAGCGGAGTGGGATGACCCTGACAGATTCTTTTATAGGTAGTTTGCCTTATTGTTCTCCAGAACATATGGAAGGACGCAAACTGTTGGATGTACGCTCTGATATCTACAGTTTGGGAGTATTAATGTTTGAAATGCTGACAGGTAAACATCCATTTCAAACAAAAAGTAACTCCTTTGGTAATTGGTATCAAGCACATCGTTTTCAAATACCGCCTACACTTGAGGAAGTAAATCCCCAAGTAAAAATACCCCAAGGATTACAAAAAATATTAATGAGTTGTTTAGCTAAAGAAGTAAGCGATCGCCCTCAAAATATCAGCCAAGTATTAGACGAATTAGCAAAGGTAAAGAGTCAGCTTGAGGACGCTATTCCTAGTAGTACTGATAGTATTGAAATTTCAATACCTATGCAGTTAGTTCCTGCAACCTTATTATCAGAGAAAGAGTGTTTGCAGAAAAATTGGCCTAAAAATAAACCAGTTGCACCAATTGGATTTCCTCATTTATTACATACTCCTCAAAGACCTATACCAACTTTTTGGGCAATGTTACCCAAACAAGAAATTCTAAAATTTTTAGATAAAGTACATAGCACAGAATTTATCACTAAAATGAGTGTATACCCAATGTTGTTGTGGGTAACAGTGCTGTACGATGCAGAACCTTCTCTAACGAAATGGCTACCTTATTTTTTGGATTTGAAAGATCAGAAAGGGCAGAATATAGCGCGTAGTTTAGCCGAAGTAGGTTACTATCATCTACTATTTTTTCCCCTAGAAGATCCCAATCGTTGCTCCCATGTCACAACTTTAAGTCTTACTGCTAGCCAACGTCAGCAACTTATAGATTGGTTAAATATGAATCAAAAATTAAACGAATCAATCTTACCTCAGGAAGCAAAAAATATTTTAAAAATAGAATATGAAAAGCTGAAATTAGACATTTTACGAAAGTTAGTTGCAACACAAAAAATTGAAAAAGAAAGTTTAAAAAACAGACTAACTAAATTTTGGGAAATGATTTTTAAATTTTTATCAGTTAGTTAAAATTTTACTATCAAAATCAAAAATTTTCCTAACATTATCTGATAAAATTTATACCTGTATATTACGAACTGTAAATAGACTAAGGAGCAGAGGTTATCAAAGTGAATCAAAGCCCATTTGCATCTCCAATTAATACGGGCTTGCTTGCCAATCGTTATCAACTCAAGCAATTAATTGGCAGCGGTGGTATGGGGGAAGTTTTTTTAGCAAATGATATTTTGTTAGGGGGAACACCAGTTGCGATCAAGTTTTTGACTCGGACTGTTGTCGATAGCAAAATGCAACAAGACTTCGCTCGTGAAGCTTTAATGAGTGCAGCTTTGAGTCAAAAAAGTGTACATATTGTGCGGGCGTATGATTATGGCGTCAGTGAAAAAGGAAAACCATACTACGTTATGGAATATCTATGTGGTAAGAGTTTAAAAGATTTAATTCCGCTATCCCTGCCCATGTTTTGGACTATCTCCCGACAAATTTGCTTGGGCTTACAGTGTGCCCATCAAGGCATTAACATTGACGGCAAAATTTGTCCGTTAGTTCACAGAGATATCAAACCTGCAAATATATTAGTTATTCCCGATCCGATATTGGGTCAGTTAGTAAAAATTTTAGACTTTGGTATTGCTAGATTTTTAAATTATGCATCAACAGCCAGTACGAGTACAGGGTTTAACGGCACTTTGCCCTATTGTTCTCCAGAACAGCTGGATGGGGAAAAATTAGACGGCCGCTCTGATATTTATAGTCTGGGTGTGATGATGTTTGAGATGCTCACAGGCAAAAAACCTTGGCAACCAGAAACTGATTTTTTTGGCGCTTGGTATAAAGCACATCACTTTGAAGCACCAAAGGCGATCGCAGATGTAAAACCCAGTCTAAAATTACCTCAAAAACTCAATAATTTAATCATGGCTTGCCTTGCTAAAAAAGCAAGCGATCGCCCACAAAACATCACTCAAATTTTGCAAGTTATCAATAGCTTAGAACAATCTAATTGTCCCACTTTACCTACAACTCTAGCCTCTAGATCTATCCTCAGCCGTCCTTTAGATTCTGGGTTAACAATTACATTAGATCAAACCTGTCGGCTACTTTCCTGGCCTGAGAATAAACCAATTCAAGAAATTGTTTTTCCCCAGTTTGTAGACACTGGACAAAAATCTGTAGCAGCACTATGGTTAATGTTGCCTAAACAAGAAATCAAAAACTATGCTCTTGCTACCCGATACAATCAATTTATTTTCATGACATCCCCCCACCCAATGCTGTTGTGGGTGACGGTACTCTATCATCGAGAACTAGACCCTAAGTGGCTACCGTGCTACCTAGATATGCAAAATCCCCAAAATCGTCAGATGGTGAGTTTCCTGGCTGAAAATGAACGCTACCCGTTGATTTTGTTTACCCTGGAACCACCACATTCCTGCGCTCATGTTCTAAGCAGTCGCATCGACCCAACTCAGCGGCAAATGTTAAAAACTTGGGTGGAACAGAGTCAGAATCTACCACCCACCTCTCAACCCCACTTGAGTAAACAGCTATTAAAGCAGCAGTATAAACAAATGCAATCCCGGATATTGCAGCATCTACAATCAAAGTCCCAGGTTGTATTATCAGGCTCTATTTAGAATGGGGAGTGGGGAGTGGGGAGATGGAGACGCGGGGACGCGGGGATACGGAGAATAAATAATGACCAATGACAAATGATTAATGACCGCAGAAAAATAATTTTTAACTTCCAACCCAAAAACACTTGACAAATAGAAAAAAAATAGCGACAATAGCAAAGTTGCCATCAAGGGACTGTAGTTCAATTGGTTAGAGCACCGCCCTGTCACGGCGGAAGTTGCGGGTTCGAGCCCCGTCAGTCCCGTTCTAAATTTATAGACAGTTAATGTTGACTTCTGAGTATTCAGAGTCACAGAACTCATACTATGACTCACTAAAGACATGAGGAATCGTATCTCTATGGAGTCAGGGCTTAGAGTTTAAATATAAGGTACATTTATTCATGCTTTGCAAAAGAGAGAATTAACTGTGACTGTCAGAGTCCGTATTGCGCCGAGTCCCACTGGAAATTTACATATTGGTACAGCGAGAACGGCTGTATTTAACTGGTTATTTGCCCGCCACCACGGCGGGAAGTTCATTCTCAGAATAGAAGACACAGACTTAGAGCGATCGCGTCCCGAATACACTGAAAATATCCTTCAAGGACTGCGTTGGCTAGGGCTGAACTGGGATGAAGGGCCATTTTTTCAATCGCAACGCCTGGATCTTTACAAACAAGCAGTACAAAAACTGTTAGATCAAGGATTAGCCTATCGCTGCTACACCACCTCTGAGGAACTAGAAGCTCTCCGAGAAGCCCAAAAAGCCAGAGGCGAAGCTCCCCGCTATGACAACCGTCACCGCAACCTCACCCCAGAACAACGCGCCGCTTTTGAAGCAGAAGGTCGTTCTTCTGTGATTCGCTTCCAAATTGAAGACGATCGCGAAATTGTCTGGAACGATCTAGTCAGGGGAAAAATGTCTTGGCGAGGTAGTGATTTAGGTGGTGATATGGTCATCGCCCGCGCCTCAGAAGAAGGTAGTGGTCAGCCTTTATACAACTTTGTAGTTGTAGTGGATGACATTGATATGCAAATCACCCACGTCATTCGGGGAGAAGACCACATCGCCAACACAGCCAAGCAAATTTTGCTGTATGAAGCTTTAGGAGCAAAAATCCCAGAATTTGCCCACTCGCCACTGATTTTGAACAAGGAAGGGCGTAAGCTTTCCAAGCGGGATGGCGTCACTTCCATTTCTGACTTTCAGCAAATGGGCTTTACCGCTGAAGGCTTGGTGAATTACATGACATTACTTGGTTGGTCGCCCCCAGATTCAACCCAAGAAATATTTACCTTAGAAACAGCAGCCAAGGAATTTAGCTTTGAGCGGGTCAATAAAGCCGGTGCCAAATTTGACTGGGACAAGCTGGATTGGTTAAACAGCCAGTATATCCACAATACGCCTGTAGATAAACTCACAGATTTACTCATACCTTATTGGCAAGCAGCTGGGTATAAATTTGATGGTGGACGCACTCGCCCGTGGTTAGAACAGCTAGTAGCTTTAATTAGCCAAAGCTTGACTCGACTGGTAGATGCTGTAGCTATGAGTCAAGTGTTTTTCAGCGACACAGTTGAATTTAGCGAAGAAGGGAATGCACAACTCAAGCAAGAAGGTTCTGCTGCTGTCCTAGAGGGGATTGTCACAGCTTTGCAAAATCAACCAGAACTCTCCGAAGAATCTGCTCAGGACATTATTAAACAAGTGGTCAAAGAGCAAAAAGTTAAAAAAGGCTTAGTAATGCGATCGCTCAGAGCAGCCTTAACTGGAGACGTTCATGGCCCTGACCTCATCCAATCTTGGTTACTGCTCAATCAGATTGGTTTAGATCAGGCGCGCTTAAGTAAAGCAATAACCGGGAGTAGGGAGTAGGGAGTGGGGAGTAGGGGGAGATGAGGGAGTGTGGGGAGATTATAAAAAATCTTCCCACCCTTTCCACCCCTTCTACACTCCCCATTCCCCACTCCCCACTCCCCATTAGTCAATTCTCCTCATATTGGGAACTTGGTATGTAAAATACATGTCTTCAAAAGCACTTAGAAGCAAACCTAATTACAATGCCAACAAAAGCGCTCAATAGAGGGATGAGATTATCGTTGATGATAGTTACGCTTTTCATCACTTCAGTTAATGCCATAGCTGATGCCCAAGAAGCGCCAACGATATTTGGAGATGTCACCATTGGCCCCAAGTTTTCCCCAGACCCACTCAAAGTTCGCGGGATGAGTGGTGGCTCAGTATCTGGAAATCAAGTAGGTGATAGAAGTGAAACGGCCACTGGCCCTTGTACTGGTTTTGTTGATGAAACACCAGACCACACATTAGTATTAACAAGTAAATTTGATTACCTAAAGCTACAAGTCCAAAGTCCTGAGGACACCACCATGATTGTTAAGGGACCTGGTGGTACTTGGTGCAATGACGATTTTGATGGTAAAAATGCCGGTATTGTTGGTGAATGGCTGGCTGGAACTTACCAAATTTGGGTTGGTTCCTACGACAAAGGTAAGTATCTTCCTTACACTCTACAAATTACGGAAGTGAAGTAGGGGAGTGGGGAGTGGGGAGTGGGGACTGGGAATTGGGGACTGGGAATTGGGAAAATTTTTTCTAATCTCCCCACACTCCCTCATCCCCCTCATCTCCCCCCACTCCCCACTCCCCTTTCTCTTTCTTTTCTCGCGCAATATTGTATTAAAATTAAGTTAACTTTAATTAAGATTCTTGTTGGCATCGCCATAATGGTCTAGAGCCTCTATGGTAGTGCATGTAAGAAATCAAGTTAAACAAAATGGATTTATGAACATCCGTTTAACGGCTCAAAGTGACAGAGTGATAGAACATTCGGTTGCTCAGGCTAATGAATTGTATAGGCATCTAGAGGCAAATTAACATGAAATTCTCCTGGAAAGTCCTGGTACTCTGGACCTTGCCGGCTTTGGTAATTGGCTTTTTCTTTTGGCAAGGGGCTTTTGCAGGTGCGCCTGCTGATATGAGTAAAAATGCAGCCAACACCCGCATGACCTATGGTCGCTTCCTAGAATATTTGGATGCCGATCGCGTCACCAGTGTTGATCTGTACGAAGGTGGTAGGACGGCAATTTTAGAAGCCCGCGATCCAGATCTCGAAAATCACATTCAAAGGTGGCGGGTGGATCTACCTGTTAACGCCCCTGAGTTAATTAGCAAGCTTAAAGAAAAGGGAATTAGTTTTGATGCTCACCCCATGCGTAATGATGGCGCAATTTGGGGATTGTTGGGCAATCTGGTGTTTCCAGTTTTATTGATTACTGGATTGTTCTTTTTGTTCCGGCGTTCTAGCAACCTTCCCGGTGGGCCAGGTCAAGCAATGAACTTCGGCAAATCCCGCGCCCGCTTTCAAATGGAGGCAAAAACCGGAATCAAATTTGACGATGTAGCCGGGATTGAAGAAGCGAAGGAAGAATTGCAAGAAGTTGTTACCTTCCTCAAACAGCCAGAAAGATTTACCGCTGTGGGCGCACGCATTCCCAAAGGAGTGCTGTTAGTCGGGCCTCCTGGAACTGGTAAAACTTTACTAGCAAAAGCGATCGCTGGTGAAGCAGGCGTACCTTTCTTCAGCATTTCTGGTTCGGAATTTGTAGAAATGTTCGTTGGTGTTGGTGCATCCCGCGTCCGCGATTTGTTTAAGAAAGCCAAAGACAACGCCCCCTGTATCATCTTCATCGATGAAATCGACGCCGTAGGCAGACAACGGGGCGCTGGTATTGGTGGCGGTAACGACGAAAGAGAGCAAACTCTCAACCAACTGCTGACAGAGATGGATGGGTTTGAAGGTAACACAGGCATCATTATTATTGCTGCCACCAACCGTCCAGACGTATTAGACTCAGCATTGTTGCGTCCTGGTCGCTTTGACCGCCAAGTAACAGTTGATGCACCCGATATCAAAGGGCGTTTGGAAATCTTACAAGTCCACGCGCGGAACAAGAAACTAGACCCTAGCGTATCCTTAGAAGCGATCGCTCGCCGCACTCCTGGATTCACTGGTGCTGATTTAGCCAACTTACTCAACGAAGGGGCAATTCTCACCGCTAGAAGACGCAAAGAAGCTATCACCCTCCGCGAAATTGATGATGCGGTGGATCGGGTAGTCGCTGGGATGGAAGGTACTCCATTGGTAGATAGCAAGAGCAAGCGCTTAATTGCTTACCATGAAATCGGACACGCTTTGGTGGGGACTTTGTTAAAAGACCATGACCCAGTGCAGAAAGTCACCCTAATTCCACGCGGACAAGCGCAGGGTTTGACTTGGTTTACTCCCAACGAAGAACAAGGGTTAATTTCTCGTTCCCAGTTGAAAGCCCGGATTACTGGTGCTTTGGGTGGCCGTGCCGCTGAAGAGGTGATTTTTGGTCCTGCGGAAGTAACCACTGGTGCAGGTGGAGATTTGCAGCAGTTGTCAGGAATGGCTCGGCAAATGGTCACCCGGTTTGGGATGTCCGATTTAGGTCCATTGTCACTGGAAAGCCAACAGGGAGAAGTGTTCTTGGGTCGTGACTGGACAACTAGATCGGAGTATTCTGAATCCATCGCCTCTCGTATTGATGCTCAAGTTAGAGCGATCGTTGAAGATTGCTACGAAAATGCTAAGAAGATCATCCGCGACCATCGCACCGTCACCGATCGCTTAGTAGATTTGCTCATCGAAAAAGAAACCATTGACGGCGAAGAATTTCGTCAGATTGTGGCTGAGTACGCTGAGGTACCTGAGAAACAGCAGTACGTACCACAACTGTAATAGCTGATTCATTTCTCGGCTAATATCTGGAAATGAGCAAAAAATCAAATGAGGATGGCACATACCATCCTCATTTTTTTATGGAATATAAATTTTGATAGTTCAGAAATTCACGAACATGTAGGAAAAAATATGTCTACTCAAACCACAATCAAAAAAAGCCAGCATTCAATATGTCCATAACTCAGAACAGTTCAAGTCAAAAAAGGCTGTCATAGACTTTTGCAATTGTGGGAACCAGACCCATTTCATCTTGCGACGGTCTTCTTCCAATACACACCACTGTGTAGCAACATAAAGACTTTGAACGGCAGTTAGTTTATAGTCGTTTATTAGTTGCTCCCAAGCATAGTCTGAAACGCCATCGTAAATGAGACTTGCATGATACTTACGCAAGACGGGAATTTCCCATTGCCGTCGGAAATCGGAGTCCCACCAATGCACCATCATATATGCAATATCGCTGACTCCTAACCAGGTAGTCAATGACCAGTCAAACGGTTGGCGATCAATCAGATAGGTTTTACCAGTCTTATTCAAAGGAGAGAGAATATTTCCAGGATTGACATCACCATGAATTAACGTGAAGCCAGATAGATTTTTTGTACGTTCAATCATTTTGGCAGGATGGTACTGAAACACATCCATAAGTGCTGATGACCATGAGCCATCAATCTCAGTGCTAACCTCCTCTAACATCGGCAATAATCCAGGCTGCACATGATTTACGTATCGTTCAATTTCCATCTCTGTGGGAATACTAGCACCGATGGTTTCTAATTTTTCGGTTCCCCAAAAATGTGCATGTAATGTGGCTAGCGCCTGAGCAACCGCGCACCCATAAGCCAGTGTTGGCTTAACTTGCCAATTAGGCCGATGACTTGCAGATAAATCTTCTAAAAGAATGTGATAGCGACGAGGATTTTCTGCGTAGCCTGCATGGTAGCAAGTAGGAAACGGTGGATTTGTGAGATGAATATAATCTCGTGTATAGTAATTGACTTCAGATGCTCCAAAAATGCTATCGTTGCCTGCACACATTTTCAGGAATAGTGATGTTGGTAGTGTACCTGTTGTTCCTAACTTATACTGAAGCTGGATTTTGGCAATACGGGCATTTGCACTACCTGAAAGTGCGATGCCTTCGGCGAGCTTCGCTAACGCAAAATCTTCGACCCTTCCTGTTACCAGTGCTTTGCTGTCGATTAGTACCGAATTTAGCCAATCAAGAGTTATCTGACTAATGTCAGTAATTACTTTATCATTCATAATTTATGGATAATTGCTACTAGAAAGCAAAATATGAATTATAGAGATTGTATGGCTTTAAGAGAAAAGTCTGAAATTGGCATAATGAATTTTGTAGATAAAACTATAAACGTGTTTTTACCCCAAAAATCATGAATAGTAAAGCTAAATTATTGACTATTTTTACCACAACGCTTGCCCTTTCTTCTTTGACAGTTGCGACAGTGCTAGCACAAGGAAAACTGACCAATCAATCCAAATTGTTTACCAATGGTATTGGAGAGGTGCGAGTTGGAATGACTGTCTCTCAAGCGAGGAAAGCTGCTGGTACTCAACTAATTGGCGACCCACCGAATAAGTATTGTTACTACGTGAAGCCGGAATGGGAACCGAAAAATGTTGGATTTATGGTGACAGAAGGTCGGATTTCTAGGGTGGATGTGTGGAGAGATAGCAAAATTACTACCTTAAAAGGTGCAAAAATTGGCGACACGGAAGCCCGGATTAAATCCCTCTATCCAGGACAAATTAAAGTCACTCCTCATAACTATGTCCCAGGTGGACATTATCTGACATTTGTACCAAAAGACCAATCTGACCAAAATTATCGTGTAGTATTTGAGACTGACGGTAAGCGTGTGACTCAGTTTCGTTCAGGTAAACTACCGGAGGTTGAATATGTGGAAGGATGCAGTTGATTTCACACATCATCAGATTCAAACGACTAAAAGCGATTATCAGTAATCTAATGTTCAGATGAATACTTTTAATTAAGGCTGACGCACAGACACACCAGACACTCTGACACGGAACT
This sequence comes from Desmonostoc muscorum LEGE 12446, assembly GCF_015207005.2. Taxonomy (GTDB): domain Bacteria; phylum Cyanobacteriota; class Cyanobacteriia; order Cyanobacteriales; family Nostocaceae; genus Nostoc; species Nostoc muscorum. The sequence continues at coordinate 5,834,815 of NZ_JADEXS020000001.1, forward strand.
CCAAGAAATAAATTACTACTACTTGTGGGGTGGGCGTCTCGCCTACCCAGCTTATATGGCGGGCGAGAGGCGCACCCCACAATAAATAATTGAATATTTTTTTATTTGGAAGTCCCTCAATAACAAAGGGAAAACTAGTATTTTTAGCTACAACTTTGTCAACAATTAAGATAAATAAGTCAGGGTTTTTTTATTAAAATTCTAAATTCTAAAGACGCGATAAATCGCCGTCTCTACAATAATCATTGCTTCGTAGAGACGACAATTTATCGCGTCTGGTGTCTTAACCGAACCGTATTGACTCCCCACCTATTTCGGTGCTTGAGGATTTGACGTTGGACAAGTTTGATTAGCATAATCACACTGATAAATGTACTGTTCTTGCCAACTCAGGGGAATTTCTATTAAGTCTCGCGTGCCTGTTATACCTTGTCCAATAAATAGCAATAAAGCAATACAATTTAAAATCGTATGGATGATACGCCACCGATTGGATTTATCTTGATAAATATCTTGAACAATTGCTAAAGAAAAAATCATCAATAGTGCTGCGGCCATCCCAATATAAAAATGTGACCAGTACCACTCATTGTCACGACGAAATACTCCGTCCTGAAAGCCTATAATGACTAAACCTGTACCAGTTAAAGTGCCAAAAACTCCTCGCCATACTCGCTGTTTAGCACGATAAATTAATACTAAAGATGCGATAGTTGCGGCAAACATTAACACAATCAAAACAACTTGAATAGGTGTTTTATTCCACAAGTTATTTTTGATAATATTTTTACCAATTGGGTAAGATAATCCTATTAAAGTTACTCCAACAACTGCACTTGTTAGCCATTCACCTAATTGCTTGTGTTCTAAGCCTACTACTGGAGGAATTTTGCTCTTATTTCCAGCTAAAATTTGCAATCGACGTTGACGTGTTTGCCAAGCAAAATTAACAACTATCCCGATGATTGGGAAGACAAAAATAACTGCGATCGCTGGATGTAAAATACCTAAAATATCTGTTATTTGCATAGAACACCTTTTGATAAATTATTGATACAAGGCAAAGTCAAATATGAATAAAAATTCAGAATCCTTCACTTGCAATAGCCATGCCCTTAATATTGGCTCAATGCTAAAATCTCATAGCTTTGGTGTCCGAAAGTTTATTCTTAAACTAAAATTTAAAACATCATACCATTACTTAAATTAATTTAAGCTGAGAATTTGTTGAATATTTTTTTTGTTATTTATAGCTGGTTCTCATAAAATAAATATATATTTGGATCACTTATAAAAAGAAGTGAGAATTACAGCCGAAAATATATAACAACATCATTGAAAATTAAAGTATTATGAAAAACTTGGTTATAATTTTTATTTAAAAGTTGCTTAAATCCACGAATTTTATTTAGCAAAAAATTATATGTCAGCCTTATAAAACTTTCTAAAGTGTGAAATTTTTGAATCATTTTGATTTTTGATTTGCGATTAATTTCCAAACAAAGTAATGATTATCGCTATATACAACCTTTGTTGTATACTTGTAAGTTGCTTCGATTTTTTGACGCCAGATATCTGAAGGATTTAGTATAAAAATATCGGTGAATACACCAGAAATTTTTGGGATAGTTTGGTCTTTTACTAATTGAAATTGTACTTTAGGCTGTAAAAGATAGCTGAGAGAAAAGACATTTCCATAATTTATTCCAGAAGCATCACTAATTAACAGAGGACGATTAGCCTGATTAATAATTTTGGCAACTTGTGGATTACCATAGCTAATAACCTTACTCCACCATGTTTCTGCTTGAGAATTCACTCCATAAGAAACTAGTCCACAAATAATTAGTAATCCCATGATTATTTGCCAGATTCTTCGGCGTATAACACTCTCATTTTTTATCTGGGTAGCTAATAGATACGTAATAGCTAATTGGATACCTAAATAAGAAGGTAATAAATAGCGTTCGGAAAGTGAGCGTATACCGCCAAAAATTAAATCTGGTAGAATTAGCGGTAGTCCAGGAATCAGAATTAATATTAAAATAAACAACCATGTTTTGTAGTTAGTTGTTCGACAAAGAAAATAAATTGAATATGCAATCAAGATTAAAAAAACTGGTGTTATTACATAGCTAAGCGGATTTTCAAAGCCAAAGTTTAAATCGAGAAAAATCCGGCTTAACTGTAAAAGCCAAGATTTAATTAAAGCTTCTAGGGGAAACTGTATATTTGTCCAGGCTGTTGAACTATTAAATTGCAAAAAGTTAGTTATTACAACTAACATCCAATGCGTGAAGGCTAAAAATCCTGCGAAAGATGCTAGGAAATAAGCTTTCATCGTCACAGTTAACCTAAATCTGGCAGTGATAATTACATAAATTCCATGAGCAATTGCTAAAAATCCACTCAATAAAAACGTATAAAGACTAATTGTCAAAGTTAGTGCATAAATTCCCCAATTTAAGAAGCGTGATGATTGATGTGTTGATTCTAATCTTAATGCTCGTAACAATGAGGCATTGCATAATAATATGGTGACTACCCAGAGAATATATTCTCGTGCTTCTTGGGCGTATACTAGATGAATAGGAGAGATTGCCATAAGTGCGATCGCAATCTCAGATATCCATAACTGTGTTCTAAATAATTCTCGACATAACCAATAAATACTGGGAAAAATTAACAAGCTAATCAACGCAGATAAACTTCTAATGGCCGTCACCGAATTGCCAAAAATTCCCACCCAAAACCGAGCGATTATATAATACAGCGGAGGATGCTGTGGATCTTCGACTTCTAAAGACTTAATTGTGTTAATTAAGCCTTTTTCCACATTCAAACTTTGGAATTTGACAAAACTTTCTTTAGTAATTACACCGCCATTAAATATTTGTTGTTTTACTTCATTTACCGTATATCCAGAAATCCGCAACGAAGTAAAAGTCTCATCATGCCAATAAACCTTGCCATCAAGGTTAAAAAAACGAAAAAAAATGCCCACCATTAACAAAACAACAATAAAAAACCGCAACCCATTTTGAGCCATTTTGAGATGCCGCATAACTAAACTCTCTCTCCCCGCCTCTGCGCCTCTGCGTGAGCTAAATATCTAACACCTTACCGAACTATAAACTAGCAGATAACTTATTATTAATTGGTATATCACGTCGGCGGGAATTACCACGTTTAGTCAATTTCCAAACAGAATAATAATTATCACTATAAACAATATCTGTCTTGAACTTATACTTTTTTTCTATTATTCCACGCCAATTATCTGAAGGATTGAGTAAAAACACATCACTAAACTCATTAGGAATTTTGGGAATTTTTTGATTATTCACCAACAAAAACCGCACCTTTGGTTCCAACAGATAGCTCAGAGAAAAGACATTACCATAATTATTGTCCAAAGAATTACTAATCAAAAGTGGACTAGTACTCTGATTGATAATTTGGGCAACTTGTGGATTGCCATAATTCATACCTTTATTCCACCAAGTTTCTGCTTGGGAACTCGCCTTAGAAGAAATTAGACCACAAATAATCACCAATGCCATGATTATGTGCCAAATGGTTCGACGCGACAAGCTCTCATTATATAGTTGCGTAGCTAGTAGATAAGCAACAGCTAGTTGGATTCCTAAATAAGATGGTATTAAATATGGTTCAGTAAAAGTTCGTATACCCCCACCACTTAAATCTGGTAATATTATAGGCAGTGCTGGAACTACAATCAATGTAATAATAAACAGCCAGACTTTGTAGTTAGTGGTAAGACAAAGAAAATAAATCGCATATGCTACAAAAATTAAAAAAATTGGTGTAATTAAATAGCTCAGAGGATTTTCTAAGCTCAAATTTATATCAAAAAAAATTCTGCTGATCTGCATCAGCAAAAATGGAATTGTAGGTATCAAAGATGATTGAGTTGTTGCTTTATTTCCGGAAATCAGAAACTGGAAAAAGTCACCGATCGCCACTGTCATCCAAGGCATAAAAGCTAAAAAACTTACTAGTGTTGCTAGCAGATAATTTCTCACAGTTTCAGTCAACTGAAATCTGGCTGTGGCAATCACATAAATTCCGTGAGCAACTGCTACAAATCCACTCCAAAGAAATGTATAAAGGCTAATCGTCAAAGTGATTACATAAACACTCCAGGTAGCGAAAATATCTGGTTGTTGTTTTGTTAATTCATCTTTATCTTGTGCTTCTAACTGTATTGCTCGCAGCAATGAAGCACTGGATAATAAGATAGTGATTAACCAGAGAATATATTCTTGTGCTTCTTGGGCATATACTAGGTGAATTGGAGAGATAATTATAAGTGCGATCGCTACACCAGGAACTGGTAATGGGATATCAAATAATTCTCGGCATAGGCGATAAACACAGGGAAAAACCAGCAAGCTAATAAACGCAGATAAACTTCTGATTGCTGTCACCGAATTACCAAAGATTTCCATCCACAACCTGGCGATTATGTAATACAAGGGTGGATGCTGAGAATCTTCTCTTGCCAAAGACATAATTGTGTCATTTAAGGTTTTTGAAGCATTTGCACCTTGAAATTTAGCAAAACTTTCTTTGGCAATGACACGATTATTAAAAAGTTGTTCTTTTGCTTCAGTTATCGTGTAACCAGAAATCCGCAATGAGGTATAAGTTTCATCATGGGAATAAACCTTGCCATCAAGGTTAAAAAAGCGAAACAATATACCCATCGCCAACAAAAAAATAATTAAAAGCCGCAACCAACTCGGAGCAAATTTGAGATGGCGCATAAGTACATTTCCCAAAAAATTTTCTAAAATAATCCAGTTTACTTGATTGGATGAGGTGCCCAAGTCTAGCTTGTGGTAGACATCGCTAAAAATTATATCTGAGTCTGTTCATGAGATATCACAAACTGTACATTGTTACAAAATTTGATAACCCCATCTGTGAAAGTCTTTACTATTAGATATCGTTAAAAAATCAATAGTCTGAAACTCTTTATCAATGGCTGGCAGGCTGCATATTTTAGATCCAATATTTAAGTATGCCTGCAAAATTTTCGGGATTTCTACTTCACAAAAATCTGAACGATTTTGAGGCAATTCTAGGCAATATCGTGAATTGGGATAAACTAAAATACTCGGATGCATCAAGCCATTTTGTCGAAAATAATTATAAACACAACTAGCTTCCCAAGGGGATTGTGTTAGTAATGATGCACAACCAAAGAAATATTGGTTTTTAGTCCAGATGAGATAATTTGCTAGCCCTTCCCATAACAACAAAAGTGTCTGACTATTGCGGTATTCTTTAGCTATACATGCACGCCCAATTTCCACTGATGTTTGAAGCACAGAATCAGGAATTGCATTAAGATTAAATATATCAGCAGCATCAAAGCCTAATCTTTGAGAAGCCATTCTATAGGTTTGCATTCGATAAGTTCCAATGGTTTTACCCGTCTGTTTGCAGATGAGAATCAAATGATGGCAAACCTCATCAAACTTATCTTCATCCATCTGCGTAAAATTAGAAGTACATAATCCCAAGCCTAGTTCCAGATTAAAAACTTCAAAACGTAATCTAAAAATTGATTTTAATTCTTCTTCAGTTGAGGCAAGCCGTAGGATATGTTTTTTAGTTTGAAGTACAGGAAAATCTTCAAGTGGAGGAGGATTCAGCGGGTAATTGATGTTGCGGCCAGAAACTTCCATCTGTCTTCCTAATTAGAACATTTTGGATTTTGGGTTTTAGATTTTGGATTGAAATTTTATTTTTATTAAAAAATCTATTTTCAAATTGGTATTATGTATTAAGATGTCGAGGTTTGGTTGGTACAGTTTTCAATAAAAAATCCTCCAGAGAGCTTTTTTAAGCTCTGGAATTAGGGATAGAGTGTTTTTATTATGGACATTAATGCCAAAAAAATCTGGCAATAAGATACAAAATTTTCCTTTGATATAGGGTATAAATGCAAGTAATACTATTTCCAAAAATCTTTGCAACAGATAAATTTTTTGTAGGGGCGTACAGCTGTACGCCCCTACACATGCAATACGGTTTGGTTAAGGTTTTTTGATGAAAATTCTACATCCCAAAGACGCGATAAATCGCCGTCTCTACAAGAATCAATCTTTCGTCTTGACGGCGATTTGTCGCGTCTCTTACCTTAATCGAACCGTATTGCCTACACATGTATTTGTAGAACGAAGTTCGTGAAAAAGAATCACAATCAAGGCAAAAAGCCCCTAGATGAATCCAGGGGCTGGGATAATTTTGATTGTGATGCTTGGGTTGGGCGTAGGGATGTCTTCTCTACAAGAGGCTTCTCGTAGAGAGGCTTTGCCAACGCCAACGACAACCCCTTCGGGGAACGCCATTTCTAACAAAAGCGCTCTCAAATACTGAATCAATTACGGTGATTATTGTTGTAGTGAACCCTTGTACCAGCCCACAGCAACTTCTCCCGCAGCGTTTGATAGTAAGAATTGTTCTCGCGCAAAATAATAAATTTAGCTCGACAATCCGCCATCCGCACATCAACGCGGTGTCCAGGCCAAATCGAAGTTCCCAACACTCCATCTGTCCACAACTTGGTACTCAAATCGTAATCCCCCAAAGGCCAAATACTCACCACAGAACCAGGGGGTAAAACGAGGGGACGACTAGAAAGGCTCATTGCACAAATCGGAGTTACGGTAATCGCCTCCATACCATCGTGCATAATTGGCCCATTAGCAGAAACGGTGTAACCTGTGGAACCTGTAGGAGTGGAAATAATCAATCCGTCCCCGACGTATTGATCGACTACCTCACCATCGATTTCCATTTCTAGAATAGAGGTAATCATTCGGTCAGCGGAAGCCGGTTTGACGCAAAATTCATTCAACGCGAGGTAACGCTCACTCACTGGCTCTAAATTAGATCCATGACCCTCATACACCGCAGCTTGTAACATCATCCGTCGTTGGATAGCATAGCGATCCTCAAACAGTCGATCCCAAACTTTCTCAGTATCCTGAAACTCTTCCACTGACTCAGTTAAAAACCCCAGATGACCTCCCACATTCACTCCCAGAATTGGGATGCCAGCTGGGGCTAAATGTCTGGCACCAGTTAAAACAGTGCCATCACCGCCGAGTACCAAAGCGAGATCGATTGGTTGACCCGCCGAAGCCAAAAAGACTGGATAGGGGTTATCTTTCGGCCCGCTAGGTCCCATCAACACTTGGCACTGGCGATTTTCGAGTTGTTTCGCGCACATTTCTGCCCATTGTTTACTCCGGGCATCCCGCGCTTTATAAGCAATGATTACCTGCTTGAGTTGCACGCACAGTTACCACTTCAGGAGATTAAACTGCTCCATATCGACGGTATCACGGTTGCGATAAATGGCAAGCACGATCGCTAAACCCACCGCCGCCTCGGCTGCGGCCACGGTAATCACAAACACTGTGAAAACCTGACCCTTAATTAATGTTGAGTCGAGGAAGTTGGAAAATGCCATTAAATTCAGATTAACAGCATTGAGCAGCAACTCAATTGACATCAGCACCCGCACAGCGTTGCGGCTGGTAATTAAACCGTAGATGCCGATGCAGAATAGAGCTGCTGCTAATAATAAAAAGTACTGGAGTTGCATAAATCTGAGTATTCCTTCTGAAAAAACACCACTTTTTATTTGCAACTAAAGTCGCAAATTTTACTCTCTTGTTTCGCTGCTGGTTGATACCAGTTCTCTGGGGCGTTCTGGCAAAGTCAAAACGGTTTGTGGTAGTTCCGATGGTGTAAGTTGGTCTGGCAAATACTCGCGACGTGCCAAAATGATCGCTCCCACCATCGCTATCAGCAGCAAAATCGAAGCTAGTTCAAAAGGTAGTAAAAAGTCAGTGAAGAAATGCTCTCCAATCAAAATTATAGAACTTGTACCACCCACCACAGCAGGAGTTGAGTACGCCCAAGGAGTCGCTAAGATCATCGTACTCAAAAGGCCAAACAATCCTAAGCTGACTATACCCGTTAGTAGTTTCCGCACCCACGAGTTGGGAAATGGCGCAAAATTCTGCCGTTTATTCACCAACATAATGGCAAACAAAATCAGCACGTTAACCGCCCCAACATAAATCAGCACTTGTGCGGCTGCAACAAAATCACCATTCAACAACAGGTAGATTCCCGCCATGCTGATGAACACGCCCCCTAGCATAAAGGCAGAATAGACGATGCTAGAGGACAGTACCACACCAATGGCTGCCCCAATCATCATCACACCCAGTACGCCAAGGCATACAATTTGTACTCCTTCCGCTAGATTCACTGTTTTTTGTCCTCAGTCAATTGTCAATTGTCATTGGTCGAGCAATTTTAGATTTTAGATTTTAGATTTTTCTTTCAATCCAAAATCCAAAATTTAAAATTGGTTGACATTTATTTTTCGGTTTGTTCTACAAGGTCTTCTGGACGCGCACCAGGACGCGGTGCATCCGCAGGCAATCCGTGGGGTTCGAGGACGCCCTTGGGTAGGTAAACTAGTTCGCGTAGTGGTGTCACCATTGGGTCATCTGTTACCTTATAGGGCAGACGACCTAACGCTACACTGTCATAATTCAATTCATGGCGATCGTAAGTGGAAAGTTCATACTCTTCTGTCATGGATAGACAGTTAGTGGGGCAAAATTCCACACAATTACCGCAAAAGATACAAACTCCAAAGTCAATACTGTAGTGCTTGAGTTTTTTCTTTTTGCTGGCTTTGTCGAATTCCCAATCTACTACAGGCAGATTTATCGGACAAACGCGAACACAAACTTCGCAGGCGATGCACTTATCAAACTCAAAGTGAATTCTACCGCGAAACCGTTCGCCAGGAATCAGTTTTTCGTAAGGGTACTGTACGGTAATCGGACGCCGACGCATGTGGTCGAAGGTAACAGAAAGTCCCTGACCAATGTAACGCGCAGCTTGTACTGTTTCTTTGGCGTAATCACCAACTTGTTTCAGGAACTTTAGCATTGTGTTTCACTCTCTCAGGCGATCAAAATTAGGAGTTAGGAGTGAGGAGTGAGGAGTGAGGAGTTAGGAGTGAGGAGTGAGGAGTTAGGAGTGAGGAGTTAATTAAAAATTCATAACTCATAACTCATAACTCATAACTCATAACTCCTAACTCCTAACTCTTAACTCTCTCATTACCCACCAAAGGCGAAAGGAAAGGCTAGTTTTAGGGCGGCGGTTAATAAAAGATTAACCAAACCAACTGGCAACAAAAACTTCCATCCTAAATCTAACAGTTGGTCAATCCGTACCCGTGGCACTGTCCAGCGCAACAAAATGGCGACAAACACTAGTAAATAGGCTTTGAACACGGTCATAGTGATACCCAAAGCAGCAGTTACTATCTGCAACACTGGATTTGCTTCACTGACTCCCAGCCAACCAGCGATGAGGTTTAGGGGAATGGGAAAGTCCCAACCACCCAGGTAGAGAATTGCTACCAGTAGGGAAGAAAGTATTAAGTTAACGTAGGAACCCAGGTAGAATAAACCAAATTTCATACCTGTGTATTCAGTCTGATAGCCTGCAACCAGTTCTTCTTCTGCTTCGGGTAAGTCAAAGGGCAATCGTTCGCATTCAGCTAGGGCGGCTATCCAAAAAATCAGGAAACCGATTGGTTGACGCCAAATGTTCCAGCCCAAGATGCCGTAGCCAGATTGTTGATTAACAATGTCAACGGTGCTGAGGCTATTAGACATCATAGCGATCGCTAACACCGCCAGCGCCAATGGAATTTCATAGCTAATAGATTGCGCTGCTGCCCGCAAGCCCCCTAAAAGGGAGTATTTGTTATTAGATGCGTAACCAGCCATCAACAAACCAATGGGCTGAATGCTTGACAAGGCAATCCATAAAAATACGCCCATGCCCACATTGCTAATTACGATGTTCTGCCCAAAGGGGACAATCAGGAACGACAGAAACACCGGAATCACAACAATAATTGGGCCGAGGGTAAACAGCCAGGGGTCAGATTTGGCTGGGACGATATCTTCTTTAAATATCAGCTTCAGACCATCCGCTACAGGCACTAGTAACCCAAAAGGCCCTTGGTATTCTGGGCCAACTCGTTGCTGTGCAGCGGCGGATATTTTCCGCTCTAGCCAGGTAGCTACTAACACCCCTACTGTTGCTCCAATCAGCATTAGTACCATTGGCAGTGGCATCCAAATTGCTTTGGCTGTTCCTGCTGGTACGCCTAAATCCGTGAGGGATTCAATAAAAGTTCCTTGGAGGTCAATTCCTGAATTCATGTTTCCGCTCTTTAAGACATGAGTCAAAGTGAGTTACAAATATTACTTAACTAATACCTGTAAATTCACACATTAATAATTTTTGCCCAGATGATGTCTGACTGAAGATTTGTTGCCAATTCCCATGCCTAGTATATCCTTGGATGGTTTTACCACCCTGAAGCGAGATAAGAACTTCTACTTATGGTTGGCATTGAGATTGGCTATTGAGTGGAGGGGGACGCGGGGAGATGAGGGAGTAGAGGAGCAGGGGAGGCAGGGGGAGAATAACTTTTAATTCCTAACTCCTAACTCCTAACTCCTCACTCAGCACTCCCAATGCCCGTTAACGTTGATCGATCGGGAGATAAGGAACTTCGTGATAACCGTTGTAAACTTGGGTTGGACGGAAAATCCGGTTTTCTGCTAGCTGTTCTTTCCAGTGGGCTAGCCAACCAGCAACGCGGGCGATCGCAAATATTGGTGTAAACAAGTCTGTGGGAATTCCCATTTTCCTGTACACTAAACCCGAATAAAAGTCAACATTGGGATAAATCCCTTTGCCACCGAGTTTTTCCTCTACTACTCGTTCCATTTCTTGGGCAATGTCATAGGACTTGTCATAGCCAAACTTCTCAAACAACTGCTCGGCTAATTTTTGCAAGATTGTAGCTCGTGGATCTTTCACTTTATAGACACGATGTCCAAAGCCCATAATCTTAGATTTACGTTGCAGACAATCCTCGATGTAAGGACGGACATTTTCCACAGAGCCAATTTTGTCCAACATCTGAATTACTTCTTCATTGGCTCCACCATGCAGAGGCCCTCCCAAAGTTCCCACAGCACTAGCAACCACAGCGTAGGGATCGGTCAAAGTAGAAGCTGTCACCCTAGCACTGAAAGTAGAAGCATTCATTGTATGCTCGACCTGAAGTATCAAGCAGATATCAAAAATCCGCGCCATCAAAGGATCGGGTTCTTGCTCATTGAGCATGTATAGAAAATTGGCAGAGTAGCCTAAGTCATCACGGGGACGCACGGGATCATTGCCTTTTCGCATCAGTTGGAACGCCGCCACCATCGTGGGAATGGTTGCTATCAAGCGGACTACTGAATCTCGAATGTAGGCTGGGTTATGTAAATCCCGGAGCGAATAAAACAACCCTAAAGCAGCAGCAGAGGCTTGCAGGGCATCCATTGGGTGACCGCTTTCTGGAAAGCATTTCATCATGTCGCGAATGCGGTATTTTATTCGCCTGTGGTGAAGAACTTCATGTTCAAATGCTTCCAGTTCTTGTTGACTAGGCAGTTCACCCCAGATTAAGAGATAAGCAGTTTCTAGGAATGTACTTTTTTCTGCTAGTTCCTCAATCCGGATGCCACGATATTCTAGTATTCCCTTTTGCCCATCAACATAACTGATACTCGATTGGGCGGCGGGAATGCCTTCTAGACCAGGCTTGTATTCGCACACCATCATGGCAACACCATTTACTTTTTGAAATATCCGATCAAGTTAACTTACCAGAAATTTATTGTCGCCATAACAGTAGCCCTTCTAACAACAATCAAAAATGTTGAAAAACTGTTATGACAGGTACTTGGGTGGTGTCAACCAAAACATCTGACTACGACCCAGAGGAGAACCAGTTTCTGGTAGTTTTATCCCAATCATACCTGCTTTTTTCAAGACTAAGCTGGCTTTGGCCTCCCCCCATAAAAGAATTTCTGCCCAATTGCTCAAACCCGGTTCATGTCCAACCAAGGCCAGTTGGGTATTTTGGGAATAATTTCTTGGCTCTAACCAATCTACCAGCCAACTAGAAATTTCACCATCAGGGGCGAGGTGACTGGATTCCTCTAGCCGAGAACTCAATCCTGCTGCTATCAGGATTTCAGCCGTTTGGCGGGCACGCACTAAGGGGCTGGTGAGAATCAAATCAAAGTTTAAATCCAATTTGACAAGTTTCTGGGCAACTTTCTCGGTTTTTTGCCTTCCTTCTTTGGTAAGGCTGCGCTCCTCATCCTTGATGCCTAAATCTTTATCTTCGGCGATGCCATGACGAATTAAATACAGTTCCATATTTTTAATTTTATTAGCGTACCCTGTGCTGAGTTATTTAGTTACGCTCATTGTGTATTTATCTATCCTAATCTTAATCATTATTACGTATTCATGCATCTGCCATCTGTCTGCTGTGGCGAAGTGTTAGGCATTCTAAGTTTTATGGATATGCCAATAAATTTAAACCTTGAATAAATCTATAATCTCGTTGGTTTTTTGCGATCGGCGGGTAATTCCAGACTATTTACGTACCCAAACAGTGCTATCAGCTAAATCTTGGCGATGTCTACGACGGGCTACGCCTACGCTCCACATCCCAATAAACTTATCATTTATCAAGTCAGAATTTGGTGACTCAGAGGTAGGTTCAACTACTGCATATCTTTGTCGCAAAAAAGCAATAAAGTCGATGACTTGACGCTGTGCTTCAGCAGGGAGGGATAAAAACTCATTTAACAATTCTTGCTGTGTCATTCTTATACCTCTCGAAAAGTATAACTATTGTTAGAACGCTATCTACCACTGAGCAATTTGTCATATTCTGGATGTGACCCAATCCAAAACTATACAAAATTACCATCTTCTTCTACAGCAAGCGCCCGATAATGTATACCAATACGCACTGACCAAAACTGACCAACTTTTTTGAAATGCAATGATGGATACTTGGGATTTTCTCGAAGCAAGTCATAACATCGGTCAGCAAGCTGTTGGATATCAATTGGTAACTGGCGATAGTAATACCAAAAATCAGGGGTTGCTCGATGTTTCACAGGTCAGTACAACGCCCTTCTCGCAGATGTTTAAGTGCTTTCTGTGCCAATGCATCTAACCGACCGTCAGCCACATCTTTTTCAATCTGTTTATCCCAGGCTGCTGCATCGAATTGGGCAAACCAGACACGAAAAGCCGCGAGATCCTCTGGCGAAAGTTGACTAATAGCGAGTTCGACTTCCTTTAAGGTACTCATAATTTAGATAAATCAAGCTTGCATTCTTTAAATTAAATATACTATGAATTGAATTGCTTATTTACTTTCATAATTTGTAATCCAACTTAATAAGTAAAAAGTAAAAAGATAAACATATTAGAGTGCCTAACGCAGCATCTTAGATAGCGGTGCGTTAGGCTAAAGCCGTAACACACCCTACTTAAGATTTACCGCTTACAAGCTAAGATTACGGTTATTCGTCAGCGTTTGGATAAAAGTCTAGGTCTAATATCTCATTCACAGAAAAGGGACAGGCGATCGCAATATTTTCCTCTAACAAACCAGTTTCCACCATAGCCTCTCGCCGCGCTCTTTGATAGGTAGTATTAAGCCACTCGATATCATTTAAAAAACGGCACAAGCTAGGACTTTCTTGCAGCAATTCATCTATATTCAGTCGCTCACGGGTAATGGTCACTTGCCAACTATGGCTACGACGTTCAGATTGATATTTCCACTTCAACAAATGCGACAACACTAAGCGCAACGCACTTTGCAACGCCCGCTGTTGACTCTTACCCAAGTCCACCACTTCCTCAATTAGGTGTTCTAAATCCAACGTGTCCCACTGATGCGATTGTAAAAGTGCTGCGGTCTGCTCTACCCAAGCACAAAAATCTTGCTCATACAGGGTTTGTAACATTTGAAGTTCTATAGACTTCATAGCGCTCCTTTTTGGCAAATCAATAGGTAGGCAGGAGTTAACTTTATTTGTACCGACTCACGTTAAAATGAGGCACGAACTACATTCCCAATCAGTTCATAAAAGTCAAATTCCCGACTTTTAAAAAAAGCCGGGAAGGGATCCTATTTGACCAAACACACTTTTACTGCTACATAAGTTAGGAGTTCTCCCCATCTCCCTCACCTTCCTCTACTCGGACTGAATCGGGTTATCTCTGGGATTAACTAACCTCAGTAGCTTTTGCTTAATTTGAGCGTCGAATACTTCCCATTTCATTTTTGCATAGGCGGAATTTTCATTACTGCCAGATAAGAAACCCATCGGAATTTCAAAGCCGCCTGCGCTTGTCCTTCCACCACCAAAAAAGCGCCCTGTGCTATCTTGACCAAAGGCTTCTTTGATGAATTCATCGGGGTCAAGGGTGAGTTTGGTGGTTCTCAAGGAACCGATGACTATTTCTAATTCTTCGTCTTCATCGTGAACAATGCCATAAACTACCGCAGTATGGACGTTTTCTTCAGTGACGAGAAAATCAGCTGCTTGGGGGATGGCGTCGCGGTCATCGTAGCGCAGGTAACCAACACCAGCAATGGAAAAGTTATTTTGAACGATGCGGTTTTTGAGCGATCGCTCGATCACATCCATCACCCGCTTGGAACGATTCGCCTGTAAAATGGCATTCAGCAGTTGCGCGTCATAAAATCGGCTTAAATATGCAGCTGCCATGAAATCTTCTTCTTGGGCTTGCATCAGCCGATTTGTATCCGATCGCAAGCCATGCATCAAGGCAGTAGCACATTTAACGTGTTGATTGATACTGCTATCTAATGCTAGTAATCCCGCTTGCAGATACTGTGTAAAAATGGTCGCCGTCGCTCGCACATAAGGACGAACATCCATAAACTCGGATTCGAGTTCACCTTGCAAACTGTGATGGTCAATCAACGCAACTAACGGAATTCCAGCCTGTTGAACAGCTGATAATAGCTGAGAAGTGGTTCCTTGGTTATCAATTAATACAAAACCTTGATAACACGACAAATCTTTGGTTTTTAAGGTTTGCTGCGTCCAGCGTTGGATAGGTAAATTAGTGAGTCTAACCAAGGCAATATTTTCTTGGTGACTCAAAGCGCCAGCATAAATTATTTCAGATTTGATATCGTATTGCTGGGCAATTAATTGATAAGCCCAGGCACAAGAAAGAGCGTCTGGGTCAGGAAAATCTTGCAAAATTATCAGTTGGCGATCGTGTCGGTGCGCTAGCAGAGTTTTTTGCAGTTCTTCTGACTTTTGTTGTGTCAGAGAATTACTGCGCGGACTAAGATAGATAGCCCCTTCACTTAGGGATGGTTGTAATGATGGACTTTTAAGTGCAACTTCCACTGGGTCTATTTCAGCTTCCTCTGGGCTTGGCTCTGTGGTCAATGACAAACTCTCAAACTGATTAACGGGAGAATTTAAGTACATAGGGAACTTTTTTTCAAGTGTGAGGCTCCATTAATTCAGAAATACTACAATCAGCGATTCACTGAATTTAGCCACATTATTTTGATCTTCGCAAAAATATCAAGACATCGCACTATATATCTAAGTATATTTTTTGTCAGTAACATAGCTCAGCAATCAACTAAATTCCACTACAACGCATATAGGTACTGGAAAAAAGGAAGTTTTGTACTGGCTTTCTCTGGCGGCGTAAACCTCTTTTAGTAGCTTTTTTGTTTTCTGTAATTTGAATTACAGGGATTTTTATTCAAAGTTGATGGTCGTCGTTTGAAATTTATCTTACTTAAGGTATACTTTCCATCTAATACTTTAGAGTTACTCTTTGATATTTAAAACAATCTTATGTTCAATAGTCTCATTATTTTGATTATTGAGCAATTAATAATTATATCTTTAACCAATAGGGCATCTTTTGTATTTTGTGTAAAAGGGGCTGGGGAGTGGGGAATAGGCAGACGAAGAAGAGTTTTTCTAGGACTCAATACCCAACACCCCATCCCTCTAGTAATCTCAAGGTATGGTAGAAGACTCCGGTGAGTAAAGGTTCGCTAATAGCGCGGTCAGTTGAAAATTTAAATATTTTCCAACAACCCCTAGCTATTTGCGAATTTTATGAGGTATATTAGTAAGCTGTTGTCTTTTTTGCCTGGATTTCATCAAACTGCTATGTCAGCTTCTGCCGAACAATGTCCCTCACAATCTGTGGACAAAGGTTATCTAACACACAATTTGTCAAAGCAAAATGTGTGCATATCTGCTTTAGGCTTATTTAGAAGCCAAGCACAAAGGCAAAGGTGTGACTATTGCTGTATAATTCTCAGGCTACTAGGCTATGTCATATCAAAGTCCAATAACATACTTTTGCCACTCTGTGTGCAGTCCACTTTTGAGGTGTTTGCTCACCTCGAAATAAAGGCTGCTATAAGGTTGGCGAGGAAGATGACGCAAAGGCATATGAGCTTCGTGGGGAGTGCGACTGCCTTTTTTAACATTGCAACGGACACAAGCTGTAACAATGTTCTCCCAGCTATCTCCCCCGCCGCGCGATCGCGGTATTACATGGTCTAAGGTCAACTCGTCCCCTGTGTAACCACAGTATTGACAGGCATGACCATCACGATGCAATATGTTTCGGCGAGTGAGAGGAATTTCTTTATAAGGAACGCGGACATAATGACGCAACCTGATCACGGTCGGCAGCGGAAAATCCGAATAAAGGAATTTACCGTTGTGTTCCACGCGTTCTGCTTTCCCCTTGATTAACAGAACCGCAGCGCGACGCCAACTCGTTATATTGAGAGGTTCGTAAGAGGCGTTTAAGACTAAAACCTTCCCCATTGATCTGCGCTCAGGGTATTAGTTTTACATATATTAACACAAATATACCCTTCGAGGGAGATGATAAGAAATGATACTTCCGGGATAATTCGGAAATTAAGTTATGAGTTAGGAGTTAGGAGTTATGAGTTAAAATTCCTCACTCCTGACTTCTAACTCCTCACTCCTCACTCCTCACTCTTAACCTGGATTTCTCAAAATCTTGTATCAATTCCAAGTCAGAGTTAAACTTCCTGTTTAATCTGATATCGCTTTTAGGAGCGTGTATAGATAGATAACTTGGAAGTTTAGCTTTGGTGTAATAGGAGTCAGTACAAATGTTAAGTCGCAAGGAAATCCCCGGTGTAGTTTCTAATGAGCAGTGCGACACCTACGCGTGGTTTTCGCAACGAGCTTGGGTAGAAATTGATTTGGGGGCGTTGTCGTACAATGTACAGCGATTAGTGCAGTTTTTATCGCCGCGTACTAAATTGATGGCAGTGGTAAAAGCTGATGCCTATGGACATGGGGCGGTAACGGTGGCTCAAACTGCAATCCAATCGGGAGCTAGTTGGCTGGGAGTCGCTACAGTTCCAGAGGCGATTCAATTGCGAGAAGGCGGGATTCAAGCCCCGATTTTGATTTTAGGGGCGACTCATACATTAGAGCAGATTCATGCGATCGCTCAGTGGAATCTTCAGCCGACACTGTGCAGCCCGAAACAAGCCCTGGTATTTTCCGATATCTTAGAATCCATGAACTATAGTTCTCCCATTCCCGTACACATCAAATTAGACACGGGAATGTCTAGGCTGGGAACTAATTGGCAACAAGCTGGTGAATTTGTGCAATTAGTGCAGCGGTTACCACATCTTTCTATTGCCAGTATTTATTCGCATTTGGCAACAGCAGATGATCCTGATACTACCGCAATGGAAGAACAGCATAGACGATTTGAGGAAGCGATCGCCCAAATCAAAGCAATGGGAATTCAACCACCTTGCTTGCACTTGGCAAATTCAGCGGCGGCACTTACAGATCGA
This sequence comes from Desmonostoc muscorum LEGE 12446, assembly GCF_015207005.2. Taxonomy (GTDB): domain Bacteria; phylum Cyanobacteriota; class Cyanobacteriia; order Cyanobacteriales; family Nostocaceae; genus Nostoc; species Nostoc muscorum. Next base: position 5,852,711 of record NZ_JADEXS020000001.1, read on the forward strand.
GCATTGCACTACGATATTGTGCGAGTAGGTTTAGCTGTTTACGGACTTTACCCAGCAACCCATTTAGAAAAGGCGATCGATCTCAAGCCCGTTTTGGAACTTAAAGCACGAGTTACCCAAGTCAAAACAATTGCCGCAGGAACAGCTGTCAGCTACGGCCATAAATTTATTGCCCCGCGTCAACTTCGCCTCGCCGTGGTGGGAATTGGCTACGCTGACGGTGTTCCTCGTAATCTTTCCAACAAAATGCAGGTGTTGATTCGGGGTCAGCGAGTGTCGCAAATCGGCACAATTACAATGGATCAGTTGATGCTGGATGTGAGTGCTATGCCCGATATCCAAGAAGGAGAAGTAGTCACCTTACTTGGGGAACAGGGAAAAGAAAAAATTTCCGCAGACGATTGGGCAGAACAATTAAATACTATTTCTTGGGAAATTCTCTGCGGCTTCAAGCATCGTCTACCTCGTGTTGCTGTTATGTAATAGGCATGGGGCATGGGAAGTGCTGAGTTAGGAGTTAGGAGTTAGGAGTTAGGAGTTAAGAGTTAGAAGTTAAGAGTTATTATTCTTTCCCTGCTTCCTCATCTCCCTCATCCCCCTCATCTCCCCATCTCCCCATTCCCTATTCCCAAAAATAATTTCTTGTGGTAAGATAGTAAACTGATGCGGATATGGCGGAATTGGCAGACGCGCTAGATTTAGGTTCTAGTTCCGAAAGGAGTGAAGGTTCAAGTCCTTTTATCCGCACTTTCATAATTGCCAAAAACTGCATGAGCCTGTTGGGTCATGCAGTTTTTGAATTCGTCCTCAACTGCAAGCAGGAGAGTTGGTAGATATAGATTCTACTGGCGTAAGAAGATTATTGTCTGTATTTTTTAACTTTGCGATCGCCGAGTTATTGCGTGAGTCAAACCTCAAGATAATCGTATCTCGTGGTAATTACTGCGATCGCTTCTCCCTGCTTTTTTCTTATTTGGTGCAGCACTGCACTATGAGCGCTGGTTTGCTTTGAGTCAGGCGATCGCAGTTGCCACAATCAAGCAACAACGTTAGACACATCTAAATTGAGTTACAAGATTTATAGCAGTTGTCAGGTAGGTTAGGACATAAAATTATAGTAAAACCCAGACACCAAAAGACTTTCAAGCCTGTTGCCTCTTTACTGCTATAACATCAAAAGCGATGTCGAAGCGAGGAGGCATCGTGATTAGGCGAGTTCGATAGCACAACAACTCAGAAAATGCCTGGAAAATTTGCTAGCTAATAGTGATAAGGCATTTTAAAAATTAAAATTATACACGAAATTGGTTCACTAAATATAGCTAATTAAAACATGATGTAAAGCTCCCTTAAGTTAGTTAAAGATTTATGGCTAATACTGGAATACTTAAAATTTCTTTTGTATTAGTTCACTTGTTACTATTAGAGCAAAAGCCATGTTTTTTATACTTATGAAAAGACGCAACAAGCAGTATGTTCATTTATTTATTTTGGTGACCGCTATTGCTGTTGCACTAAGTTTTCCTCTTAAAGCTAGAGCAGAATGGTATGTTGTTGGCTACGACGATGAAGATAATCCAATATATATAAATGATGAATCTGTCTATATTAAAGGCGAAATACATGGTGCTGAAGTTAAAAGTAAACTGTTTGGGCGTGCAATCTTTGTAGTAAATTGTGAAACAAGTAATTATTATATTCAAACCAATCAAGGGACACGAGAAGGTTATGCAGCACCTGGGACAGTTGCAGGGGTCATAGCAGATGAAATATGCGAAAAATATAATTGATAGGCTAAAATGCTAAAGTTCCGAGGGCTAAAGAGTCGTCGCGTAGACCTTTTAAGATGGTGAAATTCCAAACGAAGATTGATTATTTCAACCTTCAGAAAGCCAAAAATATAAGCAGAGTATTCAAGATGGTAGCACTGAAATAACCTATAGGAATCCGATTTGATTTCTGAATCACTCGTAGAGGTAAGGGACTGGGGATTGGGGACTGGGGACTGGGAAGAAGGAATAAAAGTGTACTGAGTTTTGTTCAAAAATCAAATATGAGTCCTATATCTTCGTTGTTCACCTTAAAAGGGCTAATACCATTTCACGAAATGCCTGATACAAATGATTGGTCTTTGTTTAGGTGCTGAAGATTAACTTTGTGAGGTACAGATAATTGTAATGGCGAACGGCCGTACCCTTCTCTTCTCTACGAGAGGCTGCGCCAAGGAGACGCTTTGCGAACGGGAACGCTAAGAGAGAACGCCCTTACGAGTGTACTTTATTTACAGCAATTGCCAGGTAGGTTAGGACATATACCTCAAAAACGCTGTATGAATTATCAATTATGAATTATACTCACTAATTTGTTCTTCCCTATTGCAAGCGTTTACTGTCCTTCCTGCTCTCCCACACTTATACTCAGGGGTATAGAAAAGATTAAAGTATTAAATTTTACTTAGATTATTCAATTATTGTATTATGGTTTTTTAGTTCTGTTTTATTTTTTTCAAAAAATCAGTATTATTACTGATTTTCGACATATTATTTTAAATAAAAGTCTTTTTGGTTACTATTAATATGCTTAAATACTGAATTTAACTCAAGTGTAAATACAGAAGTTCAAATATATTATTTTAAGAAAATCAGTATTATTCCTGTGGTCAGAATGGGGTTACTCAATGGAAAGTGGCTTCATCTAGTCTTGACATTTCTATGTCTTCTTTTTCAAGAATGTCTATAAATCTCAGTAACAAAAAGTAAATTAATCACAATTTACGATTTTACTGAGATTTGAGCATTTGAAAATAACACCGCTTTCGTTGAGTTTCACCACAAATCCTAAAAGTTAAATTCATGTACTTTAAAATACAAAATTTTGAAGCCTTTTACTTAATTTGAATTGTGGAAGAACTCTAGACGAATTTAGCTTACACGTATGGAATTTAGCTGAGTAAAAGCAAAATGAGCACAACTCCTATAGGTAGCTACAGGTTGTTCCAAAAACTACATCCGCTATCTCTGTTGGCACAATTAACTAGTCGGCGTGCTACAGGTTGCTTAAGCGTATTTACAGGGATAGTTTATTGGTCAATTTATCTAGAGGACGGTAAACTTACTTATGCCTCCTATTCAGATAAGCTGTTTGAGCGGCTTGATAGTCATTTGCGGCGTTTGAGTCAGCAAATTCCTGCTCTCAACAGCGCTACTCGGATTCAGATGCGGCTGATGTTTGAGACAAAAAATGAACATCAATCAATACCAAATGCAGATTATCAAGCTATTTGCTGGTTAGTAAATCAGGATTTAATTACCTCTGTACAAGCAGGAACTCTGATAGACGAATTAGCAAAAGAAGTACTGGAATCATTTCTGTGCTTAAAAGAAGGTAGTTATGAATTTAGTCCGGAAAATTCTTTAGATGAACTACCAAAGTTTTGTCGTCTGGATTTGCGATTACTTGTGGAACATTGTCAAAAGCAGTTAAGAAATCGGCAAAATATCCAGTCATCAATTCCTGCTGGCGCTGGTTCTCAAGTTTTACCGACAACACAAGCATCTCAAGTTCAGCCGCAATTACAAATAAAAATTGGGCAACAATTAGCGAAACAAATCAATTTTGAGATTTCTGAGAATAATAATAAAATACCTCAGTTACCTGTTGGCAAAAATATATATACAATTGCCTGCATTGATGATAGTCAAACAGTGTTGAATTCCATTAAACATTTTTTGGATGAAAACACATTTTCAGTTGTGATGATCAACGATCCAGTGAAAGCTTTAATGCAAATTCTCCGGAGTAAGCCCGATCTGATTTTGCTAGATGTTGAAATGCCTTCTTTAGACGGCTATGAGCTATGTTCCTTATTAAGGAAACATTCAGCTTTTAAAAGTACACCTATTATCATGGTGACTGGTAGAACAGGATTTATTGATAGGGCAAAAGCTAAAATGGTCAGATCATCAGGATATTTGACTAAGCCTTTTACCCAGTCAGAATTGCTAAAAATGGTTTTTAAACATCTTGGTTAATTTAATAAAATTTAATCGCCTTAATTTACTTTTAGGAGATTTATAGTGAGCCTGACTTTGCTTGGCACAATTCTGATTGTAGAAGATTCTCCCAGCGAATTGGAATTAATGAGCCATTATCTCAAAGAAAGTGGTTACAACGTAATTAAAACTACTGGTGCAAAAGAAGCTTTAGAAAAAGCTGTCTTGGAAAAATTGGATGTGATAGTTACTGATGTAGTCATGCCGGAAATGAGTGGGTTTGAGTTATGCCGTTCCCTCAGAAGAAATCCAATTACTGCAAAAGTACCGATTATAATTTGTAGTTCTAAAAATCAGGAAATTGACCGTTTGTGGGCGATGAGACAAGGTGCAGATGCCTATATAACTAAACCTTACACCCGCGAACATCTTCTACGCACGATTAAATCAGTGGTAATTTAAATCAATGACTAGTACAAATATTAAACTTTCCCCAAAACCAGCCGAAAATAATTTAGCAGAAGGTTATTTAAAGTTCCAGCTAAATCAGCAGACTGGCGCTGTTTTATCAATGAAACATACTCAAGAAGCAATTATTGTGCCTGTTGATTCTGTTACTTCGATGCCTAATATGCCTCCTTGTATATTAGGCTTAATGAATTGGCGGAGTCGGATAATTTGGGTAATTGATTTGCCAAGAATGCTGAATTTAGAATCTCTTGATTATCGGGTGCGGCAGTATAATGCGATCGTTATCCGAGTTGAATCACTGGTGTTAGGGTTAGTTGTACAAGAAATCAAAGGTACAACTAGGTTTGTTGCTGATGAAATTCATTCTCCCATAGGACAAGTAGCATCTAGTTTAGTTCCTTATTTATGTGGCTGTGTAGTGCAACAAAATGAAATATCACTGGTGCTAGATGCTCAGGCTATTGTGCAGTCTTCTATTCTCCGCAGTGATTAGGTAAAAATAATTTAGGAGTCAGAATTCAGAATTCAGAATTCAGAATTGTTTATAAAAAATAATTTTTAGTTTACTTATTCACATCTTGGAGAAATAATCTTAATGTTTAATAAAACTAACACGAACAACGGTAGTGGCCCTCAAAATCGGGCATCGCTGATTTCATCTCAAAAAGTTACTGGAAGTGTAGTTAAGCTGCCAAGTAAGCCTACTGCTGAAACTACTGGTAATTCTTCTAGTAATCAGGCTTTTGGCTATTTTACAAGGCTAAGTTTAGTTACGAAAGCAACAATTTTGGCGATCGCCATTAGTACACTACCAGTATTGGCCATAGGTGCGATCGCTTTTAGCTTTGCCAACAAATCCATTACTAAGCAAATTACCCAGTCTCAACAAGCCGAAGCCATCGGTTTAAGCGATAAAATAAACCGTTTCATGTTGGGACGCTACGGAGATATCCAAGTAATATCTAGTTTGCCATTTTTGACAAATTCCCAAGCTAGTGATAGCACAAGTAGTCAAGAAAAGCAAGCAGTATTAAACCGCGTTGTGGAAGCTTACCAAGCTTATGATAGTGTTGCCATTTTCGATCGCCTTGGCAACTTAATTGTTCAATCCACAGGCGAACTTCTGGAAAACCAAAAAGACCAAAAATATTTTCAAGAGGTTCTGCAAAAAGATGCTCCTGTTATTAGTAATCCACAAGCAGCAAGTACTGGTGTAGTAAGTATTTACATAACAGCACCGATTAAAAATACATTTACGGGTCAAACCATTGGCGTGGTTCGAGCGCGGATGCCTGTCAAATCTTTAAATGAAGTCATCAAAAACTACGCAGTCAATGGACAACAATATCATTTACTTGATGCTGTGGGAACAGTTTTTTTGAGTCCACAACAGAAATTATTGGGCAAACAAGCAAAGGCAGAATATCGGAGTTTAGCTAAACTGCTAACAGCAAAAAAAATAGATAGTTTTATTGAAGTTCCTAAAACTTATAAAAAACAAGAATTAGTTAGCTATGTGCCATCAACTAAGTTAGATGGCTTGCCTGATTTAAATTGGCAGGTACTTTTATCTACAGACACAGCAATTGTATTTGAACCGCAAAGACAATTGTTGTGGATTATAGCCATTGGCACTGGATTGACAGCTTTGATTGTAGCAGCGATCGCATCTCGGTTAGCGAAACTGACTACACAGCCTATTCTCAATGCAACTGCGGCATTAACAAAGCTAAATCAAGGGAAATTAAATACCCGTTTGGACACCAAAAGACAAGATGAGTTAGGGGTATTGAGTGCAAATATCAACCAGATGGCTGAACAATTGGAGGTCTTGTCCAAGGAACAAGAAGTAGATGTTGAAGGGGCAAAATTACTAGCAGATATTACCCTCAAGATTCGGAGAACTCTGAAAACAGAAGATATTTATCAAGCAGCAGTTAAAGAAGTTCACCGAGCGATAAAAACAGACCGAGTAATCATTTATTATTTGAATTCAGAGACTTGGGATGGTGTCGTTGTTGCTGAATCAGTAACAGGCAATTGGCCAGAAATGATCGGAGTGCGAATTGATGAGCCTGATTTTTGGCGACGCCATATAGAAACTTATCAAGATCATCGAGTCCAAGCAGTTGCTAACATTCATCAAGACCCAAATTTGAAAAATGCCGAGGGTTACATTCAACTATTAGAAAAATTTGCCGTCAAAGGTAATTTGATTACACCGATTCTTGTCCAAGAGCAGCTTTTCGGCTTATTAATTGCTCATCATTGCGAAACTCCTCGTGTTTGGCAAGAACCGGAAATAAACTTATTTCAACAGATAGCAACTCAAATCGGTTATGCATTAGAAGAAGCCAAGTTACTAGAAGAAATAGAACAAACTAAAAATGTTGCAGTCAAAGGTTCTGATGATGACCGGCAAGAAAAAGAAGCACTGCAACAACAACTTTTAGAACTACTCGATGATATAGAAGGTGCAGCTAGAGGCGATTTGACAGTGCGTGCAGACGTGACTGCTGGAGAAATAGGCACTGTTGCCGACTTTTTCAACTCCATTGTGGAAAGTCTGCGGGATATTGTTACCCAAGTTAAACAAGCTGCTACTCAAGTAAATACCGCCATCGGCTCAAACGAAGGAGCCATCCGCCAACTAGCTGAGGAAGCACTCACCCAAGCTACCGAAATCAACCGCACTCTCGATGCTGTTGACCAAATGACCCAATCTATGCAAGCCGTCGCCGAAAGTGCCGAAAAAGCAGCTTTTATTGCCAATCATGCTGCTCACAGCGCCACTCAAAGTGGGCACGCGATGGATTTGACAGTACAAAACATCCTATCTATGCGGGAAACTGTTTCTGAAACTGCCAAAAAAGTCAAGCGTCTCGGCGAATCTTCCCAACAAATTTCTCGCGTGGTTTCGTTAATTAATCAAATCGCCATCCAAACTAACTTGCTTGCCATTAACGCCGGTATTGAAGCAGCCCGCGCAGGTGAAGAAGGTCAAGGTTTTGCTGTAGTTGCCGAAGAAGTCGGCGAACTAGCAATTCGCAGTGCCGCTGCAACCCAAGAAATTGAAGAAATTGTGGAGAATATCCAACGAGAAACCAGCGAAGTGGTGCAGGCGATGGAAATCGGAACTACCCAAGTGGTGGAAGGTACTCGAATTGTAGAGGAGGCGAAGGAAAGTCTAAGTCAGATTTTGGATGTATCGCGTCAAATTGACTTCTTAGTGCAGTCGATTTCCACTGCAACTGCATCTCAGGTAGAAACATCACAAAGTGTCAGTCAATCGATGAAAGACATCGCTGCTGTATCACAACGCACCAGCGATTCTTCTCTGCAAATTTCCCAATCTCTGCAAGAAACTGTGGAGATTTCCCAGCAATTGCAAGAGACTGTCGGAACTTTTAAAGTTAGTTAAGTTTTGTCATTTGTTATTTGTCCTTTGTCTTTTGCTAATGACTAATAACCAATGACCAATGCCCAATTCCCAACGCCCAATGCCCAAAAACAAAAACCATGTTAAATGACAAAGAATTAGAAATCCAGATGCAATTTCTGGAAGAAGCGACTGATTACTTGAATACCCTGGAAGGGGTATTGCTGGAAATCGATACTAGTAACCGTATCGATTTAGATAAAATTAATGCTGCACTCCGGGCTGCTCATTCTATTAAAGGCGGTGCAGGGATGATGGGATTTAGATCCCTCAGTGATTTATCCCATCGTTTAGAAGATTCTTTTAAAGTTTTAAAAACTCGAAAAAATTCTTTAGAAATTGATACTCAGTTACAGAGTTTATTGCTTTCTGGTGTTGATTGGTTGCGTCAAATTGTAGATTTGTTGGCACAGGGAAATCTTGTTGAGGAACAGTGGTTAGCAACTTTTTGTTACCCAATTTTTGATGAGTTGCATGAACGCTTGGGTGACCCCACGGCTGAAGATGCCACAAGTATGCTATCCCCAGAGGATGGGCAAGATGTCATTCCTTTGCTATTTGAAACAGAAGTAGAGGAGTGTTTGCAGCGCTTAGAATCCGCGTTGGCAAATAGCCAGGAGTCTAATTTACAAGAAGAATTTGCCGTTATGGCAGCAGAATTGGGCGGCTTGGGAGAAATGCTCCAGTTATCAGCTTTTAGCAAGCTTTGTGAGTCAGTAACCCAGCAATTAGCCACTGCAAGTAGCGGGAGCATTTATGAAATCGCTCAATTGGCATTGCAGGCATGGCGGCGATCGCAAGCTTTGGTACTGACAAATCAATTAGATAATTTACCTACAGAAATTAAATTTGTTAATTATACCGAATCCCAGCCAATATTAAAAACAGAAATAATACCACAGTTTCTCGCCACAGATGCAACTGACACAGATATCCTGGAGACAGAAATCGTGTCAACATCCACAGAAAGTTGGCATAAAGATGAAACAGTTGCTGCCAATTTTACATTTTTAGATGCAGAATTTGCCGATGATGTCAATGCTGTAAATATTACAGAGCATAATACAATATTTGCTAGAGAAAATCAAGCTATAGATGCCAAATTAGCCGTTGGTAAAGAACGGGAAATTCCAGACAATTCCGTTCGCGTCCCCAGCAAACAACTCGAACAAATTAATGATTTATTTGGAGAACTAATTGTTCAACGCAATGGGTTAAATGCCCAACTAGAAAGATTACGCAAACTCGTGCGTCATCTCAACCAGCGAGTGCAAACTCTCGACCGGGAGAACCAAGAACTACGTACAGCTTACCATAAAATTTCTACTCAATCTGCTGTGCCTGGTAGTGAGCAATTCCCAATTGAAAATGACCACCATATACCAGATACAGACAGGGAATTTGATATTTTGGGAATGGATCGCTATAACGATATAAATCTGCGATCGCAGGAAGTTATGGAAACCATTGTTCAGCTACAAGAAGTCACAACTGATGTGCAATTAAGTGTAGATGATACAGACCAAATTGCTCGCAAAATTAACAAAACATCAAAACAATTACAAACAAAACTTAATCATATCCGGATGCGGCCGCTGTCAGATTTAGTTGAGCGTTTTCCTAGAGCTTTGCGTGACTTAAATGTAGAGTATGGAAAGAATGTACAGCTAAAAATTGAAGGTGGTAATACTCTAATTGAACGCGGCATTTTAGAAGCATTGAACGAGCCTTTAATGCACCTATTAAGAAATGCCTTCGATCATGGTATCGAAGATCCTGCCACCCGTCGCCTTCTCGGTAAACCAGAACAAGGATTAATTGAAATTAAAGCAACTCATCATGGTAATCGTACACTCATTAGTATACGTGATGATGGTTGGGGTATTTCTCTAGAGAAAATTCGCACCCGCGCCTTAGCTATGGGATTGGATGCTTCTCTGATTACTAACGCTAGTGATGAAGAACTGTTATCACTAATTTTTGAACCAGGTTTTAGCACTTCCGACCAAGTGACAACATTATCTGGTCGCGGTGTCGGTATGGATGTAGTTCGCAACAATCTTAAATTGATTCGAGGAGATATCAAAGTTGATACAGAACCGGGAGTTGGCACCACCTTCACCCTCTCAGTACCATTTACACTTTCTGTGGCACGAGTATTGTTAGTAGAAATTAACAAAATGCTATTGGCATTTCCCACAGATGTTATTTCGGAAATATCATTACTCCAAAACGAGCGAGTTTTCCAAATGGCGGGTAGCGAAGTCCTCAATTGGCAAGGAACCATGCTACCACTAATTCGCTTGAGTCGCTACTTAGAATTTAATTGCCTGCGTTACGATAGCGCAGAATTAGAAACTCCGGCAGCGATTAATGTTAACAGCGTGTTAGTAGTCAAAGGTAATAATCAGCCGGTAGCGATACAAATAGACCGTTGTTGGGGTGAGCAAGAAGTTGCTGTTCGCCAAGTCGAAGGAAATATATCTCTACCTCATGGCTTTGGCAACTGTACAATTCTTGGAGATGGTCGAGTAGTGCCACTAGTTAATATCAACGAATTGCTATATTGGATTGCTACTAATCAGCGGACTCCTAAAGGTACTCAATTACCATCAGCAAGATTAAAGACACCTTTCCTGATATTTGATGAAGAAAAAGTTTCAGCAGCATCTACCAAATTTAAAGGCACAATTTTGATTGTAGATGACTCAATTAATGTTCGCCGCTTCTTAGCTTTAACCCTAGAAAAAGGAGGGTATCAAGTAGAACAAGCTAAAGACGGTCAAGACGCTTTAGAAAAGCTCCAAAATGGATTGAGAGTTGAAGCAGTAATTTGTGACATTGAAATGCCTCGTCTTGATGGTTATGGCTTTTTAGGTCGCGTAAATTCAGATATGGATACAAAAAATATTCCAGTTGCGATGTTGACTTCCCGTAGTAGTAATAAACATCGCCAATTGGCTATGCAATTGGGTGCAAGAGCCTACTTTTCTAAACCTTACAACGAACAAGAATTACTCCAAACATTGGAAGAAATAATTCGTAATGTTGCAGAAAAGGCAGCGTCTAATTAAAAAAAATACACAATTCAAAATTCAGAATAAATTAGTTTTAGTAGGGTGCGTTACGCCAAAGACTTACACGTTACTTCAATTTATTCAACTCGCCATGCAATTATCTGGACTTGATATTACAGCTATTTTCAGGTAAATAGACCGCGCGGTAAGGGCACAGCATTGCTGTGCCCCTACGACAGATGTGGTTCAAATACATCAAAATTGCTGTAAGAATAAAGTTGTTGTCGTTACCACAGCTTGTCCGTTGGTTCACAACACAAGTTGTTTGGTTCAGAATGCTTATCTGTTGTGAACGAAAACTTGTCCGTTCATTCACAACACAAGTTGTTTGGTTCAGAATGCTTATCCGTTGTGAACGAAAACTTGTCCGTTCATTCACAACACAAGTTGTTTGGTTCAGAACGTTTATCTATTTGCGAGCAAACTTATGCAATCGCTACCAAAGCTTAAGTAAAACTTATCAATAAAAATTTTATACTATTAACAGCACAATTCAGATTCACAACGCAGTCAAAGTTCCCGGCTATTCACGTCTCTACGCTCAATTTTGCTGGATATTGAAAAACTGCGAGCGCTAAATAGTTTAAAAGACTGTGGAGGTTAACACAAGCCAACCTCCACAAAATTTAGTTTGATGATTGCTGTAAATACTGAATCAATTTTCTGGAAATAAAATACTTCGAGGAACCTTGATTAAACCTCGACCTTTACGCCTTTCCAGAAAGCGACATAGCCTTCAATATTCTTAGCTTTTTCCTTAGTGCTGGGATAATACCAAGCAGCATCTTTGTTGACTTGTCCATCAACTTCGATACTGTAGTAGCTAGCAACACCCTTCCAAGGACAAGTAGTGTGGGTATTACTTTCTGTGAAGTACTCCTTTTTAATTGTGTCAGCTGGGAAATAATGGTTGCCTTCCACAACTACGGTATTATCGCTCTCGGCTAAAACTGCACCATTCCAACTTGCTTTGGGCATAACTGATTTTGTAAATAAAGTTTACATATATATTTTGACACTTCCACGGCTGCAAGCAGTGAAATTATGGCGTTGCTGAGTTCCCGTGGTAACAATAGCTTGTTCATTTGTTACAAAGACAGACGCAGAAGTTGCAAACGTTTGTCTTTTAGCAAAAAAATTAAGCATTAATCATAAATGGATACTCATTTGCTGCAATTGCGTACTCATTTTTAGTAATTGCTGTCTCATTCATAACTAATGCTTAAAAAATTAGCAAAAAAATTAAGCATTAATTATAAATGGGTACTCATTTGTAGCAATTGCTGTCTCATTCATAATGAATGCTTAAAAAATTAGCAAAAAAACTAAGCATTAATTATAAATGGGTACTCATTTGCAGCAATTGCTTATGCATTTGTGACAAATGGTTGAACCTGAGTAACAACAGCTTGAGTCTTTGCACCTAATGCTTAAACAAAACTGATAAATAATGATGCGCGGCACAATCTAAGGATTCTCGTTTTGATGCCTAGTGCCACTGTGCTAATTGGTAATATTTACTGTAAAAAATAAGTTCCTAACTCTTTTATTCTTTCTACCCAACCTTTCACCTCATCAGCGACTTTATACTTCCATTGAAGTTGAAGCACTTCTCTAGTATGAGAATCATCAAATATAACTTTGTCCTTGTTTTCAAAGACTGGCGCAACGAATTCTACTTCAGCGGCCTCGGCAAACAAAGTTGACATCTGGCTAATACTCAAACTTTCCGGCGCAGCCAGGTAATGTCCTCCTTTAGTGCCTTTTCGTGCTGCGGCAATGTAGCAGTCTACCAAATCTTCAACATGAATCCACGCCGTCATAAAATCTGGTGGAAATGGCTGAGAGCCTTGGTGTGGTTTCCCTGTAATGAACTGCTGAATTGCAAAATCCCAGAAACTGCCACGAGTTGGTGCCCGACCATACACTGATGAAGGATACACAATGGAAGCGTTACCTCCATTGCTGATATATTCTTCTACTAGCCCATCTTTCAACACATTTACACCTGCTAGTAAGTCAAAACATGCTAAATATTCGGGTCGTGTATAGCCTTTTGGCGGAGGTGTTTCGGTGATTCGTCCTCCATCGGCGGTAATCAAAGAAAAATTGCCGCTGGTTGTAATTACATGAATATCTGGTGAAACTGCCCTAGCACCGTGTAAAGCGGCTTCTAATGCTATACGGTCTTTGGCAAATTGAGCTTCTTTGGTTGGTTCTGGAGGCATGTGCCAAGCTACATTAATTACTGTTGTAATATCATGCTTGCGAATTGCTTGGGCAACATCATTGCTGGAAAAACTTACCTCTTGAGAGCGGATTATTTCCTTGCAGAAAGGCTTTATGGTCTCAACATCACTACTTGGACGGACAAGTGCGAAGACGGCGAAATCTTCTGTCTGGGAAAACTTACGGCACAGCGCTCCGCCAATATAGCCGGTTGCACCCAAAATCAAGATATTTTTAATGGAAGAACTTTTTTCGGATGAAAATTCTTTGTTGTCCGACATAAATCGTAATTTGTAATTGCTATATTACAAGGGTTTTATTAATTAAATTGTACGATGCGTTGTTGCGGAAAGTACGGCATTATTCGCTATTCATGGTGCATTCAGCTACGCCTCCTACTATGTATAGCAAGGGACTGGGGACTGGGGACTGAGGACTGGGTGAAAAGTCTTTTTGTGTCTAGGTTTTATCATCTGTTAATGTCCTAACCACCAAGGCTTTTGCTATAAGACATGTATTTTGCTGCAAAAATGAACTCACAATCAGTAAAATATTTTTGATAATTAAGTTATTTTACATTTTTTTAAGTAATAATACTTATTATATCCAGGACGCCACTAGCAATGATGAAGCTGTCCTAATTATGAGAGTGGGTAGCGATCGCTCAAATCAACAATCTATACTTAATAAAATTTTATACTTATATGTATTTTCAATACTGATTATTTTAGGAACATAATGAAACTGATAGATTTTTCTTTATCCAAGTATTTTTTCGGTTGTATATTATTACTAAGCCAAAGGAAATCTGTAATTTTATTAAATGTTTAACTTTTAATAACCGTGGAAGAATTGCTAGAAGCTGTAGAAAGAATTCTACAAGAAAAATCTCTCGATTCCATTCAGTGGTTTGTGCTTTATCAGTCGTGGTTGGGCAAAACTTACGATGAGATGTCAGAGGGAACAGGTTATGGTACCAACTACATCAAACAAATTGGCTCTCAGTTGTGGCAGGACTTGTCCGAAGCAGCTGGAGAGAGAGTAACAAAAAAAAATCTGCATTTAGTCTTGAGCAAATACTCGCAAGCAATAAGTTGGCAAAAAAATCAACCACAACAACAGTTAAACAAAAAATTCAGATTATCAAGGCCTTATCCAAACTTATTTTCAGTCGGTAAGATGAAATTTCCTAGTGGTCCTGTGCCAACAGGCTCTGCTTTATACATCAATCGTCCTCCACTAGAAGAACTGATTTGTAGTGAAGTGATACAACCTGGTTGCTTAATCAGAATTAAAGCACCCAGAAAAATGGGAAAAAGTTCCCTGCTCAACCAGATGATTGCTTATGCTAAAGAGCAGGATTATCAAATTATCTACTTGGACTTTCAAGAAGCTGACCAAGAAGTTTTTACTTCCTTGGATAAATTTTTACGTTGGTTCTGTATCTATGTCACCAGGCAGTTAAACCTCGTTCCCTCTCTGGATGATTTTTGGGATACAGAAATGGGCAGCAAAGTCAGCTGCAAAATCTATTTTGAAGGGTATCTATTACAGTACATTACTGAAAGTCCTGTGGTGTTAGCTTTGAATGAAGTGCAGCGAGTTTTTGAACATCCGAATATTGCCCAAGACTTTTTGCCAATGCTGCGATTTTGGCACGAACAAGCAAAGCAAGACAGGTTATGGCAAAAACTACGAATGGTGGTAGTTCACACCACAGAAATTTATGTTCCCCTGAAGCTCAACCAATCGCCTTTTAATGTCGGGATTACAATTACTCTACCACCGTTTACCCTCAAGCAAGTACAGGATTTAGCATTGCGTTACGGGCTAGAGTGGGTAGCAGATTCCGAAGGATTACGACGCCTTGAACCGCTGCAAGCAATGGTGGGCGGACATCCTTATTTGGTAAGTCTTGCACTATATCATTTATCTAGGCAAGAAATGACATTAGAAATGTTATTAGAAACAGCATCCACACCAGCGGGAATTTACACTCAGCATTTACGAGAACTGCTCAGTTTACTGCAAAAAGAACCAGAATTAATGTCTGCTATGCAACAGGTAATTGCGAATGATGACAAGGTAGAATTAGATGCGATCGCAGCTTATAAACTAGAAAGCATGGGTTTAGTTCAACTCAATGGCAATCAAGCCTGTGTCATGTGTGAGTTGTATCGTCTTTATTTTAGTCAACAGTTGGCAAAAAACTAAAGCAACTGTCGCCACATCAGTTGGGCAAACAGCCCTGGTTGATTTGCCAAATCAGTGAAATTACCTTGCTGTACTACCTTGCCACCATCCAGGACATAAATTCGGTCAGCATTTTGGATGGTACTCAGGCGATGAGCGATCGCAACTCTAGTCACCTTTAACTGCTCTAAGCTTTCACTGACAATTGCCTGGGTTCTATTATCTAACGCACTGGTCGCCTCATCAAATAGCAAAATTCGCGGTTTCAATGCTAAAGCCCTAGCAATTAACAACCGTTGGCGTTGTCCACCAGAAAGATTAGTACCTCCCTCACTGACAACTGTATGCATCTGCATTGGCATCGCCGCAACATCAGCCGCAAAACCTGCCATCTGTGCTGCTTGCCAAGCTTCATCCATTGTCAGCACTGCGCCGCTGGCAATGTTCTCAAAAATTGAGGCTGACATCAAGCGACTATTTTGCATAACAACACCTAATTGGCGGCGCACAGCATGGACATCCAAAGAAGCCAAGTCTTGTCCGTCGTAGTAAATTGTGCCAGCTTTCGGGAATTCAAACCCCAAAAGTAATCTCAATAAAGTTGATTTACCGCTACCAGAAGGGCCAACAATGGCAATAAATTCTCCGGCTTCGGCATGGATGCTGACATTATCCAACGTTAAGCCGCCATCATCACGGTAGCGGAAACTTACCCCATCTACAACTAATTTACCTGATAGCCTTCCCGGATCTGCCTGAGTGGAAGTGATTTCTAGTTCCCCTTGGAGAATTGGCTGTGCCCTTTGCCACAATGGTAAAACTTGCAAAACTTCCACCACTGTACTGCTCAAGCTAGTGACTCCGTTAATAAATGTGCCAAAAGCCACATTAAATGCCAAGAATGTGCCAGTAGAGAAACCAGTTGCTCCTGGGGTTTGGGACTGCCCAATTAAGGTAGTGGCAAACCAGAAGATAGCGGCAGTTGTTAACACAGGTAATACTTGATTAATGACTGCGACGCTATCTTCAATACCTTGGGTACTCAGCATGAGTTTCAGTTGATGGGTATACTTTTTACCCCAGTAGGCAAAGGCGCGGGCTTCAGCTTTAGCAACTCGTAGTTTGGCAACTCCATTAATCAACTGCACCATCACGCCAAAGATTTGTCCTTCTTGTTCAAGTAGGGGGCGAACTTTACGGACAATGAGAATACCAGAAATGATGGTGACAGCAGTGTTTATCAGTGCCACCACACAAGCTATGAGAGCCAAGGAAATATTGTAGTAAAACAATAGTCCGACATTCAGCAGTGAGAATAAACTCGAAAAGATGGTTTTTAATACCGTATTACCGAGTCTTTGGCGAATTTGACTAATAGCTGTGACTCGAGAATTCAAGTCACCAACCGAGAATGAACGAAAAAAGGTAGGCTTTAAGTTCAACAATCGATCCCACACTCCGGCTTCCGTGGCAGAATCAGCAAAAGTTTCCAGCCGGATGGTGGCAAATGCAAGTGTTAATTGAAACAACATTCTGCCAAAGGCAGCAGCGACTAAACCCAGAGCAATTTGGCTCAACAACCCCCGATTAGCGTCTGGGATGGCTTTGTCGATGATGATTGCTGTAGCTTGAGGCGTCAGCATTCCTAACAAAGTAATGGTAACTCCCATTACTAAAATTAGAGTTAGTTCTTTGTAATGTCCTTGGACGGCAAACCGAAGCAAATCAAGAGTTTTTAGCTGTTTATCAGGCAAAGATCGATAGAATACGTAGGCGGTGGGAGCTAGGGCTGCTGCGATGCGGGCATCTACAAAGATGCGCGTCTGTTGCCCAGGAGCGTAGAGTTGATAACGAGTATCAGATATTGGTAACAGTGCCACTGGCTGATTGTCACCAAGTGTAAATGCCAACATCGCCCCACAATCCTTTTGCCACCAGTTGTTCCGCAAGTGAATTCGCCGCACACGAATACGGGAAGCGCGGGCGATCGCTTTTACAGGATCTTGCACTCGGTTAAAATCTTCTGAGGCAGCTGGGGGACGAATCGTAATTCCTAAGGCTCGTCCTACGGCACCAGCTGCAACTAGCAAGGCTTGATTTGGAGTTGCATCAACACTAGTAATCAATTCTGAGCTACCAGTTAACCTGTTTGACTTTGGCTGTGGCAATACAGATGCCAATTCTGCCAACGTCTGTTGCATCACTTGGCTTTCAAGACGTTCCCTGGCTGCAAATCTGAGTAATTCTGCATCCATCTCCTGGCGTTGCAGCAGTTCAATGCAATGGAGGAAATAAGTTTGTAGTTGAGACAAACCACCTAACAAAGCATCTACATTTGGAATTTCCAGAGTGGTAAGGGTTTGCAACTCAACTGTATCACTTGCCTCTAGCCACATATTTGGATGTAGAGGTAACATACCAGAGGCAGAAGTTAACAGCAAATCCTCAAATCCCATCCATTTAGCACGCCCTTGTAAGATTTGCACCCATGATACATGACCCTGGGGTTGGAAGATTTGGTTTTTGGCTAAGGAAAAGTAGTGAATTCCTTGGGGTAATATTGGTGTGGTTGGCGTCGTGATGCCAGCAATTACCGAACCTAATTGATCAATCCAGTCTTCTATTAAAGCTACTGCTTGTCTATTAGCATCAACAAACAACTGATTAAAGTCATCTGTCGATACTTTCAGGAGTTCTGTATCTTCAAAAAACACCGCTAAAATTTCGTGCTGTTTACCATCTAAATTTGATGGAGTGGCAAACATCGCCTGTCCTGCTGTGATACTAAATAAGTAGCGACGAGTTCCTTCAGGAATGCCATCATGAACAGCGATCGCAAATAGCGCCAAGTAACCAGATTTTACCACCCAAATTATCTGCGGATCGTTTAATAGTATCGATTCATTCCCCCCAAAGCGATAGTATTCTCCTTCGTCTAGAGGAGATGAGGGGCAGAGGGGCAGAGGTGCAGAGGCAGATGAGAGAGACAAAAAAGTATTTTCTTCCCCTGCCTCCCCTGCCTCCCCTGCCCCCCTGCCTCCCCTGCCTCCCCTGCCTCCCCTGCCCCCCCTGCCTCCCCTGCCCCCCATCTCCCTCACTACGAATCAACTGTAAATAAACTCCCTCAACCTGCTGTAATTCTTCATGGGTTCCCCGTTGGACTATCTTGCCGCGATCGAGGACAATAATTTCATCGCAATCTCGGATGGTTGAGAGACGATGCGCCACGATTATGCAAGTGCAACCGCGCAAACGCAGATTACGAGTGACCGTCTTTTCTGTTTCAGCATCCAAGGCACTAGTAGCTTCATCCATAACCAGGATACTGGGATTATTCACCAAAGCACGGGCAATTTCCAAACGTTGCCGCTGACCACCGCTCAAATTAGTAGCACCTTCTAAGAGGTCGGCACCATAACCTCCTGGGAGCGAAAGAATTACATCATGGAGTGCGGCATCTTGACAAGCTCGGACTAAATGACTTTCGGGTATAGTAGTATCCCAAAGCGTTAAGTTGTCTCTGACATTGCCAGCAAACAACAAAATCTCTTGCTCTACCGCAGAGATAGAATTAGCTAGTACCTGGCGCTCAATTTGCTCTCTGGGTTTGCCGTCAAACAGAATTTCTCCCTGCCACGGTTGGTACAGCCCACATAAAAGTTTGGCAATGGTAGACTTACCAGAACCACTCCCACCCACCAAAGCCACTCGCTGACCAGGCTGGAGAGAGAGATTAAAGTTTTCAATCAGCGGTGGAGCAATTTCGCTATAGCCAAATGTCACATTGCATAATTCCACATATCCCCGGAGTTTGGGCAGAGGGTTAAAGGATGAGGGGGATGAGGGGGATGAGGGGGATGAGGGGGATGAGGGGGATGAGGGGGATGAGGGGGATGAGGGGGATGAGGAGGATGAGGAAGTATTTTCTTGATTATCTCCCTCATCTTCCCCCACTCCCTCATCTCCCCCATCTCTCCCATACACCAGCTGCGAATCAATTGGGTTACGCAAGACATCATCGAGGCGAGTTAGATTTCCTTCCATCTTTTGCAGGTCACTTCCCAGATTGATGAGATTAGTTATTGGCTGGAAAAAATTTTGCATCATGGCCATAAAGGCTACTAACATGCCGATGCTAATGGTTCCATCCATGACTCGCAAACCACCTACAGCTAAAAGTAACATGGAGGCGATCGCCGATAAGAAATCTGGTAAAACTCCTAATGTTTGGTTTGTTGTTTCTAATTCCTGCTGGGTGTTGATGGCTTTGGCATAATAACCCGCCCACCGAGAGAAGAAATCTGACTCTAACCCGGAGGCCTTGAGTGTTTCCATACTCTGAAGACCAGAAATTGCTACGCCGCTGACTTTTCCATATTCTTGAATCAGTCTAGTGTTGGCATCCACGCGCCGCCCTCTCACCCACTGTAAAGCAGCGAGGTTAACAGTAACAAAGGCGATCGCAATTAAGGTCAACACGACATCATATTGCAGCATCACTACCACATACAAAAATACTGAAGCTGCGGCAATCACTGTGGTAGCTAATTGACCCGAAAGCATATTAGCGATACTATCGTTGAGTTGCATCCGGCTAATGATTTCCCCAGCAAACCGCTGGTCATAAAAACTCACGGGTAGGCGAAGAATATGCCACAAAAACTTACTCTTCATACCCACTGACAACTTAATTTTCAGCTGACGCAAAAACTGTAACTGTAGCAGCGTCAAAAATCCTTTAAGTCCGGCTGTGAAAATCATCCCTAAAATTAGGGGACGTAACCACTCATACCGATGCTCAATTAATACGTTGTCTACAAATATCTGGGAGAATGCAGGTATGGCCAGTCCAGGAATTACCAGCAAAAACCCCGCCAGCACACAGTATAGTAATGCCCCAATGGAGCCTCGCAACCGTGACCACAAAGCAAGAATAGTGCTGGGTTTGCGTCCCCCTTGCTGGAATTCGGAACTAGGTTCTAAAGCTAGCACGACACCTGTATAAGCACCGCTAAATTCTTCAACAGAAACACTGCGTCGTCCAGTAGCAGGGTCATTGAGATAAACTCGCTGTTTGCCAAATCCCTCTACGACCAGGAAATGGTTAAAGTTCCAAAATACAATGAAGGGTAATTTTAACTCAGACAGGGCAGCCAAGTTGGTTTTAAAGCTCTTGGCAGTTAATTTATAATTTCTGGCAGCCTTCAAGATATTTAAAGCACTAACTCCATCCCGCGACACACCACACGCTTGCCGCAGTTCCGTCAGCGGGACAATGCGACCATAGTAACCCAGAATAATTCCCAAAGCAGCAGCGCCGCATTCTACAATCTCCATTTGCAACAGAGTCGGAGTGCGACACCGCTTGTTTTTAGCCTTGAGTAGGCTTTGCAGATTTCGCCACAAGATCATAAAAAGTGAGATCATCATCAGTCAGTGGGGAGTGGGGAGTGGGGGCAATACTGCTCGGATAAGCAGGGGAGGCAGGGGAGGCAGGGGAAGCAGGGGAGGCAGGGGAGGCAGGGGAGGCAGGGGAGGCAGGGGAGGCAGGGGAGGCAGGGGAGGCAGGGGAGGCAGGGGAGGCAGGGGAGGCAAAACTCAACGCCAGCCTCCATTTCTCCCCCTGCTAAAGATTGCTTGCCTCAACCAAGAAATTCCAAAACCTACGCAGTATTGGGAGTGGGGGAGATGGGGAGAATAATTTATATTTGTAATCTGGTAGAAATTAAGACTCATGAATGAGTCTTTGATACTCGCCAACGAGTGTTTAATACTCCTGAATGAGTCTTTATAGCGCTTCCCATTCAGATGTGCAACATGATATAGCGAGGTGTAGGGGCACGGCAGTGCCGTGCCCCTACAGGTGTACCTCACTCTTCTTGTGGGGTGGGCGTCTCGCCCGCCCATAACCAAAGGCGGACAAGATGTCCACCTCACAAAATTGGAAAATTTATTTGTTGCTAATCCCCAAATCACAACTCCACTCCCCACTCCCTACTCCCCACTCCCTACTCCCCACTCCCTTGTTCAATAAACCCCACTCCAAGACCGCAAAATTGGTAGAACAAATGTAATCGGCGCACGTTCTTCGACGGTGACTTGTATGGAGGTAGTGGTTCCTGAAGTTACTTTCATATTCGGCCCTTGGGAAGAAGACCATTTGTAGCCGCTGATTGTGGAAGGGTCTGGTTGCAGTCGGGCGGTGATGAGAATCTGTGGCCCTTGTGAAATTAAACCTTGGACGAATTCGGAATTGCCTACTACGCTTAATGCACCTTCTTTAGTCACGGGAAAAGCTGAGACATCTGTGACAGTACCTATAATGCCACCAAAGCGTTCCCGTTGTGCGGTACTAGGTGTGACTTGTAACTTCATTCCTGGTTGAATCTGCTTACCATCACCAACTGGAAAAAATCCTACAGTCTCCAGTTGAGCCGATCGCTTTTGTGCAGCGATCGCTCCTATGGGTGTACCCTGTAAAACAACCTGTCCCGGTGTTGCTGAAATTTCTAAAACCCTTCCGGAGTAGCTGCTTTTGATTAAGCTATTACTCGATAATTGCACTGCTAATTGCGTAATATTCCGCCGCACTTCCTGAATTTCTTTTTTGCGGTTAGTTACAACTTCTAAGTCTTGTTGTGCTAATGTCGCTTGTTTACTATCTAGTTGCTTTAACTGGGTTTCCAAATCCTTAATTGAGTTGAGATTTTCGAGATATTGCCGCTGGGCCTCTGCTTCTTTGACATCGAGTTGCTTGAGTTGGGATTCGGCTTGGTTAATTTGTGTAACAGCGTTTAAGTAATCTTGCTGTGACTGTAGTACTGTATCTCCAGAAATTGCTCCCTCTGCCAATAGTCGCTTGCGGTTATCAAATCTCTGTTTGAAAGTCGGCAGCAGTTCCCGGAAAGATTGTAGACTTTGTGTTTGGGTAGCGCGATCGCGTTGGATCGAGTCCACCCCTTTCTCCCTTAAAATCGGTGTTAGCTTTTGTAGTGTTTGGAGATTTTGCTGCAAAGATTGGCGTTGCTGTTGAATCGCCTGTTGATCTGCATTTTGCCGCAGTCGCTGCACTAAATTAGCTTCGCGATCCTCTTGCTGTAGTTGCTCTAATTTAGAGCGTACTAATTGTAGCTGTTTCATGAGTTCGCTTTGGTCTAGAGTCGCCAGCACATCTCCTCTGTTTACAAAGTCACCAACGCGAACATTCACTGTTCGCAACCTGCCGGCGATCGGTGATTGAAACGAAGTAACCGTGCTGGGATAGACTATAATGCCAGTACCCGTCACCGTAATTGGAATTCGACCTAAAAAACTCCAAGTCAGTCCAGTCACCACCAAAGAACCAACAGCAATTAGAGGTAGCCACTTTTTCGGGCTGACTACCTGCATAATTTGATCTAATTCTTCAGGGGAAGAAGCACGTTCTAAAGCTTCTTTCCGAAACAGGTTACTTTTTTGGCTAGTCACCGAATACCATCCCAATTTACGTGGGAGTCAACATAGGGAACAATTTAGAAAAACTAAAATTTTGCTGCTTCCAATAATTAATCTAGCACTTAATGAAACACCGAACCTGAGATAGTAAAGATTTTGAATTTTGTCTAGACATTATAAATAAAGTGAGCGGAAGCTGCCTCCGCTCAGAACTTTAAAAGCAGTTTGCCGTGTAACTTCCTACCGTAAACTTCCTAATCATTATTTATAGTGCTGTTTGAGCTTGTACTCTTCCTACATAACATGATAAAAAAAGTTTTGGTAGCACAGCCGGCCACTGCATTTTTCAAAAGTTAGTTGGCAGCGAAAAGTTTAGCCAGTCCACCCAAAAGACCTGCTGCTACATTGGTGTTTTGAATGCCGAGTACGTTCACATTTATATCATTAAGACTTCCGTTGAGGATGTTTACATTTCCCACATCTAGGAAGTCATCATCAGAACCAGTTCCCCCGATTACTGCACTGATTTCTTCTTCGTTCAACTCTGTCATAACTGCGATTTCTTCTTGTTCAAAAGTGATATGTGACATCAGAATTTCTTCCTTATACAAAATGAGGTTAATTATTTCACTAAGAATCCCAGACAAACAAAGTTGTCAGCTACCCCAAAAAAATGAGTATCCAGAGACTTTTAATTACGCTTGGCAGCCAGAAGTTTGGTTACTAAACGTTTTATTTCTTAGTGAAAATTGCTAATGGTTAACTTACAAAAAATGAATGAAAAAAGCAAGGTTATTCAGAATACTTCCCACTTTTCCCACCAAAACCCACTTTTCCCACTTTAGTGGTGTCAAAGGAATTGGGGATTGGGTACTAAGAAAGTTCTTCACTAATACCTGCTTTCAAACTGGAAACATAGGTTGAGTTAAGGTTAGGACAACGCAACAAAGCAACGTCAACGTCGAGGCTTCAAAACGCGCTATAGCAGTCCTAAATCATTTGTGAGAATTTGAAATTGTTGCTACCCCCCCCCCATAGTTCCCCCCTTGGGAAGAGGGTGTTTGAAAACGGGGGGTGAATTTTATTACAACTCATTTAGGATTGCTATAGTACCTTACGGCGTAAATAGAGCAACCATTGGAAATACCTAAAAAGTTCATTTCAGAATACTTTTGACTTCATAGCGGCACTTGTCCCCAGTCGCTAATCATCTCGATCAAAATACTCCTGACAATTTTTTTTCTTCAACAAGTATTTATTCGGTAGTATGATATTATTAGTAAATAAAATCTAGTACATTTACATAACAAATTTTAACTTTTTAATATCCGTGGAAGATATTCTGCAAGCTGTAGAAAGAATTCTGCAAGACAAACCTCTTGCTTCCATTCAGCTGTTTGTGCTGTATCAATCGTGGTTGGGTAAAACTTATGGCGAAATGTCAAAAACATCAGGTTATGGCAATCACTACATCAAAGAAGTTGGCTCTCAGTTGTGGCAAGACCTTTCTCTAGCACTTGGAAAAAGAGTAACAAAAAAAAATCTGCATGTAGCCTTAAGCAAACATCTGCAAGACAGAATTGGTCATCAGCGGAATCAGACCGAACAAAACTTCAGAAGACAATCTAGCTTAGAAATGGTTTTTCCTGACTTGTTCTTAGGTAGCGAGATAGATTATCCCAGTGGTCCAGTGTCACTGGATTCTCCTTTATACATCAATCGCCCTCCACTAGAAGAACTGATTTGTAAAGAGATATTACACCCTGGTTGCTTAATCAGAATTAAAGCACCTAGAAAAATGGGAAAAAGTTCCCTGCTTAACCGAATGATTGCTTATGCTAAAGAGCAGGATTATCAAATTATCTACTTGGACTTTCAAGAAGCTGACCAAGAAGTTTTTACTTCCTTAGATAAATTTTTACGTTGGTTCTGTCTTTATGTCACCAGGCAGTTAAACCTCGTTCCCTGTCTAGATGATTTTTGGGATACAGAAATGGGCAGCAAAGTCAGCTGCAAAATCTATTTTGAAGGGTATCTATTACAGTACATTACTGAAAGTCCTGTGGTTTTAGCTTTGAATGAAGTGCAGCGAGTTTTTGAACATCCGAATATTGCCCAAGACTTTTTGCCAATGCTGCGATTTTGGCACGAACAAGCAAAGCAAGACAGGTTATGGCAAAAACTACGAATGGTGGTAGTTCACACCACAGAAATCTATGTTCCCCTGAAGCTCAACCAATCGCCTTTTAATGTCGGGATTACAATTACTCTACCACCGTTTACCCTCAAGCAAGTACAGGATTTAGCATTGCGTTACGGGCTAGAGTGGGTAGCAGATTCCGAAGGATTACGACGCCTTGAACCTCTACAAGCAATGGTGGGCGGACATCCTTATTTGGTGAGTCTTGCACTATATCATTTATCTGGGCAAGAAATGACCTTAGAAATGTTATTAGAAACAGCATCCACACCAGCGGGAATTTACACTCAGCATTTACGAGAACTGCTAAGTTTACTGCAAAAAGAACCAGAATTAATGTCTGCTATGCAACAGGTAATTGCCAGCGATGACAAGGTAGAATTAGATGCGATCGCAGCTTATAAACTAGAAAGCATGGGTTTAGTTCAACTCAATGGCAATCAAGCTTGTGTCATGTGTGAATTATATCGTCTTTATTTTAGCCAACAGCTTGCAAAGCACTCAGAATGCTAATACTTCTGGTAAAATCTTGAAAAGTAAATAATTAAAATATTCATTTTTGTTCTTAGATAACTTATTTGATAAAGCAAGAGAAGATATTTAAAATCAAATGAACAATTATCGATACCAAGTTGGTGGTACCCTCACGAGTGATGCTCCTAGCTATGTTGAGCGCAAGGCAGATGTCAATCTCTACCATGCTTTAAAACAAGGTGAATTTTGCTATATCCTCAGCTGTAGGCAAATGGGCAAATCCTCACTGATGGTGAAAACAAAACATCGGTTACAAGAAGAGGGTTTTCGATGCGCCACCGTTGATATGACCAATATTGGTTGTGAAAATATCACTCCAGAACAGTGGTACAAAGGAGTAGCAGGCGATTTATGGTTAGGTTTTCAGCTATTAGGAAAAGTTAATTTAAAAACCTGGTGGCAAGAAAAAAAAGATATATCTTTAGTTCAAAAACTTAGTCACTTTATTTCAGAAATACTATTGTCTCAGTTCCCTAATGAAAGACTGTTTATTTTTATTGATGAAATTGATAGTATTTTGAGCTTAGATTTCCCAGTCGATGACTTTTTTAGCTTGATTAGATTTTGCTATAATCAACGAGCAATCAATCCAGAATACAATCGGATTACATTTGCAATTTTCGGCGTTGCGACACCTTCAGACTTAATTTTATATCGCAATCACACTACCCCATTTAATATTGGTAAAGCTATAGAAGTAAATGGTTTTACATTTGAAGAAGCTCAACCATTAGCTTTGGGGTTGGATATTCAAGGGAATAATCCCCAAAAAGTCTTGCAAGAGGTATTGTCTTGGACGCAAGGGCAACCATTTCTAACTCAAAAACTGTGTGGGCTGCTTGTCAAATTGTCTCAAGATGATCTGGGTAGAAAGCTCAAAATCCCACCTGGAACAGAAGAATTTTGGATAGAAAATGTAGTGCGATCGCATATGATCGAGAAATGGGAATCCCAAGATGAACCAGAGCATCTGAGGACAATTCGCGATCGCATTCTCAGAAACGAACAATCTGCCGCCAGATTGCTGGGAATTTATCAGCAAATCCTCCAAGGAGTTAAAGTAGCCGTTGACGATAGTCGAGAACAGGTAGAACTTTTGCTGTCTGGTTTGGTGATTAAAAAGCAGGGTTTTCTCCGAATAAAAAACCGTATTTATGAAGAAGTTTTCAATCTAGAATGGGTTAGAAAAAAATTAGCTAACTTACGTCCTTACTACGAAAGTTTCAATGCATGGGTAGCCTCAAACCAAGAGGATGAATCTCGCCTATTGCGTGGACAAGCTTTAATTGATGCCCAAGCTTGGGCAAATGGCAAAAGTCTGAGCAACTTAGATTATCTATTTTTAGCTGCTAGTGAAGAATTAGACCGCCGAGAAATGCAGCAAGCATTAGAAGCTGAACGTGCCAAAGAAGTCGAAGCGCGACTTGCAGAAGAACAAAAAAGGCTAGCTCAACAGAGAAGATCTTCCAGAATCGTAGCACTTTTACTTCTGGGTATGACCATCAAGTTGGCGATTTCTATCGTGTGGGGAATGTCGCTTTTACGAAAAATTGATGCTCTGCAATCACGCCTCAAATGTAATGAGATAGAGCATCAAGGCAGAGTCAAAACAATTTGTAATTAGTCAAACAACTTTGGATTTTAGATCTTAGATTGGCATGAATAAAAATAAGCCTGCCAATCACGGCAAGCCTACATCTATTGATTTGCTAAATCTAGGTAGATACAACAGATTTCAAGAAGCCTGAAGTACACTATCTATATCTGGTAGCTAGAATTTTTAATTCTGCTGTATTCTCGGCATTAACCACCAGCGACAGCAGGGACAATACTTACTTCATCCCCATCATTGAGGCGTGTATCTGCCCCTTTTAAAAAGCGAATATCTTCGTCATTAAGGTAAAAATTCACAAACCGTCGTAGCTTTCCTTCATCATCACATAATCGTGATTTGAAGCCAGGAAAGCTTTGTTCTAATGAATCCACAAGTTCAGCAATGGTGTTGCCATTGGATTCTACGATAGCTTCGTTATTAGTAAATTGTTGAAGAGCTGTAGGAACTAAGACTTTTACGGCCATAGAAGTAGAAAGTTTTGAGTGAAAAGTGAGGAGTCAGCAGTTATGAGTTAGGAGTGAGGAGTTAGGAATAAAAAACTCATAACTCATAACTCCTAACTCCTAACTCATAATTAAACAAGGACTTGTTGCCATTCCAAGCGATCGAGAGTACGCGATCGCTCTAAGGCACGTTCAAAACTATCTAGTTTAGCATCAATAGTCAAGGGTTCGCCAACGTAGCCTTGTATTGCTTCTTGGGTTTTCAATCCATTGCCAGTGATGTAAACCACGGTAGTTTCATCTGGATCGATCTTGCCGGCTTCTACCAATTTTTTCAGCACGGCGACAGTTGTACCACCCGCTGTTTCTGTGAAGATGCCTTCGGTTTCTGCCAGTAGTTTGATGCCATCAATAATTTCTGCGTCATTGACTGATTCAATGTTACCACCAGTCTTCTTAGCGATATCCACAGCATAAATGCCGTCTGCGGGGTTACCGATCGCAATTGATTTGGCAATTGTATTCGGTTTGACTGGCTTAATAAAGTCGCTTCCTTCTTTGAATGCTTGGGCGATGGGCGAACAACCTTCAGCTTGGGCGCCGCTGAAACGGACGTTTTTACCTTCTACCAAACCAACTTCGACAAATTCTTGGAAGCCCTTATAAATTTTGGTAAACAGCGAACCAGAAGCTAAAGGAGCAACGATATGGTCGGGTAATTGCCACCCTAATTGTTCTGCAACTTCAAAGCCTAACGTTTTGGAACCTTCAGAGTAGTAGGGACGTAGATTAATATTGACAAATCCCCAGCCGTATGTATTGGCTACTTCTGAACAAAGACGATTGACTTGATCGTAGTTGCCCTTCACAGCCATTAGGGTGGGACTGTAGATCAGGCTACCGAGAATTTTACCAGCTTCCAAATCTGCCGGGATAAACACACAGCAGTCTAAACCGGCGTGAGCTGCGATCGCTGCTGTAGAATTTGCCAAGTTACCAGTGCTAGCGCAGGAAACAGTGGAAAAACCCAACTCTCGCGCTCTGGTGAGGGCGACTGACACCACCCGATCCTTAAAGCTGAGGGTGGGCATATTCACGGCATCATTTTTAATATAAAGCTTGTTTAGACCCAGGCGGCGGGCAAGACGGTGGGAACGAACCAACGGGGTCATACCGGTTCCCACATCTATAACATTATTAGTTGCGACAGGCAAAAACGGACGGTAGCGCCAAATTGAATTAGGCCCGGCTTGAATTGTTTCACGAGTGACAGAGAGACGCAGAGCGCTGTAGTCATACTTGACTTCCAAAGGTCCAAAGCATAACTCACAAACATTCTTGGCTTTGGGTTCATATTCCGCACCACATTCCTTACACTTCAAGGCTTTAAAAAATGTGGCATTGCTGACTTGGGATTGGGTTGTGATTGCCTGAGTCATAAACGAGCTTTCCCTGTCTGTCTGTCTATCAACTGTCGCCTGATACTAACACGAGTAAAAATACCAGTCAAACATACCCGACAAATTTTGTCGGGTATGTTTAGTAGTAAAAGTAATAATTCTTGTAAAATTTTATGACTTATAATCGCAGCATCTAGTGTTTACACTTAGTTATTTCTGGTTACAAAACAAAACAATAGCTTCAAATATTCAGTCTTAATGCTGTTAGCCTGATGATAAAACTGCATTCTGGCTATGATTAATTTGCAAATATCTAAATGACTATCACTTTTTAGCAATTTAGATTACGTATTTAAGTTATCCAAATGACTTCACTTATTGAGAGTGTATATACGTAAAGTAAATGCCCAAAAGTACTTTTGTATATAAATTTTAGTGTTTTTGATATTGAATTAAATCAATCAATTTGCTACTTGTTTTGGAAAAATAAAGTTGAATTTTAACCTTTGATGTACTGATTCATGGCTAGAGAAGTTACTTATTTATACGGTGGATTTTTTTGGCAGCAAAAGTTACATTTCTACTTGCATAAACAATTCAGCAGTACGCAACAGTAAATTACCCATACTTGTGATTACTAGCCTTGATAATCAAGGGCGATCGCAAATCAGACAGGCTAATTATTTGAAGAGTATTGCCTCAATATAGCTTTCGAGGAGTGTAAACAACTTAACTCCTCAAATCTGCATTCCCGAACGTTAAAGTTTTGGGCAGATACCATCGGTAATTATTGAAAAAATTGCCGAATTTTGTCCTGCTTAAAAACCCAGGATACAAGTCCAGCAAATAAACTACACCTATGGTAAAACAAAATAAACTTGTAAACAAGCAGCATCAGCGCTATCAATCTTTACTAGCAACACTATTATTAAGTAGTAACCTTTTCCAATTTATTGCACCTGTATTAGCTGATGGAACTACTGCGGGTACATCTATCAGTAACACAGCCACAGCAACCTACGAAGATCCCAACAGTCCAGGGACAACAATCAATGCCACTTCCAATACTGTCGTTGTCACCGTGGCAGAGGTCGCTGGTATCACGGTCAGCGCATCTGGTGTCACAGATGCCACTTCTAGCCCTACCAATACCACAGTCCAGGTTGGTGACTTACTCATTTACACCTACACCTTGACCAACGTAGGTAATGACCCAACCAAATTCCATATTCCTAACCAAGCTACAACAACTGGGCCAGGTACAGTTTCTGGAACGTTACCAAATGGTGGTACAGTTAATAGCTTGCAATATAGTACCGACGGTGGTCAAACCTGGATAAACATCCCCCAAGGTGGCGTAGATACACCCTCAGTTCCGGTTGGTGGTACTGTGTTGGTGCGTGTACCAATTACCGTCCAGAATGGCGCTCAAACCAATGACATAATTACTGTTACCCTTGGTAACACTCCTGGTGATGCTCAAAACCAACTCCGGAGTCCTGATGGTGGTGACGTGTTCACCGTAGATAACGCCAATGGTGGTGCTGTTGGTGAGGTAGATGGCACACCAGTTAACGGTACACGAGAGGCTAGCGCCACCGAGCAAATTCAGGTTGGTTTAACGGTGAAGACTTACACCTTAGCCACCATTCTCAAGATTCGCAGTGGCTATAACAATGCTGGTACCACTGCAATTACAGATGACAAGCTTACTTACGATTTGAGTTTGCGAGTTGAGTCCAACGACCCCACAGGACAGGGAATTACACCAGCACCTTTGACCGGCACAAGCATCAATGTTAATGGTGCTGCTAGCACCCGGATCTTGGTTTCTGATGCGATTCCTGCGGGTACAGATTTGGCAGCAGCACCAACTCCACCGCCTGGTTGGCAAACTGTTTATACCACTGACGCAGTTACTACAATTAATGCTAATACAGCGAGTTGGACTACGACAGCACCAGCCTCTCTAGCCTCAGTCACTCGCGTTGGTTTTATCAATAATCCAGCAATCATTACTTCCATCGCTCCTGGTACAACGGTGAATGGCTTCTCGATTCAGCTAGCCATTGAATCAACTGCAACTTCACCCTTAACCGTTGCTAACATTGCCCAATTGTTTGGTCAAACACCCAGCAGTAATCTCCCAGTATACGACGAATCCGGCGACCAAAATCCTAGCAACTACAATGGGCCACCAGGGAATATGACACCTCATGGCGTTACAGATACCAATGGTGATGGTGTTCCCGATACTCTATTGGCTGGCGACGTTGATGATGGCTATATTGGTACTCCAACAGCTCCAGAAACTGGAACTGACACAGGTAACAACAACACTGGTGATGGTACACCAGGAGGTGAGGCCAACGTCTTCACAGTGCAAGCACCTGTAGCCTCAGCGATACTCAACGGGCCGCAGAATGCGCCGGATGCGACTGGACCATCGGGTGGAACTGACGACGACTTCACCAACAAATCTTCTCTGGTTCCTGCTGGTACAGCACCTGGTAGTTTACTCGATCCTCAGTCAGTTGGCTTCACCAACACAGTTAAGAACAGTGGTACTGACCCAGGCGTTTTGAAGCTAGAGCCAACACCACCAACAGTTCCAGGAGATTTACCGAATGGTACGAAGGTGACCATTACCTATAATAGTCAGTCAGCTGTTTATACCTACAATAATGGAGCGTTTACAGGACCTGTTACACCAATAACCATTCCCAACTTTGCTCCTAATGCAACTCTCAACTACGGTGTAGAAGTTGATTTACCTCCAGATACGCAGTTATCGACTGATATTAATAGAGGCTTCCCAGTACCCATCAGGGCTTCTATTGACAACTACACGACGGATAGTAACGCTGATGGAATTAAGGATACTGGCAACGATAATATCTTTGATTCATCTAACAAGACTATCGATCGCGTGTACACTGGCTTTTTGAAACTGCTGAAAGTGTCACGAGTCTTACAAGGAACTGGACCTGTAGTCCAGGGCAATGACGGCACATTAAGTACCGATCCCAAGAAGCCTGCACCCGGAAACATTATTGAGTACCAAATTCAGTACAGCAATATTTCTGAGCCTCAATCTGGAAGCGGTAACGTGATTTTGAATGCTGACAAAGTTGTGATTATTGAAGATGGTACGCAAAGCCCCAACAACTGGGCAGTAGACAACGATGTCAGTGGTCAAATTGATACTAGCAACATTGTTGGCTCAGCTAAAGATTCTGGGAGTGCAACCATTCAATTCTTCAGCGGTAATCCAGCTACTAGCTCTGGGATTGACCAAACTGGAACTACGGTAAATACTGATGTAACTAAGTATGTGGATACTGTAACTGGGACGATCGCACCGGGTATTCAAAGAACATTTACGTTCCAACGCAAGGTTAATTAATTCGTTGGGAGTGGGGAGTGGGGAGTGGGGAGTGGGGGAGATGGGGGAGATGAGGGAGATGAGGGAGATGGGGAGAGAAATAACTAAATGCCCAATGCCCAATGCCCAATGCCCAATGCCCAATCCCCAATGCCCAATCCCCAATCCCCAATCCCCAATCCCCAATCCCCAATCCCCAAAGATGACTATTTTTGAGTACAACCAGGGAAAGATAAGTCAACAATCAAGATTCTGGAAGCTATTTATATGAAGGGTGTTTTTTTTGCAGGTTTAGGTGCGTTCGCACTAATAGCTACAGTTCCATTTTTGGGTCAATTTCCAGGAGTTGCAAATATCTGGCATTTAGAAAGTGCCTACGCCCAAAATATCAAAACTCAAGCGCAAATTCAATTGCGCTTAGAAGCCGAAAAACAAGTCATCGCTCAAGATCAACAGGGTAAGCAAAGCCAGAAATGGGAACCTTTGAAAGGTCAAGCTGTGGTGCGACCAGGAGATGTATTGAGGTATACCTTAAGTGGCGAAAATAAGGGCGATCGCCCAGTGAAAAATTTGACTTTGAATCAAGCCATTCCCAAAGGAATGGTCTACGTACTTAAATCTGCAAATGTAACTAATAATGGAAGAATTACTTATAGCATTGATGGTGGGCGTAGCTTCGTCGAAAATCCCACCGTTAAAGTTACTGTTCCTAACGGCAAAGTGGAAACTAAACCAGCGCCAGCCATTGCTTACACCCACATCCGTTTACAGGTTTCGTCAGTTGCAGCAAAGACGACAGTCAAGGCGACTTATCAAACCCAAGTGCGTTGATTGAAATTGGGGTTGTCCTTTGTCATTGGTCATTTGTAATTAAAAAGGGCAACCATGACGCAATTTTTCACAAATCAAATCGGATTAGTGTAGCGGTTAAGTTGCAGAAAATACCATTTAATTTTTGTGAATTATTCTCAATAAATAAATTTTTTATTAACAACAAAATTGGCATCCAGAGGAGATGTGTTCAGTGAGCCGTCCTCAAAAACAAAAGCAAATTAATTTTAGTAGTAGCTGGTGGCAAAGATTAACAGCAAGTATTCTGCTGGGAAGTTTTTTATATACTACTTTACCTATATCAGTGACAGCGCAACAAAATAATAATCAAGTTGCATCTGTGCCGATCACAAATCAAGCTACTTATACTTATACAGACCCAGCTAGTAATAATAAATATCAAGGAAGTTCTAGTCAGCTTAACGTTACTCCTAACCCATTAGTTGACCCATTAGGACGAATTTTAGGTTGCGCTGGTACGCTTTTACCGGATTATACAGGTTTTTCAGTCGGGGTATACGAACCTAATGCTAGCGACCCAACGGGCACAGAATTGGGCGGTTTAGTTGCTTTGACTCGAACAGAGTTACCGGATATTCCTAATAACAATGTGCCTGGGGGAAAATCGCCAAATATCGAAAATAGTAACCCCTATTTCATTACAAATAACCCTGCGGGCGTCTACAATTTCCTACTCGATCCAAACAAAGGTCAAACCGATCCAGGTAGAACCTACATTTTTGTAGTCAATCCACCACCGACTTCTATCTATAAACAACGCCGGATCAAGATCCAAATCCTTGATAGCACTGGCACACAAGGTAATAGTGTAGTGCGATATGTAGCTAGTTCTTTGGATGGACAACCAATCAGTCTGACAGGTGAAACCAGAGTAGAGCAAACAGTTGTTTTAGTTCCCAATGCAGAAGTAGTGGGATTGGATTTATTAGCCTTTGAATTTAGTACAAATTTGTGCCAAGCGAATCAGTTGCAGATTATTAAAACAGGCGATCGCGCTACTGCTGAACCTGGAGATACAGTAATCTACCGCCTCTCACTCAAAAATCTCGCTGATGCTGGTTTGAACAATGTAGTTATCACCGACAACCTACCTTTAGGATTCCAGTTCTTGCCGAAATCTGTGCAGGGAGAGATGGATGGTACAGCAGTCACTATCACTTCGGAACGGAATGGAAACACAGCGATATTCCGGACAGATATGACGATTCCCACTGGGAAAGTCCTGAATATTGCCTACGCTGCTCAATTAACAGCCGATTCTCTGCGTGGTAGTGGTCGCAACAGTGCGATCGCTAATGCCCAACGAACTGATAACCGTTTTAGCACTAAGGATGGGCCAGCAACACACCAACTGAAAATTCGTCCCGGAATCGTTTCTGATTGTGGCACGATTATCGGTCGGGTGTTTGTTGATAAAAACTTTGATGGCGAACAGCAGCGTGGTGAGCCTGGGATACCCAATGCGGTGCTTTTCCTCGAAGACGGTAACCGTATCACTACAGATCCCAATGGTTTGTTCTCCTTAGCTAACGTCTTACCTGGATACCACACAGGCGTACTAGACCTCAGCAGTGTACCGGGTTACAACTTAGCTCCCAACAAAAAATTCCGCGAACGCAATAGCCAATCTCGCCTGGTGCATTTAGAACCAGGTGGCTTGGTACGTATGAACTTCGGTGTCACCCCATTTCAGGAGCCAGTCAAAAAATGAAACCCAGACTGCACTGTGCAACTATTTTCAACTTCATGTTGATGGGGGCGATGCCAGTAGCTCTCAGCCTTGTTGTGTATCCTGGCATAGTCAAAGCAGAACTCACTGGTCAAAACTTGGTGTTGCCTGATTCTCCTTTGCAAGCAGAGAAGGGTGTCGAAGATCCAGTGGTTGAAAAAAGTATGGATGTGAATTCTGGGGTTGGTGATTCAGGATATGAAAGGCTCACGCAAAGACAAGGCAGCGCGTTGGGGAGCCAGCGCGGTCTTGGGGGTTCCCCCCATGAGCGACTGGCGTCCGGCTTTGCCGACTTGTTCGCGCAGCGTCTCCGACAGGAGAAGCGACTGCCGCAAAAAGGCGCAAAGATTAGCAGAAGAATTCAGCAACAGCTAAATTCTTCTCGTTTGTTGGGAAGTTCTAGGCAGGAGCCGTCAGCTTCTTTTGCATCGGCTACTGTTACTTCGATTTCAGATGTCCAGCCAACTGAAACCCAAATACAACCATTTCAGCCAGCAACTTCTGTGGAATTGCCTAGAGGCTTACGCAAAATTGCAGGAATAAAGGAGAAGAAAGACCAATCGCCAAGGGAAATACAACCATTTCAACCAGCAACTTCTGTAGATTTACCCAAAGGCTTACGCAAAATTGCTAATGGCGACGTGGGGACGCCGACACAGGGAGATACACAGAGACAAGTGGTAAATGAAAATATGCCTGTGTCTTCACCTCCTCCGATTTCTACAGGTATTAAAATTCTGACTCCGACGGCTGACAGTGTTGTAGATGTACAAGCTACTACGGTGATTGTCCAATTTCCTGGTGGTAGCCAGGTGGAATTGCGGGTAAATGGGGTGTTGGTAGATCCTTCCTTGGTGGGGCGGACGGAAACTGATGCGAGTACTAACTTGGTAAAGCAGACATGGTATGGTGTTTCGCTACAACAAGGTCAAAATACTATTTCTGCACAGGTAGTCGGGGGAACAGAACCGCCTGTAACACTGCAAGTTGCAGTGCGGGGAGCGCCGCAGCAACTAACTTTGGAAACTGTTGAGTCTCGTATCCCAGCAGATGGACGTTCTACGGCTACAATCCGGGGTCAACTGCTCGATGCAACTGGCAATCGCTCTAATTATGATGCTGTTGTTACTTTAATACCTACTGCTGGGGATTTGGTGGGGAAGGATTTCAAACCCGATGAACCTGGATTTCAAGTGGAGGCGAAAGGAGGACAATTTACAGCAATGTTGCGATCGCAACTCAAAGCAGAAACTGTTACAATCCGCGCCATCGTTAATAATTTAGAAGCCTTTACCCAATTGCAATTTGAAACGGCATTACGTCCGAGTTTGCTGACTGGGGTCATAGATTTACGCTTGGGTGCTAGAGGTACAAATTATTACGGCAGTTTCCGTGATTTCCTCCCCCCTGACAAAAACAATAGAACGCAATTAGATTTCCATTCAGCGATATTTGCCACTGGTACGATCGGAGAATGGTTATTTACAGGCGCATACAACAGTTCTCGTAACTTGAATGAAGATTGCAACTGTGATAATCGCTTGTTCAGAACTTACCAATTTAGCGAGCAAAACTATCCTGTTTACGGCGATAGCTCGAAAGTTGATGTGGTTGCTCCTTCCATTGACAGCTTGTTTTTGCGTTTCGAGCGTTCAACTGGTATACCTGGAGCTTCCCCTGATTTTGCCATGTGGGGTGACTATAACACAGAAGAATTTGCGCGGCGATCGCAGCAATTTACTTCTATCACTCGTCAACTCCACGGCTTTAAAGCTAACTACAACTTAGGAAACTTACAAATTACAGGTTTCTATGGCAATAACTTAGAAGGATTTCAACGAGATACCATTGCTCCCGATGGCACCAGTGGTTATTATTTCCTGTCTCGCAGACTCTTACAACCAGGTAGCGAAAATGTCTTTATTGAGTTGGAAGAACTCAATCGCCCTGGGACTGTATTAGAACGCAAACAGCTTAACCGAGGTCCAGACTACGAAATCGACTACGATCGCGGTACCTTATTATTCCGCGAACCGATTCTTCGCACCGATATCGATCAAACTGGACAAGTCTTGGTACGTCGGATTGTTGTTAGCTATCAATATGAAACTGAAGACTCTGATAGCAATATCTTTGCCGGTCGTTTGCAATATAATCTTTCCCGCAAGCTGAACCAAGAAAGTTGGATTGGAGCAACTTATGTCCAAGAAAATCAGGGTGTGCGTGATTTTCAACTGTATGGCGCAGACGCGCTGATATCTTTGGGTGATAAGGGTAGGCTAATTGCAGAATACGCCCATTCTAGTAATGATTCTGATGTTCTGGGAAAAGTTAGGGGTGATGCCTATCGCTTGGAAGCTGAGGGACAAATTGCTAACGGGATTCAAGGACGCGCCTATTATCGCTTTGCTGATACAGGTTTTGCTAATAATGCCACCATCAGCTTTGTACCGGGACAAACTCGTTATGGGGCGCAGGTTACAGCTAAAGTGACTCCAACTACCAATGTCAGGGTGCAATACGACCACGAGGACAATTTTGGCATTGCTCCCCAACCGCTAGACACCTTTGAAGAATTATTTGCACCCCGTAATGATGCCATACCAGGGAGTAAAGTTGATAATTCCCTGACGACGATTACCGCTGGGATTCAACAACGTTTGGGTAGGGCTATCTTTGATCTCGATTGGATTCATCGCGATCGCCAAGACCGCATTTCACCCAATGCTTTGAGTAGTAATTCCGATCAATTGCGATCGCGTTTTACAGTTCCCATCGTTAAAAACTTGACTTTCCAAGCCCAAAACGAACTCAGCTTATCTTCCCAAAAAGATAGCGTTTATCCAGACCGTACCATCTTCGGGTTGAATTGGGCGGTAATTCCTGGTGTGAATGTCAGTCTCGCCCAACAGTTTTACAGTAGCGGTCAATTGTCTGGTAATTCCATCACCAGCTTGAGTGTCAACGGCGAACACAAACTCGGAACCGATACCACCATAACTGGTCGTTACTCAATTTTGGGTGGTGCCAATGAACTGACTACCCAAGGTGCAATAGGTCTAAATAACCGCTGGACTATTGCTCGTGGATTGCGGTTGAATTTAGCTTACGAACACGTATTTGGCAACTTCTTCAATCGGACGGCGGCGGGTCAACAATATCCCCAACCCTACGCCTTTGGTCAAGCTGCATCAGCCATCGGATTTGATGGTGGCGATAGTTACAGCGTTGGTCTGGAATACAGCGATAATCCGCAGTTTCAAGCCAGCGCCCGCTACGAACATCGCTCGTCTTCTGGTGGTAGTAATACAGTAATTACCGCAGGTGCAGTGGGTAAAATTTCTCCATCTCTGACGGCTCTGGTACGTTATCAACAAGCAAACTCTTCCAATCAAAGACTTTCAGGATTGGCAGATACCGCTAATCTGAAGGTGGGTTTAGCTTATCGTGACCCCCATAGTGATAAATTTAATGCTTTCTTGCGTTATGAATATCGTCAAAATCCGGCGATTATTCCTGAGACGATTCTGTTAGGTAGTGGTACGGGTTCCCAAGACCATACTTTTGCTTTAGAAGCTATCTACGCCCCTAACTGGCAATGGGAATTCTACGGTAAGTATGCTTTGCGTAATAGCACTTCTTACTTAGCTAACGATTTAGTTGGTACAAGTACGGTGAATTTGGGACAATTGCGAGCTACTTATCGTTTGGGATATAGCTGGGATTTAGTTGGTGAGGCTCGCTGGATTGGTCAATCTAACTATAGTGAGACGGGCTTTGTTCTGGAGACAGGTTACTACCTGACTCCTAATTTGCGGCTCTCCGCTGGATATGTTTTTGGTGAAGTTGATGATCGCGATTTTTCTGGGACGCGATCGGCGGGTGGAGCATATTTGGGGTTGACTGTCAAGTTGGATGATTTGTTTGATGGTTTTGGACAACAAAAGCCGGTGCCACGTAAGCAAGAAGAATCTACTGTGCAAACGCTGGTAGAGAAATTACGACAGTAAAATTTTGCTTCTATTGACAATCATTTTTTAGGCTGCTTCTGGGCAAGTACCAAGAAAAGTTACTTAAGGGTGAGTGGAGTGCCATCCCACGGGCAATATTTCCAGGATACATGTGCAGGTTTGCCGTTAGGACACAACCTTGGAACAAAAAGTGAATTTAACGGCAACTCTACTGTAGATTCAGGTTGCGGAGTACTACTCTTTCCACTGAAAGAAACTTTCAATTTTCCAGGTTCATATGGTGACACGATGCTTTTCCCAGAATCATCAACATTTTTATATGTAAAAAACCACATCCCTTCACCAAACTTGCCTGCAATTTTTGAGAATATAGGTTTCATTTCCGTTATGAAAAGATCAACATCACCGCTTTTCGGTGCTTTTGCCAAAACTATAGATTTACCACTAGAGTCAGTATATGTAACTTTTAACCCTTTTTGAGCTTCGGCTTCAGAAGCAAATTTAAAACTGTCAGGAGATGAAATATCTGCTTTAACAACTGCAATTACCAGTACTGGTTGAGGAGGCGCTCCAAACGCTTCTAATGGCAGATACCACGCCAGATTCATCTGATTATTGCTAACTTCAGCAAATTGCATTGTTTCTTTAACTAATTCATCTATAGGTATTTCTTGAGATGGACGTTTTTCTAGAGCAATTATTGGTGAGGAATTCAATGCAAATAGTGTTAATGCTGCAATCATCAAACTCAAGTTCTTATTTTTAGCCATTCTGAGTTAAGTCCTTTGTTAAAATACGTATTTACAATAATTGCAGAGCGCATTACTGCGTTCATACACTAGTAGGACTTACGCAAGATGTGACCGAAAGCCTTATTCTTGCGTAGCGGTAATTCATGAATTACCGCTACTTTCGTTATATTTTGCCTAAGTCCTGACTAGGTATATTCTCATAATTAATCATCCACAGCTAATTAAACTAAGAAATTATTCACAAATGTTTGCTCTTGCTGAAACAAACTCAGCCAACGCTTTTCAATCACTCTCTTAAGAGAAAAATAATATGGTTGGTACAGAGATTTTCCAGCAAAACATACGATTATAGCGGTTCCCGATCTTGTGAGGTACGTTTTCAAAGCTACTAAGCTTGTTACAAAAGATTTGGAAATGTCTGGGTGTACCTCAGTTGCTTAGGAAACGCTATGTAGGCATAATCTTAAAAAATAAAGCTTTAAACCCAATTGCTATCTGAGGTTTAAAAGTTTTATTCTATTTTTCCAGAGCGAGAAAAGAGCAATTAATTTAAGCATCAAACTGGCATCACTTCCCGCACTTCAAGAGGTTCACCAGTCAAACTAAAAGCGCGAACTTCAGTAATTTTTACCTTCACCAACTGCCCTTTCAATTCTTTGATGTCGCCAGTGAAGAAGGTTAAACGATTACCACCTGTGCGTCCCATGACTTGAGTTTTATCTTTGGGGTTTTGCTCTTCTACTAGAACTTCTTCAATGCGTCCGAAGTAACGTTGCGATCGCTCGCTTGCTTTCACATTTACTAGATGATTTAATCTTTGTAGGCGATCGCTTTTAACTTCTTCACTCAGTTGATTGTCCCACAAAGCGGCGGGTGTTCCTGGACGTGGCGAATATGCGGCTGTATTTAACATGTCAAAGCCTATATCTTCCACGAGTTTCAAGGTATTTTCAAACTGTTGTTCTGTTTCCCCAGGAAATCCGACAATTGCATCGGCACTAATTGAGGCATCAGGCATATATCGCCGAATGGTATCAATGATTCGGCGATATTTTTCATGGGTATAACCCCGCGACATCGCCTTTAAAAGTTCATTATCGCCAGATTGAAAGGGAATGTGGAAGTGTTCGCAAACTTTGGGCAACTCAGCACAAGCCCGAATTAGTCTTTCAGTAAAATAACGGGGATGACTTGTAGCAAATCTTAATCTCTCAATTCCTGGTACATCATGGACGTAATAAAGTAAATCTGTGAAGTTATGCAGATGCCGTCCTTCTGGTGTGGCTCCTGGCAAATCTCTGCCGTAAGCGTCAATATTTTGACCGAGTAAAGTAACTTCTTTGTAACCTTGTCGTCCTAATTCTGTCATTTCTTTCCGAATAGCTTCTGGTGTGCGAGATTGTTCCACACCGCGCACATTGGGAACTACACAGTAGGTGCAGCGTTCGTTACAGCCGTAAATCACATTTACCCAAGCAGTGACTTTACTATCTCGTCGCGGCTGGGTGATATCTTCCATAATGTGAACTGGCTCGGTTGCCACAACTTGGTTACCCTCAAACACTGATTCCAGCAAATCTTTGAGGCGGTTGGCGTGTTGTGGCCCCATTACCAAGTCTAATTCTGGCACACGCCGCAACAGCGCTTCGCCTTCTTGTTGGGCAACGCAACCAGCAACAATCAAAGTTAAATCTGGCTGTTCGTGCTTGCGCTTGGCTTGCCTGCCAAGGTAGGAATAAACCTTTTGCTCGGCATTATCTCGAATTGTACAGGTATTGTAGAGAATCACGTCTGCATTATTGGGATCTTCCGACCATTCAAAGCCCATGTCTTCTAAAACGCCAGCCATGCGCTCTGAGTCAGCTTTATTCATCTGACAACCGAAAGTAGTGATATGATAGTGGCGCTTAGAAATGGTCATGAGTAATTATGCTTAATTAGCCTAATGTATATAAACTTTATTTCTATTTTATAACGCTCTGAAGAAATACAGGGAATGGGGAGTAGGGAATGGGGAAAGAAGGTGTTTGTTTCCTTCACAGCAGTTACGCAAAGGATAACGAAAGTAGCGGTAATACCCTGCGGGAAGGCGCTTTGCGTCTACGTGAATTACCGCTAGGCAAAAATAAGGTTTTCAGTCATATATTGCGTAAGTCCTGTGGAGATAATTGGCTCCTGGACAGAGCAAAATTGTCAGGAATCATTATTGTATTAATTTCAATCTCTCAGCATTAGAGAATGCTGATTAGAGATGGCGATCGCACTCATCAACATTCTCTTATTTTTGTTGAGAGTCAGTCGAAGAAACTTCAAATCGATAAACTCCAAAATTGTCCGGAGTAGTTCCCACAGTCAGCCATAATGGTTTGATTATTTACTCCATCGTTAATAATATCTAGACATTTATTCTTTCCCGTAAACTGGGTTTTCAAACGAAAAAATCCAGCAGATTGTGTAGGTTCTATTTTCCACAATTGTCCAGAAAAGTTACCACATGTAGCCATAATTGTTTTATTGTTTACTCCATCATTAATAATATCTAGACATTTGTTCTTTCCCGTAAATTGTGTCCGTAGATATAGGACTCCGATTTGATTTCTGAAAACATACTGAGACTGAAAAGCCCGTTTTATCTAGGGTTTTATCTGAAATCTTGTTCAGAAATCAGATATGAGTCCTATAGTAATATCCCTTATATTTACTAGGCTTTATACTCCATAACTGTCCAGAGAAGTTACCACACGCAGCCATCGTAAGTTTGTTGTTCAATCCATCGTTGATGATGTCTAAGCACTTATCTGAACCTGTAAACTGAGTTCGTAAACGAGAATCACTTGACTGAGCAGTTGCATTTTCTAGTAAAGGGAAAGTTACAAAAATGAATGCTATTGTACTTAATAAGGCAACTTTAGCCAAGCATCTGATACTTTTCTTCATGTATTTAAATAAAATCAGGTATTTTTGTTTGTTATCATCTCAAATTTGATGATTTTTTGCTAGTATTAGCAAATTACCAAATAAACAGAAGTAATGGACTTTGG
Organism: Desmonostoc muscorum LEGE 12446; assembly: GCF_015207005.2. Lineage (GTDB taxonomy): Bacteria > Cyanobacteriota > Cyanobacteriia > Cyanobacteriales > Nostocaceae > Nostoc > Nostoc muscorum. Next base: position 5,895,468 of record NZ_JADEXS020000001.1, read on the forward strand.
ATATTAATTATACTTGGAATAGTATTACAATTATTACAATTACAGAATCATTGAACTGCATTTAAGCTCTGTTTTGTTATTAACTAGCTCATGGAGTAACAGACAGAGGTAATATATGTGCGTTCATTGCAATACACCCTAGTACCGCCGTGAAGTCAAAGGTAAAAATAAAGACAGCGTAAGTGTTTCTTTGATTTGGAATGGGTTGTTTATTTCCCCGTGTCGTACTAGAGCCAAATACTGCTCAATTACTTGCGAGCAAAAACTTACTGCGATCGTCTACAATAAAATTCAGTAAAAATGCTTAATTGTATAATTTACAACTCTAATTTTGGATAAAATGTTGAATTATACTGTGACCATCAACAACAAAAGCCAAGACTCAAGGGCTATAGACGTTTATAAAATTAGATATTTGGGAATAATAGCTCATAAAGCAGCGATCGCAATTATTTGGATTATTGAGTAAATAAAAATACATTAGTATGTATTATGCCCAAAATTACTGTTTGTATTCCTACTTTTAATCGTATCTCTCTTTTGCCTTATGCGATCGACAGTGTATTTAATCAGTCAGAGCAAGACTTTGAACTAATTATTTGTGATGACGGTTCTACCGATGGTACACCTGAGTTAATGTCAGAGTACACAGATCATCGGATTAAATACATTCGTCATCCGCAAAATATTGGAAAAAGTAATAATATGCGCTCTGGTTTTGATGCTGCAAGGGGTGAATATTTTATTAAATTTGATGATGACGACCGACTAACACCTGATTTTCTCGCAAGTACAGCAGCTATTCTTGACCAAGATTCTAGTATTGATTTTGTTGGTACAGACCATTGGATAATTGATATTAACAATAACCGGGATGATTCAAAAACTCAGGAAAACTCTGATTGCTGGGGGAGAAATAATTTATCCGCAGGTGTTGTAGATAATTTGCTCGAAGTTGTATTTATTAATCAAAGCTTTCAAATTGGAGCAACATTATTTCGCCGTCAAACATTGCAAGAATTAGGATTTGTGCTGCCTAATATGCAAAATTGTGAGGATAATGATTTATTTGTAAGACTGGCTTTGGCTGGCAAAAAGGGTTATTATTTACCAGAGCTACTGATGGAATATCGTTACCATGCAGAGCAGCAAGGTATCAATAGAGCTATTCCTTTTTTGTTCGATAAAATTCGGTATTTAGAAAGTTATAAATTTGAATCTGAAGAACTAGAAAACATTAGGCAGTATCGTTTAAAAGAAACCCAATTATTATTAGGTTTGCGTTTAATTGAAAAGGGAGAAACGCAACAAGGCAGAGAGTTAGTTTTAGCAGGACAATCTTTTTCAACTGTTAAAGCTTGGACTGGTTTAGGGTTATCCTTGTTACCACTTGGGTTGCGAGGTAGGGCGTTTAATGCACTCCGACAGATGCAGGGTTAGACATTAGCATATTGCTGTGTAGGTTGGGTTGAGGAACGAAACCAAACTTTTTCGCGTTTTGTTGGGTTGAAAGAAGTGAAACCCAGCCTACAATTCTAATAACTTATTGACCATTCATCAATAATAGTCAAAATTGTTTTATCACCCAAGTTTTTAACAGATTTTACTACATCACGATAATCTTCAAACTCTTGCTTTGGTTTCTTGCGTCGAGCATCAAATATGTCTTTTGCAAGTTTTTCAGCCCCACGAATTCTAGAACGTTGTAACTTTCTAGATAACTCGTCTTTGTCCAAAGAGTTCAATAAACTAAGTGGATTACTCTGTTCACTGTTTTGGGGAATAAGGTTTTCAAGTTGCTTTAATTTACTATCTGTTGTCTGTCTTTCTTGCAAAATTTCTGACTTAAATTCATTGAATTGCTTCTCAAGACGTAATTCTAGATTTGCCAGACGTGGTTCTAACTTTGTTGTTTCAAGCTGTGGTGTTACTGGTTTATCAGAATAACCAATTGCTTTGAGAGATGCAATTTGCCTTAATGCTACATCCTCGTTTTCAGAAGATATAATTAAAGCACTAACCATGTCACCTTCAGTAAGGTTTTTTTCTCTAGCTCTTACAGCAGAATAGTACTCGAAATGCCCATCAACTACCTCATATTGTTCAAAGCCAGTCTTTTTTAGGACTAATGGTTTTAAAATACCTCCAGATTGTAGTATCAGGTCAGCAAGAATTTCTAAATCAGCTTCTTGAAAGTTTGAACGAGGAACATTAGAAGTAACACTCTCAACATCTACCATAAAAAACTTAATCATTATTGCATCCCCATTTTACTTAAAACTTCTATAGCTAAAAATTCAAACTCAGCGGCGGCTTGATTTGCAGAAGGTTCATTAAGAGCAAAATCAAGAATAGATTTTGGATCAGGTATTTCCATATTTCCCACTAATATAGTTTTATTAATGCAAGCAGATAAAGCTGTTCTTTCTGATATAGTACTATCCATGATTGGCATATTATAACGATCACTAATTACACTTTTGTGTTTTGCAAATGTGTATTTGAGATACTGAGCATTAGTAGAAATTTTAGATGGAAGAACACCCATAATAGTAATAGGTGGCTTTCCTAGACCTTCTTTATTTTCATTAACTTCTTGTTGAATAAAGTTTTTAACACTAGGTAATCCTTGGTTGGAAAATGGCTTTAAATCTGAAGGAATTATTAGGTAATCGGCAGCAGTTAAGGCAGCTTGTGCATATACATCTAGTGACGGAGGCGTGTCGATAATTACAATATCATATTCATTTTTTACTTTTTCTAGTTTTTTAGCTAGTCTAAATCGACTTGGCCCAGATTGGACAAGATTTTGCTGCAATCCAATCAAGGTAATATGTGAAGGGATAACATCAATTTCTGGATTGTTAAAAAACTTAGATTTGCAAACAATATCTGGAATAAACTTAATGTCGTTTTTTTCTAATAAATGATAAACATTGCAGTTTTTTAAATCATCATCTTCCTCAAATTGAAATTTAATCAATCCTGTAGCAAAAGTTGTATTTGCTTGAGCATCTATATCAATCAGAAGAACTTTTTTACCTTTCTTACTCAATGCAGCCGCTAAATTGATAGCAACTGTAGTTTTCCCTACGCCACCCTTATGATGGTAGATTGCAATTGTCTTCATTGAATATTGCCTCTTATTTTCAAGACTTAAATCATCTTCAGCTGTTTCAAACCCTGACTTATCTATAAACTGTTTTTCTCTCAGAGTATCTCTACCAATTAAACCTTTAATTTGATCTAACTTGATCTCAACTTCCTTACCAGAACATTGAAATACTTGCTGAATATCGTATTGCAATTTTTGATAAATTCTGATTTCTTTGCCATTGGTCAGCAACCCATACCTAACATTCAAACTTGTTAAATAATGCCTGAGTCGGGGGACATGATTATTTAAGTTTTGTTTGGGATGTTTTGCCTCCATCACAACACTCAGCGGTGAGTTGGCGTCTAAGACAAAGGGAATCACTTGTGCTGCAAATGCTAAGAAGTCTAAGCGAATGCTACCAATGGCAACTTCTTGATGCCAGGTGTCAGGAGTATAACCTAGCTGTGGTAACAAATATTGCACTATGAGTTTGCTTTCAACTTCACTTTCGTTACGGCACAGTTCAGGATTAAAAGGCAATATTTTTCTACCTCTAAATAATTACAATCATGGGCAAAACTTGATATTTGCCACTTTATCTTATAGCTTTTATTATTCTCAGTGATAAAAATCACTAACAACAATGTAAATTTTGATGACACGCCCTAGTATATTCACTGTTAAAATAACCCTTGTTAAGAGCTAACGATATTCCAAATTAACAAGCTAAGTCGGTATTTCCCTATTGCCGTGGTAAATGGCTAAAATCGAAGTGTCTAGTTAACGTATTTGCCCTAAAGGTTTTGGCTACTGTATCTTGTCCCCGCTGCCATCAACTGATTGATAGTCAAGCTATTAGTTGTCCCTCTTGTCGGATAACACTCAAAGCTTACGGTCATCCCGGTATTCCCTTGCACCGTGCAATTGGGGACGGCTATCTGTGCGACACCTGTACTTATCACGCTGATGATACTTGCAATTTTCCCCACCGTCCCTATGCCAAAGATTGTACCCTCTACCAAAATATTGAAGAGACAAAGTTAGATTTAGAACAGCAGCATTACTCCAAGAGTTTTGCGGTAACTGTAAAAACTTGGCTAAAACGCAATCAGACTTTGCTATTGCTATTGGGTTTATTGTTATTCTGTTTGCTGTTTGTTATATCAACATCTTAATTTGTGTTTTTCGGAGAATGGGGACTGGGGACTGGGGACTGGGGACTGGGAAAGAATTACTTTAATCGTAATTACTAATATCTAATTTCTAGTCCCTAGTCTCTAGTACAGCACGGCATAAATAAACCTACGATTCAAAATGGCGCAAAAGCTGAGAATACAATTCTTTTGACTTTTGACTTTTGACTTCCGCGCAGCGGTACTAGTCCCCAATCCCCAATCCCCAATCCCTCAAGCTGTGGTGATTTTGGGAGTTTCAGCATTAGGCTCAACTACTACAGGTAGTGGTTCTTCTTCAAATACGGCTAAGTCGAACCAAAAAGTTGTACCAATGCCAACTTCACTCACCAGATGAACTTTACTACGATGCCTGTCGATGATGTTTCTGACAATCGATAAACCTAAACCTGTGCCTTCTAGGGTGTGAACTCGGTTTTCTACGCGAAAGAAGCGTTCAAAAATTGAATGTTGGTCTTCTGTGGCAATACCAATTCCAGTGTCGGAAATTTCAATTCGCACTGGTGGAGATTGGGCGTGATTAGGTTTAAAATCTAGTTGGTAGGCGCGGATTGCCACTTTACCGCCAGCTTTTGTGAATTTAAGGGCATTACCAATCAAATTACCAAATACTTGTACCAACAAATCATAATTACCTACTACGAAGGGCAAATTAGGAGCAACTTCTTGAATGAGTTCAACACATTTATCTTTAGCATTTAGTTGGTAAGTACGCAGTGTTTGCTCGATCGCTTGGGCTAAATCCACTCCATCAAAGCTATAATTCCGACCAGATTCGAGTTTTGACAAGTCTAAAACATCGTTAACTAAGCGAGTCAGGCGATCGGTTTCATGGTTCACTGTTTGCAGAAACTCTTGGCGTTCTTTGACGCCCAAGTCTTCGCCGTAGTCATGCAAGGTTTCAATATAGGTTTTGATGTTGAATAGAGGCGTTCGCAGTTCGTGAGAAACGTTGCTGATAAATTGGCTTTTGGCTTCGTTTAATTCAACTTCGCGGGTGATATCTTGGACGGTAATGGCAATGCCTTTGATGCTTTCTCGTTGCAAGTTGAGTACTGTAGTCAAGAGAATCCGAATTGTCCGGTGGATGGGTTGGTTGAGAAAAATCCGGAATTCGGCGCTTTCACATTCGCCTGCGGCCATTTCGTACAAAGGGCGAGTGATTTCCATTTGTACTGCTGGGGGTAAGTGATGCAACACATTGTGGCCTACCACTTCAGCGGCTTCCCAACCAAAAATTCGCTGGGCTGTGGGGTTGACTAAAATCACCTGCATATTGTTATCGATCAACACAGCACCATCAGCGATGGTGGAAACTAGAGTTTCTAGCTTGGCTTTTTCTGCGGTGAGTTCTTCGATATTTTGTTCTTCATAGCGCTCTAATCGCTCTGCCATTTCATTAAAGCTTAAAATTAATTCCCCCAGTTCGCCCCCTAAAGGTAAATCAATCCGCTGCTTGAAATTCCCAGTCGCAATTTGCTTCACGCCCACCAGCAGTTCTTTAATTGGCTTGGTGATGGTCAAAGCGTTAATCACTCCTGCCAAAATTACCATTACCCAAATGGTGATAAATACGGCAATGGTGACATCACGGGTAAAATTGGTGGAGATGACAGCAGTTTGATTGGGATTAATACCGATCGCTAATACACCCAAGTATTTTTCATTGACGATCAAGGGAATAAATACATCGGTAACTGTCCCAGATGGGGTTGTATGTTGCCGCACCATCGGCTTTTCCCCATCTCCAGGATAATCCTCTGGCAGTTGTATCCGCCGCTCAATGGTGAGGGAGTTTTCTACCTCCTGTTCCCAAAAAGGAATGCCAAAAAAGATTTTCCCAGTTTCATCGGCATAAAGCATATAACGCACACTAGAGGTGCTGCTATAGAAGCGTTGGGAAAATTGGGCAACCTCAGTCAGATTATTATCAGCGACTAAGGGGGCAACGTTGGCAGCAAGCAGCAGTCCCAAATCACGCCCGAAGCGGGTGTCATTCATCCGTGCATCCTGCTGAATGGTGTTCACAGCCCAGAAGGTCAAACCACTCATCACCAACGAAACTACCATTGTCGCCACAGCCAGCAGTTTGGTCTGGAGGGTGAACTCAGACCACCAACTGGCGATCGCATCTCGAATTGTTTTTAACAGAGCTAGCATCTTAAATAAAGTTGTTAGTAGTCCTTGTTATAAACCCCAACAACTAAAAAATTAACAGTTAATTTGACAAATATGTTAGGAATTGGGCATTAAGCATTGGGCATGGGGCATGGGCATTACCCTAAGATGCTACTGCAAAATCTGTGTATTGCCGCATCTTCGGCTCATGGAATGCTAAGACTATATCCTCCTTGGGAACACCTGCACGAACTAGATCAGTTGCGATACCATCTTCAGTCCAATCTTCCTCGATCCAGAATTTGCTATCTCGAAGCCGAACGTAGACGGTCATACCAGTAATGCGTTCGCCATTTTGCCAACCAAGGTTCATCCAAATATAGTGACCCTTTGGCTCATCCATAATCAAGAATTTTTCGATGTCTCGGTTAGAACGACGGTTACATGTTTCTACGTAGTCATTCAAGATACGCTTAATTATTTTTGGATACTCAGTTAATTTATCCATTCTGCGATCTCCTCTGTATCTGTATCGACGACAATGAGTGGAAGTTGATGTTTGTTGAGGATGAGTTTAATCACATCCTGCTTGAAAAAGCTTTTGTAAGCGATCGCACTAACAGCAAGATAAAGTTTACGGTCTGGCGCTGTTTCCTCTAAAAGATAACGATAGATGTCGTACTGACCCAGAGCCTCTTTCAAATCTTGTATCTTTGATGCACCAACAAAGCTCTTGGCTTCAACAACAAGTTTTTGCCCATTTCGTTCGGCCGCAATGGGGCGTTCGGCACCCAGATCGGCGTATAACGTTGTTCTGCGATACTGAATTACGTAAGGATCATCTGTAATCGTCCAGCCGTCCTTCATCAGCGAGTTTTTTACTGCGTTGTGGATAATGTCTAACTTGGGCATAGCTTAAGTATAAGTCAGCCTCGCTGGCTAATGGAAACCAGGGCTAACCTTATAACTTATGGGTGTTGCTCCCCCTGTTTCCCACTCAGTACTCTATGACCAATATCTCTCCGGTAATATATCCCCTTAAATTGAATATATTTGATCCCTGCATAGGCTTGGGCGATCGCTTGCTCAAAATCTGCTCCAATTCCAGTTACATTTAGTACCCGTCCCCCATCTGTCACTACTTGTTGTTGCTGGTTCAATTTCGTCCCTGCATGAAATACAGTTGCTCCGGCTTTTTCTGCTTCTCCAATGCCAGTAATCACCTGATTTTTCTCATATTCTCCTGGATAACCGCCAGATGCAGCGACAACTATGGCAGATGCTCCTGTTTTCCAAGCAATGGGCGGCAATTCGCCTAAGCGCTGCTGTACGCAAGCTAACAGCAATTCTTCTAAAGGTGTGTCTAACAGTGGCAAAATCACCTGGGTTTCAGGATCGCCAAAGCGACAGTTAAATTCCAAAACTTTGAAGTCGCCATTGGGTGCAACCATTAACCCAGCATACAGTACACCACGGTAGTCGATGCCTTTGGATTTTAAGGAGGCGATCGCTTTTTCTAAAACTTCGGTTTGAACGCGTGCCATTAACTCTGGTGTGGCAATGGGTGTAGGCGCATAGGCTCCCATCCCGCCAGTATTTTCCCCCGTATCGCCTTCACCAATCCGCTTATGGTCTTGAGCTGGCAGTAAAGGTCTAATTGTTAACCCATCCGTTAATGCTAAAACCGATACCTCTTGCCCAATCAAACATTCTTCAATGACCACAAATTCACCAGCACTGCCAAATTGTCCCTGAAAAATCGCGTCAATGGCACTCTGGGCTTGTGCAACTGTTTCAGCCACCGTTACACCCTTACCAGCCGCCAAGCCATCAGCTTTGACAACAATTGGCGCTCCCTGAGATTTTACGTAAGATTTTGCTGCTGCTGCCTCAGTAAATACCGCTGACCGCGCCGTGGGAATCCCGGCTTCTTGCATCAGGGCTTTTGCCCAAGCTTTACTCGCCTCAATCTGCGCTCCTGCTCTGACTGGGCCAAATACCATCAGTCCTTTGTCTTGGAGATAATCTGTGATTCCTTTAGCCAGGGGAACTTCTGGACCGACTATCACCAGAGTTATGCCATCTTCTAAAGCGTATCGGCTTATACCCTGAAAATCATCCACTGCTAGGGGCAAGTTCTGGCAACCTTCCATAATTGCTGTGCCCCCGTTCCCTGGTACACAAACAACTTGCTCAATTTGCTCAGACTGTAGCAGTTTCCATGCCAGAGCGTGTTCGCGCCCCCCATTCCCTACAATTAAAACTTTCACTGATTTCCTCGTGCGTTCCTTGCGAAACGAGAATGCCCTATTCGGCTCTCGCGGATCAATTTTTCCATTAATTCTCACACTTGTGCAAGTCCCCTGATGAGTTGCATTCAATGGGAAGATGAGGTAGTGGGGGAGGCGGGGAGCAATGCGATTTTGTGAGGTAGGTAAGCAGGGGAGGCAGGGGAGGCAGGGGGAGAGAAAGAAATTAAATATATTCCATACTATTTTAGTAGTAAAAATTACTATTCTTCTTTACTCCCCCTGCTCCCCCTGCTCCCCCTGCTCATTAGACGACGATCTCACTTTTTCGCGTTGCTCCCGGGAGGCAGAGGAGCAGAGGGGAAAATATTAAACTCCCAACTCAGCACTCCCAATGACTAATGCTATTAATAGGAAAAACTCAATAAATATACTGAAACATTTTAATCAAAACTAATTTTTAAGTATTTTTAATGATTTTTGACAATTGAAATCATTAGTAAAAAAAATTCTTCTTAGGTAATGACGATTATTGGTTACAAGTATTAACCTGTGAATGTAGAGATTAATTAAAATATCAAAGAATAGGCAACATGGGTAAAATTATCGTCACTGGAGTCGCTGGTTTTATTGGTTCTCATCTAACAGAAACATTGCTGCAACAAGGAGAAGAAGTCATTGGAATTGATGAATTCAATGATTACTACGATCCGATGTTAAAGTATAAAAATATTGCACAGTTGAATAGAACGCCGGGCTTTACATTAATTGAAGGAAATATTCAGTTTTTAGATTGGCATAAACTCCTTGCAGGTGTTGATGTAGTTTATCATCAAGCGGCACAAGCAGGTGTAAGGGCGAGTTGGGGTAAAGGTTTTGGAAGTTACACAGAACGAAATATTAACGCTACACAAGTCTTGCTAGAAGCAGCTAAAGATGCTAAAAATCTCAAAAGGTTAGTGTTTGCCTCTTCGTCGAGTGTATATGGTGATGCGGAAACGTTACCTACACACGAGGGAATTTGTCCCCACCCAGTTTCTCCCTATGGCATTACGAAGCTAGCGGCTGAGTTTTTGTGTGGACTGTATCACAAAAACTTCGGTGTGCCATCTGTGTCATTGCGCTATTTCACAGTTTATGGCCCCAGACAACGCCCAGATATGGCATTTCATAAGTTTTTTAAGTCGATTTTGCAGGATGAGGCGATTCCAATTTACGGCGATGGACAGCAAACGCGAGAATTTACATTTGTTAGTGATATTATCGCCGCTAATTTAGCCGCAGCGATCGCACCTGAGGCGGTGGGAGAAATCTTTAATATTGGCGGCGGAAGTCGGGTAGTTTTAGCAGAAGTCTTGGATACAATTGAACAAATAGTTGGCAAACCAATCAAAAGAAACCACATAGAAAAAGCGATGGGAGACGCCCGTCACACTGCTGCTGATATATCTAAAGCTCAGAAAATTCTCGGATATCAGCCGCAAGTCTCCTTGAGAGAGGGTTTGATACAAGAATGGGAATGGGTGAAATCTTTGTACTAATAAAGTATTTCCTATCCTCCTAATTTTCTTTTTAGGAACTTCCAAAAAATAAATTATCCCAAATTATTTGTACATTTGTTGGGTAGGACAGCTGTGCTACCCAACGTTCGCGGAGCGTCCCGCAGAGATGGGATGTTTTTTATTGGAAGTCCCTTAATAAACAATACGGTTCGGTTAAGGTTTTTTGATGGAAATTCTATATCTAAAGACGCGATAAATCGGCGTCTCTACACGCGATAAATCGGCCTCTCTACAAGCAAATCCATCGCTGTTGCTTAATTTTAGAGGTGTCTAGAATCAAGGCGATCGCCTCTATAATTAGTTCAATCCATAGCTTAATACCTACAACTCTATTCCCATGATTGAAATTCATCAATGGTGCTACGAATGAGGGCAGTTATTTGAGCGCGACGGGTTTCAAAATTGGCGGCGATATAAATCAGTAAAATACCAAGTAGCAAGCCAACAACCCATTTTAAAAAAGAGTACTGTAAGCTGAAGATTACTGATTGATAGATAGTAGTAATTAAAAAAGTGGCTGTACCAATGTAGAGAAAAGCCCGCACTCGCAAAGCTAATCCGGCAAAAATGGCGATGAGGCTAAAAATTCCCGGTATCCAAGGCGTGTTTTGATGAAACAAAATTGCCCACCCACAAATTAAACCGCTGCCTAGCAAGCGGAGGCTATGACGAACTGTTTTAGATTCTGCTAGTCTCAGTTGGGTATCTACTTGAGCAATATAAAGTAGTGATAAGCCAATTGGTGTTACATACCATAAAGCATCGCGCAGATTTAAGTCATAAAACCAACGGTACAGCGCCCAATCAATCAACGCTACACTAACGTAGGTAAAACGGATGTTTGCACCCACAATGCTCAAGAAGATGTAAAATCCAGCAGTGAGTACCAAAGTGATTGGATAAATTTGCAGCCTAGTTTGCCATAAAATCAATAGTGGTAGAACGTATGCAGCTTGTTGCCAAGGTCTTTTAGACCAACCCCAAGTTTCCCAAGGTAAGATGTACAGAAAATAGGCTGCTACAGAGGCGATCGCACCATTCCAAGGAAGTAATTGTGTAGCAAATAATCTTCCTATTGGCATTTCGTACAATAAAATACTGATAAAGCCCGCCTCTAACAAACCCAGATAAACCCAGATTTCATCTATTGTTATACTCGACGCTGTTGCCAAGGTAGATTGGGGCGATCGCTTTCCCTGAAAAATCGCATAGCGAATCAAAAATACCCCAGTTCCTAATCCCACTAAACGGTTAACTCCAATGGGAACAGCAAGGGCAGCCATTAAGAGGCAGCTACTCCAAGCCCAGTGAATATCAGCGATTCCTTTGAGTTCTTGGGGAGTTAAGCGTAAGTAGCCCATTAGCCAAGGCGACAGAATGCGATAGGCATACATAATACTGGCGCCAAGGGCAGACATGGCAATCAATCCATCACCTAATGCTCCTCCTGAGGCTTGTAACATTTGATAAAACAAAAGTTCATAGGCAGAAATTGATACGCCAATGATTCCTAAATACAGCAGGGGTTTAAAGTCTTCACGGCGTCGCCCCACACCAATAATTATTAAAGCTACACCCAAGGAAAATAAACCCGTCCACTCGGTGAAGGTGTTTACACGCAAAAATACACTAAATACACCATAAATTATTGGCAGGATGTGAAAGCTGCTAGGAAGCCTTTCTAATTGATGTCGTCGCCGCCACCACTCTCCCACAAGCTGAGCAAGTAAACCCAAGGCGATATTTGCGATCGCCATCCTAATAATCGATCGCTCCCCAAACCCTAACGCTTGGGCTGTCAACAATTCCAAACACCAACCAATGCCATAAAATGCCCAATTTGTTGGTTGTCGCCAACTGCGATAGACAATGCCTGCCAAGGTGATACCAGTGGCAGCTAAATACAAAAATCCGGAATTAGTCACCCCTTGGTAAATCAGCACTGAGTGCAGCGTCAAACCAAACAACTCATAACCACACAAAGCGATCGCCCATTTATCGCTGGCGGCTGCATAGATAAGTGCTAATTCGTTACCACGCCGCCTCAGTGCTGTGCGGATTAACCATAAACTAAAAATGGCGATCGCTCCGATAACAAACCAACCAGCCACCGCCAGACGAGGCAAACCAGGCACACCCGTCCACAGCAGCACTCCAATAAAACTTAAAATAAATCCTTCCGTGATGATCGCAGATACTTGGTTTCGTAAATCCCGCGTATTTATCAACATTAGCCCCGCACCCACCGCCAAACCGATTAATCTGGTTCCTGGTAGCTGTAAAGTAAGTAACTGGGCAATTCCCACAGCCAAGATACTTAAATAACGGGTAATAGTGCGATTCTCTATACTTGTGGCATTGGCAACTCCTGTGAGAGCTATGGGCGTAACTAACCAAATAACTCCCCAATAAGCTCTGGTATCAGCCACACCATACCAAGATGATTCTGCATTCATCCACAAGAGGAAAAAACTAGCGGCGGCTAGTCCTAAACCCATGTCCCATGCACTGCGTCGCCATAATCCATTTCCGAGGCTAAATATCCATTCTGCAACCATCAAAGCCAATAAAATGGTTGCCCAGATTTGTCTACTGAGTGTTGGTATTGACCAATAAATGATAGAGCAAAATGTCAATACGCCAATGATATGAGTTAGGTATATCAGAGGAGCGGATGAGGCAGAGCGCCGTTTGGTGACAATGGCGAGGGTGATGGTGGAAAATAGCAGATTTAGCGATCGCAAGGCGGGATTGACTAGAGCGATGGTTGTGAGAAAAGCTCCTAATAATAAGGTAAGTAGTTCGCCAAACTTGGCCAATTCTCGCCTTTGGGCGCGATATAAATTATCTGTAAGCGCCACCATCAAAATTACGTAGGGAAATAAGGCTACACCCAGCAACGCCCAAGGTTGATTTTGAGAATTTGTGAGTTGGGTGGCAGTAGCGATCGCCAATTTCTGTAAGCTATCAGGTACTAACCGCCAAAAGAGCCAAATTGTCTGTAAACCAATGACGAAAACTGCTGTGAAATCAACCTTTAACCCGTACCGCCCCAAGCGATTTGCTAAAAACCACAAACCCAAACCACTCACAGCTATAGCTTGCCAGGGATAATTAATTACTGAAACCAGCCAACCCAGCAAGAGTAAAATCGCACCAAGTCTTTCCCAGAGTAGGGGGGATGAGGGAGATAAGGGGGATATTACTGTTGCTTCCTCATCTCCCCCTGCCCCCTGCCCCCTGCCCCCTGCCCTCTCCCTTCCCTGCTGTGCTAACCAAGTCACCAACCAGCCGCAAATGCCAATGGCTAAGCCTAGTTGGGTGACATTTACGCCAGCAACAAAAATTGCCCGCACTAGCAGGATGATTAAAGCATAAATAATTACTGTAGCAAGTAAACTAATACTTAAATTGTGGCGATCGCCTGGATTTTCCACCTGTGGGTAGCGATTATCGACAACGGTAATGATGGTTGTAGCTATCATTGCCAGATAAACGGCAATTAAGGGAAATCCCCTTAATTGCCAACCCCAATGCAGATAACTCAGCCCTAGAATATTTACTATAGGTAATTTAGCGGTATATAAATTAGGAAAAATAGTCCGATTTTTGGAGATTAAAACAGTAATAGCAGTTAGGGTAGGACAGGCGATCGCAGCGACAATCCAATTCAAAGGATTTTGCCATAACCCAAAGCTATCCATAGCCCAAAAGTTCACTGGCACTAACAAAAGAGTGACGATCAGTAATGTCTGAGCTGTCAATCTCAAGTTGTTTTGCCTAGTCGCCCAAAAGCTTAACCCCCAAAAACTCAAAGTATAAGCAAATAAAACTCCATACTGTCCAGAAGCAGGAAATTTCTCCCATTGACTAGCAGCCAGTACCCCAGAGGACACCACTACCAAAAATACCCCTAGAAAAAGCAGCCAACGGACACTCAATTCTGCCCCTAGTGACTGCAACATTGTACTGATAAAGTTGGGTTGAGTTGGTGTTTCTGGCGGTTGTCTACGGCTAGTAGCTTGTAAAGCTCCTACAGGCAACTGTTCTACTGGATCTGAAGTTGTAAATATTACCTTAGGTTCAGCTTCAACCTGGGGTTGTAACACCACCGTACAAACGAGAAATTCTCGGCATAGCTGTCTAACTTGGGAATCGGATATCAAACCCAAACCTAGCCATATCTCAAGTCCTTCTAATAACTGAGGATGGGAAGACGGAAGTCTGATTTCAATTTTTAGCGGACGATCAAGGGGCGATGACATAAGCTGAGATCATAGAGGTATATACTTAAATCATGGATTTAATTAAAGTATATTTTTGCTCTAATTGTGCCACTTATGAGGCCAATTGATATTAATTTTTAACCTAAGTCTACTGTAGGTTTCACCTTTGAGCCTCTCAACCGCTAGATGTTCAACTACTCTTACGTTTCGGTGGATTTTGTTATTTTCCAGAGTGATGTGTTTATCTGTTGTAACTTTGAGTTATAAATTTTCTCAATTCCAGCTTTTAAAAACTCAGAAGGCTTGAACAAGAATACGTCACTAAATCCACTAGTAACCTTTGGTAACTCATTTGGAGCTACAAGTTGAAATGTCAGTTTTGGATCGACCAAATGACCAAGTATTAATGGAGCTATGCTATCGTCGTTGATTATAAGTGGTTTCTCAGTTTGATCGACAAAGTTAGCAGTTTTCAGATAATCTTGGAATCTTTCAGGATTTTTGTTCCACCATATAATGGCTTGAGAACTGATAGTACAAGATAATATTCCGGTGACCACTACCATGAATAATACAAGTGACCACAGCTTTTTTTGCCAATTTTTAAGATAAATAGATGTGATTTTAGTAGTAAATAGGTAAGCACAAGCTAACTGGATACCTAAAACGCAGGGAAGGGTATATCGAGTGGTACCGTATCCCTTATGAAAGACAAAATCCGCCACCGCGAGGGGAAACCCTACAGACCCAATCAAGGTTAAGACAAATAACCAAACTTTTTTAGAACTTCTTCGACAGAGAAAATAAATTGAGTAGACTATTAGAATTAAAATAATTAAAATTAAAGGCATTAAAGCGATCTGAACTGCTTTTGGATCGCTAGGACTAACCCCTAAATCAAGAAAGGAACGACTAATAATCCCAGACCACCTGATAGCTGAGGTCAAGAATGTTTGTTTAACATTTGCCCAAGTTACTGCTTCTGGCTGAGGATGGGTATAAATAATCCAAAACCAGGGTGCAAAAGTAATCGCCCCTGCAAAGAATGAAACCGAGAAAGAAATCAACGTTTTGCTCAATCGGAAACGTTCGATTGCAACTACATAAATTACCTGTCCAAGAGCAACAAAGCAAAAAAGTATATGACTATAAAACGCTAGTGGTAATGTTGCTGCATAAATGCACCAACTAATCTTTGTTTTCAGGCGCATGGCTCGTAGTAGTGCTGCGCTCGATATTAAAATGGCTACTATCCATAAACTGTATGCTCGTGCTTCTTGTGCGTATATGACGTGGACGGGTGAAATAGCTACCAACCCCATCGCCATCCACCCTATTCGTGAAGACTCAAATAATTCTTTGCATAACCAATAAATACAAGGAAAGGTAAACAGACTAACAAACGCTGAAAAACTTCTCGCTACTGCTACAGAATTGCCAAAACACTGTAACCAAAATCGGGTCATCAAGACGTGTAGCGGCAAAATCTGCGAGTCTTCTAAGACTATGCCTTTAATTACATCAGCTGTGGTTTTTTGACGATTAGGATACTGGTATTGATGCAAATCTTCTACACTGACTAAATCACCATCAAGTAACTTTTTATCAAGTTCTACGCGTGTATATCCAGATATGCGTAATGATGTGAAAACTTCATCACCCCAATACAATTTTTTCTCCAGATTAACGAAACGAAAACACACACCTATTACTAATAGGATGACAATTAAAAAACGAAACAAAGATGCTGAAGTCAAAAGATTCACTGATAATTTTTTTTTCATACAGTTTTCAATCCTATTAAACCCTTAGTAAAGGGGGGTATAAAATTTTATTTTTCTCTATTCAAAATAAAGACTTCTTAGCATACATTTTGCTTCCAATGTTACTCTAAGAAGTCTGATAGATTACTACAATTATTTCATGCTAAATAACCGCCAAATCTACTTTCAAGTTCAGCCATAAATTGAAAATCATGTATATTTTTACTTCAAATATAAATAGTAATTATTACAGTACAATCTCATTATATTAAATTACATATATAAATAAATATTTTAGGCAAAAGTCTTGTGTATTCGCATAATGAGTTTTAAGGATTTTGCTACTTTTGCTAATATACTTAGGCAATCAATGAAATTGCTTAGGTATTATCTTATAGTACAAATTACTCAACATATAAAATACTTCTGTCAAAAATAATAATATTTCATGAAATTTTTATAAAGTAAGTATAAAGAAGCCCTTGGATCAGTGCTATGGTGATCGGCTTTGATTTTGAACTTATTTGCTCCCGTCAGGGAATAGTGAATCAGCCTGTTGGAGGTGAGGGCGAGTTTTTCAGGCAATCAAATAGGAGTCTAGGACTCAATACTGCACGCTTTGTGAATATTCCTAGGTTGGGTTGAGGCAATGCGTTACCCAACAAATCCCGCAAAATGTTGGGTTACCCTGCGGGATCTTGCTACGTTCCTCAACCCAACCTACAGAATCTTTATTTTTTAGCCTTAACCGAGCAGTATTGCAACCTTATGGGATTTTTAAAGGGTTTTGCTGAAGTTGACACCAATTTAGTTAACCTGTTGCACATATGATGCATATGAGTATCCTATCTGATAGTCATCTGATACTATTTAGTTACATAGCAAGCTATTGCATCCACATCAAATTACCAAGTGTTTGCATTAGTTCTATTGTTTTTGTCCCCTTAGCTAACCATATCTGCCAAAAGCCGTCTGTTTCATCAGAGGGCTTTTATTTACTTTCACCTGGTATTAAAAACTCCCCGCTAGGGGAGTCAAATATTAGTTGATTGCCCGCATCGCTTAATATCCTTAATCATTAATATTTAATTTTTTTCTCCTTGAATTTATTTCATACTTTTATACCTTTACCCCAATTTTATGAGAGACAATTTATAAAGTAAATCTTAAGTAGGGTGGTTACGCTAAAGCGGTAACGCACGCAATACAAGATGGTGCGTTAGGCGCAGTTCATATTTCTCGCGATCATTAATCTCAAAATATGCGCCTAACACAACGCCAGTTGCTACCCTACGGGTTCTCCGAAGGAGTACAAGCCGGGAAAGCCGTCCAACGCACTGGCTCCCCTACAATAATTTTATTTTTACTTTATAAATATTTAAGATTTAACTTAAAGACTCAATTTCTTTCTTAATATTATTGCGGGCAGATGGTTCAGCAAATTCCAACATTAAAGGTGTAAAGTAGATACCTGGCCGCTGTAAAAATCCTTGTAAAAACTGCCGACGGGCTGCGATATATTCTGCTTCTGACACCCAGGCATATTCCTGGCGAATGGCATCAGAGTATTCTGGATAGTCAACTGAGTTAGTAGCCAAAATTGCTAAATCTGCATCAATTAGGACTTGGCTATCACAATCATCTGCGGCAGCTTGGTGGTTTTTAGTGTTCAGAATTAAGCGGCTGACGGTAGCTACAGTACTTTCTGGAATGCCCAAATGACTCAGCAACTCAAAAGCATAGTCTGCACTTTTTTCTTCATTATCTTGAGCCTTAGTGTCATAAACTACATCGTGAAACCAGCCACCAAGTAGAACAGCAGGTAGGTTGTTTGTGTAGCCATGTAAAATCTCAATTGTGCTGAGGACATGATGAATGTGTTTGAGTGTATGGTAGTAGCGATCGCTGGTAGAGTAAGCTGCAACCAAGTGACTAAAGGCTTTATCAGCCGCTACTTCGTCAACGCCAAAAGGTTGCAGTGTGCGTTGCCAATTAGAAAATAAGATACGCGTGAGGTTTTCTGTAGACATAGCGTTAGTATCCCCACTCCTAGTATGACTGAGCTAAAGTCTTGTGCTGCAACATCTGTCCGATCAAGTTAAAAATATATCAACAAAAGGATAACACTTGTCAGTGGTTGAATAGGGTATGGGAAGGGGACGCAAAGACGCGGGGACGCGGGGAAGGAAGAAGATAGAGGGACAAAGGCAAAGACTTACTGCAAGTTTTCTCCTTGTCCCCATCTCCCTCATCTCCCTCATCTCCCTCATCTCCCCCACCTCCCTCATCTCCCCCACCTCCCCACCTCCCCACTCCCCACTCCCCAATATAGTGACAGCTAAAATTAAAGCGTCAAAATAGAAGACACAGGTTTTGTACAAAAAGCCTTGCCTTGATTAAGGAGTTTATTATCAGTGGTATTACAAGTACAAACAAGCACCTACGAAGCTAAAACCCAAGAAATTGCTAAACAACTTCTAGCAGCTACCCAAGAAAATCGTTCGTTTTTTGCTTCCCTGCGAGATCAAATGCGTTGGGATGATAAATTACTAGCTTGGGCAATGAGTAATCCTGGGTTGCGGGTGCAATTATTTCGGTTTATAGATACACTACCTGCTTTGCATAGTAAATCAGAAATTGCCTCTCATTTACAAGAATATTTAGGGGATGAGTCTGTAGAATTACCCTCAGCTTTGAAGGGAATGCTAAACTTTGCTAACCCCGATTCTGTACCAGGACAAGTTGCTGCCACAACCGTTGGTACAGCGGTTGAAACTCTTGCTCATAAATATATTTCTGGGGAAAATATTAAACAAGTCATCAAAACAGTTGAACGCCTGCGAAAAGAAAAAATGGCTTTCACCATTGATTTACTTGGTGAAGCGGTAATTACTGAAGCTGAAGCGCAATCTTATCTAGAACGCTATCTAGAATTAATGCAACAATTGGTGGAAGCATCGAAGAATTGGACAGTCATACCGGCGATTGATGAGGCAGATGGCGAATCCCTACCAAAAGTCCAGGTTTCTGTTAAGTTAACGGCGTTTTATTCGCAATTTGACCCATTAGATGCTAAAGGTAGTGAAGAACGAGTTAGCGATCGCATTCGTATTCTCTTACGTCGTGCCAAAGAATTAGGCGCAGCTGTGCATTTTGATATGGAACAGTATGCCTATAAGGACATAACTCTGAATATCTTGAAAAAACTTTTACTGGAAGAAGAGTTTCGGCAACGCACAGACATTGGCATGACAATCCAAGCATATTTGCGTGATAGCGAGGAAGATGTTAAAAACGTGATTTCTTGGTTAAAACAGCGCGGTTATCCCCTAACAATCCGTTTGGTGAAAGGCGCATATTGGGATCAAGAAACTATTAAAGCAGCACAGAAGCACTGGTCACAGCCAGTTTACAATGATAAAGCGGCAACTGATGCTAACTTTGAAACTATCACTCAGTTATTGCTAGAAAATCATCAATATGTTTATTCTGCCATTGGTAGCCATAATGTGCGATCGCACGCTCGTGCCATTGCTATAGCCGAAAGCTTAAATGTCCCCCGCCGTCGCTTTGAATTGCAAGTCCTCTACGGTATGGGTGATAAAGTCGCCAAGGCTTTGGTTGATAGGGGTTATCGGGTTAGAGTTTACTGCCCTTACGGTGAATTATTGCCTGGAATGGCATATTTGATTCGGCGATTGTTGGAAAATACCGCTAATAGTTCTTTCTTGCGACAAAATCTCGAAAATCGTCCGATTGAGGAACTCTTAGCAGCGCCATCTGTCAAAAACGCAGAGACTGAAAATTTCCCCGCGTCAGAGCGTCCTCCCATCCCCACGTCCTCTTCTTTCTTCGGTGCGCCGGATACGGATTATGCCCAGGAGGAGGGGAGAAGAAAGGCGACAGAAGCTTTCCAAAGGGTTCGTCAACAGTTGGGTAGAACTTATTTACCGTTGATTAACGGGGAGTATGTTAACACGCCGCAATTTGTTGATTCTCTCAATCCTTCTAATTTCAGCGAGGTAGTTGGGAAAGTCGGATTAATTAGTGTTGAACAAGCCGAACAGGCGATGCAAGCTGCGAAGGCGGCGTTTCCTGGGTGGCGCAAAACACCAGTTGGGGAACGCGCTAGGATTTTGCGAAAAGCGGCTGATTTGATGGAAGAACGCCGCGCTGAACTTTCCGCTTGGATGGTTTTGGAAGTTGGAAAACCCGTTAAGGAAGCTGATGGAGAGGTTTCTGAGGCGATAGATTTTTGTCGCTACTACGCTGATGAAATGGAACGGTTAGATAAAGGTGTGATTTACGACATACCCGGTGAGACTAATCGTTATATTTACCAGCCACGAGGAATTGCTGTGGTGATTTCTCCTTGGAATTTTCCGCTGGCGATCGCTTGTGGAATGACTGTTGCAGCTTTAGTTTCCGGCAATTGTACTCTCCTTAAACCTGCGGAAACATCTTCTGTAATTACCGCAAAACTCACAGAAATCTTGATCGATGCTGGTTTTCCTAAAGGTGTATTTCAATACGTACCTGGTAAGGGTTCCCAAGTCGGCGCTTATTTGGTAAATCATCCAGATACTCATGTAATTGCTTTTACTGGTTCTCAGGAAGTAGGGTGTAGAATTTACGCAGATGCAGCAACCCTCAAACCTGGACAAAAGCATATGAAGCGAGTAATTGCGGAAATGGGCGGTAAAAATGCAATTATTGTCGATGAAAGTGCTGATTTAGACCAAGCAGTTGTTGGGGTAGTGCAGTCAGCATTTGGTTACAGCGGACAAAAATGTTCTGCTTGTTCGCGGGTGATTGTGCTGCAACCGATTTATGATGCCTTTGTGCAGCGGTTGGTGGAAGCGACTAAATCTCTGAACATTGGGGAAGCAGAGTTACCTAGTACCCAAGTGGGGCCGGTAATTGATGCCAATGCCCGCGATCGCATCCGCGAGTATATTGAGAAGGGTAAGGCAGAATCACAACTAGCCTTGGAGTTACCAGCACCGGAACACGGATATTTTATCGGCCCTGTGATTTTTAGTGAGGTATCGCCAAATGCGGTAATTTCCCAGCAAGAAATTTTTGGGCCTGTGCTGGCGGTAATTCGCGTGAAAGATTTCCAGGAAGCTTTAGGAGTCGCTAACGGGACTAACTACGCCTTGACTGGAGGACTTTATTCTCGAACCCCTTCCCACATTCAGCAGGCACAAACAGAATTTGAAGTCGGGAATTTGTACATCAACCGCACTATCACAGGTGCTATAGTTGCACGGCAACCCTTTGGTGGATTCAAGCTTTCGGGAGTAGGTTCTAAAGCCGGAGGCCCTGATTATCTACTGCAATTCCTGGAACCACGGGCAATCACAGAAAATATTCAGCGTCAAGGTTTTGCACCAATTGACGGAGTTGATTAAGGTATAGAATTAGGTGGGGTTTTTCCCACCTTTTTTGATATATTAAGACCAGAGAAAGTTTGATGAGTAATTTAGTCATAAAAATTGCTAAAATACCTGAAGAATTTCCAGCGATCGCCGCAATTAGAAAATCTGTTTTTCAAGATGAACAAGGGGTAGATCCCGCTTTAGAGTTTGATGGCAAAGATGAAATCTCTGACCATTTAATAGCTTATTTAGATGGGAAAGTTGTGGGTACTACCAGAATTAGATATTTAGATGATAAAACTGCCAAGATAGAAAGACTTGCTGTTTTGTCTACAGTCAGAGGGCAAGGTATTGGTAAGAAAATCATGGAAAATGCACTCTCGTTTCTAGCTAGAAAAAATATTCGAAAAGTTGTAATTCATTCTCAAGAGTATGTCAAAGGTTTATACCAAAAATTGGACTTTGTAGAAGAAGGCGAAACATTTGAAGAAGCTGGTATTTGTCATGTAAAAATGATTAAAAAATTTTCCTAAATGAAATCGCCTAGCGGCTAAATTGGTGTTTCGCTCATCTCAAAATCAATTTCATTCAAATATCGCATTAACATTGACTCTAATTCAAATATCCGAATTGGTTTGAGGATATAGTCGTTAGCACCAGCTTCCAGAATAGAAATTTTCTCTTCTGAAAGTTCATTAAAGCCCATCATTACCACCTGCAAATCTTCTAAAGAAGGCTCTTGTCTAAGAATATTTAGTAAATCCCAGCCACTAACATCACCTACTAACTGAACATCCAACAAAATTAAATCTGGCTTTAGGCTTTGCACCTGCTTCAAAAAATCATTGCCGCTATTAATCCACTTGACTCGGTAGCCAATTGTCTGGAGATAATCTTGCAGCACAATGCCAGTATTTTGCTCGTCTTCCACAAACAAAATCGTTTGATTTTGAGGAATGGACAGGGAAGATGATGCAGACAAAGTAAAATTTTCTCCCTCATCTTCCAGATGCGACCGATTTGGTAGAAACAAAGTAAACTCGCTACCTTCTCCCAAAGTTGATTTAACGGTCACATCTCCACCGTGCAAACGCGCTAATTTGCGTGTCAAAGCTAAACCCAAACCAGTGCCTTCATACTGGCGATTTAACTTACTGTCAAGCTGTTTAAATGGTTCAAATAGAAATTCAAACTGACTTGAGTCAATACCAATTCCAGTATCTGAAACTATAAATTTCATCCCTTGGGGTAATTTTTTTACTACTACCGATACCTCACCAGCTGGGGTGAATTTAACAGCATTAGTGAGCAGGTTAAGTAGCATTTGTTTGATGCGTCGTTCATCAGCAATGCAAGTATCTGCTTCGGGATCAATTTCACATGTGAGTCCCAATCCCTTTTCTAAAGCGCGATCGCGCACTGTCGATATGGCATAATTACATATCTCTGACACTGGCAAAGGTAAAAGCAACAATTCTTCTTTGCCTGCTTCCACCTTAGATAAATCCAAGATATCGTTAATCACTGCCAGTAACTGTTCACCACTACCGTATATACAATCGATATATTCCTTCTGTTTTTCATTGAGAGAGCCAACTATTTCTTCTTGTAACAATTGCGATAAACCCATAATTGCATTCAGAGGCGTCCGCAGTTCGTGGCTCATGGTTGCTAAAAATTCACTTTTTGCTCGACTGGCTGCTTCGGCTGCTTCTTGAGAAGCACGTAGTTTCAGTTCTGTTTGCTTGCGTTCAGTAATATCCTCAATCATCGCTAGAAAAAACTCAGGTTGACCATTGCTGCCTGGAATGACAGAAACAGAGATATGAGTCCAAACTAAGCTACCATTTTGATGCAGGCAGCATCTTTCCATCTCAATCCGATGTCTATCCGCAGGTTGTCCTTTAACTTCCACCCTTGAAGTTTTCCCTAAATCCGTGCCAATTCCTGACACCAATTGTTTGTAAATCTCTAAATCGCCTTTTTGTCTGCAAAGGTAATTTGTAAAGCGTTTGCCGTATAACTCTTCTCGGCTATATCCTAAAATCTCGCACAGTGCCACATTAGTATCGACTATCTGGGCTTTCATATCTATAAGTGCAATGCCGATAGAAGAACACTCAAAAATCGCCCGAAATTGCGCCTCACTCTGTCGCAGTGCTTCCTGTGCGGTATTTCGCTGGCTTGCTTCTATAGCCAAAGTCACAAAATCTGCAATTGAGCCAGCAAAAGTTTCTTCCTCCAAAGTCCATTGGCGACCTTGGCCTATGTGTTCGTGGCAGACTACGCCTACCAAATGCCCCTCTAGCCAAATTGGTGCATCCAGGAGGGATGTGATGCCAAAAGTAGAAAGATAAGACTCTGATAATTCTTGAGTTCTGATATCGTTTCTAGCATCATCTACGGCAATGCTACGTTCCTGTTCTAAAGCCTGAAAATAAGCAGGATAATTTGTTTTTAAAAGGGAGCTCCCAAAGCTATGCTCCTTGGTATTGACATCGTATAAATCGATGCATTCCATTTTTGAACGTTCTTCATTATATAACCATACCCCGACTCGCTCAACTAAGAGTGTCCGAGCAGCAGTTTCTGTGATTTCCCTGACGGACGCATTGAGATTACCTTGCTGAAATGTCTTGCTTCTTGCCAATTGCACCAAGGTCTGGCTTTGTTTTCGCCGACTATCTTCTCTGATTTGTAAACCCTCTTGGGCTTGATTATACTCTGTGATACTTCTAGCCGCGACCACCTGCATGAGTTGTCCTCAAGAAGAGATAATTTTGCTTCGTAGTTCTACGGGAAAAATAGAACCGTCTTTGTATAACTACAATTACTTCATAGGGTTTTTCATAACCGGAAACTATATTTGTTTTAATAAAATTTTCTGATTTTGGAATGACGAGTTCCAAACTAGAATTTGCCAATCAGTTCTGTAAGTTCATACCAGTCATTTTTGCCTCAAGGAATCATAAAACTCTCCGATACTGATCGCCGTAGAGGTAGACAATGAGGGAGGTGTCGTCTACATACTTTTAGATGCCACTCTTTAGATAATTCAGATTACATTTACTTTACAGGCTAGACACTTTTTTAACTTGCTTCAATTAATTGGCTTTTAACTCTTACAAGCCCACGGCTTAAAGCCCTGGGTTAGTGACTTAACTATCAAGTAGTATAGTATTTTTAAAAGTTGTCTAGCACAGCCAATGTAATCATTACATCACTTAATTACCATAATTGCTACCTTCATACCAAGGGATACCGCTGCTCAGGTTCTAATTCTTGGTTAGTCCTGACTGAAGAGGACAAGGTGAGGGGGAGAGTTAGAAGGGGAAAAAGAAAAAATCCCATGTTATAGAGGGTTTCAAGCCCCTGAATTTATTTATGAGGTAACCCCAAAGTCTCCCTATCTCCTTGTGCCCTTGTCCTTTTGGTGACTACCAGAATACCCTTGAATTCCCCTAGAGAAAGATATTTAATGACTTGAATTTTGCCAGAATTAAATTAATGGTAGCTGTTGCAAAGGTAGAGCGATGATAGATAGTAATGTGAGAATTGTTTCCCTAATTCCCGGTGGGACAGAGATTTTAGCGACATTAGGACTGGTTAACGCTATTGTAGGGCGATCGCACGAATGTGATTACCCCCCAGAAATCCAAAATCGCCCCATTTGTACCCAAGCACGCCTCAACTCTAATGCTTCCAGCAGCCAAATTCACGATGAAGTCAACAATTTATTACAATCTGCTCTCAGTATCTATCAAATCAAAACAGATGTTTTAGAGCAGTTGCAACCTACCCACATTCTGACTCAAGACCAGTGTGATGTTTGTGCTGTCAGCTTCCATG
Organism: Desmonostoc muscorum LEGE 12446; assembly: GCF_015207005.2. Lineage (GTDB taxonomy): Bacteria > Cyanobacteriota > Cyanobacteriia > Cyanobacteriales > Nostocaceae > Nostoc > Nostoc muscorum. The sequence continues at coordinate 5,920,906 of NZ_JADEXS020000001.1, forward strand.
AAGTCGAAAAAGCAGTTGCTACACTTGTTCACAGCCAACCCCAGATTATTTCTTTACAACCCAACATTCTCGAAGATATTTGCGCTGATATTGAGCGAGTAGGCAACACCTTTGGCGTAGACTCAGTAAAAGTCATAGAAAATTTAGAGGCTCGCATCAAAATTTGTCAGCAAAAAATCCAAGGACTTGGTTTAAATGAACTGCCCACCGTCACCTGCATCGAATGGACTGATCCTTTGATGGTAGCGGCGAATTGGATTCCGGAATTAGTCAACTTGGCAGGAGGGCAATCCCTGTTTAGTGTCGCAGGTCAGCCTTCTCCCCACTTACCGTGGGAAACACTAATAGCTAGTAATCCAGATGTAATTGTTTTTATGCCTTGTGGCTTTGATTTAAATCGCACCCGCCAAGAAGCCCAACTGTTAACTCAACTTCCTGAATGGGAAAAACTCCACGCCACCCAAGCTGGTAGAGTCTACATCACTGATGGTAATTCTTACTTCAATCGTCCAGGACCGCGATTGGTAGACTCTCTAGAAATTTTGGCAGAAATTTTACACCCAGAAATTTTTCAATACGGCTACAAAGGAACTGGTTGGGAACCTTTGTGATATCGTGTCCGGTTGAATTAGATTCTCTAAGGGATACGGTGATCGCGAGGCAAAGCGATCGCTTATCTTAGAACTTCCAAATAAAAAATATCCAACTATTTCTTATGGGGTTGGCATTTTGTTTGCCCTTGCTGACGGGCGGGCGAGATGCCCATCCCCACAAGAAAATTTGAGTGTTTTTTTATTTGTAAATCCCTAAGCAAGATAAATTGTTTGTAAATTTAAATCAAAATCAGTTATCCCTACTTCTTGCAGAACTCCAATTAATTCATGTTGCGCTCCAATCTTCAAGTAAATTCCTAATCCTGAAATTTCTTGATCTAGAATCGCATCCAAAACATAATTATCTCGATTGCCATGAAGTTGAACTATATCAATGCTTGGATCGAAATTTTGAATTAGTGCATAATCGCTTTTATTTTGACCATAAAAGCTAGTTTTGCTATTACCTAAAATAAATAAATCTGCATTAGTATAACCCGTAAGAACTTCTCGCTCTCCTATACCCGTCAAAGGATCAACATCACCAATATTATAATTAAGTGATTGTTTAGATTTTTCTGCACCTTTTTGACTAGATACAGCTTTTTCCAAAAATTTGATTCGTTGTTTGAATCTATCTTCTGGCACATTTATATTATATTCTTTGCCATCCGAACCTTTAATTTTATTGTTTTGCCAAAAATCTTTATCAGACATTAATTTAAGTAATCCCTGTAAATCATTCTTGGACATTAATTCCTGGACTTTAGTTCGAGTTGCTGAATTGTAATCTCCCCGATACTTCAAATCGACAGCTAAATCTCGAATTGCTGGATCTAATTTGGTAAAATCTACTTGTCCATAAGCTTTTACTATATCTGGGTTATTAGAAATTCTTTGAACCTCTTTATATTGTTTTGTCCAAGTTATATCAAAAAGCTTCTGCTGTTGTTCTGGTGTAATTTCCAAAAGCTTATCTTTTAATTCATCAAGTTTTTTCCGAGCGTCTTCTCCTTTAAGTCCTTGTAATTCTGCGTAAGTTTTAGCGTCAGCCTCTGATAAACCAGCCGCTTTTAAATCTTGGATAATCTGTTCTTTTGTCTGCTGTCCTAAATCATAACCACGTCCGATGGTGACCCCTGATACACCTCCTGGCCAATGAGGTTTGCGAGAATGATATTTTCCACCTTCTTGTCCTTCGACATCAAAGGTAAGTTTACCTTGTGGTACTTGATAATAGACGGTTTGTAATATTTTAATTTGAGAATTTAATGCCTCAATTGGTAAGTTACCACTGTTATCAGCAACTAAAATCGGATGTGCTTTAATCCATGCATCTTCTGATGGATATTTTTGCAGCCAATAATTGACGACTTGTGCTTTTAAGTTATCTGGTAAAGCATCTAAGGCTCCAGCTTGTTCAGATAAAAATAGTTTTTCAATTTCATCAGCTTTTAAGCGGAAAGCTTCAAAGCCAATTAATATTTTCAAATCATTACCACCAGAGAAGTAGATACTTCCATCTGCTTCTACTTTAATATCTGCTGGGTTGATCTTTAAATCTTTGGCTAATTTAGCAACTTCGGGTTTGTATAAGCTATCGTAAGCTACACCTTGCCATACTTTTACACTGTTTTGAATGGCAGATACCCAATCATTAACTTTTCCTTTCTCATTAGCTGCATATAAAAGATTAGCTGTTTCAGCTAGATTTTTGATGACATCAAAAGTTTTATCTGTGTCATTTTCATTAATTACTGATTTGAGTTTTCCTTCCCAAATTGTCAGGATATCTTTGATCCCAGATAACCAAGCTTTGGAATTGTCATCTTGAAAAATATCCTTCAGCACGTTAGCTGTATCTGCAAGTTTTTCGATTTTTTCATAATCCAGGTCAAACTTATCCTTTAAGTATTGCTCTACCTTTTCTTTATATTCTTCAAATTTTTTCACCAATACATCTAGCTTACTTAAAGAACTATCATTGCTCGGTTCACCTGATGAATCACCACCAGACTGAGTGTTGGTAGATGAATCCTTATCAAAATTCTTATCAACCGTCTTACCTATTTTTTGAAGAGACTTTAAGGCGTCTTTCCACTGATTATCTTCAATTGCTTTAATTGTTTTATGAACATCTACAGAAACTTCTCCCACTGTTAAAGCAACTTTCAATGTAAAAAGACCATCACTAATATCTTTATCCACTAATTCTGAGGCGAAATTACCGCTGATTGTGGATGTAACTCCACGTAACTTTTCAAAAGCTTCTAGTAATTTACCATCTTCAATTAATTTAATTCCTTCATGAGCCGTGACTGAAACTTGCCCGGCGGTAATTAAGACTTTTTCCAGATTGGAGAAATCTGTAGTCTTATCTATATTAACTCCAATCGCTGCGACATCTGCCACACCCTTAAAAACAGAAAGTATAGCTAATACATTGTCTCCAGATTCTAAAGCCCGATGGGTATTGTAGGTAGTTGTCGCAACTGTTTTAAAAGTTTTGAGATTATTCAGCGTTGGCTGAAGGACATTTTTTAAGTCATCGAGAATCTTAGTAGCATCAGCAATTTTTGTTAAATCTTTAGCGTCTTTGGCAACTTTTAGAGATTGTTCTGCTCCTTTAAGTTGACTATCGAGATCGGTGATTTTATAATCTACAACAGTCATGGCAATGCTATAAATAGCTTTTGCCCAGTCACCATTGTAAGCAGATTGAGCAGCACTCAAAATATTGCTAGCAAATGTTAAAGCATTACCCAGAGAAACTAATGAAGAAGTAGCCGAATAAAGTCCAAGGGTTGCTCCTCCAGTTAAGGCTGCACCTGCGATCGCCAGAACCATAGTCGCAGTACCAACTAAATCATTAATATAATTCTTCTTTCTCTGTGCCCTAGTTTCGATGCGTTTCTCAAGAATTTGATTTAAAAGCTGTTGGGATTGTTTAGCTAATTCTTGGGAAATTTGCCCAGCTTCTTGAGCATAGGCAACTTTGTATAAAATTTCTAGATTTTCAGCAGTTAGTATTTCTTTTTCGTCTGCTAAAACCCCAGCTTTTTCAATTTCGTCGTAAAGTGTTTTAGTTGCCCCTTGTAAATCTGTTTCAGATTGTGTTAACAAGAGTATGTATTGCTGTTCTTCCTTTTCTAATTCAGCAACAGAAGCATTGAGATAATTTACCTGCTCAATTAATTTATTGGCACTTGTGAGCAGGTTATCTTGAATAGTGGCAGCTTCTTTTCCTTGTATGGCAAGTTGAATATCTTGCGAGGTTTCAATTAAGAGAGTTTTGACATTTTCAGGTAGATTCGGCTGTTCTTGAAAGCTAGTTAAGTTAGTTAATAATCCTGATAATTGCCCTTTCCACTCTGCTAGTCGGATAATATCTTCAATGGGATTTAAGCCTAAATCAAATCGCAAATCGTTAATAGCTTGCTGAAGGGCTTCTTCGGTTTTGAGTTGGTTGAGTTGTTCGAGTGTAACGAGGGCTATTTGCCGATCGCGCTCAATATCTAGGCGTTCCCTCTCCAAGCGATTTTTCACCTCATCATCGATCGCACCTTCACGATTGAGGGCAATTTCCTGTTCTAATTTGGCTTGGGCTAGGTTCAATTGTTCAACGGAGAGGAGTTGAGTGAGGGTTTGTTGAGTCCAATTTTGGAATTGGGAAAGCGTACTAATTCGGAATTCGGCAATTTCTAACTGTTGTTGTTTTGCCTGAATATCGGCTTCAGATTCCGCGATACTTTGCTGGATTTTGGCTAATTCGTCAGCAGCGATCGCCTGTTGTTCTTCTAGTAGTTTAACTTGAGCTTCTATGGCTTGACGGGCTGCGGCAAAATCATCGGCTTGTTGTTGGGCTTGCTCTTGCAATTGCCGATATTTCATCATTTCATTGTAGTAGCGATCGGCTAATTGCAAATCTTCTGGGCGGGCGACTCCCTTGACACAACTACCACCTTTATCGTTAGCTAAATCCCGATAGTCTTTGTAGTAAATTTCCGCAGCCGTCGCAAAATTATTGTTGAAAGCAACTTCTAAAAGTTTGGCGGCTTCTTGGCTACCAGCTTCGTTAGCTTGTTTGAGAATATCGATTAATTTGGTTTCACTCTCGTTAAGTTCTTGGCGTTTGACAGTTGCTTGTAGAGTGTAATTTTCTTTGAGTTCGGTTGCTTCGATCAGTTCTTGGAGTATTTCTTGTTTATCTTTGATGGCGGCGAGATATTTATCGTTTTGTAATTGCAGGGTATCTTGTAACTCATCCATCAAGGTTTTTAAGGCCTCACTGCTAGCCTTGGCTTGATCTGCAAGTTTTTGGGCTTGGGCGAGTGCAGCACGAGTATCGAGGAGAAGATTTTCTAAGTTCTCGGTGTCGCCAGGACTGACTAAATAAGCTTTGAAGAGTTTATCTTCTGTCTCAATGAGTTTTTTTTGCTCATTCAGGAGAGTTTGTTTTTGGGTGAGGGACGCTTGTTCGGCGGTGAGGACGGTTTGTTTTTGGGTGAGGAGTTTAATAGAGTAATCGAGGACTGCTTGTTTGGTGAGTAGGTTTGTTTGAGTCTCACCTGTGGCGGTGGCGAGTTGTTCTGTGATGGTGTCTCGTTGGGTTTGCAGTTGGGTAAGTAGGGCTGCGGCTTGGTTAATTTCGTCGCCCAAGTGGGTGTTTTGTTGAGTTACCCAACGTTGCGCTTCTGCAATTTCCTGTTGGAGTTGTTGCGCTTCGGTTTGCAGTTCGGCGTGACGTTTGAGAACATCATTCAAGTCTGTTTGATAATCTTGTTCGCTATCTTTGTATTCTGTCCATTCTTTTTGAACGTCACCAGTCTTAACTTCTGCTTCTGTGATGGCTTGTTGGAGTTGTTCTTTGAGGATAGGAAGAATAGCTTCCCATTCGATAATTTGGGCTTCTCTATCAATATTTGATTGTCTCTCGGCTTCAAGTTGGGTGAGGAGATTCAAGAGTCCTTCTTGGGTGATAGCAGCTTCATCAGCGACTTCATTGGCTTTATTCCACTGCTCTAGAATGCTAGTAACAGTATCTTGTCGGGTAGTATCAGTTTCTGCACCCTTAAGCAGATTTTCAGCATGTTGTCTTAGAGTTGTGGCTTGTTTAGTGTAAGTATCCCAAATGATCCAGTAATGATCGACATGAGTGATAGTTTCTGTACGAGTGCGACCAGATTTACCTTTAACTTGTCTTTGTTCTGTCCAAGTAGCGCCTTGTTTTTTGCTTAGATCCCAGTTAATAGCAGCTTGGTGTTCAAATGCATCGGCTTGAGTTAAAGCAGCAGCAGCTTCAGCTTGTTTTTTAGTGATATCAGCTTTAAGTTGCTCAATTTCTTGTTGAGAGTTGCCGATTTCATCAACAATCTTTTGTTGTAATTCTGCAAGAGTTTGGGCGTTACTTAGACCTGGGAAATATTTATCTTGTAAACCTTCTAAATAAAATTCTTCTCTATATCTAGTGGCTTGATATTCTTGTAAATATGCCGTAATTGTTGCAGGCGATTTTTCTTCTACAATGTCTAGGTAAGCAATTTCTAGACGTAGGCTTTGGAGATAGGCGATGGTTGCACTTGCAGATGAATTGTAAGGCCAAGGAATCGCAGAACGTTCTTGAAAATAAGTTTGTAATTCTGAGGATTTTATTTCGTATCTTTGGGGGAGTAGGCTTACTTCCTCTGTTAACTCATTAATTAATAAAGGAGTTAGCTGATTAATAGCATTATCAAGGTGAATTTTACTTGGTAATAAATTTTGGAGAGCTTGCCAAGCTGCATTTTCAATATTAGTAGCTGATGCTAATTCTTGTTGAGCATTAATTAATTGTTGATTAATTGATGTAAAATTAAGTTCAATAATACCCGATTGTCTGATATCAACATACGCTGTATAACCGGAATCGCCGCTATCTATGTTTCGATATTCTCCTTCAGTTTGAGATACCCAACCATAAAAAGTTATACTGGCAAAATCTGCTTGTTCTTGATAATTGCGCCAATACCAATAATCTTCACCATAATATGTAGGTATTGTTATATTATTGTATGTAACTGCTTCACCACTAGCCCATTGCCAAACATCTTCTTGGTTTTTATCAGTTAGTCCAATCCAAAAAGATGGTCTTACTTCATTATAACCGCTATCACCACCACTACCTACGTAATATGGTGCTAGCTTACTACTAAAAGCATTTTTAATCCATGCTTCTTCTTCAGCATTATTAATAGTAACTAAATTACCTCCTAATGATTGGGCTATTGCTTGTGCTTCAGTCCAAGTCGCATTGTCAACTAAAAAATAGTAACTATTTGTGGCTGGATTAAAAATTGCATTACGAGAAGTAGCCGTAGCCAGCCTGTCATTGTATGCTTTTTGAATCTCTGATAATCCTTGCTCTTTTCGGAAACGGATGCTTCGTTTTTGAGAATAGTCAGAGGTTAAAATTTGCTCTTGTTGCTGTAAATCACGATAAGATTTTTGTAAATCAGCATATTCTCTTTCGTATGTAGTCAGTTCTTGGAGATTTTGCAGCGAATTAGATAATTTGTTGACTTCATCAATTTGCTTTTTATATAGTGCAATACTATCCTCAATATGATTTATACTTTCTGCTAAGGCATCACGCCGATTTACGGTTGACTCTTGAATCTTGATTTTTTCATCTAACTGCAACTCATTGAGATAATACGCTCCATGAGAATCAGCTAAATTTTCTGCAATATATATTGCCAAAGAATCAAAAGCTTGGGAGTGATTTTGAGAAGAATTCCAGACATTGACTGTTCGACTATGATTATCTTGTAAATTATCAACCCAAATGTCAGCTAATCCCTTTAACTGATTCCCTAGCTGGGAACTTAAATCTACATAGCCTTGAATACTATCGTTTTCTAAAGCAGAAATAACAGATAGATTTGTATCTGCATCTGTGACTTCAATTATTTGCCGTTCTTGCTGAAATTCTTGTTCTTCTTGTGCAACATTTTGATAATATTTTTTCAGTTCATCTGAATATTGTTGTTGTTCATGAATTTGCTTTTCTAATGCTTCAATTTGTACACCAGATGAGTTAATATCGCTCTTTAAGGTTGCTAAATCGGTTTGAAGAGTGGCAATTTTTTGATTAAGCTGACCAATCGTATCTTGGATAAATTTACCTGAATGATCCTCGGTTACTAGATAAGAGTTATCTGTCAGAAAATCTTGGATATCTTTTTCGGAATTGGCTACAGCTTGTTTAATAGCTTCTAATGAACTATAAACTTCAACTAAATACTGATTTTTTGCCTCTAACTCATGCTTTTGAGCAGGAATAATACTATTTTCTAGTTCTTGTAAATCAGTAGTTACCTGATTAATTTTTAAACTAACTATTGCTACATCTTGCTGATAATCACCATAAATGAGAGATAGTAAATTCTGTTCTTGTTGAATTTGTACATAATAGCCATTGATTTCTTTGACAATAGCATCTCTATTAGCAAAATCTGTCTCAGCATTTAGCCTAGCGATCGCATCATTCAAACTAAGCTGAATACTATCAATTGTCCCCTTAATTCCTGCTTGCTGATTAATAAATGTAGTATCTAATGAAATTTTTCTATTGGTTAGTACACCAAGATTTGCTGTTAATAGTTGTTTTTTAGCTTCGCTAGCATCAAAACGATTTTTAGCAACTTGATAATCATCATCAGCAAGGTTTAATTTTTGCTCTAATTGCAGTAAGTTGGCTTGATTAATATGCAGAACACTATTCAATTCCTCATATTTGTTTAATGCACTATAAATAGGCACGCTAATAACAGTATAATTTACATTTTCAAATGTAGAAACCATAATATATATGCTCCAATTTATTTTGAATTTGAAGTTATTTTAGATTTTTAACTTTGTTTGAATATGGGTTTACCGTCTGGCGATCGCACTACTTTTCCTGCTTCATCTTTTTCCACTTCAGCAAACACATAATTACCGTTTTCATCCTGCTTTAACTGTAATTTACCATCAATTAGCTCATAAGTAGGCGGACAAAATTGAGGAATTTCTTGATATTCTAAAACTTCCCCATCTACATCAAATATTGCTGGACAAACTATCAATTTCCCCTCGCCATCTAATACCCATTCCTCTGTTTGTGGATCTCGAATTGGTGTAGGATAAATGGGTAAACCTCTAGAATTTTTATAAATTATTCCTGCTGCATTTTTCACAGGATAGAGATATACTAGTTCTCCATGAGAATTTTTCACTACTACATTCTTTTTCGGATCTCGTAAGGGGATCGCACCTGCGGAAATCTCTACTTCCTTCAGAATAGGAGTATGTAAATTCGGTAAATTTGTATAGGAAATTTCAAAATGTTTACTGTATTGAATTGCTGATTTGGTAAATCCAGCCCTGGTTAATAGAGCCTGAATTCCTGTCTGCTCAATGCTAACTAATACATCGATATCACTAATTTTTAGTTCTTCACCTTTAGCGATCGCAACATCAATTAGTAGTTTAATCGTTTCTGGTTTCCGGTGTTGTTCTTGTACATATAATCCCAGCACTGCACCCACACGACGAGGTTTAAAAGGATTTTCTAAAATCTCGATATCAACGACAATATCGGGCGGGGGTGCTTCATCGTAGATATAAATAGATATAAATCCGACAATTTGCTCATCAAATTCTAAAACAAAACAGTATGTATGAAGTTTGGCGAGTTGATATTCTATGTATCGCTCAAAATCAAAATTTGCTTTGAGAGTTATTGCCGGATCGGATTGCGATCGCTCTTGAGCAAAAGCCTGCCATAAAGGCGCGATCGCAGTTTTATCTTCTGGGATCGCTAGTCTTTGTGTATACTTCATAATGTTCTGGATGTAAGCAACAGTTTGGTTACATAAACTTGTTGAACAATGCAGAAACATTAAATCAGGAATTTTCTGATTATGCAGCAACTACTCTGATTTAGTCAACCAATTTAACAACTGCGATCGCAAGACTTGGCTGCTGTCGAACTCACCTTGAATTATGGTGTTTGTTCTGAATCAGATGATGCTTCATTGTTAAATAACAGCAGACGTGCAGCGAGGATGGCAAATCCCACAGCAGCGATCGCTTTCATCAAGCGTGTAGGTAATAATTCTGACACTGCTCCCCCTGCTAACGCTCCCAAAAGGCTTGTCAATATTAGCGCTGACGCTGTGCCAAAAAATACAGCACGCGGAGATTGACAACGCCCTGAAAGTGCGATCGCTGCTAGCTGACTTTTGTCACCTAATTCTGATAAAAAAACTGTAATAAAGCTCAGTCCAAGAAGATGCCAATCCATATTATTTAGGGGGAGTGGGGAGTGGGAAGATGAGGAAGATGAGGGAGATGAGGGAGATGAGGGGGTAAATGACAAATGACCAATGACAAATGACTAATGACCAACAAATACATCCCAAAACAGCATTAGAGAAATCAACAACAACATTACGCCTGCTGATTTTTCCACAGTTTTTGGGCTGAGTCGGTTGGCTATCCAACTACCTAAAAGTACACCTAATAAGCTGGTGGTTATGAGTGCAGCCGCAGAACCGATAAATACTACCCACGGTGAATGCGATTCTGCACTCATTAACAGCGTTGAGAGCTGAGTCTTATCTCCAATCTCTGCTAAAAAGATAGTTATGAAAGTTGTACCAAAAACTACTAGTGATGATTCCTGCTTTCGAGGATTATCGGCAACCACAGGCTGAACTGGCAGGCAGGGAGCAGGAGTTAGGTTAAAATCATTGCTGTCTTTCAGTTCTAGCTCGATCTCAGATGGAGATATGCCAGAAATGCCTAAAGGTGCAGAGTCTACTTTCACAGGCAATAGTTTTGTTGCTAGGTTGTTTTCATATTTCTATCATTTTCTCAGATTTTTGTAATAAATTGCAACTCCACAGAAAAAAGCCAATCAATTTTAGATTTTAAATTTTGGATTTTGGATTGAAACAGATTACGACGAGGGGCGGGAGATGAACAGAAATAATCTAAAATCTAAAATCGTTGCGGTCAAAGGCCAACAGCTCGATCAAACCGTAGTATTTCTAAACTGCGATCGCCATATACCCCGTCGATTTGTTCACGACAGCAGTCAATGGCAAAATCATTGAGTTCTTCTGGTTCAATTCCATACATATCTTGAAACACTTCTGACTCCACGCGACAGAAGCGCGGACGATTCGCGTAGATGCGGCACTCTCGCGTAGTATGGTCAAAATTAATGCACCATCCTCCTTCACCTACCATGCTGAGGTAAAGTTCTAGTTCTGGAGGTGAGAGATACTCATCCAAATCTGGACGATCTGCTGGATCGAGATGACAGCAGGCTCCACATTGTTTTATACATTGCCAAGTTGACATTTTGGATTGGGGAATGGGGAATGGGGAATGGGGATTGGGTACTGGGTATTATAGCGATTTTGGTTTGGATGCAAAACGCTGTAGGGTCGCTGTAGAGTACCACTGCTGTAGTACCGAACGTCCGTATTCTATCTAATTGAGAAAAGCTATAGGTATTGGGTACTGGAGATTGGAAAATAGTATTTTCAATCTTATTCCCTAGTCCCCAGTCCCCAATCCCTAATCCCCGATTCCTCATATTTTATGTTTTTTCTTATAATTTTGTTAAGTAAATTAAATCCTACAGCCCGCGGCCAGATATGATCGATCGCGGGTTTCCCAACTAAGTTATTGAATTTTTTAAACAATTAGCAGGAGAAAAGGAAAAATGTTTGACGCTGTGGGTGATTTATTTAACGCTTTTACCAGCATCAATTGGGAAGTTATTTTTCAATTACTGTCCGTGGCGCTAATCGTGATTGCTGGGCCTGCGGTAATCTTTGTCCTGGCATTTCGCAACGGTAACCTTTAAGAGTGCTGAGTCCTGAGTGCTGAGTATTGAGTGAAAACAAGTGTAGAGTGCTGAGTCAAAGAAAATTTTGGAACTTAAAACTCAGGACTCATAACTCAGCACTTACGACTGATAAAGCTTGAAGGGCTGCCTGGATAATACTGTCGTATTGTGGTTGAGAAATATCAACTTCTTTGGCATCTTGACGATTGGTGCCAAGCAAACCGTTTAACTGTCCTGGTTGCATAGCTAAGACTTTGCCTTCAGGATTTTTAATTCTTAATTCTGCTGCCAAACCATTTTTATACAAACCACAAGTATACTGTCTCTGGTTGTATTCAAAACTGGTGCTTGAAGAAGTTGGCGGCGAAACAAAAAATTGTTGAACCTGAATTGGTAATCTCGCACCTACTAACTCTAGCTCAATGGTGGTGTTACCGTTAAAGTGATTCTCTCGCAGTTTATAAGCGACATCCAGCCGTGATGGTAGGCGGAAGTAATCGCGCCAACGCCAGGCGATCGCTTTAATTTTATACTGTTGACCATCAATAGTTTGAGCAATTGTCAGTTTAATGTGACCCTTGCCAACAATTTGTTGTTCAACGACTTGGACATTAGGTGTCCAAAAGATGGGATCGGGATTGTCGATACCGCAAGGATGGAGAGCGTTAAGCTGTTGATAAAGCTGCTGATTGATTTGATTGAGGTTGACTTCGGCATCGATTTTCAGCAGAGGCTTGAGATGTTGGGGTTCAAGACATCCACTAGCAAACTCAACCAAACGCGATCGCAACAACTGTAAATTTTCTGCTGGAAGAGAAAATCCACCGGCTGCTTTGTGTCCGCCAAATTTTCCTAGTAAGTCGTGGCAATATTCCAAAGCTGCAAACACATCAAACTCTGGAATTCCTCGTGCTGAACCGCGTATGTGTTGCTCATCTTCATAAGTACCAATGAATACAGGGACGCCGTAGCGTTCCACCAAGCGGGAGGCAACGATACCAATAACACCGTGGTGCCAGTTGGGTTGCACAACAACTAATACACGGTCTTGCTGTAGAGACGTTACATGTAACGTCTCTACAACAGCGATCGCTTCTTGTTCAATTTGCTCACACATCTCCTGACGACTGATATTTATTTGTTCGCACTGCATTGCTCTTTCCAGCGCCATCCCCATATCATCTGTAGTCAGCAGTTCAATCACAGTCTGGGGATTACCAATGCGGCCAATGGCATTAATTCGCGGCCCCAGGCGAAATCCGATATCTTCCGGCTTTAGCGATTTTGGATTTTGGATTTTGGATTTTGGATTGGGGATTTTCTCCTCTGCTCCCTTGCTCCCTTGCTCTCCTGCTCCCTCTTCTCCCCTCGCTTGCACTCCAGCTACCTGAATTAACGCCTGGATTCCAGCTAAGTCCGATTTAGGTAAATGTTGTAAACCGCGTTTTACCCAGCGGCGATTGACGCCAGTTAAGGGGGCTAAATCTGCGATCGTCCCCAGTGTAAATAGTGCTAACATCGGTCTAATTAAGCCTTTAGTCTCTCCTAACTGTTGTGCTAGAGACACTGCCAAAATATAGGCGACACCAACACCAGCAACACCCCGATAAGGAGATGATTCTGCTATCAGTTTGGGGTTGAGAATAGCATTCGCTGGTGGTAGTTTTTGGGGGATGTCGTGGTGGTCGGTGATAATAATTGTAAGACCAAGTTCTCTAGCTCTAGCTATTGGTTCAAATGCAGAGATGCCATTATCTACAGTGAGAATTAGCCCCACACCTTCAGTGTGAAATTCTTCAACTATACGTTTATTAATACCATAGCCTTCGTGCATCCGACTGGGAATAGCATAATCTACTTTTGCGCCTAAAGTGCGGAGGCTACGCAAAAGTAAAGCAGTACTAGTCATGCCATCAGCATCGTAGTCACCACAAATAGCGATTTTTGTTTGAGAGGCGATCGCATTTTCCAGTAACTCTATACTAATGGCCAAATCTGGAAATTCTTCTAAGGGGGAAGGCAAAACTAAAGACTCTGGATTTAAAAATTCTTGTGCTGCTTTTGGCGTTTCGATACCGCGATTAATTAATAATTGGCTGATGATGGGTGAAAGATTTATCTCAACCGCTAGCTTCTGAGCTAATTGAGTTTGTTGTGGATAAATCTGCCAACGTTGATTGGGTAAGGATCTGGTTTGTTTTGAGGATTCAGTTAAAGGTCGGTCTGGCACAATTAAAAATTAGGAGTTTCCATTTTGATAATAGCGATGCCTGGGTTGGGCTACGCCTACGCCTGAATAACTTTTACCAGAACCGATGCCTCAATGCAACGTGCCAAATTAACTGCAAACTCCTAAAACACGTTGATTCTACCATCATCCATAATATACAAAGAGCGATCGCTTTCGAGACGCCAAGTGGGACGGAGTTCCAGGCGCAATGTACCAAAGTTGGGTTTTGAGACAATTGCTTGTAGTGACAAACCCGTTTCGCTCCAAAATATCAGAGATGTATTTGGCTCTGTACCCTCTATTTGTTCTAAATTTAATTTCTGTCCTGGACTCAAAGATATTGCATCAGTCCCAGAGGGTTTTTGAATTTTAATCAAATTAGGTGTGCTATTTACGACTTCAACCCGGATGTGTTGTCCAGGTGTAAACTGAATCGGGCGCGAACCACAGTTAGAAGCACATGTTCCAGCCAAGGTAGGGCTGGGGTTATCAATGGATGCCGTGAAAACGGTAACTGCAATTAAGGCAAACGACAGAGACTTAAACATAATACACAGTATAAGTACTAGACTAAAATTTTACTTTAGTCTCGTACTGTCAAGCCTCAGCATATTTTCCATAATTAAGCTGATGCGTGGCTTTTTTCTTTGAGAGTAAGTTCTGTATTGGCTTAAGAACAAGTCACACATGCATTTGCCCTGTAGTCTTCAACGCCAGGTATTCATTTTTTCTATTATTAACCGAAAATTATTGGGGCTAGAGCGCCAATCCAGTAGAGCGTGTTGACAAACTATATAATGTTGTACCGCATATGAATGGGAATCGCTATAAGAGAAACTCACTAATGGCAGATAACCTCAAATACTATTATTTATACCCCAAGACCGATCGCTATTTCGGTGAACAAAAGTGAGTTTTTATTGTAAATTTACGTAAATTTACTGTAACATAGTTTGCAAGCATCAGCCCAAGCGATCGCTCCCCAACAGAAAATTTTTATAATCGTTGCCAAGATAGTTCTTTTGTCTGTTTATCCCAATGCCAGCGTAATAAATTAGCAGTTTGCACTGGAACAATTCCCGGTAAACCAATTGCTTGTCTAGGTGCATTGGTAGCTAATAAAATCGCACTTTCCACATCACAAATTCCCCACTTGACCAAATTCTGCACTCCCACCAATAAAGGTAAAGTCGTTCCTGATAATGTGCCATCTGGCAATCGTGCAGTGCCGTTTTTGACTTCAATTTGCCGACTGTCCCAAGGATACACCCCATCGGGTAATCCCAGAGGTGCAAGGGCATCGCTAACTAGAAACAGCCCCTTTTCTCCATCACTGGCACGCAGTAAAATTTGCAACATAGTAGGCGAAACATGTTCTCCATCAGCAATAAAACCACACATCACATCCGGATGGGTAATTGCTGCCCCTAATAAACCAGGTTCACGATGATGTAGTGGTGGCATAGCATTGAAAGCATGGGTTACCATCGTTGCACCTAGTTCAAAGGCGCGTTCTGCTTGGGCGGCTGTTGCTTGGGAATGTCCTAAACTAACGGTAATCCCCACAGAACGCAAATATGGAATGACTTCGCCGATGGGATCTAATTCTGGCGCTAAGGTGATAACTTTCACAACATGGGCATAATCTCCCAAAACCCGCTTTACCTCGTCAATTGTTAAGGGTAACAGGTACTCTGCTGGATGTGCGCCACGCTTTTGGAAATTCAAAAATGGCCCTTCTAGATGTACTCCGAGAATTTTGGCGCATGACCTCTCTTTTTCAGTAAAATTAGCAATAACTGCCAGCGATCGCTGAATATTTTCTATCGAAGTTGTGACAAGTGTCGGTAAAAATCCATCTACCCCTACATCCCACAAATATTGCGTTATTTTCTCAAGAAGATAAGCATTTTCACTTCTCAAATCAGGAAATGCCAATCCCAATGCACCGTTAATTTGCAAATCAACGCCGCCCAGAGAAATCCAGTCACCTGCTACATTTAGTAGGGACGCACAGCTGTGCGTCCCTACACCAACCTTACTCATTGGCGAGATTTGCTCAATTATTCCCTCTTGATTAACCAACAGCATTTGCAAATCTTTGTATCCAGGCACTCTAGCATTGATAATTTCTAGGGCACTTTGTGTTCCTTGAGTCATCACGTTCGCGAGAATATAGCTAAATCTGATTCTAGATTGAATCCAAAATCCAAAATCCAAAATCCAAAATTCTATGGCTCCTTTAGTTGGTATTATCATGGGCAGCGATTCTGATTTGCCCACTATGAAAGACGCGATCGCAATTTGTGACGAATTTGGCGTTGAAAATGAAGTGGCGATCGTTTCTGCTCATCGTACCCCAGAACGCATGGTGGAATATGCTAAACTCGCACACCAACGCGGTATTAAGGTAATTATTGCTGGTGCGGGTGGTGCTGCTCATCTTCCCGGAATGGTAGCCTCTTTAACTCCCCTTCCTGTCATCGGTGTTCCTGTAGCCACTCGGAACCTGCAAGGACTAGATTCTTTGTATTCAATAGTACAAATGCCTGCTGGTATTCCCGTAGCTACAGTGGCGATCGGTAATGCCAAAAATGCTGGGCTTTTAGCAGTACAAATACTCGCAACAGCACAACCAGAATTGTTAGAAAAAGTCCAACAATATCGCCAAACTCTATGCGAATCGGTAATCGCCAAGCAAGCCAAACTAGAAAAACTCGGTTATGAGCAATATTTACAACAAATGTTCTAATAAATACCGCACAGCACTGAGTTATATTAGCGGTAGCGGTGGATTCACTCCGTGCTGAATTGTAAACTTTACATTTACTGACCTTGAACACAGCCTTAAAGTAACAAATAATTAATTATTTGTATAAAAATTTAAAAATATACAAACTTGTCCGACTCTGATCCCGGAAAATACTTATCCACAAAGGATATAGTTGCTTGATATTTTGCGTTAGGCGCTATGTTGCCATAGGGTAACGAAAAAAATGTATTAACAGATACAGTTTTTTGGTTTGAGTAAATAGACAATCAGTCAAATTTATCCGTTTAGGCATAAATTTTTCAAGGGTACAACACGAAGTAATCTCATAATTTCTGTGGAAGAATGTTTATGTTTTTTCCTCAATCAGAGTTTTTGATATTAGAAAAAGTGTGTTCTCTAGAAAATAAATCACTGACACAGATAATGAGATAATTATTTTCCCAAAGCTTGGCTAAAACTTTGTAACCTCATACCTAACTAAAATAACTAATTTCGCTAAATCTATTACCGCTTTTCCAGCAGGAAAAAGGAAGCAATGAATAAGCATGTTCGACCCTGGCATCGCCTACTGGCGCTAGCTATCGGTTCAATGGTGTTTGCAGTTTTTGCCCCAACAATTGTACAGGCGGCAGATCCTCCGACTGTTCAGTCTTTATCCGAAACAACAACGAAACTGCAAATTTCCATTGATACTACCTGGGTACTAATCAGTGGGTTTTTAGTATTCTTCATGCAAACTGGCTTTGCCATGCTAGAAGCAGGTTTGATTCGGCAAAGAGGTGTAGTTAACGCCTTATTGGAAAACTTCATTGACGCTGCCGTAACCATTTTGGCATGGTGGGCGATCGGCTTTGGTATCGCCTTTGGTACGAGTGCTGGCGGTTTATTTGGTATAGATACCTTCTTCCTCAGTCAGCTACCTGGTGCAGATGGTAGCTATCCATTGGGTGCGCCAGGTTCTAGCGCTGCAATCAACACCTATACCTTGTTCTTCTTCCAATTTGCTTTCGCTGCTACCGCCAGTACCATCACTACTGGTTCAATGGCCGGAAGAACAGATTTTATTGGTGACTTAATTTACAGTGCCGTTATGGGGGCAATCAGCTACCCGATTATCGTTCACTGGGCGTGGAACTCCAACGGCTGGTTAGCCAAGCTGTACTATCATGATTTTGCTGGTAGTTCCGTTGTTCACACTGTGGGTGGTTGGACAGCACTGATTGGAGCTTATTTGCTTGGTCCCCGTCCTGGTCGTCCGGCGTGGGGAACACTACCACCGGCACACAACTTGGGGTTAGCGACTCTCGGAGCAATGATTTTATGGTTTGGCTGGTACGGGTTCAACCCTGGTTCAACTTTGGGAACAGGTACTCCTGGGTTAATTGGTTTAGTAACAATTAATACTACACTTGCCGCAGGAGCAGGAGCGCTATCAGCGATAATTTTCCAATATATTCGCACGGGTAAGTGGGATTTAGTTTATTGTCTCAACGGTTCACTAGCAGGATTAGTGGCAATTACAGCACCTTGTGCTTTTGTTGCTCCCTGGGCTTCGGTTTTGATTGGTTTAACAGGTGGTATTTTGGTGACGCTAGGAGTAGATTTAATTGAGTCATTGCACATTGATGACCCGGTGGGGGCTTTTGCCGTACACGGTATCAATGGCATGATGGGTACTCTCTCCGTTGGCTTCTTAGGTCAAGCAGAACTGACCTTGAATAAAAAAGCAGGGTTGTTTTTAGGCGGTGGCTTTGATTTGCTGGGCATACAACTTTTGGGGGTAGTAGCAATTGTAGTTTTCACCGTCGCCTTTAGCTTTTTGATGTTTGGTGGTCTAAAAGCCCTGGGACGCCTGCGCGTCGATCCCCAAGCCGATCGCATTGGTATTGATGCTTACGAACACGGTGCGTCAGTATGGCCGGATGTTTATTCACTAGAAGAACAAGAAAAAAATCGCAATAAAACTCCAGAAGTTGGAGCTTTTGAAAGCGAATAGACCGAACAAACATACTTTATAGCTGAAAAACCGTCATTCTACGGTAGTTAAAGTGTATTGTGCAAATTGCTTAGCACTTAAATACCCTATTTTTTTCCCATTAGATAAACAATTTTGGGCAGTTTACCTGCAAAAATATGTTTATGTTTTTGAAATAATAAAGATTAAGTAAAGTAGATTTGATTGTTTGAGAAAGAATATCTGAATTTATTAAAAAGATATAGGAAAAATATTTACAGATGTACAATTGTTTTTTACACTCCTACTAAGGTTATTTGATTTTCTGCTTTGGAAACAACTGGTCTCAAGGAAAAATATCAAAAACTAGTGTATTTCAGTTCTGGCTTAAGTTATTTCCTGTTTTGAACGATGCTTTGAAGGATGATGTTCAAATTCATGTACAAACAAAAATCGAACCCAAAAAGAAGGCATCTATCTGTAAGAAATTACAGAGAATTTGCACAATCAAACTCAAAAGTCAAGAGATTCTATTTAGCAATTAAGCGACTTACTCCCAGTTGGCAAGCCTGCTTACCTTTAGCCTGTCTGATTGTATTGGGTTGGGGTTATGCCGCAGTTGCCCAAACTCCAGCTGCCGGCCCGACCACAGCAGAACTCAAAGTTGCTATTGATACCCTGTGGGTTGCGATCGCTGCATTTTTGGTATTCTTCATGAATGCTGGTTTTTGTATGTTAGAAACTGGCTTCTGTCGCCAGAAAAATGCAGTCAACGTTCTTGCTAAAAACTTGATTGTCTTTGCTCTGGCCACCGTTGCTTTTTGGGCAATTGGTTTTGGCTTGATGTTCGGCGACGGCAACGGCTTCATCGGATTGAATGGGTTTTTCCTATCAGGAGCAGATAACAGTCCGGCAACAGGAGATGCCTATAAAGGTGTCTTTAGTGCCCTTGGTTGGGCTGGTGTACCCCTAGCTGCCAAGTTTTTATTCCAGTTAGTATTTGCCGGAACCGCAGCAACAATTGTTTCTGGTGCAGTTGCTGAAAGAATTAAATTTATTGACTTCCTCATTTTCAGCCTCTTACTCGTAGGTATTTCTTACGCCATTACTGGACACTGGATTTGGGGTGGCGGTTGGCTGGCAAAAAACGGTTTCTGGGATTTTGCCGGTTCTACGGTGGTTCACTCAGCTGGTGGCTGGGCAGCTTTAATGGGAGCAGCATTTCTCGGTCCCCGCATTGGTAAATATCAAGACAAGCAAGTTGTTGCCCTACCAGGTCACAACATGAGTATTGCCACCTTGGGTTGTTTAATTCTTTGGTTGGGTTGGTTTGGTTTCAACCCCGGTTCTGTAATGGCTGCCGATCCTAGTGCAATTACTCACATTGCTTTAACAACCAACATGGCTGGCGCAGTCGGTGGTATTGCCGCTACAGTTACAGCTTGGCTTTACTTAGGTAAGCCAGACCTGTCAATGATTATCAATGGTATTTTGGCTGGCTTAGTTGGCGTTACAGCATCTTGTGCCTACATCAGCATTGGCAGTGCTTTCATCATTGGCTTAATTGCTGGAGTCATCGTAGTTTTCTCCGTCACATTCTTTGACAAAATTGGTATTGATGACCCAGTGGGAGCTACCTCAGTTCACCTAGTTTGCGGTATCTGGGGAACTCTAGCAGTAGGTTTGTGGTCTGTCGGTCCTGGTGTTTACTCCTGGTATGGTGAGGCACTTGGCCCAGCAAAAGGTCTATTTGCAGGTGGTGGATTTGGACAGTTAGGTGTTCAATTGCTCGGTGTTGTCTCAGTGGGCGGCATCACTGTTTTACTCAGTAGTATTTTTTGGCTAGTGCTGAAAGCTACCTTAGGTATCAGAGTATCCACAGAAGAGGAATTAGAAGGTTTAGATATCGGTGAACACGGTATGGAAGCTTACAGCGGATTCCTCAAAGAAGGTGATGCAACTGCATTTTCTGAAGGACAAAGTTCAATTGGAAAATTTTGACCTCTCCCCTGAACTAAAGGCGAAGGGATTCTAAACTGTTGCTACGAGGTGCGTATCGGTGTCGCACCTCGTAGCTTTTTAGTCCCAATGGACGATATAAAAACTTGTTTTAAATAAAAAAGCGGTAGCGAGTATTTTCGAGTCGCGTCTGAATATTAGACCTCTTGCATAAATATTTTTTGTTTCACGCAGAGGCGCAGAGTCGCAGAGAAGAGAACGCAAAGAAAGACTTTTGCAAGAGGTCTATTGGTTAAAAGCGAGTGGAATGGTGGGCGAAAAAAATTCAAATATTCTCGCCTTCAAACTCTATCGCTTTATGGGTAGAGTATTCACCAATTCTGAATTCTGTATTCTGACTCCTGTTTTATTACTGCCCAACGTTTCATCGATCGCTATCATTAACAACTCTGTTAAAGGGATTCCTGCTGCTTTGGCCATAGAGGAAATCACGCTTTTGGGGGCAAAAGAACAATACAACCCAGCTTCTAAAAACCAAGGTTGTCCCTCTGGGTCGATACGGAAGTCAAATAAACTGTAGTGGCGACAGCCTAAAGCTTGATGACACTTCTTAGCCACTTGCTGAACCTTTTCGGTGATGGGGTCATTAGGGTCTACAATCCAAGCCCTAGTTTTATCTTTAGCCATCAAATGCAAATTGCCATCCTCCGTTTTTTGGAGTTTGTCAGCATAGGTGCGGATGGGTTTTTCGTCAGGGTCAACCAGATACTCTTCAAGAGGTAAACCGATTAACTCCCCGTCTTTAACAATGATGCCGCATCTGACTTCTCGACCGAGTTCGATGAATGCTTCTACAATCACCTCCGAAGCATATTCAAATGCTTTCTTCAAAGCAGCGTCATACTCGGAAGCATCTTTAACTAAAGTCACCCCTAGCGAGTTGTCCGAACTTGCGGGTTTGATGACTACCGGAGGTGTAATTGTCGGAACATCTCCCTGGCGCAGCAGTTCTCCACGAGGCACTTTCACCCCTGCTGCTTCCACAATTGCTTTAGCTTTTGCTTTGTGAGCTGCTATTGCCATGAGATCCGGAGTATTGCCTACGTAAGGAATCTTCAGCAGGTCGAATAGGGCACGGTAGTGAGTCATCCCAGGGATACAAAACATTTGTGGTAACATAACGTCAATGTTTTGTGCCGTTATCAACTCTATGGCATCAGACACAGAAATCGGTTTAGCCTGAGCAATATCTTCTCGACTCAGAGAGCGAGGAAATCGCCACTGGCGATCGGGTGTGATGTATGCAATCTGAAAATCATAGCGCGATCGCTCTGCTGTTGCTGCCAAACAATCTTCGGCGTAAAGGCGTGACAAATCACAGTAAAAATCATCCTGTGCAGAGCCAACTAAATGAAGGATACGAAGTACTGGCATAATTGATGTTCCTATTTAAAACATTGCACAGAAAGCGGGATAATTTATCTCACGCAGAGACGCTCCAGGCCCAGAGAGAATCAGGAGTTTTAGATAAATTTTACCCCTTATTTGTGCAACACCAAAAAATCATTAATTCAAGCTCTTATTCTTTGCGCCTTTGCGCCTTTGCATGATACTAAATCATCCTTTGCCACACCCTATTTTTAATACAATACAGTTCAGTTAAGCATTGCTTCCTTTTCTTTGCGTCCTTTGCGGTTCGTTAAAAGAATTGATTTTTACAAAGAGTTTTAGCCTTAACTGAACCGTATTGATTTTTAATAGCAACTCAGTCCTAATCTCCCCCCAATTCGACTAATTTCCCGATATTGAAGTCTATGCGCGTCCAGCCTTTGAGCCGACGTAAATTATCGATCAAGAGTAAAGGAATTTGCCAATGATGCACCATTAAAAACGGTAAGGGATCATCTGATTTATAAATTGCATCAGTTCCCCGCCAAATATTTGCAATCCATTTTTTCAATTGTGTGAAAGAACGGATGCCAGTCAAACGCCAGACTTCATGATAAGTCCAATAGGTCGGTTTACTCGTTGGCAATGGCTGTAATGTTTCAGCCATTGGTTCTTTATCAAGGTAGGCTTGGGCAACTTTGGGATGATCGTAAAAAGTAGTAATTGCAGAGTGTGTGCGGGGATTACACTCAATGGCGTAAACTCTGCCATCCTCAGCTTGAATGAAGTCAAAAGAAATCTGTCCTGTCAGTTTCAGTTCTTTGACAAAATGCCTTACCCATTCCCTGATTTGGGAATTTTCAACGTTTTCATAGTTGACTTGAAAGGCTGAAGATTCACAGCAGCAGTGCAATCGTAATTCACCATCCCGGACGGTGCTATGGGTACAAAATTCCTTCCCAGGAATAAATTCTTGCATAATCCAAGGCTTTTCCGGGCTGATTGGCAAGCTTCTAACGAATGCAGCTGTTTCTTCAGGGGTGGCGCAAGGAAGCTTGGTTAAGTCTAAACGTCGTACTGAATCGTAAGGAATACTCTTGAGGATATATTTGCGAGATTCCTGGGAGAAGTCGAAATTTAGAACTTGTTCGGCAGAGGTAATTTTGAAAGATTTAGGTGCTGATAAACCAAGCGATCGCGCTGTTTGGGCAAAGGCAAATTTATCATCCAATTTCTGGGTAACATCTGCATCAAAGTGAAATACTTCACAGTATTCCGACAGCAATGGTTTAGCCAGAGAATCGTAGTAGCTACCCAATGGACTGGTGACAGGAATATAGACATCAATATTTTCTTGTTTGATGATGTCTATCAAAGCCTGAGTATAGCGTTCTGGATTTTCTTGGGGCGCAGGAACAGTATAAAACTTATCCACAGCTTCGGAAAATCGATGCCCAGACAGCCAATATTTGTGGGTTTCTACCAGCACAACTTTGTGTCCAGCAGCATGGAATGACCGCGCTAGTTGTAAAGCTTTAGTCATTTTGCCCCCACTAATTAATATATTTTTGGGGTTTGCGGCTTTGGTAGCTGAATGTTGAAAATGACGGAATAAATTATACCACAACAAAGTTACTACAACGATGGTGGCATTGATTGGCAGTGCTAATAACAGCAACGCCAAAGTCAAAATGTTTTGGATAATTACGGCTATTTTTGTCTCTACAGCAAGAGACGGTATAGCAGGTGAAGAAGGAACAGAAATAGATTGTGCCATAGTCAATCAGGCAGTTCTGCGGATAATCGTCAAGCCATCTCGTAGGGGTAGTATTACCTGTTCTACGCGGGGATCGAGTGCTACAGCACGATTAAATTGAGCGATCGCTTCGCCGTTGGCAGTGCGTTGCGATCCAGGTAAATAAACCTCTCCTTGCAGGAGTGTGTTATCTACACAAATAAATCCTGACGGTGCTAGCAAATTAGTATCTAGCAATGTTTGGAAGTAGTTTATGTACTCCTTTTTATCTGCGTCAATAAAGACTAGATCAAATGATTCTCCAGCGGCTACCAACTTATCTAAGGTTTGCAGAGCCGATCCTAATTCCACCCGGATTTTTTTACCATCAGGAGATTGATCAAAAGCTGCTTGTCCAACTTCTGCGGCAAAGGGATCTACTTCGCAGGCGACTAGTACTCCGTCTTTCGGTAATGCCTCTGCCATTGCTAGTGCAGAATAACCTGTGAACATCCCTATCTCTAGTACTCTTTTAGCCTTGATCATGTGAACAAACATTTTCAGGGTTTGTCCTTCTACATGACCAGATAACATCTCTTGTTCTAGAGGTCGTACTGTTGTGCCTTCACTAAAGTGTTCTTGCCAGGCTTCTGTGGATGTTTTTTCGGCAAGTGCAGTTAAAGCGGCTGATTCAGGGGTCGTATATTCTTCCAAGTAAGGATCTAAACCAGCTGCCAAACGCCATGCTTCATTGAGGTTAGCGACTAACTCCGCAGGTAAATCTGTGCGTTGGTTAATCTCTTGGACAACAGCTTCTAACTTCTGGGCTAAGATTCCTACCGGTGTGACTGGTCTAGCTGTGGGTTTGGTAATTGTAGTAGACATTATTTTGCACTCCCAACTAGTTCTGTCTGATAAACGGGGTACATATCTACACCCTCACCACCACGAGGATAGGTAGCGCAAAGCTGCTTATGATCTGCTAAAGCTTGTGCCAATTCTTCCCGTGTCAAATCATTCACAAAGAAGCAGGTACCAATCGGTTTAGGCATAGCAGCTCTTAACAAACCATCTCGTGTGAGGGTGATAGATTCAGTAGCGTCCCATAATAGTTCTTCATCCAATAAAGGATGGTCGAGAGCCAGCCCCAAACGACTGATTAATCCTATAATGCGATCGCGTTCTTCAATGGTGATATAGCCTCTATTGCCTGCGATGGTTGCAGATAAAGCCATATCGATGCTCACCGCATGTCCATGAAACATCGGTACCCGTGGTGCCAGTTCTAAAGTCGGACTCCAAGTATGTCCATAAGCAATTGCTCTGTCCAAATCTAGTTCGCGGAGGTTAGGTACTTCTAACTCCAACATTTTTTTGATCGCTTCGTAAGTCAGACGGTGAGCTATTTCTTTAATCTCTGGAGTTGCATCAATATTGCCAAAGTGAGTGTCAAGCAGTTCTTTGCCATACTTTTCTAACCACTCAAAGACACCCCCATGAGCAACTACAGCAATTTTGACTAATTCTGCCATTCCATTACGCACTTGATTTGTTGGTAACGTCCCCAGCAGAGAAAAGTCTAAAAACACTTTTTGAGAAGCGTGATAAGCACCCAAACGATTTTTCAGTTTCCGATGATTAACTGCTACCTTAATAGCGACGCTAGCATCAATTAAACCAATTAAAGAAGTAGGAATGCGGATGTAATTACTACTACGGCGATAGGTAGAGCAAGCAAAACCTACAACGTCTGTAATTAAACCACCACCTATTACTAATACCGGCTCTTTTCGTACTAATTTGAAGTCTGCGAACACATCTATAATCTTCTCAAAGGTTTGGATAGATTTGTTTGGTTCGCTAATAGTCAGAGCAAAAATCCTCAGTTCAATACCGTAATAACGGAAGTATTTCTCGATCTGACTACCGTAAAACTGGTTGACATTAGTATCTACAACTGCTAAGCATCTTCCAAAACTTTTATATGTTTCTGCAAGTTCTGGATTAGCAATATCAAAAACACCATCTACATAAACTAAGTCATACTCAATCTTTTCATAAGCTTCTACGTGAAATGTAGTTTCAGTAGCTTGAAGTTTTGTTTGAACGATGCTCACAGATTTTACCCTCTAGTTGAAAGAAATTGTAACTTTGATGTCGATGCCATTAGAAGTGTAAGCACTTCTCAAAGATGGTAATTTAACTTGCTAAACTGATGTCGCAAGTCAATTGCCCGTGATTCATGAGGAAAAACAGGTATATCTCAATGAAGTTTCGTTGGATTGCAGATTTAGAAACGACAAAATATAGCACTAGAAATCAAGTGCATTTACTGTCATTTCATCGGCACAGCAAAAGGACTTAAGTCTTTGCTGAACCTTAAGAATCTGGCAAATGTACGCAATAAAACTTCATAGATTTTTCAGATTATCAGACTGTTAATGCTATGTCTAGCCTCAAGGATTACGGACTGAAAGTAGCTGAATAACGGTTTACAAGCAAGTTAGAAGAATATTTTTACTTGCTCAAAAAGCTTAAACGCTCGTTTACATTAGTTAACATATCACTATTTTTCAAATATTGCACCTAAACCAAAGGTAGATTTGCAATAAAAAAGTAAATTTAGAGGATTTGGCGATTTGAGGGACATTTAGTAGATCAATCTTTGGGTAGCGAGACGAGACGACATCATCCATGTCATAAGGCTGCCAAAACTCTGATTTTCAGGTAGGGGCAATTCATGAATTGCCCCTACAGCGTCTAGTTTTGCATAAGTCCTAAAAGAAAAAAAATTTTCTTGTTAGTGCCTGTGCGCCTAATTTCAGGTGTCCTGATGAGAAATCCCTATTTTTAAGCCATCAGCTTCTCCTTGCCTGTCTCTTTCCCCCTTCCCCTTTTATGGATTTTATAGATAGGCTCTAATTGGGATACTTCGCTATTATTTTTTTTAAGTACTAGATTTATGGATTTTGTTCCGGTTGAAACAGGCGCACCTGTTTCTGTAGAAATCGCCGAGGTTGCTTCACCATCAACACTTTCTCCTAGCTCAACACCCAGCTCTGGTATTTCTAAAGATGCTATTCGCGCCAGTTTGAGGGCTTCCACTGCCGATGGTGTTTTCGCAGCAGTTTTCGCTGTTGCCACTGGCGGAGTTTTGCTGGGTAATTTTTTGGTCGAATTGGATGCTAGTCCGGTGGTCTTTGGCCTGGTGTCCTCTATCCCTATGTTGGCACATCTATTTCAGCCGATAGGTGCTTACTTATCTGAACGCAGCACCAGCCGCTTTCAGTATTCATTGCGGACACACGGCATTGCTCGATTACTCTGGCTAATTTTAGTAATTGCCATTGCTAGCTTTAGCTGGGGAGGGCTAAATTCTAACCAATTGGTGATATTGTCCCTCTCGATTCTTTTATGCAGCCATCTTTTAGGAGGACTAGCAATTGCATCATGCTTGAGTTGGATAGCAATGTTAGTCCCACGACAGTTACGAGGGAGATATTTCGGGCTACGCAATAGCCTTGCCAACCTGACCGAGTTAGTTAGCTTGCCCTTAGCAGGTTTAGCTATATCACATTGGTATGGCGGGACTATCCAAGGTTATGGAATGATTTTGTTAGTAGGTATTTTCTTTGGAATTGTCAGCTTGGGGTGTCAGTATTTCCAGGTAGATATGAATCCCCAATTACAAAATACTTATCATGCTAGCTCATCTGAAACTAGTAAAATTGAGGTAGACTCGTCACTAAGTGAACTTGAGGAGACATCTGGTGCAATCTCTCTACGGCAAACATTGACACCAGAAAACGATTTAATTAGCAGCATTAGGAAAAACTCGAATTTTTTGGTGTTTTTGCTTTATTTTGGCTCATGGACGCTTGCTGTTAACCTCAGTGCCCCATTTTTTAACCTCTACTTACTAGATACGCTAAATCTAGATGTGAGTTGGGTAACTTTCTACAACAGCTTGCGGGCTGGGGCACATATGCTGATGCTGATTGTCTGGGGTAAATTAGCAGATAAAATTGGCAATCGTCCGATTTTAATTTCTACAGGAATTCTCATTGCAGTCATACCGTGGCTATGGCTACTGATTGGTTCTAGTCCCGTGGATCTCTGGCTGTGGTTACCTTTGTTACACATTTTCATTGGCGCCAATTGGGGAGGAGTTGATTTGTGTAACAACAATCTCCAGATAGAAATTGCACCAGTAAAAAATCAGTCTATCTATTTTGCGATCGCAGCTGCTATTGCTGGGGTAAGTGGTGCTTTGGGAGCAACTATAGGCGGCTTTATCGCTCAATTTGCTGGGTCTTTTGGCATTGCGGAAGTCTTCATTATGTCTGGTCTCTTACGCTTAGCGTCACTTATACCACTGATTCTTAAAAAAGATCTCGGTAGTTAGGGTGAAATTATTTAACTGAGGTTGTCAAAAAATAGTCCATCTACAGAAAGAATTACTAACTGAATATCTACTCTATACTGAAAAAACTTTGTTAGCTCATAACTGTTAGCTCATAACAAAGTTTTTTTCAGCAAAATAAATTCGATAAATCCTTGGTGAGATAGGCGGATATGCATTTAGCAGTTCCGATCCAAAACAGTTTAATTTCAGAATCTGAAAAAAGGTAAAATGCTCAAGGTAGACACACGAAAAATTAGCCCTCAACAAGTTGAAGCTTTCCAGCGAGATGGCGTTATCTGCGTCAAAAATGCTGTGGATGATATCTGGGTAGAACGGATACGAACAGCAGTTGACAAGAATGTATTAATCCCTGGTCCTATGGAAGAGAAGAATGCCCCGAAACCAGAAGCCAGTGCGGAGCATACCAGTAATTTATGGCTTGTTGATGCTGATTTTCGTGCTTTGGCTTTTGAATCTCCATTACCAACACTCGCAGTTCAAGTTTTAAAGTCGGAAAAATTGAACTTTTTGGCTGACGGTTTTTTTGTTAAAAAACCCAAAACAAATGCCCGTATTGGGTGGCATAACGATCTACCTTACTGGCCCATACAAGGCTGGCAGTGTTGTAAAATTTGGCTGGCTCTAGATACTGTCAACCAAGAAAATGGTCGATTAGAGTATATCAAAGGTTCTCATCGATGGGGCAGAGAGTTACGCGAGCGATCGAACCCCTCGTGGTTTGTAGAACCAGAACCTCAGGAAATTCTCTTTTGGGATATGGAGGCTGGAGATTGTTTGATTCATCATTTTCTGACAATTCATCATTCAGTAACTAACATATCTTCTGCACAACGACGTGCAGTGGTGACGAACTGGACTGGTGATGATGTTACTTATTATCATCGCCCCAAAGCGTGGCCTTTCAAACCTCTTGAAGAAATTGATTTACCACAATTTAATTCATTCAAAACCAAAAAACCTGGTGAGCCGCTAGACTGTGATATATTTCCTAGAGTTGAAGTGCATCGTTAGTTGGGAATCCCCACAATTAAAGTACTAGCAAAATTCGGCGTTGTTGAATTGCGGTATGAATCGAGATGCAGAGATGTTGCATTGCAACGTCTCTGCAAGGATTTTGATATCATACACAATCGTTTTCATACATGAAATCAGCAACGCCAGATTTGCATTATACAATTTAGCTAGCAATGGCGTGGTTAGACATCCACTTGCAGTATTTGATCAATCATATCTAAGATATCTGGGTCTATAGTTAGATCAAACTTCCTAGCGAATAATTTTTCTGATTCCCTAATTTTTTCAAAATCTTTTTTCTCTAAAATCCTGGGATGGAGTGCGTTAAAATTTCCCCAATCTATATATCTTAAGTGATTGTTAATTATTTTGTCCTTAAAAGGTGAATTTAAAATCACTATTTGGTAAAAAAGTTCATCTGCTATAAAAGTATAATTAAAACTATTAATCAGCTTGGGGTTTTGTTTGACAAAATCATCTATATACTTTACGCATTCTCCGGTTAAGCACCAAAATGCAGAACCTCCATAAAGAGCAAAGCCTTCAAGAAATTTACGTTTTTTAGGTAAAAATAAAATCAAAAATGAATATAATAAAGAGTTAATAGGAGATTTAAATTTACGCTTTTCAGGAATACAAATATACTCATCTTTCCAACGGATGTGCCAATAATCTATTCTTCTTAAGCCGCCACCTTTCCATTTACTACAAGGTAATGGGAAATACTCAATAAATTCTTTACCTTTATTTTGTTCCAGAAACGTCTTGATTTGTGCATTTGATTTAATTGGATAGTCTTGACCCGATAAGTGTATAACATAGTCAAAGGAAATACCTGTTTTGACTATTGACTTCATCCCCTCAAGAGTAGCTTTTACAGCATCAAAGCTTCCCCATCCGGAATGGAATCTCTTGAGAAAATAAACATTTGGAAAATCATTGAGTTGAGTAAGTACCTGATGATAAATTTTCGGTTCTACCTTTTTATCTATGTGTATAAAAAATGAAACATCTTCTGTATTAAGTTGATGAATAAGACGCGCTAATTGCTCAGGATATTTATGTGCTACGATGATGTATGCAATTTTCACTGTAGGATTATTAAATAGACAATTATTATTAGCTTTATATTAACAGGACTAGGATTTTATGTCTACTGTCTTGAGTCTTTGTGGTTATCTGTGATGCTAATAAAATAAAACCTATAGATTAGCTGCTATAATTGTGAATTTTTGGAAGTCGTAATGCATAATTTTTATACTATTTCTTCCGCCCTAGTTAATATTTTACTCATCTTGGTAACTGGAACAACTACCCCATTTCTTAAGTAATGAGGCGCTCTTTGGATAGCAGTAAATCCCAGTTTTACATAAAACCCTTCAGCATAAAGGCTAGCAGTTGTAATTACCTTATTTATACTGCGATCGCTTGCTTCATTGCAAAAATGTTCAACTAAAGCACGCCCAATACCTTTACCTTGATATTTAGGATGGACGTATAGCCCAATCAGTTCATCAACAACGAAACTGGCAAAACCCATAACAACATCTCCCTCTACTGCGACCCACAAAGATTCGACTTTCATATTTTTTAATATATTTGAACCATCAGGCTGGTTGCGGTTATTACGCCAAGCTAAAAGCTCTTTTTCGGTATAAAAAGTTGCAGGCAAAGCTTTGATAGCAGCAATATGAATTGCACTCAACACCCACGCATCTTTTTCATTAGCAGGTCGAAGAGATATTTTATTGACACTCATAGCTAGCATTTAGTGTAACTTATTCAGGGATTGTAACAACCTTTGTGCTAAGCAACCCATAACGGCGCTACGTTTCCTGGCTTGGTGCTTTCGGTTTTACTGTGTGCCTTTTGTGGGAATTGCCACGCTAGTGCTTGGCGAGTGTAGTTGATAATAAGTAATTGAACGCGGTTAAGGTGTTCGAGTTGTTGCACTAGTTCGCGGAGTTCATCTGCATTAGAAACTGACGTGGGTTGAGTTCCCCAGTTACCTAACTGTTGGCTCTAAAAAGTATTTTGTTCATCAACCGTGCCACTATAGAAACATAGAGCTGCAAATTGAGCAATAGGAAGACTAAAGAACGCTGTGCAGATAACATTCTTAGGGACGAGTTCCGGTGTACCCACGCGATCGCGCAATGTTTCCAGTATCGCCCTGAGATTACCCCAAAGGGCGGAACTGTGGTTATTTGACTGTGGTGAAGGCACTCAGCATCAAATTTTGCGGAGTGAACTAAAAATCAGCCAACTGTCCCGAATTTTTATCACCCACATGCACGGCGACCACATTTTTGGCTTGATGGGACTTCTTGCTACTTGCGGCTTGGCTGGCAATGTAGAACGAATTGACATCTATGGGCCACCTGGATTAAATGAATACATTCAAGCCGCCTCGCGTTTATCTCACACACACTTTTCCTATCCCATTAAAGTCCACGCCGTCCGTCCAGGGGTGATTTATGAAGATGATGATTTCACTGTTAGCTGTGGTAATTTACATCACCGGATTACAGCTTTCGGCTATCGCGTAGCCGAAAAAGACCGCACAGGTCGCTTCGATATCGAAAAAGCTAAAGCTTTACAAATTCCTCCGGGTCGCGTTTACGGTCAACTCAAGCGCGGTGAAACAGTAACTCTTGAGGATGGACGCGTGATTCATGGCGTCGAATTGTGCGGCCCTACAGAAATTGGTCGCAAAATTGCCTATTGTACAGACACAATTTATTGTGATGGCGCAGTGGCATTAGCTCATGATGCAGATGTATTAATTCACGAAGCCACCTTTGCCCATCAAGATGCAGACATGGCTTTTCAGCGATTGCATTCCACAAGCACAATGGCAGCCCAAACAGCTTTAGCCGCTGGGGCACGTCGGCTGATTATGACCCATTTTAGTCCCCGCTATGCTCCTGGAAATAACTTAGAGTTAAAAGATCTGCTTCAGGAAGCCCGTGCAATTTTTCCTCGTACTGACATGGCTTATGATTTCATGGTTCATGAAGTCCCCAGGCGCCGGGAAGTGGAATTAACCAAAGTAGGCGTGTAAATTTTAGATTTTAGATTTTGGATTTTAGATTTTGGTGAAGCAGCAGGGTTTTGGGTCTCCCCAAAACCGGACTTACAGCTATTTTCAGGTAAATAGACCACGCGTTAAGGGCACAGCAATGCTGTGCCCCTACGACAGATGTGGTTCAAATACATGAAAACTGCTGTAAGGATTAGCCCTTTGAAGGTGGATAAAAATTCTCGAAAATAAATACTTATCATTTAGACTGACGCTCTTGCGCTCTTACGCAAAGAGATTTTAATGATAAGTGATTAGGCGGACATGATATAACTTCTGATCTCTGTGGTCTCTGCGCCTCTGTGGTTAAATATAGCGATTCTGGTTTGGATGCAATACGCTGTAGGGTAGCACAGCTGTGCTACCCTACGAACGGGCGTATTTTACTTTGTAAGACAGCGATCGCACCCACAAAGAAATAAAGAGATTTTATGCATCACCTTGTAACGGCTATAGAATCATCGTTGGCGTTTAGATAATCGCAATATTGCTGTTGCTCAAGGCAGGATTGCCGGACAAGGTGGCAATCTGTAGTGGTGCAGAACCCCCTAAGCTGCCATCGGCATCAAAGAACAAACCTCCAGTCGTCGTATTGTAAATGAACCTTTGATTTGTGGTGTTTGCTGTGGTAATGCCCGCACCGGAACGAAAACGGTCTGGGGTGAGGGAGCCTGCGACCAATCCGCCACCAAAGCCGACGGCAGATATTTGAATCTTATCGCCACCAGAGCCGCTGAAGCCATTAATCGTATCCAGGCGATCGCTTGGTGCTGTAAACCGATAAATATCTGCCCCATCATTTCCGGTGAGCGTATCATTTCCGCCACCACCAACCAGTAGGTCATTGCCAGTACCACCAATCAGTACGTCGTTGCCGCCACCACCAGTAATTGTGTCATTGCCCCCAGCCCCATTGAGGTTATCGTTGGCGCTACCACCAGCGATGGAGTTGTTCCCAGCATCACCTGTGAATGTTCGTCCGAGATCGTTGAGGGTCAGACGATATTCGCCCGTAGACCCAGAACCAGCTACATCGCCAACACCAGTCACAGGGTTGTAATTAGAGTTCGGGTTGAGGGACACGCCCACGTAGTATGTCCCCGCCTGAGCAAATGTATAAGCCAAGTAGGAGAACTGGCTAGAAGCTTCACTCGGCGCAGCTCCATCATTGTTGGCCGCAAGTTGTGTGCCACTGGAGTTGAACACCCTGAGGTAGGTGTTGAGGTTTGAACCATTACGAGAATCCACATCGAACCCGACCCGCTGCCCAGCAGAGACTGTAAACTTCACCAGATCGACATCAATTTGTGGACTCATGGTAAAGTCAGCGAACTGACCTAGTGTCTTGGTATTACCCGCAGAATTGTTAACTTCAGCGATTGTGTCATCAGGGTCTTGACTTGGGCTGACAAACTTTGAGGTCAGGGTGTAGTTTGTGGAACCGTTAACCCCCTGGACGCGGGCAAAATACCGCCCAGCTCCTAGTAGACGTGAGAGAGTTTCTGTTGGGGAGTTCAAGACGTTTGATGTGGCTAAGATATCACCTGCATCGATCGCACCGTTGTTGTTGGCATCCTTAATTAGTGAAAGCGATAAATCTTCACCGGCAACGCCTGTTGTGTTCAGTGTGACTTCGTAAGGACTGGACAGATCGAAGCGATAGAAGTCGTTGACATCGCTGGAGGCATCGAAGGATTGTTCGATGTAGTCCTGGAAAGTTTGGTTGGGTGGGGTTGCTCCAGCGATCGCTGCTAATGAGCGGGCTGTACCTAAGGTATTTCCGGCGTAGTCTGAAACTAGTCGCAGGTAGTAGGCGGCTTGTTCGCCAGTACCATTTGTATGTAAAAAGTATGTTCCCGCTGCCAAGTTGGCACTTAGCGAACCAACAGTAAACGGCGTAATTGTTTCACCAGCATCGAGCCGCTGATTATTACAGGACTTACGCAACTGGCACAAATAGCGGGCAGGGCGCAGCCCTGACAGGCGACAATTTAAATCAAACCAAGCACATAAGAATACTTGGGCGTTTCAGTTGCTGAATTAAATAATTAGAAAGCAAGTTATGCTTGATTTGATAAATAGTTTGACCAGTTGTATAGGCTAAATTCTTTAACCTAACCCAAACTAACATTGCACAAGCGATATGATTTCTTTGAAGCCTAGCTTTCCGACATTGGCAAAATTCAATCCCAGTTAATTGTTTAATTTCTCTGTGAAACTCCTCGATTTTCCAACGAATTTTACACACCTCTTGTACAACATCCGTGGAACTTTGAGATAAATCGTTAGTTGCGACATAATCCGTTCTGTTGGTAGAAACAGTAACCCGGAATAGTTTCACTTTTTTATTAGCTGGGAACCCTTTAATTTTGATTATCTTACCACAATCTAATTCTTCTTGACTCCATTCTAATAATTCAATACGTTTATATTTTGCTTGACCAAATGTATCATCAACTAACCGATTGTCTTTTAAAGGGCAATAATAAATTTTGTCTAAGCTATCAATATATAGCATTAAACTGTGTACCGCATACCATGTATCCATCAAAACAGTATCAAATGGTAAAAGCTTATGATACACAAGGCTTTGGAGCATGTCTTTCACATGGTCTATCTTGGTTTTGCCATCGACATCAGGATTAAAAATTCGATAATCTATGACCCAAAATCTTTGAAGTGTAGGGTTGACATACACGCAGCTAACTACGCCAATGCCTTTAAGGACACCATGCTCATTACCACTATATTGTCTTCTGACTATTTCTATTTCTTCAGAATACCTTTTATCTAAAATGCTATCATCAAATATTATGTAACCATTGTCATCAGGCTCAACTACCTCTTTCACGTTATCCCATAGTAAACGAGGTGTTAATTTTTCTCTTTTCAAATAATAGTTAATTGTATCATGGCTAATACTCTCTAAATGCTCTGCCAAATTGGTAATGGTATAATTAATTTGGCTACTAAGTAGATACTGGCAATAATCTAATTTAGTAAACTTCATATTCAAAAGTATTCGTTACAGTAGCCTGAGCAGCAGCCCAAAAATTTGGTGTGAAAAGGAACAATTTACATTTGTACTCTAGTTCATTTCATCTGCATTTTTATAGTACTTTAGTACTATTTGTTAGCGATCGCATTGTGCCAGTTGCGTAAGTCCTGATTGTCTTAGCGGCTATTAAAATTATCATTCAAAAGTTAGAGAATTTCGTTGACAGGATCAATTAAAAAAGACCTTTATTGTTACTGTTTAGGCACAAATTTTGGTAAAAAAACTCAACGTTGTCAGATTCTGACAAGTGATTATAGCGATTCTCGTTTGGATGCAATACTCCGTAGGGTAGCACAGCTGTGCTACCCTACCCATGTACCTGATTCAAATGAGAATCGCTATATAAGGTGCTACGACATCTCAAGGCTTTAGGGATAGCGATCGCAATTCAATACGGTTCGGTTAAGGTTTCTCGATCAAAATTCTACATCGCAAAGACGCGATAAATCGCCGTCTCTACAACGATCAATCCTTTGTAGAGACGGCGATTTATCGCGTCTGCTGCCTTAACCGAACAGTATTGGATCGCAATTTATCAACAGAGTCATAATAATTCATTACTACACAAACTCTCATCTCCTTGGGCGGATTGATGAAAACTAAGCGTTTCAAACCCTTCTAGGCGAGTTTTGCTTGTGTAGCTGCAACTTATAGTCGCCTAATTTAAGTAATAAATAATACTTTTTACTAAGTAAAAATATTGATAAACAATTTTTAGAACTAAAGCAAATTAATATCCTACTTTACCGAAACATTTTCCATTGTTCCTTAGTTATTATTCTCTTAATATTAACATCACGAAGAATAAATGATTGATTGCACCGAAAAGGCGAGATATTGTTTTGTAATTATTTGTGGAGAAATTCAGCTAATGATTCTAATAGCTTACCGCCTTTAAGTTTTTATCGTAAACAATCCACAATCCACATCTATTTCATTTGTTGCTGAATCATGGGATGATTTTGTCCTATTTGGAAATAATTATCAATGGTTTCAACCGCCAATTTATCCTGCATTTATGCAACGCCCTATTTCACAACTAACAACTATCATGAAACTAACATCTGTACAACAAAGTAATAGTGTTTCGGCTAAATTAGCTTACACCGAATATTCTGATTCCAGTGTAAATGTAGGTGACGATTCTCTGACCATAGATGACGTTGTGAGTGTGGCACGTGATGGCAAGCAAGTGCGCTTAACAGAAAATGCAGATATCTTACAGGGTATTCAAGCATCATGCGATTTTATTAGCGATGCAGTTGAATCTGGTAAGCCAATTTACGGCGTGACATCTGGATTTGGCGGTATGGCAGATGTCGTGATTTCTCCGGAACAAGCATCGGAATTACAAACAAATCTGGTTTGGTTTCTGAAGTCGGGTGCTGGTAAAAAATTGCCTTTGGCAGATGTTCGTGCGGCGATGCTTTTACGTGCTAACTCACATTTGTATGGTGCATCTGGTATCCGTCTCGAACTAATTCGGCGGATGGAAATTTTCCTCAACGCTGGCGTTACGCCTCATGTATACGAATTTGGTTCTATTGGTGCGAGTGGCGATTTGGTGCCATTATCTTACATTACTGGTGCGTTAATCGGTTTGGATTCCAGCTTTACAGTTGACTTCAACGGTAAAGAAATGGATGCTCCCACTGCTTTATCTCAACTCGGTTTGTCGCCGTTGCAACTATTGCCGAAAGAAGGCTTGGCAATGATGAACGGTACTTCTGTAATGACTGGTATTGCCGCTAATTGCGTCTATGATGCTCGAATTTTACTCAAGTTGGCAATAGGTGTTCATGCTCTATTTGTTCAGGGTTTGAACGGTACAAATCAATCATTTCATCCGTTTATCCACGAGTCCAAACCGCACCCAGGGCAATTATGGGCGGCAGAACAAATGATTTCATTGCTTGCAGATTCGCGTTTAATTCGTGACGAGTTAGATGGTAAACACGAATATCGTAAGCAAGAATTAATTCAAGATCGTTATTCCCTGCGCTGTTTGCCACAGTATTTAGGGCCGATTGTTGATGGGATTTCGCAAATTGCTAGACAGATTGAGACTGAAATGAATTCAGTTACAGATAATCCTCTAATTGATGTGGAAAATCAGGCAAGCTATCATGGCGGCAATTTTCTCGGACAGTATATAGGCGTGGGAATGGATCACTTACGCTATTATTTAGGGCTTTTAGCTAAACATTTGGACGTACAAATTGCCCTGCTTGTCTCCCCTGAATTTAACAACGGATTGGCTCCTTCTTTGGTGGGTAATCGAGAACGTAAGGTAAATATGGGATTGAAAGGTCTGCAAATATGCGGTAATTCAATTATGCCTTTGTTGACCTTTTACGGAAATTCCCTTGCAGATAGATATCCCACTCACGCCGAACAGTTTAACCAGAATGTGAATTCTCAAGGTTACATGAGTGCAAATTTAGCGCGTCGTTCCATAGAAATATTTCAACAATACATGGCGATCGCCTTAATGTTTGGGGTTCAAGCGGTTGATTTACGCTCCTATAAAATCAGTGGCGATTATGATGCCCGGACTTGTCTTTCTCCTGCTACTAGAGAGTTATATTCGGCAGTTTATCAGGTAACTGGACAAAAACCAAGTTCTATTCGTTCTTACATTTGGAACGATAACGAACAATCTTTAGATGAGCATATTGCTCGGATTGCTGCCGATATTGCTGATGGCGGTTTAATTGTGTCAGCAATTCAAGGTTGTTGAATGTGATTTTAATTCGCATTATTACCCCCCTTAATCCCCCCTTGTAAAGGGGGGAAACAAGAAAAATCCGGTTCCCTCCCCTTTACAAGGGGAGGGTTAGGGTGGGGTAAAAAATATTTGATACATCAATCATGAATTTTCAAACATGCTCTGAGATGCTTTCTACCAGACGTATCCGCCACACATAATTTAATTCTGAATTCTGTTAGCGTAGCGGGGCGTAGCCCATTCTGACTCCTGAATTCTTTCTTGTTAAATAAATTTAAGAATAATTAAGCCATGAATATAGCACACAATGTAGAGCGTGGTTGCTCTTTTTTCCCGAACAAACCGGCACTGATTTTTGAAGGAAAGTATTTTACTTACAAATATCTAAATGAAATAGTAAATCGTGCTGCTAATGCCTTGAGTGGACTGGGGATTAAGCGAGGAGAACGGGTTGCATTGTTTTTACCTAATATTCCCGAATTTATTATTTCTTACTTGGGTATTCAAAAAATTGGTGCAATTGCAGTTTCGATAAATATTAGTCTACAAAAAGATGAAGTTAAATTTATTCTTGATGATTGTCAAGCCACAGCACTGATTACAACTCCACAGCTTTCTGAGAAGGTTTCCCAAGCAGATTTACCATACTTACAACATCTTTTAATTACTGAAGGTAATAATAGTGCAGGCATTTCTCTGGATGAATTAATGGTGAAGGCTTCATCTGAGGCTCGTGCTGTGATGATGGAACGGGATGAGGCGGCAGCTATTCTTTATACTTCTGGAACGACGGGTTTTCCCAAGGGCGCGACTCTTTCCCACGGCAATGTGATTTCTAATATGTATTCGATGAATCACAATTGTCCAATGAGTTACAAAGATAATGTTTTGTTATTTTTGCCAATGTTTCATTGTTTTGGGCAAAATGCGATCTTCAATAGTGCTTTAAATGCCTGCGCCACGATTGTACTGTATCGCTCTTTTGAACCAGAAACTATTATTAATTCTGTGGCTGAGTATGATATTACAATGTTTTTCGGCGTACCAACAACTTTTATTTTGTTGTTGGAGAAGGCATCTAAAACTGATTTAACTGCACGTTATTACTTTTCTGCGGCGGCTGGTTTACCTGTAGAGATTGCTAAACAATGGCAAGAAAAGTTTGGTAAAGTCATTCATCAAGGATATGGTTTGACGGAAACATCACCTTTAGCTAGTTACAATCATCATCTCAAGCATAAACTCGGTTCAATTGGTACGCCAATTGAAAACGTGGAAATGAAGATTGTTAATACTGAAGATGGTAGTGAAGTTGCACTGGGCGAGTTGGGTGAAATCGCAATTCGCGGCGTAAATGTAATGCTGGGTTACTGGAATCGTCCATCGGAAACGGCTAAAGCTATTAAAAATGGATGGTTTCATACAGGCGATATCGGCCAAATTGATGAGTTGGGTTACTTCTACATTGTTGACCGTCTAAAGGATATGATTAATTCTGGCGGGTTGAAGGTTTATCCCGCTGAAGTGGAAAATGTAATTTATCAACATCCATCTGTGGCGGAGGTGGCTGTCTACGGTGTTCCTAATAAGTTGATGGGGGAACAAGTACGGGCTTGTATTGTACTTAAGCCTGATGAAGTAGTTACTGAAGAGGAAATTATTGTTTTCACTCAGCAACGAATGGCGCAGTATAAAGTCCCCAGTTCTGTAGAATTTGTTGCTTCAATACCGAAGAGTCCTACAGGTAAAATACTGAAACGATTGTTGCGGGAAGAAAATTTTTCTTCTCCAGTAAAAGTTGGGGAAAGTCAGGATTTACCGAGGAACAATGTAATTAAAGTCATTGCGACGCCAGAAAGCCAAACTGTTAAACCACAAGCAAGTTTTGAGAAAGTTGCTAATTGGATAATTGATTGGATGGCAAGAAAGTTGACACTATCTGTTGAGAAAATTAGCCGGAATAAATCTTTTGCTGATTATGGTTTGGATTCGATAAGAGCGGTAAAGTTAGCTGAAGATTTGAGTAATTGGTTGCAATGCGAAATTTTACCGACTATCACTTGGAATTTTCCCACGGTTGATTCTTTAGCGCGTCATTTGGCGAGTGAAGATGTTTTGCAACCGAATCAACAAGTTGATGCAAAAACGCTTTTGAATGAAGAATACACTGGTTTTGAAGGATTAAATGATGCGGAATTAGCTGAGTTACTTACTCAAGAAATTGCAGCGATACAACTGAGAAAATAATTCCTAATTTGACAAATAAAAAAATATCCAATTAACTCTTGTGGGGTGGGCGATACGAAAGCCCAGTCCATAGGGCGGGCAAGATGCCCACCCCACAAATTGATTTCTTGGAGTTTCCTAAGATGGGTTTATTGCATTGGTTCTGAGGGTTTTAAGGAACGAACCGCAAAGTACGCAAAGTACGCAAAGAAAGAGGAAGAAGAAAAGAAGTTGAAGAGTTGATTTACTCGGCAAAATTAATCCGATAGATCAGTTGCCTGGGTTTTGAGAAAAGCATTTGTAATATTATTTTGGGGAATTGGGATAAA
The DNA here is from genome assembly GCF_015207005.2 of Desmonostoc muscorum LEGE 12446. Lineage (GTDB taxonomy): Bacteria > Cyanobacteriota > Cyanobacteriia > Cyanobacteriales > Nostocaceae > Nostoc > Nostoc muscorum. The sequence goes on from NZ_JADEXS020000001.1 coordinate 5,961,284, forward strand.
AATGAGTAACGCACAACATACAAATTATCGTCCGTTGTTAGAGAAGGCATTACTGGAAATAAGAAATATGCGTTCTGTTGTCAATAATATGGAACAGGCGCAGAGGGAACCAATTGCAATTGTTGGTATGGGATGTCGCTTTCCTGGTGGTGCTGATAATCCAGATGCTTACTGGCATTTGTTACATAACGGAATTGATGCTATTAGAGAAATTCCTTCTCAACGCTGGGATGTGGATGAATATTATAATTCAGATCCCGAAGTTCCGGGGAAGATGTATGCTAAATACGGCGGATTTTTGGATGAAGTAGATAAATTTGATGCCCAATTTTTTGGGATTTCTCCTAGAGAAGCTGTAAATTTAGATCCTCAACAGCGGTTACTTTTAGAAGTTAGCTGGGAAGCTTTGGAACATGCAGGAATCGCCGCAGATAAGTTAAAAGGTAGTTCTACGGGGGTATTTGTCGGGCTTTGCATGGATGACTATTCTCAGTTGGGTTTCAACTGTGGCGATCGCACTCAAATTGATGCTTACAATACCTTGAGTATTCTCAGAAGTATGGCTGCGGGGCGTTTGGCTTATACTTTGGGTTTGCAAGGTTCTACAATGCAGTTGGATACGGCTTGTTCGTCTTCGCTGTTGGCGGTGCATTTGGCTTGTCAAAGTCTGCGTACCGGGGAATGCAATATGGCTTTGGCGGGTGGGGTAAATTTAATTCTTTCGCCGGAAGCAAGTATTGGTTTGTCTAAGTTAAAGGCGTTGTCTGTTGACGGGCGCTGTAAAACTTTTGATGCGGGGGCTGATGGTTATGGTAGGGGCGAAGGTTGCGGAGTTGTTGTACTCAAGCGTTTATCTGATGCGATCGCCAGCAACGATAACATATTCGCTGTGATTCGCGGTTCGGCTGCTAATCATGATGGTGCTAGCAATGGTTTAACTGCTCCCAACGGTTCCGCACAAGAAGCATTATTACGTAAGGCGTTGGAAAATGCCCGCGTCGAACCCGATCAAATTCAATATGTGGAAGCACACGGTACGGGTACCAGTTTGGGCGATCCAATTGAAGTTATCGCTTTGGGAAATGTACTGGGTGAGGGGCGAAACAAAGATAATCCTTTAGCCATCGGTTCGGTAAAAACTCAGTTGGGACATTTGGAATCAGCCGCCGGGGTGGCTGGTTTAATTAAGGTGGTGTTAGGTTTGCAACATGGTGAAATTCCTCCCCACTTACATTTTAATCAACCCAATCCTTACATCCTTTGGGACAAACTTCCTGTAGTTGTTCCCACTCAACCAACTAAATGGGATTCTCCCCAACGTTTGGCGGGAATGAGTTCTTTTGGGATGAGTGGTACTAACGTACATTTGATTTTAGAATCGGCACCGGAAATTCAACCCAAAGCCAAACCGGAAAGCGATCGCCCGTGGCATTTATTGAGTTTATCAGCCAAAACTGAAGCAGCATTAGTTACTCTCGTCAAGGATTATCAAAGCTTTTTATCATCTCACCCCGAAGCTGCTTTGACAGATATTTGTTTTACAGCTAACACGGGGCGATCGCATTTTGAACATCGGCTGGCTTTTGTCGCAGAATCCACTGCCGATTTACAGCAGCAATTGAGCAATTTTATTAACAATAAGTCTGCGGAAATTACTGTTCAAGGTGAGCAAGAAGCAAATCAAAAAATTGCCTTTTTGTTTACTGGACAAGGTTCTCAGTATGTGGGGATGGGAAGGGAACTCTACGCAACCCAACCGCTGTTTCGGCAAATTATTAATCGATGTGATGAAATTTTACGCCCTTACTTAGAACAGCCTTTACTGTCGGTACTTTATGGCGATCGCACCAGTTTATTACAAGATACCGCCTATGCTCAACCGGCTTTATTTGCGATCGAGTATGCTTTAGCTGAATTATGGAAGTCTTGGGGTATAGAACCAGATGCACTTTTGGGGCATAGTTTGGGTGAATATGTTGCTGCTTGTGTGGCGGGAGTTTTTAGTCTAGAAGATGGTTTAAAATTGATTGCCAAACGAGCTAGTTTAATGCAAGCTATGCCGCAAAACGGTGCAATGGTAGGCATTTTTGCCACAGAAGCACAAGTTACCGCAGCCATTCAACCATTCACCAATAAAGTTTCAATTGCAGCCATAAATGGTCCCCAAAGTATAGTAATTTCTGGAGAACATCAAGCGGTAGGAATTGTTGTTGCTAAGTTGCAGGCTGAAGGTATCAGTAGCCTAAAATTAAATGTTTCTCATGCCTTCCATTCGGCTTTGATGGAACCAATGTTAGCGGATTTTCAGAAAGTATTATCTGAAGTCAGCTTTACATCGCCCAAGATAAATTTAATTTCTAATGTTACCGGAAAATTAGTTACCAGCGAGTTACAAAATCCTGAATACTGGTTAGAACATCTGCGGGGAACAGTAAAATTTGCACCTGGAATGAAAACTCTTGCAGAACAGGGTTATCGAGTATTTTTGGAAGTCGGCCCCCAATCTACATTATTAGAAATGGGACGTAAATGTGTAGATACAAATGTGGAAATGTGGCTTCCTAGTTTGCATCAACAACAGTCGAATTGGCAACAGATAGTATCAAGTTTGGCACAATTATATAGCAGTGGAAAAACGATAAACTGGTTTGGTTTTGACCAAGATTATTATCGTCAGCGATTGGTATTACCAACTTATCCATTTCAACGTCAGCGTTATTGGGTTAACACATCTAAGATAAATATTCGTCAACAACCTGCTTTGACGCAAACTAATACGGTGTTAGGTAAAAGGTTGAGATTGCCATTTTCTCCAGAAACTCGTTTTGAAGTAGAACTCACTCCCAATTCACCTGCTTATTTAAGTGACCACAAACTGTATGGAAAAGCAATATTTCCGGCTGCATCCTATGTTTCGATGATTTTATCGGCTGTTAAGGAAACTTTGCCCAATGAATCTTGTGTAATTGAGAATTTATTACTTTCACATCCTTTGATTTGCGATGATGATGGTATTAAGACGGTGCAATTGGTTTTGACGCCGGAATCAAATCAAGAGACAAAATTGCAACTGATTAGTCTGCAAAATCAAGCAGATGAAAATGATATTCAAGCTTGGCAATCCCACGCAACGGGAAAACTTAATCTGTTGATTACAGAAGCAAATTCTGTAAATATCTCGGTAAGTATTGAAACATTGAAAAAGCGATGCCATCAAATTTTATCGGGGACACACTTTTACTCAACATTCCAAGAAAATGGCTACGGCTGGGGAAATTCATTTCAATGGATTGACACAATTTGGTATAGAGAAAACGAAGCTTTATGTCAAATTAAACTACCTCAATTACCAGACGAAATTGATAATTATCAACTTTATCCCGGCTTAATTGATTCTTGCTTGCAGGTACTTAATTGTTGGGAACTAGGCAAATCAGCCCAAGATGAGTACATGTATGTTCCCTTTAACATTGCCAAATTTAAATTTTACCGTCGCCCTGATTCTGACGCTAAACTATGGTGTCACGCTCAAAAACAAGAATCTGATGATAATAGTTTGGTTGGTAATATTGGTTTGTGCGACGAATCCGGACGTTTAATTGCTGAAATTATTGGTTTTGAAGCGAGAAAAGCTCGTCGTGAAACCATTTTGCAAAGCATGACAAATGATTTGGGTAATTGGTTGTATGAAGTTGCTTGGATAAATAAGGCGGTTGAGAAGAACCAACAAGAAAAGGGTAATTGGCTGATATTCGCTCAAGAAACAGGAATAGGCGCTCAACTTGCAAGATTATTACAGCAAAACGGTGAAGGTTGTGTGTTAGTTGCTCCCGGTGGGGAATATAAAGCTTCCGAGAAACAGTATTACATTAACCCCAAAAATCCCCAACACTTTCAACGATTGCTTGAGGAAAGTTTAGCAAATAATCAAACTGCTGTTCATGGAGTTGTATATTTATGGGGATTAGATGAGACTTTTGAAATAAATAACCAAGTTAGTAATTGCGGTAGCGTTTTGTATCTAGTTCAAGCTTTGGCTAAAGCTGAATTATCTAAATACCCCCGATTGTATTTGATTACAAAAGGAACTCAAGCAACAGCAGCATCTGACAAATTACAATTAACCGGGGCTGCGTTGTGGGGACTGGGTAAGGTAATAGCTTTAGAACATCCAGAACTATTATGTACTCGCTTGGATTTAGATGCAGCAAGCAATATTAATCCAGTTGAAGAATTGTGCGAACAACTATTATTTTCAGACACAGAAGATGAAATTGCTCTGCGTCAAGGAGTTCGTAAAGTTGCTCGGTTAGTACGGCGCAATCATCAACCTGCTGCTGCAAAACAGTTGAAGTTTAATTCCGAAAGCAGCTATTTAATTACCGGCGGTTTGGGAGCTTTAGGACTTGTAGTTGCTCGGTGGATGGTTGAAGGGGGCGCACGAAATTTAGTTTTAACTACTAGAAAAGGAATTAGCAACGACACGCGAGAAGCAATCATAGAACTAGAACAAGCCGGGGCGAAAGTACTGGTTGTGAAAGCAGATGTTTCTCAACCGGAAGATGTAGCTGGAATTTTAGCCAAAATCAAAGTTTCTTATCCACCTTTGCGAGGGATTATTCATGCTGCTGGTGTTTTAGATGATGGGTTACTGTTAAAGCAAACTTGGCAAAGCTTTGAGCAAGTTATGGCTGCTAAAGTAACGGGAAGTTGGAATTTGCATGAATTAACTCAAGACATACCTCTAGACTTCTTTGTTTGTTTCTCTTCAGTAGCTTCTTTATTAGGTTCGCCAACTCAAGGAAATTATGCGGCGGCGAATGCTTTTATGGATACTTTAGTTAATTATCGCCGGAGTCAAAGTTTACCAGGTTTAAGCATTAACTGGGGTGCTTGGGGTGAAGTGGGAATGGCTGCTCAATTGGATATTCGCCACCAACAACGAATGTTAGAAAGTGGTTTTGCAACAATTGCACCACAACAAGGGTTACAAGTTTTAGGAGATTTATTAACCCAGGATGTGACTCAAGTAGGAGTTACGCCCATTAATTGGACGAAGTTTTTACAACAATTTTCATCTGGGAAAGAACCGCCTTTAGTTAGTAATTTTGTTACTCAAACCCCAGGAGTAGAAAAAGAATCATCAACGGAGGATTTAGAGCTTTTACGTCAACTCCAGGAAACCATTGTTAGCGAACGCGAAAACTTATTGATTGCTCGGATTCAAGATAAGGTTGTCAAGGTTCTTCAGTTTGATTCTTCTTTTCGTCCAAATCCGCGCACGGGATTCTTCGATATGGGAATGGATTCTCTGATGTCTGTGGAATTAAAAAATCAGTTGGAGAAATTGGTGGGAAGCTCGTTACCTTCAACTTTGACGTTTGAATATTCAACTATTGAAGCTCTGGCGCGGTATTTACTTGAGAAAGTAATTAGTTTGGATGATGTGGAAAATTCTGGAATAGAAGTGCAATTGGAAGTTGAATCCGTGGCGGATCTTGTTGATGATGTTATGCAACTTTCGGAAATGCAATTGTCCATGTTGGTGGATAGAGAATTGGAGGAGTTATTGAGAGTTTAGTGTTTTGGTTAGGGTGATTGGCGATCGACCTCTTGTATCAATATTTTTTGTTTCACGCAGAGGCGCAGAGGCGCAGAGAGGAGAACGCAAGGAAGAGTTTTGCAAGAGGTTTGATGAGAAAAGAGTGTCTGTATTGTTTTTACCATAGTAAATTTGAGGCTTTCTGATGAATAATACCGCAGATATAAATAAGTTATCTCCCCTGCAACGTGCTGTTATCGCTTTAAAAGAAATGCGTCTAAAGTTGGATGCACTAGAACGTTCCAAGAATGAACCGATCGCTATTGTTGGGATGAGTTGCAGATTTCCCGGAGGAGCGGATTCTCCTTCACAATTTTGGGAACTGTTACGCAATGGAGTAGATGCGATCGCTGAAGTTCCTGAAGATAGATGGAATATCGATGAATACTACAGTTCCAACTTGAATCTTTCGGGTAAAATGTACACCCGCAATGGTGCGTTTATTCAAAATGTAGACCAATTTGACCCCCATTTCTTTGGAATTTCCGCCAAGGAAGCCGCAAGTATGGACCCCCAACAGCGTCTGTTGCTTGAGCTTGCTTGGGAAGCACTGGAGTATGGCGGACAATCTCCACAAAAGCTGAACGGTTCTAAAACCGGGGTGTTTATGGGGTTGTTCATGGATGACTATTCCCGATTTAACTTGTATTCTGGCGACCATGACCGTATTGATGGTTACAGCAGTTTAGGTAATGCCCGCAGTGTGGCGGTGGGTCGGGTAGCTCATTTTTTGGGTTTCCAAGGCCCCGTTATGCAGCTAGATACTGCTTGTTCTTCTTCTTTGTTGGCAGTGCATTTAGCTAGCCACAGTCTACGTTCTGGGGAATGCAACATGGCTTTAGCTGGTGGGGTGAATTTGATTTTATCGCCGGAAGCCTCCATCGGTTTAAGTAAAATGCGTGCCTTGGCTCCTGATGGACGCTGTAAAACTTTTGACGCGGCTGCTGATGGTTACGGTAGAGGTGAAGGTTGCGGCATTGTTGTACTCAAACGGTTGTCAGATGCGATCGCCAACGGCGATAATATCCTGGCTTTGGTTCGCGGTTCAGCTGTCAATCACGATGGTGCTAGCAGCGGTTTAACTGTTCCCAATGGATTGGCTCAAGAAGCATTAATTAGTCAAGCGCTGCAAAATGCTTGCGTAGAACCCCTAAAAGTCAGCTATGTAGAAACCCACGGCACCGGTACCGCTTTGGGCGATCCAATCGAAGTGAGAGCGTTGGGTTCCGTGCTGTGTCAAGGACGTTCTTCGGAAGAACCTTTGTTTATTGGTTCGGTAAAAACTCAAGTTGGCCATTTGGAATCTGCTGCTGGAATAGCCAGTTTAATGAAGGTAATTCTGGCTTTGCAAAATCAAGAGATTCCCGGTAATTTACATTTAAAGCAACCCAGTTCTCACATTCAGTGGGATAAACTCGCGGTTAAGGTTCCTACTGCACCGACAAAATGGGATTCTCAGGGACAAAGATTGGCTGGTGTGAGTTCTTTTGGTATTAGCGGTACCAACGTCCATTTAGTTGTAGAAGAAGCGCCGAAAGTCAAATCTTTAGAGCCGCAAACTGAAGAACGTCCCCGGCATTTGCTGTGTTTGTCAGCCCTAACAGAAACAGCCCTGGTTTCCCTTGCCCAATCCTATCAAACATTTCTAAAATCTCATCCCGCAGCATCTCTAGCAAATATTTGTTTTACAGCCAACACGGGGCGATCGCATTTTAAATATCGCCTGGCTGTAGTTGCCGAATCGACGGCAGATTTGAGCGAACAATTACAAGGTTTTGCTGTCGGTGATTCTACTGTGAAATTCAGCAGAGGTAAGGTAGAAAATAACCGTCCAAAAATAGTATTTCTCTTTGCCGGACAAGGTTCTCAATACGTGGGAATGGCACGCCAGCTTTACGAAACTCAGCCGACGTTCCGTAAAACTTTAGACAGATGTGACGAAATTTTACGTCCTTATCTGCAAAAACCTTTATTATCGGTACTTTATCCAGAATCTAACGCGCCCCAGTTGTTGCACGAAACTGCTTATACTCAACCTGCGCTGTTCGCTTTAGAGTACGCTTTGGCGCAATTATGGAAATCTTGGGGAATTGTGCCGGATGCGGTTATCGGTCATAGTGTTGGTGAATATGTTGCCGCTTGTGTGGCTGGGGTATTCAGTTTGGAAGATGGGCTAAAATTGATTGCCGAACGAGGAAGACTCATCCAGTCGCTACCGCAAGATGGGACGATGGCGGCGGTTTTTGCACCGGAAGCTAAAATAGCATCTCTGTTGCAAAATCACGCAGACAAAGTATCTATTGCTTGCGTTAATGGACCGAATAATGTTGTGATTTCTGGAGTTAGAGAAACCGTTAGCGAAATACTTGAACAATTAAAATTACAGGGAATCAACGCTCAAGTTTTACAAGTTTCTCACGCTTTTCATTCGCCTTTAATGGCAAGCATCCTTGATGAATTCGAGCAGATAGCAAATGCGCTAGAGTTTCAAAAACCACGCATTCCTTTTATTTCTAATGTCACCGGAGAAATTCTTGAGGCGCGACAAGTACCTGATGCAGCTTATTGGCGCCAGCATTTGCGGGGTACGGTAAGATTTTTCACCGGCATGGAGACACTTTCTAAACGAGACTACGATATCTTTTTGGAAGTAGGGCCAAGCACAACACTGTTGGGAATGGGTAAAAAATGCTTGCCAGAAAATACCGCGACTTGGTTACCTTCCCTGAAAAAAGATAGCGATGATTGGATGCAATTGCTCGCTACCGCAGGCGAATTATACGTCCGGGGAACAACAATAGATTGGTCAGCTTTTGATCGAGATTATCAACGTCAACTCATAGTTTTACCAACTTATCCGTTTCAGCGTCAAAGGTATTGGGTTGAGAAGGTGGTAGAAGTCAGAAGACAGAAGATAGAGGAGGCATTACAATCTGCGCCAATTCTCAAGCCAAAATCAGAAAATATTTCCCGTCAAGCTGTAGTACCTCCAGAATGGTTTTATCATTGGCAGTGGCATTCAGAAAGTTTAATTGAATCCACAGAAATAGCAACGGGAGCGATTTTAATTTTTGGCGATCGCCATCATGTAGGAGAAAGATTTTCCGAGCTACTTGATAGCAGGAAATACACTACATATTTTGTCACTCCCGGCGCAAGCTTTAAGCAAAAAGATAAGCACTTTACTGTCAATCCCGCAGTTGCTCAAGATTACGTACAACTGATTGAAACTATCAAAGCAGAAGGTTTGCCAATATCAACAGTTATTCATCTGTGGAATTACAAACAAGAACAAGTTTCACCAGAAAAATTGCTAGTTGAGGACAATACATTCAATCAAAGCTTTTGGAGTCTCCAGTGGTTAGCCCAAGCTTTCACTAAACAATATCCCAGCAATAATCTAAATCTGCTCTTGGTAACTGAAGGTGCTTACATCGCATCTGAATCTGACAGCTTACACAACGTACATCAATCAATGACGGGTACTTTGGTAAGGGTATTATCACAAGAAAATCCCACAATTCAAACCAAAGTTGTAGACGTAACACCGGATATTTTACCCCAGGAACTTACGAAGATTTTATCTCAAGAAATCCAAACGCAAGCAACTGGAGAAGGTATCGTAGCCATCCGCGATCGCCAAAGACTTACCCGCAGTTTGGAAAGAATTAACGTACCCCAAAATCACAATCAAGTTTCGTTATCAAGCGGTGACACTTGGTTAATTACCGGCGGTAGTAGCGATGTGGGAACGGAAATTGCTTTAACTTTGGCTAGTGAAACTCAGATTAATTTAGTCCTAACTGGAAGAAATCCACTTCCACCGAGAGAAACATGGGAATCTTCCAATCATAATGCTGCAACAACCAAACGTATCCAAGCAATTCAACAATTAGAAAGCTTGGGAGCCACGGTAATGTACCAAGCTGTGGATGTTACCGATAGCTTGGGTATGGAAGATTTGGTTAAAGCGATTAAATTGCGTTTTGGTAGTTTAGATGGGGTAATTCATGCGGCTGGAGTTGCAGATCATACCACATTCAAACTGTTGCAAAAGCCAAATAGTACCATCGCTAAAGTGTTAGCACCCAAGGTTCAAGGAACCATTGTTTTAGACAGGGTAACGCGCAACGAACCGTTAAAATATTTTGTTGTCTTATCCTCAGTTTCCGCTTCTAAAGCAGAATGGGGAACTGGGATGGCCGATTATGCTGCTGCTAATACTTTCCTTGATAGTTACGTCGTCTACCGCAATCAACGCGGTGCATCGGGGCATTCATTAGCTCTCAATTACTCCTTGTGGAGCGATCGCGGTATGGGAGCATTGCTAGGTGATGCTACTTTATTGATGGTTAAATCTAAAGGTCTTAATCCTTTAGAACCAGAACCTGCGGCGAATGCTTTTATTAAAGCTTTGGCTTTCAATAATTCTTCTGTCATCCATATTATTGATGCGATAGAAGCATCTGTCCCAGTTAAGCAGGTACGTTTTACCACCGCAGAAAAAGCCCCTACAAAAACCTTAAATATCCGCAATTTGGTTCGAGAAATCTTAGGGCAACATTTGGCTATCTCGGAAGGGGAAATTGAAGGATATCAAACGTTTACTGAATTGGGTTTGGATTCGGTGGGGACTGTAGAAGTTGTACAAGGTCTTGGTAAGGCTTTGGAAGCTGAGTTACTTCCGACTTTGTTGTTTGAATATCAAACGCCGGATGATTTGATTGATTATCTGCAAGAAAAGTTTGGGTATGAAATTAGTAGTGTTTCAGGAGATGATTTATTAACGAACCGCAGAGACGCAGAGGGAAGAGATGGGGAGGAAGTTGACAGCCCACAAATTTTTGATGAAGAGAAGTTAGCGGAAGATTTGGAGGCAGAATCACCAAATACGACTAACGATAATGTTAGAGAACAAGACATCGCAATTATCGGCATGGCTTGTAAAATACCAGGAGCGGATAATTTAGAAGAGTACTGGAATTTACTGATTGAAGGACGTTCTGCTGCTAAGGATGTACCTGAAGATAGATGGTTTCATCAACACTATTTTTCTGAAAATAGCTCCAAGGAAACATCAATATCTAAACGCGGTTGTTTTGTCGAAAATCCCTTTGATTTTGACCCGATGTTCTTTGGTATTTCCCCCAAAGAAGCTGTCGCAATGGACCCCCAACAAAGGGTATTTTTAGAATTAGCCATGAAAGCTTTACAACAAGCCGGTTATGGTGGCAGATATCGAACAAAAAATATCGGGGTGTTTGTTGGTTGCGGACAAAATACCTACATCGAACATTTCGGTAACTCTCAATACTATGAAGCTTTAAGTCAGCGTTTTGGTGACAGTGCTTGGTTTAAGAATTTAGAGAATGGCGATCGCCAAAATTTGCTCAATACTCTTTCCCAGGTGTTGCAACCAAGCGAAATTTTACCCGAATCGTCTGCGGGTAATGAAGTAAATGAACTTGCGGCTAGAGTCAGCCACTGTTTGGATTTAAAAGGCCCCAGCATGGCGGTTGTGACAGCTTGTTCCTCTTCCCTCGTAGCGTTGCATATCGCTTGTGAAAGCATCCGTTCCGGCGAGAGTAAAATGGCGATCGTTGGCGGGGTGAATTTCAATCTGAGTCCCAGCCCCTTTACCTTCCTCAAAAAAGCCCAGGCTCTTTCACCCACAGGAACTTGTTACCCCTTCGATAAACGTGCTAACGGATTGATTTTGGGAGAAGGTGCGGGTGTATTAATCGTCAAGCCTCTCAAACAAGCTTTAGCAGACGGCGATAATATTCACGCTGTAATTAAAGGTTCGGCAATTAATAACGACGGACATTCACAAGGTATAACTGCTCCCAATCCCAAAGGACAATCGGAAGCCATTCGTCAAGCATATCTGAACAGTGGTGTAGATCCGGAAACAATTTCTTACATCGAAACTCATGGTACAGGTACGCTATTAGGAGATCCCATAGAAGTAGAAGGAATGACTAAAGCCTTCAGTACTTTTACTACCAAAAAAGGTTTCTGTGGCATAGGTTCCGTTAAATCTTCCATTGGTCATTTACTTTCTGCTTCGGGAATAGTTAGCTTAATTAAAGTAGTACTTGCCATGCAGAATGGCAAAATACCCCAAACTTTGGGCTTCAGCGAACCCAACCCCCATATTAACTTTGCCAACACGCCTTTTTATGTAGTAGGCGACGGTAGCAAACAATGGTTGAGAAATGAAAATCCCTTGCGTGCGGGAGTCAACGGATTTGGATTTGGCGGTACCAACTGTCACGTTATCCTTGAACAATCTCCTCTGACTGCAAACAATGTTGTCAAATCCCAGGTAAAAACTTTCTCTCCCCAGCTGTTATTCTTAACAGCTCACAATCAAACAGCACTCCAACAAGTAGCCGCACAACTTTACGAGCATATCGCCAATCATCCAGAACAACAAACTAACCAAATATGCTTTACTCAAAATAACGCCCAACGAGAACAACCATTAAAAGCCGCATTATTGGTTAACAATCGCCAAGATTTACTCGATAATCTCAAGGCGATCGCTAACAATCAAACAAAGTCCGAAATCCATACAGGTAAAGCGAATCCCCAGCGCACAACCCCAATACATTTAGTGTTTGATGAAAACATCTCCATAACTCCCGAAGAAGTAGAAATTCTCAGACAAAACTTCACCGAATTTAACAAAGCTTGCACTGATTGCGAACAATATTTGGGTTGTGGAATATCTAAGTTAACCACAAAAGCATATATCTTTGCAGTACAGTATGCTTGGGGACGATGGTTACAATCTTTAGAACTTCAACCTACTAGTTTATTAGTAGAAAAAATCGGTGTAATTGTTGGTGCTTGTTTAAATGGAATGCTAAAATTAGAGCAAGCAATCAAACTGTTAGATTCGCAAGTAGAACCAAGTATTCCCCAACAAGAATTATCATCAACTTGGACTTGCCCATTAATTACTCCCGAAGGAATATTTAGACAGCATCAACAAGTTTCTGCCAATCAATTACTAAACCTTGTACAGAATGTTCGCTCTTTGAATGTAGACAACATTCGAGAAGTAATCAGCAAACAAGGAGTATATCTAAGCTTGGGTAATTCTCCATCCTTACAACAGCAAATAACTTCTCTAGATGCTAACGGAACTTGGATATATCCAGACAAACAGCAACCAGTTGCAAATAGTTTGTTAACAACCCTAGCAAAACTCTATGTAGCGGGAGTCCGATTTAACAGTCAATATTTATTCCCTGAAAACCTGCATCGAGTAGTATTACCAACCTATCCCTTCCAACGGAAAACCTACAGAGTAGAAATAATCACCACCGAAATTGAGAAAGAAACAATTCCAACAACTATTCCTACACTCTTACCAATCGAAAAACTACCATCACTTTCACCACAACAACGCCATTTAAGCCATGCAACATTAGCAGAAGATTTAGTCAAACTTGACAACAATCATCAACCAAACAGCACCAAACTTTTACCACTAGAAAAACTAACTCCCCTTTCACCAGAACAACGTCAACTAACTTACTTAGTTTTATCTGAAGAATGGCAAAAACTTGGTAAATAATCTCTTGGTTTGTAGTAAACACTTTAGTGTTTTCAATTCAAAGCTAAACTCATTACTACAAACCAAATAATTCTTAATCCAAGGACTTTAGCCCGACCTTTCAAATACTAATACAATTTGTTTCTGACGCTGCCCCAAATTTTCTTTCTTTCTTTCTTTCTTTCTTTCTTTCTTTCTTTCTTTCTTTCTTTCTTTGCGTCCTTTGCGCCCTTTGCGGTTCGTTCCTGATATATGACGCATCTTCATACAAAACTTGCCTACAAATCTCAAAAACCAACCAATCGAAAAACATCAAAAACCATCATGACTACCAACACCTTACAACAGCAAATATTCTCCGTCGTTGCTCAAATCACCGGACACGACATAGCAGACTTAGACTCAGACATGTACCTAGAAGGAGATTTAGGATTAGATTCCATTAAAATCATGGAATTTCTCAACGGATTAATTCAAATCATCCCCGAAGAACAACAACCATTATTCATGGAAGTCTTAAACCTCCAAAAATTAATTCAATTGCAAACATTAGGAGAAGTTGTCACAGCCACGGAAAATTGTTTATTCCCTCAACAAGATAACTCCCAACCCGAAACCGAAAAAGTAGACATTATCCACGGACAATACTTCCACTTACTAGGTCATTGGGTTGTCAACTCCATCAGCCTATTTTCTACCCTACGTCTGCGCGGAGACTTTGATAATAACATTGCTTGGCAAACCTGGAAAATCCTCATAAATCGCCATCCCATGTTACGCTCCCGCTTCGTTGTCCCTGAAGATGCAACTCGATTCAAAGACTACCAAATCGAAATCCTGAATAATCCCAATCCTCCAGAAATTCCCGTTACCGATATCAGAAATTTAGATAGCAAAACTCAAGAACAAACCATTAACGATGAATTACATCGCTGCCTAAATTATGAATGGCAAATAACTGAATTTCCCCTACATCGGTTTTTTGTCTTTCGCCTCGAAGATTCCGTTTACCAACTCATTTTTGCTAACGAACACTTAATTTCTGATGCTTTGGGATGCCATACAATACTGCGCGAATTTATGGAGATTTATCGCGCTTGCGCTAATAACGAACAACCAAATTTACCACCAGCTACAACAGTTGCAGAATACCAGCAAATGGTGCAATCTATTAATGCTTGGCAAGATGCGGAATCAGAAAAAGCGCTAGTAGAATACACAACCCGTCAAGGCACGAATTCATATTTGTGGAATCCTGCTAATAAAAAGATTACATCGGGTTGCCCCCAATTTCATAACCGTCGCTACACTCTCAAACGCGATACCACCGCCGCGCTGATTTCTCAAACCCGCCAATGGCGATTACCTCTGAATTCTCTGCTGTTAGCTGCTTTCGTGCGAACGATCGCCAAATTTGAACAATCCCCCCGCAAATCCATTCTCCTACAAGTTCCCACCAGCGGCAGATTTTATTCAGAAGTCGATGCGACAAACGTAGTCGGTAGTTTTGCTCAAAACTTATCCATCGATGTTGAATTACCATCACTAACCGAAAACTGGGAAGTTTTGTTAAATCTAGTTCACGAAAAAGTACAGCAAGGAATCGCCAACAATTACGATCGCACTCAAACCCGTCAAATGGCGATCGCTTTCCGAGATAATATCGTCTTGGAAAACGGTAAAATACCGAGTCGCATGTTACCAATGTATCGCCAGGTATTGAAATCTAATTTGTACTGTCCCTTTACAGGACAAACTCAAATTAACAAGCAGTACGGAGATTTAGAAGTAATTGATTATCGCGCCGGTGGCATCAATGCTCCTGGAACCATCGATATTTTACAGGAAATCTTCGATGATTGTTTGCAATTCGGAGCTAGTTACGACAGCGATTTCTTCCCAGCATCGGTTGTAGATCAATTCATGCAAGAATACATTGCTCAAATTGAAGAATTGGTTGCACTCAAAACTCAATCGCCCCAGGAAACAAAGCAGCTGAAACAAACTCCAGCAGATGCCGATATCAAATCGATACTCCAAGAAATAACAGTGCAGGTTTGCCATAATCCCATCAATGACGGCGATATGGATAAAGATTTGGAATCAGAATTGGGTATTGATTCCTTAGAAATGATTCGGATTATCACTAAACTAGAAAAGCAATTAGGTAAAGTTAACCGCCAAGCTTTACTTTCTTGCAGAACTTTGGGAGAAATGGCTGCGGTTCTCAGCAATCAACAATCGCCATCGGAAAGCCCCAAGCCAATAGAAATCCCTTACTTAGAAATTATCGAACAATCTCGACGCACTCCTAACGCGATCGCAGTTACCGATGGGGAAACTCAAATCACCTACAAAGAATTAGATTTACAATCCAACCAAGTTGCCAATTATTTGCGTTCTGTAGGAGTTACACCGGGTGCATTTGTCGGCATCATGACGCTGCGTGGTCCGTTAATGTTTGTAGGAATTTTAGGTATTCTGAAAGCTGGGGGTACTTACGTTCCTTTAGATCCAATGTACCCCCAAGAAAGAATCCTCTACATTCTCGAACATGCTGAAATCAAGATTCTCCTCAGCGAAAATCGCCTAACTGAAAAATTAGCCCAATGTGGACTGGAACAATTAACATTACAAAGCTTAATGTTCTTAGATAAAGGACACAGTTCTGAATATGAGAACAAAATCCCCCAGATAAACAAGCTCACTTGGTCAAATTATCCCGACACCAAACCACCTTTCGTCAACACCCCCGACGATTTGATGACAGTATTGTATACCTCCGGCTCCACGGGTAAACCCAAAGGAGTTATGCTCAATCACCGGGGTTATATGAATCGTTTGGTGTGGATGCAGAATACATTCCAATTACAACCGGGAGATAGAGTAGCACAAAAAACATCTTGCTGCTTTGATATCTCCGTATGGGAAATCTTTTGGACATTAATGGCGGGCGCCACGGTTTACTCTGTGGAAACCCAAACAGTTAAGAATCCCTGGCTTCTGGCGCAATGGCTGAAAGACAACCGCATCAACGTCATGCATTTCGTACCCTCCTTATTTGGAGAATTCTGCAACGCATTAGAAGACGAAACTTGGAGTTTCCCCGATTTGCGCTGGTTAATCTTTAGCGGCGAAGCTTTACCAGTCAACTTTATTCGCAGTTGGATTGACAAACACGGTATGAAAACCGGACTTGCTAACCTGTATGGCCCCACAGAAGCTTCCATAGACGTAACCTCTCATATTATCGTCGAACGACCCGGCGAAGACCAAAAGAGCATTCCCATCGGCAAAGCAATTGATAACGTCTACCTGAAAATACTCGATGAACAAATGCAGCCACTCGCACCTGGAGAAATGGGAGAATTATGGCTTGGTGGCATACAACTAGCTAAAGGATATCTTAAAGATAAAGAACGCACCGCCAAAGCATTCTGCCCTAATCCCTTCCCCGAAATTCCTGGCGATTTCATCTACAGAACTGGCGATTTAGCAATACAATCTCCAGATGGAAATATTGAATACCACGGACGCATTGATAGCCAAGTAAAAATACGTGGTTTCCGCGTCGAATTAGGTGAAATAGAAAGTATTCTCAATACTCATCCATCCGTCAAAGAAGCCGCCGTCTTAGCCATAGATTACGAAAACGGACAAAAAAAATTAGTCGCCTACTTAGCAGGTAATCAAACAGACAACCAACAAATCAAACAATATTTAGGTCAACGAGTACCCGATTACATGATTCCCCACCGTTGGGAATGGTTGCCCAGTTTGCCCAAAACCCACAATGGTAAACTAGACCGTAATGTTCTCAAAGCTTCTGGTAATAACAATCAACCAAAACCAAAACAAGACAATCAAAATCTTCCTCTAGGCCCTGCACAACGCTGGTTAATAGAATATTTCGAGGCTCCTCACCAATGGAATGGTTATACACGTTTTCTGTTCCACCAACCCTTAGATGCAGAGATTTTCAACCAAGCAGTAAATTTATTAATTGAACGTCATTCTGCTTTGCATACTGTATTTATTCACGAAAACCAACAATGGACGCAAAAAATCCTAACTTCTGAGCAAAATTCCTGCACTGAATTTTACGATGCCAGTCATCTAACTCAAGAACAACGAGACAAAGAAATTTGGGGATTAATTCAACAAATCGGTCAACAATTCCAACTCGATAAATACCCATTATTAAAAGTAATTGTTGCTAAAGTCAATGAATCCAGCTACGACATATCCTTAGTGGGACATCATATAATTGGTGACTTGCTCAGTAACAGAGTGATATTCCAGGAATTATGGACAACCTACACTCAACTGTTGGGTAACCAAAATCCTGACAGTAAACCAGTAGCGTCCTATGCAGATTATGTAAACGTACTGCAACAACAAGAAAAACTGGGAACTTTAGCAACTCATGTAGATTACTGGAAATCTCAATTTCCTTCAGTAGACTATACCCTGACAATTCCCTGCGACGAGCAAAAAAAAGCTAACACCGAAGCTACAGCAGCCACAGAAAAATTCACTCTTGAAAGTACAAAAACCAGCATCTTGTTACGCGAAGCCAAAAAATACTACGGTTGCAGCGTCTATACCCTTTTACTCGGCGTACTGTACAGATTAATGGCAGAATGGAGCCGACAATCTTGGGTAGTAATTAGCCACCGCAGCCACGGTAGAACCATAGACAACCAAAACGCATTCTTTAACAGCGTTGGCAACTTTGCGGTTAACTTTCCTGTAGGTATCAGCGTCGAAAATCAGGACAGTTGGCAACAAACCCTTAACCAAATAGAAACAAAATTCAACCAACTACCGATGAACGGCGTTACCTTTGATTGGGTATCCGAACAACTACCCAATCATATTTATCCTGACAACAATTTGACACCCGTCAGAGCTAATTACTTAGGAAACCGTACCACTCCCAATTACAAAAACTTCGAGTTTACCCAAACAGACACAGACAGGCGCTTGTCAGCACCCCAACAAAAACGTACAACCCTAGTAGAATTCTTCTTTTCCTTCAACGATGGAAACTTCAACTTAGAAATAGAATACTCGCAAAACTTCCATCGTTCTGCAACCATTCGCCAACTTGGCGATCGCTACTTAGAATTATTGCACGGTATGCTTGCAGCCATATCTTACGCAACTAATGGTAGCAGAGCAACTAAATAAATCCTAAGATAACCCGCATCATCTGACTGAAAACCTTATTCTTGCGTAGCGGTAGTTCATGAATTACCGCTATTTTCATGATTTTGGTATAAAAACTCTGGCTCGTACTGTTAATCTTTTTGGCAAATATAGCAATTTTCATTTGAATGAGGTACATGGTAATCAACTTAACGCGAAATGGGCGGTTAGAAACCGCGTCTACACAGACGAAACCCGCCTGCGCGGGTTAAGAAACCTTAATTTTCTTTGAGTCCGCGTAGGCGGACTTTGCTTGTATAGCCGCGAATTCCATTCGCCCAGGCTTAATGACACCAATGACAGCTGTGCTACCCTACTCCATGCAATTGCAAACCGCTATAGGAAAATCCAACGAATATCCTACTTTAGCGAAATATTTTCCATTGAAACTATATTTAGCATCCTTTAACCTGATTAGTGTAGTTGATTAATTTAAGTTAACGGAAATGAAAGTAGCTCAAAAAATACCATCAGATTCCATTTTCTCCAATGGACTATCAGCCTTATATATCATCTCTTTTTTATCAGGTGTTTCCTTAGGATTTTTTAATCCTTTCATTTCAACTTTGATGGCTCAAAATCAAGTTGATGATATCTTGATTGGAGCCAATTCTACCGTATATTTCCTTGTCATTGCCTTAGTAACTCCCTTCGTAACCAAATTATTACGCAAATTTGGATTGCGGAAAACAATGATATCTGGCTTAGTGCTGATGGCTTTTTCTGCATCTCTATTTCCCATGACAACAGAAGTCCACTTATGGTTTTTAATCCGTATTCTCATGGGTATAGCTTGCTGTTTGTATTTAGTTAGTGGACAAACTGGATTGAATTATTTTTCTCACGAGGGAAATAGAGGTATGGTGAACGGCATTAATGCTCTAGCTTTAACTTTTGGTTTTGGTGTCGGTCCTCTTGTCGGCTCTTCACTATACCAAATTTCTCCACAACTTTCTTTTTGTTTTGGTAGTCTTGTAATTCTCAGCGGAGTAATTGTAGTTTGGATAGGTTTACCTCAAAAAATTCTTGTTTCCCAAACATCTACTCGCGCCAACATTCTCAGCAAAGTTCAACTTCCTTTAGTTGGTGCATTTGCCTATGGGTTTGCTGAATCTACTTTAATCAGTTTATATCCAGTATTTCTGTTGAAACAAAACTATAGTATAGATAAAATTGGTTCTACTTTTGCGATTTTTCTAGTTGGCGGTTTGATTAGTACTGTTCCCTTTGCTTACATTGGGGACAAATATGGTAGGTTAAAAACCCTATTAGCTGCTGTTTGTATTGTACTCTTTTCATTTATACTTCTTTCATTTAGTGAGAACATTACTGCTACCAGTATATTTTCATTTACTGTAGGAGTTGGTATAGCTCCCATTTTCCCTTTAGCATTGGCATTAATTGGTGAAAATGTTTCTAGAAATGAAATTTCTTCAGGGACTGCTAGATTCATGCAAACTTATAGTTTTGGATGTACCGCAGGACCGATATTTTCCTCTGTTGTCATGCAAAATATCGGCGAGCGTTACATATTTAGTTTAGTTATAGTCGGCTTAGCAATCTTTTCATCCTGCATTGTCAGAAAAATGACGCATATAAAAACAGCAGGGTAAGAGCATTTCAATCAGGCTTGACACAGGGAATCATTCGTCAAGTCCATTTTTTACACCGTCTTTTATGCTGTTCTGATTTGATTTGTCAAGTTTTCTCTATACCAAATTAGATGAGTTTATCCTGATAAAAATAGCGCAACTTTAAAGATTTATCTGAAACTGAATAGGTTATTAAATATCACGCCAGTGGTATGATGCTGATGTCAATTAAGCTTTCTTAAAACCTCAAATATGCGTACTTACCAACTTTCTACACTTATTGGGCTGACCACCTCCGTTGCTTTATCTGCAATAGCACCTGCTCAAGCTGCAACCCTCAACTTTGACTACGACAAACTGCAATTCGTTACATCACGACCAATAGAATCTAATAGTTTTTTGGGTTTGAATGGATTACCATCTGAAAACCAAGGTTTTACACCTTTTTATAGTTCAGATCCTTCGGCTCCAAATCGCGGTCATAGGGAAATCGGACTGAATTCGCGCCGAGACTTTCCAGTTTTTAATAATGCCCCTTACTACGGTACTGGTCGGCAAGGAAGTCCTGAAGAACCTAATAGCGGTGCCACTAGAACGACAACTTTGGTTAGTACTAATAGCTTCCCTACCTTCAGCAACTATCTGACAAATAACGGAATACCACTAAATGATATTGGCTTTGTATTTGGTCAAAAGAGCGATCGCGATTTTAGCAAAACTTGGAGTTTAGGATCAGATACCCTTGGGAAAGATTGGTATGGTGATCCGAATACGCCTCTTGAGGAAAGGATTTATAAAGCTAATCCAGATGATGTTGAAATAGCTTTGTATAGTGGCACGACTAAATTCCTCGATTTTGGATATTCTGATTTTTATTCAATCATCGATTATGGTTCTAACATATCATTTGATGATGATTTTGAAAGTAGTTTTACTGACCCACTTGCAGCAACAAAAGTGTCTGGTTTAGATCCATTGCTGGAAGGTTTAGCTGAAGCTTTTTTAAGCGATGTTAATGCTGCTGGTGGTGGAGTCCAGGTAGTTAACGAGAATTTTGGAGAACTGGACATTAGTTTTGCAAGTGGAAATGGATACGATGTATTACAGATTCCATATCCGATGCAAATTCGCGCAGTTGCTCTGAAAACAGTTCCAGAAGCTTCTTTGTCATGGGGAATATTTATGTT
Organism: Desmonostoc muscorum LEGE 12446; assembly: GCF_015207005.2. Classification (GTDB taxonomy): domain Bacteria; phylum Cyanobacteriota; class Cyanobacteriia; order Cyanobacteriales; family Nostocaceae; genus Nostoc; species Nostoc muscorum. The sequence continues at coordinate 5,982,443 of NZ_JADEXS020000001.1, forward strand.
TGGAGTTTTGGTTGCTGTTTCACGGCGCAAAAAACAACACAACATGGATAGTAAATATAACTGTGACATTACTTGTCCCTAACTAATTTTAGGTTTTAGCAATCAAAACAATTCCAATTTTTCAAATGGAATCACATATAGAGACGTTGCATTGCAACGTCTCTACATCTGGGGTTTATCTACCAATATGTTGCAACCATTCATTGAAGCATTCTAACGTCTCTACATCTACCCAATAATGTGTTGCAACCATTCATTGAAGTCATATAACTAGTTTTATGTAATCATGCCAAAAATCAATATGTTTCCATAAATAGTGCAGATAAGATACCCAGACCACAAGAGTTTTAATTTTAGGTAATATGCAAGTTAAATTTTCAAAAGCTTATTAATATCTTTATGAACTAACTTGTCAGCGTAAAAAATCTCAAATTTAATAACCCGCAACACATTACACCAGTGGTATGATTCGGAAAATGTTAATCCAGCTTTCTTCAAATCTCAAATATGCGTACTTACCAACTTTCTAAACTTATTGGACTGACCACATCCGTTGCTTTATCTGCAATCACACCTGCTCAAGCTGCAAGCCTCAACTTTGACTACGACCAACTGCAATTTATTACATCACGACCAATAGCATCTAATAGTTTTTTGGGGTTGAATGGATTACCATCTGAAAACCAAGGTTTTACACCTTTCTATAATCCAGATCCTTCGGCTCCAGATCACGGTCATAGGGAAATCGGACTGAATTCGCGCCGAGACTTTCCAGTTTTTAGTAATGCCCCTTACTACGGTACTGGTCGGCAAGGAAGTCCTGAAGAACCTAATAGCGGTGCTATTAGAATGACAAGTTTGCTTAGCACCAATAACTTCCCTACTTTTAGTAACTATCTGACAAATAACGGAATACCACTAAATGATATTGGCTTTGTATTTGGTCAAAAGAGCGATCGCGATTTTAGCAAAACTTGGAATTTAGGATCAGATACCCTTGGTAAAGATTGGTACGCTGATCCCAATACGCCTCTTGAGGAAAGAATTTATAAAGCTAATCCAGATGATGTTGAAATAGCTTTGTATAGTGGCACAACTAAATTCCTCGACTTTGGGTATTCTAATTTTTATTCAGTCATCGATTATGGTTCTACAACATCATTTGATGATGATTTTGAAAGTAGTTTTACTGACCCACTTGCAGCAACAAAAGTGTCTGGTTTAGATCCATTGCTGGAAGGTTTAGCTCAAGCTTTTTTAAACGATGTTACTGCTGCCGGTGGTGGAGTCCAGGTCGTCAATGAAAATTATGGAGAACTGGACATTAATTTTGCCAGCGGCAATGGATACGATATATTACTTCTTCCATATCCGATGCAAATTCGCGCAGTTGCTCTGAAAACAGTTCCAGAAGCTTCTTTGTTATGGGGAATATTTATGTTTGGAGTTTTGGTTGCTGTTTCACGGCGCAAAAAACAACACAACATGGATAGTAAATGTAACTGCAACATTAATTGTCCATAACTAGTTTTAGGTTTTAGCAATCAACACAATTCCAATTTTTCCAATAGAATCACATATAGAGACGTTGCAATGCAACGTCTCTACATCTAGGATTTATCTACCCAATAATGTGTTGCAACCATTAATTGAAGTCGTATAACTAGTTTTGTCTAATTATGTCAAAAATCAATTCTTTTATGTCTATAAAAGCGCTTCACCGAACTACTGGTCTGGCAGGGCTATTTCATTCTAAATGTAGACGCAATATGGTAGAATTCATCGCCAGCTCTACTTCAAGTATCTACTACCGTGTCTGAAATCGAAATTATCAAAGCTTTTGCAGGTCTAGAAGACCCCCGTCGCCGCGCCGGACAGCGACATACTCTACCATTATGTCTTGCGCTGTTCACATTGGCGATCGCCGCAGGCAATAAAGGATTTCTAGCAATTGGAGATTGGATTTCAAGCTACCGTGAGGAGTTGATAGACCTCTTGAAACCGACAAAGAATAGGCTTCCTTCTTACAGTACAGTCCGTCGTAATTTATTACACATAAATTACGAAGAGTATTCCGTATGCCTTGCGAATTTCTTTGACATCAAACCACTGCCTGGAGAAACTGTTGGTATGGATGGTAAAGTCCTCAAAGGCTCATATCAAGTAGAAAATGATAATCCACATTCTGATTCCCACCCAGCAATTATGTTGGTCAGTGCTTACCTTGTAGAGCGAGGATTGATTTTAGAACCGTTTGAAGTTGATGCCAAAACCAACGAAATAAAAGCATTACCTGAGTTGATTGAGAAACTGGCTCTCAGGGGAGTAGTTTTTGCCTTTGATGCTATTAATACACAAAAAAAACTTGTGAGTTGATTATCAACAGTGGCAATGATTATATTGCTGCCTTGAAAGGGAATCAACCTAGTTTATTCAAAGATATCAAAACTAATTTTACACCGGAATTTTCTTTTGAGCAGATAAATAAAGGTCATGGTCGAATCGAAAAGCGACATGTCAGTATTTGTCAAAATCTTGATGGTATTCGTCCTTGGCCTGGACTTACCACTTTGATTCAAGTCAAATCAGAACGTCAGGTTTTCACACACAATGTAATTGAAGTAACTACTGAGACTCGTTATTACATTTCATCTCTAACTGAAACGGCTCAACAAATAGCTGAACGAATCAGAGGATATTGGGGTGTTGAGAATAAAGTTCATTACGTTCGGGACGTTACCCAAGGTGAAGATGCATCCCGAATTCGCACTACACCCTTACCTCAGATTTTTGCGCTCACTCGCAATTTTTCACTCAATTTATACCGAAACAATATGTTTAAAAATATGGCACAAGCTCAACGTTTATGTTCTTTTGGACTAGACACACTCAAGCAGCTTTTTAGAATGAAATAGCCCTGACTGGTCTGGTATTAATTGTTGAAAGTCTGCTGTTGTTTGTGCCAGTTTTTATTCTTGGTGGAGCAATTAACTGGCCTGCTAGCCTCAGCGAACCTGCTAGTTTCATGTTGCCATTGCTAATTCAACAGGCTGAACCAGTGAGAATTGGTTATCTCATCTACCTTATTTATTCACTACTTTTTTGGGTAGTGGCTTTATTCACTGCTCGTGTCATTAGCAATGGAGAGACAAACTCTGTATGGCTTCAAGTTGCAACAGGTTTCGGAATTGCATCTACAGTCACTCGTTGCCTTGGGATTATTCGCTGGTTAGTAGCGATGCCAGCTCTAGCACAAGTCTACACTGATTCTTCAACCTCTGCACAAACCCGTCAAGCGATCGCTGTTGTCTATAAAACCCTCAATGACTACGCTGGATCTGTCGGTGAAGTATTGGGTGTTAGCCTATTTACCGTATTGTGGTTAACGATCATCTCTATTTACTTATTGCGGTCAAAAACACTACCACGTTGGCTAGGAATGTTTGGGATCATTGCTGCTCTGTTTTTGGCAACTCAATTATTAGAACTATTTGGGGTAGATTTGGGAGCATTTATCAGTGTATCAGTTACCATACTCCAACTCTGGTTTCTAGTCACAGGTGTGACGTTATTAAGACACAAGAGTGTCTAAGTTGACAACAGTTTTCTTTTTCATGAAGTACAAAGCTAGGGGTTTTGAGGCACGAGCCAGGAGGTAGAAATGATGCGTAAATCCTGGATTTTTTACCTCACTTAAAAACCAAACTCCTGTAGATGAAACTTTCCATTATTTTTTGGAAAAATAACTTTCATTAATATCTAACCAAACCCATGAACAAAACAGAAGAACTCCATGTAATTTTTGGTACTGGACCACTAGCAAAAGCCGTCATGCGCGAACTACTGATTCGCAACAAACGGGTGCGAATGATCAACCGCAGTGGCAAAGCCGATGTACCTTCTAATGTTGAAATCATCGCCAGCGATGCTTACGTTCCTGAAAATACACGTGCGGTTACTGCTGGGGCAACAGTAGTTTACCAATGCGCCCAGCCGGGTTACACTCAATGGCCAGAGTTTTTTCCATCCTTGCAAGCAAGCATTGTCAAAGGGGTGGCTGCCAATGGCGCGAAGCTAGTTGTGGGAGATAATCTCTATATGTATGGCCCTGTGAATGGTGTTCTGCGGGAAGATTTGCCCAATGCCGCAACCACCCGTAAAGGCACTGTCCGGGCCCAGATGGCAGAGGCTCTTTTGGATGCACACCGCCGTGGTATTGTACGAGTTGCTATTGGTCGAGCATCGGACTTTTATGGGCCAGAAGTGCTTGGTTCTGCAATGGGCGATCGCATTTTTCCTTCTGTACTGGCTGGGAAGGCTGCATCAGCAGTGGGTGAAATTGATCTGCCTCATACGTATACCTTTATCGATGACTTTGGTAAGGCATTGGTGGTGTTAGGCGAACACGATGAAGCATTGGGTCAAATTTGGCATGTCCCGAATGCTGACACCATTACTACTCGCGAGTTTATCACCATAGCTTTTGAGGAAACTGGACACCCAGCAAAAATAAGTAAGATGGGTAAGTTTATGATGCGACTAGGTGGTATTTTTATCCCAGAAGCTCGTGAAAGCGTCGAGATGATGTATGAGTTTGATGAGCCATTTGTTGTCAATCATAATAAGTACGTCCAAGCATTCGGCAACCATGCCACCCCTTTACGTGAGGCTATTCGGCGCACTTTGGCATGGTATAGCAAACACGAACATCTCAAAACCTTAACAGTGTAAAGCTGACCACAAAACTCGCACCGATTCGAGTCAACGTGTGATGTCCGCCTAATCACTTATCAAAAAAATTCTCCCCATCCCCCCACCAGTCTATTTGTAGGGGCGCATAGCTATGCGCCCCTACCTTGTACCTAGAACGAGAAATGCTATAAAGCTTGTTTCAATTTTGACTTCTGCTGTAAATTCTAAGGAAGACTATTCCGCAGACGACGCAAACAATTTATTGATGCAGCACAATCACAACCAAATAAAGCTACCGCAGCATCGCTTTCTGCATCTGTAACCCCAAGCAGAGCCTTCTCCAGATTATCATCAGTGACATCAATCTCTGCTACGCCCTTCTGCAAATGAGATACTTGTTCAGCACCAGCGCAGAAAAATTGACCAAGTTTCGGATGTCTGACACAAGCTTTCTGGTCTTCTGCGGATACTGGTGTAGTAGCGGCGTCAGGACGGTCTACTGGTTGCGGATTTACTGGTTCGCCAGCTGTGGTGACTTTACTGGTCATTAGCATTGAAGCCAGAGACATCAAAGCTGCGGTTTTGGTAGTCAAATTTATTAACAGTTTCTTCATGCAATTGTTCCAGAATTAGATTGCCAATTAAGGTTAATTTTCTCTAAGGCTTAGTAGGGGAATGATGTTTTCCAAGAACCTGGATACTCAAAGCAATTTACCTGTAATATACACCATGAAATAAATTGCTATTTTAAATTCACAGATTCTTGAAAAACAAGTGACAAAAAACCAAAGTAAAAATTTTTAGTTTTTCACCTTGTATCTTTTACATTTATTTATTTCCCAAACAGGAGGTTTTTCCTTGTTAGAGAGATAGCAATCGATTATACTTCTAATTTCAGGGTTTGCAACTATTAGGTATTGTTAGATTTTAAGAGTATGGCTGATTTACAGGCTTGGTTAAAAGCACGATTTTCAAAAAGAATATTTTAGCTTGCATGTAATCAGGGACTTAATTAATGATACACAAATGCGATCGCTGCATTTTCGTACCATATGAGTAATTATGCTTAAAATCACTAATTGAGAAACAAGCGATCGCTCTATAAATCTGTACAATTGATCTCAGCTGATTTTAGCAGTCTGCCACCCGTGTAAAATTGGCATGGTAAACAATCCCCACGCCAAACCCGTAATCAACCCAAAGGGCGTAACCACATAATTATTAAAACTCCACAAACCGAAAACCTGTGCAGCCAATTCCAACGGATAAGCCATCATTAGCACACTAGCTAAGGCTGCACCACTCCAGCCATACTGACTTAACCAGTAAAAACCTTTACCACCTGTAACCCCATACAACAGACGAGTAATCAACAAACCCGTGACAGTACCGTAGCAGCGCATACATACAGCCATAATATAGGGGGGTGCTAAATCTAAGCCCATAGTCGGTTGTGGACATACATGATTACCCATAAAATAAATGATATTGGCGATCGCTCCAAGCAAAGACAACCCAGACGCAGCCAAAAAGGGAGCAGTTAAAGGTCCGACAACCATCCCCGCTAGCATAATGTCAGCAATCAAACTGACCCAATTGAGATTTTTGGCAGATTGTAATTGCTTAGCGGAAACGATTCTTTGCATAAAATATCCTGTTTTGTTTTTTTGTCTTTTTTAATATACTTACATATCTATAGGACTCTATTTGATTGCGTGAAAAAATTCGCTCTCAAATTGAAAAGGCTGATTTCCTATTCCCCATAGACAATGGTTAATCGCACCTCTACCCACTCTGACTTTTCACGGGATGTTACTTAGAGTGGGTAAGAAAAGACTGGTCTTTACTTACTCCTCAAGAGTGTTTCATGGTGGAAAACCATATTTCTACAAGTGATTTTCCCGAAACTCAACAAACTCTTTACGAAATTTCCCAGAAGTATAGTTTTAGTGGCTTTGAGTGTCGATATGAAGATGTCATCAATGCCACGCAAATATTGTGCTTTTACCGATAATTCTCAAAAATAAAATCCTTTTTATTTTTGACTTGTGAGGTGTTTTATAGCAAGATAGTGTAGGGCATAGTAGCTTGATTTATACTGTGATCTCTAAGGAACTGGGAATAAAGTTTACAACAGTTGTCATCTGGATAGAGTACACTACTATAGCCCGTAACTTCTTAATTTTAGGGGATATTTAGACTAGAGCGATCGCCAAATAAATTTTTCCGCCTAAAATCAATTTTCCAGCGTATCTTTTGACGCTCCCACTATGAACTTCCGAAAAATCTCTTTAGTGGATTGATGTACTTTAATCGAATGATAACAACCTAAAATTCCTGTAGGATGTTCCAGAAATAACTCCTCTCGTGTAATGGATACAGCCTCTGCACGCTGCATTTCTATAGCTTTGACTAAGCTTTGATAATCTGGATTCCGAAGAGCAAGCTTATCTTTTTTAATGTGCATAGCTGAACTTCTAAAAAGATACTCTAAGTTAAACAAACTAGAGGTTGCATGAGTATCATAATCATAACCTCCCCAGCGTTGAGCATCTATGCCAAAACGCAGACACAAATTAGCAGCTATTAATTTCCCGACTTCTGCATTTGGCATTGTCCGAATTGCCAAATCAAACTCTACGCTATCCGCTCTCCATTCTTCAATCCCAGCAAACCAGTATGTAGATAACAACTTATCTTGTATTTTACGTTTAATACCTAAACCTGTTGCATGACCAGCATCATGGTATTGATACTCAATGTGTTGGCGCTGTGAACCTATCGTTTCATCTGCGAGAGAATCTAACAAGAGATTAGCTGTTTCAGGCTCAAATATAAGGGGAATGTTTCTACGGACAACTTGATGAAATCGTTGTCGATGACGTGCTAAATTGTTAATAACTGGACCTTCCAAACTACCAGGTATCATCCATGATTCTGGCACAATAAAAGCTTCACTATCTTCACTGTAAAAGCGGCTACAAGCAAAAAGACATGTAAAGGGAATAATCTCTGTAATTGGTTGTAATAATTTTCCAAAGACATTTAATACTTGTTCTTCTATGTCTTTAAGTGGTACACAATCTATAGGCATCACCTTGCCCAAAATAGCGCTCAGCTTAATAACTCCGCCTTCTTCATAAGAAAGCTGATGGGGAGCAATTAAAAGAAAATAGCCATCTGTCCCGATAAACTCTTTCCTAATAAAACCTTCAGATAAAACAGACCAATCTTCATTTTTTAAAGCATATTTGGTTGCTTGAATCCAAGGTTGAGGAAACATTCTTCCTTCACTAAGTCGTTCGAGCAATAGGATGGTATTATTCAAGTTATTCTGCTCTAGACTCCAAATAATTTGATGAGCTATATTTAGTTCTTCATCGCTACTAATTTTAGGCTGAACAAGTGTTAACTGAGGCATTTTTTCTCCTAATTTTATTCACTAATATTTTTTTAGATATTTGAGCTACCACAGGTTATCACTTTGGATTAAATCTACTTTCAAATTGCATTGATAACCTGTTCCTTTGGGTAACTAATACTTCATTATCTGCACACTAAACTTGGGAATGATTTAGCACTACTAATTTCATTCAATTGTTTTAGTAAAAACTCAATTTCTTCAGACGTATTATAGTGAACCAGCCCAATACGTAATAGACCTCCAGTTGTCTCAATACCTAAACGTTCAGTTAAGTTGATGGCGTAATGATTACCATCCCAAGTGGAGATACCACGCTCAGATAATATTTGGGCTAATTCACCCGGAGTGTAACCCTCTAAACGAATTCCAATTGTTGGGGTACGCCAATCAAAATTCTCTAAAGCACGGATACCATAGAAGGTTAAATTAGGAATTTTCAGTAATCCAGTGACTAGTTGCTCACAAAGCTCTCTTTCATAAGTACAGATTGCTTTCATTGCTGTTAGTATTTGTTTGCGATAACCTAAAGCATTGGGAGCAATTCTACGACCAAGTTCAGCAATATAATTAACAGCTGCTATTGTGCCAGCCATTGCTTCATGATTTTGTGTACCAGTTTCCCAACAATCAGGAATATTGTCTGAAGCAGGTCGAACTTTATAAGGACGGAAACGACCAAGATGTTCGCGTTTACCGTAAAGAACGCCTATATGCGGGCCAAAAAACTTATATGGTGAACAAACTAAAAAGTCACAGTTAATCGCCTGGACATCAATAGGTCCATGAGGAGCATAATGCACAGCATCAACAAACACTAATGCACCAACATTATGAGCTAGTCGCGCTATTTCAGCTACATCATTTATAGTTCCCACAGCATTAGAAGCATAGCCTACTGCAACTAGTCGGGTATTTTTATTAATTTGTTTTACCAGGCTAGTCATATCGAGTGTGCAATCTTCAACATTGATATCTACAACACGTACAACAACACCACGTTCTTCTAAGGCTAACCAAGGTGCAAAATTAGCGTCATGGTCTAGTTTTGTGACAATAATTTCGTCTCCTGGATTTAACTGACGACCAATTGCCCGACTGAGGGCAAATGTTAAGGAAGTCATATTAGAACCAAATACAATCTCATCTTTGTCACATCCTAGAAACTGAGCCATAGCAGTGCGAGCTGCAACTATTGTTTCGTCGGTTTGTATACTTCTACCAAAGGCGCCGTGAGTATTAGCATTTGCATATATCAAATAGTTGCTAATTGCATCAACAACCTGTTGAGGTGTCTGTGTTCCACCAGGACCATCAAAGAAAATATTTGGTCGTCCTTTGGTGTGTTGTGCAAGTGCGGGAAATTGGGCACGTGCCCAAGTAACATCGAAAGATTGCATAGATATCACACTATTAAAAGTTGTTGAATTTAGAAGATATTTACAGCAATTAATTCCAGTTAGTTAGGTTTATCAATACATTTTTTTGAGTTGAATTGACTACACTAAAAAGACTTCGTTAATAGCTTGTATATAGTTATCAGCGTTAATTAGAAATTTATGCAAACTAAGAAATATTTTTTATTTTTCAAAATTTTATTATTAAAAATGTTGAAAATGACAAAATAATCTGTTATTTACATATTTGTAAAATTTATGTAAACAACAGATTTATTATTTAAAATAAATTTTCTTATAGCCTTTCCTGACCTAATAAGGTACACCTGTAGGGGCACGGCAGTGCCGTGCCCCTACGCCTCGTGATATCATGTTGTACCGCATCTGAATGGGAACCCCGCTATAACTCTACTTTCAAATAGATATAGCAGTCCTAAATAATTCGTGAGAAATTGAGATAGTCGGTTTGTAGTCAGCGATTCATAGCTGATTCAGAATTATCAGGATTAAAATACTGACTAGAAACTTTAATTTACAAGATATTTCAAATTTATGAAGTACACAACTTCACTCTCAAAGCCAAGTATAAAGCTTGTGTTAGTGCTGAATTTTGCTGTATTTACACCTGGCTACTTACCTCAATAATATCAAGGTGTTCAGATGTAGGACCTGATAAGACTTGCCCTGTAGCAATATCAAATTTAGAAAAGTGCAGAGGACAAATAATAGTCCCGCTATTTTCATTGATAGAACCACAATACATTCTGCCTTCTCTGTGAGGACATTTTTTAGGAAGTAGATATTTTTTCTCTTTTAGGTCAACGGGGAAATATTCAGAATAATTATCTACATTAGCAGAAACAAATTCCGAAGTTGAACTCTGATTTTTCTTCTTACTTTCTGTAGTCTCAACAATTTCTGTTTTTGCTTTTTTAAGAGCTGCATCAAAAGCTTGTGCAATAATTAAACTTGCTATTTGAATACCTGTCCATACCTTTGTATAGTCAAGACCAACAGCAGACTCGACTTCCCATAATGTACGTAACATATCCTTAGCATGAAAATTATCAATGTGGATATGTTCTGTATAGTATTTACTATTCGTAATATTCAGTCTTTCACACGCATCAGCAAAGCATTTAAAGGTAAAAGGAATCATACTTTCTAAGTATGCTAAAGCTCCTAAAAAATATTCAACATAGGATGCCCTCATTGTCAACCAGTAGAATATATTTAAAAAAGCGTAGCTTTCAGGATTGAGAATATCTAAATAATTTTCAATACTGGTAGGCATTTCTAATTCGCATAGTAGTTTATGGTAGAGGTGAGAATGTGAATATTCATAGTTACCACAACCAAATTCATCAATTAATACCCTGAGCATAGGCATTTGGGCTGTTAATGGAAGCCTACTAATTATGGATAAAAATGATTGGGCTTCAGTTAAGCCATCAATAGCAAATTCTTGAACAATTACCTGAAACTCCTTGAGACTTATCTGAGTTGATATGTAGTCGTAATCATCTGGAGATGCGTTACGTTCTTCCAAAAGAAAATTATTGAATGCTTCTTTAAACTCTGCTCTTGATTTAATAACTTTTATTTTGCTTTGAATAGAATCAAAAACTTCATCTATCCATGATTTTTCAATTTGCAGCATCTTTTTATAAGCATCTGCATCTAAAATGCTGCGGTTATATAAAAATAATTCTTTACCATTCTTCATGTTGCATTTCCTTAATATTTAAATAGGAGATATGTTTCACTAACTGTCAGAATTGTTATAGTAATCGCTAGTAAGTTCAATGTCTGGTATTTTTAATTGCAAAGATACTTGGTACAATTTTTCTAATGATTCAGGAAAACTCTTTTCTTGAGAAATAGGGGGATTAAAAACTGGTAATTTACCACTATCGATAAGCTTTTTGTTCACCGTATAGACGATTTTTTTACGGTTTTTTGCAAATCCAATTAATAACCTATCATACATAGGTAAAGCTTGTAACTCTGAGTCAGTTAGGGCTATTTTAATATCGTTTTCTTCATAGGGAAGCCTTTTGATATTCATAATTGTATGTAGTGTATCCATGAAGGGGTAGTAAGCGTCTTGTAATTCTCGTGGATACAGCCAAATAATATTGTCGCAGCCTCCAACATGTTCTAAGCTCATGCTTATTGTTGTCTGTAAACGCTCTACAAAATAATTTTTACATACAATTCTAGTTTCTTCATTAATACTATGCATTCCTAAAAACAACGATGAATCAATTAATTCTGGTTGAGAAATATTCACAAATCATTTCCTTTGGTTAATTAAAATCTAAAATAAATTGTTTAATAGATAACAACAACAGTTATCTATTAAAGCTTAATTTAATTTGAGCGATCGCTAAATTTTTTCACCTTTAACTTTCCATACTTTGATAAAAAGCATTGATGATTTTACCATGACGTTTAATAGTTCCGTTCCACTTATAACATTGGCGAAACAGGGAATCTCTCTGTTGAGGATAAGAGCGCCTAAAAACTAGATAAATTTCATCTCCATGCTTCACTTCCACTGGAGTTTGTACAGGTAAATAGCAGTGTTTCCAACTGTCTGATGTGGTATGAGACGCAATATCAGAACCTGATATATCTAAAGTAACTGAGTCAGAAAGACTAGCAGCAAAGCTTCCTTTGAATCCTGTAAAAATACCATCTACTTCTACAGTAAAATTCAGAGTAGTTTCATAAACAGCTTGATCGTTTCCATCCATGTTAAATTCTTTCGCTACCTGAGGAGTACTCAAGTAACTTGTATCTGGAATAATTACATCGTAATAAGTATCAAACGGACTTTTAGTTGCTAATCTTTGCAATAGTTTTTCTATGCTATAGTTTGCATTTATTCTTTTGACTTTTTTAGATTGAACTTGCTGATGAGCTTTGGGTGAATTAATTGGTACTAACTGACTGCACACTCTAGACGGCAACATGATTCCTGATTTTTTCAGAAAACGGTTATATGCATCTGTCAAAATTGGGACAAAATCTTCATTGTCTGCGATATTTCCCATAATTTCTGAAATAATCAAATCAACTCGTGTTGGCAAGTTTATGTCATAGGACATACCATGAAAAACATCAAATTTTCCAGAAAAACCATTTTGTTCAAAATTTTGGCTGGCGATGGCAAGTATGTCTTTATTAACATCAATGGCATACAAATGTTTTGCACCTGCTTGCAAAGCCCACAATCCTAAAATTCCTGTTCCAGTACCAAGGTCTAAAACTACCATTCCCGGCTTGACTACTTCTTTGATGGCGTTTTTATAAGCTACCATTCTGATGCGATCGCCAAGCATTAATTCATGAAAATCAATATCCCATTCTAAAATGCTTTCTGAAAAAGGTAACCAGACTTCTTCTGATTGATAATTGCTAAGTAAAGAAGTATTGAGTGTCATCGATAATACTCTTAAAATTTACAAAGTGTGAGGTCTTTAATCTAAAAAACGAAGTAACCTAATATACTGAATCAACTAAAGCAATGCATTCTGTAAAATTATCAGATTTAATTAGAGCATTTATGCAAAGCCGTAAATTATTTTTGGTTATTAGATCTTCACTAAATAGATGTGTAATAATGCTGAAAGGTATATTAATAAAATTAAATTTTCGCAGCTTTGATTGTCCAAATTAGCGAACTATCGACAATTTAAGGTGCGTTAGCCTATGGCATAACACACCCTACACCCACAAATGAAGAAAAATTCTACAATTACGCTGCTTGAATAACTTGGGAAAGGTAAGAATCTCTCTTTAACAAGAACTCATGTAAAAGCTGAGGATAGTTTGGTAACATTGCATTCATAACAGACGGGTGTTTTAGTAAGTTATTTTGCCAAATCCTAACTTTAGGAGTTTGGCAAAAGAAGTCCCAGTCTTTGTATTGCTCAAATACCGCGAAATATCTGAAAATCGGCCCGTAAACTGCATCAACTAATGAAAAGTTATCACCACCGAAAAAAGACCCTTCGTGTAATTGTCCTTCTAAGGTTTGAAACTTCTGAATTAGTTCTTGGGTTTTGGCTTCAAACAAACTTTTGTCTTTTGCACTATAGAAACCTGCAATACTATTAAGAATGCTAGAGCCAAATTCTATCCAAGAACGATATTTTGCTTTTGTCAGCGGATTATCAGGATAAAGAGAGCCAGGGGTAATTTCATCAAGATAGTCACAAATAACGGCTGACTCGAACAAGACTTCATTATCAACTAGCAAAGCAGGAACTTTGCCTAAAGGCGAAATTTCCAAAAACCAAGGTGGTCTGTTTGCAAGGTCGATGTATTCCCTTTCATGAGGAATGTTTTTTTCCAGCATCACTATTACCGCCCGTTGAACATAGGGACAAAGTTCGTGGCTGATTAACTTGAATTTTGGGATTTGCATTGCTCAAAACTATTGTTCAATAACTCGAACGGAAACGATACCCGGACTTTAAGACTTTAATCTAGGCGCTAAGGCTGAGTTAGCATTTTTTTATATAGCCCAGTTGGCAATTATGCGATGATGCTTGAGGTTAAGCCCTCGTTGAATACATCAGGCGAATCGATACTTTTTATGCACTAGTCTATAAAATTTTTTTAGCGATCGCTAAAACTATACCAGAACAACAGCGAACATGGGTAGGGGCGTACACTTAGCTGTACGTCCCTACAGCGGATTCATGTGCTGTATAGCATTAACAAAATAACTAATAGCTACATGTGCTTTACGTTGATTTACTATCAACTGCTTTAACAGTCCAAATGTCAACACTCATCAGAATGAATTACTAATCTATCTAGGGAAAGTTTTAAGAAATTATTAAAAACAACTATGGTATTGTCGGGTAATAAATTCTTTGTTACTCAATAGCGGTACTAGTAACGAAAATGACTCGCTCTCCAAATCCAGGAAATGACCACGAACCAAGGAATCCTCGTTTAAATCTCCTGCTTTTAAAACGTAGCAGTTTGGTTGTAGGAATCATTTTGCTTGGAGGAATTGCAGCTGGTGTTTGGTGGGCTAGAAACTATGTATATAAAGATTTAGCACCTTTAGTACAGCAAAATCTTGAACAATTACTTGGGCGTCCCATAAAATTAGGGAGAGTTGAACGTTTTTCACTTTCTAGTTTGAGATTTGCTTCGCTGTCCATACCCGCAACTGCTACAGATGCAGACCAATTGACAGCAAAAGCTGTAGATGTAGAGTTTTCGCTTTTACAAGTTATTTTAACTAGAAAACTACCATTAAATGTTACATTAGTCCAGCCCAATGTCTACATCCAACAGGATCGAGATGGTCGCTGGGTTACGGCTGAAGTTAGGAGTGCAGAAGGCACTGGTGCTATTCAAACTGAGTTACAAACACTTCAGATTGTTGATGGAAATGTGGAGTTATCACCAGCTTCCGCACCAACTAAACCGAAAGGTTCTGTAGTCATAAATCAATTCGGCGGTGTTGCCAAATTTTTACCCGACAATAAAGGAATTGGTTACGAAATAAATGGTCAACTCACTAGAGGAGGTGCTGTTAAAATCTCTGGTGAAACACAACCTAAAACGCAACAAACTAATCTCAAAGTCATAGCACAAAGTTTACAAGCATCTGATGTCAGTCGATTAATTGAGTTACCAATTGTTTTGCAAGCAGGACAAATAGACGCTGATTTAGGAGTTGCAATTCCATCAAATCCGTCGCAAATAGCTATTACTGGTACAGCTACTCCTAATCAAGTTACTGCTCAAATTGAAAATATTCCCCAAAAGTTTGCTAATTCCAATGGCAGATTAATATTTCAAGGCCAAGCGATCGCCTTAAATAATCTAACTACAAACTTTGGCAAAGTCCCAATTATAGCAAATGGGGCAGTTAATACTCTAACCGGTTTTAATATCTCAGCCCAGGTAAAACCAGTCAGTGCAAAAAATCTCTTAGACACACTCAAAATAAGTTCGCCGGTGGTGGCTATCGGTGAAGTGCAAGCAAATATTAAGTTGCAGGGTTTACTCCAGGAACCTGTTCTCAGCGGTACCGCAAGCAACACCAAGCCGGTTCAAATTGACCGCGTTCAATTCAAAAGCGTCAACACTGATTTTCGATTGAGTGTATCTAAAAAGACATCTCAACTTGCTGTGTCGAATCTGAAATTAGTCCCTGCATCTGGCGGTGAAATTACTGGAAGCGGTCAAGCTACACTGAATGATAGAGTAAAATTTAATATTCTAGCTGACGGTATTTCCGGAGATGTACTGGCACGCAGCTACGGCTTTACTCCTCCAATTAACGTTGGCAATGTCTCGGCAAAGGCGGAAATTACAGGCTCACTGGGTAAACAACCCTTAGCACTTAATGTTTCCAGCGTTCAAATGCGCCCACCATCTGGCGGGCAAATCCTGGGGAATGGTCAAATTCAGCTGGCACCCCAAGGCAACGTCTTATTTAACATTCAAGCCCAAAATTTACCAGGAGATGCAATTGCCAATACAAACGATACTTCATCCGCCATCAAAATTGGTACGATATCGGCAAATGCCAGAATTTCCGGTACTCTCGGCAATCTGCGGACAGTAGTGCAACTACAAGCGCCTACTGCTAGCTATCCCACTACGGGAGAAGTTGTAATTGCTCAACAAGGGCAGAATATCTTATTGCCAAGTGCTATTTTCAACGTCGCAGGCGGTAGAATCACAGCCAGTGGTCGGGTTGCACAACAACGCTGGCAAGCTTTTGTCAACGCCCAAAAGCTGCAATTAAATCGTTTTCCGCAAATACCACCGCAGTTTCAGGGAGTTCTCAGCAATGCAGCGTTGAATTTGTCAGGAAGCACTAGTTCTTTTCAACCCTCAACCATTCAAGCCACAGGACGAGCAAACTTGAATGTGGCGGGGGGTACACTTAACCTCAGGAATATTAACCTGGATGCCGGTCGCTGGCAAGCTGTTGCTAACGCTTCCCAAATTCAACTCCAGCAGATACCACCCGAATTTCAGGGAGTTCTCAGGAATGCGGTGTTGAATTTGTCAGGAACCACCGCTTCTTTTGAACCCTCAACCATTCAAGCCACAGGACGAGCAAACTTGAATGTGGCGGGGGGTACACTTAACCTCAGGGATATTAACCTGAATGCCGGTCGCTGGCAAGCTGTTGCTAACGCTTCCCAAATTCAACTCAACCGGTTCTCGCCACAACTGCGGGGACGGCTGAGTAGTAATGTCAAGTTGACAGGTACAACAGAATCCTTCCAGCTTGCAGATATTCGCGCCGCTGGACAAATTCGGGCTTCACAATTAGCACAGTTAGCGCAACCTTTGACGGCGCAATTTCAATGGAATGGACAGCAAATTATAGTTGAACGGGCAACAACAGCAGGAGTCAGCGCTAGTGGTGCGATCGCTGTACAATTACCCCAAACGGGTACACCTGAGATTGCTAGCTTTAATTTGAATGTCCTAGCCCAGAATTTCAACCTCAAAAATACAGGTTTTCAAGTTCCCGGAGATTTAGCACTAGCAGGGTTACTAGATTTTAATGGACAAATTACAGGCACTCCAAGCACTCCTCAGGCTACTGGCAATATCCGGCTGCGGAATTTTAATGTCAGTAATTTGGCATTCGACCCAGTTTTAACTGGAGACGTGAATTTTCAAGCAGGGCAAGGAGCAAAACTGCAACTTGCAGGTAGACAAGACAGAATAGCGGTTAACCTGGGTGCAGATTATCGCCCAACGTCATTTTTAGTCAAGCGTGGTGGGGCAGTTACCACAGGGAGAACCCAGGGTGATAACTTGATTATCAACGCCCAACAGTTCCCTATAGCCCTGGTTGGCAGCTTTTTACCTGATAATAGGTTGAAACCTTTGGCAGGGCAATTATCGGGAAATTTAGTTGTTAATCTGAATAATTATGCAGTGAGTGGAGACGTAGGGATAATTAACCCTCGTGTTGCCAGAGTCTCCGCAGACGAATTTCGCGGTAATATCAATTATGCCGATGGTGCTGCTAGTTTAACTAATGGTCAATTGCGTTTAGGAAACAGCAATATAGCCTTAAGTGGAAATTTGCAAACCGGAAATGACCCAAAATTTCAAGTACAAGCTAATTTAAACCAAACTAGAATCGAACAACTCTTACAAGCATTTAATATCTTCGATTTTCAAGACCTTGGTAGCGGTTTGGAATCTCCAACTTTAGCGGGAGCAGAAGCACTTAACACGACACCTGTTAGTTTACCAAATGCAGATTTAAAAACCCAGTTAGAGTATTTTTCTAAAATTGAAACATCTTTAGCAGAACAACAGCAAGCAGGTACCCAAAAACCAGCAGCTTTACCGACCCTTGCAGAATTAACAGGTGCTTTAAGTGGGGCAATTACAGCTAGTGGTTCGTTAAAATCTGGGTTGAATGCTGACTTTAATCTTCAAGGTGATAATTGGCAATGGGGTGAATACGCCATTAATCAAGTTACTGCTAAAGGCAATTTTGCAGATGGTGTAGTCACACTTTCACCATTGAGTGTAGGCATCAATCAAGGATTAGTCGCTTTTTCTGGACAGTTAGGAACTGAAGAACTATCTGGAAATTTAAATATAGCAAGTTTACCGCTGTCACTTTTACAGCCATTTATTGAAAAATATCCTATAGATGTTACTGGTCAACTCAATGCTACGGCCAATTTGCAAGGCAGTTTAAAAGATCCTAGAGTTAATGGTGAGGCATCCCTGGCTAATGCCACTTTAAATCAGCAACCCGTACAAACAGGACAGCTAAAATTTGACTACAACAACGCTCGCGTGAATTTTGATAGTACCTTGCTGTTGACGGGAACACAACCAATTGCCATTACAGGTAGCATACCTGCTGCTTTACCTTTTGTGGCAGCAAAACCAGATAATAATCAAATTAGCGTTAACGCCAAGGTGAATAATGAAGGCTTGGCATTATTAAACGTATTTACTAACAATCAAGTTAGTTGGGTAAATGGTGAAGGTGAAGTAGATGTCAACGTTCAGGGTACTTTAAATCAGCCAATTATCAACGGAACTGCGAGAGTTAACAATGCTACTTTTACCGCTCAAGCTTTATCGGAACCCTTAACAAATGTCACAGGAACAGTGCTATTTAATGGCGATACAATAAATGTAGAGAATATTCAAGGCAATTATAATCAAGGGCTAGTGACTGCATCAGGAATCTTGCCGATTCTTACTCCTGAGCAAGGTGCATCTAATCCCCTTAGTGTATCAATAGAAAAACAACTAAGTTTTAAAGTTCCAGCATTATATGAAGGTGATGTCAGCGGTAACGCCGTAATTCGGGGAACAGCACTAAAACCGATAATTGGTGGAGAAATTCAACTGAGTGACGGTAAAGTTATTATCGGAAAATCCGCCACTGATACCTCAAAATCAGAAACTACATCAGAGTCTACTACTATTACTCTCAATACACCAGAGACTAACACTAATAATACAGTAACAACACCAGAGACTAACACTAATAATACAGTAACAACACCAGAAACTAGCGCCCCAACTAGACCCAACTTACCTGTAGAGTTTGCAGATTTACGGTTGATTTTGGGCGACGATGTTCGAGTTACAACTGAGTCTCTACTTGGCTTTGTACCAGGGGGAGCGGCATTGAGTCAACCTCTACTCAGCTTTGATGCTAAAGGTGATTTGACCATCAATGGTACCTTAGCCAAGCCCCTCCCTCAAGGACTTATCCGTTTAACAGGAGGACGGCTGAGCTTATTTACAACAGAGTTTACCTTGGCGCGGGGTTACGAACATACTGCGCGGTTTACTCCAAGTCTTGGACTTGACCCTATCCTAGATGTCCGACTGGTGGCAATTGTACCTGAAGCATCGGCAACGAGCAATAGAATTTTGGAATCACCTTTATCTGCGGAAATCAGTGATGCTTCTGTGAATAACTTTGGTACTTTACGTACCGTTCGCGTCCAAGCAAGGGCCACAGGGCCAGCGAGTGAATTAGCAAATAATCTGGAATTGACGAGTGAACCTGGCCGAAGTAGAGGAGAAATCGTTGCTTTGTTGGGTGGTTCGATTTTGAATTCTTTGAGTCAACCAGGAGATATCACGCAAGGATTGACTAATTTCGCAAGTTCTACTATTTTAGGTAGTCTGCAAGGAACTATAACTGCGATCGGACAGGCTGTTGGTTTTAACGAATTTCGCATATTTCCTACCCCTACCACCAATGAAGAATCAAGAAGATCATCGGTTCTTGATTTATCAGCGGAGGGTGTGTTTAATGTCAATCGCAACTTATCTGTTTCTTTATCGCGGGCTTTTTCTACCAACGAGTCCTTCCGTTACAATGTGCTTTACCGCCTCAATGATGAAATTCTTGTACGCGGCTCAACTAATTTGGATGATGAAAATCAATTCTTAGTCGAGTATGAAAATCGATTTTAGTTGATGTGAAAAGCGCACGCAAAGATTCTAAGGGACTTCCAAAAAATAAATTATCCCACCAAACCTCAAACTGTATTGACTTGTAATCCTAATGACAAATGATAAATAATTATTTATACTCTGTTGCATTTGTTTACATTCAATGCTTGGTTTTATTGAGGTTTGTAAATATTTTGTATTTCTACAAGGAATATTCCTTTAGACTGAATTTCAATATGAAAAAGCTGGGGATAAATACAAATGCATTCGTTAAATATATTCTGTCACGAATTTGTAGTTGCTGTTTCCTTTGTAGCTTGCATCCTTGGACTGGCGTTACTGTGGGATGGTAAGCGCCAAAAAAGTGATGTGGAAGAAACAGAACAGATTCTGTTTAGAATGAGCTTTTCTTATTGGTTGGTTTATTGTGTAGCTTTTGGCATAGAAAAAATAGTTTTACCCGAATGGGAATCTGTGCTAATGACCTTGAGAATAACTACTGCTCTGTCATATTTCTTAACTTTTTCTTGCATAGTGAGTCTGCCCCTACACAAATTTGCAGTACACCGTGTTGAAGAATAGGCATAGGCATTGGATATTAGCTTTGCACAAATGAGCAAATTTTGGATTTTAAATTTTGGATTTTGGAATTGAAGATTTAAAATCCAAAATTTCAAAATGTTTTAGAGGAATTAAAAATCTCAAATCTAAAATTATTTATTCAGAGTAAAAAAGAACGGATGGGGCTAATCTAAAGTCCAAAATCCAAAATTCCTTGCCAGATGACAAGATTATCATTTCATGGCGATCGCCAATGCCGTTTCGAGTTGTTCCTGGGTCAAAATGGTTAAAATAAATACCTCTTGCACCGTTTTCCCCTGCCGGGCGATGACTTTATAGCCTCCGCGAATTGGTACTGAGATACGGAGTAGCATTTTTGGGCAATGACCTTTTACCCGCCCAATCACTCCCGGCGTCACAGTTTGGATGCCATCCTGCTGACAGAGACGTTCTAAAATCGGGATGAGACCAGAAATGTGGGTGGAGTGATTCCAAACTAGTCTGGCAGCTTTTTGGGAAGCTGTCCGGTCAGGATCTGCGGTGGGTTTGCCCATGATGATTAAGCTGCTTCTAGAGGTGCCATTGTCAAACCTGCGCGGCGCAGCTGCTGGTGATAAAGTTCCGCAGGTTCTTGGGGACCAACCCAGACGATCGCTTGACCTTCATAGTGTACCTGATTAGTCAAGTCCCAGGCGCGATCGCCACTCATTCCCGGAATATATTTCATCAAACATTCGGCCACATGCTGGAATGTATTAAAATCGTCGTTTAATACAATCACTTTGTAATTCGGATAAGTTTTACGGGTAACTTGATTAGACCGTTCAGGAGCTACAGTTGGTGCTGTGGCCATCCCGTAAACATCTGCTGAAAGTGTCGTAACCATAGAAGAATTAGTCAATAGGATTTTACAAAACTACATTACAAGTAACTAGTTTAGTGCATTGTCTGGGGAGTGGGGAATGGGGAGTGGGGAATGGGGACTGGGGAATGGGGACTGGGGAATGGGGACTGGGGACTGGGGACTGGGAAGATGAGGGAGATGAGGGAGATGAGGGAGTAGGGAATGGGTAAACTTTCAACACCCACTACCCAATCCCCAGTCCCCATTCCCCAGCCCCCAGTCCCCAGTCCCCAATCCCCACTCCCCAATACCCTACCGCCAATCATCCCAGTTTTGGTTAAAAATGGATGTATCAGGAAAGGCGGTGGGATTACCATTTTGTTTCAACAAGCGTTTGAGTGCTTCTAGCTGTGGTTCTGCTTTGGGTAAGTCATCGACTAATTGGTAAGGTGCGATCGCATTTTTGATGGCAAAACTAGCAACGGTTCCCGCAGCTGCGCCAGCCGACCATTCAAAGGAATGTACTCGATAAGCAGCGGCGGCAATATGACTAGTACCAATGCTTTTACCTCCTACTAGCAAATTGTCAATTTTCTGGGGAATCATCGTCCTCAGGGCAATTTGGAAGGGATAAGCAAGACCCGCACCGCGTCTTTCACCAGCACGTTCTGTGTTACCAGGGGCTTCTGGGGGACTGTTCGTCATGCAAGGATGGAAATCTATGGCGTAGTGACCAATACCCACAGCGTCGGGGAAGATGGTAGAACGAGTCCGGCGTATTACTTTGTCTGGTGAAACTTCACCCGCAATTACAGATGTAGCTTCTAATCCTGCGAGTGCGGCTGTTAATTGCCGATACATATCTGCTGGCAGAGTTTTGCGGTAATATTCGTCATTGTAATTTCGGCGAGAAATATCAATTTCCCAAATAGTAAAGCCTCCTGGTTGTCCCCAGCTAGGGCGGCCAATGATGCGGCGTCCTTCTCGCATATAGGGATATTTCGATAAGCCATGCGCTGTCCCCATTGGTGAATTTAGCCCTGCAACAAAGCGGTTATTAGTTCGTTGCTGCTTGACACCTTCTCCTAGTTGAGAATCTGTAGTCCCAGCCACCAGCCAGTAATAGTAAGATAGGGCGTTTTCCTCGCCGTTGCGGAGAGTTTCTGTTCGCAGTCCTCCCATCCAACCTCCTGGTTTTAACTGTCCAGTACCTTGTAACTGCTGGCGAGTATAAATTAAGTTATCCTTGGCTGTTCCGGGGCGGTAGTCGTTACCCCAAGTCCAGTTTTGCATCGAGATATCCCCTGGTGTCGCCGCATTAAAACTTACACCACCGAATTTTGTTGGTTGCCCTTTCTTGGGACTCCAAATGCGACGGTAGGTAAAAACTAAGTCAAAATTAGCCAGTCGGCTTAATTCATAGCTGAAATATGGCGAGTATTGTAAATAAAATGGCGGCATTGCCTGGGGTTGCGGTTCCTTAGTTGCCTCCATTGCAAAGGTGTAAGTAAAGCCTTGAGGGCAATAGGGATCGTTGGTGGTGCTGGAAGCAGAAGGTTCCAGGTAGGAACGGGCATCAATGCCTAAGCGGTAGGGGACATCAGCCAGGGCGATAATTTCCCCGGTTTCACTGGCGTCTACAACGTACCATTTAGGAGCATCTCCTTTACTTGGCTTGGGGATGAAACGCAGAATAGTTTTGGTAAATCGAGACGAGTTTTCGTAGCGATAGGCGTCTTCAATAACTTGAGATAACGTAAAAGTGTTGAGGACTGGTGCGCCTTTTGCTGGTTGATGTTGGATAGCGATCGCACTATTAATTAATTTACCATCAGCAGCAATTTCCAAATCCTTAATTACCGTGTTAGGAAACCATTGCAGCTTTCCTTTGCCCTGCTTTTCGGCATCTTTGAGCATCTGATTCAAAATGCTGTGAGCATCGCGGGGAAGAAAGCAAGAGTCACTTACCCAGCAATCACCGGGATTAAGTTTACCGTATTTACGCTCAATGCGGTTTCGCAATTCTAGGTAGCCACGAGAATAGAATTGCTTCGCCCGTTGGGTTGGGCGTTCATCTAACGCAGATGTCCCTTGAGCAGAAATTTGTCCTCCCAGCCAGTCGGTAATTTCCGTCACACAAACCGTTCGTCCTGCGAGTAAGCCCTCGTAAGCGGTGGCGACGCCAGATAGTCCACCACCCACAACTAAAATTTCGCAATTGACACTTTTATCTGGGGTTCTCGGTGGTGTAGCCTTTGCCCCATCAAGTGCAACTAAGCTAAATATTAAATTGAGACCGAACAGCGATGTCAAACTATAAGCTACTTTGTGTCTACACTTCATCGTTAATTAGTCCCTTCAAATCCTCTATCACCTTGTAGACGGTAGCATCGAAGAAATGACGATCACAAGTCTATTTAATAGGGCATGGGGCATTGGGCATGGAGCATTGGAAGAGGCAGAGGGGCAGAGGGGAAAGAACAAGGCACATTGAACTCTCCTCTGCTCCCCTGCTCCCTCACTCCCTCATCTCCCTCATCTCCCCCACTCCCCACTCCCCACTCACTAAAAAATTGGGCCACGCACCCCGCTAACACCAGAGACTTTCCCAGACTTAGTATTGGCTGCACAACCTACGTAGTAGCCACCGGCAAAAGTTAAGCCTGTGTCAGTTTGCAAAAAGAAAGCACGATAGAGAACATCTAACTCTTGTTCTTGGATAGCGCCGGAATCATCAATAAAGGGTAGTCTTGCTTTTTGGTGTTCAACCTGACGCTGGACTACGGCAAGGGTCTGACTCGCACGAAGTTCACGCACTAAATTGATCCATTTTTGCGCTCTTTGATAAGACCCAACTTTAACACCTCTGGAACCATAAGATTGATCTGGTGTTAAAACTTTGATCACAGACTTTTGACGTTCAGGAATTTCTTCGGTTACTTCAGACAACAATTTCATTTCTGGAATAATTGTTTGAGCAATTTCAAGATTTAATCCTGCCTGTTCCCATATACTAGTGTTGCTAAAAATCGAAGCTAATCCTAATTTAGACATTAATATATCAGGATGAGGCTCTATCTCTATTCGACCTTCTACCCAAGATTGCAAAAGTAACTCTAGATTACCTTTTAAGGGTGACTCTGGTTCGGCTTCTATTTTCCAAGGGTCAAAGTAGCGGTGAACATGAAGTTTATCTTGCTGAAAAAATTCGGGCTTTAATTCACCCAATAGATGCACTTGATCGGGGTTACCAGACATTTCCTGCACAAAAAAGCGGGCATCGTAATAATCTAAATCTTTTTGAGTCAAGAGAAAATGAATATTGTCACAGATGTGGGTACGATACTGCTGAGCTAGGGTCGATTCACAACCCCATACTTTCTGAAAAACAGTAATAATTCCCAAGCCGCTGGGATTATGTTCGATTTCAAATATTTGGGGTGTCCCTGCTACGGATGTAAAATCAACACGCATCAAACGCGGAGTTTTTGCAGCACCTATTTGGTTTAACTGACTTTGGAGAGGCGTTTGATTAAAAGGTGGCCATCTTTGCAAACCTAACTCCCAGGCTTTTGGCAAACTATCAATAAAGTTTTGCAGAAAAGTTGTGAGGATGTCAATTTCACTATGAAGATACAAAGGTTTGATGCCAATGTCGAAAGAACAGTTGCAATCATCTTTGTATTTTTGGATCGGTTGAAATTTGGCGATCGCTTCCTGTTCATTCGTCAACAAAGATGCTGTCTGCAATTCGAGCAAGTCCAGGGGACTAGTGGAAGTATATTTTTTATTTGCTGTCATTTATACCTGGTTCTTAAATACATCGTTAACCTGAGTGTAAATGGATTTAAGTATTTTTTTCAATTTATTGTGGTACTAAAAGTTGGAAATGCAAGACTTTTAAGCCTTATACACCTAATTTACTTGCAATTTTTGGTGCGGTGATAGCCTGAAAATATCAAGATTTTTGTGAAATGGTATTACACGGGGACGCAAAGAGATTTTACAGCAATTTTCAGGTAAATAGACCACGTTGTAGGGGCGCTAAGCTTGGCGCCCCTACCGGGGATTGTGGTTCAAATAGATGAAAAAAGCTGTAAGTTAGATTTCGGAAGTTTCTTGGGAGAACTTCTTATGAATAGTTTTTGCGGATTCTCCATCAGGAGCTACTGTTATGAGATAGTCCATTAAACCATCTGAAAAGGGAAGACGTAAGTGGAAGGTACCATCGGGTTTGATTTTGATGGTGTTACCACCAATGGCTACAGTTGTATTTGGTTCGGTTGCTCCGTGAATAATCAACTCAGCATCTGCAACAAACCAAAAATCTCCCTCAGGACGACTGAAGACACGAATATTAGCTGAACGTGCTATGGTTAACCAGCGATCGCCTTCTGCAAGATAACCAATTTCAGCCATGTAATCACGATCGCTCACAGGAATTGCCACAAAGCGATCGGTTGTTACTTCTTCACATTCGTACTGCTGTACAAGTTGGGGAGTTTGATAACTCAGGTCAATGCCAGTCACATCATAAACCCGCACTGCCAATTGAGAACCACCTTGTTGTCGCAGCGCTTGTTTTTGAGTTGGAGAAATACACCACCAGACATAAGCCCACTTGGGGGTGCGGGGTGTCAAAATAATAGTGCTTTCTTGTTCTGCATCAGATGTTTGGTTCACCACAGGTAAATCTTCCGCCGTGGGATCTGGCTCAACAGGACTGAAGACACGTACAATTGCTGAACGCGCTATGGAGAACCAGCGATCGCCTTCAGCAATATAGCCAATTTCAGCTATGTAGTCGCGATCGTTTGTGGGAATATCCAGGCTTTTGCTGAGTAGTTCTTCGCTTTCATACTGCTCTATAAGCCGGGGAGTTTGATAACTCAAGTCAATACCAGTTGCATCATACAGCCGCACTAGCAATTGAGAAACGCCTTGTTGTCGCAGCGCTGATTTTTGGCTTTCGGAAATCTCCCAAGAGACATCAGCCGATGTATAAGTGCGTGGTGTCAGCACAATAGTACTTGCTTCTTCTACATCAGCTGTTTGATTCACCATAGGTAAATCTTCGATGATGGGATCTGGCTCAACAGGACTGAAGACATGTACAATTGCTGAACGCGCTATGGGAAACCAGCGATCGCCTTCTGGAAGATAACCAATTTCAGCTATGTAGTCGCGATCGGTTGCGGGAATATCCACGTTCTTGCTGAGTAGTTCTTCACTTTCGTACTGCTCTACAAGCCGGGGAGTTTGATAACTCAAGTCAATGCCAGTTGCATCATACAACCGCACTAGCAATTGAGAAACGCCTTGTTGTCGCAGCGCTGATTTTCGGCTTTCGGAAATTTCCCAAGAGACATCAGCCGATCTATGACTGCGCTGTGTCAGCACAATAGTGCTTTCTGCTTCTGCATCAGCTGTTTGATTCACCACAGGTAAATCTTCGACAATGGGATCTGGCTCAACAGGACTGAAGACACGTACAATTGCTGAGTGGGCTATGGGGAACCAGCGATCGCCTTCGGCAAGGTAACCAATTTCAGCTATGTAGTCGCGATCGCCTGCGGGAATATCCAGGCTCTTGCTGAGTAATTCTTCACTTTCGTACTGCTCTACAAGTTGAGGAATTTGATAACTCAAGTCAATACCAGTCACGTCATACAGCCGCACTAGCAATTGAGAAACACCTTGTTGTCGCAGTGCTGATTTTTGGCTAGAGGAAATTTCCCAAGAGACATCAGCCGATCTATGACTGCGCTGTGTCAGCACAATGGTGCTTTCTGGTTGTGCATCGACTAAACCATTAGCTGTTTCGGCTGCTATCGGTGCATTGTCAACCGTACTAGCCCAGGCTCCAATTCCTGCCCCGGCTGCCAGAGCAGCAGCAGCAGCAAAGTCTGGCGATTCTTCCTCTAGCAACTCTACAGGGGGTTCCGCTGCATCTGCTACCACATTGAAGGCATCTTCTGGCAATTCTGACAGTGGGCTGGTTTCCTCAGATAAAGGCAGTTCATCTGTTACCACCTCGCCGGACTCTGATAAGGGTGGATCTTCAGTTGAGGTGATACTTTCTAGCCACTCCAATTCTGCCTTGAGTTCTTCTTGGATGGCATCTTCGCTAACTTCTGTGTCCCAATATTCAAAATCAGAAGTTCCTTTTGGCACATCTGTTAGTTCCGGCAGTGGGTTTGTTTCTTCAGATAAAGGTAGTTCCACATCAGATATTTCTTCTGGAATATTACCCAGTTGAGGATATGGAGTATTTACAACAGCAGCTGGGGCTTCTATATCCCATGCAACTTCGCCGGATTCATGATGAGATATTTCAGTATTATTACTATCTTCAATCGTATCTTCTTTTGTTTCTGTTTCTTTGTCGCCAAAGCTAGACCAAGTAGCTGTTCCGATTCCGGTTGCTAGAGCAGCACCACCCATTAAAGCTGCGGCTCCTAAATTGTTATTCTCTGATAGAGCTACGCTGGGGGTTGTGCCATTACTTGTCTGTTGTAGACTAGTCTCTTCTATAAGGTCAGATGATGTTTGACCATAAATTTGAAAAGGAGTGCGATCGGGGGTTTCTTCTTCCAACTCAAGGGTAGTGCTAGGATTGACCGCAGTTTCCACACCATCTGTGCTGGGTGGATAAGGATTTGGTTGTAGTGAGTTGTCTGTTTTTTCAGGTACGGATGGCCGTCTGCCAAAAACCCACCAGAGTAAGCCTCCTGCTACAGTGGTAACGAACAAAGGTAAGAGCAGCCAAAATGGTGTTTCCCTATTGACAATTGGAGCTTTTTCTGATTCTTCTGCGGGAGCCACAAATGGCTTTTGCTCAAATACAGAAGTAGTTGCATCGGGGGAAGTTGTAGCAGTGGGTGTGGTTTCTGTACTGGGGGAACTTGTGGCAGCAGGTTGTGATACGCTGGCTGCGATCGCAAGAGCTTCAGCAGTTCTAGCTTGTTCTATGGCTTCTTGTCCTGGTGCTGCAAGGGTAAAGCCGAGAAAACTTGCTGTACCTAAGCTGGGATTTTTTTTGTAGATGTAAACTAATGGTTGCGAGAAGGGATATTTGGCATCATCTGGCAAAGTTTGATGTAATTGCAGAACTCGTACACCTTCTAACTTCGATATTTGATTAGCTAGCACATAGCTAATGCCGTCATTGCCCAGTTGTTTGACGATTTCGGCGGTGTTGTCGTCCGTTAGTTGAGTAGCATTTGATCCTGTAGCAAATTTAGCAGCTTTAAAGGCTGGGTAATCACGAAAAGTATCACGAGTATCACTTGTCTCGGGGCGATCGATTACTCGAATCTTCGCGTCAGGGCCGCCCAGTTGTGACCAATTTGTAATTTGTCCCCGGAAAATGCGGGCGAACTGCCTACTAGTTAAACTTTGCTTGAAAGGATTCTCAGCACCAACCACGATCGCAATTTTTTCACGGCGCAAGCGGACTTGTTCTAGTCCTAGTGCTTTTTCTGCTGGCGTTAAACCACGACCAATTGCTGCTATGTCGATTTTGCCATCTAGCAAATCTTTCAGTGCCGTATCAGTGCCACTGGCAGCAATTTCAACCTTTGTGCCCGAAAACTGTTTTTCAAAATTATCTTTCAGACTTTGGTTAATTGCAGCTAAGCTACTTGAACCATCAATTCGCACTGTTGTTCCATTTTCCACTGTTTGCGGCAGTGGGAAAGATGGAGTTTCTGGTGCGGATTGTGCCAGTATGGGTGCTGAAACTACCAGAGTTGCTGCCATTGGGGTCGTAGCTAAAGCAACCCATAATACCAGCTTGACTATTGAAGTATCTTTTTTTTCTTGTTGCCACATAATGCCCGTTATTAAAGTAAAAAATACAAACCCTACCAGTCCATAATCGCTATCTTTTTCACGATTATGGAGGAGACGCGCTAATTATACATCTGAGTTATCTTTAGTTCTAATTACTCCAACGTACTTGCATTGATTTATACTTTCATGAAGCTTGTGTAGCATGATAATTTATACTGTAACTGCAAGAGTCTGTTTACTATAAATTTTTCCAATTTATATTGCAAGTTATACCAACTTGGTAGCTTATGGTGACAGTTATGAATTATTGAATTACTAAAACTGGTAAAGTGTAGCAAATTCAATATTATTTAACAATTAGTAGGGGCGCACAGCTGTGCGCCCCTACTATGTTCATCTGTGCTTAATTATTTTTTCTGTACGTTACCTGTGGGAGAACCGCTATATATTTTTGAGATAACAATGGCAATCTGGTTTATCAATTAGTGATTCCACCAAAGCATTTAGCGCAGTTGCAGCTAAAGCGCCGCCTCCCAAAGTTCCTTCAACTGTAATAAAAGGTATTCGTTGTTGCATCAGTTGTCGCTTAGCGGCGGGAGCGTGGCTAAAGCCGATGGGCATAGCGATTACAAGTGCAGGCTGAATTTTTTGATTGGCCATCGCCACGGAAACTTCTAGCAGCACCGAGGGTGCATAACCAACTACCAGCACGCAACCTGGAGTTACTTGTTGCAATTTTTCTCGCCATTCTTGCTGCTGCCAAAAGGCAAGTTCTGCCTCTGTGGCAGTAGTAATATGAGGATTATCAATCAGAGTTTCAATGCTACATCCCAAGTGAAATAATCGAGTTTGATCCAAAGCAGCAGCAACAGTTTGGGTATCGACAACAATTTGACAGCGGTCAGATAAAGCTTTTCGACTAGCTGCGATGGCATCTCGACTCAATTTAATAAAGGATACCAAACTCACGTCGCCACAAGCCAAAACCAACTGAGAAATTAAGTGTTGTTCAATTTCCGAACGATGAGATAAATCAGGTAATAAGCGTTGTAGCGATTCCGAAAAAGCCTCCGAGTGTGTATGAATTTCGGCATCCAAACCACTCCACAATTTTTCCAGTCCCCCCAATCCGGCTTGGGTTTCCACATCGAGTAACTTGAGTTGTGCTAAGACTTCCGCCTGTATAATTTGACAATGGCGATCGCGTCCTAATAATCCTTCTAATGCTGATGCAGTTTGGCGCAGTTGGGAAATTTGTTGCATCACCGCGCAATATTGCTGCTGGAGTTGCACCATCAGGTTTTGATTTGTATCCGCCTCTGGTTCCACCTCCAAAATGTGGCGGATATGATTTAGCTGAAACCCTTGCTGCTTGAGTGCGACAATCCTTTGTAAGCGCAGGACATCTTTTTGGGTGTAGAGACGATAATTACTTGGCGATCGTACTGGTTGCGGTAGCAGTCCCAATTGATGGTAATGGCGCACCATCCGCGGAGTCAAACCGCCACCCACTGCTTCGGTAAGTTCTTTAATGGTTAAGCAACCAGCGTTCATGATTTACTCCAAAAAGGGCAAAATTCTTTGTAATTCTCCACAAGCCGCCTGAAGAGATGGCGGTGCATTTTCATCTAAGCCTTGGTAACATTGATTTAGCAAGTTTTCTACAGATGGCTTGCAAGCTGACTCATTGGTGAATTTTGAATATTCTGTTTCTTCGTCAACAGTTTCACCTTGTAAATAGTGTATCCAAGTTTCAATATTTCTTTTGGGGATAAATATAGCGATCGCTTCTTGAGGCTGACGAATCTGTTGTGAATCTTCTCTCAATGCATCATCTAATTGCTTCAGCCTTTCCTCAACCGTTTTTTTATCCGCATCAATCAACACTACTAGCATTCCAGAAAGATAGTTTTTACTGCGGTATGCTTTTACCTCTGCGGGATAACGTTTTCTGACAAACTGCTCTCCTGCACCTTTTGGACAAATTGTAATTCGGAGATTTTTATCTAAAATAAAACCTCGTTTTTTGAGAAAATGCCGAGCAAAAACTTCTTGTTGTTTATCCTCACACAGAATTACAATTTGTACTCTACGCTGGCTCATATAGCCATCCTCGCGCAATCAGTTCTGAAATGGGTAATCCAGTATTTTCAGCAACTTCATTACTAATTTTTTTCACCCGCACAGGAGCATTGCTTTGGCGCTCAAACCAATAACCTATAGGTGATGCTAAAAGATAATTAATTAATTCAGGATGATGAGAAATTAATAAAGCCTGGATTTTTTGCTCACTACAAAAGTCATAAAGCTGAACTAGCCAAGGCTGAATTTCCGGTAGCGCTAAAAAATTTTCTGGTTCATCTATACACAACGTGTAATCTTCAGACTGAGTGCAATAAACAAGGGTGTACAGAGCAATTAGCACTTTTTGTCCATCAGATAATTCATTAAAGTAATAATCAATAATATTTTTAGGATTTACAACAGATGCAAATCGTAATTTTAAAGTTGTATAGCCTACGCCGAACTGAGCAAATTTGAAACTAACAAAACCGTCTAAAACATCTTTTAAAACATTTATTAGTTCAGCTACCTTGCCTTGGTCGTGTGAAATATAACGATACCAAGAAATAAAATTTTCCATTTTATGACTCAGTTGTACTTCTTCTTTCTCACTACCATTAATTATCAGACTAGGAATAATTTGTACAATAATAAATCGCTCCATTCGTTGTTTAAACCAGGTCAGCTTTGTCATCTCATTATTTGCCAGCAATAAAGGTAATATGGACTGAGACCAATTAAAAGGATATTTCGGTCCTACAGAATTATTGTCAGAAAAAATTTGAACTTCGCCTCTCTCGAACTTCAATAAAGGTTGGTTATCAAACCACAAACGTTCATATTGTACATGGCGATCTTCTAGATTGTGTTCAATAGCAAGTTCATATTTATAATTGCCATCATTTCCGTCAATTTCTATTTCAAAACGCTGAATTGGTAAAGTTTGCCAGCGAGTGCAGTCAAAAATTGGGAAAAGTCCTTCTACCTTAGCGACGCCACTTACAAAAAGTTGAATTCTCCGTAAAACTTCAAAAACAGTTGATTTACCTGTTCCATTACCACCAAGAAACAGGTTAATCGAGTCAAAATTCATCTCGAAATTTACCAATCCGCGAAAGTTATCTATATATATTCGCTTGAGCATAAATTTTTGCCTCCTAGTGCAATTTTAAACGTAACAGTTAAATCGTCCCATTTACCAACATCCCACTCTTGAAAAATGCTCCAGAAACACAGATAAAGATTTAACTTTGCGTACCTTTGCGCTTCCCTCAGCGCTCCTCTGCGTTTCAAAATCATTATAAAGCTTGACATTAACATTGATGTCAAGGTTTAGCGTGAGAGAGTCCCTGTAAATTCACCTCTCATGCTTTACCCCCAACGTTTCAGCCAATTCACCAGAGAACACGCAGATATCTTAGCAGCCCTAGTTTGTGGGTTGCTGTTATTTCTGGGATGGTTCGCCTTGCATCTTGGCGCTTTGGAATTGGCGCTGCTGTTGCTACCTGCTGCTTATGTAATTGGTGGTTACGAAAGTGCGCGAGAGGGATTGACTACCCTTTTCCAAGAAAAAGAACTCGATGTAGATTTGCTGATGATTGTCGCCGCCGTTGGTGCTGCTAGTTTGGGCTTATGGCGGAGAGAATATCATTTAATTATTGATGGGGCAATTTTGATTCTCATCTTTGCCATCAGTGGCGCACTAGAAGGCTATGCCATGCAGCGAACTGAGCGGAGTATTCGGAGTTTGATGAGTTTGACGCCAGATACAGCAAGGGTTTTGCTTCAGGGAAGGGAAGAGGAAGTTTCTATTAGTCAGCTGAAGGTGGGTGATGAGATTGTTGTCAAACCCGGAGAGTTAATTCCTACAGATGGAATTATTCTGTCTGGTTATAGCACCCTGAATCAAGCTGCAATTACAGGCGAGTCTTTACCCGTGGAGAAAACAGTCGGTGCAGAAGTATTTGCAGGCACACTCAACGGCTACGGTGCATTGCAGATTAAAGTCCACAAACCAGCCCAAAGCAGTTTAATTATGCGGGTGATTCGTTTGGTAGAACAGGCGCAAACACAAGCCCCCCCTTCCCAAGAATTTATTGATCGCTTTGAAAAAAGATATGCCAAAGTTATTGTAATAGCTGGGATATTACTGGCAACTTTACCGCCATTTCTCTGGGGTTGGGATTGGGAAACAACCATTTATCGCGCCCTTACTTTCTTGGTGGTAGCTTCTCCCTGTGCGTTGATGGCTGCAATTATGCCAACGCTGCTTTCAGGAATTGCCAACGGTGCAAGACAAGGGATTTTGTTTAAGAATGGCGCACAGTTAGAGAAGATTGGCAAAGTTCGAGCGATCGCATTTGATAAAACTGGTACCCTGACAACAGGACAAGTGCAGGTATTCCAGGTAATTCCAGCTAGTAAATACACGCAACAAGATGTATTAAAAGCCGCTGCTAGTGTGGAATCATCTTCCGAACATCCCATCGGTAAGGCAATTGTGCAAGCCGCTGTTGATTTGAATTGGGTTGGTGCAGTCGAAGTACAAGCCATACCTGGAAAGGGAATTGCCGGAATTGTCAAAGAACAACAGGTGATTGTTGGGAATGCCGCTTTTGTGCAGCAGTATGTAACAAATTTACCCGAAGAATTGCGACAAATAGCTCAATCTTTCGAGCAAGAAGGTAAAACTGTGGTTTGGGTAGCAGGGGAAGGAGGGGGAGCAGAGGTGATGGGTATTATTGCCATTGCAGATGAGGTGAGAGTGCAAGCAGCAGCGACTATTAGGCGGTTAAAGGAACTGGGAGTTGAACAAATTGTCATGTTAACCGGGGATAATCAGGAAACTGCTAATAGTGTGGCTAAAGCAGTGGGAATTGAACGGGTGTATGCTCAACTTTTGCCAGAAGATAAGCTGGATGTGATTCGTCGTTTACAGCAGAAGTATCAAACTGTGGCAATGGTGGGCGATGGCATTAATGATGCACCAGCCTTAGCGCAAGCATCTGTGGGTATAGCGATGGGAGTATCCGGTAGTGATGTGGCATTGGAAACCGCAGATATAGTCTTGATGGCAGACAAGTTAGAAAAAATTGCTGTGGCGATACATTTGGGTAGGCGATCGCAACTCATAGTCAAACAGAATATAGTCGTAGCGTTGGGTTTTATTGTCTTGCTTTTAGTAGGCAACTTTCTCGGAAATATTAACTTACCCATCGGCGTCATTGGCCATGAAGGTTCCACAGTATTAGTCACCTTGAGTGGTTTAAGATTGCTCAAATAAACTATTCTTCTTTTTTTTCCCGCCTCCTCTAGCTTAAAATTGCTGATTGCTGAGTGATGTTGGGGCTTCAAACCTCTTGTGCCTAGTCCCTTTAATTTTACTTTTTACTCAGCACTGTTTCGTTCAATAAAGCGCATATTTATTGAAACTCAGACCTAGTAATCAATTGAAAATTCTTAAGATTTTCTTTACGAATTAGCTCTTAGACTGTATTGAGAATACGCTGTTATTCTTGATATGATGCGGGTACTTAGAGGAAGAGTAAGATTATCAAAAATAAAGCATTGACTAATAAACATGAGTTTGGTTTAATTATTTTGTCTATAAAGTTTTATACTTAAATAATTAAAAATATTTATTTACAAAATTTTATAGAATGATAATTAATTAACAAATTGTCAAAAAAAAACACAATTTCCTTAAATAAGGAAAGTTTAAAAATGGCTGACTATGCAAGTCTAGTTACATAGGCTTTCAAGTAGTCATGAAAACTTAATCAATCTGGGTCAAAAAACCGAATATTTGATCCTGAATTCTCATGTTTGCTTGGTATTGCCGCAATATCAAGATTAACCAGAAGAATTGCAATCAATACTTCAAATAATCACAAGAGTGAAACCTTTTTGAAAAATTAACTAAAAAAGGAGCAATTTAATGACGTTTAAAGTTACTGGACGAATTTACGTAGCTGAAAGCGGTTTAGGAATTCCTAACTTACTAGTCGAAGCATTTGATAAGGATATTGTCAAAACAGATAAGTTAGGACAAGTTAAAACCAATAGTACTGGCACTTTTGAAATTAACTACACTGAAGCTGATTTTAAAGGCAAATTTGAGAAATTTGAAGGCAATCCTGACTTATTTCTTGTTATCAAAACACCAGACAGTTCAAAAGTCTTGTATTCCACAGAGAAAAATATTCGTCCTGATGCCGGTACACATGAGCATTTTGACGTACCAATTTCTCAAGCTGACATATTACATAAACCGTCAAAAAATGATCAAGACTTGTTAAAACTCCTGATTGGTGTTGCTTGGATTGATGGAGTACTGGAACCTGAAGAAAAAGAATTTTTGCAGCAAGTGGCACAACAAAAAGGATTAACTGAAGATCCAGAAATTAAATCTTTATTATCAAGCAATCAACCCGTCACAGCAGAAGAGTGTTATGGCTGGCTTCAGGCTTATTTAGGAAATTATCCTGACGAAAAAGATTTTCAGGAGTTATACGAAGCTCTCAATTCATTGATGTATACCGAGGGTGTGTTAGATGCTACAGAAAAGGAACTCATACAAACCCTCGCCATCGCCACAGCAGCCCCAACTGGTACTCGCCCTAGTACTTTCCAGCGGCGCTTCATGAGCGCTTTGATGGATAGCAAATTTCTAGCTAACGTCTTACAGATGGAGCGGTCATCAGTAGTCAATAAAGGGCCTTCGGTTACTGGCTACTATGCACGTGTACCTTACCAAATTTTGAGCCGCCTCAGCACTACTGCCAGAGTTAATGCCCTGGCAGAAGATATGGCAGATTTTTATTTGACTGACAACTTTGCCCCAGTCAAACAAGAAGTAACTGCTGACAACCTCACCGTCATCGGTGAACTACCCGAAGGACTCAATGGCATATTTCTCCGCAACGGCCCTAACCCCCAATTCGGGCCTATCGGACTCCATCACTGGTTAGATGGGGATGGAATGCTCCACGCAGTAAATATCAGCAATGGCAAAGCCAGCTATCGCAACCGCTACATTCGCACAGAGGGATTTGAGATTGAGCGAAAACAAGGTAAGGCAATTTGGCCAGGTTTGCTCAACCTGCCTCGGTTTGATGCTCCTTATGGCTTGATGATGAAGAATACTGGTAACACCTCAACTATATGGCACGCAGGTAAACTGCTGGCACTATGGGAAGCTGGCGCACCTTATGAAATTCGTCTTCCCGACTTAGAAACTGTTGGCGTACATACCTTTAACAGTAAGCTTGCTTCTACCTTTACAGCTCACCCAAAAGTCGATGCCGAAACAGGTGAAATGATTGTAATTGGCTTTGCACCTATCGCTCCCCCTTATCTGGAATACAGCGTGGTATCCGCAGAGGGCGAAATGTTGCGAACCGTACCTATTGATATACCTTCGCCAGTGATGATGCATGATTTTGCCATCACTCAACACTATACCCTTATTCTGGATATGCCGCTCGTCTTCAGTCCTATGCGGATTATGCAGGATCAATTACCCATTAAGTTTGAGAAGCAAAACCCCAGCCGCATCGGGGTTCTACCTCGCCACGGCGATAACCGAACTATCCGCTGGTTCAATATCTCCACCTGTATGCTCTACCATGTTGCTAACGCTTGGGAGGAAGGCAACGAAGTAGTACTTATCGCTACCAGGGCACCTGATACCTATCTGTTTATTCCTCAGAAAGACAACGGAGAAGGTGGAGATACTGAATTTGAACATTTCCGGCTGTATCTCTATCGAATCAACTTGGCAACGGGTGTTGTAAAAGAAGAATTGCTCAATAACGATGATACCGCCACAGAATTTCCTCGGATTAACGATAACCTAACTGGGCGAAAAACACGTTACGTCTACGCATCCCGACAAGCTACTTACATGAGACCTAGACTTTTGTTGGATGGTCTGATCAAGTATGATTTGGAAACTGGTAGCAGCCAAGTACATGAATTTGGTCGGGGACGCTTTGGTGGTGATAGTGTGTTTGCGCCTCGTCCTGGTGCTACTGCTGAGGATGATGGCTGGTTGCTGACTATGGTTTGGGATGCACTAGCGAAAAAGTCTGAGCTATTGGTGATTGATGCCCGAAATATTACAGCTCCACCTGTGGCGCAGATATTGATGCCCCAGCGTGTTCCTTACGGCTTCCACGCTAATTGGGTTTCTGAAGCACAGATGGCAACTCAATAAGGTTAATAGTAGGTCTATCTAAGCAGTGTAGAGGGCGATGCACGATTAATGCGATCGCCCTCTACAACTCTCTTGGCTCAACTGCATCATAATCTAAAGGGAACCCCCGGAGGTTTAGATGGATCTAATCATAGAACCTCACGGGATGCGGGAAACTCAGTCCCTTAAGGGTTGAGAGGAAAGCGGCACGAAGAAGCAAAAAAACTGAACGCAGCACTGGCTTTTGAGGATTTGACTAATATTAGACAATCTCTCAATACGAAGCCTAGAAGTAAAATAGAACGTCGTAGAACTAACAATTGGGCGTTCTATCAACTGCGTCTGTTTGTTGGATACAAAGCTAATATCGCTGGCGTGCCAGTGGTATTTGTCCCACCTGCTTACACATCTCAAACCTGTTCGCGTTGCAGACACATTCACCCTATTAAGGGTAAATCTTACCGTAACGGAAAAGTTTTTAAGTGTGGGCATTGCGGATTTGAGCATGATGCTGATATCAACGCGGCTAAAAATATTGCTGCTTTGGGGTTGCCTGTAAGCCAGCCCGAAAGTCCGGGGATGACATGCCAATTGCTTGGACAAATGTCTTTGTTTGGTATGTTTGATCTGGGCTAAAGCTCAGTGGCTTCAGCCCTGAACTGCTTACTGAGTATTTGTCCTGAAAAAATTTTTTCGATGGGTACTTCAACATCCCCAAAAGCTAAAGGAGAAATTGTCCCTTGGCTGTATTCTAATCGAACACAATAGCTTATTCCTTCAGGCTGTCGGAAAACAATTACTTTCTTCGCTTTGACATCGACAACCCAATATTCTAATATGCCTGCTTGAGCATAAATGCGTTGTTTTTCATTCAGATCCTTAGTGAGAGTTGAATCCGAAATTTCAATCAGCCAAAAAATATCCTCACTGAAAGGATGATGCTGACTGTATTGAAACCAAGGAAGTCTAACAACTGCGATATCAGGTTCAGGTTCTGAGTTTGCTAAAGTAATAGGACGAGCTTCACGAATCCAAGCACGATCGTTTAAACGAATTCGTAAATAATTTGCCAGTCCCTCTCCATAAACCGTATGAGACGGACTTTCTGGAGTCATTTCAACAATTTCCCCCGATAAAAGTTCGACATGACGTTCTGCTAAGATATCAGCTTCTATCATGCGATGATAGTCATCAACTGACCACTTAGCTAACGTTTTGAATGATTGAGACATCCTGATTCTTCTGCGTGTTTTAATAATATTATAAAGCTTGCAGGATGGTGAGAAAGCTGAGCTAAAAGTTGAAGATCGAACAGCGATCGCCTTTACACTCGTTTCCTGAATGGTCTAACTTGCACATTAGAAAGCGATCGATAAAACAAATCAACTATTGTCACCACATCTCATATCATGTCCGCTTGATTACTTACTAAACCCGGACAACCCCACCCCGCCAAAGCTGCGCTTTGTCTCCCCTACCCGCAGGCGGGGAGGGGATTAAGGGGTGGGGTGCAATGACTGTGGAAATCATAACTAATTACCCGGACATGATATCATTTCTCTAACTGTCCAATGCGTTTGATTTGTAGCAGATTCCAGTCATCTTCAGAATAGGGCGTGCTAAACCAGGCATCTAATATTTCTTTGGCGATCGCTTCTGTAGTTGCACGTAAACTTAATACTAGGACATTGGCATGATTCCAGATGCGGGCACCCCGCGCCGTCTCAGCATCATGGCACAAAGCAGCACGTATCCCAGAGACTTTGTTGGCCGCAATAGATGCACCAGTACCAGTCCAACAAAAGACAATTCCCTCATCTACTTTCTGAGTTGCTACTGCCAAAGCAACCTTACTACTACTGATAGGCCAATCAACTTCTTGATGATTCTCCACTAGGGAACCGAAAGGTATAACTTCATGCCCACGCCGCTTAAGTTCTTCGAGTACTGTGTCGGTAAGGTTAGTGCGTTCATCACTGCCAATAGCGATTTTCATGCCTTCCCCTCTAAAATTAGCCTGCCATATTGTCTCATCTTACGATAAATAGCGACAGTTAATCACCTTTTAACCGTCGCTACAATTAGGTGAAATCATATTCAAGATGAGGTATCGCTGAATTTGAATATGAAATTCAAAAAGAAACTCTTCTCACCTCCTCCTCTCTGCGACTCTGCGCCTCTGCGTGAGACTAATTCATATCCTCCCCTCACCAACCCCTCGCCCAAATCAACCATCTATGATTGCAGTTCTTGATGCCGTTTTGGTTTAATAAAACGCTCTGTCGTCTCCTTAATCACAATATACAAAATTGGCACTATAAACAAACTCAAAAAAGTAGCAATTAACATGCCGCCAAACACTGCGGTTCCCAAAGATTGACGACTACCTGCTCCTGCACCTGTAGCGACAACCAAGGGGTAAATCCCTAAAAGAGTAGAAAAGCCAGTCATCAAAATTGGGCGTAAACGCTCTTGTGAAGCTTCAATTACGGCTTTGGTAATGGAAAGCCCTTGCTCTCGTAATTGGTTAGCAAATTCCACAATCAAGATACCATTCTTACTAGCCAAACCAATTAACATTAGTAGACCAATTTGACAGTAAACATCATTAGAAAAACCTCGCAACGATTGAGCTATCAGCGCTCCAAAAATAGCTAAGGGAACTGACAACAGAATGATAAAAGGGTCAATGTAGTTTTCGTATTGAGCAGCTAGTACCAAAAATACAAATACCAATCCTAATCCAAAAATCAGAGGCGCTAAGCTGCCAGAATCAATTTCTTCTAATGCAGTTCCTGACCACTCGTAACTAAAATCTGCTGGTAAAACTGCTTTAGCAACTTGTTCCATTGCCTTAATAGCGTCTCCAGAACTAGAGCCGGGAGCTGCGGCACCATTAATTTCAATTGAGCGGAACAGATTATAGTGATTTATCGTTTGCGCTCCCACAGTTGGCGTCACTTTGACTAAGTTACTCAAAGGAATCATTTGATTTTTTTGGGAACGAACGTAGAGTTTCCCAATATCTTTGGGATTAGAACGAAACTGTTGATCTGCTTGGATATAAACGCGATAACTGCGCTGCTGAAGATTGAAATCATTCACATATTGTGAACCCAAAGCAGTTTGTAAAGTACTGAAGACATCATCTATAGAAACTTGCAGTGCTTTGGCTTTATTGCGGTCTACTTCCACAACTAATTGTGGTGTATCTGCGGCAAAGGTACTGAATACAGCTTGTAATCCTGGTGTTTGATTGGCGCGACCAAGTAATTGCCCCATCGACTGCACCAAATTTTCTAAGCCAGTATTACCTCTGCGGTCTTGTAGCTGAAAGACGAAGCCGCCAAAGTTGCCTAAACCCTGAATTGGTGGTGGATTTACCGCAAATATCCTGGCTTCTGGGATGGATGACAATTTACCCTGCAATTTGCCAATTATCGCCTGTACTGATTGATCGGGTTTTGAGCGCTCGTCCCAAGATTTTAAGGTTGTAAATATGATACCGCTGTTAGCGGTGCTACCACTAAAACCAAATCCGCCGATCGCAAAAGTCCCCAGCACTTCAGGAATTTTTAGGATTTCTTTTTCTACTTCGGCAATCACATCGCTGGTATATTGCAGCGAAACGCCTTGGGGTCCTTGGATAATTGTGATGAAATAGCCTTCGTCTTCATCTGGAAGAAAGGCTGTCGGTACTGTGGTGTACAGCCAAGCAGTCATCCCCAAGGAGACGATAAACAACCCAATGATGACGCTTTTGAAGCGGGTGAGAAAATTCAGCGATCGCTTATAGTTATACTGCGCCCAGTCGAGAAACCGATTAATCTGGTCAAAAATCCAACCCAGCCAGCCTGAAGTTCTTTGTCCTTGACGCAGCAGGACCCCACACAAAGAAGGTGTCAAAGTCAAAGCCAAAAAAGTCGAAATCGCAATGGAAAAGGCAATGGTCAGAGCAAATTGCTGATAAAGTGCGCCTGTAGTTCCTGGGAAGAAGGCCACTGGTATAAACACCGCCATCAACACCAGTGAAGTTGCAATCACCGCCCCAAGCAGTTCCGCCATTGATTCGCTAGCGGCTCGGCGAGGACTTATACCTTTATCCTTAATAAAGCGGCTAATTTGCTCCACTATCACGATCGCATCGTCTACCACCATCCCAGATCCTAAAGTCAGACCAAACAAAGTCAAACTATTAATGGAAAAGTTAAAAACTTTGACGAATACAAATGTCCCAATTAAGGAAAGTGGAATTGTCAACGCTGGAATTAAGGTAGTTCGCCAGTCTTGCAAAAACACAAAAATTACAAGTACAACCAGCACCACTGATTCAATCAGAGTCTTGACCACTTCTGCCATCGATTCTTCGACAAACATCGTGGTGTCAAAAGCTACCTGATATTTCATTCCTGGGGGAAAACTCGGAGCCAATCGTGCAATTTCGTCTTTGACTCCCTTGGCTACATCCAAGGCATTACTACCAGGAACCTGATAAATCCCTAAACCGATCGCATCTTTGCCACGAAATCGCAGAAATGTATTGTAATTTTCTGCACCTAGTTCTGCTCTGCCGACATCTTTGAGCTTAACTAATGTGCCATCATCTTCTGTTCTCAGGACAATTTCGCCAAATTCTCCTGGTTCTGTTAATCGGCTGGAAGCACGCACATCAAGTTGATATCTTTGTCCTTCAGGAGCCGGTTCTTGTCCAATTCTTCCTGCACCCACTTGAAGGTTTTGTTCCGATAAGG
Organism: Desmonostoc muscorum LEGE 12446; assembly: GCF_015207005.2. GTDB lineage: Bacteria > Cyanobacteriota > Cyanobacteriia > Cyanobacteriales > Nostocaceae > Nostoc > Nostoc muscorum. Next base: position 6,024,615 of record NZ_JADEXS020000001.1, read on the forward strand.
CATTTGCCACATCCTGAGTTGTTAATCCCCGACTAGCAAGCCGACTCGGATCTAACCACAAGCGCATGGCGTAGCGGCGTTCGCCAAAAACTTGGGCATTACTGACACCTTTGACTCTTTTTAAGGCATCTGCTAAGTAAAGGTCAGCATAGTTGCTTAAGAATATATTGTCGTATTCATTATTTTCCGCGAATAAACCAATTGCTAAGAGAATGTTGCTAGACTCTTTTGATACTCGCACTCCCGTGCGTTGCACCGACTCTGGTAATTGCGGTTGGGCAATAGAAACACGATTTTGCACATCCACCGCCGCAATATCTTTATTCCGCGATGAATCAAAGGTGGCTGTAATGGTACTGGTGCCATCATTACTGCTGCTGGATGTGAGATATCTCAGTCCCTCAACCCCGTTGATTTGCCTTTCTAAGATATTGGTAACACCGCTTTCTACAACTTCAGCACTAGCTCCGCTGTAGTTGGAAGTGACACTGATTTGAGTGGGACTAATTTCTGGGAACCTGGCGATCGGGAGTGTTGCAATACTGATTAATCCTATTAAAAGGATAAGAATGGCGCAGACCGATGCAAAGATTGGCCGCTTAATAAAAAAGTCAACAAACATAGTTTAGAAAATGGGCATTGGGTATTTGGCATTGGGCATGGGGCATTGGGCATTGGGCGTGGGAAGAAGCAGGGGGGCAGGGGGCGGGGGGCAGAGGGGAAGATTTTCTCCCCTGCTCCTCATCTCCCTCATCTCCCTCATCCCTCTCATCCCCCTCATCTCCCCCACTCCCCTCTTGTCCTAAAAATTCCGACTACCGACTGTTTCAGGTGCAGGAGTGATGGGGGCGCCATTGGTGAGGTTGAGAATACCTGAAACAACAATTTTGTCGCCAGGTTTTAGTCCTTCCATAACTTGATAATTATTGCCCTCAATAACTCCCAACTTCACGGGCTTTTGCTGAGCCACCAATTTTGGCGCTCCGGGTTTCGAGTTTTCTGCTGGCGCTTCAGCCACAAAGACAAATGTCTCGCCACCCAGGCGAGATACTGCTGTCACTGGAATTAAAATTCCTGGGCGTTCCTCCCAGATTACTTTGGTTTGTACTGACTGGCGATTAAGCAGTTGTCTTCTAGAATTGCCAAAGTTGGCTTTAGCCAAAACTGTTTGGGAATCTAAACTGGCATCTGGGGAGATGAAACTGACTTTACCTGTGGCTATGGCTTTGCCTTGGGTATCGAGCATTTGCACGGGTAATCCCAAACGCAACTTTTTGGCTTCTTCTACGGGAACGGCAATATTCAGTTCTAATGAATCATTCCTAGTTAGTGTAGTGAGCTGATCTGCTTTTTCTACGTAATCTCCGACTTTTGTGGGAATATCACCAACAATGCCAGTAAAAGGAGCTAGGACTTTTGTGTATTGCAGTTGGATTTGGGCAGCTTGGACTTGACCGGCTGCTTGAGTGACTTGCGATCGCGCTTGGGCAATTTCTTCTGGGCGAGAACCATTTTCCAGTTGTCTTAAGTTCTGTTGCTGTTGTTCTACAGCAGCAGCTAGCTCATTGATACTAGAATTTCTGCTCTTTTTGAGTTGGTCTAAACGCTTCTGGGCTACTACAAGGGCAGCTTCAGCACTTTGCTGTTCTTTGAGATATCCATCTAAAGTATCTTGGGAAACAGCGCCCTCTTTTCTCAATTGGTCGTATCGCTTAGCTCGTGATTGGGCTAGTTCTAGATCTGATTTAGCTGAATCAATTTGAGCCTCAGCCTGAGCAATTTCTTCTGGTTGCGCTCCTGCTTGGGCATCTTTGAGACGAGCTTGGGCTTGGGCTAACTGCGCTCTGGCTTGGGCAACTTCTTCAGAGCGCGTACCTGCTTTCAGTTCAGCAAGACGCGCCTGGGCTTGTTGGAGTGCGCCTCTAGCTTGTAATAACTGGGCTTGGGCATTATCGCTTTCCAAGGTCAGAATAACTTGCCCTTGTTGCACTCGGTTGCCCTCTTTGATGAAAATTTGGGTAATTCGTCCTTCAATTTGTGGCTTAATCATTACCGAGCGTGGAGCTTCTAAGGAGCCAAGAAACTGGGAACTTTGTTGCGTAGTTTCTGTCTCTACAGTTGCTAGCTTTACGGGAATCGCCATAGGTTGACGAGCAGCCGCCTGATTACCCGATGCTCCATTGCTAGCACTGCTAGTTTGCCACCAGCGCCAACCAAAACCAACACCTGCTATGAATAGAATAATTCCCAACAGCAGAGGCCAACGTCGCTTTCGAGGTGGCTTGGGCGATCGCTCTGGCAACGATCCGGACTCTTGACTGGAATCATTAACAGTAGGCTGTTCTATTTCAACAGGAAAGGAAGATTCAGGGAACTCAGAATGGGACATTTTCGTTTTCTCGTCTTGTGGATTTAGACTTGAGCAATCTTACTTACGTCAACGAAGAGGAGGGTATTGGGAGTGTGGGAGGTGTAGGAGGTGTGGGAAGCATAAATTCTCTTTCTCCCCACACTCCCCACACTCCCCCATCTCCCTCATCTCCCTCATCTCCCCTGTACTCGATCTCTGCTTCTGGGGCAAAGCAACATATCCGCAAAATCATGCAAAGATGGTTTCAAATCAATATCTGAGCGCACTGTAATCTTCTCCTCACCCTTGTTTTAGTACACAACCAGCTGTTCAACCAGCAATTTCTCAGTCTCGTATCAAGTCGGACGTGCAACCTGATGCTAGGTTTTTCATTAGTGTTTGCAAGCGCTTGCTTGCATATGTGTGTAAGTATTAGGTTGCATTATAACTACATAGTAAAGAAGATTGGTGATGCTAAAAATGAGTTTACCGCTCTTAAGTATTACTGAATATTGGTCTCAAGGAAGAAAAGGGTAGCGATCGCTAAATTAATTCAGACCTACTAACCAAGATTGGGAGTTCCATTGATTTATCCTCACCAAGAAAGAAACACAATCAGTGTTTTTTATAGTGTTATTGATCTAGAATCGTCTTTCTAATCGATTTCAACTTCCTACACTTAGGTCACCCGATCGGGTGATTTATTTTTTCCTCATTGGGGCTTTGTCTGTCGAGTGGGGAGTGTGGGGAGATGGGGGAGTGTGGGGAGTGTGGGGAGATGGGGGAGTGTGGGGAGTGTGGGGAGAAAGAGAAGTTATACTTCCCACACCTCCCACACCTCCCCCTCCTCCCACACTCTCCATACCCTTCAACCATCCACAACAGATTTCTTGGAATGCAATTTTGGTAAAATCCCCCCGATTGATTGTTGATTGGTAACAATCTGAGATAACAGCCACTCATAGCGATCAAGTGCTTGCTCTAAGGAATAGTTTGCTTCGGCGAACTGTCTACCTGTGTGACCTAGCTTTGCTGCTAGAGTCGGATTGGTATATAAATCTTTTACTGCATCTGCTAAAGCATGGGGTGATTCTGGCTCCACAATGATGCCACCACCACTAAGTGCGATCGCTCTAGCAGCAGTACCACTGGCCGGAACTGAACCCACAATCGGGCGACCACTCGCCAGCAGGAGTGGTATTTTTGAAGGCATATTGAACGAAATAACATTGTGTTTTTGTACAATCAGCCCCACATCTGATGCTGCTAGCATTTCTGGTAATTCTTCTCGCGGCTGCAAAGGTAGCAGCAAGACATTATCCGCTCCATTTAATAGACAATATTCTTGCAACCTTTGCAACGCTCTTGATTCACCAACAATCACAAAAACAATATCTTTAATCTGACGCAAGCAAGCTGCTCCTTGTATAACTGTCTCTAAACCTTGTGTGAGCGCAATGTTTCCGGAATAAAGTACTACAAATTTCCCATCTAGTTGATGTCTAGATATCCAGGAGTTATTATTTTTTGATAAAGGGCGAATGAAATTTATATTCACCCAATTGGGAATACAAACAATTTTATTAACAGGTACTCCCTTATTCACTAAATTCTCAGTAAACCCATCGGCAATGACGCTAATTGTGTGTGCAGTCCGATATGCAAATTTCTCTAAGGCTGCAAGAATTCGGATCATCCACTTGTTTTTCAGTAGCCCAATACGCACGGCAGCTTCTGGTAAAATATCTTGCACATTCAGAACTAGTGGGCAATTGTATAAACAACTAAGTATTGTTGCTGGTAAAATACCTAGTAGAGGCGGAACTGTTAAAATAATCGCATCTGGACGTTCCCCTTTAAAAGCTTGCGGTAAGCTGGTGAAAACAAAACTCAACTCCAATAACAGCCGATCTACGATATTGGGTTTAGACTTAATTCGTACGTAACTTCGTTGGATTGTGACGCCGTTTTTTTGTTCAGTAACGTACCACTTACCCCGATATTCATCGTAAATCTGGCGCTCAGGATAGTTGGGCATTGCAGTGATCACTCGCACTTCATGACCTCGCTTTACTAGTCCTTCTGCCAATTCGGTCATTAAGGGAGCAATTCCAATCGGCTCTGGATAATAGTTGTAGGAATAGATCAGAATGTGCATGAGCTATTTGTGAAGTTTGTAAAGACAGCCACAGATGAGTGGATTGATTGCTAATTCCAGTAGGGGCTGCTACTTTGTATTATTTAATTTAGGTTGTGAACAGGTTATGATTTTTTTAAATCATAATTGCAATCAATACTCTTAATAAATTTTCTATGTGGATTTTAACAGTTATTAGTTATCAATTATTAGTTTTTTGGCTTGGATAAAGTCTCTCCAGCAGACACTAAAAAGTTACGATTATTCATTAATAAATGTTTACTGTTAACTGAATTTAAGTCACTGTCTATACGCATGATAACCGTTTATTCATCTAAAAGGGAATTTAATGCTTAATTTTACACTTAGGGGATTGTAGCATTATATTTAATCTCGTGTATGAAGCCTACATTCCGCCTTTTAAACTGGCACATGAAGTATTTTTAACCAAGTCATCAGTATTGCATTCTTTGGGAAGCATCCAATTTTTTCAGTAGTTTAAAGGCACTAACTTTAACACTGGTTTCTTGACTAGTTTCGTGTTTGAAGCTGTTACCAAAGAAAAAACTGCCATACTTTGCAGCATCACTTTGGTAGTTAAACTTGAAATCAACACCTTGAGCTAGGTTCTTAGCATTAGCAGAGATGCCTCCGGTTTTTGTTAGTCTACACAAAGCTAAAAGAGTCTTGATTGCTGTGTTAGAGGCGATTTTAGCAAAAACTTTTGATTGCGTAGGCGTGCGTAGCCCACCGCACGTATCGCCCCAATATTCACGTAAGTATTGTAGCAATGCCTGGTTTTTGCTAGCCTACGCAAACTAGCTGATAAGGCTCAATGATAGATTCATTGGTTCACTGAACTATTGGAGTTAGAATAGAAATTCATTAAACTAACATTTGGCAACCTCGAACTAGGATGCTCTACTTTCTAGCAAGAGGCTTGCTTTTTCTTCAGAGTTGAACCTACGCCTAACATGGCAAATGCCAGTAAAACCAGGATGGAAGCAGGTTCAGGAACTTTGGATACCTGAATAGAACCAGAATTGTCATCTAGTGTTATTGATGTTCCCTGTTGGTTGACATCCTGACGTAATCGTAAAGATTCGCCAACGGTTCCAGAAAAGAAGTTTTCTCCGATTACACCTGTTCCTCCTCCTATATTTAGGGGACCAAACAATGTATGAGTGGAAATATCAAAGTTGAAATTGAAGAAGGTAGATTGGGACACCCCACCACTAACTGTGTTATAAGTTCCCAGAAGGTTTTGAGATGGGTCTAAGAAAGAGACACTCAAGGATTGTAAAGAGTTGGTTGCTCCACTACCAGTTTCTGTAATAATGATAGGCGCTGTAGTTTCGTCGTAGCTAAATGAACCTATTGCTGAATAACCAGCATCACCTAGCCATTTAAAGTTGAAATCAATAGCTTGAGCTGGATTGTTAGCACCAGCAGCGATCGCAACACTTAGAGCTGCGCTGGTTGCTGTGGTAGCAGCGATTTTGGCGAAAATATTTTTCATGGTCATAACTCTAAAATTAATTGCCATGATGCAAATATCAATACATCAGTCTTTCTTAACTTTACGATAGAAATATGTATAGGTAAATACAGCATAAAAATACGGTGTTAAATTTAATAAATCAATGAAGATAAACATTTATATTGTGAAGTTTTGGAGAAAATGCCAAATCTATCTAACAAACCCAAGCTCAACTTTTTGAACTTCGTATGACTAGAAGCCACGCGATCGCGACTCGCGGACTTGCTAGAGTTTTGATTCTGATTTCTGGATTCTGAATTCTTCTTCAACAATGTTAGGACTTACGCATTGACAAGAAAGACAAAATATGAATCATTTGAAAAACCCCACATCCGTCGTAGGGGCACAGCATTGCTGTGCCCCTACAGTGTAGGTCTATTTCCCATCAAAAAATGATTAGTAAAAACTTGAAACTACGTATTTATGTTGACGCACAAGATGATTCTTTTGTACAGTGCGTAAGTTCTAAATGTGAAATTTTTCCCGGAAGCTCCCCCCAACCCATACCTGTCGCTCTTACGTGGAAACCCAAAACACCGCGATCGCTCCCCTTCAAAAGGCTTGCTCTAATTCCCTTTTTTTTAAGGCTACGGTGCTGTAGACAAGTCGAGAAAAGGTCTATTTCCTCGTTCCCATGTCTACATGGGAACGAGGAAATAAGGATTCATTAAACTAAACTTGGCAACCTCGAACTAGGATGCCCTACTTTCTAACAAGAGGCTTGCTTTTTCTTCAGAGTTGTACCTACGCCCAACATGCCAAATGCTAGTAAACCCAACATAGAAGCAGGTTCAGGAACTTTGGTTACGTCAATAGAACCAGAATTTTGATCTAATGTTCTAAATTGTGATATTTGATCGATATCCTGACGTAAGAACAAAGAGTCGCCAACGGTTCCCTGGAAATAATATTCTCCGATTATACCCGTTCCTCCTGCTACATCAAAGCGCCCAAACAATTTCTGAGTGGAACTATCAAAGTTGAAAGAGAAGAAATCAGATTCTGACACACCACCACTAACGGTGTTGTAAGTTCCCAGAAGGTTTTGAGACGGGTCTAAGAAAGAGACGCTCAAGGATTCTAAAAAGTCGGTGGCTCCACCACCACTTTCTGTAATAATCGTAGGTGCTGTAGTTTCGTCGTAGCTAAATGAACCTACTGCTGAATAACCAGCATTACCTAGCCATTTAAAGTTGAAATCAATAGCTTGAGCTGGGTCGTTAGCACCAGCAGCGATCGCAACACTGAGAGCCGCGCTGGTTGCTGTGGTAGCAGCAATTTTGGCGAAAATATTTTTCATGGTCATAACTCCAAAATTAATTGCCATAATGCATATATCAATACATCAGACATCATTAACTTTACGATAGAAATATGTATAGGTAAATACTGCATGAAAATACGGTATTAAATATGATAAATCAATGAAGATAAACATTTATATTGTGAAGTTTTGGAGAAAAGGCGATTCCATTGTAGGGTAGCACAGCTGTGCTACCCTACAAATCTACAAATAATTTGGGATAATTTATTTTTTGCAAATCCCTTAAAAGCAGCACAGACAGCGACTTTTTTCACAATACAGCGTTCTCTAGCCATTATTCAACCTGGCGATCGCTTCACAATTTCTACTGGAAATTACATCACCTCACTTAGAGAAGACTGCAACAACTGTCGCATAGATGTAGCCTGCTTTTTCGCAACCTTTGAAATTAACTTTGTAACTCACGCAACATCCTTGTTTATTTACCTGTTCTCTTTCGTTTGTTGATTTTATTTTTAATCATCCAAGCGTGGTTTTACTTTTTCTGCCACTGTCTCTATGGTAGACCGTTGCACTTTGTGATGAAAAAGGCAAAATCTTTAACATTTCTATGCAATTGAGTTGAGCGATCGCTTACAGCCTCTCATTATAGATTGTTCGCCGATCTTCAGGTGTCAAAGCAAGCAAAGAACGTCTCAAACTAAAAATCACGAATCATCGCCTGAGAATAACTGGTGACATGACTCCGAGGCTTTAGCCTCGGAGCATCTAAGAATCACTTCTTAGATTTCTTGGTTTTTCCCTTGCGGGGTTTCGACACTTGCCTAGATTGAGTTTCCTCAACCCCTGGTAGACCGTCTGCACAAGCGCTTTCGATTCCGACGTGTCCCGCCGTACTAATGAGGGCTATCCCTCTATTTCTAATTACTTGACCACTAGCAACATCACGATCTGTTTTGTATCCGCAAAAGCGACAATGATGTACTCTAACACTCAATTCTTTTCTAACTTCTGCACCACACTCAGGACATTCAAGAGATGTCCCTCTAGCACTAACTTCACCGAAGAATTTACCACGTTTCCAACAAACATACTTGGTAATAGTTCGGAACTGTCCAAACCCAGATAAGAGCATTTGTTTGCCAAGTATACCCTGATTCAGAGTGCGGTAATCTAAGTCTTCCATAAAGACCATATCGCCAGCATCACAAAGGGCATGAGCTTGCTTGAAGTGGAAATCCTTACGGGTGTTGTCAATCGTGTGGTGAAGTCTAGCAACCTTAATCCTTTGTTTCTCGTAATTTAAAGAGCGCTTGTTTTTTCTAGAAAGTCTGCGTTGCAGCAATTTCAGCTTGCTTTGCATCACTTTCAGAAATTTGGGCGAAATTACTCGAACACCATCGCTAGTTGCCAAAAACTTTTCTATTCCCACATCTACCCCAATTGGATGTCCATGTGGCATCGGGTCGGGAACATTCACATTGCACTGAATGTTGATAGAAGCATACCAAATATCCGCTTTGTTAATTATCCGTACTTGTTTAACTACAAAACCGTTTGGGATTGGGCGATGCAAATTAATTGGAATCAACCCAAGCTTGGGCAATGCAATGTGTAACCCTTGTACTGGATTGTGTTTAAATTGCGGAAACAACAAAGATTTGAATTGCCCAAACTTTTTGAATCTTGGGAACCCATGCCCAATTTTTTGAAATCCTTCCCAGGCTCGATGCAATTGCTTGATTGCCTGTTGCAAAACTTGACTTGGCACTTGAGTCAATCGCGGAAATACCTTTTTAGCGTTTGGCAGGGCATTAAGCTGTTTCACCTCACTCGGAAAGCTCAAATCAGCCGCCATGATATACTCATGACTAATCGAGCATCTGTCAACCATGCATTTCCGGCTATTGCACCAATCTTTAATTTCTCGCAGCCCGTAGTTATAGGCAACGCGACAAATATCCATCCACTCAAAAAGCGACTGTTTTTGAGTGATGTTTGGGTAGATTCGATAGCGGTAATTCATGGTTAACATTTCACTATTAAAACACAATTTACTGGAGAATGTAACTCTAGTAAATTAAAGCCGTGCTAGAAGCACGGGGTCTTAAACCCAATTTTCTGATAAAGTTGAGCTACGCAAAGTTGAAAACAGTGACCTATGCCTGCGTTTTTATTAGAAATTGGTACAGAAGAACTACCTGCAAGTTTTCTCAGTGATGCCTTAGTGCAATGGCAAGAGCGCATTCCCCGGAGTTTGGAAGCAAATAGCCTCAAGGGCGAAAGTGTTGAGGTGTACGGCACTCCCCGGCGTTTGGCGGTATTGATTAAAGGTCTACCATCTCAGCAACCAGACCGAGAAGAAGAAATTAAAGGGCCTCCCGCCCAAGCCGCCTTTAAAGATGGTCAGCCGACACCAGCAGCAGTAGGCTTTGCCAAAAAGCAAGGCGTGGAAGTAGATGCGCTGTCTGTTCGCCCCACTGACAAAGGGGATTTTGTGTTTGTGCAAAAAAGAATTCCCGGTCGTCCGGTGGCGGAAATTTTGACAGAACTTTTTCCCCAGTGGATTTGGGGCTTGGAAGGTAAGCGATTGATGCGTTGGGGTGATGGCGATGCGAGGTTTTCTCGACCAATTCGCTGGCTGGTGGCTTTGTTAGATGATACGGTGCTGCCTTTAGAGTTGGTGAATGGTTCTAAAAGGATTCAGAGCGATCGCATTTCCCAAGGTCATCGCGTCTTACATCCTGAATCTGTAACAATTGCCCAAGCTACAGATTATGTTACCACCCTCAAATCTGCCTTTGTTACCGTTGACCCAGCAGAACGGGCAAATTTAATCACAGAACAAGTAAATACAGTAGCAGAAAAGTTAGGTGGACATACAGTAATTTACCCTGATTTGCTAAAAGAAGTAACCAACCTGGTAGAATATCCCTCCGCAGTTGTCGGTAAATTTGAACCAGAATTTTTAGAATTACCGACTGAGGTAGTTACAGAAGTTATGGTTACTCACCAGCGTTACTTTCCTGTATTTAAATCAGGTAGTTTAGAACAAGAATTATTGCCGAATTTCATCACCATTTCTAACGCTGATCCCCAAAAATCAGATATTGTTGCCGTGGGTAATGAGCGGGTAATTCGTGCCAGATTAGCTGATGGCAGATTTTTCTACGAAGCTGATTTAACGAAGCCAATAGATAGCTTTTTACCCAAGTTAGAAACAGTCACTTTCCAAGAAGAATTGGGTTCTTTACGTGTCAAGGTAGATAGAGTAGTTAAGATTGCCGAGCAAATAACTAGTCAATTAGAATTAGCAGCAAATCAAAGCCAAAAAATCCACCGTGCTGCTTTATTATGTAAAGCCGATTTGGTCACCCAAATGGTGTATGAATTCCCAGAATTGCAAGGCATTATGGGAGAAAAATATGCCTTAGCCAGTGGTGAAGATAGCGAAGTTGCAAAGGCAATTTTTCAACATTACTTGCCAACGGGAGCCGGTGATAATTTACCTGAAACACTCACAGGTCAAGTAGTCGGTTTAGCGGATAGATTAGATACTTTGGTGAGTATCTTTGGTTTAGGTTTAATTCCTTCCGGTTCTTCCGATCCCTTTGCTTTGCGCCGTGCTGCCAATGCAGTGGTGAAAATTACTTGGTTTGCGAATTTACCAATAAAATTAGATGATTTACTGTTGCAAATAGCCACGAATTTTGCAGCAACATATCAGAAAGATCTGGCATCATTAACCACAGCATTACAAGAATTTTTCTTACAACGTATCCGTACTTTGTTGCAAGAAGAAAAACAGATTGATTATGACTTGGTAAATGCAGTTTTGGGAGAAAACGATCCAGAATATACAGAACGGGCATTAAAGGATTTATTAGATGTACGCGATCGCGCCTTATATCTGCAACAAATTCGTAACAACGGCACTTTAGATAGCATCTATGAAACTGTTAACCGTTCCACACGCTTAGCCGCCCAAGGTGACTTGGATACAAAACAGCTAGAACCCACAGCCGTAATCCGTGAAGAACTATTCCAAAAGCCTTCGGAAGTGGCTTTGTATAACGCCTTAGTTGATTTAGTGCCAGAAACTCAAGCCGCACAAGAAAACAGAAATTATCAACTGTTAGTAGCAGCCTTAACAAAAATTGCTCCCACAGTTAGTAACTTCTTTGACGGACCAGATAGCGTTTTAGTAATGGATTCCGATCCAGAAATTAAGCGTAATCGATTACATCTGTTGGGATTAGTTCGCAATCACGCCCGTGTTTTGGCTGATTTTGGGGCGATCGTCAACAAGTAGGGAGTAGGGAGTGGGGAGTGGGGAGTGTGGGAGGATGGGGAGGTGAGGGAGGTGTGGGACGTGTGGGAGGTTAGGAAGCTTTTTTCTAATCTCCCCACACTTCCCCATCTCCCCACACTTTTGCATCTCCCCACACTCCCCACACTCCCCACTCCCTACTCCCTACTCCCGCCCCAACGGGGCTTGGTCAAAAATCTGTAGCATCGGTCAACAAAAAGTTGTGTAATTTTTGCCAATAAACGTTAGTATTAGGAGTGCTTAACCAGGGACCTCTGCTGCAATCTATGCCTAGAGCTACTGTAATAGGATTGGGAAAGTCCGGTGTTGCTGCGGCGAGATTGTTGAAACGGGAAGGTTGGGAGGTGGAACTGAGCGATTCCGCTAGTGCAGAGAGCTTAGCAGAACGCAACACCTCCGACACCTTTCTGCAACAACAACAAGAACTCGCTGCCGAACAAATAGCCGTTAAATTAGGTCAATCCCCAGATTTGAATGGTGCTAATTTACCAGAATTAATAGTTGTTAGTCCCGGCGTGCCTTGGGATATTCCTGTATTAAATCAGGCAAGCAAACTAGGGATTGAAACCATCGGCGAAATGGAACTCGCTTGGCGACATTTGCAACCTCTACCTTGGGTAGGAATTACCGGCACTAACGGCAAAACTACCACCACAGCTTTAATTGCTGCCATTTTCCAAGCAGCAGACTTAGACGCACCAGCTTGCGGTAACATTGGCTACGCCGCCTGTGAAGTCGCCTTGTCTTGGAGGGGGGGAGATGAGGGAGATGAGGGAGAGGGGGGAGATGAGGGAGATAAGGGAGATAAGGTAGAAAATTTTATCTCATCCCCCTCATCCCCCTCATCTTCTTCACTCGATTGGATAATTGCCGAAATTAGCAGCTATCAAATAGAATCTTCAACGTCTCTTGCACCTCGCATCGGTGTTTGGACGACTTTCACGCCGGATCATCTGGCGCGGCATAAAACTTTAGAGAATTATTACAACATCAAAGCTAAGTTATTACGGCAGTCTGAGTTGCAAGTATTTAATGGCGATGATGCTTACTTGAGCAAGTTAGGTTTGAGTGCTTGGCCGAATGCTTATTGGACGAGTGTCAAAGGAAAAGATTTCCTGATTAGCGAAAAAGGCTTTTATATTGAAGATGGCTGGGTTGTGGAAAAGTTAACTGCTACCTCTGCACCAGAACCAATTGTGAAAGTATCAGCTTTGCGGATGGTGGGAGAACATAACCAGCAAAATCTCTTGATGGCGGTAGCAACGGCGCGGTTGGCGGGAATTAATAGCGATGCGATCGCTCGTGCAATTAGTGACTTCCCTGGGGTTGCTCATCGTTTGGAACATATCTGCACTTGGGAAGGTATTGATTTTATTAACGATAGCAAAGCCACTAACTACGATGCTGCGGAAGTTGGCTTGACATCGGTGAACAGTCCAGCGATTTTAATTGCTGGTGGAGAAGCGAAAGCAGGTGATGATACTGCTTGGCTAGCACAAATTCAAAGCAAAGCTGCTGCTGTGTTATTAATTGGCTCTGCTGCGCCGGCATTTGCCCAACGGCTGCAAGAAGTAGGGTATTCTACTTACGAAATTGTGGAAACTATGGAAAGGGCAATCCCCAGATCGGCCCAATTAGCTAAGCAGTATCAAGCATCTGTAGTGCTGCTATCTCCTGCTTGCGCGAGTTTCGATCAGTACCCAAATTTTGAGGTGCGGGGCGATAATTTCCGTCAGTTGTGTCTTGCTTGGGTGGAAAACTCCAAGTCCAGTAAAGTAGAACTTGCAGACTTGGAAAATTCTAGTCTATAGTTCAAAGGCGTTAAGCATTGTTTTTTACAGCTATTTTCAGGTAAATAGACCACACGGTAGGGGCACAGCATTGCTGTGCCCTCACGACAGATGTGCTTCAAATACATGAAAACTGCTGTAATACTATTTCACTAAAACCCTGATACATATAGATTTCGCGTAGGGGCACGGCAATGCCGTGCCCCTACCAACGTATTTGTATCATAATTAAAGTGAAACGGTATAACTTGTTAGGGCGATAGAGTAGCGATTTGCCGAGTCTTTACGAGTGCAGGGGTAGCGAAGTCCTCAATAAAGGGCACAGCAGTGCTGTGCCCCTACGAAAGATGTGGTTTTTGAATCATCCATGTTTGCTATTTCCTGTCAATGCCTAATACCATTTCACTAAAACCTTGATACAGATAGATTTTTCGTAGGGGCACGGCACTGCCGTGCCCTTACTAACTAACTTGTATATACACGGTAGCCGAAATGGGGAGAGAAATTGAAGCGGGGTTCTTTGGAATCTCTCGAACTCACGTTAATTTACTGCTGTCTTCGTAGTTTTGCCATTCGTCGTTGCCTTCTCTACATTTGGTGCGATCGCGGTTGTAGTCGGTGCAGTAGCCGATGCACGCTTATTACTCTGGCGTCGCTTTCCCCCCGCCTGCACATACTGCAAACTGTTTTTGCCGTAGCGCGTCCCCACACTCATCAACATCCTTTCCGAATAACTGCTCAAATCTTCCTCTAGTAATTCAATCTGCCCCCCTGCTTCATCCAGGGTAGAAAGCATCTTGTTGTAGCTCGATAGTTTCGTTTGCAAGGTTTGAATTCGCTTCTCATACTCCGCCACACTCAACCCATCACCAAATTCCAGCGTTTCACTAATCGATTGCATCCCCGCAATCCGTCGTGTTGCCTTATCCAATACCTGAGAACTGCGTTTTAATCTTGCCATATATGCGTCTGCTCCCAAAGATTATGTGAAAATTAATACAAACTTGTGTTTCCACTCTAGCCATCTGCCATCTCCATTGCCCTGAGCAAAAACAACGAAAAATACAGTATTGTCTACTGTCAAATCTAATATTTATTCAATAATTTCACTGAATAATTTTATGTTATAAAGTATAAAATTTTAATATTTTACCAAAATCCTTCTTTGCGTTCCTTCTCTGCGCCTCTGCGTAAGATAAAAATATATTTATGCAAGAAGTCTATTTCGTTGAAGTACCCAAATATTGTGTTGGAGTACCCAAATACTGTATTGGAGTACCCAAATACCGTATTGGAGTACCCAAATACTGTGTTGGAGTACCCAAATACTGTGTTGGAGTACCCAAATACTGTGTTGGAGTACCCAAATACTGTGTTGGAGTACCCAAATACTGTGTTGGAGTACCCAAATACTGTGTTGGAGTACCCAAATACTGTGTTGGAGTACCCAAATACTGTGTTGGAGTACCCAAATATTGTGTTGGAGTACCCGAATATTGCGATCGCTAGTAAATTTTGGGCTTTGGCTTATTTTTCACCCTCAAAAAAAGTCGAGTATCTAGCACCTGATTAGGATGCGAATATTGACTATCAGGGATTATGAGAATATTTTGAGAAAAATGTTGTTAATTTTACAAATATTTTTAATGGCTACTGTCTATAATATCGTGGGTAGGCATTGTTCAAGATGCTAAAACTTCACTGAGGATAACAACAGGTAAACCAGGAACATTACGAAAGCCTTTATCGTTGGTAATAAATTGGTTACAACTAACAGATAAAGCTGTTGCAGCATGAATAGCATCGGGTGTTTTGAGGTTACTTGTAGCCCGAAGATTAGCAGATTGTCGCAGTATTGATTGACTAATAGGAATTAATTTCACTTGAGATGATAATAATAGTTCTTCATAGTCTGCTACTAAAGAATTATTACCATTACGCAATGGAACAACTAAAACCTCCATTAATATTAGTTCGCTGCTAATGATTTGAATTTTTCCTGCGTAAAACTTAGACCATAATGGTTGCAGCAAAGAATAATAGTCTGGAATACCTTCAATAGTATAAATAACCACCGAAGTATCTATATAAATAGAGCCATTTGTTGGAAGTATTAGCTTTCCCATGATAAGCGTTCATCTTGTAGTTGTCTGTCTATATCCTCAGCAGTTCGAGAAGGGTGTCTCCTACGGCTTTCTTCTATAATATCGAGTACAGAACGACCTTTTGGTTCAGCTTTTTCTGGTAAAATCACAAAGACATCAACGCTATCGCCAATTTCAGCTTCTGGAATTTCAATTTCTATTTTGTTTCCTGGTAAAACTTTGGTTGTGATACGTAAAGCTGATTGCATGGCTTTTTCCTCAACATTTTTTAATACTCTAGGCGAGATTATTCTTTTTTCCATTGTCCTACATTACCGTTTTTGATTTTGTCGTTACCTTTGGTATTTTGGGTTCAAAATAGGCAGGTGTTCTTAACCAATTCCAATGGAGGCATCAGTAATAATAGCGTGTTTTTAGTCAAAATTTTTACTCGTAATTTTGAGGATAATACCAATTGGAAAAAAGAATGCGATAAATACCCTGGGTAGGGGCGCACAGCTGTGCGCCCCTACAATCGATGTGTTGCAAAGATTGTTTGAATCGATCAGGATAACCTTGAAAGGGTTAGTCCTCAAACAGATAATTGGTGGTGGAAAACGCGATCAATCGCGTCTCTACATGAGGGTTTTTGGCTAATCTGAACTGTATTGTTTTTGATGTTACTTTTGTCCCTATTGTTGAGAATTTTCCAGCTTGTTTGGATTTACCCAACGATTCACAAATTCGTTTTTATTTTTGTGTACCTTGATTTGCACTTCCTTGGAACCTAATTTGACTACTTCTGCGGGAATTCTCTGGATATCAGTAGAATCACCACGAGCCTTGTAAAGCCAAATGACTTTTTGACCTACTTCAAAGTAGTCAGGAGATGGTGCTGTTTTTGCCCAAGTGGGAGAAGCAACTGCTAACTCGATCAAAAGTACTAATAATACTACAGTAGTTTGGAAAAATTTGATGCCCATTGCAGTTAGGAAGTTTCTAGACAAAGCTGGAGTGCTAATTTCTATATCGCTTTGAGACAGCTTGATTGTTTTCTGACTCAAAGCTTGTTTGGAAATTGCATCTAGTTCATAGATCTTATTTGGAGAATTTCGCATTAGTTTTTTATCCTTGCTAAAAGGGGTTTAAAACCCCATACCCTATGGGTTGCTTGTTTTGTGTTGGGGTCTAAATCCCCATCACAAAACCATACTTCCGACTTCCGACTTCCGACTTCCGACTTATTTAAGGAAATGATGACTGAATCTTGGGTTAAATTTTATTGGTAACAGTCGTTGTTAATTTGGAATAATCTGTTGTTTTTGGGTATCAAATAAATTTTGTCATTGAAAATTTTTCGTAATTTGATAATAAACAAGTTTTGAAATATAATCAAATGCTCTTGGTTGTTAAAACCATAAATTAAATTAATGGTAAATTATAGGAATCCGATTTGATTTCTGAATCACTCGTAGAGGTAAGGGACTGGGGATTGGGGACTGGGGACTGGGAAGAAGGAATAAAAGTGTACTGAGTTTTGTTCAAAAATCAAATATGAGTCCTATATCTGTCTGAATAAATCGCTAAATTCAGGTAATGATTGACAAAAAAATTCAGCAAAGTCAAGTAGATAAACTAAATTTCCAAGTTAGAAATAAAGCTTGTTTTGCTGCCAAATTTGGCTCTATTTGGCTGTTGATGAGTTTTGGCATAGAATTTTGGGTAGCGATCGCACTATATCGGCTCGTCTATCCTAATTAATTAAAAAAACTCCTGAAATCACAATCTCTATCTGAAGAATAATTGACGGCAAATAAGACTCTATCGTAAAACATTAAATATCTAGAGCTTTATGAAGTTTAATTTATATGCCTCACAGTAGAAGCCTACTTGTGGCAAAACAACCCAATATTGGCAAACTAATTCGTGCCCTGCGGCAAGAATTAAATCTGTCTCAAGAAAAATTTGCTGCCGAGTTTGGTGTCACTTTCCCGACAATCAACCGTTGGGAAAATGGACGCGCCACACCTTCTCCTTTGGCAATGCAGCGTATTAGTATCCTACTCAATGAGTTGGGCGATCGGGGTAAAATTCTTCAAGCAACATACTTTCAAGAAAAAGAGTAGGCTTGTTTTACGCTGCTGAGTTCCCAGTCAAAACCCCCACTCAATAATGTTTTGGCTCAACTAAAAAAGGATTTTGACCAGCAGATGTCCACAACTGTAGTTTTGTACCCGACCCATGACTAACCCTGAGAAACCAATGAAAAACGAGTCAACGTCAGCAAGCAACGCCGACGGTAATTTTCTTCTCGGTGGCGATGAAATGGGTGCGCGGATGCGAGAACTGGACTGGTCGAAAAACCCTCTTGGCCCAACAGAACGTTGGCCGCAAAGTTTGAAAACTGCGGTGCGGATTATGCTGACTTCTCGCCAACCGATGTTTGTTTGGTGGGGCGACGAACTCATTAACCTTTACAACGATCCTTACAAAGCTATTATTGGCGGCAAACACCCAGAAGCACTCGGCCAGCCAGCTTCCCATGTGTGGCGGGAGATTTGGGATCAGATTGCGCCGAGAGCAGAATCAGCGATGCTCAAAAACGAGGGCACTTACGACGAAGCGCTACTGCTAATTATGGAGCGTAACGGCTACCCAGAGGAAACCTATTATACTTTTTCCTATAGCCCGGTTCCCAATGATGAGGGTGACACAGGTGGGATCATCTGCGCCAACACAGACGACACACAACGCATCATTGGTGAGCGTCAGTTAAAATTGTTACGGGAGTTAGCAACTAGAACAGCAGATGCACGGACATTTGATGAAGCCTGTACGCTGAGTGCGAGTTGTTTGGAAACCAACCCTTACGACTTACCCTTTGCCATGATTTATTTGGTCGATCCAGATCAACAGCAAGTTTTTCTGGCTGGAACATGCGGCATTGAGCCAAACCATATAGCAGTTCCCCAAACAGTTGCTTTTGATTCTGATACAGTTTGGCCTTTTGCGGAGGCGATCGCCACCCATCAAACAAAGTTGATTAAAATTTTAGAAGGAGATTTTGGCAACTTGCCTTGTGGTGTATGGGAGCGAACGCCACATCAAGCAGTGGCTGTACCCATCTCACCATCCGGTCAAACAGGCAAAGCTGGCATCTTAATTGCTGGCTTAAACCCCTTCAGGCTGTTTGACGACAACTATAAAGGATTCATGGAACTAGTTGCAGCTCAAATCGCAGCTAGCATTGCCAACGCCCAAGCTTACGAACAAGAACGCAAACGCGCCGAAGCTTTAGCAGAAATAGATCGCGCCAAAACTGTCTTCTTCAGCAACGTCAGCCACGAGTTCCGTACCCCATTAACTCTAATGTTGGGGCCACTAGAAGAAACCTTAGCTAATTGTGCCAACCTGCTACCACCCAAGGAACAAGAGCAGTTAAAAATGGTGCAACGTAATGGACTACGCTTATTAAAACTAGTTAACAGCCTGCTAGACTTCTCGCGCATTGAAGCTGGACGGGTTCAAGCTTCATACGAACCCACCGATCTTGCCATTTTCACCGCCGAACTAGCTAGTGTATTTCGTTCAGCGATCGAACGAGCAGGAATGCAATTATCAGTTAATTGTCCTCCCCTGCCAGCACCAGTGTATGTAGATCGCCAAATGTGGGAAAAAATTGTTTTTAACCTACTGTCTAACGCATTCAAATTCACCTTGGCAGGAAAAATTGCAGTAAGTTTGCAGTGGGTAGAGAAAGAGGACGCTCTGACGCGGGGACGCTCTGACGCGGGGAAAGAGGACGCTCTGACATGGGGGCATGGAGATGCAGGGAATTATTTATCACAAACACTCTCCGCGTCCTCTTCTCCCCCCTCTGCATTCGTCGAATTGTCAGTGCGAGACACCGGAATCGGTATCCCAGCAGGAGAAATCCCCCACCTGTTTGAACGATTTCACCGCGTCAAAGGAGCGCAAGGACGAACTTTTGAAGGGTCGGGAATTGGATTGTCCCTTGTGCAAGAATTGGTGAAAATGCATGGTGGAACAGTCGAAGTAACCAGTGTTTTAGGGGCAGGCAGTTGTTTTACTGTGTTAATTCCTACAGGATATGCTCATTTGCCTCCAGACCGCATTAGTGCCACTCGAACCTTAACTTCAACCGCCTTAGGTGCAGCACCTTATTTAGAAGAAGCTCTGCGTTGGTTACCGGAAGAGGCAGGGGAGCAGGGGAGCAGGGGAGCAGGGGAGCAGGAGAGCCTAATTTCCCCTCTGCCCCTCTGCCCCTCTGCCCCTCTGCCCAGAACTGCCCGCATTCTCCTAGCTGATGACAACGCTGATATGCGCGATTATGTCAAGCGATTGTTAAGTCAGCACTATGAGGTGGAAGCAGTGCCGGATGGTTTAGCTGCTTTGGATTCTGCTCGGGAGCGTCTGCCAGACTTGGTTCTGACGGATGTGATGATGCCTGCTTTAGATGGTTTTGGATTGCTGCAAGCATTACGAGCCGATCCGCAGACAAGAAAAGTTCCCATTATTTTGCTGTCGGCACGGGCAGGAGAAGAGGCACGGGTGGAAGGTTTAGAAGCGGGAGCTGATGATTACCTGATTAAACCGTTCTCTGCCCGGGAATTGCTGGTGCGCGTAGAAGCAGCCTTAAAAATGGCTGGTCTGAGACAGGAGGCAATGCAACGCGAACAAGAGCTACGGATTGAGGCTGAAGTCGCAAAAGCACACCTAGAGACAGTTTTAGCTGGTATTCAAGACCAGTTCTTTGTGTTGGATTGCCAGTGGCGTTATAGCTTTGTCAATGAGCAAGTAGCAGAAGTTGTGGGCTTTTCCCAGGAAGAGTTGCTAGGTAGGAGCATTTGGGAAGTGTTTCCAGATCTGGTGGAAAGTGAGTTTTATACCCAAGTTCATCAAGCGATCGCCGAACAGACCGTGGTTCGCTTTGAATACTTCTATCCTAGATGGAATCGCTGGTTTGAGAATCGGATCTATCCTTTTGCTGAGGGCGTATCAATTTTTGTTACAGACATTAGTGATGTCTACGAAGAACTGCGCCTACGCAAACAAGCCCAAGAAGCACTTAGAGAGAGTGAGCAACGCTTTCGGCTAATGGCAGATTCAGCACCGACGTTGATTTGGATGTCTGGTATTGATAAATTATGTAATTATTTTAACAAAACTTGGCTGGACTTCACCGGGCGAACCATCGAGCAAGAGATGGGCAATGGTTGGACTCAAGGGGTGCATCCCGACGATTTCCAATATTGCTCAGATACTTACTCGAATGCCTTTGATGCCTGTCAAGGGTTTGAAATAGAATATCGACTCAGGCGCTTTGATGGCAAATATCGCTGGATTTTTGATGTAGGCGTACCCAGGTTTACACCCGAAGGAGACTTCCTGGGCTACATCGGTTCGTGTATTGATATTACCGAACGCAAGGCAGCAGAGTCAGAACGCACGAGCCTGCTACAACTTGAGCAAGCTGCTAGAACCGAAGCCGAAAGAGCCAACCGCATCAAAGATGAGTTTCTAGCGGTGCTTTCCCATGAATTGCGATCGCCCCTGAATCCGATTCTCGGTTGGGCGAATTTGTTACAAACCCGTGAATTTGATCAAGCCGCAATGAAAAAAGCGATCGCCACCATTGAACGTAATGCTAAATTACAAGCTCAACTCATTGAAGATTTGCTCGATGTCTCGCGGATCTTACAAGGCAAGCTCAGCCTCAACATGTTTCCCGTCAACCTAGTACTTGTGATTGATGGGGCATTGGAAACAGTGCGTTTGGCAGCAGAAGCTAAAAATATTCAAATTCATAAAACCCTCGATACTTCTGTGGAGCAAGTTTTGGGTGATTCCGGTCGTTTACAACAAGTAATCTGGAATTTGTTATCGAATGCTGTAAAATTCACTCCCCAAGGAGGAAAAATTGAGATTCAACTCCAGCGTGTTGACACTCAAGCTGAGATTACTGTCAGCGACACAGGTAAGGGGATCAGCGGCGACTTCCTCCCTTATGTGTTTGAATATTTTCGTCAAGCTGACAGCACCACAACCCGAAAATTTGGTGGCTTGGGGTTAGGATTAGCAATTGTTCGTCATCTGATAGAACTACATGGAGGAACAATTTGGGCAGAAAGTTTAGGTGAAGGGGAAGGAGCTAGTTTTACAGTCAGGCTACCGCTAATCAAAAAAGATTTAACCCCAAAACAAGATAACAACATTACAGGCTCCCATGCTTCTTCTGCGACAGAAATTCTTACAGGTATCCAAATCTTAGTTGTAGACGATGACGTAGATACCCGTGAATTCCACACATTCGTGCTAGAACAGGCTGGAGCAAAAGTAACTGCTGCGGCATCCGCTTTGGAAGCACTACAAGTCTTGGCACAGTCAAAACCAGATGTTCTGGTGAGTGATATCGGAATGCCAGAAACAGACGGCTATATGCTGATGCGCCAAGTTAAAGCATTGCAGACAGACGAAGGTAAAAAGATTTTGGCGATCGCCTTAACTGCTTATGCAGGAGAAATCAACCACCAACAAGCACTCGAATCAGGGTTTCAAAATCATGTATCCAAACCCGTCGAGCCAGAAAAATTGGTCAAAGCAATTGCTACTTTGATTGGTAGGAGTGGGGAGTAGGGAGTGGGGAGTGGGGAGTGTGGGGAGATGGGGGAGCAGGGGGAGCAGGGGGAGCAGGGGGAGCAGGGGGAGCAGGGGGAGCAGGGGGAGCAGGGGGAGTAAAGAGACAAATAAGCATATTTTTTACGAGCGTTACAGATTGCTTATACATTTATTTGTTTCTCTTCCCCTGCCTCCCCTGCCTCCCCTGCCTCCCCTGCTTACCCATCTCACAAAATCACATTGCTCCCAGAAAATATTTCTTTGTCTCCCTCCTCCCACACCTCCCTCATCCCTTGCTGTGCTTATCGATGATGTTGGCTAAGTCTGGCACCGCCTCCTCAACGTGTTTTTTGGCTGAGCCGCGAAGTTTTTCATAGGTTCCTCGCACGATTTGGCGGCTGACAGTTTTAAGCCTCGCGTCAGTGACACCTAAGAGGGCGTCTGCTGTGTATGAGGAATTCGCAATCACATACCCTACTGGGTCGCCCTTCTCGATCCCTTCATCCCAGATTGGATCGATCGCCGTCAAGCATTCCGGCAAAAGCTGTTCAACAGCATAAGAAATGTATCCAGGTTTGACTCCCTTTAAAGCCCCGAAGGCAGCTTTCAGAGCTATGCCGCTGATACCTGATTTGGATGCAACCTGTGTTTCGATCATCTTGCAGCAGTCTTCTACGACCACAGCTTTTTTGTTTGGGTTCAAAAGTCCGTCGCTAAGTCCCATTTCACTCCTCCTGAGAATTTCAGTACTGAATTTTCATTCGACTAATTTTTTAGCAAGCAGGAAATTACAGAAAATGGTATCAGAGATGCCATTATTCAGTTCTAAAGATAACCTTGCTGTGCTGTTCAATGGTAGTCTGAAGTTCGCTCTAACCTGATTATGTAATGTTACTATGACATCAAAAGAATCAATTTAAGTAAATACAATTAACTTTTCTCATGAAATTGGCAAATTTTATACTAATTTCCCAAGTTGAGGTTAAACACCAAGAGATGCTTAACCAGCTGTTGAGAATTCTAGCAAGTAGTGGTGCGATCGCAAATACTAATTTTATGAAAAACTCTCATATATTGGACTTTGGACAAAAAGAAGTTTGTTCGCGAGTCACACTCGCGAACAAAAAACTAGTCATCAGAAATTACCCCAGTTATTTTACAAACTGAGTCAGACTGAGTTAAACGCCTAAAGCCTAAGAAAATTTATGCGGCTTTGACTTTAGCGAGTGTTGATTTTGACTTCTTCTTGACAACAGGATGCTTAGTTCGTTGTGTTTGAACTTGACCTTGAACTCGACCGATGGAATTTCCTCTGGTTTTGGGAGAACGAGCGGGTGTACCAATCTCTGAAATAATTCTCTGAAAATCGCGTTGCACTACACTTGGAGTGGCAATTTTATCATTGTTTTGTTCTAAATAACGCTCCCATGGCCTGGGTAAGTGTGTTGCTAACTCCCTTGCCGCCCACAACTGTACGTAAGCTAGGATTACTAAATGTATCCAATTTTCCTCATGCAAAACATCTGGAGTTTGAAACTGCGTCATCAACAAACGCTGCTTGCTAAATCGCAGCATGTGTTCAATATCAAACCTTTGTCTATAGCAATGGTTTGCAACCGTAGGTGAGATTTCTCCACGTTGCTCACCTATGACAATTAACCACATTGGTTTCCAGAGAGATTGATTAGTATCATCAGTCACATGAATTCTGAGCAGAGTAAAAGGATGACAATACATTTTTTGGTGCTTGGTTCCCCTCATCAACATTTGATGCCAAGCGAGTATGGTGATGTTTAAAAGACGACCCTTACAGGTTGTCTGCTGAATTTGTGTTGTCTCGTCGGGAGAGTGCCAAGTTTCAACATCAGCTAAATTAAACCGTTCACCGTATTTTTTTGGACAACCACGTTTTTTCTTTGACTCATCAACGGGTGGAGATTGGTAGAAAATTCGATTACTACGAACTCTGGCTATCACTACCACATTTTTGTGTTTGGATTGGTCAAACAGAAATGAACGCTGACTATAGGCGCTATCTGCTACTAAGACGCACAATTTTTCCTGCCAGGGCAGTGATGAATCAGACATTACTGAGGAAATTTGTTCACTACCCACATCAACACCAGTTTTATCAAGTGATACCCTTTCTCCTGATATTGGTATTGACCAAGGGGCGGCATTCCCAGTTTCTTTCTCTGGTAAGATAGAAAGTATCGAATAAGAATGACCAATATTAATCGGTTTGTTACCCTTGATAGTATTTGGCTGGTAAATATACCCACGTTCAGCTAAAGTCCTCGCGTAAGGACGCGGATGCGGTGTTGTATCAAGAGCGAATAAGTAAAAAGGGCGTTGTTGTGGTTGCTTAATTAACTCAGATACCACCCTAATTAAGTTATTGGGTTTTTCTTGTTCTTCTTGTTCTTCTTCTTCATTGTTCTTCTCCTGAATATTTGTATTAAATGATTTTTGAATTGCTTTATAAATAGAATTATAGCTTCTGGGAAACAAAGGACTTAAAGATAACTCCGCAATTGAATTGGCTCCCGTATTACCCGCAAGCGCATCCAACAAATCCATACAGGCGTCGCTACATGAAGAAAAACAGTTGTAAATTTTTTGTCTAAAATCTTGAAATTGCGCTATTAATTGATTGTTATTAAATTTTGGCATAGCCATCAGTATTTACCCAAAGATACTTTGTAGTTGATATTACTATTTGTTGGGGGTCTGATGGCTATGCTTTTTTCTGCTCGTCACTATAAACAAGATTAATCATTCATTTATTCGCGAGTCACACTCGCGAATAAACTTCTTTTTGTCCAAAGTCCAATCATATAGGACTCATATTTGATTTTTGAACAAAACTCAGTACACCTTTATTCCTCCTTCCCAGTCCCCAGTCCCCAGTCCCCAATCCCCAGTCCCTTACCTCTACGAGTCATTCAGAAATCAAATCGGATTGCTATATCTCAATAACTATTAAGCAATGTTTTGTCAACCGTGTTGTTTATTTGCAGCAATAATTTTAATACAAAAAATCACTCTGATGACAAGTCGATGCCAATAGCATGTACAATTTTTACTTAAAATTTAAACGATGTGAGACAATGTGTGAGCAGCAAGTTTAACTTTACTCCTGTAATTTATAGTAGGTGTAAGGCTATGATTTCTCAAGATTATGATTCAATTTCTGCTGTAGATGAACTGTTAAGAAAAATCAGAATCAAAGAAAGTCAGCTAAAAATCGCACAAGAATCTAATATGGTGAATGTAGTTACAGCATTACAAACTCAACTGTTAGAGCTGCGGCATCATTTATCAGAGTCACCAGACTCGGAATTGCAAGCATTAATGACTTTATTAGACGATTGAGTAAACTTTTATTCAAAACTCTCCGCGTCCCCTTCCGCGTCGCCGCGTCTTCTTTGCTGACTACAAACGTCGTGAATCCGTACTACTTAAATTTCTACTGGATGTTGTCCATAATAAGGCAAAGCTTCTGACCAATTAGGAGACTTGCCTTGTTGCCACTCAAGTTCAGCTAGTTCTAAAATACTTGTTACTGTAGCTGCTAACCCAGATTGGGCTTCAATCAGCTGATAACTAGTGTTCCAATTAGCTAAAGTTTCTTGCCATGCTTCTAGGGTCATAACTGTATCTGGCAATAAAGCTATGAGTCCAGAAGCATCTGGTGTCAGCTCATAAATAGCAGCAAAAATTTGGCCTCGTTGTCCTGGCATTTGCACAGCAAGGGTTTTTGGATTTTGGGTTTTGCTTGCTTGTGACCAAGCCACCGCAGCCAAAGTGGAAATTGCAAATACAGGAATATCTAATTGTTGTCCCAAGGTTCGGGCAGTGACAACACCAATGCGAGTCCCAGTAAAGCCACCAGGACCTTTTGCAACTGCGATAAAGGATAAATCCGCCCAAGTTTGGGGTTTGATAAATTCAATTAAATATTGATGTATTAAGCTGGATAAATCACGCCCCAAATTCCAGACTTGAGAGCGAGTGTCGCCTACAAAATTACTAATTGCTATGCCTAATTCGGGAGTTGTAGTGTGCAGTGATAAAGCGTATTTTGTTGTAGCAGTTTTATTGAGCATGAACTATAAATTTAGAGGTTGTTTGAAAAGTGTTTCGCTGTGACTTTAGGCACTTTTAGATCCCCCCTAACCCACTCCAGTCGCTCCACTTGGGGAGACCCCAAGACCGCGCTGGCTCCCCTTTTTAAGGGGGGAACCGGAATCAAAGTCCCCCAATTTATCGAGTGATTTAGGGGGATCTAAAACTAGGGAGTTTATCGTACATTGTTTAACCTAGCGATCGCAATACCGAATTCACATGAGGTAGTTTGAGGGTGAATGTTGCCCATAACCCACCCGGCTATGGACTGTAATTTCTCCTTTGTGGAGTTGTGCGGCTCGTTTGGCGATCGCTACGAGTGGTGAAAGCGCCTTACAGCAATTAGAACATACTCCTGTGTCTTTGATTTTACTGGACGTGATGATGCCAGGGATGGATGGCTTTCAAACATGCCAGCGCATCAAAGCCAATGCAAAAACCCAAAATATTCCGATTATCTTTATTACCGCCCTGTCTGAATCGGTGAACAAAGTCACAGGTTTTGAACTGGGAGCTGTTGACTACATTACGTAAGCAAGCACAAGACGAACTCAAACAACAAAAACAAAATCTAGAACAAGCACTCGTAGAACTTCAGCGTACCCAAATGCAATTAGTGCAGAGTGAAAAAATGTCGGCGCTGGGAAATCTCGTAGCAGGGGTGGCACATGAAATCAATGCTGATAATGGTAAAGGGATGAATGAAGAAGTAAAACAAAAGATTTTTGACCATTTATTTACTACGAAACCTGTTGGTAAAGGAACGGGATTAGGATTGGCGATCGCTCGTCAAATCATTGAAGAAACCCACAGCGGAAAATTGAGTTTTAACTCAGTTCTGGGTGAAGGTACAGAATTTATTATTGAAATTCCGGTGTAAATTTTTGCTCGTGTTTAGAACAAACTTTATATATCTGGGAATACTAAATCCAGAAATTGTTAGGATTTAGCAGTATGGTGGTTAGCATTCTTGTCAATATTCCCGGATATCGCATAACTGAAGAACTCTACAATGGTTCCAGAACGGTGGTTGATCGAGGGTATCGAGCAATACGGTTTAGATAAAGCTTTTTTTGTCCCCCTCTGCCTACCTCAACCGATAAATTTCCTTAGCTGAACGGTATTGGGCGATCGCTCAGCAAATTGTCGTCGAAAAACATGGTGCTTCAATTCACGTCAAAGCACAGAATTTATCATCACTTTACCCACTAAAGCAGATAAACCAGTTTTTTTTTTCCTATTATTGAGACTCATTTAACTAACCAATCACCATCAATTTTCCAACCAGAATGAACATTAATAACTCTGAAAAAAATAGGAATATTAGTACTACTTTGCAAATTCCCAACTATCAAATTGTGGCAACAGTTTATTCTGGCAGTCGCACCTTAGTATATCGGGCTATCCGCAGCCATGACCAATTACCTGTAGTTATCAAGCTACTAAAAAATGACTATCCAAACTTTAGCGAATTGGTGCAGTTTCGCAATCAGTACACTATTGCCAAAAATCTCAACTCTCCCAGCATTATCCAAACCTATAGCCTAGAACATTATCAAAATAGCTATATGTTGATAATGGAAGATTTTGGGGCAATTTCTCTTCATGAATGGGTAATCAAACAAGAAAATAGACTTTCTTTAGGAGAGTTTTTAGAAATAGCGATCGCACTATGCAATACCTTAGATATATTGTATCGTGAACAGATTATTCATAAAGATATTAAACCCAGCAATATTTTAATTAATCCGCAAACAAAAGAAGTTAAATTAATTGATTTTAGTATTGCATCTCTACTACCACGAGAAACCCAAGAAATTCAAAATACCAATACCCTAGAAGGAACTCTCGCTTGACAGTCGATGAAATTGCGAAAGCTGGTGTAACTGTGAACACAATTACTCTGTCACCATTGAGTTTAGTGGAGATGAATCGGTTGGTGGCAGATACCCTCAATTGCGAGTTGTCCCTGGCTCAACCCCTAACCGAATTAGTGATTCAAAAAACCAAAGGAAACCCATTTTTTGCGACGCAATTTCTGAAAGCACTGCATGAAGATGAACAGATTATTTTTAATTGGGAAACACGATATTGGCAGTGTGATATTGCTCAAATCAGAGCTTTAGCTCTCACTGATGATGTGGTGGAGTTTATGGCATTACAATTGCAGAAATTGCCTGCCAAGACTCAGAATATTCTCAAATTAGCCGCTTGTATTGGGGCGCAGTTTGATTTGCAGACTTTGGCGATCATCTCTGAGCAATCTCCAGAAGCTGCGGCAGCTGATTTATGGAAAGCCTTACAAGAAGGTTTGATTATTCCCAATCAGGAAATATATAAGTTTTTTATTCAGTCTGACAGTACCTCAGTATCTCACACAGCAGCGAATCCCATTTATCGGTTTCTGCACGATCGCGTCCAGCAGTCCGCCTATTCTTTGATTCTAGAAGATCAAAAACAAGCCACTCACCTAAAAATCGGGCAATTGTTGCTACAAGAAAGTAGTGAAATTCAACGTCAGGAAAGAATTTTTGATATTGTTGGTCATTTCAACTTTGCTCAGGATTTAATCTGCGATCGCCAGGCCCGTTATGAATTAGCTTCCCTCAACTTACAGGCGGGGAAAACGGCAAAAGCAGCCGCAGCCTTTCAGACAGCATTTGTATTGGTCAACAGCATCTGCATTATTTGTTCGGACAGTATGTCGCCGCAGTTGAGAAGTCCAATGCTGCTAAACCCTACTTTGATAACTGCGTTTCCTCACTCCCAACGGTGCTGCACTACTTTTATGATTCTCTGGCACAACTGGCAATTTACGCCACTGCAACCTCAAAAGAACGCCAGCAAATCCTCAAGGCCATTCAGGCGAATCAGCAAAAGTTGAAGAAATGGGGGTTCTATGCCCCGATGAATTACCAACATAAGTTTCTGTTGGTAGAAGCAGAACGGTATCGCGTATTGGGGCAAAAATTAGCAGCACTGGAATACTACGATCGGGCAATTCAACTTGCCAAAGAAAACCAATTCCTGAATGAAGAAGCCCTCGCCAACGAACTCGCCGCCAAATTCTATCTTGATTGGGGTAAAGCCAAAGTCGCTCAGGCATACATGATTGAGGCGTATTACTGCTATGCCCGTTGGGGGGCAAAAGCTAAGGTGGCTGATCTGGAAACCCGCTATCCCCAACTGCTCCAGCCGATCTTACAGCAACTCAAAACTAGTTTCAATATTCTAGAAACCGTAACTAGGATTACTAACTCCTCAACCATAACCTCTAGTGCCAACTCCAGCATTTCCGATACCCTAGATTTTGTCTCAGCGATCAAAGCCGCTCAAGTTATCTCCAGCACCATCGAACTTGATCAACTGCTCCAGCAACTTACCCAAATTATTTTACAAAATTCTGGAGCCGACAAATGTGTATTGATCTTGCCCCAAGATGAAACTTGGAAGGTGAGAGCGATTTCCACCCTGGAAACAACAGAAATCTGCTTTGAACCTTTAGAAGGTCATTCTAACGTTCCCATTAAATTGATTCAGTACGTCAAACGAACGCAATCAGTGGTGGCGATCGAAAATTTGCAAACCGATTTACCTGTCATTGATGAGTATTTGCTGCAATGCCAGCCCAAGAGTGTTCTGTGTTTACCAATTCTCAATCAAGGGCAGTTAATCGGAATTCTTTACCTCAAAAATCAATCAACTGCTGGGGTATTTACAAGCGATCGCCTGCTGATTCTCAATTTCCTCTGCACCCAAGCTGCCATTTCCCTGGAAAACGCCCGACTTTTTAGCGATCTCAAAACTACCAAAGTGGCTATTGAGCGATCGCAGCAAGATCTGCGGACTATTTTTGATAATGCCCATGATGCTATTTTCATCCACGCCTTAGACGGCACAATCATAGATGTTAACGATCAAATGCTTCAGATTTTTCATGTGAGCCGAGAAGAGGCGAAAACCCTATCAATTGCCAAAGATTACTCCGGCCCAGAAAATCCCTTCGATCAACTTTCTATGTTGTGGGAGCAAGCAATCATGGGTAAAACCCTGACGACTGAGTGGCAGGCAAAACGACCCCATGATGGTTCCCTCTTCAACGTCGAGGTTTCTCTGCGTTGCATCACCCTAAATCGGCAACCCATGATTCTTGCTAATGTGCGTGATATTACTGAACGCAAACAAGCCCAAGCCGCCCTGCAACAAGCGCAATTACAAATTATCCAAAGTGAAAAGATGTCTGCGTTGGGTAACTTAGTCGCTGGGGTGGCTCATGAAATCAATAATCCCCTCGGTTTTATTTATGCCAGTATCCAACAAGCTAAACCCACCATTGCTGATATTGTTGAACATTTGAAACTCTATCAAAAAAGTTTCCCCAACAAAAGTGAAGAAATCATGGACCACGCCGAAGAAATCGACTTGGATTATAGCTTAGAAGACTTACCCAAAATGCTTGACTCCATGACGATGGCGTGCGACAGATTAACAAATATCAGCATTAGTTTAAGAACATTCTCCCGTGCTGATCGAGATTACAAAGTCCCATTTAACATCCATGAAGGTATCGACAGTACAATTTTAATTTTGAAACATCGTCTCAAGGCGAATGAACAACGTCCCGCCATTGAAGTTATCACTAACTACGGTGATTTGCCTGAAGTAGAATGTTTTCCTGGTCAATTAAATCAAGTATTTATGAATCTGATCGCAAACGCTATTGATGCCTTGGATGAATTTAACACCGGACGCAGTTTTCGAGATATTCAAGCTAATCCTAACTGCATTACGATTACAACCTCCGTCGAAAATAATCTAGTTAAAATTGCCATTGCTGATAATGGTAAAGGAATGAGCGAAGAAGTAAAACAAAAGATTTTTGACCATTTATTTACTACTAAAGCCGTTGGGAAAGGAACAGGATTAGGATTGGCGATCGCTCATCAAATTGTCATCGAAAAACATGGTGGTTCAATTCATGTCAACTCGACCCTTGATCGAGGAACAGAATTTATCATCAGTTTACCCGCTAAAGCAGAATAAACAGAAGTTACCGATCGCCAAAAAATTGTTCCAGTCATTTTAACTACAGGTAACTGCTGAAGCTGAGTTTACCTTTGTCAAATCTCCAGTGAATATGCCTGTATATTTATAAGGTGATGAACCAGAACAAGTCATAGGATTTGTATTAGCGCGACGTGGAGTCCACCACGAATCTGCCTTGACGGTCAAATTGACGCCATTCCATGATAATCCGGTGACAACTAAAGAGTTTGTTTTACCATCATTAGCCTTTTTCGCAGTCAGAAATGTGGCATAGTAAACGCTACCATTTTCTGGATTAATTTTTGCTATAACTGCGACTTTCGGGCCGCCACCACTGCCATAACTAGGTAGCCAACGACCAGTAGCAAAGCGTCGAAAATCATTACCAGGCTGGCTACCAGTGGAAGAGAAAACGCCATACAAAACGTTTCCTCCATCCCAAAGTAATCCATAGCCTGTACCATCATCATTGGTTGTTTCGTAATCACTGCGACACCATTTCTTCAGGCCATTCTGAAAAGTAATGATGCGAGGGTCTTTGTTTTGAGATGATACTTGCTGATAACCAATGTAGATGGTTCTTTGGCCAACAGTCACTCTGGGGCCATTTTTATTTTTGATAGTTGTCTCAGTGTCATTGCATGTAAATGTCACACTTTTACCAATAGATGACTGTATAGTAGTTTGGGCAAAAACTTGAGTAATTGGTAAATCAGCACCCAATACTACTGGTAAAAATAGAAATGCCAGATATTTGGGCAATTTACGGTGATAAAGCATTGAATTGATGTAGTTCAGATGTCTAAAATGACAAGATATCACAAAGTTTCCGTAATTAGTAATATTAAGTACATCTAGTTAGTTGTACTATGTGCTGTTGAATACTTATCATTTAGACTGACGCAGGGACGCAGAGATTTTTTTTGATACAGTGATTAGGCGGAGATATCTTAGTGTTGGGTTATCCTACAGGATCTTGCTAGGTTCCTAAAACGCCACTTGTTTTAAGTCGGTGGAGGCGTCCTTAGAACTACCTAGATTAAAGAAGTCGCAAGTTGCAAGTACAGTTTTGTAACGGGGATTTAGACCCCGCCACAAAACTTGCGGCTTATTGAAGCCGGGGACTTAAACCCACCGAATTTTGATTAATCAAAATTGATGAAAGGATGTTTGAAAAGTCATAAAGTATACTAAAAACCCCTCTCCTCGATGCCGAGAGAGGCTTTGAATTCCCCCTTCCCGCATCGGGAAGGGGGTAAGGGGGTTAGGTCTTTGATGAGTAATAAAAAAAGATAAAAAGGAGTGACGAGATTTGATATTATTTACACCTCATCTATCACTCCTAATAACTTGCGCGTTGATAAGCTGTTACGCATTGTTAAATTACACCAGCTTAGTAGTTCATTTATCCTCTAACTAAAGAAGCGGATAATTGTTAAGTTTGTGCGTGTCTTTCTATACAATTTTTCTGAGATTGTAACACCTATTTTATTGAAGATGTAGTAGTTCGACTATTGCTTGTTCTCTGTAGTCTTACTTTTGTTTGTATCAGAACGATATCTCTCGATAATTTATTGATATAAAACGTATAGAGGAACACAAATAAACTTAACTTAGATTATATACCTTTGGTAGTAGTGGCTTGATTCTTGTGATGGAAGTTTGGTAATAATGGAAACAATTATCATTAATACTTAATTATTAAAGGAGTGACAAAGCGCATTAAACAACAGTGAGAACTTAAGGTTGAAATCGACTTTTTTGGAGTGTCTTGTCCGATCTAATTTATCTCCTAGTCATAATTTTGACTCTCTAATCAGTTGATTTACAAATTCGTATTTAACTGACTTTATTGAATTCTACTACTAAAGGTAGAAGTAATACTTAGCAAAATGCTATACGCTGTACACTGAAAAAGTCTACGTTTCCCAAAAATATTAATGATTAGTAAGCAATTTTTAAATACAATATAAATTGAATCTCTAGACCTAATTGAGATGTGTGTCATTTAAAAAACTGAATGACCTGTAGTATTTTCAGACAAAAATTGTCGTAAACCTTTATTCAAGGTATTGTTATAAATTAAATGGAACAACAATTGCAGCTTCATGAAATTTAAATTTATCACTCAACAAAATCATAAATGCTGCAATTTTCCAACTCTTTACCTAATAGATTTTTTTGCTCAACCTCTGCAAGTAAGTAGCGGGAATTTAAGGTGAACATAGAAAAATTTATCCAACGCGCAGAAGTATTGCACAAGCGTTTAGCAGATTTATACCAAACTGCTAGTGTATTGCCTTGGATTCCACCAGATCTTCTGCCACAGGCTTTTAAGGAACTCTATAACACCTCAAAGATAGTGCAGTTAGCAGCAGAGGAATTGTATCAACAAAACGAAGAACTAATACAAACACGGAATTGGCTAGAAGCAGAACGCCAACACTACCAAGATTTATTCGAGTTGGCGCCAGATGGCTATTTAGTAACTAATATAGAAGGTATCATTCAAGAAGCTAACCACACAGCAGCTAAGTTGTTTAATGTTTCAAAGCATTTTCTAGTGGGCAAATCAATGATTAATTTTGTCCCTCTAGAAGAACGTCAAAAAATCCGCAATGAACTTATCCAACTATCCCAATCAGTCAGAGGTAAAGAGTTATTAATACATTTGCAACAAAGTCATGGCGAGTTGTTTGATGCAGCTTTAACAGTGCTTGTTGTCCCTAATTCGGAGGGTAAAGCAACTTCTTTGCGCTGGATGCTACGTGATATTTCTGAACGTCAACCTTTAGAATCAACAGTAGTCAAGAATAATAGCAGCGACCTGTTTCCTGGTCATCCGGTGCATAAATATTCTAAAGGAGAAACTATCCCTCTTAACCCACTAGTAATTTGGTATGTTTGCCAAGGTTTGGTCAAGCTAAGTACTTACTGCGAAACCGGCGAAGAAGTACTATTAGGGTTGGCAACAGCAGAAATGGTTTTTGGTACTAGTTTGACTTCTCTAAACATTTACCAAGCAGTAGCCCTTTGTGATGTTGAGTTGGTGTCAATTTACGCAGCAGAAGTAGCAGCTTCTCCAACTCTGAGTCATACTTTTTTACCAAAAATTAATCAGCGCTTACAGCAAACAGAATCTTTTTTAGTCATTTCTGGAAGACGACGGGTACAGGAACGCCTACACTATCTATTACAACTTTTGAAACGCGAAATCGGTGAAACTGTACCAGAGGGAACTCGCTTAAGTGTTCGTTTAACTCATGAAGATATTGCTAGTGCTTGTTGTACTACGAGGGTAACAATTACACGATTGATGGGCAAATTACAAGAACAAGGTGTAATTGATTTTGATTTAAAAAAACATATTATTTTGAAAAATTTAGATTAATTCTTTATCGCTTTTGTGAGATACAGAAATTTGTAGGGTAGCACAGATGTGCTATCCTAATTTTTTATCAAAACAGAATTCAGGAGTCAGGAGCCAGAATTCAGAATGAATTTTGTGCGACTTGTGGATAGCGCAGCGTTAGCGAGTCATCGATAGCGGAGCGTTAGCGAGTAATCGAGCGTCGCGTCTTAATTCTGACTTCTGAATTCTTCTTCAACGGCGCAGGTAGGTAAAACTGGGATCGGGTCTACCAACAAAGCAAGAATGGGTAAAGTTATATTTTTTGATAATCGC
The DNA here is from genome assembly GCF_015207005.2 of Desmonostoc muscorum LEGE 12446. Lineage (GTDB taxonomy): Bacteria > Cyanobacteriota > Cyanobacteriia > Cyanobacteriales > Nostocaceae > Nostoc > Nostoc muscorum. The sequence continues at coordinate 6,059,608 of NZ_JADEXS020000001.1, forward strand.
TAATGATGTTGTTGCTTCAGATTTATTATTACCAAAATCAAACATCCAGTGGTTACCATCTACAATTTTCCAGCTATTGTTTATGCGATTAACGCTTGTAGTAGCAGGATTAAATGAGATACAATCTTCGCCTTGTAGTGAGCCAGAAGGAGCGCTATTATTTACTAGTAGATATTGGAAGGATGGTTGTGGTCGTCCAACAAAGCAGGATTTGTTCATGCCATAGTGATTGATAATTTTGAAAGCACGTGTCGCTTCATCTTTTTTATTACCAAAGTCAAACATCCAGTGATTGCCGTTCTCAACTATTTTCCAGCGATCGCTAACTTGATTAACACTAATATTATTGGGATTAAAAGCGATACAGTCTTCTTGAACTGCTTGTGTTTCTTGTGTTAATGAAACTAAGTTAGAGCGATATTCTTTGTTAGTTTTTCTATCTTTTAAAATGATATATACAGATTGGGGAGGTGTTTGACCTTGTTCAACTGCAAACCAAAGAGAGTTTAAGTTTTCAGAGGAGGAAAATGCACAAAATCCGTAAATTCGTTGGTTGTTTTGACCATTATAAATATTTACCCAAGTCCTGGATGAGTTGCTGTTTTGTCCGCAAGGTGGTAAATCTGGAGCTTTGGTAAATAAGTTATTAGGAAATGCATTCCAGTTTGCTACTGATAATTTATATCTTTGAAAATTTTTGCCTGAGACTGTATACGGTTCTGTGCCAATAAAAACTAGTTTTGGTTGGGGTATGGGATTGGATGCAAGATTGAGAAGATTTGGATTTCTGGTATTGTTACTCCAGGTATCTGCTATTTGCAAGTTATCAGCAGCATAAGCAGCAGCAAAATTAGATAACATCCATCCTACGCTAAGTAAAGTTGCAAATTTGTTGTAGTTTTGTAATTTCATTTTGATGGAACCTTGAATAAAGTTATCCTATTTTGAGTGTGAACTCTCACGCAGAGACGCAGAGGCGCAGAGAGGAAAGATGGGAGAAATATTGAGTGTTCACAAATAATTTAGGGTTGTTGTATTACTACAATTGGTTAGTTTCTGTTTCCATATTTTTTTGCTTTTAATTTTTATAAAAGTTGGGGAGGTAATTTTGGTATCTATGTAGATAGTTCAACTGGACGTAAAATAATGTAATCTGATTTGACGGATCTTGGTAAGTATCATTGAAAGCGGCTATGGACACAGTTGGCAGCACAACTCCATCATCGGGCTACATCTTGGCACTGGACTTGGGTACTACCGGCGATCGCGCTTTTGTGTTTAACGCACAAGGTAAGATTGTCGGACAGGCATACAAAGAACTGACTCAGTATTATCCGCAGCCGGGATGGTTAGAACATGACCCTGAGCAAATCTGGCAGGATACGTGTTGGGTGATGGAAACCGCAATTGCCAATGCCAAAATTACTCCCTCAGCGATCGCTGCGTTAGGATTAACTGTGCAGCGTGAAACCTGTTTAATTTGGGACAAAACTACAGGTAAACCACTCCATAAAGCGATCGTTTGGCAAGATCGGCGGACTGCTCCATTGTGTCAGAAGTTACAAGAGCAAGGCTATGCTCCAGAAATTTACGAGCGCACCGGATTAATTATCGATGCCTACTTTTCGGCAACTAAGCTCAGATGGCTATTAGATAAGTTTACAGATGTTGACTTGAACAATGTTTTAGCAGGCACTATTGATACTTGGGTGCTGTGGAAGCTCACGGGTGGAAAAGTCCATGCTACTGACCACAGCAACGCCAGCCGCACAATGTTAATGAATCTCAAAACCTGTGAGTGGGATGAGATTCTCCTAGAAATGTTCCAGATTCCGGCTCATATCCTGCCCAAAATTCAGCCGAGTTTAGGGGTATTCGGAGTTACAGATGCTACTTTATTGGGTGCGGAAATTCCCATCACTGCCATTTTGGGAGATCAACAAGCTGCTTTGTTTGGTCATGGCTGCGATCGCCCCGGTTTGATGAAATGCACTTATGGCACTGGTAGCTTTTTGGTAGCTCACACTGGCTCTGAAATTGTGCGATCGCCTGAACAACTCATTTCCACAGTGGCATGGACACAAAGGAATGCAAACGGAGCTTTGGATGTCGGCTATGCTTTAGAAGGCAGTATGTTTACTAGTGGTGCTTGTATCCAATGGTTGCGGGATAGCTTGAAGTTGATTAAAACTGCCGCTGAAACTGAAGCAATGGCGAATAGAGTCACAGATAGTAGCGGTGTATATTTTGTACCTGCATTTAGTGGATTGGGCGCACCTTATTGGGATATGAGCGCTAGGGGAGCTTTTTTCGGCATTACCGCCAGTGTACAACCAGAGCATTTAGTACGGGCTGTATTGGAGGCGATCGCTTATCAAGTTGTGGAGGTAGTCCAGGCGATAAATGCATCTAGTAGTACACCTGTTGCGCGATTAACCGTAGATGGTGGTGCTTGCGAGAATAATTTTTTGATGCAGTTTCAGGCGGATGTCTTAGGTATTCCGGTGGAACGTCCGATTGTGCGTGATACTACCGTTCAGGGTGCAGCATTCGCAGCAGGTTTAGCTGTGGGATTTTGGGAGGACTATGAAGCATTGGTGCAGCAACGGCAGATTGAGTGCGTGTTTGAGCCAAGGAGCAATTTCTCGAATTTTGCTACTTGGCAAAAAGCAGTGAAACGTACTCTCGCTTGGATGGATTAGATGCTTAGGACTGGGGACTGGGGACTGGGGACTGGGGACTGGGGACTGGGGACTGGGGACTGGGGACTGGGGACTGGGGACTAGGGACTGGGGACTAGGGACTGGGGACTAGGGACTGGGGACTGGGGACTGGGGACTGGGAAAGAGATATTTTTATTCCTTTAGGGAAAAGGTTAAAGGGAATGGGTTTTTTCTTAGCCCTTCACCCCTTACCTTTTTCCCCACTTTTGCAAAAAGTCTACTCCTCAGCCAAGAGTTTAACTCAATTATTATTACTAAAATTTTGTTCAAAATAGCGTGGATCGCGTACTCCTACGTGCAAAAGCAATGCTGTCAGTAATCCACCCATAGCTGCCACCCAGAAGGTAGTTTGATAGTCAATATTGTCCGCTATCCATCCACCTAATATGGGAGCAATGATGGTGGCAGGGGCGACAAGGGTATTGCCAAGACCGATATAGGCTGGTCGTTGGCGCTGGTTGCCAAACTCTAAGGTCATTACCGCAGCAATATTTTGCAGAGCGATCGCACCTATTCCCGCTCCGATAAACACCAAGTAAAACCAGTTTACATTTTGTGCTAGCCCAGCTATGACGGAACTGATAGCACAGGCGACAGAACCAATTTCCAAGACTAACTTGTTACCCCAGCGATCGCCCACCCAGCCCAAAACCAATCCAGAAATAGTTTGCGTTACCATCAACACACCGGTAATTAACCCAACAGATTCTTCTCCCATGCCATATTGATGTACGGCATACAGTGTATAGAAGGGAAGTGGCATCAGTGCTAATTGTGAAAGCAGGCGTGCAATTACAAAAGAACGGAAATTGCGATCGCACCTGAGAATCACACTCAGACTGTCCCAAAATTCACGTTTACTTTCAATGGCAGATGATGGGTTGCTGACTGGTTCCCGCGTCCTAGACATAAAAAACCAAGATAAAGCCATCGCAAAACTCGCACATAAAAAACAAACAGCAAAATTAAATGGTTGGGCAATTTCCTTTAACAGTAAACCAGCTATCAAAGCACCACAAATGCTCATCAGATTACCAGCCGATGCTAGAGAACCGTAAAAAATACCAAGCTTTCCGGAGGGAACAATTTTAGCAACCATGCTTTGCCAAGCAATAGCACTAAATCCGCTGCCTAGTCCTTGCCAAATGAGTATGGCAAATGTTAGCTCTAAGATAGTTTGGCTATTGAGTTGTAACTGTAACAAAGCGACCAGTGCTAATCCCAGAAAAGGAAGTTTCTGGTGAATTGTCAACAACATTACAGTCGATTTGTAATACTTTAGTCGAGCTACTTTATCAGCAATTAATAGCTGAGGTAGTTGCCAACCTAAACGCGGAATAGCTGGTATCAGACCGATAAGCAATGCAGAATTGGTAAAACCGCTAACAAATAGAGGAATGATGGTGATATACGATGCAAAACCACTTCCTAAACCAAAAAATCCACTCTCAACAACGTTAACAGTAAAATTATGACGAAGGTCTTTTTGAGTTTCAGAATTGAGCATTTTTAAATTGCGGAAAATTGGGCAGCATTTTCAACAGGTTTATGTTCTCTTTTAGGCACTTAGTAAGTGTTAAGTACCCAACAAAACCTGAGTTCCATAAATTGTTCCCAGATGCTGCACTTAAATCACAATTGGAAAATATTTTTGTAAAAAAAATCCAACCTATCTGTCTGCAATGTTTTTGGCAATTTCCGCTCCAACAACTAGGAATAAATACTGTAAATTGCAATGATGCAGAATTCTGGATAGAGCAAAAGAGATTTACAGCAATTTTCAGGTAAATAGACCACGTTGTACGGGCGCACAGCTGTGCTAACCTACGAGGGATTGTGGTTCAAATAGATGAAAAACGCTGTCAAGCCTTTTGAAGATACTTTATAAAATCAAGAGTAAACAGTTGGAAATCAGAGTTTTCGACAACTATTACATGGTAAAGACTGCGCTAAATTTTCTTAGCTTCTTCTTTCTTTCTTTGTGTCCTTTGCGCCCTTTGCGGTTCCTTCCTCATATAGTTTGGCGCATCTTCATACAGAATTAGTTTGATTTGGGGTCTAAATCCCCGTTTTAAACTTTAATAACTGAGATAGGACTCCTATTTGATTATTTGAAAAACTCACCCTCAACTACAAAAGGCTGATTCCCCACTCCCGTACAGACGCGATGAATCGCGTCTCTACTATCTACGTAAATAACTTCAAAAATCAAAGCGGATTACTATAGCTGTTTTAAAATACCACTAATATATAAAGTTAAGATGCCGATCGCATGACTACTAAACCGAAGATTTTCATTGATGGAGAATCAGGAACCACAGGCTTACAAATTTACTCACGCCTCAACCAACGGGATGACATCGAGTTAGTTAGCATTGAAGCATCTAAACGAAAAGATGCAACTGAGCGAGCTAAACTGATTAATGCCGTGGATGTTGTCATTCTCTGCCTGCCTGATGACGCAGCCCGCGAAGCTGTGAGCTTAGTTAGTAATACTACCGTTAAAATCCTTGATGCTAGTACTGCCCATCGCACAGCTGAAGGCTGGGTGTATGGCTTCCCCGAACTCAATCCAGGGCAACGAGAAAAAATCGCCAGCGCCCAGTTTGTGAGTAATCCCGGTTGTTATCCTACGGGATTTTTGGCTTGTATTCGTCCGTTGATTGCCAAAGGAATTTTAAAGGCTGACTTTCCCATCACTGTGAATGCAGTGTCAGGTTACTCTGGTGGCGGCAAGAATCTGATTCAAAAGTATGATAGTTTCCACGAACAGCAAGCCGGGGGAGAGTCGCTTTATCCCTATGGCATCTACGGTTTGCAGTTTGGGCATAAACACGTTAAGGAAATGCATTACTTTTCGGGGTTAGCATCGCCGCCGCTGTTTGTACCGTCAGTGGGGGATTTTGAGCAGGGGATGTTAGTACAAGTACCTTTGCCGTTGGGGATTTTGGATAATCCACCATCAGGTGAGGTAATCTATGAAGCGATCGCTAACTACTACCAAAGTGAAAAGTTTGTCCAGGTTGTTCCATTGGGAGAACCTACGCTTCTCAGAGACGGAACATTTCTAGATGCCAAAGCAATGAACGACACCAATTTTGTTCAGGTTTTTGTCTTCGCCAATGACGCTACCAAAGAAGCCTTGCTAGTTGCTCGTCTCGACAACTTAGGCAAAGGCGCATCCGGAGCCGCAGTCCAAAATCTCAATATTATGTTGGGCTTTTCCGAAGAGTTGGGGTTATGAGGAATGGGGAGTGGGGAGTAGGGGAGGCAGGGGAGGCAGGGGGAGAAATAACCAATGCCCCATGCCCCATGCCCAATGCCCCATTCCCTTTATTTTGCTTTTTCTTTTAGTTCCTTGAACAACTCAATTACATGCTGTTCAAATCCTTTGTCACGTTTTTCAACTGATTCAATTAAGGGTTTATCAAACAGATTCAAAACATTGTTACCTAATTGAATACCTAGAGGTCTTAAATGTCCACCCGACAAGCTTTCCAGAAATTCTTGAGGTGGTTTTTTCAAAATATTAATAAACCAATCACTGGTTGATTTGGCAATATTATCTGATTGGAAACGGACTAAACCCATGATATTAAATAATTCACTATCCTTGATTAAATTCTGGGTTTCTTCGATGGTTGGTTTCACACCAAAACCAAGATTATCGATGATATCCGCTAAAAATTGGGGACGAATGGCGCTAGCTGTGCTGGTAATCGCAGGTGCTAATAAAATCGAAACCTGCCCTTTAATGAAGACGCTGTTAATTTTAATTTCTCGACCTACATAAGTGAAAATTAATTTCTGAACTTCTACAATTTTTCGCTTCAATTCCTCAACGAGAGTGTTAATGTCTGCAATCACACTTTTTATCTGTGATTCATCTGAAGTGTGAGATAGCAGATTCCGAATAAACTGTTCTCTCGCTTGAGGTTCTGGAGGCAAAGCAGTAAATCCTTCTAATAAGGATATATATTTACAGCCAAGGCTATGTCCAATCCAAGAAAAGTTTTTATCATCTAGATACGCTTCATAATCGTATCCTTCAACAGTTGCCATTCTCACGAGTTCTGGCAGAATTTCGTACTGCTCTCTCATGAGAAAACCAGCTTCTACATAATGGTTAAAAGTAAAATTAAATGGCAGAATAATAATCGTATATCCCTGGCCATATAAAGATTGCAGCAGATGGCGATAGAAAAACATGGGGAAAAATGTACCAAAGAAAGCTCCTGCAATAAATTGAATTACCCCTTTAGGTTGTGGATGAAGGGCAACCCAACTGTGAGAGACTGGTTGAAATCTCAGTTTTAGATTCATAATTATCCTTGATTTATTTGTACGTATATGCTGAATCTCCAAATTGAGGTTGCTGTTTTTCGGATTTTTTGGCAGATATTTTTGCAAAACTGATACCAATTCCAACAAGCTTTGCAACCATCTGTAGGGTAGCACCGCTGTGCTACCCTACCCAGTGTATTTGTCGCATTCTTTTTTCAAATTGGTATGAGATGGTTCGCTATGAATCAATACGGTTCAGTTAAGACTAAGAACTGAACTCCTGTAGGTTGGGTTGAGGAACGAAACCCAACACATTCGGTGGTTTGTTGGGTTTCACTTCGTACCCTTCGGGAAGCAAGCTACAACCCAACCTAGAATTTTCGTTAACTGAACCGTATTGCGCTATGAATAGCGATAATCTTGTAGTGCTTCTCAGTTAAGGTATGAGGTTGGCAAACATCGCACCATGATTACTACAAATCGCACTAAACGCCTGTTACAAATTTTATCGCCATTAATTGCGTTGGCGCAGCCCAACCTAGGCATCGCATCTGCCCTACTCGTTGGTGCAATCCTCATCTTGCTGGCTAGGGCAAAGTTTCGCGGTAGAACGGGGGATAAAAATAATTGAACCTCAAACCAAGGGATATTAATTAATGATCGAAAAATTTGACAATAAATATCTAAAAATTTGATAAATATATCAAAATATTTTTTATAGCGATATCATATTTAAGCAAAATTTCACTTTCTTATACAAATACTTTAATCAAAATTACTACTTGTTTGTATAAAAACATATTACATATTGATAAATATATCAAAACATTTTTCATTGTCATTACCAGTCAAATCACATAGATTGTATATGTCAGTAGTATTGGTTAAAAATTGATTATCTACACTTGAGTAAGATAAGCAAAAAAAAATCAAGAGCTACTAATTGTTTTACTAACAAAAAATCATGAAGCAGACTTAATTTTGTCTGTTAAATGTCGCTATAGTAATCCAGGTGAATTTTTGAAAACCCAATTTGATTGAAAGCTAACCGGATAAAGTTTTCATTCTTACTATACCTGGCAAAATTCAAGTCATATTTCCATACGCTAGCAAGATTTTTATCCTAAAAATTAAGAGGATTAGCCCTGATGACAGATTTGATTAATAGTGGTAACAGTAACTCCTCTACTGGTGGGGACAATCCCTTAATAAATTCACCCTTCGGTCCCCTCAGTGAAGTTTTGAGTGATGAAGAACTTTCCAATATATTCAGTGGTCTTGGTAATGGAGAAGGTAGCGGTAGTCCATTTGGTGAGAGTGGTAACATTAATCCTTTTGCTAGTGAGAACTTTTGGGATATCTTTGCAGGCGGTGTAAATCCATCCGCAGGTGGTAGTGTCCGCGATCCTTTGACTGGCGGCCAAAGTGGTAGTATCAACACAACTCAAATACCGGACGGATTTAGTTTGAGTGTTACTATTGAGAACCTAATTAACTCAAGACTGAATGAAGAACTGGATGATGGTCAAATCCCGTCATTTGATTTTAGCCAAATTCCATTATTTGGTGGTGGACAAATCCCATTATTTGATTTTAGCCAAATTCCATCATTTACTGGTGGACAAACACCGCCATTTGATTTTAGTCAAATTCCATCATTTACTGGTGGACAAACACCACCATTTGATTTTAGCCAAATCCCATCATTTGGTAGTGGACAAACACCACCATTTGATTTTAGCCAAATCCCATCATTTGGTAGTGGACAAACACCACCATTTGATTTTAGCCAAATCCCATCATTTGGTAGTAGACAAATTCCGTTCGCTTAATAAAAACACTAATTATAATCCTTGAGTAAATCAATAGATAAAGACAAGGAAAAAATAATTATTTTTCGGCGTTGCTGATTTCATGTATGAAAACGATTGTGCATGATATCAAAATCCTTGTAGAGACAGAGACGTTGCAATGCAACGTCTCTACATGTGGATTCATAGCGCAATTCAGCAGTGCCATTTTTTCAGTACATATTATGCTAATTAGCTATATTATGGACTGAAACTTTTTACTATTAAAGACTTTCAGCACAACTTTATGTCAGGTTCACAATCAAATTTAAATAATTTTTTGATTGAGTAAAGTCATACTTGGCATAACAAATAGGAGAATTAATGTCAATGCAAGGATCTGCGATCGATTCCATAAATAATGGGGTTAATACCATTAGTACAGGTAGTGGTAGCAACCTGTATAACAGTAGTTCCTTTGCTGCCAATGGCAGTTTCTATACTGAAGGCAGCCTATTGACGAGTGGTAGCAATCTGTTTGTAGGTAACGGTGGCGGAACTATTCCGGGTGGCGGTATCAACCCCTTTGCTGGCGATGCTGGCAGTAAGCTTCAGGAATTAATTTTCGATCGCTTGAAGTTAATTCTGGGTGACAATTTTTTCCAGGACATTGATAACACATTGGCAGCAGGTAGCAATCCGTTTATAAGCGGTGGCAATTCCATTTTAGATGGTGGAAATCTGCTTGAGCGATCGCCTTTTGATCCTTTAACAGAAATTCTTGGTAATAATATACCTTTTAGTAACAGTGGAAATACATCTAATGTTGGTAGTCCACCGTTTAATCAGGTGTTGGATGCTTCATAATCAAAGTTTATATTTTGCCTTCTACAATTAAGATATTAAGTCATTTTATCCTTGATTCTCAAAAGTTGATTCATCTGCGCGATTTCATCCAGAAAATTTTTGTCTATAGTATAGATAGAAATTATATTCTCTTTAGGTAAAAATACATAACCGTCTCCACATTGTTCAACAATATATAAAACTACACCCTCAACGGAAATTTTTATGATATCCCATGCTTCCTTTGAGCGAATTTCTAAGTAGCCCCTTTGCTCTAACTTGAACAGTATTTCTGGTAGTTCTTTCAATTCTATATAAAAAAAGTTTTTTTCTATACCACTACTAAAGGTCATAAGTAGGTAGGCACAAAAAAACCTAACTATGTAAAGATAAATAAATACGGAGAATGCATCTACCGAGGTAACTTAAAGCATGGGCGCTCGTCTAAGAGTATTTTTGACTCGTGAGCAAAACAAAACCCTATTAAATCTGAGAACAGCAGAGGTACCACAGAAGGTAAAAGATCGAGCAGAAATAATTAGGCTCAACGCACATGGCTGGTACGTGGAGAAAATAGCTGCTCACTTTAATTTGACTGTTCAAACGGTAAGAGAGGTTTTGCACAAATGGGAAAAACAAGGGCTGAAAGGGCTTTGGGAAGTACCAGGTCGAGGAAGAAAGTCAAAATGGACTGAAGTTGACATAGTGTTTTTGGAAAAATGCCTCAAAGAAGAACCACGTACATACAATAGTCTTCAACTCACCCAGAAATTAGAACGCGATCGCTCAATTAAACTGAGTCCCGATAGATTAAGACGGGTACTCAAAAAAAGGGGGTTAATTGGAAACGAGCAAGAAAGAGCCATAAACGAAACCAAGACCCGATAGCACGAGCAAATAAGCAATCAGACCTAGATATACTCGAATTATCTGCTGCTGCCGGAGAAATAGACCTCAAATATTTGGATGAATCAGGATTTTGTGTATGGAGCGAACCGGGTTATACCTATTACTTTAAGGGTGAACAAAAACGCTTAGAGCAAAAGAAGCGCCGTGGTCGGAGATTAAGTATTATTGGATTTTTTCAACCTTTTATCAGTTTTGTTTACGGTTTGGTGATCGGAGGTGTTAACCGCAAGTCTTATATCCAAATGATGGAACAAGAAGCGGCTGATGCCCAAAGAACGGGACGTACTAGGGTAATTGTGCAAGATAACGGGCCGATACATCGATGCAAGGAAGTTCAGCAGTTATGGAAAAAGTGGGAATACATGGGTTTGTACATCTTCTTTTTACCAAAATACTGTTCCGAAATGAATCCAATTGAATTGGAATGGCAACACCTAAAAAAATCGGAGCTATCTGGGCAAATATTTGATGATGAGTTAGACCTTGCTTATGCCGTTATCGATGGTGTTAAAGCTAGGGGACAGAAAGGTAACTACAGTACTCAGCGTGTAAAATTTAACTTTAATTGCTCTGGTTAAATTTTCGTTACATACCTATAAATTTTTCTGCCTACCTACTTACCTAATTTTTTGAGATATTCGGTTGTATCCTCTAAATCATCATGGTTAATAGTGAAAAACTTTCCAATAATTGTCTGACTCATTGCAATCTCCTTTTTCAACCCTTACTTCTAAACATTCCTTGATTGCTTCTTGAATATTTTCCTCTGCTTCTTGTTCTGTCTTTCCTTGACTCACACAGCCGGTAATAGACGGACATTCGGCAATAAACATCCCATCTTCATCTTGAAAGATAGTAATTATAAACTTCATATTTTATCCCTATTTACTAAACTGTCACACCCTCTAACTCTTCATCTGTCAACTCATACAATTGACGCAATTTATCTAACTTCTCACTATCAGCTTGCCAGAAACCGCGCCCATGTGCCTCCAACATTCTAGCTAAAATATTGCGGAAAGCTTCAGGATTTGCCTTGCGTAATTTCTCCGCCATTTCTTTATCTAAAGCATAAGTATCAGCCGCTTGATCGTAAACCCAATCATCGGTAAAATCGGCAGTACCGCCCCAACCAATTAATGCCGTCATGCGTTGGGAAATTTCAAAAGCACCACCCGAACCTTGATTCGCCATTGCTTCAGCCCATTTTGGATTTACTAATTTGCTGCGATATTCCATTCTGAGTAAATCATCTAAATTGCGGGGTGTAGTATCTTTCGAGAAACTTTCCACAAAACTGGTTGTAACTTTACCACCGCGTTGTTTTTCTGCTGCCTTTTTCAAACCGCCGGTATTAGCGTAATATTCCTGAATATCGGTTAAACCATATTCTACCGAATCGATTTCTTGTACAATGCGATCGCTAGTTTTTAATAACGCATTCAAAACTTCCGGTCTAGCTTGACCTTTATCTTCTCTACCATAGCTAAAAACATTGCGACTTTGCCAAGTATTCCCTAACTCCTCACCAGATTCCCAATTACCATCAACCACTTTATCATTTACCAAAGAACCAAAATCACCCGCCGGATTAGAAAACAATCTCGCCGATGCATTTTCTACACCTTGGGCTTTCAAAACTAAAGCGTGTTTTCTAATAAAATTTTGATCTTCCGGTTCATCAACATCAGCCGCCCGTTGAAACAAATCATCCAACAATTCAATGATATTCACAAAACTATCGCGGAAAATTCCCGATAAATTTCCCAACACATCAATGCGGGGATGTCCAACCTCAGCCAAAGGTTTTAATTCATAACGAACAATTCGCCCAGTTCCTTCCTTAACAGGTTCAGCCCCCACCAATTCCAAAAGAATCCCCAAAGATTCACCCTTAGTTTTAATCGCATCCAATCCCCATAACATCACCGCCACAGTTTCGGGATATTTACCATATTCTTCCAAATGCTGGGCAATAATTTTTTGAGCAATTTCTCGTCCCCGTTCATAAGCAGCAGGTGAAGGCATCCTATAAGGATCTAAAGCATGAATATTCCTCCCAGTTGGCAACACACCAACCCCATCCCGCAACAAATCACCACCAGGCGCAGGCGGAATATATTCCCCATTCAACCCCCTTAACAAATTCGTTAACTCATCAGTAGATTGCATCAACAAATCCCTTATTAATCTTCCCTCTTCCTCTCTTTCTTCTTTGCGTTCTTTGCGCCTTTGCGGTTCGTTTATTTCTTCCTCCTCCCCAAAATAAGCCTCCAAATACGACCCCAACTCCTCCTCATTCGGCCTTTCCCCCAACGTATGCAACCCCGAAGAAAACAACCGATTTTCTAAAACTTGCAAATACTCATACAACTCCACCAAATAATGATCAAAAGCATGACCGCTAAACATCCGCATATTTTCCGGAGTAAACGAAATACCCAACTTTTTCGCATCCTCAAACGGACAATCTGCATCCAAACCCGTGTCCACAATTTTTTTACAAATTCCTTCCTTCAGCACATAATTCTTTTGTGGATCTTCCCGATACTCCGAAATTAAATCCCGCAATGACATTAATTCCTTATATAAACCCGCCCGTCCATAAGGCGGTACATTGTGAGAAATCAACACACCATAACCGCGACGTTTTGCCAAAATCGACTCCGAAGGATTATTGGCCGCATATATATATAGATTAGGCAAATCTCCTAACAGAATATCCGACCAAGAATAACCCGTATTACCCAAAGGAGAACCGGGCAACCATTCCACCGTACCATGCATTCCAAAGTGAACTATGGCATCAGCTTGAAAATCATTTTGCAGCCATTTATAGTAAGCAGCATATTGGGGATGGGGCGTTAAATCCCGTTCAAACATTAAGCGCATGGGGTCGCCTTGTATTCCCAAAGGTGGTTGTACACCTATCCACACATTGCCTGAATTTACACCACCAATTTGGAATTCATCGCCATAGGTTTTAATACCAGTCCCTATGAGAGACTTCCATTGTTTTTCAATGCGAGATGTTTGCAGATATCCCAGCCATTTTTCTAATGTGCGGACGTTGACGGACGCGGGGATATTATTTGGGTCATTTAAATTTTCATCTGCTTCTTTCACCCAGCGAATCAATTCTTCCCCATCTTCCGGTAAATCTCCGACGGTGTAACCTTGGTCTTTGAGTGCAGAAAGAAACTTCAAAAGACTACGCGGGACATTTAATAATGCAGCTGTCCCCACAGCACCATAACCTGGGGGAAAGCCATATAAAATAATCGCAATCTTGCGTTGCGATGCAGGTTTTTGTCGCAAAGCCACCCAGCTTTTCACCCTACCAATTAATCGCTGCACCCGTTCGGGAACCAGATAAATATTTTCGCCCACTAAACCACCAAGAGGAACCGTATCAATAGCGCCATCGAGTTCTGGCAAAGCATACAATACGACACTTTGCAAACCGCCGATACCTTGGCGTGTCCAGGAGTAAATATCTTGAATTAATAGTGGTGCAGCAACAATATAAGGTACATTCTTCGCAGTCAGGATGCGCTTTGCTACTTCTACCTGACGCCCTGCTTCCATTGAACCAGCCGGGCCACCCACCAGAGGAAAACCGATTGTAGAAACGATCGCATCTACCTTCACTGCTTCACTAGAAAGTGAGGGAGTCTGGATATTACCTAGTTGTCGCTGCCCAATTTCGTAGTCCGTTGTCATCCAATCTCGTACCGCCACATGTCCTTCCACGCCGTTGATGAAAATCGGCAAAGGAATTAAGCCGGCTGCTTCAAAACGCCGAATCAATTGCGGAATGTAAGGTTGTTTCGTGATGACGTGTTTACGATAAAGTAAAATTCCAATAATCGGTTTTGTAGAGACGCGATTCATCGCGTCTTTAAAATACGTTTTATACCATTCCAAATATTCGCGGGGCGATACAAAAAACCCTGGATAATCGGGATGGAGTAATCCCATATTCGGAGTTTCTACTGGCGGGGGAATGTCGCCGACTTTTAAACCCAAGTATTTTTCTGCCAGTGTCCAGAATAATGAAGCGACGTTTTCTGAACCGCCGGCATTCCAGTAACCATAGATAATTAACCAGTTGCGTAAGTCTTGGACTTTTTGTACTGGTACGTATTTGAGGAGTTTCGGGCCGATTTTTAAGAAGCTGATGTAACCGGCGAGTTTGTCTTCTTCCCGCCCGTTGCTAAATTTGTCGAGGATGAATTTAACTGGTTTGGGCATTCCTTTGGGTTTATCGCCAATGGCAAAATCACCCAGCTTGGTTAAACTCATCAATTCCAAGGCTGATTCAAACACCAGGCGGATGGGAATTTGGGCAATGCGATCGCGCAACCACACAACCTGGTCATAATCAAATAGTAAGCTGCCGAAAAACACATCCGCGCCATCGAGTGCTGCTTCTACTTCCAGGCGTTTGCTGGTAAGATCGCGATCGCTAAATACCCGAATATCCAACTGGGGACAGCGAGAGTTAGCCAAAAAAGCCGCTTTTCTGTACAAGTCAGCGTTAAACGATTCAAATCCAGCAATCAAGACGATGCGTTTCATGCCTGTAAGCTACGAAATATTTCTTTACTTAAATTTTAAACGTGCTTTCAGGCTGATTGTTAAATATCTACCGACAGGTTCAGGTCAGTAGAATTCTTGCAAAAATACCATTCGGACTGAAGTTGCGTCTATAAAACCCAGACCTTTGCGTAGCATCTCGTATCTTCAGCAGTCTATAACTCAATACAGTTCAGTTAAGGCTAAAACTCTTGGTCAAATTCAATTTTTTTAACGAACCGCCAAGGACGCAAAGGACGCAAAGAGAAGAAAGAAAGGCTTAACTGAACTGTATTGGTCTATAACTATCGCAAGCGTATAAAATTTGTCACGTATTTATTAATGCTGTAGAGCATTATATGTTAAGCTGCTCAGGGTTAATACAAAGGCAAGGGTAGAGTCTGTAAAGTATTTACGACTTTATCAGCCCACGTTCACATTAGGTGATGCTTTTAACTGGGGCATTAAATTAGGTACATTTTTCATGGCTTTCTACTTTTACCAAGCGTTATTATCTGAATAATGGGGGTAATTGCTGCATTTCAATTTATTGCAATAATTACTGGGTTATTCCCAATTTTGATAAATTATAATGGTTGTGTTTTTTTGTGACAATTTACCTTGGAATCAGGAGATCGTACCACAAAAATCTGTTGTTATGCCTTGCAGAAAAATTTATTTGTCTGCCAGTGTACTAACGGTTCAAATAATACGACCATTGCCAAAAATTACTTTTAAAAAAATTTGTCTCTATAATTTTAAGAGTTTTGAACTAGTGTAAAAAGAAGTAAGTTGAGGATGAAATCATGAAATATGGAATTGATAGCGGTCACAATTGTCCACCAGACACCGGAGCTAGAGGAATCAAAGTTGAGGATAATTTAACTTTAGATGTCGGTAATAGAGTTATAACCAAGTTAAGAGCTTTAGGACATGAAGTCGTAGTATGTAAACCAAGTAGTGCGAGTACAGTACGTGAATCACTTTCAAAACGATGTGCTACAGCTAATGCAAGTAGAGTAGATGTTTTTGTCTCGATTCATTTTAATGCCTTTAACCGGCAAGCTAATGGCACAGAAGTATTTGCAACTAGCGAGAATGGGAGAAAAATTGCAAAACCTGTATTAGATGAAATCGTCAAATTAGGATTTTTTAATCGCGGTGTTAAGAGTGGTTCCCACTTGTTTGTCCTGAAGAATACAGATATGCCTGCGATTCTTGTAGAATGTTGCTTCATTGATTCGGCAAAAGATATGAATCTTTTCAATGCCGAGACAATGGCAAATGCGATCGTTAAAGGCTTAACTGGTAAACTGCCAAGCAGCCCAGTTAACCCAATACCAGACGAAGAAGACAATATAGATACCACTATTAAGAGACTGCAACAAGCCCTAAATCGACTAAAAATAACTGATAAAAATGGTAAGACGTTAGTGGAAGATGGTATAAACGGGGCTAATACAAAATCTGCCACAGAAAAATTTCAGACTATTATCGGGGTGCAGACGACTGGAATTGCTGATGCAACTACATGGAATGCCATAAATGTAATTTTGGCAAAACGAATTATCCGGCCAAACCATGCTGGGGGTGCAGTTGTCAGATACTTGCAATATCGTATAGGTGTTGAAGTTGATGGCGTTTACGGCCCGCAAACCGAGACTGCAATCAAGAACTTTCAAAGGCAAAATGGCTTAGAAGACGACGGGATTGTTGGGCCTGCTAGCTGGCAGAAATTAATTGGTTAGACTAAAGCTGTTTGAAGTGTAAAGTATGAAGGATGAAGACAGCAGACAGAAGGCTATCAATAGAGATGAAAAACAAATAAGACTTGATGTTTTGCAGTTCATACTTCATACTTCATACTTCAGCTTTTAGCCACGGTTTCGTTCTAGCAGTAGCATCATCATCAAACTTAACAAAATTTCCTGCTCTTCGCGATCGCTGAGTTGATCCACAGCTTTGATGATAAATTTTCTGGAGAGGAAAGTGGGGATTTTCTCCAAACGCATCACAATCGTGCCATCAGCTCGGCTGACCAAGTAGACTGGATTAAAAACATAACCAGTGAATATACCCACAATTGGGATTTCTGCGAACAGGGCATCAGCAATTTTCACCCACGGATTTTTCTCTTGGATATTCAAAGTAGTCGTGTCGCCATCAAAGATGTCATAACGCGCACGCCAAAGAGATTTTAATCCGCGTCGTTTTACTGAACCAATGTAAGTACCGTTGCTATCGGTAAAGTTATAGCTTGCCGAGAAGTCAATAATGCGATCTGCTTTGATGTAATATATAGGACGAGTTTGCTCAGCATCAGCAAAGATTGTAATTGCTTCCTTGAGCTTGAAGAGTTTCTGTTTGACATAAAAAGCCAAATTCCCTTGAGCATCAACAACTGACATTTGTGGTGCGAATGCCCAGAGTTTAAAGGTGAGTTCTAGAGGATACTGCATAGTTTTGGGAAAAACAAGAAAATTGTCACCCTATTAATCCCAATTTTAGGGGAAAAGTAACATTAGACCTCTTGCATAAATATGAATTTGTATCACGCGGAGGCGCAGAGGCGCAGAGAAGAGAACGCAAAGAAGGACTTTTGCAAGAGGTCTATTAATCTTGGTGACTGCTAGCAGCAGTTAAAAAATTTGGGACAAGGGTGCATAAACAAATAAAGGTCAACCTATTAGGTAAGTGAAGGGGTTCAAACCCAAAACACACTAACACTCAAACTTTAGGAGTATGACCATGAAATTCCGCCACTTAACTAGTTCTTTGTTAACAGCGACTGCACTTCTAACCAGTACACTACCAGCTTTTGCAGGCCCTTTTGATGTTCAGTCTAGTAGTATTTTCAAACCTGTTACTGTTAGCCCTGGTGCATCTGTGGGGAATGTAATTCCTCGCATTCCTACCCCTGGTTCACCCAACAATGGAGTTGGTAATACTGAAGTTCAAGGATTAGGCGACCATCAATCTTGGGTTGATCCGAGAACCCTAGCCAAAGATCCCCGCGCTTTGTGCAGTGATGTTGGCTTAGGTAGCAACACTCGCAGCAGTTCTGGCAAACTTGCCTTAGCAAATTCTAACAGCACTCGTATCAGTTCTTCTAGCAGCCATAATAACGGCGGTGGCGGTGGTTTTAGCTTCTTAGGTATTGGTGTCAGCGGTAATGGTGCTAGCCAAGGTAGTAAAAATAACAGTGATGCCCGCGATCAAAACAATAATCGTACAGAGGAAAATAGCAGTAGTTCCTCAACAGTAGTGCAAGGCAGGAATTGTGATGCTTTTGTTAACTCCGCCGCTGCTAGAGACATGAACTATGAAGATAACCTCACTCGCCGCTATGAAATCAAAACTGGCCGTCGGGGACAACAAGTTAATCAATTACTGGAAGATAAATAAGCTGTTACAGATTTATAGCAGAATTCAGAAGAAGACGCGATCAATCGCGTCTCTACATGAAGGTTTTGTTGCTCATTCTGAACTGTATTAATTTATCAAACAGAATTCAGGAGTCAGTCGTCAGAATTCAGCAATGTTTTTTGTGCGACTGGCGGATAGCGAAGCGTAAAGATTAGACCTCTTGCAAAAGTCGGCGTTGCATAATTGCGGGATGATTTATCGGGCTACGCCCCGCTTCGCTAACACGCAGAGGCGCAGAGACACAGAGAGAATAAGGAATTTAAGATTTCAATGCGTACAATTTCATCCCTTGATTCAGCAACGCCCAAAAGTCCTTACTTTGCGTTCTCTTCTCTGCGTCTCTGCGCCTCTGCGTGATACAAAAAAATATTTATGCAAGAGGTCTATTGCTGAATTCTGAATTCTGTATTCTGTATTCTTCTTCAAAAGGTTTATCCATTGTCCGTTGTCATTCGTAATTTAAAAAGGACAGCGGACAATTGCTTGATTTAGCCTTAAGAAAAACTATGAAAAACAGGCTAATACGATTTTGGATTGTGGAAAAGTTAGTGAATAAAATTTTTGGCGATCCATCTGTTGCAATCATTTTTCAAATTGGCACAAGAGGGAGAATTATTGCCCTAACTACAGCCATGTTTTTGTCCATACCATCTTTAGCAATTGCACAAACTACACCATCTGTCAACTCTTCTCCCACAATTCGTGATTCTCAAATTCTTCCCTATCTCTTAGATCTGGAGTTTAGACTAAAAGCAGGCGATCGCTAAAAAAGTGTGCGTGTTTTTTTGGTATACATTTTAACTTCTGGAGTTGAGACTATCAAGAAGAGCGATCGTTAACTCGATAAAAGATGTGTTGTTGGTATAAAATTTTGGGAAGGGCAGTCTGTGGTTAACACAGACGCCCTTCAGTGGAAGATGAGATTTGAACCACTAATTCTCATCTGCCAATATGAAAAGTGCCTTACTAAAAGAATTTCGTCAAGCAGCGTACAGCTATTTAGGTAGAGCGCATGATGCAACTTTTGAACTGATGGATGCAATATTACTGACGCGGAATGCCTACAGTTTGGCAGATTTATCGCTATCGCCAGTATTTAGAAGAAAGTGGCCAAGTATTTATGAAGCGTTACAAGATAGCAGACCACAGCGACAAAAATTGATGCAGTTATACATCAAACAGATGCCACAACAGGGTCGTCCGTTGTTGGCAGGCGACCACACTGCCTGGTCGCGCCCGGATGCGGTAACTCTTATTGAGAGGACAATTGAACACACCAGTGTTACCATAACCGGAAACAAACCAATTACCGTTGGTCAGGGATATAGTACCATTGCTTGGATACCAGAGGATTCTGGCAGTTGGGCGTTACCGTTGAGGCATGAGCGAATTACCAGTTGGGAAAATCCGATACAAAAGGCAACGTGGCAATTACAGCAAGTGTGTGAACATTTACCAACTAGACCAATTACAGTTTGGGATAGTGAGTATGGCTGCGCCCCTTTTGTGTTGAAGACGACTAATATCAAAGCGGACATTCTGGTACGTTTGCGTTCAAATCTTTGTTTATGGGGCGCACCACCACCATATTCTGGTAAAGGGCGACCCAGGAAACATGGTGATAAATTTAAACTCAATGATCCTTCTACATGGAGTGAAGCCAATGAGAGTATAGAAGTCAACCATCCTAAACTGGGACGGGTGAAGGTGAGCTTGTGGAAAAATTTACACTTTCGTCAAACGGCGACACGCCCAATGTCGCTGATTCGAGTTGAGCGTCTAGATGCAGAAGGCAACCTACGTATATCAAAACCTTTGTGGTTGGCTTGGGTAGGAGAGGAAATGCTTCCACTATCTCAAGTTTGGCAACTCTACCTCCGACGTTTTACTGTTGACCACTGGTATCGTTTTTTGAAGCAACGCTTGCACTGGACATTGCCTAAGTTGAGTAGTCCCAAGCAATCTGAGCATTGGAGTGACCTCATGCCTCTGATGACTTGGGAATTGTGGTTGGCTCGTGATATCGTTGCTGATAACCCTTTACCTTGGCAAAAATCATTAGACAATTTGACTCCTGGGAGAGTTGCTCAAGCGATGGGGAGTATTTTTGCGGTGATTGGTACTCCTGCCCGTTCGCCTAAACCTCGCGGAAAGTCTCCAGGCTGGAAACCAGGAAAACCACGACAACGTAGAATTCGCTATCCGATAGTCAAAAAAACTACAACTAAGCCTCGCAAAAAGCATCCAGAATCTGCTTAGTACCCTAGATTTTCATCTCTGAAGCCTGTTTCTTTTCAACTCAGCGTTGCTGGGTCGTTTCTTGTTGCTTAGTCTAAACTCCAGTTAGATAATCCCAATGAAAACTCATTTGTAAAGGTGCGTTGTCTTTCCACCGATAGACATCAAGTACATAGGAAGCGCCAAATTATTAGAGATCGGCTTCTGCAACCTACTATTGGCGATCGCAATTACACTGTCACTATTGAAGTAGAAGGAAGTTGTCGCCCTCTCAAGATTCACGTTCCAGACGACTCAGATTTTTCTGATGTCCCAGTCTACGATCCGTACTTAAATAACAATCATACTGAATCGGATGACTCTTGGCTAACCCGTGAAGGTTCTGGATGGTATTGGCTACTACATCGTCGTTAACGCCGAAGTTTCTAATTATACAGCAATTGAACTGGGTGATGGGGCGATCGAATTAACCTAAAATCATCAAAATTAGTAAATAACCAGGGCGTAGGAAGTCACCTATGCTGCTGACAGGAATTTGTTCAACTTGACAAGTTTTGCGTTTGATGAGTATCAATTGCACTTGGTCACAGATAATTTCCTATCGCTCTGGTGTTTTTTGGCGGTGAAGTTTCGCCAAAAGTATAAAAAGTAAAGGGCATTACAAGCCTATAACACTTATTTCTATTTTATTGTATAATGGCACACATTTTTTATATTTCAGTTTTCAATTGCCTGAAGTAGGGTAGCACAGATAGCTGTACTACCCCACCATGTATTGCATTAAAATGAGAACTGCTTACTATTGCTCCCTTATCTTCAGTTACAATCAAAGTCGAGTCAACCAAAAATTACCTGATTTGAGCATGAGTCTAAGTGAGATCGGACAAAAGATAGCTGGGTTTATAAAAATTGCATCTATAGTTTTAATCACTAGTGCAATAGGATTAGAATTAGGAAACATTTTTGGGCTATTAAATACTAATCAAATTCCTAATAATCTGACTCCAATTTTCGGCATAGCCAGGTTTGCACTCATAGCTCATCTATTTGAAGGAATAATAGCAGCTATTTATGCTGGTTCAAAAAGTAAACTGCCATTTCAATATGGTATTTATACTTTTTTTGTAGGTACGGTTGGTTTAGTGGAATTATTTAGAAAAGAAAATAGTTAGTTGTTGCAAAGATTTTTGCAACAAATCAATCGGCTGTAGAGGCGTACATCTGTACGCCCCTACCCATACATCTATCGGATTATTATTTCAAATTGGTATTACCTGTGCAAAAACCGCTATAAAACTTTTAGCCAAAGTAATACGATGTGTCGTGAGTGGCTTTCCATTCAGGTTTATAGGTTGCAAGAGAGCGCATATATTGGGCACGTTCAAAAGCGCTGGGATTTGGACAATGTTTTTGACTCATACTCCCTTGCATTTGTCGTACTGATTCATATTCGTGTTTTTGCATCCATTCGCGTATTTCCTGCTCAATAACTCGAATTTGATTGATTCCATGTCGCAGCAATACCGAGCAAAGCATGGTAATTTTAGCACCAGCCATGAGCATTTTTAATGCATCATCGCCTCTATGAATACCGCTCGTTGCGGCCAAATCGGCATGAATTTGCCCATAGAGAATTGCAATCCATCGCAGAGGTAAGCGCATCGATTGTGGTGTACTCAATAGCACATTGGGTTCAACTTCCAGAAGATTGAGATTAATATCCGGTTGATAAAAACGGTTAAACAAAACTAAAGCATCAGCCCCGGCTTTATCCAAACGTTTTGCCATATTTGCCATATTGGTGAAATATGGGCTAAGTTTGACTGCTACGGGGATAGTTACCACTGCTTTGACTGCACGAAGAATATCAATATAAGTCTGTTCAATTTCATTACTTGTTAGCTCGATATCGGTAGGCACATAGTAAATATTTAATTCCAATGCGTCTGCTTTTGCTTGCTGAATTTGTTTGGCATAGTTTGTCCATCCACCAACAGATGAGCCATTGAGACTGGCAATAATTGGAATGCTAACTTTTTGCTTGGCTTTATAAATATGCTCTAAATAAGTTTCTGGCCCTACCCGAAAGCTTACTGAATCAGGAAAATAAGTTAAGGCTTCAAAAAAACTTTCAGTTCCTTGAGTCAGGTGATGGTGAAGTTCATAACTTTCTCGGCGCAACTGTTCCTCAAATAGTGAATGCATGACTACCGCTGCTGCACCAGCATCTTCCATGCGCTGGATATTATCAATATCCTCAGACAGAGGGGATGCAGAGGGAACAAGAGGCGATCGCAGTTTCAGCCCCATATAAGTTGTAGTAAGATCCATAACAACCTCGTACTATTTTGGATTTTGGATTTTGGATTTTGGATTGTGTTTACCTAGTGTTTCCTAAAATTCTTTGGGTAGTTTATCTGTTGCAATTATTTTTCAAATTTAAATTACTAGATGTTTAATAATTTCTGGCTGCCAAATATTGATACATCTGCCAACGGATTTTTACATCTGCTTGAGCTTCTTGAAGTAAATGCTGTGCCACTTGTTCGTTACTCTTAGTCAACATTTTAAAGCGGTTTTCTAGATACATATATTGCTCTAGGGGTAACTTTGGTGTGCGTGAATCAAGTTGTAGTGGGTTTTCTCCTTGCTGAATCCGGTCTGGATTAAATCGATATAGTAACCATTGACCTGAATCGACGGCAGCTTTTTGATTTTGCATTGCCGTACTCATATTAATTCCGTGGGCAATGCAATGACTGTAGGCAATAATTAATGATGGTCCTTGATAAGCTTCGGCTTCCAAGAATGCCTTAAGAGTGTGTTCATCTCGTGCGCCCATTGCGACGCTGGCAATATAAACATTGCCGTAAGTCATGGCCATTAAACCCAAGTCTTTTTTAGGTGCAGCTTTACCTCCAGCCGCAAATTTAGTTACAGCTGCTTTGGGTGTGGCTTTAGACATTTGTCCACCTGTGTTGGAATAAACTTCAGTATCAAGAATCAAAATATTAACGTTGTGTCCACTGGCTAAGACGTGATCTAGTCCTCCAAAGCCGATATCATAACCCCAGCCATCACCACCAATAATCCAAACACTCTTTTTTACTAAATAATCAGCAATCGATTTTAGATTTTGGATTTTAGATTTTAGATTTGAGTCTATTTCCGTAGTCAAAATTTTATCTAACTTCTGTTTTAACAGCGCTATGTTTTCTCGCTGTTCCCAAATATCAGCTTCGTCTTTTTGTTCGGCATTGAGAATACTATTTACCAGTTCCTGACCCACATTTGTTGTCAGTTGTTTGAGTAATTCAGCGGCGAATTCTGCTTGTTTATCAATGGAAATGCGAAAACCAAGTCCAAATTCGGCGTTATCTTCAAATAACGAATTTGACCAAGCTGGGCCGCGTCCTTCGCTATTGTGCGTCCAGGGGGTGGTGGGTAAATTCCCGCCATAGATAGAAGAACAACCTGTGGCGTTGGCAACAATCATGCGATCGCCAAATAACTGCGTTGCTAATTTAATATAAGGTGTCTCACCACAACCAGCGCAAGCCCCAGAAAATTCAAACAACGGTTCTTGCATTTGCTGTTGGTTGATATGAGTCAGCTTTAGATGGCTTCTATCTGGATTGGGAATACTTAAAAAGAAATCCCAATTTTCCCGTTCTTGTTCGCGTAATGGTCTTTGCGGTGCCATATTAATGGCTTTGCGCCGTAGTTCTGATTTATTCTTCGCCGGACAAACATCTACGCAAATACCGCAGCCTGTACAATCTTCTGCTGCGACTTGGATAGTGTATTTCAAACCTTGCCAATCGTGGTCTTTAGCATTAGCACTTTTAAATGTCGGTGGTGCATTTTCTAACTGCTGCGGTTCGTAAACCTTACTACGGATGACACTGTGAGGGCACACCATTACACACTTGCCACACTGAATGCAGACATCTGTATCCCAAACAGGTATTTCCTGGGCAATGTTACGCTTTTCCCATTTTGCCGTACCAGTGGGATAAGTACCGTCTGCTGGTAAAGCGCTAACTGGTAGTTCATCACCTTGACGGGCAATCATTTTACTTAGGATGGGGAGTGGGGATTGGGGAGTAGGGAGTGGGGATTGGAGACTGGGGACTGGGGACTGGGGACTGGGGACTGGGTACAGGTTTTCTAATGTGGTATCTACGGCTTTCAGGTTCATTTGTACAATTTCGTCGCCTTTCTTGCCGTAAGCCTTAGAGATGGAGTTTTTAATTTTAGCGATCGCTTCTTCTCGTGGCAATACACCCGATAAGGCGAAGAAACAAACCTGCATTACTGTATTAATTCTACCAGCCATGCCTGCTTGACGGGCTACTTTATAGGCATTAATTACATAAAATTTCAGATGTTTTTGAATAATTTGCTCTTGTACTGATGGTGGCAGACGATCCCAAATCTCATCCTTTTCATAAGGAGAATTAACTAAGAATGTTCCGCCTGGTACAATGTCTTTAAGAATAGGAAATTTTTCGAGAAATTCCCATTGGTGACAGGCGATAAAGTTAGCTTTAGTGATTAAATAGGTCGAGTGAATTAATTGTGAGCCAAAACGGAGATGAGAAACTGTGACTGACCCTGATTTTTTGGAGTCGTAAACAAAATATCCTTGAGCGTAATTGTTTGTTTCTTCGCCAATAATTTTGATTGAGTTTTTATTAGCGCCTACTGTCCCATCTGCACCCAAACCATAAAAAATAGCTCTGATTATATTGTCTGCTTCAATGCTAAATTCGGGGTCATAATTCAAGCTGGTGTGGGTGACATCATCGTTAATACCGATAGTAAAATGATTTTTTGGTTCAGCCGCAGCCAGGTTATCAAAGACAGCTTGAATCATCGCTGGCGTGAATTCTTTAGAAGATAAACCATAACGACCACCCACAATTTTGGGCAGAGGGGACAATTCTTCTCCTCTGCTCCTCTGCTCCCACGCTTCATGAATAGCAGTTACTACATCTAAATACAATGGTTCGCCAGATGCGCCTGGTTCTTTGGTGCGGTCTAAAACTGCGATCGCACGGGTAGTTTCTGGTAAGGCGGCGACAAACCGTTTGGCGTCAAATGGGCGATATAGCCGTACTTTTAAAACGCCCACTTGCTCACCACTGGCGTTGAGGTAATCTACTATTTCATGTACAGCCTCACAACCGGAACCCATCAGCACAATAACTCGTTCAGCTGCTCGGTGACCGTGGTATTCAAATAGTTGGTATTGTCGCCCAGTCATCGCGCCAAATTCATCCATGACTTTCTGGGTGATGTCTGCACAAGCAAGATAGTAAGGATTGACAGTTTCTCTGGCTTGGAAGTAGACATCAGGGTTTTGGGTTGTACCGCGCAAAACTGGTTTGTCCGGGGTGAGGGCGCGTGAACGATGGGCGAATACTAATTCATCGGGAATGAATTCTCGTAAGTCATCTGGTGTTAAAGTTTCTAGTTTGTTAATTTCATGGGAAGTACGAAAGCCATCAAAAAAGTGCAGAAAGGGTATTCGTGATTCTAAGGTTGCTCGTGTGGCGATTAAAGCAAAATCTTGTGCTTCTTGCACCGATGCGGCACACAGCATGGCAAAACCAGTACCACGGGCTGCCATAACATCACTGTGGTCACCGAAAATGGAGAGGGCTTGTGCGGCTAGCGATCGCGCCGCAATATGAAATACTGTAGGTGTTAATTCTCCAGCAATTTTGTACATATTGGGGATCATCAACAATAATCCCTGGGATGCTGTAAATGTGGTTGTCAGTGAACCAGTTTGCAAAGCACCATGTACAGCACCAGCCACACCGCCTTCACTCTGCATCTCTACCACCGAGGGAACAGTACCCCAAATATTAGGTTTTCCTTCACTAGCCCAAGCATCTGCCCACTCAGCCATTGGTGAAGAAGGAGTAATTGGGTAAATGGCAATTACTTCATTGAGTCGATAGACGACTTGAGCAACAGCTTCATTGCCGTCTATGGTTGCAAAGCTTCTCTTGTTCATCTTCAAAGCACCTGTGAAAGTCTCTGGGCGCTAGCAATGACTAAGCTAGATCTACTTTTGACATTAAAAGAAGAAGTTGAGAAACTTGTGAAGAAGTCAATCTAAAATTCTAAATCTATCTTGAAAAGTGACGCTCCTGCGTTACTAACGCTGCGCTGTAGCGTAATAAGTAAACCTGTAGGGGCACGGCACTGCCGTGCCCCTACACCTGGCGATATCATGTTGTACCCCATCTGAATGGAACTTTTCGCAAAATCCAAAATTCAAGTCGGTACTAATTCACCAGGACGCAATTTCGACCATTTACCCATTTCTCGCTTAAAGCTCAAACACCCAACAACATCCCACTCCATTTCAATCACATCGTCTTTTGTACGGATGTTGACGTTGATAGAAGGTTCATTCGGTTCAAAATCTGGGGTTTCCGTCAAGTGGGGTTGTTGGTGCTGCCCTTCTACGGCATGATAGGTGAGACAGCTGTCTACATAGTGGCAGTTCACGCAAATACACATAATAGAACCAACTCCAGGGGCCTTTATTGTTAATCTAGCTTAAGCCGGACTGTTATTCATTAGTTGCTGGGTTGATTTTTATTACAAAGTTTTCCGCGTTAGACATATTAAAATACCGCTTGATGTGGTATTTTGACTGTAGTGGACACGGTATTCAACCACTTAAAAAACCCCAAGCCAAAGGCATCGCACCTTGAAAACTGTAGATAGGGGGTTCTGTGCAGGAATGCTTGCACGGGTAAAATCTTTAAGCACCAAGTCAGAAAACCAAAGCTTTTGGTGGAAACAGTACGGTAGGGCATACCGGATCTGGCTTCTGAGATGAAGCAAAAAGCTTGTGGACAGATCCACCTCTAGTATGATTAGGAAACTAATCATGATAAGTGGACTGGATGAACCAAGAATCCTACCCCTTAAACGAGTGGGAGTATCAAAATGCATTCTTTTATTGCTTCTACCCTAGCTCCCGAAAATTGGCCTTTTAGCTTGGCGTTATTGCCACAACCTGCTTACATGGTGGGTGGCGCTGTACGGGATGCCATCCTTGGCAGAACCCGCGAATACTTGGATCTAGATTTTGTTATCCCATCTAACGCGGTAAAGGTGGCCAAAGCGATCGCCCATCATTACAATGCTGGGTTTGTGTTACTCGATGCAGAACGACAAATTGCTCGTGTGGTTTTTCCCCACGCCACAGCTGACTTTGCCCAACAAGAAGGAGACAGCTTAGAAGTTGACTTGCACAGACGGGACTTTACAATAAATGCGATCGCCTATAATCCCCACACGCAAGAAATCATCGATCCTCTACAAGGATATGCAGATTTACAACAGGGCATTTTGCGAATGGTATCACCCGCAAATCTCAAAGATGACCCTTTGCGATTAATGCGAGCTTATCGCCAAGCAGCCCAATTGAATTTTACTATTGAGTCAGCGACCCAAACCACAATTCGTTCTTTAGCATCACATATCAGCACAGTTGCAGCAGAAAGATTTCGGGTAGAAATTGGTTATCTATTGGCAAATGCTCAAGGTACTCCCTGGATAACAACTGCTTGGGAAGATGGTTTACTTACCCCTTTCTTCAAAAACGCCACCCGTGAAAGCTTAAATAAACTAGCAGCTGTTGACAATGCAGCAGTTTTACTCGCCCAAAATTGGCAACAACTAGGAGTGCAACTACAAGCATATGTCCGGGATAGTATCAAAACTACTTGGTTAGCCATTGCTAAACTTGCAAGTCTAGTCAACCCAAATCCAGAATTAGCAGAAATAGAATTACAGGAACTTACCTATAGTCGTGCTGAAGTTCGCGGTGTAACCACTGCTCTAAAATTATCACCCCATCTGAAAGTAGCAAATATGTCCTTGCGAGAACAATATTTTTTGTTCCAAGACGCGGATATTGTGTTTCCTGCCACGGTAGTGCTAGCCGTAGCATTTGATAATTTGGTAGAGGCGATGTCTGGCGACAATCAGCTAAACACAGCAGTTGCTACAACACAGGGAACCCATGCAGCGCGTTGCCTTGTCTTTGCACCTTTAATCAACCGCTACCTCAACCCCGATGATCTGGTCGCTCATCCCACTCCACTAGTAAGCGGGAAAGACCTGATTATAGCACTAGATATTCCCGCTTCGCCAATTGTAGGCAAATTGCTGACAGAAATTGCCATAGCACAAGCTGAGGGGAAAATATCAACACCAACAGACGCGATCGCATTTGCACGGGAGTTAATTGAGGCAAAAATGATGAACTAGGGATTGGGGGCTGGGGAGATGGGAGAGAATAACTCTTAACTGTTTCCCTTGAGAACACTATCCACCGCAATCAGCAATCCCGTAAGGGCATCTAAACCAGTAATTATGAACTTGCTCTGTTTTCGTGATTCGTGCAAGAGGTCTAGTACACAAATTTTGGAGTCAGCACTTAGAGGATGTTTGAAAAGTTCTTGACGGTAAGATTTTATGCCAATCGCCGCACCATAATCCGAATCATAGCAATGTATATAAATGTCTCTGCGGTTTCAGGTAATAGCTCGTAGTCTTTGTTCAATCTCCGACACCAAGTTAGCCAACCCAAGGTTCTCTCGACTACCCAGCGCTTGGGTAACAATACAAACTTCTTGCCTTCCTTTGGTCGTATAACTACCTGTATAATCCAACGGCAGAAATCCATTACCCACTGCATGAATGGGTTACCGTCAAAACCAGCATCTACCCATATTGTATGTAGACGCCATACAGAAGGTTCCATTTGTTTGACCTTTTTGAGTACTTGTTTACCACCTTCACGCTCACCCACACTAGCCGCAGTAATTAATACCCGTAGTACTAAGCCTAAAGTATCTACTGTTACGAACCGTTTGCGTCCCTTAACCTTTTTACCCGCATCATAACCAACTGCTTCACTCACCATTGCTGCACTTTTAATACTTTGGCTGTCCACAATAGCGTGACTAGGGGCTTAGCGATCGCTCCGAAGCAACCCTATTCCACTCCCGTAATCTGTCATGCATTCTTACCCACGTTCCATCCTTGCGCCAGTTACGAAAGTATGTGTAAACGGTTTGCCAGTTTGGAAAGTCGCCAGGTAATGCTCGCCACCGACATCCCTCATACAGAACATAAAAAATGGCATTCATCACCTCCCAAATATTCGTTTCTCTTGGACGACCGCCAGGTAATGGTGCTGGAATCAAAGGTTCAATAAGTTCCCATTGGTCTTGGGTAAGGTTGGTAGAGTATGATTTACTCATTGCTCTCAGTGGTGCTGTTGTGTTTACTTATTAACAGCTTACGCCCTGAGAGTTTTTTTACTCAATTGCCGACTTTTCAAACATCCTCTTAGACTTGTTGGTGAGTAGTCCATCAACAAACCACATACCGGAAATGCGATCGCACTGCTCCACTCATCAGGCTAAACCTTTCTTTTGCTGCCATACTGCGATCGTGCCAT
The DNA here is from genome assembly GCF_015207005.2 of Desmonostoc muscorum LEGE 12446. Taxonomy (GTDB): domain Bacteria; phylum Cyanobacteriota; class Cyanobacteriia; order Cyanobacteriales; family Nostocaceae; genus Nostoc; species Nostoc muscorum. The sequence continues at coordinate 6,089,904 of NZ_JADEXS020000001.1, forward strand.
CTCGATAACTACTCACTAAAAGTTGTCCATTACCATTGAAATCAAGCGAGGTAATACTCGTACAAACAGTTTGACCATCAGGAATTTGTAGAACTTTAATCCCTAACTTTCCACTATCGAAATTTGTAGATTTTTCACCAATCGCTAGTAAGTCTCCATACTGATTTAAAGTTCTTGAACCCCAAAATAATATCATGTCCGGTTAAAGACTTATCATTAAGGCAGCAGAGGGGCAGAGGGGCAGGGGAGCAGAGGGGAAGGCTTTTTGGGTTTGTGCATAGATTCGGGAATCATAACTAATTAGCCGGACATGATATGAGTGCCAATCACATTGCGATGTCCTTGCTTGGTCAGCGTAGCAATAATCGGTCCTCGTTGCATGGGTTCGGTTGCCCCCCATTGAATGGGAATTGGTTGAAGACCAAAGCTACTAGGATGGGAAGTGAGAACAATATGCCTGGAAACGTCGTTTTGCTTTGGCATGGTAATGAATTTTTTTGTAATGTTTTTATGAACTGTTAGTCACTAGGGATTTGTCAACTACCTATAGCCAGTTTTTATTTTTAAAAGTGTGAGATCCTTTCCAACAAGCACTTATGACTCTCAATGTCGAGTTTGGCATTAGTCATATTGTCGAATACAAAAAATAACACAGAAATTTCATAAATAGCAATTGAACTGCGTAAATTTAAAGATGACTTTAAAAATGTTTGAGAAGATAATTTTTGTGAGAAAGTAAAAAGAAAGGTATATTCACTGATCTCAAATTCATGGATTCTTTATCTATCAATTCCTTACTTGAAGAGTTGAAAAATCCCGATGCTACAGTCCGCGAACAGGCAACCAGAAAAATCTGGCGAATCTGGTTTCAGCAAAAGGGAATTTATGGGCTGGAAAGAATTGACCGGAGTCAAAAGTTACTTGATGCCGGTGAAATTCCTGAAGCCGAAACAGCACTGACAGAACTTCTCAGAGAACAGCCAGATTTCGCCGAAGCTTGGAATCGCCGGGCTTTCCTCTATTACAGTATTGGTGATTATCAAAAATCTCTGGCAGATTGTCAGATGGTTGTGCAGATAAATCCAATACATTTTGGTGCCCTGCATGGCATGGGTTTGTGTTATGCAGCACTAGGAAAGTATAGTGAAGCTATCCGAGCTTTTAAACGCGCTCTCGAAATTCAACCCTATTCACTGGTGAATCAAAAGTTGATTCTAGAATGTACATTTAGATTGAGTTACGACGGTAGATAGGAGAAAGCATCATACTGTTTTATGAATCCGTCATCACCCTCATCAACAACAATTCATCGCCTAACTCGCCGCAATTTTATTCAATACGGTTCTATCTGTATTGCTAGCAGCTTGATTACAGCTTGTACAGTCCCCAGGTTGGCAGGCAGTGGTACTCAATTGTTGATGGGGGATGCGGTAGATTTCTTCATGGGTTACGGTATTGATGCCGTGAACGCCGTCGCACAAGGTATTGCTAAAATCACAGTCGCAGCAATTTTTCACAAAAATCCTTGGTGTCTCATTGCTCATCCCAACAGAGCAATTAAAACCCTTGGCGACCTCAAAGGCAAACCAATTTATGTCTCTGCTTCTGCTATTTTTACCGATATAACCAAACACGCAAGAGTGAAAGTAATTGTTCAGTATCCACGGGTTTAGTAATGTAATCTGATGCACCTGCTTCAATGCACTTTTCACGATCGCCTTGCATGGCTTTGGCGGTGAGTGCAATAATCGGCAAGGATTGAAAGCGATTGTTTTGGCGGATTTGGCGCGTTGTTTCGTAACCGTCCATTTCTGGCATCATTACGTCCATTAAAACGACATCAATATCGGGTGTATTTTCTAACAAAGTAATTCCTTCTCTGCCGTTTTCAGCATATAATACCTGGATTTGATAACGTTCCAGCATACTTGTGAGGGCGAAGATATTCCGCATATCGTCGTCTACAATTAGCGCTTTTTTGCCGACGAGCAAGTGGTCTCTGGAATGGAGTTGTTCGAGGATTTGTCGCTTGGGTTCTGGCAAATTCGCTTGGACTCGGTGCAGAAACAATGCTGTTTCATCCAGGAGACGTTCTGGCGATCGCACATCTTTTATAATAATGGTCTCTGCAATCCGTCTGAGTTCCGTTTCTTGAGCTTTGCTAATTTCTCTACCTGTGTAGACAATAATTGGCAGAGATTTGCCGTTGGGTAAAAGCTTGATTTGCTCGATGAGTTCAAACCCAGTCATGTCTGGTAGCCCTAAATCGAGGACGAGACAATCAAAATGCTGGCTGCGGATGGCTTCGAGGGCTGCTGCACCGGTGTCTACGGCGGTGGTAGCAACATCGCTGTTACCAATTAACTCGACAATGCTATGACGTTGGGTGTCGTCGTCTTCCACTACCAGTAAATTTTTGACTTGGCGTTCGACAAAACCTTTGATTTTGCCCAGGGCTGCCGATATTATCTCACTGGTTAATGGTTTTTGCAGATATGCGATCGCTCCTAGTTGCAAACCGCGCTGTCTGCCTTCCTCAACGGTCATGATGTGTACGGGAATATGACGAGTATTGGGGTCGTGTTTGAGACGGTCTAATACTGTCCATCCATCCATTTCTGGCAATCTAATGTCTAGCAAAACGGCTGAAGGTAAAAATTGCTGGGCTAGCATCAAGCCTGTGGTGCCAGTTTGGGCAGTTATTACCTTGAATCCATGCTGTTGCGCCATATCTAGGAGGATACGGGCAAAGTTAATGTCATCTTCGACAATTAATAATACGCGATCGCCTGTTTCGATGATAGTGCGATCGTCATTTAGGGAGGAGTGGGGAGTGGGGAGTGGGGAGTGGGGAGTGGGGAGTGGGAGACGCGGTGAGGCGGAGAATTGCTCAAATATTCTCTCCATTTCTGCGCGTCCCCGCGTCCCTGCGTCCCCGTGTGCTATTTCCCCGCGTCCTCCCCCCTGTGGTAAATAAAATGTAAACGTACTACCTTCACCGGGTTGACTAACTAATTTGATTTCGCCGCCAAAGAGACGGGCGATTTCGCGGCTAATTGATAAGCCTAATCCTGTACCGCCGTATTTCCGACTGGTAGAACCATCGGCTTGCTGAAATGCCTCGAAAATTACTTTTTGCTTCTCTGGGGCAATGCCAATGCCTGTGTCGCTGACTGAGAAGGCGATGACCAACTGAGCGCGATTTAAACTTTCGTGGTCGGGACTCCATCCTTGTCTCGCCGCTGTAATTTGTAACCGCACTTCTCCTTGTTCTGTAAATTTAAAAGCGTTGGAGAGGAGATTTTTCAATACCTGTTGTAAGCGTTTGACATCTGTGTAAATAGTAAGTGGCAATTCGGGAATCAATTCAATTGTGAAAGCAAGTCGTTTGCTGTTGGCTATTTGTCGGAAGGTGCGCTCAATCTGTTCGCCCAAATCTACCAAGGGCATTTGGGTCATTTCAATTGACATGGTTCCAGATTCAATTTTGGCAAGGTCGAGAATGTCATTAATCAACGCCAATAAATCTGTACCTGCTGAGTAAATTGTCTGGCTGTATTCGATTTGTTTGTTGCTGAGGTTGCCATCAATATTATCTGTTAACAACTTCGCCAAAATTAACAAGCTATTCAGGGGTGTCCGCAATTCGTGGGACATGTTGGCAAGAAACTCTGATTTGTATTTTGAAGAGAGGGCGAGTTGTTCGGCTTTTTCTTCCAAAGACGTTCTTGCTTGTTCGATTTCCCGATTTTTACGCTCGACTTCTCTCTTTTGCTGAGCCAACAATTCTGCTTTTTCTTCTAATTCAGCGTTGGTTTGTTGCAGTTCTTCTTGCTGTCCTTTGAGTAAATCTTCCGAGGCTTTGAGTGATTGGGCTTGCTGTTCTAGGCGTTTGTTGGTTTCTCGGAGTTCATTTTGCTGGGTTTGGAGTTCTTCAGCTAAAGATTGCGATTGCTTGAGTAATTCTTCAGTTCGCATGGATGCAGCGATCGTGTTCAAAACGATCGCTATACTTTCTGTAAGTTGGTCGAAGAATGTCAAGTGAATTTCGCTAAAGCGGCGGAAGGATGCTAATTCAATGACTGCTGTGACTTGTCCTTCAAAGAGTACGGGTAAGACTACGGCATTCAAAGGTGTGGCTTCTCCTAAGCCGGAGCCAATTTTGATGTAGTCAGTGGGCACTTCTGTGAGCAGAATTCGCTCTTTTTCTAAGGCGCATTGTCCCACCAAACCTTCACCCATGAAAAAGCGATTGGCTAGATGTTTGCGTTCCCGATAGGCGTAGCTACTAATTAGTTTCAAATACGTGCTATTGTCCCCGGAGTCCATTAAATAGAATACACCGTGTTGCGCTCCTACCAAGGGTGCGAGTTCTGAGAGAATTAATTTGGATACGGTTTCCAAGTCTCGCTGACCTTGGAGCATTCGGGTAAATTTAGCGAGGTTAGTTTTCAACCAGTCTTGTTCGGTGTTTTTCTGGGTTGTTTCCCGCAGGTTGGCAATCATCTGGTTGATGTTGTCTTTGAGGATGGCAACTTCCCCTAGTGCTTCCACGGCAATGGAACGAGTTAAATCACCTTTAGTTACAGCTGTAGCAACTTCCGCGATCGCTCGCAACTGTGTTGTCAATGTAGCAGCCAGTTCATTCACGTTATCGGTCAAATCTTTCCAAGTTCCCGCCGCCCCAGGTACTCTGGCTTGTCCGCCTAACTTGCCTTCAATTCCCACTTCCCGCGCCACTGTGGTTACCTGATTGGCAAAGGTGGCTAGGGTATCTATCATTTCGTTGATTGTTTCTGCCAAGGTTTCAATTTCACCTTTGGCATCTAACATTAGTTTGCGTTTCAAGTCGCCATTTGCAACTGCCGTCACAACTCTGGCAATACCCCGCACCTGTGCCGTTAAGTTCCCCGCCATCGAGTTTACGTTGTCCGTTAAATCTTTCCAGGTACCTGCAACACCTTGGACTTGGGCTTGTCCCCCCAACTTGCCTTCGGTGCCCACTTCCCGCGCCACCCGCGTTACTTCACTGGCAAAGGAACTGAGTTGATCCACCATTGTATTAGTGGTATTCTTCAAATCCAAAATTTCGCCTTTGGCATCGACGGTAATTTTCTTCGAGAGGTCGCCATTTGCCACCGCTTTGGTAACTTCCGCGATGTTGCGGACTTGTCCGGTGAGGTTCCCCGCCATTGAGTTTACGTTGTCGGTTAAATCTTTCCAGGTGCCGGCAACTCCTCTGACGTAAGCTTGCACGCCGAGTTTTCCTTCGGTTCCCACTTCCCGTGCTACCCGCGTTACTTCCGATGCAAAGGAATTCAGTTGATCCACCATTGTGTTGATGGTATTTTTCAATTCCAGAATTTCGCCTTTAACATCGACGGTAATTTTCTTAGAAAGGTCGCCGTTAGCCACAGCCGTAGTCACTTCGGCGATGTTCCGCACCTGCGCCGTCAAGCTTCCCGCCATGAAGTTTACACTGTCGGTTAAATCCTTCCAAGTCCCGGCTACGCCTTTAACTTCTGCTTGGACGCCGAGTTTTCCTTCGGTTCCCACCTCACGGGCAACTCTTGTTACTTCCGATGCAAAAGAATTCAGTTGATCCACCATTGTGTTAACGGTGTTTTTCAACTCCAAAATTTCACCTTTGACATCAACGGAAATTTTCTTCGAGAGGTCACCATTTGCCACTGCCGTTGTGACGGCGGCGATGTTTCGCACCTGTGCCGTTAAACTTCCCGCCATGAAATTCACGCTGTCGGTTAAATCTTTCCAGGTGCCAGCCACGCCGCGCACGTCTGCTTGTACGCCGAGTTTACCTTCACTGCCTACTTCCCGTGCAACCCTTGTAACCTCACTTGCAAAAGAGTTGAGTTGATCCACCATTATATTGATGGTGTTTTTCAACTCCAGAATTTCACCTTTGACAGCAACGGTAATTTTCTTAGAAAGGTCACCGTTGGCGATCGCAGTTGCAACTTCCGCAATGTTTCGTACTTGGTCGGTGAGGTTCCCCGCCATTAAGTTTACATTGTCGGTCAAGTCTTTCCAAGTGCCAGCCACTCCCCTGACTTCTGCTTGCACGCCCAATTTACCTTCGGTTCCCACTTCTCTGGCAACCCTTGTAACTTCCGATGCAAAGGAACTCAGTTGATCCACCATTGTGTTAATAGTGTTTTTCAACTCCAAAATTTCGCCTTTGACATCAACGGTGATTTTTTTGGAAAGGTCACCATTTGCCACAGCCGTAGTCACATCTGCAATGTTTCGCACCTGTGCCGTTAAACTTCCCGCCATGAAGTTTACGCTGTCAGTTAAATCTTTCCACGTGCCAGCCACACCTTTAACATCTGCTTGGACGCCGAGTTTGCCTTCACTTCCCACTTCCCTAGCAACCCGCGTCACTTCACTGGCAAAGGAACTGAGTTGATCCACCATGATATTGATAGTGTTCTTCAACTCCAAAATTTCACCTCTGACATCAACGGTGATTTTCTTCGAGAGGTCACCGCTGGCGATCGCTGTGGCAACTTCGGCAATGTTTCGCACCTGTCCGGTCAAGTTCCCCGCCATTAAGTTAACGTTATCCGTTAAGTCTTTCCAAGTTCCCGCCACTCCCCTGACTTCTGCTTGCACGCCGAGTTTGCCTTCGGTTCCCACTTCCCTGGCAACCCGCGTGACTTCCGATGCAAAGGAATTGAGTTGATCCACCATTGTGTTGATGGTGTTTTTCAGTTCCAGAATTTCGCCCTTCACATCAACGGTGATTTTCTTGGATAAATCGCCATTAGCCACCGCCGTAGTCACTTCGGCAATATTCCGCACCTGCGCCGTCAAGCTTCCCGCCATAAAATTGACGCTATCCGTCAGATCCTTCCAGGTACCCGCTACCCCCCGGACTTCTGCTTGACCGCCGAGTTTTCCTTCTGCACCGACCTCGCGGGCGACTCTTGTAACTTCCGAGGCAAAGGAATTGAGTTGATCCACCATGATGTTAACGGTGTTTTTCAACTCCAAAATTTCGCCTTTCACATCCACAGTAATTTTCTTCGACAAATCGCCGTTAGCTACCGCCGTGGTGACTTCGGCAATGTTGCGGACTTGGGCAGTTAAATTACCCGCCATTAAATTAACGTTATCTGTGAGATCCTTCCAAGTACCAGCCACTCCTTTAACTTCGGCTTGGACGCCCAACTTACCTTCCGTTCCCACCTCACGAGCAACTCTTGTCACTTCTGATGCAAATGAATTCAGCTGATCCACCATTGTGTTAACGGTGTTTTTCAGTTCCAGAATTTCGCCCTTGACATCAACGGTGATTTTTTTGGAGAGGTCACCATTGGCGATCGCTGTGGCAACTTCGGCAATGTTACGAACTTGCCCAGTCAAATTTCCCGCCATCAAGTTCACATTGTCAGTCAAATCCTTCCAAGTGCCAGCCACACCACGCACTTGGGCTTGAACACCGAGTTTACCTTCAGTACCCACCTCACGAGCAACCCGCGTCACTTCCGAAGCAAAGGAACCGAGCCGGTCTACCATCGTGTTGACAATATTGGCAGTTTGGAGAAACTCACCTTGCAGAGGTCTGCCCTCAATTTCTGTAGCAATGGTTTGGGATAAGTCGCCATTAGCCACAGCCCGAATTACACGAGTTGTTTCTGCTGTGGGTTGGACTAAATCTGTAATTAAAGTATTGACAGAAGTTACACAATCTGACCACGAACCGCGAACATCTCCTAAAGAGGCGCGATCGGCTATCTTGCCTTCTTTGCCGACGACATTACCAATCCGCTGTAACTCCGTCGCCATCCGCTGATTTTGATCGATTATATCATTGAGCGTATCAGCTATTTTACCAGCTACACCAGTATGGTCTAAGGGCATCCGAGCCGAGAAGTCACCGTGCTTGACAGCCGTCAGCGTTCTCAGTAGCTGGTTTAAATCTAGATTGTCATTGTCTCTAGTCAACTGTTCGGTTGCCATAGCCTTATCCTTAATCTTAATCCTTGAAGAATTTTTTGTATTTTTTGCACCCCGTACCTAGTTAAAGTGCTTTTAGGTAATGGTTATCAAAATAGAGAGTAGGGAATAGAAAGTGGATCAAACTAATTTTTATGGGTGCGGGTGTCAGCAGCCGATCAAAGACTGCTAACTAAATGGTATTGCTGTAGATGTATCTGGCATACCACTTAGCTAATGATAGCTAGTTGGCCTCTGTTATGCAGCATCAATTATTGGCGATGCCTACCTGGGTGAGTACACCATCGCACACAAGAACACACGATGACAATTAACATTACGTTTTTTGATTTTTGGAATTTGAGGAAAGCAGCAAATCAAGAACTCCTAACTGATAACTGAGGTTTGCTAAAGTCAAAAGTATCCGGCAACTCCAAGGATTGGCAAATGGTTAGAGAGTACTCAACCCAGAGACATCTGCCTCCGCTTGAAAGTGGCGATCGCTTAACTCGCCCTGAATTTGAACGGCGTTATGCGGCTGCACCCCATATCAAGAAAGCAGAACTGATCGAAGGAATCGTTTACGTGGCATCTCCTTTAAGACATGAGCAACATGGCAAACCCCACAGTCGGGTGATAACTTGGTTAGGTGTCTACCAATCACTGACTCCCGGCGTTGACTTAAGCGTTGAACCAACCGTCAGATTAGATTTAGACAATGAACCTCAGCCAGATGCAGTGCTGTTTATTGAACCAGACGCAGGCGGACAAACTCGTTTAAGCAGCGACGGTTACATTGAAGGATCTCCCGAATTGATTGTTGAAATTGCAGCGAGTAGCGTGGCGATCGATAGAGGCAGCAAAAAGCAAGTTTATCGCCGTAATGGGGTGTTGGAGTACGTAATCTGGCAATCTTACGAGAATCAAATTGAATGGTTTTGCCTAGTTGATGGCGACTATCAATTGGTATCTCCAGGTGCAGATGGAATTATTCGCTCTCAGGTATTTCCAGGTTTGTGGTTAGCGGTGGAGGCGCTGTTAAACAATCAGATGGTGCGAGTGTTAGAGGTGGTGCAAGCCGGGTTGAAGTCAGCGGAACATAATGCGTTTGTGCAGCAGTTGAAGAAATAGACAAGTCTGAAATAGTTTACTCACTGAGTTTTCGTGTCATTTTTACCCCACCCTAACCCTCCCCTTGTAAAGGGGAGGGAACTAGATTTCCTGTTTCCCCCCTTTCAAAGGGGGGATTAAGGGGGGTAATTCGACTTGTGTGTACACTGTAGCCTTAAAAAGGGGGAAGCCGGAATCAAAGTCCCCCAATTTATCGGGCGATTTAGGGGGATCTAAAACGTTTTGCTACCGACCAAAGAACTTTTAAAACATCCTCTTAAAGTGAAACAGGAATAGGAGGGTACGTCTAGCTAGGTTCATTCCAAGCCCTAATCGCTTCAATCGGAATACCAGCAGGAGCAAATAAAATCTTTATTGTCTCAATACCTACTGCTGTCATTACTCTTTGCAAACGTACTTTGAGCATTGGATTATTTTTGATAACTTGCTCAATCGCTTGCCTATTTTTAAGTACTGGATGACTCTCAACAGCTTGATTAACAATAGGTTGAGCATCGATTACAGTCGGTTTATCCTGCTCCATTTTCTCAAGTAACTGCTGAAGCACAGTTTTTAAATTAGCAATATCTTGTGTAGAGGTGTAATTGTTTTGAGTGTTAATGTTATTACCTTCCACATTACCAGCAACATTGCTGCCAGTAATAGGTGCATGAAAATTCATTTGAACTGGAGATTTTTCTGACATATTTTTGAGTGTTTGATTAAGTGTGTTTATAAAACCAGTTAAAGGATCGGCGTTGTTTGTTTCCTCATTCAAGACAGAATCACAAACTTTATAGTTATAAAATTTGCACCGCTCTTGAATTTTAGAAATTGCATTGCTTTTATTTTGTGAGGGAGTTTTTAATTGTATTTCCCAGATATGATGCAAAACTTCAGAGCCAGCAATTTTCCCTAACGCCTGTGCGGTACTCCAATGAACAAATAAATCTTCATCGTGCAAAGCATTAATTAAGGCAGATACAGCTTCTTGGTTGCCGATTTTTCCTAACGCCTCTGCGGCTCTACAACGAACAAATTAATCTTCATCCTGCAAAGCATTAATTAAGGCAGATACAGCTTCTTGGTTGCCGATTTCTCCTAACGCCTCTGCGGCTCTCCAACGAACAGATTCATCTTCATCCTGCAAAGCATTAATTAAGGCAGATACAGCTTCTTGGTTGCTGATTTTTCCTAACGCCTGTGCGGCACTCGAACGAACAGACTCATTTTCATGCTGCAAAGCATTAATTAAGGCAGATACAGCTTCTTGAATTAAGGCAGATACAGCTTCTTGGTTGCCGATTTTTCCTAACGCCTCTGCGGCTCTCCAACGAACAAAGGAATATTTATCCTGCAAAGCATTAATTAAGGCAGATACAGCTTCTTGGTTGCCGATTTTTCCTAACGCCTCTGCGGCTCTCCAACGAACAGAGTAATCTTCATCCTGCAAAGCATTAATTAAGGCAGATACAGCTTCTTGGCTGCTGATTTTTCCTAACGCCTCTGCGGCACTCGAACGAACAGAGGAATGTTTATCCTGTAAAGCTTTAATTAAGGCAGATACAGCTTCTTGGTTGCCGATTTCTCCTAACGCCTCTGCGGCTCTACAACGAACAAACTCATCTTCATGCTGCAAAGCATTAATTAAGGCAGATACAGCTTCTTGGTTGCCGATTTCTCCTAACGCCTCTGCGGCTCTCCAACGAACAGACTCATCTTCATCCTGCAAAGCATTAATTAAGGCAGATACAGCTTCTTGGTTGCTGATTTTTCCTAACGCCTGTGCGGCACTCGAACGAACAGACTCATCTTTATGCTGCAAAGCATTAATTAAGGCAGATACAGCTTCTTGAATTAAGGCAGATACAGCTTCTTGGTTGCCGATTTTTCCTAACGCCTCTGCGGCTCTCCAACGAACACCGGAATCTTCATGCTGCAAAGCATCAATTAAGGCAGATACAGCTTCTTGGTTGCCGATTTTTCCTAACGCCTCTGCGGCACTCGAACGAACAGACTCATCTTTATGGTGCAAAGCATTAATTAAGGCAGATACAGCTTCTTGGTTGCCGATTTTTCCTAACGCCTCTGCGGCACTCGAACGAACAGACTCATCTTTATGGTGCAAAGCATTAATTAAGGCAGATACAGCTTCTTGGTTGCCGATTTTTCCTAACGCCTCTGCGGCTCTCCAACGAACAGCGGAATCTTCATCCTGCAAAGCATCAATTAAGGCAGATACAGCTTCTTGGTTGCCGATTTCTCCTAATGCCTCTGCGGCTCTCCAACGAACAGCGGAATCTTCATGCTGCAACGAATTACTTAAAAAAGTAACGGTATATTCAGAGTGAGTGATACCCAAAAACTCAACTTTAAGTAATTTATGAATGTCTAACTCTAAAATTAAATCGACTGTTTTTTTCTGATACTCCCGCTTTACCTCTCCTGCCAACCTTGCACCTAACTTTAAATCCACATCTAAGGCTAACTTCATTATTCGCACCGCTTGCTCTTTCTCATTCACCAACCCCAACATCAACGCCACGGGTTCTGTCCACTTCAAATAATTTAAATAATCCCGTTTCAGTTTCTCATCACTAACATTATCAAGCTGTGGGAGTAGAAATTCTGCGGCGTAGTATTCCTGAATCAGCTGGTGGCGAAATTCAATCTGGTCGTCTGTTCGCAATTGAATTAAGTGATACTTGAGCAAATCTTCTAGCCAGCGTCTTGCACAATCATCACTAAAAGCTACTTTGTTCTGTAAAAATGTTGCTAAAACATTCCTAGCTTCCTGTTTAGAAATAGTTAATCGCAACTCAGTCGAATTGTCGCCTTGCATCATGACAAATGCTAGATGCTGCAATAAATCAGCCTGCCAGTTACGTAACCCTTCAGCAATTGGTACATCTCCCTTGAGTTTGTGATACTCTCCAGAGAACAAACGAAACAACTCACCTAAACTAGTAGGAATTTGTTTAGCAGAGTCAAATATCTCACACAGCATCCACAATAACAGCGGCGTTTCCGCCAATTCTCGCAAGCGTCCAGCCAACTGTCGCAGCATTTCATCACCCACCTCTGAATAGGCGCGGACAAAATGCTGCATCTGCGGTTCTGTGAGGGGTTGCATTTCCAGTTTTTTTTCAATACCTAAATCACCCCCCACCCCCAAATACCGCGTAGTAAAAATCATCGGCGTGACTCGGCGGTATTTCTGCCGAAATCCGTCTAAATCTCGTCTAGCTTCATCGTTGGGTAATTCATTCAAACCGTCTACAAGTAACAAAAATCGCTCTGTAAACAGTAGATTTTCAATCTCTCTCGTGTTGAGGTTTAAATTATGGCGAGTCAAAAAGTCTCGAATTAAATCCAGCACCGAAGTTTTGTAGCGTCTTAACTCCACTAGCACGGGAATTTTCTGATTTGGTTCTCTTTGTTTCCCCTTTTGAGCTTCTTCCCACAACAAACGCTCTAAAGCTGTAGATTTCCCTGAACCCGGTTTTCCTACTAGCAATACATGGACGGGTGCGTACTTCCGTAAGCCTTCGAGGATATTCAACCGTTCAATTTTTTCTCTGTCTGGTGCTTCACCTTCTGGTTGCTGTGGTACTGTTTGCATCATCGGACTAAAATCTAAGCGTCTGCCCAATTTTTTGGGTTCAAGTCTTTGACGGTCTATGGCATCAGTTGGCGTGTATAAATCTTGCCAATCTCTATATGTCTCGTCCTCGCTGAGAGATTCTAGATACGTTTGAAAATCTATGCTGTGGTCTGCAACCATGCCAGTTTTTTGACTGAGGACTTTTAAGCGCTCTTTTATATACTACACAATAAAACGCTCAATCCTTTCTATGGTGTCCGTCCTACAATAGTAAAATTGAGAATAGTATTTGTTGCAAAGTATTAAGCGTTTGCTGCAACTGCTTATACATTTGCAAGAAAAACTTAAGCGTTTCTTATAAATCAAGTAATATTAGCTGCAAAGGTTTAAATTTTCACAGTCTCAAACGTAGGAGCGTAGGCGTAGCCCGTCGTAGACATCGCTTTTGCTTGTTGTCTGAGATAATACCTCTTGCATAAATCAATATGAATTGGCTTGACAAAATTATATTTCTTCAATGGGAGTAAATTTTTCGTGATTAATATTCCTAAATTAACTAAAGTTGACCTTTTAGTTTTGCTTTTTGTTTTCATAATTGCTTTAATACATGTACCTTTTCCATTTGCAGGAGATCAAGCACTATTTACAACAGGTGCTGTGGAAATGCAACAAGGAAAGGTACTCTATCGAGATTTTTGGGATTTAAAGCAACCTGGAATTTATTACTTTTATTTCTTAGCAGGAACTTTATTTGGTTTTAATGAGATTGGCATTCATATCTGTGAACTTATTTATATGATGCTTTTCGCAGTAATATTGCAACTGACTCTAAAAAGCTATTTTCGGCATCAGATCATAGCAAGTTTAGTACCTTTATTAACCGTTGGTGCTTACTATGTTTCTTCATATCATCGGCAATTTGCTCAAGTAGAAGGGCTAGTTGGGTTTCCTTTATTTTTATCTCTTTGGCTGACTTATAAATCTTTTAATCAGGAAGGAAAACGAAGATTTATTCAACTTTTATTCTCAGGCTTGATAGGGGGAATTGTCCTGATATTTAAATTACTATTTTTGCCTATATTGGTTGCTTTTTGGCTAACCCTATTGATTCATTCTCTAGTCATCAAACACCAAAATTTTCCAAAAATCTTTATTGAAATTTGTTTGCCAATTTTTATAGGAATTATCTCTCCTATTCTAGTTGTTTTCAGTTACTTTGCTGAGACGAATAGTTTAGCAATTGTATATAAGACATTTTTTGTATATCCAGGTCAAGTGGTTGCCAATGGTAAATTTAATTTATCTAAGTTACTTTTTGGAACAGCATGGTTCTTAAAGAATTTTGTCAGTTTAGTTTTAATTGCTACTGTTGCAGTCAATGTTTCCTTGCGTAAAGATAAGAATTTATTGACTTTGCTACTTGTTGTTTGGTTTGTTTTGGGGCTGGGTGTTATTTTTATACAAACTAGGTCACTCTGGGGTTACCATTATTTACTATTATTTGTACCTACAGGGATTTTAGCAACTAAAGGTTTAGATATATTATGGCAGCCTTTCAAGCAACTGAGTTCCCCACTAATTAAGATTCTAGTGTCATTTTTGTTTTTATTACCTTTATTATTAAATTTTCAATTCAAGAGTGTTGCTCTAATTAAGAATAATTTTGCCTTAACTGAAGATACACGATTGAAATATCAAACTGTATTTAGAGAAGACTATACATCGCTTCGTTCAGAGGTGAAATTTCTCTCTCAAGCAGGAAGTTTGCCTGGTGAGATTTTTGTTGCTGGCGACCCGTCTATTTACTACTTATCTGGTCGGACTCAAGCAACATCACTAAATGCATGGTCACTTGAACTTTTTGTATCTGACCAATGGCCGCAACTTCTACAAGAGTTAGATTTATCCAAGCCTCCTTATATATTTATTAGTGATGATTATCAAACTCTCATTAAAGAAGAGTTTCCCAAGATTTTAGAATTGATTGAGAAAAAATATCATATTTTATCCAAAGGCAATGATGGTATTTGGTATATTGTAAACTGAAAACACTGTAGCTAAAGCACCCTTGGAGTTTCACTATACAATTTTGGATTTTAGATTTTAAATTGTGAAATAATTAGTAGTAATTGCTTTTGGCTATCCATCTGTCGCTATATTTTTTGAAAATGGTATTACCTATAATTTTGCTGCTTGTGCTGGCGTAATTGCTCTACTATATATACCTGTAACTCTTGCTTTTCTCTGTTGCTGGCATTTCGTTGATAAGTTCTTCCTGTTTCTTGAATAAACCGACGTTTCTCGCTTGGAGAAGATTTGAGTTTACCTCCAGAACCTGCGAGTTTTTGCTGTAATTCTTCCCATGTTTTTTCGCCGACACTTTCACCTAGTTTTACCAGTACCTTTGGCAGTAATATTTTTGCCTCTCTTTCAAAATCCTCTTCTGTCTCTAGGGCAGCTAAATCTATATTGCTGAAGTCGATATTGATTTGAAACTTACTCATGGCGTTTATTTATTCTATTATTAATGATTTTTACCACAATAGAGAGAAAATGTCTTTCAAATTTTCACCTATGGCAATACTAGATTTATGAATTCAGGAGTCAGAATCTCTTACGATCGCTATATTGATTGATCAAATCTTATTCGGAATTATTTAACTATTCTGACTCCTGACTCCTGGATTCTGTTAGCGCAGCGGGGCGTAGCCCATTCTCACCAAAATGCTATCTTAAAGGCAAGGTCATTTGCTCAACTTTTGAGGAAAACGCTATGACTACAACGCTCATAGAGACTAATTCTATCGAGTCATTGCTAGGTAAAGAGGCAGAAGACCTGCTTACTTACAAAGCAAAGGTTTCTCAGGATTTATTACATTTGCCAGGGCCGGATTTTGTAGATCGAGTTTGGATTAATAGCGATCGCAATCCTCAAGTATTGCGTAATCTTCAGTTACTCTATTCTACTGGTCGTTTGGCAAACACAGGCTATCTGTCTATTCTCCCGGTAGACCAAGGCATCGAACATTCCGCCGCTGCCTCTTTTGCGCCGAATCCGATTTACTTTGACCCAGAAAATATTGTCAAGTTAGCGATCGCCGCAGAATGCAATGCTGTTGCTAGCACTTTGGGAGTATTGGGTATCGTATCACGGAAATATGCCCATAAGATTCCCTTTATTGTCAAAATCAATCACAACGAATTGCTCACCTTCCCCAATCAATTTGACCAGGTATTGTTTGCTGATGTCGAACAAGCTTGGAATTTAGGCGCGGCTGCGGTTGGTGCAACAATTTACTTTGGTTCAGACCAGTCTACCAGGCAAATTCGAGAAATCAGCCAAGCCTTTAAACGCGCCCATGAATTAGGCATGGCGACTATTCTCTGGTGCTATCTGCGGAACAACGCTTTTAAACAAGATAAAGATTACCACCTTGCAGCCGACCTCACCGGACAAGCAAATCATTTAGGTGTAACCATTGAAGCCGACATCATTAAACAAAAGTTACCAGAGTGTAACAATGGTTATGGAGCAGTTGTCAAAGCTACTGGTAAGAGTTACGGCAAAACCGACGAACGAGTTTACACAGAATTAACAACAGACCACCCAATTGATTTGACTCGTTACCAAGTACTTAATTGCTACTCTGGACGTGCGGGGCTGATTAATTCTGGTGGCGCCACCAGCAAAAATGACTTCGCCGAAGCAGTTCGCACCGCCGTCATTAACAAACGCGCTGGTGGTTCGGGATTAATTTCTGGACGTAAGACATTCCAGCGCCCCTTTGAAGAAGGTGTGAAGTTATTTCACGCCATTCAAGATGTTTACCTATCACCAGATGTGACCATAGCTTAGGGCATTGGGTATGGGGTATGTTGTCTCCCCTTCCCCTCTGCCCCTGCTGCCTTAATAATAAGTGTTTAACCGGACGTGATTATGAGGTGCAGATAATTGTAGGGGCACAACATGTTGTGCCCCTACCCGTTTTAATTTACTCTGGACTCATCACTGAGGAAGGTAAAATTAAATAGAGAACTTTAACTGATGTGCCGTGCCATCATCAATAAAACTCTGTTCGCCAACGCCGACTAACTCCACAATAATTTCACGCGTTGCAGGTGAAAACTCTCCTTCTCTGGCTTCAATTTCAACAATGGTTTGTTCACCTTGTAAATAAACGCGGTAAGTTGTTGTGCAAAAGGCTCCTGTTTTATACTCAAATGTATGACCGTCATCTTCATAAAGGGTAAATTCACCTACGCCCTTCCAAATCCGTAGCCTCATTTGGTCTATGGGACGTTCATCTACGTATTGCATGACTGGTATCATGGGAATAATGGAGCCACCACGGACGTATAATGGCATTTTCTCAAGTGGTGCGTGTGCCAAGATGTGGGTTGGCCCTGTAAAAGCCTCACCACTCCACCAGTCATACCAGCGACCTTGAGGTAAATATACAGCACGATGTTCAACACCGGGGCGATAAATTGGTGCTGCGAGTAATGATGAACCAAGCATTACTTGGTCTGCGGTGGCGAAAGTCGTGGGATCATTGGGAAAATGATAAAGCAGGGGGCGCAGAATTGGTGCGCCAGTGGTTGCAGCTTCCCAGAAAAGGGTGTAAATGTAGGGCAGTAATCGATAACGGAGTTGAATATATTCGCGGCAAATTTTTTCAACGCGATCGCCAAATGTCCAAGGTTCATGTTGTGCTGTGGTTAATGCTGAATGTGCCCGCATCAAGGGATAAAGCATTCCTAGCTGCATCCAACGAGCAAATAATTCCGCCGTCGCATTCCCCGCAAACCCCCCAATATCAGCGCCCACAAAGCCAATGCCTGACAACCCCAGATTACACAGCATTGGTATGGACATTTCTAAGTGTTCCCACAGAGATTGATTGTCTCCTGTCCATACTGCTGACCAACGCTGAATACCAGCGAATCCGGAGCGTGTTAAGAAAAAAGAGCGTTCTGTCGGGCGGGATTTTGCAAGTGCCTGATAAGATGCCTGTGCCATCATTAGCCCATACACATTATGGGTTTCAGCGTGGGTAGTTCTCTCATCACTTGGCCCTTGGACTGCATCAAGGGGAAAGGAAATTTTGTTACCAGGGTCACCAAATGGGCGATCGTCTAGTGCCGGTTCATTCATGTCATTCCAGATGCCGGCAACACCAACCTCAGTTAGGCTCTTTAGTAAACTTCCCCACCAATCTCGAACTTCTTGCCGCAGATAATCAGCAAACACAGCTTTGTCAGGCCAAACATAGCCGTGAAATAGCTGGCCATTGGTTTTACGGATAAAATAATCGTTCTTTAATCCCTCATCAAAGACTTTGTAATCTGCCTCTGGCTCGTACTTGACCCCTGGATCAACAATTGTTGCTAGTTTAAAGCCATCTTCTTTGAGATTTTGGATTAATTCTTTCGGATTAGCAAATCGTTTGGGACTCCAGGTAAAAACCCTGTAGCCGTTCATATAGTCAATATCTAAATGGATCACATCACAGGGAATTTGCCGCTGACGAAATTCATGCGCCAGTTTTTGTACTATATCTTGTGATTCATAACTCCAGCGACACTGGTGGTAACCTAATGACCATCGAGGTGGTAAGGGCATTCGTCCGGTTAGCTGGGTGTACGTCTGGAGAATTTTTGCGGGTTCTGGCCCATAAATAATGTAGTAATCTAGTTCACTGCCTTGAGTTTCCATCCCCCAGACTCCAGGCTGCTGGGCGCCGAGATCGAATCGGCTCCAAAAAGTAGTATTGAAAAAAAGTCCGTAGCCTAATCCCGGACGCAAGGCGATAAAAAAGGGAATCGCCTGATACATGCTGTCTGTTAAAATCCCGTAATCAAGCGCATCAGATGTCCAGTTGGTTCTCACTTGCGATCGCTGATCTAGCAAGCCAGTGGGTTCACCGAAACCATAAAAATGTTCGTCGGTTTCTATGCGTTTCCACCCAGCAACAGTACCAGTGCGCCACCCCATCCCCATGTCTGCGTCCTGGGCAAAGGGCTGTCCTGCTGAGTCGAAGCACTTGATACGACAAGGATTGCGGGAGATGACAACAGACAATTGCTCAGTTGTAATTTTTATAGTCTCTGCTTTTTCGTGTACCTGAAACGGCACTTTAGACCATTCTTCATCCGCCTGTGCCACTGCCCACGATCGCCTGGGTAAAAATTCACCTGTTGGGGTCATCCGTACCCGAATTAAGTTCGGTGCTAGAATGCTAATTTTCAGACAGGGATTGCCGCATTTTAAAAGGATATGGCGATCGTCTTGTTGTATTGCTTGTACTGCTCCCAGAATTGACCAAGCCGGCTCAGTTGTGTGCAATTGTCCAAAGTATTGCGGCATAATCCCTGATAAAAAGATAACTACTTTCCCAATTGAGAATCACATAAACTACTGCCAAAAGCTTGTATCTTCAGGCATACCACAGACTGAATTTTACAGCCGTTTTCAGGTATTTACGAGGATGGAAACTTTGACGGCAGTTCCAACCAAATAGGAGATTAACTGTATATCAAAAGCTTCTGCCTTTCGATACAGTGCTAATGGATACTTGGTATGCAGTCAATAATTTAATGCTTTATATCGATATAGCGGTTCTCGTTTACGTGAGGTACACGCGTAAGGGCACGGCACTGCCGTGCCCCTACACCTTGCGATATAATGTTGTACCGCATATGAATGGGAACCGCTATAGTCTAGATAAAATTTTTTATTGTATTTTAAAGACTAATCGTTTAGTTGATGATACTTTTGGCAAAGAAAAATATAAAAGTATTGAATCATTATCATGGAGCAGTGATGACTTAGAATGTGGTAAAATCATAAAAATTAAAGCATTCCCTGCTGATAAAAAAAGTGAAACTATTCCGGGTTACTATCTCTACCGATAGAACGGATTATGTCGCAACAAATGATATATCTCAAAGTTCCACAGATGTTACACAAAAAGTGTGTAAGAACCGTTGGAAAATAGATTCCTGTTCACAGGTAAATAAAACAATTAACTGGCATTGAATCATGTCAATGTCGTCAAGCCCGTCTTCAGAGAAATCACATTGCTTGTGCAATGTTAGTTTGGCTGAGGCTAAAAAATTTAGCCTATAAAACCGGTCAAACTATTTATCAAATCAAGCATAATCTGCTTTCTAATTATTTAATCGAGCAACTAAAACGTCCGGATATTGCTATGTCAATGGCTTAGTTTTTAGGCGCTCGGCGCGCCATTGCTTATGCCAGTTGCGTCGTAAGTCTTGAAAAAAATAGATTTGATTTTAGTAATATTTATTTGCCAACATCCCTTCTATTAAATAATAATTCAATACCTTCTTTCATATTGGATATTAAAGGTGATACAAAATAATTTAAGAGTAATAAAAAAATAATTATAACTAATATAATCATATCCTGTATCCATTTTATCAAATCCTTTTGCAAAATAGAAACAGAATTTTTTATAGGTTTAAAAACTTCGTCAATACTTTTGGTCAAAGTATCTACACCTTCTTTGACATTCTTTAAAGGTGTAAATAACGGATCAAAAATATTACTAAGATTTAAATCTATACCTATACCATTAATACCGAATTTTTCTAAACCCGAATTAATTGTATCAAAAGCATCATCTATAGGTTTAAGTGCTGATGATAAAGTACTACTAACTACAGCAAATGAGCTAGTAATCTCAGAAATACCACCTTTGACATTATCCAAACTTTTTTTAGTATTAATTATAGAATTTCTTACAATATCTATTTGCAGCTTTAAATCTTGTTCTAAATCATTGATAATTAAATATCCACTAAAAATTATAATAAATAAAAGAATGAAAGGTGTTAAAGCTCTGATTATAAGTAATAAGCCAATTATTCTTTTATTCATTTTAATAAAACTAACAGTTCAAGCTTACATTACCACATTATTCATGCTTACCTACTTATTTATTTAGATGACTAAAATAAATTTTTAAGCTAACCACTTTCTAGCCTTCAACTAACTTTATATTTGCTGCATTGTTCAGGCGATCGCACACTGCGAGAAATCCGGAAAAAAAGGGATCGTCATCGTAGGTAGTATCAGATAGGAAGAGTGTTACAGAATTTCTATCAGCACTCCAAATACAACGTAGTATAGTGATATTAGGGTGATGTGATATATCTACAGGTAATAATATTGGACACCCTTCTACTTCAAAAAATTCTGGCTGGTCGTATCTTAAAACCGATTCCCAATCTTCTGGTCCTTCATGTTTCTCAATAATTCTATCCCACCTAACTAACTTAATTTTTTCTAGAGTTTCTGTCGATAAATCTGATAATTTCATAGCTTTCATTACACTAAATACGTTTTGATAATTAACGTAACATATTTACTTGTTCAGGTTGCTGTTGTGGTATGCTAAGCAGCCACTTAATATGTAAGATATTCAATATTAATTAAAATAATGACCCGATATTTTTGGTTTTTAATTGCAATTATCCGCAGCTTGAAATTTTTTTTGGGTGGCAAGTCGATCGCAATTTTAATTAAACAACGAAAAAATAGAATATTTAACGTTGTTGCCTTGTCTAGTTACTCTATATTATTCCTGCTAACATTATTTGTTTTTGTTATTTTTTTACCTGTCTTCAAACCATCTAATGCAATTGATTTGCCAGATCAGTATTTGTCTAGTTCAAAATCAGATTTAAAAGATTCACTGCAACAAGGAAAAATTCTTTATGAAGCAGGGCGATTAATAGAAGCGCAAAAGCTATTGCAAAGGGTATCTCAACAATATCAATTACTAGGGGACAAACTTCGGCAGGCAGTAACACTTAGTAATCTTGCTTTGGTTTACCAACAACGTGGCATGTTTGCTGAAGCAACTATAGCAATTAACGACAGTTTGAAATTGCTAGGTAATCAAAATTCAAAACAACACTTACAAGTTTTTGCTCAAACACTGGAAATTCTAGGAAGTGTGCAACTGAATCAAGGAGAGTCTCAAGAAGCATTAGAAACTTGGCAACAAACTGAGGTCAAGTATGCAGAAATTAGCGATTTTAGCGGCATTAATCGCAGTCACATTAATCAAGCACAGGCATTGCAGATACTGGGATTTTATCGTCGTGCTTTAACAATGTTGATTCAAGTAAATCAAAATTTACAATTTCAGCCAGATTCTTTGACTAAAGCTGTAGAATTGCGATCGCTTGGAGATGCACTCCAATTAACTGGAGATTTAGCACAATCGCGTCAAGTCCTCCAACAAAGCTTACAAACTGCCGAAAAATTGCAATCTCTGGCAGAAATCAGTGCAACATTACTGAGTCTGGGCAATACTTCTAGAATTGTACAGGATTACGAAAATGCGATCGCCTTTTATCAACAAGCGATCGCTAAAACTCCTTCACCACTCACCAAAGTCCAAGCCCAAATCAATCTTCTGACTGTTCTATTGAATACACAGCAGTGGACAATTGCACAACCCTTGCTCCGAAAAATCCCCGTAGAATTAGATAATTTACCGCTTTCTCAAGTAGCGGTTTATGCTAGAATTCATTTTGCTCAAAGCTCGATGAAAGTATTAAACAATCAGGTAACAGACAAGGAATCTGCTGCTAAAATACTTGCTACGGCAGTCAAACTAGCAAAAACACTCGGCGACAGACGAGCAGAATCTTACGCCATCGGGACTCTAGGTAACTTGTATGAGGGCGATGGACAATGGTTAAATGCCCAGAAGCTAACACAGCAAGCACTGACTTTAGCTGAATCTGTGAATGCACCAGATATCGCCTACAACTGGTATTGGCAACTAGGACGTTTGTTCAAACAGCAGGGAGATACTAAAAAAGCAATTGCAGCCTATGATGCTGCTGTTAATCAATTACAGGCTTTAAGAAATGACCTTGTAGCACTGAATCGAGATGTACAATTTTCATTTAAGGAAAGCATAGAACCTGTTTATCGTGAATCAGTAGCATTGCTTTTATCCCAGGGAAATCAACTCACAGAACAAACATTAGATAAGGCACGTCAGCAAATTGAAGCACTCCAATTAGCAGATTTAGATAACTTTTTTCGGGAAGCTTGCTTAAATGTTACAAATGTTGTGCTAGATGAAGTTGTAGACCAAGATAATCCTACAACTGCTGTTATTTATCCGATTATTTTGCCAGAACAATTACAAATTATCGTCAAAGTCCCTAAAAAATCTCTGCGACGTTATTCGGTAAATAAATCTCAAACGGAAGTCGAAAAAACTTTAGGACAACTGCGAGATTATTTGACTGAACCAGACAGAATTGAGGAAGTACAAACTCTTTCTGGGCAAGTATATGGTTGGCTGATTCAACCAATTGAGTCTGAGTTAGAACGTAGCAATATCGATACTTTAGTATTTGTTCTGGATGGTGCATTACGAAATGTGCCGATGGCAGCATTATATGACGGAAAACAGTATTTAGTTGAAAAATATGCTGTTGCTTTAAATCTAGGATTGCAATTACAAAAGCCCAAGTCTTTAGCACAAGAAAAATTGCAAGTTTTGGCGGTCGGATTGGTAGAACCGCCATCGAAATTTCGACAATTTCCGCCTTTACCAGAAATTAAATTTGAGTTTGACTTAATTGCAAAAGCAGGGATAGCAACTACAAAACTTTTAGATAGAGATTTCACTAGTAAGGCATTAGAAGGAAAAATTAGTTCTATTCCATTTAATGTTGTTCACTTAGCAACTCACGGACAATTTAGTTCTCGTTCTGAAGATACATTTATTTTGGCAACAGATGGCCCAATTAATGTCAGTGACTTGGATTTGCTGTTACGCCGTCGAGACGAAACACAATCACAAGCCTTAGAACTTCTCGTCTTGAGTGCTTGTCAGACAGCAGAAGGAGACAATCGGGCAACACTGGGTTTAGCTGGGGTTGCTGTGCGTGCAGGTGCAAGGAGTACAATGGCAAGTCTATGGAATGTCGGCGATCGCTCCACTGCAATTTTAGTTGGTGAGTTTTATCATCAGTTAGTTTCTGCCAAAATTACAAAAGCTCAAGCCCTGCGCCGCGCTCAATTAATGCTATTACAAAAATATCCAAACTACAGCCGTCCGGGGTATTGGGCGGCTTATGTTCTTGTTGGTAATTGGTTGTAATTAACCGAACGTTAATTTTATTTGCGTCATCGTATCAGAGATTTATGGCGATCGCTTCCACATCTTCTACAGTCAATGCCAAAGCATCAGCTACTTGTTCTCGGTTTAATCCCATACTCAGTAGTCGAGGTACTGCTTGTTGCAGTCGTTGTTGTGCAGCTTGAGCTTCTTGTTGTGCAACTTGGGCTTCTTGTTGTGCAGCTTGAGACTGTGCCATTAATTCCCCAAATGTCGTAAAAGGTTTACCATTTGGGTAGGAAAGTTGCCAGTGTTCACCAGAGACATCAAAACCAATTTGCAGCTGTGGACTAACCCATTTTTGACCAAAATCTACCCAGTCTAAACCATATTCACCGCGTAACCAAACTTGTAGTTCATTATTTGCTGGGTTGTACATATAGTATTCTTCCACACCATATTGACTGTAGAACAGCAACTTCCGAGCCATTTCTACTGATGTGTTGACTGGCGAGAGGATTTCAAACACTACTTGGGGCGGTTGATTTGCTTCTTCCCACTGTTTATAAGAAGAACGACGACCTTTTGGACGATTAATGGCAACCATCACATCGGGTGCATATTTAATCTTATTATTGCCCTCAACTGGATACCAGAATAAATCACCAGCGACGAAAACATTTGGTTCATCTGCAAAGAGAATATCTAAATTACCCTTGATCAGCACAATCATTTCAAAGTGTTCTGTATTATTTGCCATCGGCTGATCGTCAGATTCTGGATAGAAAATCTCCGCAGGTGCAGAAGATTCGACTTGGGAAACCATTGCTGTCACCTCCACTCATGTTTTTATTTTAGGCGATCGCTCTACTGCATCTTAGTTGGTGAATTTTACCATCAGTTAGTTTCTCGCCAAAGTTACAAGAACTCAAGCCCTGCGTCGCCCACAATCAACCTGCAATGCGATCGCATTAACAATACCTTCTCTGCGAGACGCTACGCGAACGCCATTTTTTTGTAGGTTGGGTTAAGCGAAGCGAAACCCAACGTATTTTAGGATTTACGCAAAAACTCTCTGAAACTCTTATTTCTTTGTGTTCTTTGCGCCCTTTGCGGTTCGTTTTTTCATCATTTTGCGTAAGTCCTGGTATAGCAAAAGCCTTGGTGGTTAGGACATTAACAGATGATAAAACCTAGACACAAAAAGACTTTTCACCCAGTCACCAGTCCCCAGTCCCCAGTCCCTTGCTATATTTATTGGGTTTCGTGCCTCAACCCAACCTACAAATCAGGGCATTTTTCGATTTGGCAAAGGTATTGATTAAGAAATTTTACAAATACTGCTGAGGTAAAAAGTACCTTGCATAGACCTTAGTAACGCACGTATGGATAAGTGTGACATTCCAACGTTGGCTGCAACAGCCCACGTCTCACAAACCTAGAACACACAAAAACACAAAATTATGACTATTATTTCTGGAACTATTACTGTTGGCAACGACATTATTGTTGCCGATGGGGCAAATGACTTCATTAATGCTTTGGCAGGCAATGATTTCGTCAGGGGTGGCGCTGGCAACGACACCCTAATTGGTGGGGATGGCAACGATACCCTCAATGGTGAAGCTGGCAATGACTCCCTTGATGGCGGAAACGGTTCTGACACCCTCATTGGCAGTATAGGCAATGACACCTTAAATGGAGGCAGCGGCTTTGACCGAGTTGAAGAGTCAGGCAACGTTGACTTCGCCCTGTTTAACACATTTCTGTTCGGTAACGGCATCGACAGCCTAATCTCCATTGAGAGTGCCTCCCTTACAGGTGGCATAGGCAATAACTTGATTGATGCGTCATTGTTTACTTTGGGAGGTGTTACTTTAAATGGCGGTGCTGGTAATGACACCCTACTAGGTGGAACGCGCAATGATACCCTCACAGGTGGTGCTGGCAATGACATCGTGAATGGTGGCAATGGCTTGGATCGGCTTGAGGAGTCGGGCAATGTTAACTTCATATTGAGTAATACTACCCTGACAGGCAACGGTACGGATAGTTTGATTGGAATTGAGAGCGTATCCCTGACTGGGGGCGTAGGTAATAACACCCTGAATGCCTCAGCATTTACGTTGGGAACTGTGACTTTAAACGGTGGGGCTGGTAACGATATCCTCCTGGGTGGAACACGCAATGACTTTCTCACGGGTGGACTTGGCAATGACCTGTTGGTTGGCGGCGATAGCTTTGACCGGGTGATTGAAGCGGGTGATATCAACTTCACTCTCAGCGGTTCGACTCTCATCGGCAACGGTACGGATAGTTTGAGTTCCATTGAGCTAGTTCAACTGACTGGCGGTGCAGGTAACAACCGACTTGATGCTTCTGGCTTCACCATTGCACAGGTTAGATTCGATGGTCAAGATGGAAATGATATCCTCATCGGAGGATCTCAAGGTGACAACCTCGATGGTGGTAGGGGCAACGACAGCCTTGATGGTGGAGGCGGTGATGACTTTATCACTGACTTTGGTGGCGGCAATGACACCCTCAGAGGCGGCACAGGTAATGACCAACTTCAAACTGCTGGTGGTGATAACCTGCTTGATGGAGGGGAAGGCGATGACGGACTCTTTGCTGCTGAAGGCAATGACACCCTGTTAGGAGGGTTGGGTAATGACGGACTCTTTGGAGGATTAGGCAATGATTCCCTCGTCGGTGGAGATGGTAATGACATCCTCCGGGGTCAGGCCGGCAGCGATATTCTGAATGGCGGTGCGGGCATTGATGAGGTGGTCGTATCATTGAATGCAGATGTCAGCGTTATCCTAACTGACTCTATCATTATAGGTGAAGGGATTGATACCCTGATTAGCATTGAACGAGGAACGCTGCTCGGTAGCACTGGTGCCAACAGCTTGAGTGCAGCTAGTTTTTCCGGGTCAGTGTTCCTCGATGGCAATGATGGCAACGACACCCTGAATGGAGGACGCAACAATGACACCCTCTTCGGTGGATTTGGCAATGACATTCTCAGTGGGGGCAGTGGCAATGACAAATTGACTGGTGGCGCTGGTTTCGATTCCTTCACTTTCAGCACTGGCAGAGCTTTTAATACTGCCGATGTTGGTCTTGATACCATCAATGATTTTACAAGCGGTGATAAAATTGCCCTATCTAAGACTACATTCAATGCACTCGAAAGCTTAGTAGGTGGTACCCTACTACCTTCTGACTTTGAGGTAGTCGATAGCTTCTTTGAGTTATTCACAAGTAATGCTGAGATTGTTTACAACTTTGTTAGCGGTGATTTAGCTTACAACCCGAATGGCTCTGTGCTTGTTGGTGGAAACTCTGGCGAGGCGATTATTGCCAACCTGGTCGGGTCGCCTAATAATATTACTGCTAGCGACTTCATTATTGTATAGGAGAGTAAAAGGGACTGGGGATTAGGTATTGGGGACTGGATAATCTGAAAATATGACTTGATCCGTGAGATACTTATGCAACAAGCGCCATCTGAATATCCATACAACCCAGCATAAAAATCTCCTTCCCCTTCACCTATTTCCTCCACTTGGCGAAACTCCAAGAACAAAGTGACTCCTTTATTTTCAAAACAAAACTATTGGTATTGGCTGCAAAAATTGGGGATTACTATCAGTAGTCTCCCAGTTTTTTGGTCAAATTATTCACTTGCCCAAATTATCCCGGATAGTACTCTGCCAAGTAATTCCAATGTCAGACAACAGGACAACATCAGCATTATCGAAGCAGGAACTAAAGTAGAAGGTAATCTTTTTCACAGCTTTCAAGAGTTTTCTGTTCCTAGTGGCGGTACAGCTTTCTTTAATAATGCTACCGATGTTCAAAATATTATTAGTCGGGTAACTGGTGGCTCAGTTTCTAACATTAACGGATTAATCCGGGCTAACGGTAGAGCTAATCTATTTTTAATTAATCCTAATGGCATTATTTTTGGACAGAACGCTAGTCTGAATATTGGTGGTTCTTTTTTGGCAACTACAGCTAATAGCTTAAAATTTGCTGATGGTAGAGAATTTAGTGCAAAGGTTCCTCAAAGTACACCTCTACTAACTCTCAGTGTGCCAATTGGATTACAATTTGGTACAAAAACAGAGCCAATTCAGGTTAATGGTTCTGGAGGATTAAGTTTAGACACTGATAAATCAATTGATAATACTGTAGGTCTTCAAGTACTACCAGGAAAATCTTTAGCTCTTGTAGGCGGTAACGTCAGTTTAGACGGTGGAATTTTGCAAGCGACTGGCGGTAGAGTTGAATTAGGAGGATTGGCAGTAGCAGGAACAGTAGGATTGAGCTTTGATAGCAATCATTTACAGTTGAGTTTTCCTGCTGATGTAGCGCGAGCAGATGTATCGTTGGCCAATGCTTCTGCAATCAATGTCGTTGCGGAAAATGGTGGCAGTATTGCTGTTAATGCTCGAAATTTAGACGTTTTAGGAGCAAGTACTCTTGTTGCTGGGATAGGTTCAGAATTGGGGGAAGTTGGCTCTCAAGCAGGTGATATTACACTGAATGCCACAGGGGCAGTTAAATTTGAAGAGCGATCACAAATTATCAACAGTGTTAATTCTAATGCTATAGGCAATGGTGGAAATATAACCATCCAAGGTGAATCGATCTTATTTACTCGTTCCACGTTAAGTTCTTTTACTAACGCCAGAGGAAATGCAGGTGATATTACACTTCAAGCCAAAGATTCTGTAACCTTTCAAGATAGTAGCGGTACATTCACCTTTGTCAACAGTGATGCAGTTGGTAATGGAGCAAATATTATTATCCAAGCTGCGTCCTTCTCCTTGCTCGATGGCTCTGCATTTGTTTCAACTTCAGATGGACAGGGAAATTCAGGTAATGTGACTGTTGATGCCAAAGGGTCTGTAACTTTTGCTGGAGTGGACACTTCTGGCATTCCTAGTGCTGTGTTTACCAACTCTAGTAACACTAGCAAAAGCGGAGATATAACTATCCGAGCAAGTTCACTTTCCTTGCGTAATGGCGCTAATTTGGATACTAGCACCAGCGGTTCAGAAAGAGCCGGGAATATAACGATTGAAACTAGTGGTTCTGTCTCGTTGACAGGGGTAGATGGTGGAGAATTTCTGAGTGTGATACGCAGCCAGGTTAATTCTTTTAGCACTGGCTCTGGTGGAAATATTACCATTAAAGCTAGTTCGCTGTCGTTGGAAGATGGCGCTCAGATTAACTCAAATACACAAGCTCAAGGAAATGCTGGCAATATAAAACTGGAAATTAGCGGTGCTGTATCGTTAGCAGGAGTGGACAAAAATGGGAATGCTGGTGGTGTAGTCAGCAGTGTACAACCTGAAGCAACAGGCTTGGGTGGTGATATTAACATTCAGGCTAACTCACTGTCTTTTCGTGATGGTGCGAGATTATTTGCTAGCACTTTAGGACAGGGAAATGCAGGCAATATAAATGTTAATGTCAGAGATGCGATCGCCTTTGATGGTACTAGTAGCAATAATCGCCCTAGTGGCGTATTCACCACTGTAGAGCCTAACGCAATTGGCAATGCAGGCAATATAAATTTCACAGCCCGTTCTATTCGTTTAGATAACCAAGCAGCTATTTCAGCAATTACGACATCGGGTAATGGCGGTAATATTAACTTGCAAGTGCAAGACTTATTACTATTGCGCCGCAACAGTATTATTTCTACCTCAGCAGGCACAGCAGGGCAGGGTGGAGACGGCGGTAATATTACAGTTAATGCTCCCAATGGTTTTATTGTTGCTGTCCCTAAAGAAAATAGTGATATCACCGCTAATGCTTACACAGGTAAAGGTGGCAGAATAGATATTAAAGCTATTGATATTTTTGGTATTCAGCCTCGTGAAAGTCAAACTTTGATGAGTGATATAACTGCCAGTTCAGAATTGGGTGTCGATGGCAGCATAGAACTTAATACACCTGATGTTAACCCCAATCAAGCATTAGTAGAACTACCCAAAAATTTAGTTGATGCTTCAGAAAAAATAATTCAAAGCTGTACTCCCAGGCGCAGGCAAAACAATACTTTCATTGTCACAGGACGTACAGGAATGCCTTTGAGTCCAAGGGAACCATTGCGACAAAGGGCTGTGATTACTCAATGGATAACACTAGATGAGGAGGCAGATACACAAGTAAAACCAACGCGCTTACCTGAAAAACCAAAACCAATTGTTGAGGCTCAGGGATGGGTTGTAGATAAGCGTGGTGATGTTCACCTTGTTGCTCAAGTACCTCAGGAATTGAGAATTCAAGAGTCAGAATGGGCTACGCCCCGCTACGCTAACAGGAGTCAGAATAAATTTTGTACTGCTGGATAAGCAAAATGCCATTTTACTTGCTAAATCTACCGAAATGAGTAAGTGAAATGCCATTTTACTTGCGGAAAACACTAAAATGAGAAAGCAAACTGGGGTTTGAATAAGTCAAATGGCATTTTGAGAAAGCAAACTGGGGTTTGAGTAAGTGAAATGGCATTTTACTTGCGGAAAACACCAAAATGAGAAAGCAAACTGGGGTTTGAATAAGTCAAATGGCATTTTGAGAAAGTAATTGCGGATTTTGCTTATTAAATCTAGTCAAAATATGAATTTTAGATAAAGTTGATGGGGAAAGTTGCGATATTCTGATTTCTGAATTCTGCTTTATGGCGGTTTCAGAAAATAAACTATCCCAAATTATTTGTAAATTTGTAGGGGCGTACAGCTGTGCTACCCTACTACGGAATATTTTTTTCCTTGGAAGTCCTTTATGGCACAATACGGTTCAGTTAAGGCTTAACTCTTTGTCAAAGTCATTTTTTTAACGAACCGCCAAGGACGCAAAGAACGCAAAGAAAGAGAAGGAAGAAATGCTTATACCATTTGTTTGTGAGGCTGCGCCAAATTTTCTTTCTTCTTTGTGTCCTTTGCGCCCTTTGCGGTTCGTTTCTCATATACTTTGGCGCATCTTCATACAGAATTAGTATTAACTGAACTGTATTGCCTTATGGCGGTTTCAGATGCAGTACAACATCATATTGCAAGGTGTAGGGGCACAGCACTGCTGTGCCCTTTATTGAGGACTTCGCATTGCTCCCCTCGTAATGACAATTTAAGGGGTCTATAACGCCTGAAACCCTTGGAGATACCACTTGTGTGTACACCGTAGCCAATACATACGGGGAGGGTTAGGGTGGGGTAAACGCTCTATATTCAAAACCTTAAAATTTCCCGCTCATATCCATCTGGTGTTGGTTCAATTTCCCATACTAAACCCTCTCCTGGCTCCAGTTCTACATCGATATAAAGCCGATCGCTAGCTTCTGTTGCTGTATGCTCATTATTAATAAAAGGTTGCAAATCTTCGGTTAATAGTCTGAGTTGAAATCCCACGGGAATCATTGCATCGGGATTGGCATTTCGCAACTCAAAACGCCATACATTCTCTGTTAAATTATCTCTAGGAAATACACGCAACTCGTAAGTATAATCGGCGATGGCCAACTGTCGTGAAAAACATACATTTGATTCTGCGTTTTCTCGACTTCGCACACCACGAGGAGCCAATTGTAATGTAGTCATTCCCCAACCAAGTTGTTGCGCGAAATTTGATACTCCTGCTTGCAACCATTGTTGAATTGACCACTGTTGTGATAATCCTTGGCGGCGTTCGTACAACTGCTGACGCCAACCGCCATGTGCTAATAATGCTCCCCAAAGTTCAAAGGGAATTGCTAAACGAGGGAAAACTACTTCAGCATTACCCAGCCGTTCTAGTAAGTTTTCTGCCTGTGCTAAAGGTAATTCTGGTAAAGGTGTGACTGAGGCGCGTAAAATTTCCTCTGGACAAAGTTGACGAGTAATCCACAAACCATTAATGTTTTTGATTAAGTCATTCTCATCCAAACAGTAAGTGCGATCGCCTTGATCGTACACTCCTTTGGTTTTCAATTGACAATGAGTTGTATACCCCCAAACACTCATCCAGCCACCATTAGGATTA
This sequence comes from Desmonostoc muscorum LEGE 12446, assembly GCF_015207005.2. Taxonomy (GTDB): domain Bacteria; phylum Cyanobacteriota; class Cyanobacteriia; order Cyanobacteriales; family Nostocaceae; genus Nostoc; species Nostoc muscorum. The sequence goes on from NZ_JADEXS020000001.1 coordinate 6,121,734, forward strand.
ACCAGTACTCCGATGTAATAATCAGCAACCCAATTGGGAATATCCACCCATTCCTGGGGTACACGCAATTCTGCTGTGTCAATTGCCGTTGTGGGAATTAATACTAATCGTACTCCCTCACAGGCGATCGCAGTTCCATTGACAAATTCCCAAAAGCTAGGTAGTGCAGCTATTTGAGTCCAAACTCTCGCCCTGGGAAATTGCTCCTCTCTCAACCAAAGTAAAAATGCATCTAAGCACATTTGGTTAAGATAGGCTCGCCAGCGTCCGCCGGATGTAGAAAAAGCTGGTAATTCCTGAGTTTGAGAAGATAGCGAAATTTCCAAGGTCAGCTGTTCTGGAATTGAGGGTATATCATAAGTCATTGTCAAGACTCCACTGGCGACGAGAAAACAAGAGGACGGTAGTGAGCAATCAACCATTCTTCTAGAGAATTGCTCATACTGTCGATTACGTCAGATGTCACAGAAATATGCAGTGTTTTTTGACTCCACTGAGCTAACTCCATTAGCAAAGTCTTTTTGATTTTAGTTAATTGGCGAGAAACTGTATATTGCTTGACTCCTAGCTGTTGAGCAATATCTTGCTGGGTCAATCCGTGCTTGTAGTAAGTTTGCAGAAGTACTTGGGCTGCGGTATCTAGTTTTGCCAGTGCATCACTTAAAATCCGATTAATTTCCGTACTCCGCAATGCGATGTTTTGTGCTTCTTCTTGGACAATTATTTCATTTAATACCGATTCTTGAAAATTGTTTGTCAAGCGATCGAGTAATTCACCTGTCTCTTGTCCAGGTGCGGGGATATCGAGGGAAACGGAGGTGGGATATTCATAGAAACGCACGGCTTTAGCACTAGCAATTAGCCAAGATTCCACACTTTCTGGGGTGCAGGCTGGACTAGAAGAATTGAGTTGACTCAGACGTTCGGTGTTGTATAGCTGGGCGATCGCCTGTAATCTTGTCTTATCTGGTTTAATCAGTTTGTGAGCAGTTGCAATATCATTTGGCGTGTAAAGTTGCAAGAAACAATTCCAAGCCAGAACATAACGCCCGATCATTTGCAATGGATACCCAGCCTGTTTGAGAGATTCCACCAATCGCTTTTGACTGACTTTGTGCAGCAATCCCCAGTCATTACAGATATCAACTTCTTGCTGCTGACGTAACAAATCTTTAATTAAATTACTAAAAGTAAATTCAGCATAAATTTTCAAATTTGAACTTAATTGCGGGTTAAAGCCTCTGAGAACTTTATCAATGCGAGCGATCGCTGTTTGGAAAAAATCGGCGATCGAATGTTGACTTAGTACATTCATCTTCATTTTTCTCGCAACCCAGTAGCAGACTTCCTGCAAATAAGCTGTAATATGAGCAACAGCCATCGGACTTGCCTGCATTTGCCAAATCCGATGCCAGTAAATAGCCCAAAAGGTTTCAGACTCCTGCAAAGAAGATTGCTCTAAACAATTGTGCATACTTCGCCGCAGCTTTTTATCAGTAACCCAACGGTCAAAAGCATCACCTTTAAACTGCACAAATGTCGAAAAAATTTCAATAACATGTTGTCTTGAATACATAAAATTTTTGGTTCTTATATAAATAGCTAATAAAATCAAACTACTTTGTTGTACTGACACTTTCCTGAAATTTAGCAAACTTTGTCGCTCAACCAAACCTAATTTTCTTCTTAACTAAACCCTGTTGCTTTATAGCATAGTGCGTTATAGCGGTACAGAAATTTGTAGGGGCGCATAGCTATGCGCCCCTACGTTGTACCTGACGAAAGCGATAAATACTATATGCCTATGTGAGATTCTTCAGAAAAAATTATGTTCGCTGCATAAATATAATAATTGTAGATGATATGTAATGTGTGTCCAATTTACATATTTTATAGTTAAGACCGTCACTAATGATTCATTGGACAAATAACAAATGACAAATGACTAAATTGGTAGTTTTGAAATTTGGCAAAGGCAGCTTTGAGGCTGGGTTTCCAGTTACTCTGCAAATTGGAGAAGAAAATTGCCGCCCTGAAACTGAAGTTCTCGGCGAACTACCGCCAGAGAAAGAATTACCGCTAAATTTTAATACTTGGCAAGTAATTTATCGTAATCTAGATTTTTCTGCTCGTCCCAAAGGACTACCAAAACTCCAGAAACCAATTTCAAGTCAACAAGAGTGTTTACAAGCAGCCGAAAAATTGCGCGATCGCCTAAATCAATGGCTGCAATCAGAATCCTTTCGCAGCATCCGCGAGAAGTGGCTCGAAAAACTGCAAACATATGACCAAATTCGAGTAATTTTACAAACTGAAGATTATCAACTGCAAAAGCTTCCTTGGCATCTTTGGGAATTAATAGAACGCTATCCAAATGCAGAAATCGCGTTGGGCGCTCCTAGCTATGAAAAAGTGAGTTTTATTCCGAAATCCACAACAAAAGTTAAAATTTTAGCATTGTTAGGTGATAGTCATGGAGTCGATATAGCTACAGATCGTTTACTTTTAGAACAACTACCTGATACAAAAATTCACTTTCTTGTAGAGCCATCTTGTGAAGATTTAACAGATAATCTATGGCAACAAAATTGGGATATTCTTTTTTTTGCAGGACATAGTTCAAGTCAAAGTACAGGAGAAACCGGTCAAATTTACATTAACCAAACAGAGACTTTGACAATTAGTCAGTTAAAGTATGCTTTAAAGCAAGCTGTGGAACGCGGTTTAAAGTTAGCAATCTTTAACTCCTGCGATGGCTTAGGATTGGCAAGAGAATTTGCTTGTTTGCAGATTCCGCAGTTGATTGTGATGCGCGAACCTGTTCCAGATCGGGTAGCCCAAACATTTCTTAAACATTTCTTACAAGCATATTCTGGAGGCCAATCTCTTTATTTAGCAGTGCGTATTGCCAGGGAAAGACTGCAAGGATTAGACAAACAATTTCCCTGTGCCAGTTGGCTACCCGTAATTTACCAAAATCTGGCGGAGATACCACCCACTTGGGATGAATTGGGAATTGGGCATAGGGCATTGGTTATTTCTCCCTCATCTCCCTCATCCCCCTCATCCCCCTCATCCCCCTCATCCCCTCGGCGCTCAAAACTTCATCTTCTTTGGCTCATTTGTATGAGTTTAATAACTAGTGGTTTAGTTGTCAGCGTACGATATCTAGGAATGCTACAAAAATTTGAGTTACAAGCATTCGATCAATTGCAGCAACTACGCCCAGATGAAAAGCCGGAATCTCGCTTGCTAGTTGTGACAATTACTGAAGAAGATGTGCAATCACAGTCTCAAGAAAAACCTCAAGGTTCTCTCTCAGATGAATCGCTATTGAAATTGTTGAAAAAATTAGCAGCATATCAACCGCAAGCAATTGGATTAGATATTTACCGCGATCGCCCTGCCAAACCAGACTTACCAGAACTGCAAAAGTATTTGTATAATAGCAAAAATTTAATTACAGTCTGCCGAGTTAGCGATTCTCAATCCGAGCATCCTGGGATTAAACCTCCACCAGAAATATCACCAGAACGCTTGGGCTTTAGTGATTTGGTACTCGATCCTGATAATATTGTTCGTCGCCATTTGCTAGCATTAACGCCACCGCCTTCTTCGCCTTGCAAAGCATCCTATGGTTTCAGCGTCCAATTAGCACTGCGTTACTTGGCTGCTAAGAATATCTCTCTGAAATTTACGAGCAATGGTGCTTGGAAACTCGGCAAAACTATTTTTAAACCGCTAACAGCACACACAGGTGGATATCAAGGAATTGATGCCTCAGGACACCAAATTTTATTAAATTACCGTTCTCATCGTTCCCTACAAAAATTTGTGCCGCAGGTAACACTAACAGAGGTACTAGCAGGAAAAGTTAACCCTAGCACAATTAAAAACAGAATTGTTTTGATTGGTACAACAGCCCAAAGCTTTCAAGATTATTCATCCACACCTTACATTACAAATGAAGGTGCGATCGAGAAAGTAGCAGGTGTTATGTTGCAAGCGCAAATGATTAGTCAATTGTTGAGTGCAGTTCTGGATGGGCGATCGCTTTTATCAACTTGGTGTCTTTGGCAAGAAATTATCTGGATTTTGGCATGGTCATTAACAGCTAGTTTACTAACTTACTACATCCAACGGCTATTTTATTTAAGTATTGTAGCTGGAGTTGCAATTACTATTCTCTACGTAATATGCCTGATATTTTTCATTCAATGGAGTCTTTGGATACCACTTATTCCCTCTATCATCAGCTTCATTAGTACTATTATCCTCGCCGCTTACTCCATGAAAAATTTTCTCAATTTCTCGAAAAACACACAGATTTTGGTGATTAATAAAAACAGAGACAACTAAACACTTGTTGGGAGAAATGACAGATGAAACGATTTCTTGGGCGGCTAACTTCAATGACTACATTGATCATAATTTTGATGAGTTACCTTAATACTCCGCTAGCACTAGCGGAAAAATCAGCCTCAATTCGTTTCAATCCACCTCCGCCGCCACCCGATCGCGGCGCACCTGGAAACCGAGGAGAAGGAGCTTCACGGGGAGAGTGTACCCAAGCTGGTATACCTTTAACCGCTCTCGTACCCAGCTATAAACAGCAAGGCGCAAATGAAACACTTACAATTACGCAAGTGTGGGCATTAACTAGCACAGAACAACCTAGCTTTTGGTTTTATATTCCTTATCAAAAATCTTCTATTAAAGCCATTGAGTTCGTTTTACAAACTGATAAAAATAAAACAATTTATCGTCAAAATGTTACAGTACCTCCAGTACCTGGAATTATGCGAGTACAATTGCAAAATCAAGAAACTATTCTAGAAACTAATAAATCTTATCACTGGTTTTTTAAGGTTAGAGTTGTCTGTAATTCCCCGCAACCAACAACACTAGATTATGTAGAAGGCTGGGTGCAGCGCGTAAATTTAGATGTTTCATTACGCCAGCAACTGCAACAATCCTCCCCACGTCAGCAAGCAGCAATCTACGCCAAAAACGGTATTTGGTATGATGCTTTGACAACCTTAGCCGAACTTCGTCTGGCAAATTCACAGGATTCACAATTGACTGAAGACTGGGAAAATCTACTCAAAGTAATTAAACTAGAAAAACTATCAACAAAACTTCTGATCGGAACAAACTTTAGATGATGTTTAAAAAATGTTTATTGTTATGACTAAAGCCTGAGTATTATGACATGATTGAAACCACAGTCCGCAAACAATACGATCATCTGGCATCTGTGTACGATCGCCGCTGGAAAAACTATATCTCTAATACACTTTCTTTTCTCAAAACCTGGGCAGAAATCTCACCACAGGATACTGTACTGGATGTTGCTTGCGGAACAGGCGAGTTGGAACGGTTGCTGTTAACTGAACATCCAACCCTAAAAATTGTCGGAGTAGATATTTCCGAGGAGATGTTAGCAATTGCTCAGGAGAAATGTAGCGTTTATCCGCAAGTTTTATTTCATACTGCTAGTGCATCAGCATTGCCCTTTGCTGATGATAGTTTTGATGTGATTGTATCTGCCAGTTCATTCCATTACTTTAGCGATCCATTGGCAGCATTAATAGAGATGAAACGCGTACTTAAGCCTAATGGCAAAATTGTCATTCTCGATTGGTGTAAAGATTATTTATTTTGCCAAATTTTGGATATCATACTGAAGATTTTTGACCCAGCGCACCAACAGTGTTACACCCAAGATGAATTTCACCGATTGCTGACTTGTGCCAATTTTGTAGTTTCTCGTGCAACTAAAGTTCGTTTCGGTGTGTTTTGGGGGCTGATGGTAGCGACAGGGGGAAAGGCAGGGGGAGCAGGGGGGCAGGAGAGGCAGGGGAGGTAGGGGGAGCAGAGTAAAAAAGAGTTTTAGGATTTTTGCACAGATGCTCGAAACGAAGGAATTTTGAAAAAGCAAATCTGGGTGTGGATTGTGGGATATCCTTAAATAAGTGAAAGATTTGCCAAAAATAAAGTAAGAATGAAGCTGGCAGCAAGAGTAAGTCAGGTAACACCTTCATTAACCTTAGCGATCGCAGCCAAGGCTAAGGCACTGAAGGCAGAGGGAATAGATGTTTGTAGTTTTAGCGCTGGAGAACCAGATTTTGATACCCCAGCGCATATCAAAGCCGCAGCAGTAAAAGCTTTGGATGAAGGCAAAACCAAATACGGTGCAGCAGCCGGAGAACCAAAGTTAAGGGAAGCGATCGCCCGTAAGCTTAAAACTGATAACGGTCTTGATTATAAGTCAGAGAATGTCATCGTCACCAATGGCGGTAAGCATTCTCTGTACAACTTAATAGTGGCGTTGATCGATCCAGGTGATGAGGTGATCATTCCTGCACCCTACTGGCTAAGTTATCCCGAAATGGTGACCTTGGTCGGTGGAGTTTCAGTGATTGTCCCCACAGATGCAACCACGGGCTATAAAATTACTCCCGACCAACTCCGTAAAGCCATCACACCCAAGACAAAGTTATTTATCCTCAACTCCCCATCCAATCCCACGGGGATGGTTTACACGCCAGATGAAATTAAAGCATTGGCAGAGGTAATAGTTGATGCAGATATCTTAGTCGTCTCTGATGAGATTTACGAAAAGATTCTCTATGATGGTGCAGAACACATCAGCATCGGTTCTTTGGGTCAGGAAATTTTTGACCGGACTTTAATCAGTAATGGGTTTGCCAAAGCTTACTCCATGACTGGGTGGAGACTTGGCTATTTAGCGGGACCAGTGGAAATTATTAAAGCCGCGAGTACCATCCAAGGACATAGTACATCTAACGTCTGTACCTTTGCTCAATATGGAGCGATCGCAGCTTTGGAAAGTCCCCAAGACTGTGTAGAAGAAATGCGTCAAGCCTTCGCCAAACGGCGACAGGTAATGTTAGACAGACTCAACGCCATTCCTGGACTGAGTACTGCTAAACCAGATGGCGCTTTTTATCTCTTCCCCGACATCAGCAAAACCGGTCTCAAATCCTTGGAATTTTGCGACGCCTTACTAGGAGAACATCAAGTTGCAGTCATTCCCGGAATTGCCTTTGGCGCTGATGACAACATTCGCCTTTCCTACGCCACCGATTTGGCGACAATTGAAAAAGGAATGGATAGGTTAGAGAAATTTGTCAAATCGCGTATTTAGTCAATTGTCATTTGATTTAGCAATAACAATGCCCTCTCTAACAAGAGGGCTTTTTTTATATTCTTCCAACAAATAGTCTAATAAGCTGTTCCACATTTAACTTGCATATATTGCAATACAGTTCAGTTAAGCATTTCTTCCTTCTGTTTCTCTATTCTCTCTGTGTTCTCTGCGCTTCTGTGATTGGTCATGGGATGAATGGCAGATTAAGCTAAAATTTACAGCAGTTGGCAAGGGTTAGATTTAATGAGTCCGTCACTTGAAAAAATTTTAAGCGAGATTGAACAGCTGACTCCACAAGAGCAATTGACAGTGATGGGGCATTTGGTGGAACGTGTGAAGAAACATATCACCCAAGCGCAACCAAAACGCAAGTGGAGCGATTTGAAGGGTATGGCTCCCTATCCACTCCTGGGCGAGGATGCTCAGCAATGGGTTTCTCGGACTCGACGAGAAGGAGATGAGCATCGAGAACGGTTGTTACGAGGAGAGTAATTGAAGATTAGTAATGCGTTAGCTGGAGTTTCTCGTTTATTTCTCGATACAGCACCCGTAATCTATTTTGTAGAACGCAATCCGCACTTTGTGGATTTAGTCGATCCAATTTTTGATCGCTTAGAAACTGATATTACAGCAGTAGCATCTGGAATAACGTTATCAGAGTGTTTGGTTGGTGCTATACGTCTGGGGTTAGTGGATTTAGAGCAGGCTTTTGTCGATGTACTGCAACAAGAACAAGTAGTTTTTGTGGAGATTAATGCTGGTATAGCGCGAGAAGCTGCGAGAATTCGAGTGTGTTATAATCTTCAGCTACCCGATGCTTTGCAGGTGGCGGCCGCAATAATTGCTGGTTGTGAGGCGTTGTTGACCAATGATGATGCTTTTAAGCGAGTGACAGAGTTGAGGGTTTTAGTGGTGAGTGAGTTGGAAGTCGAGTAAGCAGACTATTTACAATTTTAGAAAATCCTCCAGTGAAACAGAGTGATTAGGCGGACACGATATCACTTATGATTAAAATCTCTGTGCTTGAGAGCCTCCCCATGTCCCCGTGCCCCGATTTTTCTATATATCTTTTCACCTTTGACGATCTCTTCATATTGCTGCTCATATTGAGTAAACCTGATGGATTCTTGTCTTCCTAAACCCAAGATGCCAAAGGTACAAAGGCTATTATAAAATAATTCATGTACCCGCTTTTGAAGTATCTGATTGAAATATATCAGGACATTACGGCAAAGGATGACATTAAACTCATTAAAAGAACTATCTGTTGCTAAATTATGCTGAGCAAAAACAATATTTTCTCTTAAGGATGCTCGAAAAATAGCATTGTCATAAGCTGCTGTATAATATTCGGAAAAAGACTTTTTGCCGCCCGCTTTTAGGTAAAGGTGAGTATATTCCTGCATTAATTTTAGTGAAAAAATACCACTTTTAGCATTTTGTAATACTTTCTCGTTAGTATCAGTTGCATATATGCGGCAACGGTGATAAAGCCCTTCTTCTTCCAGTAGAATTGCCATTGAGTAGACTTCTTCACCTGTGGAACATCCAGCGTGCCAGATACGAATAAATGGATAGGTTTGCAAGAACGGGATAACTTGACTTCTAAAGGTGTTATAAAAGCTGGGATCGCGAAACATTGATGTGACATTCACCGTTAAAGCCAGCAAAAATCTTTCTAAATAGTTAGGGTTGTGGAGTAACCGCTCTTGCAATGTAGAAATATTAGCTAACCCCTCTAATTGCATAAAGCTCAAAATACGGCGCTTAATTGAGGAAAGGGCGTAGTTGCGGAAGTCATAACCGTAGTACTGATACACCCCTTCCAACAGTAGATGTATTTCGATGTCCTCCAAGCTAGGTTTAGGCAAAGTCATAATAATTCACAATGAATAATTACTAATTCATAACTATTACCCCACCCATGAATAGACTTGTTGAAATAATGCTTCTGCAATTTGGGCCATTTCCATGATTAATATTTGAGGCTGGTAGGGTTTTTATAACCCAAGTGAATCTTACGCCGAAAATAGCTTGCTGGAACGATTAAATTTTAAATTTGATAATGGTGCTGATTTTGGACTTCAGAACCAAGTGGCTGTTACTCCTAAAACAGCGATCGCAATTATTGAAATTCCAGCTAGCAATCTCACTTGCTGACGCAGATTTTTAATCTCTTGGCTGAGACTTTCTGTCTGGAGTGTCGAATATGGTTGAACTGGTGCAACTTCGATCGCTATTTCTTGGGGTTTAGCTGGGATAGTTCCAAAAGTGACCTGAGAATGTAACCAATCAGCAATCAGTTGCGGACAGTTCTTTTTAAACCAATTGAAAGCCAAGGTTCTAAAAACTGGTTTAGACATACGGGCAATTAATTTCATCAACCTGTTTACAGGTTGTACGGGAAGCTTTTGGTTAATGAGGTTAACCGAGCCAACATCATACAAACAATCCAGAATTAATTTAACAGTGGCTTCTTCACTGTTAATCAGGTTTTGCAGTAATAGCAGAACATCATGCATACGCTCTGCTTCAATATATTTTTCTGCCAATTTTTCTGGAAGAATTACTGATGTATTGAGGGAGTTTTGTCTTACTATTGTCATATTGGAAACATACCAGGTATGTTCATGTAAGTACACCTATCCACCGAGAGAAAGATCTTTTATCTAAAGAAATAACCCGAAAAGTTGCATGAAACAGAGGTATTTCCTGCAAAGACAGGAGTTCTATAGATTATTTTATTACTGAAGTGAATTTCCTGTCATTGATATTGTTTTAACAAAAAAATGGGGAGTGGGGAGTGGGGAGTGGGGATGAGGGGGATGAGGGGGATGAGGGGGATGAGGGGGATGAGGAAGACGCGGGGACGCGGGGACACGGAGAATAACCAATGCCCAATGCCCCATGCCCAATGCCCAATGCCCCATTCCCCACTCCCCACTCCCCATTCCCTCACCTATACAGCCAAACCCGCAGCAGTGAAAGGAGTTGTTCGGTATCTACAGGTTTGGTGATATAGTCCGAAGCTCCGGCTTCGATGCATTTTTCACGATCGCCTGGCATGGCTTTGGCGGTTAAAGCAATGATTGGTAGTGAGCGAAATTGTGGTTGTTGACGGATGGCGCGGGTGGTTTGGTAACCGTCCATTTCTGGCATCATGATGTCCATCAAAACTATGTTGATGTCGGGATTATTTAGCAGCTTCTCAATGCCATCTCTGCCATTTTCGGCAAACAGTACTTCCATGTGATAGCTTTCTAAAAAGCTGGTGATGGCAAAGATATTTCTGAGGTCATCATCGACAATCAAAATTTTCCGATTGGCCAGCACTGGATCGGTTTGGTGTAGCTGTTCGAGAATTTGCCGCTTTGGTGGTGGCAGATTTGCCTGGACGCGATGCAAGAATAGGGCAGTTTCGTCTAATAACCTTTCTGGCGATCGCACATTTTTAATAATAATTGTCTCTGCTAGTCCCCGCAGTTGGGTTTCTTCTTGACGACTGAGTTCTTTGCCTGTGTAAACAATAATTGGGAGTTTCATCAGCTTGGGTTCAAGCTTGATCTGCTCAATCAGTGCAAACCCGCTCATATCTGGCAGACCTAAATCCAGTACCATACAATCAAAGTGCAGCGATCGCAATATATCGAGTGCTTCTTTTCCTGTACCCACTGCTGTACTCTGGACATCGCCATTACCAATGAGTTCAATAATACTTTGGGCTTGTACGCGATCGTCTTCTACTATTAAAAGATTTTTTACCTGACGCTCAATAAAGCTTTTAATCTCAGTCAATACTTGATTTAGGGCTTCTGGAGAAACGGGTTTTTGCAGATAGGTAATTGCTCCTAGTTTTAATCCCCGTTGCTGTCTTTCGTCCACAGAAAGTATATGTACTGGGATGTGTCTGGTGTCTGGATTATGCTTGAGACGATCCAGCACTGTCCAACCATCCATCTCTGGCATGTGGATATCTAGCATAATGGCGTTTGGCTCGAATTGTTGCGCTAGTGCTATACCTTGTTTACTTTGTAAGGCAACGATTCCTTTAAAGCCTTGCTGACGTGCCATGTCTAGTAAGATGCGGGCAAATTTGTCGTCATCCTCGATAATCAACAAAACGCGATCGCCTGATTGAATTGTTAGCCGATCATCTGGGATTTCGTTGACGGTGGAAACCACTTTCGCTGCTGGAGAAATGTCTCTAGAGGTACTTCGGCTTTCAACCGTCGGCGCTAATGTGGTAGGGACATTTTGAGTTATTTTTTCTTTGACTTCAAATCTATTTTGTGGTATCTCGAGCGGTGTACTTCTCCCCATTTCTCCTTTTCTTGTTAGCGGTAAGTAAAAGGTGAAAGTACTTCCCTGACCTGGTTGGCTAATTAGTTCAATCCTTCCTCCCAAAAGTTGAGCTAGTTCGCGGCTGATGGACAAGCCCAAGCCAGTTCCGCCATACCTGCGGCTAGTTGTGCCGTCTGCTTGCTGAAATGCCTCGAAAATAATTCTCTGCTTCTCGACTGGAATACCAATGCCTGTATCGCTGACTGCAAAAGCAACCATCGGCTCCTCGCCTGGGGCTGTTTCAGTTACCATACTAATTTGTAACTTCACGCCTCCCTGTTCGGTAAACTTAAAGGCGTTAGCTAAAAGATTTTTTAGTACTTGTTGCAGGCGCTTGGAGTCGGTAGAAAGGACTGGGGGTAATTTGTCTTCTAGTTCAATGGCGAAACTGAGTTTTTGATTTTCCGCAAGTTGACGGAAAGTGTGGTCTAGAGATGTCCGCAAATCCACAAAGGCAAGTTGCTCAATGTCTAGGGACATAGTACCAGACTCAATTTTTGCCAAATCTAAAATGTCATTAATTAATTCCAGCAAATCAGTCCCAGCAGAGTAGATTGTCCGGCTGTACTCTACCTGTTTGTCGGTTAAGTTGTTGAGAGAGTTATCTGACAGCAGCCTTGCTAAAATTAACAAGCTATTTAGCGGTGTCCGTAACTCGTGGGACATGTTCGCCAAAAATTCTGATTTATATTTGGAAGATAACGCCAGTTGCTCGGCTTTTTCTTGTAATGACTGCCTTGACAGCTCAATTTCCCGGTTTTTGCGGGCAACTTCCTGATTTTGGATTTCTAAGAGTTCTGCTTTTTCTTCTAGTTCTTCGTTGAGTTGCTGTAATTCTTCATTGGATTGCTTGACAAGGAATTGGGATTCTTGTAATTCGTGGGCTTGTTCTTCTAGGAGTTGATTGCTTTGTTGTAGTTCTTCTTGCTGGCTTTGCAGTTCTTCTGTTAAAGCAACTGATTCGGCAAGTAGTTGCTGAGTTTGGAATTGTGAAGCGATGTTATTTAAAAATACACCCAAAATTTCAGTCAATTGCTCTAGAAATGTCAGGTGTAATTCGTTAAAAGGTGCGAAAGAAGCAAGTTCAATTACGGCATTTACCTGGCCTTCAAATAATATGGGCAATACAATAATATTCAGCGGTGGAGCTTCTCCCAAGCCGGAACTGATGCTGATGTAGTCGCTGGGAACCCCGGTTAAGAGAATTCTTTGTTTTTCTAGGGCGCATTGTCCCACCAATCCCTCGCCTAAACGAAACTCGTTTGCTAAGTTTTTGCGCTGTTTGTAAGCATAACTACCCAACAACTTCAGCACTGGCTCATCGTTGATTGAGTCCATTACATAAAAAATACCCACAGATGCCCCAACCAGGGGAGCGAGATTCGACAAGATCGTGCGAGAGACACTTTCTAAATTTCGCTGCCCTTGGAGCATTTGGGTAAATTCAGCCAAGTTAGACTTGAGCCAGTTTTGCTCGTCATTTTTTTGAGTTGTGTTTCGCAGATTGACGATCATCTGGTTGAAGGTTCGCTTTAGGACGCCAATTTCGTCCTGGCGATCGCTTTCTGGTAAATTGACTGATAAATCCCCATCCGCCACCTTTTGAGCTACATCAGAAACTCGCTTCAGCGGTAGTGAAATGTGTCTGGTGAGGATAATTCCAATCAAAACCAAGATCGCAGCAAATAGAGGAATACTATAAGCAGTAGTGCCGAGGGTTTGTCTTGCAGCTGCCTGTGCCCGCTCAGAACGCTGCTTGAGAAGTACATTTTCCTCATTTTTCATCGCCTGGATCAGTTTCTGGATCTGATCCATCAGCCGCTTACCCTCGTCTGTCATAATAGCTTGCTGGGCAACTTCAAAGCTTTGGCTTTGCCGTAGTTCAATAACATTTTTCATTACAGCCATTCTCTCGTTTAGGAGTGGCTGTAACATATCAAGGCGATTTTGTTGGTTGGGGTTATCTGCTGTTAACGTCTGAAGTTCCTTAATTTTTTGATTGAGCGATTGCATGGCAGCGTTATAAGGCTCTAAATAACGCTGTTCTCCAGTAATAATGTAACCACGTTGCCCAGTCTCAGCATTTGTCAATTGCAAGTTGAGGTCTTCAAGCTGACTTAATACCTCATAGGTGTGATTTTCTTTGCGCGAAGTTTCAATTAACTCATTGGTGCTTTGGTAAGAGATTAGACCAATTGAGGTCAGAATTGCTAGACTTAAGGCAAAACCTGCCCCAATTTTGGTTCCAATCTTCAAACGGTTCAACATTTTTAAGAGACAGTTAATTTCAATTATTTATGTTGTGGCTGTAAGGATTCTGATAATTTTTCAGATATACAAATATTAAAAATTATTGGCTATTTGTATTAGAAACTGGGAATTGGTTTAATTCAAGTGTGCCGATTTTTTGCAAATCATACTATATTATTTTTTGGAATTATCCATATATTATGTAAATCTTCAAAATTTATCATCAAAATTTTACATAACAGTCAAATTCAGCTTGGAGATAGTATAACTTATTTCAAAAGAAGCAACCACCTGATTTTCTAATTAAATCTCGCGGTGGATAATTAAATTCTGATTCTCCAAGTATAAATTGAATATATAATTTTAATCCCAAAGGGTGGTTTTTATGAGTACAGTAATTGAGCTAGCAAGACCAAAATTTTGCAAAGGACAAAAAGTAGAATTTATTGGTGGATTAGGAACCATAATACAATGCTGTCGTAACTCTGGACATTGGTCGTATCTTGTAGAAATGGAAATGGGTGCAGAACCAGAAACGGCCAGGATTGGTTGTGAAACTACTATTTTACTATTTGAAACAGATATTATCTTACTCGAAGACTACCCTCTTGCGGCTTAGGATTTCAGGATGGCATCATCGTTTTACAAGGCTCAAATCCCCGACTTCTTAGGGAAGTCGAGGATCTAGATAGATTAAGTTTGACATTTAGTTAGAGATTACTAATCATAACTAAGTTGTATTCCTAGATATAATCTAGAAATAAAGAATATCAGGAAGTAACATCTTCCTCGTCATTGAATCCCACTCGGTATTACCTGGCGATCGCTTCTAGTTCGCTGTAGATCCGAAAATTTTGAATCTTGTTACTCTCTAAAATAGCTCTTGCACCGGCCATATAGATATCAGTAGCATTTAATAGTACAATAAAATTGCCAAGATTCAATTGCTCTTCATAATATTTAGCTAGATCATCAGGAACTTCTAAAGCATTGTAGTTACCTTTAGTAATTACCGAGACTTGACTCATAGGAAAGCCAGCTTTCTTGAGTTGTGTAAGTGCTGTTTCTGTGTCTTGACGCCGAGAAAAAACACCGACTCCATATTTATAGCGACTTTTGGGGGATAAATATGGCTGATAAACACCGCAGTGTTGAATGTTATGGCGATTAAAAATCCTCTTGGCAAACCGAATTTCGATTTCTATGCCAGTTACTATCACCAAATAGTAACCTTTGAAGACTAAATCGCTGTAAGCGTGTGCTTGTTCTTCAGGAATTCCCAAACATAGCAGGGCACCAGCCAAACTACCTGCGGCAACACCGATCGCACCACCTGTGATAGTAGTAGCGATCGCTGTTGCTTCTGCCCCGGCTAGCATGACTAAGCCCATATCAGGAATTGCCAACAAATTTATACTAACTAATAAGCTAGCAAGACCACCCAAAGCACCACTGGTACATTCGTCAGATGCGTTGCCAGTATCCTCTTTAACTCCAATACCAGGAATATCACATTGTTCTTCTACATTATTGCGTGCAATTACAGAAACTTTGTGCATCGAAAAATTCACAGACTGTAGTTCCTGAAGTGCCAATTCTGCATCTGAAGATTTAGCGAAAATCCCTATAAATTTTCGCTCTTTTTCTAATGTCATTTTCTCTGTTTCGACTCAAAGTGATTCCCAAAATTGTTAACTAATCTGAGAAAATTACACAGCGCTACGAGTTAGTAATCCCCAAAGGAAAATCAATAGCATTGCGCCCAGAACAGCAAATAAAATGCTTCCCAGTGATAAAGCTCCAACAGATGCAGCAGCCGCTGAACTACTTCCTAACAAGACTTGACCTAAATAACCCCCAACTACGGCTCCGAGAATTCCTAATACAATGGTGGAAAGAATACCACCACCTTGGGTTCCTGGATAAAATAACTTAGCCAAAGCACCTGCAATTAAACCCAAAACTAGCCAAGCAATGATGTTAGTCATAATCTTTATCCTTGTTAAAGTGTTGTTTTTTTGACTATTTAATATTAGAATTTTTCTGATAAATTCCCGATCTATCTAGAGAACTAATATCAAAAATCTTGAGATATTATTTGTGATGTTCACAGGGCTTCATAATGTAGGAACATGGAGTCAAAAGTTGTTTCTGCCCTACGGCGAAGTTCTCAGCGATTGAACACAGCAGTGCGAAGGTGACTGTGGAAGTTGGCGATCGCTTTTTTGATGGCAATGGCAATGACCATCTCAACGGCACTCCTGGCAATGACTACCTCAGTGGTGGCAATGGCAAAGACTCCCTCAATGGCAGCAATGGTCATGATACCCTCGTTGGTGGTAATGGTAACGACATCCTTTGTGGCGGTAATGGAAAAGACATCCTCTTCGGTGGCAATGGTGATGACAAACTGTTCGGTGGTGCGTTAGCCTTTGGCGTAACGCACACTACATATATTTCAATAATCAAATATGAGTCCTATAGGGATTAAACTCTCATCGGACTTATGCAAGTGCCATGTTTTTGTTTATAGATAATAAAACCCCAGGACTGGGAATTCATTCCTGGGGCTGTTATACCTGACCACCTTTACCTTTTTAATGTAAAAATCTTCTAAAAACTGAAGTTTGAAAAGACATATATATCTGTGTTTTGTCCAAAAACAATTATATTAAAATAGGAAATTTGTGTTATTGTTAGCGATTTTTTTATTTAAAATAGTAAATTAATATTCTGATATATTTCCAAAACCAAAAATTTTCTACTATTTCAGCTAATAGATATAATTCAAGTAATTATGTCTATTATTTTACTCACAAAAGCTTGCTTTTTTCCAACTAATAATTAAAAATAAAAATATCATGATTCATACATGATTGTAGCCGAAAAAAGTGACAGAAGCCCTTATAAAAGCCTGCGAAAGCAGGCTTTTTTATGTCTGGATATAACTGCAAATTGAGAGACTGATATTATAGCCTTTTTGATCTATTGGAACCACAATTACTTGTAGCGCGCACAGATTTAATTCGTGTCAACATTTTTGGAAATTTCCCTAAATTCAAAAGCTCTTAAAACAGAATTCTGAATTCAGAATGGGCTGCGCTAACAGAATTCAGCAATCTTTTTAGTGGGGGATTTAGACCCGCCACTTTCTTGTTGACCACCAAATTAAAAATTTGGTGGGGACTTAAACCCACTTATTCAGACGCGACGCTCGAGTACTCGCTCATAGTGTTGCCATGCCGAACGCGAGTGCGTCTCGTAGAGAAGACTTTACGCTCCACTATCCGCCAGTCATACAGAATACCCTACTGAATTTTGACGACTGACGCCTCTATTCTTTCTTGTTAAATCTAGAAATAAAAAACATAACTATAAGAATTACGTCCAAATATTAAATATTTGATGACCAAGGTGACAAACGTACTCCTTTGGAGAACCTGTTGGCGCAGCCTCTCGAAGAGAAGGGTAGGCCGCCTGCGCCAACTAACAGAAAATCAAGGGTTTGAAACCCGCGCAGGCGGGTAAAGCCTCGTGTAGCCGCGACTTCCAGTCGCCTGGTGAAAGATATAAAAAAAGCCGCTATCACTATACAAAACGAATTTTGACCGAAATTGATGGGATGCTTCAGAGAGAGGCAGCAAGAACGGGTAAGCCAAGACAATTTCCCTGTTTCTGTCTCCAGAGGCCACATGGAAGCTTCGTTTTGCTGCTGAGAAAATATTCTGCATAATTAAGAAATATAAAGTTATGTTACACTTAGTAACGAGTCAGGAGCCAATGGCAACAGACATCTGACAAAAAGCTGATTTGTTAAACATTCCCACAGAACTTACAAAATGACTCTATCGATTTGTCCCGATCTCACTACTGCCGATCAGAGACTGTCAACTTTAGCTACCGAGCAACAGCCAACTGTCACAGAAGCGGAAATGATGCAGGCTGTGCGTACTTTGTTGATTGGATTAGGAGAAGATCCAGACCGCGAAGGACTAAAAGATACTCCAAAAAGAGTGATGAAAGCCTTGCAGTTTCTCACAAAAGGATATCATGAATCTTTGGATGAACTGCTAAATGGAGCAGTCTTTACAGAAAACGCCAATGAAATGGTCTTGGTTCGGGACATCGATATTTTCAGTTCCTGCGAACATCATATTCTGCCGATTATTGGTCGTGCCCATGTTGCTTACATTCCTAATGGTAAAGTCATAGGACTATCAAAAATTGCCCGTATTTGCGAAATGTATGCACGACGTTTACAAGTGCAAGAACGTCTGACGGTACAAATTGCTGATGCATTGCAAGGATTACTCAAACCCCAAGGAGTTGCAGTGGTGATAGAAGCAACCCACATGTGCATGGTAATGCGGGGTGTGCAAAAACCCGGTTCTTGGACTGTTACTAGTGCAATGCGCGGTGTTTTTGCAGAAGATGTGCGGACTCGCCAGGAATTTATGAATTTGATCCGCCACAATTCTAATTTTCATTAGATAGGGAATAGGGAATAGGGAATAGGGAATGGCTTAAAAGTCTATGACTTGAAAATAGAGAACGGGACGTCTGTAGGGGCGCACAGCTGTGCATTGGTGTCAACTTAAGCAAAAAGGAACCATAAGATGTAATCTAAGAACATCAATCAAGATGTTCTTAGTGATACATCATGAGTACAAAACGTCCAGCGCGAAAAGGCAACCCAGACCTGCGGCAACAAAAACATGTACCAGCGCCGCCAATTGAAGAAATCGAGCAAGAAATATTTTCATTACTGTCTCCAGGTAACTATATCGCAGGCGTTGGCGAGTTGAAGATGCTTTTTTGCTGACAAAACGGCTTTTGGGTCTGGCTTATATCTGGGTGGGTGATAGTAATGGTGTCCAAATCCAAATTTTTGCTACCTGGATTTTTTATGCTGTTCTTAACCAATTATGTATCGATGTGGCGTAGTTTACCGCCGTAGGCATCGCTCTCAACCAACCTTTAGACCGAATTTCTACAGAAATTGTGTTTCGTGCTTTATACCATTTTTTCCAAGCTGTTCTCCGTAGTGATGCCAGTGAGGCTGTTACTTATCTTCTTGAACATCAAAAGCTGTTTGGATTAATCAAAACTGGGCGTAAGCGCCATCGAGACATTGACGCTTACACCCAACAAATTTGGGCAAAATCTTCTTAAGTTGACACCTGTAGGGGCACGGCAGTGCCCCTACAGGTGTACCTCACGCTTGTCGGGAAACGCTATGAGCAGAAAATCTCATATTTCGCAAAAACATTTCTTCAAAAATCCGAAAAACCGCAACTTTAGTGTGTAGATTAGTCTGGAGTACTTTTGATTGCAGTATATTTTTTTGTGGAATCAGTCAAAAAGTCTAGTCTACTAAGAGCAAGACGCTGATCCTACAATATTTATCGAATTGTTACAAATGAGAAGGACTATAAAACTCGTGTTTGATTTTTGAAACAACTCTGTACAACTCAAAAAGCCTGTTTTTCCGTTGCCTATTGCCTATTGCCTAGAAATCAAAGCCGATGACTATATATACTTACAAAAGCGAGATGGACTTGTGAATAAAAACTTAATAATTCTTCGTAACAATTACCTTAAAAGATAACTTAATAAAAAAATAAACATTCCTGAGACTGCATAAATTTATACTAGACAACAGAAGAGTAAAAATATTTTGTACAAAAAGCGAGTGAAGCTATGACACTAGGCTTTTCTCTACACAAACTAGAAAATGGCTCTAATTATTTGAGATCCTCAGATATCCAAAGTTTTTGTCAACTTGAGTCTGAGCAATTAACTAGTCAAGAGCCAATTTTTTTCGCTCGGATTGTCTATCATGATTGCTTGCTGAAAACTCATCAGGAAGTTATCAATTATCATCAAGAACAATCTCCTTTTTCTCAAAAGACTTTAGCTTATTTGCGTTCAGAAGCATGGCTGACAGACTTTCCGCCTGTTTTTACTATAAATAGATTTGAATTAAAAGATTTTTCATCCATTTGTTACATTTGCCCGATAGGGTATAGGAATCAAAAGCCTGAATACATCCAAATCATTACTGATGAACCTCTCTCACCGAGTTTAGAATTATACATCAAACGCTCCGCCATGCTCTTAGGTAAGTATGTAGATATTTGCTTAGACTATGGAAGACAAAAAACTGAAATTCAACTCCTGGAAGATATTTTGCATCGAATAGGTCATCAATTGCGTAATTCTTTAGGACTAATTGGATTGTACGCACATAATTTATGTTTGGGATTAAAAGATAATCCTTGGCAAGAACAAGCAACAATTATCAGCGAAAGTATCCAAGATTTAGATACTAATTTAAACGAGCTTATTGATTGCGGTCAAAGTGCAAAATTAAGGGTTACTCCCCAAGATTTAAGAAGTTTAGTTGTTGAAAGTATCACAAATTTACAACCTTTAATTAATGACAAAAAACTTAAAATAACCATTCCCGATACATCTACAATTCTGAAAATAGACCGACTACAAATGAAGCAAGTATTTGACAATATACTGAGTAATGCTGTTCATTTTAGTCCGAATTCCGGAACTATCACTTGTAGCTGGCAGATTTTTCAAGATGAAGTTTTAATTAAAATTTCTGACCAAGGGCCAGGACTATCTCCAGAAGATTTACAAAAAATATTTACGCCGTTTTATTCCCGTCGCCAAGGAGGTACAGGTCTGGGTTTAACCATTGCTAAAAAAATTATTTTGGATCATCAAGGAAATATTTGGGGACAAGTTTTATCCGACAAGGGGGCACAATTTTCGGTGATTTTGCCAAGACCAAGAAGTGGATAATTAATTTGTAATTCCTAATTCCTAATTCCTAATTAAAAAGATGATTAACAATCAAAAGCTTTCAGTTTTACTGGTAGATGATGAAGAACGCTTTCGCCAAGGGTTACGTACCCTGCTCAATTTTTATAATATTAATTCTGCATTACCTGTAGAAGTTGTGGGTGATGCAGATTGTCTAGAGCAAGTTTTAAAATTCACGGCTCAGAAGAATCCAGATTTAATTTTGTTGGATATGCAATTAACAGGATGTGATGGGATTACAGTTCTGGCACGTCTGAAGGAAACTGCTTTTTCTGGTAAGGTTTTAGTATTATCTGCTCATCAAGAAGATGACTGGATTTTTCGGGCAATGCAGGGTGGAGCCGCAGGTTATGTGTTTAAAAATCGTTTGGCGACTCAATTGTGTGAAGCTATTAATACTGTGACTAGATCTGAAATTTATTTACCTTCAGAAGTTGCGAGTCGATTTTTCCGCTTTTTTCAAGCTTATTCAGATTCTTGTGTGAGAGCATGTCATCAAGTGCATTTAACACAAAGAGAACAAGAAGTTTTATACTGGTTAACTCAAGGTGCTTCTAATGAAGAAATCGCTAAGCATTTATATGTGACAGTTGCTACTGTTAAGGCGCATCTCACCAGTATTTTTGAAAAATTGAAGGTTACTAGTCGTACTCAAGCTATTGTGGCCGCACTCAAGTTAGGATTAGTTAAAGCTTGAGCGCAACGGAAGTAATCGGCGCAATTCACGAAACTCTTTCTCTATGCCTTCATTTGAATCTTTTTATCAAGAATACCCCTGTTCGTACAATTCTCCCTTAAATTGCGATCGCCCTTTCCAAACGGCACAGCAAATCAAGGGCGCTAAGTTTTGCTTGGAATGTGGTTTCCCAGCAACTTTACCGCAGGAGGCTGAGATTAAAGGAAGTCAGGGTACTTATCAAATAGGTAGTTTTTCCGGTGTGCGGGGTTTAGGCCGTTTATACTCAGGTATTCAACTTAAGGATAAACAGCCTGTAATCATCAAAGAATATCTCCTACCCAATCGCTGTTTTAATGAAAACGAAACTCTCAAACGCAAAGAAAGTTTTAAAAGAGTAGGTGGGGTAACTTTAGCCGATAGTCGAATTCAAAACTTTCGACTTGTGGAGACTAAAGAAGCGATCGCTGATGATAAAGGAGAACGCTGTTATCTCATCGCTAAAGGAATAGACTCATCCCAAACTTTAGGTCAATATATCATTGAAAAGGGAGCAATGACAGCTCCTCAAGTGCGGGAAGTCCTCAATCAAGCACTACAAACTTTGCAATTTCTCCACACCCAAAAGCTGCGTTTTCCTTCCAATCAAATACAACTCGGTTTAACCCACGGCAACATCAATGTAGATAGTACTTTAATTAAAGTAGAAAGTCATCAAAAATTTTCTATATATTTTTGTGATTTAGCTATCTGGGAAAACTTATTTATTCCACCCGTTATTGCTCAACCAACCCCCGCTAGACCTGAACAAGATTTACAATCTTTAGGAATGGTAGCTTTTTATTTATGGGTAGGAAGAACAACTAATTTATCTTCTAATCAGCCTTTAGATCCTAGAGATAATCAACAATGGCCAGATACAGATGACCATTTAAAACAATTTATTTATCGTTTAATGGGGTTGGAAACTCCTTTTGAAAGTGCAGAAGCAGCTCGTCAAGCACTATTACAACTTCCCAAAGAAGATAGTGCCAAGAGTTCAGTGGGTTCCTCTGGTTCTCAAATAATTGAAAAACGTTTGCCAATGCCTTTAATCCTACTACTAGGAATCTTGGCCTTATTACTATTAAGTGGGGGAATTTGGTATTTTCTGTTGCGGAATTCAACAGATACACGTAATAAATTTATCGAATGGTCTAGACTGGTACGGAATTTCTCAGAAGTTCCCAACGTTCCTTCAGGACAATTTACTTATACAGGAGAAAAAGATAGTTCATGGAGTTATATTTTAACGCAACCAATAGACAACAGTCGTCTAGCAGATTTATTAGCTAAACCCAAGGCAGATGCAACGGCAACATATAACTATGAATCCGTTTTGTCAGCGGATGTAAATAATCCGATTAGAAGTATAGAAGAAGTACAAACAGGAAAAAAAGACTTTGCAATTACTAGTTTGGGAAATAGCATCACAAGTCAACTAACAAAACAACGAGTTGCCTATGATGGGTTAATTGTTTTTGTTGCATTTAATAAAAGAGATTCAAATCTGGCTAATGCTCTGGGAGGGCAAATCAGTCTTGAGCAATTGCGTCAAATTTATACAGGGAAAATTACTAATTGGCAGAAAATTAATTCCAAACTGCCAAATTCTCTGGAAATCAAGCCTTTTGCTCCCACCGAACCGGAAGCGATCGCCAAATTTCAAGAACTAGTTTTGAAAAATGACCCCCAAGACAAAGCTTTATTTGCAGCGAAAGTTACTAAACTGGATACCACAAAAACCCAGAACCAGATACGCAGCGAGATTCTAGAGGGGCGAGCCACTGGGATTATCAGTTTTGGGATTATCAGTAAAACTTGGAAACAGTGTACTGGTTATCCCCTAGCGATCGCCAATGGTAACAAGCCAGCTAGCCAACCTTTGTTTCAAAGACGCGATCGCCGCTCAATTAATCCTTCAGATGACTTGTGTCAGCATGATGATTATTATGTTGATGTTACTACTTTCCAAAGCTACCCCTTGGGATATCCTGTTTTTGTAGTGTACCCTCAAGACAGCAACCGCCTGACTGGTGGTTCTACATTTGCCCAGATGCTAATTACTCGTCAGGGTCAGTGTTTACTTAGTAAAGTAGGTCTTGTAGCTTTACAACCTATGCCTGATGATATAAATTCCTATGCCTGCAAATCGGTGCCCTAATCCTAGTTGCGAATATTTTAACCGCGCCCTGCCTAACAATACTAAGGTTTGTCCCTGGTGTGCGACTCCCATAGGTAATGTAGTTGCTCCTACATCACAACCACCTATTCAGCCACAGCCCAGTCAACAACCGCCTATTCAGCCACAGCCCAGTCAACAACCGCCTATTCAACAACCGCCTAATCAGTATCAGCGCCCGGTAACAGAGCAACCCAACTACCAAGTTCCTCAACAAGCCCCGGTAGATTATTCAACAGTCTATCAGCCACGGGTTCCTTATCCACCAACACCTCCTGTTTATACCCCCCCGCCTCAAAGAGCGCCAGTCTTAAAGCTGATTCATAGCACTGGTAGAGAATATAACCTCCTTGGGGAAGGAGGTTATATTGGGCGTCGCAGTCAAAGTCCAGGAATAGCGCCGCCAGAAATTGACTTGACCGGTATTCCCAATGAGGGAATAGTCTCTCGTCGTCATGCGCGAGTTGATTGGGACTGGTCGCAAAATGCATATATGATTGTTGACATGAGTACAAATGGTATTTATTTAAACAACAATCCTCTAACTCCCGGGATGCAATATCGACTGCTGAATGGTGATGCGTTGAGATTTGGCCAGGATAATCTAGTTAATTTTACTGTATATGTAATGTAACATAAAATTTTATTACAGCTATTTTCAGGTAAATAGACCACGCGGTAGGGGCACAGCAATGCTGTGCCCTTATGACAGATGTGTTCAAATACTAGGACTTACGCACTGTACAAAAGAATCATCTTGTGAATCAACATAAATACGTAGTTTCAGGTTTTTACTAATCATTTTTTGATGGTAAATAGACCTGCGCTGTAGGCGCACAGCATTGCTCATTAGTCAACTTAAGATCAAATGGGCGGTTATAAACCGCGTCTACACTAAACTTTACCTGCCTCCGCAGGTTTCAAATCCTTAATTTTTCCTCAGTCCACGCAGGCGGACTTCTCTGCGAGACGCTACGCGAACGTTTGTTTAGCCGCGAATTCCATTCGCCCAGGCTTAAGTTGACACCTATGAGCATTGCTGTGCCCCTACAAATGTCAAAATAATTTGGGATAATTTATTTTTTGGAAGTCCCTAACGTGAAATCCGACCCCCTTTTAGGGGATGGGATGAGCTTAAAAACACTCTTACTCATTACTTAGAGTGTACTGAGGATAAATGAGATTCTAACTGTTATACATGGCACAACCAGTCATTATCTCTGGCATCCAACGAGCCGAAATATTCTTATTTGTACGCCACAAGTAACATTACCTGATTGAAGAGGAATTTCAATCAGAACTAGTCACAGTGGTTAATATTTACGGCTTTTGCCTACGAAATGTAGCTAGAAAAATAGCTGGCGATTAGTTGATGATTCTCAGGTGAATTTAGTTTGAATTTATGATCGCAAACACTGTTTTAGATCCTTTAGTAAGCGATATTAGGCGTGCAGAAATTTGTCAGATTTTAGGAGAGACTTACACCCAGGAACGTTGGAATGATTGGCGTTGGCAAATGCGGCATCGGTTGACTAAGCTGGAACAATTTCAGCAGTTATTACGGCTTATTCCTGCTGAAGAACGAGGACTTTTAATAGCACCAGAAAAGTTTGCTGTGGCCGTAACACCACATTTTGCCTCGCTACTCGATCCAAAAAATCCCCTTTGTCCGCTGCGCTTACAAGTGATTCCACGGGAAGAAGAACTCATAGTTAGTAGCACAGATTTGGTAGATCCCTGTGGAGAAGATCGCGATTCACCAGTCCCAGGACTTGTACATCGCTATCCCGATCGCGTATTGTTGCTTGCCCTAGATACCTGCGCGGCTTATTGTCGTTACTGTACCCGCTCTCGTTTGGTGAGCCAAGGTGAAATGTATCCAGTCACACGGCGGTTAGATGCGATCGCTGCTTACTTAGAAGAACACACCGAGGTACGTGATGTCCTAATTTCCGGGGGCGATCCGCTGCTGATGTCTGATGAACCTTTAGACAATTTACTGCGCCGATTGCGTGCCATTCCCCATATTGAATTTATCCGCATTGGTTCCCGCGTACCGAGTTTTTTACCGCAACGCATTACACCAGAATTAGTTGCTTTGCTGCGTAAACATCGCGTCTGGCTGTCCTTGCACTTTTGTCATGTGCGGGAACTTACCCCGGAAGTAGCACAAGCTTGCGATCGCCTAGCTGATGGTGGTATTCCTCTAGGCAGTCAAACTGTGCTACTAAAAGGCGTCAATGATTCCCAAGAGGCGCTGAAGAATCTGTTTCACGGTCTTCTCAAACTGCGAGTGCGACCTTATTACCTTTATCAATGCGACCCAGTTGTTGGCACTGCACATCTGCGAACGAGCGTGCAAACAGGGATTGATTTAATCTCTAAATTGCGCGGTCATACTACTGGATATGCTGTCCCAACTTATGTGATTGACGCCCCCGGTGGTGGTGGGAAAGTGCCAATTCAAGCTGAAACTCTACTCGCTTATGAGAACGGCACAGCTACAGTCCGAAATTGGGCAGGCAAAACCTACACTTATGTAGATTCAGTAGAGTAAAAGCGATGAAATTTTGGATTTTGGATTTTAGATTTTAGATTTTGGATTAAAAGATTCAAAATCTAAACTCTTAGGGATTTCCAAAAAATAAATTATCCCAAATTATTTGTACATTTGTAGGGGCGCACAGCTGTGCGCCCCTACGATGGATATTTTTTTCATTGGAAGTCCCTTAACGTACATACGAACAGTGGGAGTTATGGGGTGATGAGTTTATTTATTGGTCTTTGTTATGACTTGAAGACAGACTACTTGAAGTCTGGTTTTAGTGCTGAAGAAGTGATGGAATTTGACGATGAAGAAACTATCATTGGGCTAGAAAAAGCTCTATTTGAGTTAGGTCATCAGGTTGAACGTATTGGCAATGGCAGAGAACTTGCTCTCAGGTTAGCAAAAGGCGATCGCTGGAATCTTGTTTTTAATATTGCTGAGGGTTTGAAAGGTCGTTCTCGTGAAGCACAAGTTCCAGCAGTCTGTGAATTATTCGCTCAACCTTACACTTTTTCCGACCCCCTCACCTGCGCCCTCACCTTAGATAAGGCACTGGCTAAAAGGATAATACGCGATCGCGGTTTGCCCACAGCCCCCTTTGAAGTAGTGAATTCCACCGCCCAAGCACAAGCCGTATCCCTACCTTTGCCATTGTTCCTCAAACCTGTAGCGGAGGGGAGTTCCAAGGGAGTAACTGGGCGTTCCTTTGTTAAAGAACGCCAGGAGCTAGTGACGATGTACCAATTATTACGCGAACAATTCCAGCAGTCCGTACTGGTGGAAACCTTTCTTCCCGGTCGAGAATTAACAGTGGGTATTATTGGCAATGGCAGCAATTCGCGGGTAGTAGGTGTTATGGAAGTAATTTTTACAGACAAAGCAGAAACTTCTGCCTACACCACCGTCAACAAAGATGAATATTTGGAACGGGTATCTTATCGTTTGCTCATCGATCCTGAACCACTGGCGGCACAGGCAAGACAGCTAGCGCTGGATGCTTACTATACTCTTGATTGTCGTGACGCTGCCCGCGTCGATCTGCGCTGCGATGCTAATGGTGTGTTGCAGTTTCTGGAGATTAACCCATTACCAGGACTTCACCATATCCGCTCAGACTTACCAATTATGGGACGTTTGGCTGATGTGGCATACACAGAAATCGTTGCCACAATAGTCGATTCTGCTTGGGAAAGGTACGAATGTTATTTTAGCTAAAATAATTTGACCATAACTATAGCGCTTCCCATTCAGATGCGGTATAATATTATATCGCCATGTGTAGGGGCACGGCAGTGCCGTGCCCCTACAGGTGTACCTCACGTTTGTCGGGAAACGCTATAACGCAAGTGTCAAATGCTAAAGTTCTTATACCATTTCTTTGTGAGGCTGCGCCAAATTTTCTTAGCTTCTTCTTCTTTCTTTGTGTCCTTTGCGCCCTTTGCGGTTCGTTCATCATATAGTTTGGCGCATCTTCATACAGAATTGGTATTAGTTTTTAGGCTGTTCAACTAAGCTCGATCTCAGAAGTCAAAAAATAAAAACGGCTGACTAAAAGCACTGCTCCGATAAGCATTCCTAGTAATAAACCCAACCATAAACCTATAGCACCCCAACCTAAAGTAAATGCCATCATGTAGCCACTACCTAGACCAACTCCCCAGTATGCGAATATCGCGATCGATGTTGGTGTGCGCGTATCTTTTAAACCAATTAAAGCACCAGCAGCGATCGCCTGAATAGAATAAAATATCTGTACTATTGCCGCTACACCTAAGAAAGAAATTGCAGTGTTAACTATCTCGACATTATTCAGATTATTGGTGTCCAAATACATGCTCACAATATAGTTGGGAAATAGCCAAAAAATTATTGCCACAATGCTCACCAAAGGAGTAATAAGTGCAATGCAAATAAATGCTGCTCTGTTTACACCTTTGAGATCGTTTTGTCCCTTCAACTGTCCTACTCTCATGGTGATGGCATAAGAAATGCCTATAGACACGGTTTCGACAAAACTTTCTGTCTCAACAGCAATTTCATGGGCTGCTAATTTATCAGTGCCAAACCACCCCATGAGTACAGCAATGGCAGTGAATACTCCAACTTCGGCTCCATACTGCAAACCCAAGTACCACCCTGTTTGGCAGATATCTACAAACATCTCCCTATCGAACTGAAGCAGAGCGCGATCGAGATGGTAGTCTTGAAAGTAATCATCGAAGCGAACCCAAGTAGCGGCGGCGATAAAATTTAACCAAAGAATGAGTGTGCTTGCCCAACCGATACCAGCTAAACCAAGGGCTGGTAAACCAAATTTACCGAACATGAATACATAATTAGCAGCCCCATTTAATAATAATCCCACCACTGTAATTACTGTCAGGAATTGGGGGCGATTGAGGGCAGAACTAACTTCTTTTAAGATACAGAAGCCGAGTGCAGCAGGAAAACCCCAAACAATAGATTGTAAATATGTTTTAGCTAATAATACGTTGCTTTTTTCTTGACCAATCAGTATCAAAATTAAATCAAAGTGCCAAATGATAAACATTACAGGGAAGCAGGCGATCGCAGCTAACCAAATTCCCTGACTGGTAGCACAGCTAACTCGATCTATTTTTCCTGCACCAAAAGCATTAGCAACAGTTGCACCTACTGTTGAGAGAGTAGAACGACAAATAGAGGCTAGAGTAGAAAAGGTGATAGCACCTAAAGCACCAGCCGCTAAAGCTTGAGTGTTAAGTAAGCCCATCATCACCCCATCCAATAAAGGAATTCCCGCTTCTAAGATTTGAGCAATTACTAAAGGAACTGCTAATTGTAAGCAGGCTTGGATTTCTAATATGAACTCTGATTTAAGTTCTTTTGAGGTTAACTCCATTTCGGGATAAACACTAAGTAGGGCTATAAAAAGGTTACCTTAATATATTAAGATAAGTTAAGCTCAACAACGAAAATTTGCTGATTTTGAGGAGCGATGTCTAGGACGGGCTACGCCTACGCACTAGTAGAAGTTGGCACAAATCCACGTATCATAACAGACAAAAAATAAAAGAGGAGTCAGAATTCAGAATTCAGAATTCAGAATACTCTACCCATAAAAGAATAGAGTATTAGGGACTTCCAAAAAATAAATTGTTCCAATTATTTGTACATTTTTAGAGGCGCGAACAGTGGGAAATTTTTGATTTGTAAGTTCCTATTCGGGGATTCCTTTTAATAAATAAGTCATCATTTCACCTTTACCTTTAACCTTAATTAAACCTCGTTCTTCCAATAAAAATTTATCCTTTAAAAGTTGATAACTTGCTTCACAAACTTGGATGCCACCCGCAATACCGTGTGATTCCATTCGACTAGCTGTATTAACAGTATCTCCCCAAAGGTCGTAGGCAAACTTTTTCAGACCAATCACTCCTGCGACTACCGGTCCTGTACTAATGCCAATACGAATGCGAAAAGATTGGTTATTTTCTTCATTAAACTGAGCTACAGCATTTTGCATATCTAACGCCATGTTAGCTATGGCGATCGCATGGTTGTTAGACTGATTTGGCAAACCAGCAACAGCCATATACGCATCGCCAATCGTCTTGATTTTTTCCACTCCATGACGTTCTGCCAATTGGTCGAACAAACAAAATATTGTATTCAATAAATCAACTAATTCCGCAGGAGATGTCCGGCTTGAAAGCTCTGTAAAACCAACAATATCGGCAAATAACACCGTCACTTCCAGAAAGCTATCTGCAATAGTTGTCGGCTGTTGTTTTAATTGTTCGGCAATCATCTCTGGCAAAATATTTAGTAGTAGCCGTTCTGATTTTTGCTGGGCTACCTCCATTGCTTTACGAGCATCAAATTCATTTTTTTGTAAGCGCTCATATAAATAAACAGAAAAAACACAAATTATGCAAGTCCAAAAAAGATATAACCCGTGTTCAACATAATAATCTAAGGGATTCTTTAATGTGGGATTATATAAAATATATAAAATTAAATAGCAAACAATTGTCCCAATTTGTGATACTAAATGCATCCACCATTGTACTGGCACAAGTGTAGCTTGAGTTAAAAACATCAGACTCCAGAGATTGTTTGTAGGTTCCAGTTTATTAAATAGCAACGCTACATCAATTTGGACAACACAAGTTACAGACCAGCATAAGCTCAAAAAAATTAAATCTGGATGGCGGCGACCTATGGAGGTTTTACATAAAGCCCAACAAAGAAGAATAAATAATTCTACTACAAAACCAATTTTAAAGGCATATATTTTGCCTTGTACTTGTGAATTTACCCAAAAGAAAAAAGCAATCAAAGTCAAGCCAGAAATCAGCATGATTTGAGCCTGCAATTGCAATCGCTTGAGCAGGAAGCGCTGTCGCTGTTCTTTGTAGGATTTGTCAAAGCTATTGCTTATTTGCCAATGGGACATCCCTTGACTCATCAGCGCATCTAGTTGACTTTTGTCAGAGTTATTTGGATTAATCATGCACTTTTTACGTTATTAGTAATCAAGGGAGTGGGGAGTGGGGAGTGGGGAGTGCGGGGGATGAGAGAGATGAAAGAAATGAGGGGGATGAGGGAGTGACGGAGTGAGGGAGTGAGGGATGAGAATTAATAACCAATCCCCAGTCCCCACTCCCCAATCCCCAATCCCCAATCCCCAGTCCCCAGTTCCCAGTTCCCAGTCCCCAATCCCCAATCCCCAATCCCCAATCCCCATAAATGGCTCGTACCCCAACATTAACTTTCGATCGCGGCACACTAATTTTGCATCCACCACCACGCGGCAAAGCTTGGATGGACTATGCCACATGGGATGATAGAGTTGAAAAATTCCGCATTCCGGCGATTAGATACCGATCGCTGGTGGAAGCACTACAGGCGGAAGATGTTAACTTTATCGATGAAGCAAAGGAATTTTTTCCTCTAGATTTGGTTTCTAGTTTGGAAATGGAACCCTATGCTCACCAGAGTGAAGCCCTAGCAGCTTGGAAACTAGCGGGTAGGCAAGGGGTGGTTGTGCTTCCCACGGCGGCGGGAAAGACTTATCTAGCACAAATGGCGATGCAGTCAACCCCCCGCACGACGCTGATTGTAGTGCCAACTTTGGATTTAATGCATCAGTGGTATGCACATTTAGTGGCGGCTTTCCCGGATGCTGAGGTGGGATTGCTGGGGGGTGGTTCGCGGGATAAAACAGCCATCCTGGTGGCGACTTACGATAGTGCGGCAATTCACGCGGAAGCGATCGGAAATCAATATGCTTTGATTGTTTTTGATGAGTGTCATCACTTACCAACGGATTTTAATCGGGTAATTGCTGAATATGCGATCGCACCCTATCGCTTAGGACTTTCTGCAACACCAGAACGTACCGATGGCAAACACGCTGACTTAAATATTCTCATTGGTCAAGAAGTATATCGCAAACGCGCTGAAGATTTGGCGGGGAAGGCGTTAGCAGAACATGAAATCGTCCAAATTAAGGTAAAGTTATCACAACTTGAGCGCGAAAGATACAACCAATTAATTCAAACTCGCAACGACTTTTTAAAGCAATCTCGCATTTCTTTGGGCAGTCTTCAAGGTTGGCAAATGTTCGTCCAAATGAGCGCTAGATCCCAAGGTGGGCGGAGAGCTATGTTGGCGCACCGCGAAGCGAAAGATATTGCTTTGGGTACTGATGGAAAGTTGCGAATTTTAGCTAATTTGTTGGCAGAACATTATCCGGCACGAATTTTGATTTTTACTGCTGATAATGCTACGGTTTATCGCATTTCCCAAGAGTTACTAATTCCGGCAATTACTCATCAAACTCCTGTGAAAGAACGCCATGAAATATTAACAAAATTTCGTGAGGGTACATATAATACTTTGGTGGCTTCTCATGTGTTAAATGAGGGTGTTGATGTGCCTGCGGCTTCTGTGGCAATTATTTTATCGGGAACTGGTTCGGCTAGAGAGTATACTCAGCGTTTGGGGAGGGTTTTAAGGAAGGGGAATATTGAGAATAAGCAGGCGATTTTGTATGAGGTGGTGGCGGAGGATACGAGTGAAGAGGGGACTTCGGCGAGGCGCAGAGGGGAGAGGGAAGTAAGAGGAAGCGGCGAGAAGAAGGGGAATTTGCAGGTTGTGTATGGGAGTGGGAAGGAAAGGAGTTTAAAGGCGGCGGAACAGTTAGAAATTAATTATTCAGTCCAAAATCCAAAATCTAAAATCCAAAATTCAGCAGATGTTACCGACAGAGTTATTGATGCATCGCCAAAACGGGGAGGAGATCATTCCGAAGAGACTGAAGATTGATCGGCAAACTTCGGAGTTAGCGATTGAGTTAATTAATTATTTTCAATCAGCGGTGGGGAAGACTCAGGGTGTGCTTGAGCGACAACTGACTGATTTTGAAGGAGATTCGACAGATTATCGGGTGAAGCGGGGATTAGCTTATATTCTCAAAAGCAGTTTTTGTACTTTTGAAGTCGTTAGTCCTTTGGAACCACAAATGTTAAGAGAACGGGTGTTTTCTCTGGCTGCAAAGTCTGTTTCTAGTCGGGAATCTACACAAGTTATTCTGGGGAAAGTTGCTGATGAATTAACTCAAGAACTTGAACGGGAAGTTTTACCGGAACAGGTTCGGAATGGACTATATGCTGATTTATCTGAGAATAAAATTTTGACGGTTTTTGATGCACCAACAGCGCCAGATTTGTTGAATCGCTATAATTTATCTCAGGTGCAGGGTGTTTTTTATAAAGCGAGTCAGTTGGTGTTAAATGCTCATCGAAATGTTCCAGGAGAATATAAGCTGTTATTTCGCTATTTAAAATTGTTTCAATTGATGGCTTATATTGAAGGTGATGCTGACCACGGGTTTACAATTACGATAGACGGACCGACGAGTTTGTTTAATCCTAGTACGCGATATGGGTTGGCGATCGCTAAACTAATTCCCGCTTTACTCCACGTTACAAAATGGAGTCTTTCTTCAATTCTTCAAAGTCGTGATGCTTATACAAATACTTGGAAAACTGGACGTTTTACTCTCAATTCCGAATGTGGATTGGTATCTCATTATCCACCAGGAAAGCCCTACGATAGTATGCTAGAAGCATCCTTTGCTGATAAATGGGATGCGTTGAAAAGTGGTTGGGCGTTAGAGCGAGAAGTTGATTTGATACCAATTCCTGGTAGCGTGATGATTCCTGATTTTCGCTTGGTGCATTCTGATGGGCGTAGTTTTTTATTAGAAATTGTTGGTTATTGGCGACCAGAATATTTACAAAAAAAGTTTTCTCAGGTGCGACGTGCTGGACGTGATGACTTAATTTTGGCAATTTCCGAGCGACTTAATTTAGAAAAGGCGGGCGTAAAATTAAATGATGTTCCCGCCAGAATTGTTTGGTTTAAAGATAAGTTATTGCCAAAAGCTGTATTAGCTGTCATGGATTGAATAAGGAGAAATCGAAAGTAGCAGAAATATGATGCAACTAAATTGAGAAACCGGTCATCAGCGAAAAAGCGATTCTAGTGATACTCTGGCATTTCTCCATCCGGCCATCGCACACAACGCACCCAGAACTTGGATACGAGTGCTAACAGAACTGGTTATCTTTGACTGTGATGGAGTGTTGGTAGACAGCGAGACATTGAGCAATCGGGTTCTTGTCCAATTTCTCACAGAGTTAGGACTAACACTGGAACTTAAAGAAGCTATTTCATTATTCAAGGGTTGCAAAATGGCTGATTGTGTTGCTGTCATTGAGCAAAGGCTTGGAAGAATGATGCCACCAGATTTTGTAACTCAGTTCTAACGCTCTTGTTTTGGCAACGTTAAGCCTCTTTGTATGCGTAATCAATATACAACTTATTTAAATTTAGGTTAACAAAAGGTTATGTAATTTTGCTAACTATCTTATAATACCTCTAAACTACAGTAAATCTCTCGACTTACCGAATTTAACAGAGGAGGGAAATTTTGACAAACAAGCGGCAGCATACTTGGAAGTTAAACACATATATCACTAAACAAGTTCAGACTCGTACTGTTAAAGCTTGGCAAGCTATAGAACCCATTTGACATCTTGTGAGGTTTTGAATTAAGGTACTCCTCAGCATCTAAAATCCAATACTAATGGCGTATTCCAGCAACCTCACTGATGCAGAATGGGAAATTTTTGAACCCTTATTGCAAGAGATATTACCGACTAAGAAGCAGACTCGACCGACCAACTGGCCAAAGCGAGATATCTTCAATGGAATTCTCTATCAACTAAAAAATGGATGCAATTGGCAAGACTTACCTAAAGACCTCCCCCCTTATTCCACTGTATATTGGCACTACAAACAGTGGCGAGCAGCCGGGGTATTTGAGGAACTGATGAGTGTCTTACATGGACAAGTGCGTGAACAGGTAAAAAAAAAACCGCACTGGACGACATTGATCATCATTGACTCCCAAGCAGTGAAAAATACCTGCAACGCCAGTGTGGAGTCGAAAGGTTTTTGCTTCTACAAAGCCACCAACGGTATTAAAAGGCATTTGGCTATTGACACCCTTGGGTTTCCCTTTTTTACGCTCTGTACTCGCGCCAATGTCTCGGATGATGCCGGATTAATTGAGATGTTTACTCTCAACATCGACTACTTCAAGTCAAAACCTATCGATATTCCCAAGATTACTATCCTGCTAGATCATGGGTATCACCCAGAATATTTGACTCAGGAGTTAGAGCGAATTTACCCAGAGATCATGACCAAAATTCAGTTTCAACTTTCTACGAAACCCTCAAAACAAGAGAAAGCGGCACAAGGAAAATCTGGATTTGTTCCGGCAATAGCTAGATGGGTGATCGAACGCTCCAATGCTTGGATGGAGCGCTGTAAAATTCTGGTTAAGAACTTTGAACGAACCCTGGTTAGTGCCACTGCCAAACTCAATATCTGCTTCATCAGGCTAATGATTAAGAGGCTTGCAGCACCTTCTTAGATGTCAAATGGGTTCTATAAGAAACTGGGGGTTTATATCCCTATTTTTGGTGGGAATAAGCTTAAGTATAGTGATGAGTGCTTGTTCTTCGGCTAATGTTGAGAAAACTGGTAATACTATTGCCAATTCAGGTCGTGATGTCAACCTAACGTTTGTTTCTTATTCAGTTACCAAGGCTGCATACGAGCAGATTATTCCGCAATTTAGAGAAAAATGGAAAAAAGAACATAACCAAAATCTGACTTTTACCGAAAGTTATGATGGATCTGGTTCTCAAACCCTAAATGTGATTGATGGTTTAGAGGCTGATGTGGTACACCTGTCACTAGCCCTTGACGTTGACAAACTGGTTCAGACAGGTTTTATTCAACCGGGTTGGGAAAAAGAAGCACCCTTTAATGCAATTGTGACCCAATCCGTAGGTGCGATCGCTACTCGTGAGGGGAATCCCAAAAATATTAAAACATGGACAGATTTGACAAGACCAGGAGTGAGCGTACTGACAGCTAACCCAAAAACATCTGGTGGTGCGCGATGGAACTTCTTAAGTTTATGGGGTTACGTAACAAAAACTGGCCAGGATGAGAAGCAAGCATTAGATTTTACTTCCAAAGTTTATAAAAATGTACCTGTGCTGCCCAAAACTGCTCGTAATGTCACCGAATTGTTCTTTAAACAAGGTCAAGGGGATGCTTTACTCAACTATGAAAATGAAATGATTTTATCAAAACAAAAAGGCGAAAAGTTTTCATATGTTGTCCCTGATGTCAATATATCTATTGAGAATCCAATTGCTGTAGTAGATAAGAACGTCGAGCAACACGGGACTCGGAAAGTTGCAGAAGCATTTGTTCAATATCTCTATACCCCAGAGGTACAAAGAGAATTTGCCAAAATAGGATTTCGCCCTGTAAATATCAAGATTGCAAAAGAACTGAGTAGCAATTTTCCTAAAGTTAAAACTCTGTTTAAAGCTGAAGATTTAGGAGGATGGAAAAATATTCAACAGAGATTTTTTAATGAAGGTGCTATTTTTGACCAAATTCAAGCTCAGAATTCTTCAAAATAAATAGGTGAAAATTATCAAAAATTTTACAACCTACATTAGTGTAAATGTAGACCATAAGCCAATACGGTTTAGTTAAGGAAATTTATTTGTTAAGGCAGGCAGGGGAGGCAGGGAAGGCAGGGGGAGAGAAAAAAGCTTAACTGAACTGTATTGAACCATAAGCCATATCAGAGAAAAGCTTATGGTCTACGATCTTAGATAAATATTCAAGCAAAAATTACTATTTAAAGAGCTTGAGTTTAACTAGATTGACTATCATGAGGAGAAAGTTCAGAATGGGAACTAGAATTATGCAACAGCCTAATCAACAAGACAAAGACAAATTTATTTCCCCTCACAGTCGTTACTATGGTCAGGTTAAGCCAGAAAAGTTAGTGTTTAATGCAAATTTACAAGAATTTGCTCAAAAAGTAGTTATTATCACTAGTTTAGAAAGCAATGGGAAGCTCTCGGCTAATGAGGCTTATAAGCAGATTAAATTACTTTGGAAACAACTGAAGCGCAGTAAAAAACAACTCTTAAATAGTAACGACCCACCAGCATCATTATGAAATTAGCTTTATTTAAGGTCTATTACTTGAAAATCGTTGAGCCTTAGTGACACACTAATATTTCCTGTATAAGCACCTAACATCGCCCCAAAAATTGCACCTGGTGCATACCAAATTGTCAATTTCCAGTCAATTGACTACCAAAAAAACATGATACGATGTGCATTTCCTAAAAACATACCAATGGTTGCTAACTATATTAAAATTTATCTTCAATCTCCCATTAATTAAAAACCCCTCTTGCTTAGGAGGGGTAAAGTATTATTTAGTGTAATTAGAATTGACGCGCTTATCGCATCAAAATTGAATGCCTAGCAAATATTAGTCAATGATTTGTGGACTAGGAACTTGGGCGTCAATATCTGCCTGAGATAACGTAGGTAGCAACCAGTTACCTTCACCAGCTTTGAAGACTTTGGCAGGTGCAACATTCAATTCAATTGCACCAGTAGCTGGATTAGTTCTAGCAATGGACTGTGTGCCATCGACAAACTTGACAGCAATGGGTTGGGTTAACTCTTGTACTTCAGTATTCGGACTTACAACTACCTGAGTACCTGCGGGTAGGTAGATACCATCACAATCCCAATCATCATCTGTAATTTGCCCTGCTGCTAAGAAGTAGAGTTGAGTTGGAGATTTTTTCGGTTTATTGGCGTAGATACCCAAAGTTTTACCGGTTTGATTAAAGCACTGCGCTCGTTTTCTGGCCGTTTCCATCACATACTTCTGAGACTGCAATTGTGATAGTCGGGCTTGAAATTGCTCAGGTGTATAGCCAGCTTGTTCAGGATTATCTTTCACAGTTAAAAGTTGATTGAGTTCCTGAGTTACCTCAGCATAATCAGTTCCTTTGGTGAAATCTTTGCCTGCCCAAGAAGGTTGAGCAATTGTCAGATTCACAATAAACACGAGGGCAACAAGAATAATTTTGATGAACTGCATATTTTTCTCCCTGGTTTGAGATTTTTACTAATCAGCGAAGGAATTTATCAGCTGGTTAACACTTGAGTAAAAGAGTTAAAAAGCAAAATTATTGCCAAGCTAAGGAAGCTTTTTAAAGATTTTTGCATAAGTTTTGATTTAGTGGAATGCTGAGTCTTGAATCTTAATAAAACTATCAAGTCTATTAGGATTAACCCATCGATTGACAACTTCACTATTGTTTTTGCGGACTTTAATTTGCACTTGTTTAAAGCTTAGTTTGACTACCTCAGCAGGAATTTTGTAGACATCAATAGCCTCAGGACGAGCTTTGTAAAACCAAATGATCTAAATTTCTAGCTATAAAAGCTGTGATTCCGGTGGGGATAGCCGTAATAAATTAGTTCATTTTATCTCTGCTCATTTTTTTTGCTAATACCGTTTTCAGTAGTGTTCGTTGATGTCTGCAAATGTAGGGTAAATTGCTATTTAATGGAGCGTGTAAATATAGTATCTCCAATCCAATTGGTAAGCTGTGTCTACTGGCAATGAAATACAAAAAGTCTAAATTTACTTTGTGAATTTCCTAATTAAAAGCAAATATTCTTTGTTGTTAAAAAACCTCAAGAACGGCTTTGACTTAGCGTCATATATCCTGGGATCAAACCTACAAATGGATCGATTCAAGTAAAATACAGCCTCTGATCTGCTAATCAAAAAAGCTTTTATGGCTGATTCTTAGTGACGAGTCAGTTTTTCAACAGCTTTGTTATTTTCTCCAACTGCTTGAGCAACTGTAAAAGATTTATTGCTGGAAGGTTGTTTAGAAAATTTGCTATTAGTTTGAATATGCAAGCCCGGTAATAGAGACACTTTAGCTTCTTTATTCTCTTTCGGAATATGTACTAAAGTGACTTTAAGCTCATTGATAATTTGTTGCTGCTCTTTGATAATTTGAGTTAATTCATTGAGCTTTTGAGAGTGTAATTCATCCAATTTCTGATGTAGTAGTTCTATATTTTGACTAGCTTTAAGATTCACTTGGTGGTCGATTTCGGCACTTCTGCGGTCAGTATCAGACTGGCGATTCTGACTCATCAATACAATTGGCGCTGTGTAGGCTGAAGCAAATGAAAACACTAAGTTGAGCATGATGAACGGTGACTCGTCCCAGTGGGGAACTCCTGGTGTCAAGTTCATTCCCACCCATCCCGCCAAAATGGTACTTTGGCAAATCAGAAATTTCCAAGAGCCTACATGGTTTGCTAATTTATCAGCAAGGCGTTGTCCGCGCGTTAATTGCTCTATCGATGCGTTTGGAGCTTTCTGTGCAAGTTGAGTGTTTTGAAGTGCTTGTACATCAACGTTATTTGACAATATTTTTTTACTTGTATTCATGCTGCACCTGTTTAGTTAATTCAGTATGTGTTTGGCTTGATACTTTAAAATTAAGCTTTCCCACCCGATAGAAGCAAATATTCTTTTTTTTTAAAACGATAAATAAAAATAATTGCTTGTGAGAATATTTGAAGCCAAGGGAGAATCCCAGCGATGTCTACGACGGGCTGCGCCTACGCAACTGGTAATGATTGCCCAAAATTACGCCCCAAACCCTTATTCGTTCGTCACCTGACCAGGAAATTGTTAAATAGGAATAAATACTACGGTAAATCGATCGGAATACTGTATGATACTCTCAGTTCTACTCCCAGCACAGGAATGTTGCTATCAGAATATTGGCAAAATTCCAAAGGAAACAGGCGAGTGTGAACACCACCCTACAGATCAAACTCTGGAGAACCTAAATGGGCTACAAACATATAGAACCCATTTGACATCTAAGAAGGTGCTGCAAGCCTCTTAATCATTAGCCTGATGAAGCAGATATTGAGTTTGGCAGTGGCACTAACCAGGGTTCGTTCAAAGTTCTTAACCAGAATTTTACAGCGCTCCATCCAAGCATTGGAGCGTTCGATCACCCATCTAGCTATTGCCGGAACAAATCCAGATTTTCCTTGTGCCGCTTTCTCTTGTTTTGAGGGTTTCGTAGAAAGTTGAAACTGAATTTTGGTCATGATCTCTGGGTAAATTCGCTCTAACTCCTGAGTCAAATATTCTGGGTGATACCCATGATCTAGCAGGATAGTAATCTTGGGAATATCGATAGGTTTTGACTTGAAGTAGTCGATGTTGAGAGTAAACATCTCAATTAATCCGGCATCATCCGAGACATTGGCGCGAGTACAGAGCGTAAAAAAGGGAAACCCAAGGGTGTCAATAGCCAAATGCCTTTTAATACCGTTGGTGGCTTTGTAGAAGCAAAAACCTTTCGACTCCACACTGGCGTTGCAGGTATTTTTCACTGCTTGGGAGTCAATGATGATCAATGTCGTCCAGTGCGGTTTTTTTTTTACCTGTTCACGCACTTGTCCATGTAAGACACTCATCAGTTCCTCAAATACCCCGGCTGCTCGCCACTGTTTGTAGTGCCAATATACAGTGGAATAAGGGGGGAGGTCTTTAGGTAAGTCTTGCCAATTGCATCCATTTTTTAGTTGATAGAGAATTCCATTGAAGATATCTCGCTTTGGCCAGTTGGTCGGTCGAGTCTGCTTCTTAGTCGGTAATATCTCTTGCAATAAGGGTTCAAAAATTTCCCATTCTGCATCAGTGAGGTTGCTGGAATACGCCATTAGTATTGGATTTTAGATGCTGAGGAGTACCTTAATTCAAAACCTCACAAGATGTCAAATGGGTTCTATAGAAGTTAAACCAGTTGCTGGTTTCATCGGTGCCGAAA
This sequence comes from Desmonostoc muscorum LEGE 12446, assembly GCF_015207005.2. Classification (GTDB taxonomy): domain Bacteria; phylum Cyanobacteriota; class Cyanobacteriia; order Cyanobacteriales; family Nostocaceae; genus Nostoc; species Nostoc muscorum. The sequence continues at coordinate 6,162,120 of NZ_JADEXS020000001.1, forward strand.
TCGGTAGCGTAGACCTTTCCCGTCCTCTTTCTGACGAGCAAGTCCAAGAAATCCGTAAAGCGTTATTGAAATGGAAAGTTGTGTTCTTTCGTGGTCAGAACATCGATCATGCTGCCCAGGTTGAGTTCACATCTCGTTTCGGCGAAGTAACTTTCGCCCATCCCCTGGGAGAGCCTGAGCCAATTCCCGGATTGCCGCAGATCAAATCCGTAGACCGTAAGCTCTATGAGCGGGAGTACGGTGTTCGCAGAGAACGAGGAAGTGTCTGGCACACAGACGTAACGGCGGCTGTCAACCCACCAGCAGGGTCAATTTTACGCGCCGTTAATGTCCCCAGCTTCGGTGGTGACACCCAGTGGAGTAATCTTGTGGCAGCTTATGAGGGACTGTCAGCACCCCTGCGGGCGCTAGCAGATACATTAAAAGCTGAACATCGCTTTAATGGGGGTGGACATCAGCCCCGCAATAGCAAGTTCGCCGATCGCATTGCTGTCAATCCCCTGGTTTCCATCCACCCAGTCGTCAGGGTTCATCCTGAGACTGGCGAACGTGCGTTGTTCGTTAACCCCGGCTTCACCTCGCACATTATTGACGTGTCACCCCAAGAGAGCAAGCTGTTACTTGAGTTGTTCTTCAACCAAATCACCAAGCCTGCCTACACCACCCGTTTCCGTTGGAACAATGGTGATATCGCCTTCTGGGATAACCGCGCCACTGTGCATTTAGCTCCTCAAGATTTAGATCATTTGGATGTCGAGCGTGTCCTCTATCGCACCACCATTACTGGCGATATTCCAGTTGGGGTTGATGGTTTCCGCTCCGAAGTGGTTCAAGGTGAGGTGTTCAACGCAGAAGTACCAACCGTCTTCAAGCAGAAAGCTGAGTCTAAGGAAGCGGAACCAGTGCTTTCGTAAAGCTGAGTTCTGTTAGCTTTTTTCAGGGCAGTGCTGAGTAAATCTGCTCTTTGTGGAGCAACTGCCCTCAAATCCAAGGGTGTGGGGTAATTGGTGGGGACTTGAAGCCGCTATCAATTAGAGACCACCAAATCTTAGATTTCGGTGGAGGCTTTGACCCGTAACCCTCCGGGGAAGCAAGGCTGGGCGTAGCGTCTCGTAAAGAAGGTTGGTTTTCGAGCAGTGCATAAAAATACAATTTTTTCCCCCTACACCCTGCACCCTACACCCTCGTATATTTACAAATCCAAGGAGACCCGATCATGACACTCACAGCAAGTCGGATTGAGATTACACCCACCAAAGCAGCTCTTGGTGCCGTTATTACCGGAATCGATGCCAGTCGTTCTGGTGAACCAGAGGTGATTCTGCAACTAAAGCAGGCATGGCGCGATCGCCACATCCTCATCTTTAAAAACCAGACATTAACTGATGACCAGTTGTTAGCCTTTGCCAATTACTTTGGCGATATTCTTCAGCAGCCTGCTTACGTTCGCAAAGGAGAAACAGAAGAATACCTGCCACCCCTAGTTCTGACTCTGGCAAATGCCGCGGCTCAAGAGAGTTCAGTCAATATCCGACCGAACTATCAGGAACTTTTACCCCACATCGATCACTACTGGCTTCCTGTGCCATCTAGTGGTTCTTTCCTATACGCAGTAGAAGTACCTGAAAATGGCCCCGATACCTATTGGGTGAATTTGGCTCAGGCTTACGAAGAGTTAGATGATGCGACCAAGGAACAAATTGCTGGTTTGCAAATACGCTACTTTAACTTCTATGGCAGCAAGGATCGGGATGAGTATGGTGAGCCTAAATATGCAGCTGGTCGGGCAGTTGAACCCGGCGAACGAGTTGCGATTCATCCTCTGGTTCGCACTCACCCAGATACCGGCAAAAAAATCCTTTTCTTCAATGCTGCTAGCGATGTAGACATTCTCGATTATGACCATGTGGAAGGAGCAAAACTAATTGCGCGGTTGCAAGAGCATATTAAGCAACCCCGGTTTGCCTATCGGCATCAGTGGAGCAAGGGCGACCTGCTTTATTGGGATAACCAGGCAACGGCTCACTACCGTCCTGAATTTGATGCCAATGCAACCCGTGTTCTGAAACGGGTCAGCCTTCGAGGTAGCCGTCCGTTCTAAAGTTCAGCTAGCTAACATTTGTAAATTATTTCAGATACAAAGCTTTTCTCCCTAAGAGAAAAGGGAGAAAAGCTAGTACAACACTGCCTAAATTTTTGCCTAAAGGTGTCAACATCAATATCAAATGACCAGTTATGAGAAAAGTGCAAATTGGCAAATATTCGATATCCAGACGTGATTTACTCTACGCCTTCTATGGGTTAGTTTCTTTTACGACTTTAGCCAGTTGTGGTATAAACAAGGGCAGTATCGGCAATAGCAGTGCCAGTAACACTAATATTAAGAGCAGTAGCAATACTAAAGTTGTTCAGCTTGGCTACCAAGTTTCAGGGGTTCTAACTCAATATTAGAAAATAAACCCACAAATCTAATCCCAGTCTAAGTGTTAAAAATTGCCTTCGATTTTTGTTTTTTTACTGTAATGTGAGAAAAAGATTTGACTGAAAAACTGCTATATGCCAGACAAAATTATTGAGCGCATTCTTGCTGCGGCCGATACTCCAGACCTTCTAAGCAATAAATCGGAATTTGGTAAAACATCTAGCCAAGGATAAATCAACCAAAATAGTAAGAGAGGTTAAACAATTAAACGAAGATTATTTAAAGTATTCTTCCATCCAGAATCCTGATTCCATTGTTTATGATTAGAAAAATTTACATAATCAATAGAAATAGTATCTTATACCTCTGTTTCAATTTGAGGAGCTTGATTTAAGGATAAGAAAGGTGGAGAACTTAAACTGATCATTGTGTAGACACAAAAAATAATCTCCCACCATCTTTCAATCTGTTGGAAATTTGTCAACCTGTAATCTGTCCAGCCCAGTTCCTGTTTACACTGCCGAAAACCATATTCTACCCATGTTCTTAATCCATGTATGGTAATTAGATCCCCCGAAATTCGAGAACGAGTCACCCAAATTACCCAGCAATTGCTAGGAGGATTATAATGCCCAACTGGAGTGTAATTGAAGCTAGTTTTCTAAACCTACCCCAGGCACAACAATTGGGAGAGTTGGCCGCTAGTTTGGCACGTCTTAACTCTTGGTCACAAAAAAGTGTTAGCCAGGAAGTAGTTCCGGTATTGTTAGACGAAAGTTTGCTGTATTTGTCCTTGATCCAGCGAGAAAGCCAAATTAATATTGAATTAGATCAACTTCTTGGCTTGTTGCAAGGCTGGAAACAAAACTGGCTCAATATTTGGAATAACTCAAACGAAACTGCAAATATTGCAGATATTGCGTCTAGTTGGTCACAACGAATATTGGCTATGTCTGGTTTGCTGACTTCTGAATCTATGAGTGCATAGTCTCAAGTATTGCGATCGCCCTACAACCCTTCTGTCCTCAATTACTTTTTACTAAATTACGATCGCCCGCAAACTTCGTTTCCGAACTATGCCTCAAGCACAACGCGCCCTCTCCAATCAACTGCACAAAGTTTTTTCTTTCTTTGTATGAAACCACCCTGCTTACCTCACTGGAATGATTATCATTATCAATACTTGTATATTTTATTCTCTGGAAATCCCTAACAGCAAACATTTTATCCACACAAAGCAATTGTGTTTATTCAATTTAAATTATAATTATGATGTTAATAACAATATCTTTACTAAGAGAAATTTCAGGAAAATAATAATATTAAATTATTGAAATAACTTGCAAAAATATTTAATCTGAAATTTGCTATTTATATGCAAAGATACTTGATTATCAAGCAAATAAGTAATCAATAATAGGCAGTTAACTTGCAATTGACTAATTTATAGTCGGGTGTTGTGTAACTTTGCTCAATCTGCATAGTGGGTTAATAACAAAATTAAGGAGTGAAAGATCAAAAAATATCATACTTAGAACTTACGCACTGTACAAATGAATCATAATGTGTATTAAGATATTTGGTCGTTTCAAGCACTTTGCATAACCCTGATTTATTCGTCTATTTGCGATCGCGCTTGTGCTAAAAATGGCTGAAATAATCAAATCCTGTATAGTACTTATGTACGATGCGTAAGTCCTAATACTGTTCACAGGCAAATAAAAAAAGGTTTAGAGAAATTCCATCCTTGAAAGCATGGGTTTCCCTCCAAGGAGATTTTGTTTTTGAGGCGATCTCGTTGGAAACAAATATTTATTTTTTATCCGTGGCTAAAGTTAGTTATTTTCTACCCTACAACTGGTAGCTTCGGCTTTGTTTGATGCTGACTGTACTGAGATTTGGAACCGAATAAAAACCATCTATACAGCCAAAGATTGCTCATCAAAATCTCGAAAAAGATAACCACAAGACAATAAATATAGAGGTGAAGAAACAGACTAATTGGTATTGAAGAAGAATTCACTCCGTCCGAATCACTCTTCATCGGGGATTGGTGACCCGCGACCTAGAAGCACCACCAAATCTACAATTTGGAGGGAGTCTTAAACCCACTTATTCATCCGCCCTACGGGTTCGGCAGTTTGCAATCGACGGAAACCTTAAGAAATGCAACTGCCTCACCAGTCACACAGAATTCGCTCCTGTATTCTGGCTCCTAACGGAGTGAATTCTGTTTGATAAATATCAGGAGTTAGCATTGCTTCCCAGACTATAACCAAATCAGCTAGCCCAGACTTGGTTAATTAATTCACAACTACCCGAACCAACCAAAAAGGTTTTTAAATATGAGCAACATCTTACTCGTACCCATCCATGTCAATGCTTTATGCCTAGCAGACCCCGGCGAAGCCGTGAGTGCATTTGCCGACTTTAAACGATTACCTTTTATATATGATGGGGAACCCCATCAGACTGGTACTCCCAATATCAGCAAACAAATTCTTACACCTCTGTTTGATGCAGGGAAAACAACCCTGAAAGCTGGTATTCATTTACACTGGTTTTTACCCGATGCCCTAACAAGAGGTGAACATAGTGCCACTGGCACAAAATTTCCTATCGTACCCAATCGCTGGCTGATTCTGCGTCAAGGAGGCGATCAAGGAACTAAGCAATGGATAATTGAAAGTGACTATCTTTACCCTGAAAAATTAGGGTCAGGTGAAGAACCTGCTGATACTATTAATATCTTAGTTCAGCGCCCCACTCCCAAAACCGACCAATATCAGCGCTATCGCTTTATGGGACGGACTCTAGAACTGTCAGATTGGCGACAACAGAGTAATTTAGATCGCGAATATACAGCAACCTTGACTGCCATTGGTACACAAGCAGAAGTTCCTCTGTTTGACTATGTACAAGCCACCTTTGCAGCTTTTTATCCTAACTGTCAGAGTGTTTTCGGCTTTCATGACCGGGATTACCCTACAACCAATCCTTCATCGGGGTTACAGTACGATGTCATTGGCTGGTATGGTGACGAGCAACAGGACATATTAAAGACTCTATTGCAAAACAATCAGGGGAAAAAATCTGAGGAATTATTAGAACTCATACAAGAGGAATTGCGTTGGACATTTGAGCTTGACGGGGAGATTCCCCAACGCACACTTTACCATTCAAGAGTTACCTTTGGGTCTACAGGGCAAGTCTTATCTGCAAGCGATCGCATCAACAGTTTGTCCCAACCAACCATTGCTGTGGGTAATTCAGCACCAGAAGCCCTTTCAGCCTATTTAGCTCACGACTACAACAACCAAACCAACCCAGAAATTCGTCAATTCGTACAAGAACAGCTAGAAGCTCTCCAACTGTCAGAACGCTTGGAGTCCGGCCAACTCGACCTTGATGCTAAATTACAGGAAGCTCGTCACGAGCAGGGTTTTGGGACGCAAAGTGCAGGCATTCTCTGGTCGATCGCACCCAAAGTCTCAGACGCTCAAACCTATAGGGGAATTTTCTCAATCCCCAATTCCAAATCTCAAGTTCAAAGTCGGTTCAGCCTACCATTAGACCTTGGCCGTCAACTCAATAAAGTCAATCGTCTGCAAGAAGAATACAATCAAGCACTGGTGAACATCGAGTCTCAAGGCCAGCAGTTATATACCCACTGGTATGAGTTCATAGAAAAGTATCATAGTAAAGCTAGCGATAGTATGCCTATTCTTGATGCCACAGAATCTAAGTTGCTCAATCCCTTGCGGACTGCCCTTGGTCAGACAGGAAGGTTAGAAATTGAAAGAGATGATTCGGATAATTTCAGAGTAACGGCGGCGACTTTATGCTTTAGCATTTACTCGTCATTTACTTATTTAGAAGGCTGTGTCGATTTGTTAAACCGAGCGGTTGCAGGGCATGTTACTCGTAAAGAATGGTATGAATATTTACAAGTTGAGTTTGAAAAATGTAATGTTAAACTTCTCCCCGAACCGCCTGTTCCTGAGAATGAGAGTGAGAGTATACCGCTAAACATTACACAAGTAACACCAGGACAGGAATGGCGAATCAACGACCAAGGGCAAACCTACACTGTCAAAGTAGAAAATAGCGTTTTAAATATTTACATTCCTCCGACATACATTCCTGTTTCTGAAAAACCTCAACTCGCTTACGAACTAGCAACTAAAATTAATGAGTTAATTGGAGCGATCGCAACCTACAACCGTACAGCCGAAACCCAATACACCCTCAAACAAGTTCCTGCGGCACATTATTGGCAAGCAAACGATCCAGTCCTTTTCTTAGCAGGGGAAGCGGCCGCTTCGACAGGGCATAAACGCTTGCAGAGTGGTGAATTTTTACAATGTCACCAATGGAATGCCACTCTGGATTTACAAACCTTGCCAGAGCCAACTATTACCAGCATTCAGAACCAAATCAATAATTTAGCACCCCAACCTGGTGAAGAAGACATTGGGTTTAATCACTGGAGACAACAACCTTGGATTCCCTTTTTAATGCAGTGGGCAGTGCAAGCGTTCCCTTGCCGTCCCGACCACCCAAATCCTAACTATAATCCTGAAATCATCCTCGACAATTACCAGCTAGAACGTAACGCCATTGACCTCACTCTGAAAACAGGTAGTGAAAGCAGCTTTGTGAAGACTGCCAATACCTATCAAGGCTTGAGCATTTTGACACCGGCGGCAAATTTCATACTAGAAGAACGACTGATAGGTTATCTCAATGAAGAATTACTGCCCCAGTATTACAGTGCCAATAACATTCCTGAAGAACAGCAAACAGAAGATTACCTCAGTGAAAATTTTCAGGCGATCGCTTCTTGGTATCGAAACTCAATAGACAAAACAGAGATACAAAAAGCTCAAGACCCGATTTGGGTGACACTGTGGGCTTATGAACAGATGCAGACTCTAGAAGGACAAGCTCAGGCGATCGCTGGATTTAACGATACCCTGTTACTTTACCGACCGACTTTATACTTAGAGATAGATGACCCCCTCCTGGGAAAAAACCAGGACGTGAAGGACATCAAATTCTTCCACGAGCAAGTGCGCTGGACGTTGGGCTATACCCTACAATACGAAATTCTCAAACTAGACATATTCAATCCCATCCGCAGTGGGGCGCTGAAAATCACAACCCTGTGGTTGGTAGATACTTTTGGGCAATTTAAAAAAGTCGTGGAATCGGGAATGAACACCGATGTAGTCACCACAATCCAGATGACACCACCCAATCCCAACTATCAGGTATTATTACCGCCCCGTTTGGCACAACCCGCCCGTCTGAACTTCCACTGGATAGTAGCAGATAGCCAAAAGGAAGAACAGTTAACCGCAGCACCAGCCATTACCCCAGTCTGTGGTTGGATTGTACCCAACAATCTTGACAGCAACCTGGAATTTTATGACACTCACGGTCAAGCACTAGGATTAATTGATCGAGCTGGAACTTGGCGGCCTACACCTGGTAAAACTACATCCTTCAATCCACCAGGCTATTCCGCCAACCTGCACTTAAATAAAGTAGTCGATTATTTACTCAACCACGGAAGGGATTTTCAGCAAAAATTCATCTCTACCTTAATTAATTCTTTAGATAATATTGCCCCGGAAAACTTTGCCGAGCATCCCAGTTTGGCTTTGTTGATAGGACGACCAATAGCTGTTGTCCGAGCCACCTTTAATTTAGAAGTCCAAGGGCTGCCCACTGTTGATCCCAGCCTCAGCATCACTGACTCAAACTACCCCACAACTCGCGGCTTTGATGCCGTCAAATTCCCCATTCACTTAGGAGATTACCAACAATTCAACGATGGATTAGTTGGTTACTGGCGAGAAGTTCACCAAGGAGAAAGTTACGTGTATGAGGACAATATTTTCTATGCTCCGCAAAGCAATTCAGTTAATAATAACTTAATTAAAACTGAAGCGGAAGGTATAGTTTTTGAACAAACGGTAGACGCACCGCCCCAATTCGTCACCATGTTAATTGATCCGCGAGGCACAATTCATGCTAAGTCTGGGATTTTGCCTAATCGAGAATTGCGCTTATCCCCAGAGAATTATGACGAAGCATTAAAGGCGATCGAGGTTCATTTTCTCTCAACACCTGTTTTATCGAATCAAGGAGAAATTATCATCCCCTTGCCAGAAATTCCTCAATATGCTTGGTCTTGGTTATCTCGTAACAGTAGCGGTTGGTTAACAAGTGACATTGAACCTGTTAATTTCAACGCCACCTTTGCTGCACCCCAAGAACTTTATGAAGGATGGTTACAGCTGACACCAGCAGAGGAAGGAGAAGAGTAAAAAAAGGAAGCAATTCGCAGTTATGCCGCTCTCTTAGCACCACACCATCCTAGATTTTGTCCGAACCCCACCCCGCTTTTATCTAGCGATAAAATCTCGCTACCCCATGAAACAAGTTTTACGGAGACTTTAGAGATGATTCAACAACAAGGACTAGCTATTCCTCTCTATGTAGGATTTTTCAGTTCTAATCGTGTTCTCAACACAGATAACCAAGAGAGTGAGTTGAGACTGCGAATCACGAATATGTCCAAATCACCTATCAACTTTATAGCTAACAGATCCCAACTGGTAGTTGCCCTCGAAGTAGGAGATGCAAATACATTTCCTTGGGCGCTGGGGACAGAAGACCAAGTTAATAAAGTAGTGGTGTCAATTGATGGAGATAAATGGCAGTCTGAAAAAGTAGAAGAAGAAAAATGCAGAATGCTGAAGTGGACGCTTACCCCCAAATCAGCCGATGTGGTGTTAGATTCTCAAGATACTGTGGTCATCAAGCTGAGTCAAATTGCCACGGCTCACCCAACAGGGATGGCTAACTTGTATTTACGTTCTCAATGCGTGCCAGGATATCGGGATAGCGAATTTATTTGCCAAATTGAGAAAGCACCTTTGGTATATCCTGATAAAAACGTGGGTATCGGCACAACAACTCCTACAGCAAAACTACAGGTTAATGGGAAAGAAACTACATTTTTAAGTAGCAATGGCCCAACTAACCAAGTAATTATTCAAGATGGCAATTTAGGAATTGGGACAAAAACTCCTACAGTAAAACTACAGATTGATGGAACAGGAAATACATTTTTGAGTGGCAATGGTACAGCTAACCAAGTAGTTATTCAAGATGGCAATTTGGGCATTGGAACTACCGAGCCAAAAGGTAAGTTGGATATGCAAGGAAGCATAAAAATTAACGGTGAGCCAGCTATGGAATCAAAGGAATACTCCTCTCTGGATGAAGAGAGTTTTATTTTTACAGAACAAAATACGGAAGAGTGGGGTGCTTTTATTGCAGGATCTAGAATTTACCTTACTAAAAATCTTGAGGTATCAGATAAATATAATACAAATAAATGGGAAATAGATACGAGAGCGCACGATAATACAACAAACTTAGTAAAGGTTCTATTTATTAGAAAAGAATTTTTCGAGGTCCAGTATAAACCAGCAGAGGAAGAGGAAAAGTGATAGCAATTCAAAATTCACGCATTCGCTCATTCAAAATTGCCAAGATTGCAAGCAGAGCAACGCCATCCCAAAATTAAGAGATAAAACCCGATGACAGCAACCAAAAAACAACCCTTTAACTTTCTTTTCTACTACGAATTTGACACAGGAGAAATCATAGAAAAAGCTTTACTAGTAGGAGGAGATCCCACTACAGCCAGTCCTCTTCATCTCCGAATTGGCATTCAAGAAGCTAAAAAAATCCTTATCTGTCCGCTCCCAAATGCAACTAAAGCAAGCTCCAGTGATTACCACTTTAAATTGCAGTTTGATACCGCAAAATTGCTCCAACCAGAACAGATTACCGTTGATAGTGATGACTGGGATCTCCACCTAGAAAAAGATACAATTTTCTATCTTCTTTGGAAAAAAGAGGAAGTTACTCTCGATGAGAATAATTCCATCGAACTGATGCTCAATGGTGTCATGGCAACTCTAGAACCAACGCAGCAGAACACAACCACAACAAACGTTACTTTATCGTGGGAGTTTAAACGCAATGGGATCACCATTATTGACGTTACCCCGACAGCACCAGGTGAAACCGATCCTTATGAAAAAAGTTTTACCGAGACTTTAGATATGATTCAACAACAAGGACTAGCTATTCCTCTCTATGTAGGATTTTTTAGTTCTAATCGTGTTCTCAACACAAATAACCAAGAGAGTGAGTTGAGACTGCGAATCACGAATATGTCCAAATCACCTATCAACTTTATAGCTAACAGATCCCAACTGGTAGTTGCCCTCGAAGTAGGAGATGCAAATACATTTCCTTGGGCACTGGGGACAAAAGACCTACTTAATGGTGTAGTGGTGTCAATTGATGGAGATAAATGGGGCTTTAAAAAGATAGAAGAAAAAGGCAGAATGCTGGAGTGGACGTTTACCCCCAAATCAGACCCTGGCGTGGAGTTAAAGTCTCAAGATACTATGATCATCAAGTTGAGTCAAATTGTCACGGATTATCCAACAGGGATGACTAACTTGTATTTACGTTCTCAATACGTGCCAGGATATCGGGATAGCGAGTTTATTTGCCAAATTGAGAAAACACCTTTGGTATATCCTGATAAAAACGTGGGTATCGGCACAACAACTCCTACAGCAAAACTACAGATTAATGGAACAGGAAATACATTTTTGAGTGGCAATGGTGCAACTAACCAGGTAATTATTCAAGATGGCAATTTAGGAATTGGGACAACAACTCCTACAGCAAAACTACAGATTGATGGAACAGGAACTACATTTTTGAGTGGCAATGGTACAGCTAACCAAGTAGTTATTCAAGATGGCAATTTGGGCATTGGAACTACCGAGCCAAAAGGTAAGTTGGATATACAGGGAAGCATAAAAATTAACGGTAGTCCGGCCATGAAATCAGAGGAATACTTATATTTGGAGCCGGACATATTATTTTCTCTAGAGCAGAGTCCAGAAGAGTGGGGTGCTTTTATTGCAGGATCTAGAATTATCTTTACTAGGCAGGTTAACGCTTCAGAGCAAGATAAGAAGTGGAAGATAATTACGTCAGAATACAACAATATCCTAGAATGCACCAGAGTAAAGGTTCTATTTATTAGAAATGAATTTTTCGAGTAAAGCAAACTGAAATCCAAGAAAGCCAAAGGCATAACATAGAGAATTTTATGACGCATGGAATTAATCTAAACTAATCGTTCTGAGGAGAAAGCGATCGCCCTTGTGCTAATTCATCTTTAGGAGATGCGATCGCATTCACTCAAAACAAGCTGAAATATCAACTGGGCAATAACCAGCCTACACTTGTACAGCAAAAGAGCGATCGCATTCACTCAAAACAAGCTGAAATCTCAATTGGGCAATAACCAGCCTACACTTGTACAGCAAAAGAGCGATCGCTTCTACAACTTCCGAGAAAACTACAATATTTTTGTGAGTGCAAAAACAATGACCACTATTGATGTAGATATATATAATGACCTTCAAAAAGTCAGTGACTTTTTAAAAGATGAGATTGGTTTTGGAATTGAGCCAATTCCAGATTTTCTCAAGGATTGTCCCCTGATATCTGCTGAGTACACGCAAGATAATGGTGGCTATAAACTTGAGTGCAAGCTCAAATTTATTCTTGCTGAAGAAGAAGAAGAGGAGAACTTAGACAAATATCTAGAAGCTACTCTTACTGTTGAAATCACCGAGAACACACCAACATATACTGGTGAACTAATCTATCCTCTCAAAGAAGATAAAACTCTCTCTTTTGAACTTCAGTTTCAGAAAGACCTAACTGGTACAAAAACATCAAGTATTTTAGTAGCGACTACTGCCATCACAGAAACTATTTCACTAAAACTTTTTGAAGGAGCTTTACCTGGCTTAGAAAACATTATTCCCGAAGAAATAACAATCGGCAGCAATTATAATGCCATCATCGTGATGACAAAATCTGGCACGAAAACTGCCAGAAAATTCCTTTTAGGGCTTGGCTTTAAAACTGAATTGAATCTTAATATTGACTTATCCGAACTGCCTTTAATTGGTGATCAAATTCCTTTTGATCCAAACAGTAACTACCTGGAAATTCGACTGCTTGTTAGTACGAAAATTTTTGACGAAAAAGAACTAACAACAATCAATGAATTACTGTCAGAATTAAAATCACCTGTAGAGATTCAATCGCCCAGTACCTGCCAACAGCTAACCAAGGGTGCAAGCATCGCCGCCAAACTAGAATTAATCGGGATATACAAACAAAGCTGGTTTATCCCCTTAGTAGTCAAGCATCGTACTGGTGGGACAGGAGAAATAATAACAATTACTGAAAACACTAATGACATAGAAACTCTAATTACTATAACTGGCAACAGTGCTTGGTTTACAGTGCAGAAGTCTTTCGGGCCAATCTACATAGGGAAAATCGGGCTGCTTTATCTAAAAGGAGGAATTCGATTAGTTATACAAACATCCCTGCAAATATCTCGGTTTGTTCTTTCTCTCATCGGTCTTTCGGTTAGGGCTGATCTATGTAATTTTGACTGCGATTTTAAACTTGAAGGCTTTGGCTTGCAGCTGAGAAGCAAAACCTTACAAATTAGTGGTGCTTTTGCCCGACTTGAGAAAGAAGACTATGACGAATATTTAGGTATAGCTTCTTTGGGAATTAAAATCCAAAAGATGGGTTTATCTTTTTCTACCCTTGGTTCCTTTGCTGACTTCAAAGGAGAACCGGCTTTATTCCTCTATCTAGCAGTGAGTTATCCCTTGGGTGGAGCGCCTTTCTTCTTTGTCACTGGATTATCAGGCGGTTTTGGCTACAGCCGTTCTTTAACTATTCCTGAATTAGAGGAACTGCCAACTTTTCCGTTAGTTTATCAGGCAGTCAACGGAGTTGGTGCGATAGATTTTGATAACCCTTCTAGTTGTATTAACGAACAATTGGAACTACTTGATGAGTATATCCAGCCTTCTTTGGGTTCAGGATTCTTTGCCGCTGGGATGAAATTTACCTCCTTTAAGTTGGTTGACAGTTTTGCTCTATTAACTGCTGCTATTAACGAACATAAGTTTGAGTTAAATTTAATCGGTAATTCTCGATTAGTCGTTCCTCCTAAAGTGCCAAAATTAGCCCCAATTGCCCAAGCGGAGATGATTTTGAGAGCGCAGTTTGCTCTTCAGGATGGTCTGATTGCTGTTCAATCTCAACTGACTGCCGCCTCTTATATCTTCTCAACTGAATGTCACTTAACTGGGGGTTTTGCTTTCTTCTTCTGGTTCGCAGGAAAACACGCTGGCGACTTCGTAATTACTTTAGGAGGCTACCATCCTGATTTTGATATTCCCCCTCACTATCCTCAAGTGCCACGCCTGGGTTATGAATGGCAGATTGACAAGAATACCTTTATTACTGGCCAATCTTACTTTGCCCTTTGTTCCCATGCACTGATGGCTGGGGGACTATTAGCCTTGAGCTATGATGATGGTTGGGCATCAGCTTCTTTTACTGTGGGGGCTGACTTTTTAATCTGCTGGAAACCTTATTATTACGATATTAAAGCTTATGTGAGCATGAGGGCGAAAATTTCCTTTGTCTCTGGAAATTTGGGCGTACAAGTCCATTTTTGGGGGCCGGAATTTGGTGGAACTTTTAAAATTGATTTGGTGCTGTTTTCCGTTCAGGTTAAATTTGGTGACCAAAGTTCCCGCGCTCCTCTACCCATTGATTGGGATGAATTTCGTGAATCGTTCTTACCCCCCGATGAGGAAATGTGCAGTATTACTGCTACCGAAGGTTTGATCAAACAATTCCAAGAAGGGGATGAAGAAATTTGGATACTCAATCCTACCCGGTTTGGTTTAGTTACAGATGCCTTTATTCCTTCCCAGAAAGTGTTTGTTAGAGCAGACGATAAAGCCACTAGTCCTGCTTTTGGCATTAACTCAATGGGAATTAAGTCTGACTTATTAGAAACAAAACACCACGTCCAAATAGAAAAAAATGCCTCTGGAAATTGGTCTCCGTGTGATAACAATTTCACTTGTGAACCTGTGGCGAAAAAAGCACCGACAGCAATGTGGGGAGAACCTAACCTCAATGCTCAAGGTCGTCTCAAGCTTCCTGAAGTGAATGGGCAGCAATTTGTGGAAGATGTTTTATTTGGTTTCCAGATTTTTCCCGCAGAAAAGTCTGACCCTGTTAGCACTCAGGATATTGAAATTGCCAAGCTTCAGTATGAAACAACAAAATTTGAGCCGAGTTATTTGTGGGAAAAACTTCCTGCTTTTGGGGAAAGTGGGGATAATGATGCAGAACGCAGAAACAAAATTCGAGCTACGGTTGCCAATAATACCAACCGCAACCTGATTTTAGAAGCATTAGGCTTTGATCTAGAAATGGTAAGGGTTGATGCGGCGATCGCTGATGCTTTTGTCTTTGCTCCCCTAGTTAAGTAATTTTTAGTTTTCATTGAGATAAAAAATCTAAGTAAATCCAAGTAAATATCAATCATGGTTACAAGTAGTCGCCGACTAGGAAGGAATGCTCCACAAGGAAAGGTAGAGTTTATCGAATACCACCAACCATTTATGGAGAGTGGTGAATATCACCTGAAAGTTGAACAAACTATCGAAGCTGATGAAAAAATTACAAAACAAACTTTCTCCCGTGAGATTACTTTTGTGATTTCAGGAGAACGTTTTGGCCCTCTATCACCAACAGACATTCATGCTGTTTTCCCTCCAGCCGACACAATTGGAGAGCATTCTAACGTCCTACCGCATATCACCTTCGAGAGTAGTACCCTGCCTTGGCAACGCTTTCCCGGAACCATAGATGAAAACCTCACTTGGCTGATATTACTGCTGTTTCGAGAATCAGATTTTGCTGATGAATCAGAACAACCGCAACTGCAAAGTATTACCCTGGAAGAGTTATTAAAAACTTCTACTGCCAAATTTCCCCGAATTTCCCTGGAACGTGGACAGCACGAACAACAGTTAGTCAATATTATTGATGTCAAAAAGAAATACTTAGAGCCTTTACTTCCCACTAAAAAAGACCTTGCTTTGCTCGCTCATACCCGCCAACCTAAATATGCGAATGGCAACGGTGAACAACTAGCAACGATTTTGGGCGATCGCCTTCCTGAACCTAGTGGTATGAGTAAAGTGTATTTGGTTTCTGTTGAAGGTCGTTATACAGATGGAGATCAGGGTAGTTTTAATTTCGATGGTGCAGGAGATGAGGATTTAATCCGCTTGGTGACACTAGCTAGTTGGAGTTTTGGTTGCATTGATCCTGAACAAAGCTTTACTGAGTTGTTGAGAAATCTCAATGGTGAACCTAGTTCCCCTCGCTTACCAATCAACAACGATCTGACAGCAGAAAAGTTTTTGGCTCAAAGTTATGTTCCTCTTCCTCATGCCTTGCGCGAAGGCAGTAAAACTGTTTCTTGGTATCGAGGCCCGTTAATTTCTGGATCTCAACCAGACACCTTTGACTTACCTGTGCGAGCTGCGGACGAATTGTTGCGCTACGATTCCGATACAGGATTATTTGATACTTCTTATGCCGCAGCTTGGCAATTGGGACGAATGCTAACATTACAAAATCAGCATTTGGCCATTGACCTATTCAACTGGAAACGGGAAAATGCCCAAAACCTCAAGCAATTAGAGCAACAAGTAATTAATCCGCTTTTACGGAATTATAGCAAGTTTCAAGCACAAGAGATTACTATTCCTGAAGCTCCTGAAGCGATCGCCCAATGGTTTTATAGTCTAGAAATCTTGCAGGGAATTCCCTTTAACTATTTAATTCCTGACGAACGGCTCCTCCCACCCGAATCTATTCGTTTCTTTTGGGTTGATTCAGTATGGGTAGACTGCTTGCAAGATGGAGCATTTAGCGTCGGACGGGTGACTCCTGTTGACGCTAAGGATGATCAAAAAATGCCAGCCCGCAAGACCCTGCTGTCAGGCGATAGAACCATTACCGGATGTATTTTGCGATCGCAAGTCGTTTCTGGCTGGCCGGATCTGCTGATTGAAGCTTACGATACTATGATTGAGGATTCAGAATTCGTTGCACCAGATGAAGCAAAGCTCCTAAAGGGTTTGCGGATGGAAAGATTAGCCCCCGATGTGTTGATTTGTCTGTTCAAAGGAGAAATCAAAACAGTGGATATTCATCAAAAACCTGAAGGAATGCACTTTGGTTTAGATGCAGGTAATGAGTCTGGCATATTTACCAAAAATTTACGCGATCGCAATGGCGGGGGAGATTTAAAAATCGGAAATATTCCTTGGCGCGGCGATCAAGCAAAAGGAATTATCAACATCTCTGCAATGGTTGAGGAAATGAAAAAGTCATTGAACCAACCACCCGATGACCCCTTCACTTCAGCCCAATTTGGCTTCCAGATGATTAAGGGAGTGCAAAAAGTCAGGTTTATCTCGACGAATTCATAAAAAAATTGTGCAGTATGGAGAGCATACTGTAATTTACGACTATGCTGACCTGAATGAAATTACTTTAGCCTGGAGCGTTACTATACATAAAAGCCAGGGTTCAGAATATCCGGTGGTTATTCTACCAATCTATATGCAGCATTATATGATGTTGACCCGAAACCTGTTTTACACTGGGTTAACTCGTGCCAAGAACCTGGCGCTCGTTGTTGGCGCAAAAAAAGCGATCTCTCTAGCCGTGCGCTCTACCGATAACCAAAAGCGCTACACACGGTTACAGCAGAGGTTACTTCAGGCAGGGCTGCATTGGTGATATGTTTTGGTTCTTCAAAATAGAAAACTTTATTGAGCTATTTGATTTATACTTTTAAGTCCCCTGGTTTAAAAAAGCCGAAAAGTTTGTATATCCAGCCTGAGTTCCGACATGGTTCGCATCTATTTGCAAGAAATTGGTCAGTATCCTTTATTAAAACCAGAAGAAGACAATTTAAATTACTCCGTGGCAGGGTAAAACACTGACCATATTTTGTGCCAGTTGCGTAAGTCCTGAATTTTCTTGGTGTGGTAATTCGGGCAATGAATTTATAAATTAACCAGTCCTAAAGAGGATATAGAATTTCGGGGTTTTTGTTAAAAATTACATATTCTCAAGAGGTCAGATTTATGTCTCTGCGTGAATACAAACCCGGAAATACTTTCCCCGGTGTCATCGGTCGAACAGTTGATAAATCCAGTCCAGCTTGGCCAGAACCGTTGCGATCTAAAGAAGGAACACCAAACGTCCTATTTATCGTTTTCGATGATACAGGCTTTGGGCAATTTGGATGTTACGGAAGTCCCATCAAAACACCCAACCTAGACGCACTAGCCGCCAATGGCTTACGCTACAACAATTTACATACAACGGCGTTGTGTTCACCCACCCGTTCTTGTCTTCTGACTGGGCGCAATCACCATTCTAATGCCATGTCCTGCATTACAGAAGGTTCTACGGGTTATCCCGGTGGTAATGGGAATATTCCTTTTGAGAATGGGTTTCTCTCGGAGATATTATTACAGAAGGGTTATAACACTTATGCGATCGGGAAATGGCATTTAACGCCCGCAGACCAGATATCTGCGGCCGGTCCCTATGATCGCTGGCCTCTTGGTCGCGGTTTTGAACGTTTTTATGGTTTTCTAGGCGGAGAAACCCACCAGTATTATCCAGATTTGGTTTATGACAACCACACCGTTAAGCCAGAAAAGACCCCCGCAGAAGGCTACCATTTGACCGCAGACTTGGCAGACAAGGCAATTAGCTTTATTGCTGATGCCAAGCAGGTTGCCCCCAATAAACCCTTTTTCATGTATTTCTGTCCTGGTGCGATGCACGCCCCCCATCATGTGCCGAAAGAATGGGCTGATGCCTACGCCGGACAGTTTGATGATGGCTGGGAAGCTTACAGGGAAAAGGTTTTTGCCCATCAGCAGGAAATGAGTATCGTCCCCACCGATGCCGAACTCTCCCGCCATGATCCCGATGTCCCGCACTGGGATTCCCTCTCAGCCGCAGAAAAACGGCTTTATGCCCGGATGATGGAAGTATATGCTGGCTTTTTAACCCACACTGACCACCATATCGGTCGCTTACTCGACTTCCTCAAAGCGATCGGCGAGTTCGAGAATACTGTAATTATAGTCATCTCGGACAATGGGGCCAGTTCTGAAGGGGGGCCAACTGGTTCAGTTAATGAGAACCTGTTTTTTAACAATGTGCCAGAATCCCTAGAGGAAAATCTCAAGGCACTAGATAAGCTAGGTAGTCCAGAAACTTTCAACCATTATGCTTGGGGTTGGACTTGGGCAGGTAATACGCCTTTCCGTCGTTGGAAACGGGAAACTTATCGGGGTGGAATCAGCGATCCCTTGATAGTCCATTGGAATCAAGGCATTGAGGCAAAAGGTGAAATCCGTACTCAGTACGCTCATGCTATTGACCTAGTGCCGACTGTGCTGGAATTACTGGAAATTGAACCACCAACAACGATTAAGGGTGTTACTCAATCTGCCATTGAAGGTGTCAGTTTTGCCCATACTTTTAATCATAGTACCGTACCTACTAAGCACCTGACCCAATATTTCGAGATGATGGGACATCGTTCTCTTTACTATGATGGTTGGCGGGCGGTTTGTCCTTGGCCTGGCCCCTCATTTGCAGAAGTAGGTCAGTTTTTTGGTGCGGCCATTTCGGCCCAAACTCTGACGGATTTGGATACCCATCATTGGGAACTGTATCACGTCGCCTCAGATTTTTCGGAAAATCATAATATTGCAGCTGATAATCGCCCTAAATTAATTGAAATGATTGCCACTTGGTACGTAGAAGCGGGTAAATACAATGTATTGCCTGTGGATGGCAGAGGCGTACAACGATTTGCAGAAGAACGTCCTCAGATTGCCGTCAATCGTAGCCGCTATACTTACTATCCTGATACTCAGGCAATCCCAGCCAATAGTGCTGTCAAGTTGCTGAATCGTTCTCACAGTATTACGGCTGATGTGGAAATTCCCACAGGTGGCGCAGAAGGAGTATTACTGGCTCACGGAGGTAATGATAGTGGCTACTCCTTCTATGTCAAAGATGGCAAACTGCACTGGGTTCATAATTATGTAGCGCGATCGCTGTATCATGTCGAGTCTGGGTCATCTGTGCCGGAAGGTCGTCACCAGTTGCGCTTTGAGTTTAAAGTCACGGGTCAACCAGATTTAGCCAAGGGGAAAGGAACGCCAGGTCGCGCTGAACTTTATATCGATGGGAAATTGGTTGGGCAAGCCGATGTCCCTGTAACTACTCCCTTAGCACTAGGTCTGACCAGTGGTGTGACTTGTGGAATTGCCCCTGGTGCGCCTGTAACACCCGATTATGAACCGCCCTTCAAGTTTACGGGCAAGATTTATAGTGTGATAGTGGATGTTACTGGAGATTTGATTCAAGATAAGGAAGCTGAAATGCGTACCATTATGGCACGACAGTAGAGAGTCAATAACCCCACTCTGAAGCTACGGTGTATACACAAGTCCTAAAATCCTTGCCTGGTAAGATGCAAGCCTTAGTAGGCAAGGTTTTGAGTTGATCAAGCTGATTATCAATAGTATCAGCTTATTGATATAGAATGAAGGAAAAATCAAGGATTTTAAAAATAATTTTCCGTTCTTTTCCCTCTATTTGATTCTCAACCCGACTTGTGTATACACGGTAGACTCTGAAAATGGCTATATAGCAATACTTTCAGCCATTTAACCCTCGTAATTTGGCTATAGTATTGATATAGAATTCACGGTATTCTTGATGCCATTTCATGCCAAGTTTTTGCACCATTATTTCACTACAAGGTCAAGATTACAGGATTTCCACTGTTCTCTAGTAAGTTTTGCCACGCTAGAAAAAATCTAGGGATAAAGTAAGAAGTTAGGATTTTAGAATCAATCGCAGCCGGTGATGCCTTGGGATTTCCGGCGGGGTAAGAAAAATACTCAGCCTACAACGAAGCGATCGCCGCAAGTGCAACAGTGCGATCCCGTCTTACCCGGATATTTACATTCCACCCAATTCGGCAGGCTTGAATTGCCCTGATATTCCCTACCGCAGAGAAGCGAGTGATTCCACCAGACCCGCACGGGTTTGATAGAGATGGGGATGGTGTGGGTTGTGAGAGTTAACTATGTAAGTCCTACAAAGGCAACATAATTGCAAATTCAGTTCCTTGATTGAGTGTGGAATTAACCTCCATTGCTCCACCATGCTTTTCTACTACAATTTGATAAGCGATCGCCAATCCCAGTCCAGTACCTTTACCAACTGTTTTCGTTGTGAATAGATAATTAAAAATTTGTTGCCTCACCTCCTCTGTCATGCCAATGCCATTATCGGCAATCCGAATCGTTACATATCCAGGGCTGGACATCTCTGTAAAGATGTTGATTGCTAGGGAATCATTGACTTGCTTGCCCTGCTGCCAAATATCTTCTAAAGCATCTACAGCATTAGCTATTAGATTTATGAACACTTGATTGAGTTGTCCTGGATAGCACTCAACCTTTGGTAAGGAAGCGTATTTTCTGACGATTTTAATTTCAGGTCGCTGTCCCAACCCTTTAAAACGATGTCGCAGGATTAATAATGTATCGTCAAGTCCCTCATGAACATCAAACTTAACCTTTACCGATGTGTCAGTCCGGGCAAAGTTTCGCAGCGACACGGATATTTCTTTAATTCGTTCTGTGCTGACCTGCATGGAATTGAGGAGCTTGGGCAAATCTTCTAAGAGAAAGTCTAAATCTATTTGAGCGATCGCATTCTGAATGACAGGCGGTAGTTGGGAATAATTTTCCTGACATAATTGCAGGACATGAGTAAGGTCGGCAATATACTCTTGAGCAGGATGAATATTGCTAACAATGCAGCTAATGGGATTATTCATTTCATGTGCTACACCTGCTACCAATTGACCAAGCATTGAAAGCTTTTCTTGTTGCACCAGTTGTATTTGTGCCTTTTGTAACGCTGTCGTTCGCTCTGTAACCATTTGTTCAAGATTATCGGTCAATTGCTTCAGTTGCAAATGTATTCGCACTCTGGCAATCACTTCTGCTTGTTCAAAGGGTTTGGGAATGTAATCAACGGCTCCTAACGAAAACCCTTTTACCATATTTCCAGTATCAGCCAACGCTGTCATAAAAATAATTGGGATGTTTTGCGTTAATGGATCGGCTTTAAGTTTTTGGCAAGTCTCAAACCCATCTATTCCCGGCATTTGCACATCTAACAAAATTAGAGCAGGTGGTTTATGCTGCACCATTTCGATCGCACTTTCTCCATCTTCGGCGACTCTAACCGTAAAACCTGCACTTTTTAGCGCTTGTGATAGTACTGACAAATTAGTTGGATTATCATCAACAATTAAAACAAAATCAGAGTTTTTCATGATTATCAAATGTTTTTTATAAAATGAATTAACAAGACCAAAAATCTTATGAAGGATTATTTACAGTTTATTTGGACTGGCCTATCCATTGATTTAATGCCTCTCGCAATTTCCTGATTTGGAAATTCTCGGCAAGTTGGATTACTTGTTGAGCAAAATCAAAATAAACAGGATGATTACTCTTTAAATTATTGGCTTCATGCAATATTTCATCAACATTGCCATCTTTTGCTAACTCATACAACCTAGTCAAAATCTCAATCGAAGGTAAAGAGATATTCTGATAATCTGACTGAATATGAGTTTGGTTGCGCTCTAAATCAACTTCCGATTTTGGTGCGTAAATCCATACCAAATTTAATTTTAATTGCAGTAATTCCAGCAAAGTTTCAGCTACAACAGGTTTAGATAAGAAAGCATCTGCCCCAACATCTAAACTCCGATTTTGATCGCTGTCAAACACACTTGCAGAAGAAGCAATGATTGCTACGTTTTTTAACTGAGCAGATTGCTTGATGTACCGAATCAGCTCAAAGCCATCCATTATAGGCATAACTAAATCAGTGAGGATCAAGTCAGGTTGAGATGTAACAGCCAGATCAATCCCCTCTTGTCCATTACTAGCTTCTATTAACTCAAATCCAATCGGTTCTAATAAATTAAGGATTACCGAACGGTTTTCCCACTTGTCATCTACTACTAAAATGCTGCGTTTTTTACCTTGATAGCCTGTAATAGCTCCTTGTTGCATTACTCTGGAACTTACAGCCCATTGTTTTGCTTCTGGTAACTCTACTTCAAACCAGAAAATACTACCTTGGCCAATTTGACTTTCAACTTCCAAAGTACTACCCATGAGGTAAACAATTTTTTGACTAATAGCTAATCCTAAACCTGTTCCTTCAGATTGTCGTTTGATGTCTCCTGCTTGCTCAAAGGGAAGGAAGATTTTCTGCAATTGTATCGATGTCATCCCAACCCCTGTATCTTCTACTTGAAAACGAATTTTATAATTAGTTATTTGTTGTGTTTCTTGACTACTGACAGATGACGAATGATTAATAACGTTTACTTTTAAAGTCACCCCTCCTTTATCTGTAAACTTGACTGCGTTACCCAAAAGATTAATCAGAACTTGCCGCAGTCTTTTTTCATCGGCGTGGATACCAACCGGGAGTTGAGAGTCGGGCTGATAGGTGAAGGAAATAACTTTTTGATCGGCTTTAATCCGACAGATTTCGACTACTCCTTCCAGAAACGAAGGAAAATGGAAATCGATGGGATGTAACTCCATTTTGCGGGCTTCGATTTTAGACAAATCCAGCACGTCATTAATTAAAGTTAATAGATGAAAGCCGCATTGATGGATAATTTCAATTCCTTTGTATCCTTTGTCTGACAAGCTTTCAGTCCGTTGTAGAATTTGAGTATAACCGAGGATGCCATTAAGTGGAGTTCGTAATTCGTGGCTCATATTGGCGAGAAATTCACTTTTGGCTTGATTGGCAACTTCGGCAACAGTTTTTGCTTCGTTGAGTTGGGCAGTTCGTTCTTCAACTCGTCGCTCTAGTTCATCATTGGTTTGCCGCAGTATCATTGCCGATCTTTGGTTTTCACTAGTTACCGCAGAGATCACAAAGGTAGTGATCGCAATTACACAAATGAATGATTGCAACAAGATGAGCGATTCATTAGGTGAGAGTTGTTTGGCAAACGAACCAAAGCCTTTAACAGTACCAAAAACCGCGATCGCTGACACAAGAAGTACAGCTAGAGTCGATATCCGCGCTTCAAATCGAAATGCCGTCCAAATTAACGGCGGAATGATCATGTATTCAATTGGGTATCCTCCTGAAAAAGCGACCCGAACAATCGCCATCAGTAAGAATAAGACGAATGCAAGTTCGATAATTTGTCGCCGATGGAAGCTTCTCGGCGATGGAGATTTTTGCAACCATGCCAGCACTAAAGGTGTAACAATTAAAATACCTGTGCTGTCTGATGTCAGCCAAGTTCGACAAATGTTACTAAATATTGACCAAGGTGCAATACCACTAATACAAAGCGTTAGTGCAGCCAAAATAGAACTGATTAGGGGGCTGGGTATAGTCAGAACCATAAATTTAAAAATATCTTGCGATCGCTCTAAGAAATGGCGACGCTTGATAAACTTATGAATTAAAAAAGTTGCTACGAAAGGAGTAATTAAGTTGATAGCCGGAATGATAGTACTAATTAAAAGATTGTTTTTAAAAAAGAAAATATAACTAACAATAAAATCACTCAAAAATATGATAGGCCAGACCCGAGAGCCTACCAATAACATTCCTGCTAAAAACACACCGAATGAAGGCCAAAATGCTGATGCACCACCGACAAATGTCATTGATAAACCTATGTATCCAAGTCCGAGGTGAACAATAGGAATGGTCAGTGCTGCTATTATAAATGGACGATCCAGCTTGGGTAGGAATTGCTGCTTTATCGTAGTTTGCTGCATTTCTTGTCTCCGTGCAGATAGCTGAAGGTCAGTAACCCTCAATAAAGGTTGTCCAGTTTATAATTCCCAAAAGTAGTTGTGACTTTTATCATCAAGAATAGATATGACATGGCTGTCATACTAATTCACTAAAAGTGTGATAAAAATAGCGGGACTTAAACAAAACAGGAAAGTCAAAAAGACTATAATGCTTAGATAATGGCATTATCGTTCACAAAATAAATAGCGGCGCTACCCGCATCTGTTGGCATCCTGTAAAACGCCATTGATTGAAGTGGTAAATTCAAGGGGTCTATTGTGTCTGGATCGTAGTGCTTTGGAGTAAGGTTGAATAATGTCGTTTGCTGAGATGGTTGGCTTTCCCTCACCTTGTGTTGATAGGCAAAGATTTGCGCTTTCCACTTCAGCAGCGCCTCAAGGCTCATTACCAGTGTTTCTGCTCTGCGTGCTGGTGTGATGGTCAAATCAGAAAATAAATTTAGCTGGTTAGGTTCCAAGGTGATTAATGGGAATGTACAAACTAGTAGATTATCCCTCACGACTCGATGGAATTAAACCTGTTAGCAGCTTTACTAGAGCGATCGCTGTTGCATTTTTGGGCATTTTAAAATGGTGTTTACTGAGAGGGTGTTTATAAATAAAAAATAAAGAACACCGCAGTGCTTCACCTAAAACACTTATTTGAAAACAAGAAGTAGTTATATTTAAGTCTGGTGCAATGAGTCGAAAGCCTTATCCCACAAATGTTTCAGATATTGAATGGGATTTGATTAAATCAATGATTCCAGCAGAACATAAGCGTAAACGTGGAAAAAAACGTGAAGTTGATATGCGGGAAGTGGTAAATGCCATTTTTTACATTTTGCGTGCAGGCTGCTCATGGCGAATGATGCCTCATGATTTACCAGCTTGTCTTACTGTATACTCGTATTTTCAACGTTGGCAGCGCAAGGGAATATGGCAAAAAATCCATTCAGTTCTGCGATGTCTACGACGGACTACGCCTACGCAACTCAGGCAACTTGAAGGACGAGACATAGAACCATCTGCCGGAATCATAGACTCAAACCATGATATACGCTGCTATGACACATCTAATGTTACGACGATTAGCCCGTAATCATCGTTGCTCAACTGCTTAAGATTTATTTTATAAACACCCTCTAAGATGCTCAAGTCAACAGTTAGCAAAAATATCAGGTTTGGTATTCTGATATTGTTAATCGGAGTCATGCTAGTTCTGGCAGATTCTGCTGACGGAATGAATGCAGCACTCATCCGCGCCCAAGCTTTAAATAGCCAGGGTATACGTCAACTGGAAACTGGACAGGCTGAAACTGCTCTAGAAACTTGGAAACAGGCTGAAGCAGCTTATACCGCAGCCGGGGATGAAACCGGTAAACTGGGCAGTCAACTCAATCAGGTGCAAGCTCTGCAAATGCTGGGATACTATCGTCGTGCAAAAAGCTTGTTGCAACAGATTAATGCTCAATTGCAACCCCTGCCAGATTCTCTATTAAAAGCCAGTAGCTTCACAAGTTTGGGAATCGCCCTATTTCGTGTAGGCGATATGCAGGAGAGTTATAAGGTTTTACAGTCAAGTTTGCAGATTTCCCAACGCTTGCATGGCGATACCAGCAGTACGTTAATGGCTTTGGGTAATGTGGTCAGAGTCCGAAAAGACGATCCAAAGGCGATCGCATATGCAAATACTCAAGCGATCGCTTTTTATCAACAAGCTGCTTCAGCCGCACGAGATCCAGTGATTCGGTTGCAGACATACTTAAATCTCTTCAGCCTCTTGGTGGAAAGTAACCAGATCGCTCAAGCAACTCCCCTACTGCCCAAAATACAATCGTTGTTAGCAGATTTACCGCCCAGTCGTGCCACAATTTATGCTCAAGTGAATTTGGCACAAAGCCTGATGTCTGGGCAATCTCAAATCTCTAGCCCTGCTGCTGTCGCCCAACTACTTGCTAGGGCGGTTCAACAAGCCAGAAGTTTGAAGGATTCTAGAGGCGAAGCTTACGCATTGGGACAACTTGGGCATCTGTATGAAACAATGCAGCAATGGTCAGATGCGGAACGTTTGACAAAGCAAGCACTGCAAATCACCCAATCGATGCCAGCGAATGATATAGCGGTTTCCTGGCAGTGGCAACTGGGCAGAATTTTGCAGCAACAAGGGCGAACTTTAGAAGCAATTGATTCCTATAACCAAGCAGTTGAAACTCTCTCTGTTATCCGCGGTGATTTGTTGGCAATCAATCCAGAAGGGCAATTTTCCTTTCGAGAGCAAGTGGAACCAATCTATCGCCAATTGGTGCAACTGTTGCTAACCAACAATCCCACACAGGCAAATTTGCAACAAGCACGATTAGTGATTGAAGCTCTCCAGTTAGCAGAATTGAATAATTTCTTTCGCGAAGCTTGTCTCGATGTTAAACCCCAGCAAATCGATCGCTTTGATGCCAATGCAGCCGTAATTTACTCAATTATTTTGCCCGATCGCCTTGCTGTTATCCTTTCGCTGCCCAAAGAGCCTTTACATTATCACTTTACTAAGTTAGCAGCAAATCCTCATGGTAAAGTAGGTGAAGTGGATCGAGTAGTTGACGATCTCTTTGCCACACTTAGCCCAATCATTACCAGTCAAGCGCCATTGCGTCCGCATCAACAACTATACGACTGGCTGATTCGTCCCATCGCCGCCGATTTAGCTACAAGCCAGGTCAAAACATTGGTATTTGTCATGGATGGAGTTCTACAGGGCGTGCCGTTGGCGGCATTACACGATGGTCAGCATTATTTGATTGAGAAATATAGTTTGGCGCTGACTCCTGGCTTGCAACTGTTGCCAGCGCGATCGCTACGGTCAGAAGAATTAAAAACATTGGCAGGTGGTTTGTCGGCAGCCCGTCAAGGTTTTTCAGTTTTACCTGGTGTGGATCGGGAAATGCAGCAAATTTCTGCCTTAGTGCCAACTAGCATCTTGTTAAATCAGGCTTTCACAGAACCTCAACTGGCAGACAAACTAGAATCTGTGCCTTTTTTGATCGTACATCTGGCGACACACGGGCAGTTCTCCTCGCAGTCAGAAAAAACTTTTCTGCTGACTTGGGACGGACAAATCAAAGTCAAAGACCTTGACCAACTGCTGGAGGTACGCAATCGCCGCAACCGTCAATCGATTGAACTGCTGATTTTGAGTGCCTGTCAGACTGCTGTAGGAGACAAACGCGCTGCCTTGGGACTGGCTGGAGTGGCGGTGCGTTCTGGCGCACGCAGTACGATCGCCACACTCTGGTCAGTTCAAGACAATTCAACGGCCGATCTGATCGCTCAGTTATACACTGCCTTGAAACAACCGGGAATCACGCGAGCCGAAGCCTTACGTCAAGCACAATTGTCACTATTGCGATCGCCCGACTATCAACATCCTTACTACTGGTCACCATTTGTCTTAGTTGGGAATTGGCGTTGAGAAGTTGGCTGTAAAGGCTCTTTGGCGATCGCTCCTAACCCCACACTCGGTTGTGCTAAAAAATCTATCCAAATTTTTGTTAACGCTAGCTTGTCTATTTCCGATTGTTGTGCTATTGCTAAATTTGTCAAAGCATCATACCAAATTCCTTGCTCACCGTATGAGGCTGCTGTTGCTAAAGCATCCTGTGAATTACTGATACCAGGCGAGGGAGCAACACGTTCTACCCATGCTGTGACAAAGGGATCGTTGGGATTGGGGCGATCGCCACACAGCAGCACCACTGCCCATTGATAAGATTTGCCCACCTCTAGGGGTGGTGAGTTGGTTGGCAATGGAATACCCACAATTCCTGCCTCTTTGGTTATTGGTAGAAAGCTTTGGAAGTGCGGTTGATTACCTGCCGCTTTCACACTCAAGACCATCTGCCGTGCTGAGGTTTTGGGCAAATACACCCAAAAGGTGGGACGTTCTGCCCAGGTTAAACCAGATTGGTCGCTGGGAACAAGGGCGGTGAGCGCCAGTGTTTTGGCAGATGAGTCTCCGGGATTCGTTGGTGCATCTTGAGAGCAGAGGCGATCGTTGCGCGAGCCGGCTCCCCGTGTAGTCGGTGGTTTCCCAGTCCTCGACGGTTTGAACAATACCTGGGATATTGGTTCACGCCCCTCAGCAAAGACTTGCGCCGATAGGGCGATCGCCTCGGTGAACAGTAGGAGACTAGCAGACATTACCACAACCAATGCTTGAAGGGGCATAAGCAACAGTTTATAGCTACACTGCATAGAATTATACAGTGATACTGATACTATGAGCGATCGCACTTTAGCTGTAGTCGATTGCACAAGCCCCGAACTAAGTTAGTAAGACTAATTCAATCATAATTCGATTTCTCACAACTATGATTAATAAATATAGGGCAATTTTAAACAGCAGAAGACCAAATGCAATCGGCATTACGAATTGCAACTCAAGTTTTACTAGGTAACAAAATTGAAATCAATTTACCTGAAAATACTACCTTAACCTCAGTCGGATTATAGACCATCACTGATGATCCATTACATTTGAAGTGGGGACGTAAAGATATCTATATGACCAGGAGTCAATTGAGTAATGGATACCAGCCGTTTAGAGCAGTAGAGATATTTTAACTCAAGCGCGATCGCCCTGACAATTCCAATACAAGGAAAAGAAGCGATCGCTCATTTCCGCTAACTGCAAGTCTTTGCTAAATGTGCGATCGCTCATTTTTATACAAAAGTTAAGATGGTATTATCCCAAAGTGCAGGTTGATTGATCTGCAACCGCTGGATTATTTGCGGTGCGGCTATGTTTTTTCAGCAGAGACTTGTATTGATAGAGCGATCGCCCCATTTAAACTTTCCAGTCAGCTTAAGCTCAAATTGACTGAATTGTGTGTGGCGATCGCACTTAATTTTCCACAAGCAGTTTGCTGACTTTGCAGGAACTTTTCCTAACTCATTAACGCGGGACGTTCCACATAGGTGACGCGATGCAGAATCCGCCAAGTTTTATTGGGTAAACCAGCCGCAGTTTGACGCAAAGCACGGGCTTCTTCGTCATTACTAGCTAACCATTCGGGATCGACCACATAGGCGAAGAAGTCATTGAAGTTGTTGGTGCTACCTTCGAGGTAGAAGCTCATAAAGCGATAGCGATCTACTTTTTCACCAGGTAGGAGAGGACGATCTTTGTAATCTGTAATTCCTTTGCCTTCAACTCCACTAATGTCTACACTTAGTTGAAAGCCTTTGCTTTGGTTTTCAGTTTTGGTCATTGTTTGAGTCATGTGAACAGTTCTTTGTTCTTCTAATTCAAAACCATATCCGAATACTTTAAAGCCTGCTTGAACTCCAATTGCTGCCTCTAAGTTAAACGACCCACCAATAGTATGCTCAAGGGAATTTGCAAATTGCTGGCTTTCAGAGTAAAAACCTCCATCGGCATCCCAAACATAGGTGTTAACAATATTACGTTTACCCGCAAGCAGTTGAATATTCTCCATCTTTTTTTGCCAACTGGCAAAGCTTGCTGTGGCGTGAATTTGTTGAGAAGCATCGCTAAATCGAGAATTGATTTCTTTTTGTTTTTGTTCTGCTGCTGGATTCTGTTTCCCAGAAGAACGTAGTTTCTCTAAATCCTTAATCTTATCTTCTAGGACAGCTTGTTTTTTGGTCTGTTTTTCCTGTAATTCTTTCCTTTTTTGATTCAATTGGTTTTGCTCATCTTGCGACGGAGGAGTTTTTGATTCTAAGGTTTTTATTTCCCCTTTCAAGCTGTTTATTTCTTGATCGAGTGTTTGTGTTTCGTCCGCTTTGCCGACATCAGTTTCACCAGTCATATAATTAGAATTATTTACTTCCCTTTCTAAAGAAGTTTCATCTACTAAGCGTGAATTGAATTGCTCAAAATATGACTTTCGTTGTTGATCTCGATATTCAATTTGTTTTTTCAAATCATAGGCTTCTAACAAGCGAAAATAGCTGGCAGGATAGAGAGAACCATATTGAGATCGCATTTCTGTAACTTGTGGAAAAAATCTCTGGCTTGTTGCCTTACTTCCTGTCATCCCATCAAGGCTACCATTCATGATGTAAGCAGGATTTATCAAGAAAGTAATGGTATTCACATCAAGAGGAATATTGTCATTAGGTACAATCTGAGTGCCTACAACTCTTTGACTACGGCTTAAACGTAGAATGAAAACATCTGCTAAACCCGATACAACAACGGCATAACCTACATTCTTAGGGATAAAACGCTTACCGAGTTTGTCAAACTTAGTCTCACTTTCCTGAGTACCAACTAAACTTAGTTTATTAGTAATATTTACACCAGAAGATGATGAAACATTGCTACTGTTGAGAAAGCTGTATTTTGTAGATAAGTCTCCTTTAAAGCCTTTTATTACTTCTAGAGCCTTCTCACTAGCTTCTACCCCAACCCCTTTTGAAAGCTCAACTTTTTGATCCAATCCTATAAATAAAGATACTGTTGCACCTAGTCCTGCTTCTTGTTCACGATTCCAGCTATAGGATACTTCTTCAGATGACACAAGCTCTACAGAAGCAGTTCCATTGTAGTTATCCTCTATAGTAAGGTTTTCACTCGGTACAGGGGGTGCGCCTTCAATGAAACCTAATAAAGTCGGGTTAATTTGAGCATTACCAACCCATACCATTTCTAAGGTTTCAATTCGCTTATCAGATAGTACATTGATCCCTGAGATACTAGGAAAGGCGAAGAAACGTCGCATCATAGCAGATTTTTGCTTGTCAGCATCTAATCCGATAGTGCTGTATTCACAGCTAACCACTGCATTTCCACCGTTTGGTAGAGTATAGTCTTGAGCTAAGACAGCACCATTGACTGTCCCATTATTAGGATTAGTGACTTTAAGGTCTGAAACTTTATCACCTTTAATTTCGTTCAATGGCCAATAACCAACTAGCCCTTCTTCTTTCCCTGTTAAACGCTGGAACATATCAGCTTGAATTTCTTGCTCAGTGCGAGCTTTGTTCCAGATACTAACATTGGTAATTTTGCCTTTAAAGTAGCCGTCTTGAGACCAGTTACTTTTACCGATATAGTTATTAGTACGGTTAATTTCCTTAGGAAGGTTCATTTTTTGAGTCAGAATCTCATAACCGACTGAACGGTTAATTTCTTCAACCTGAATCTGCTTACCGTCTTTGTATAGTTTGACATTGCCTGATGTATCGATTGTTGCTGCTAGGTGCATCCACACATTTGTATCTAATACATATAAGGCTGTAATCTCTTGAACTGTTGCTCCTGTGTATATGCTGAATACCAAGTGATTCTCTTGTTCTTTATTAGCGAGGATGATATTATCAGCACTCTCACCATTACCAAGCTCTATAATTCTTGACCCATGTTCAAAGCTGTCATACCTTACCCAAGCTTGTACCGTAAATCCTGAGGAAAAATCATGCTCCATTGCAGGTAAAGCAATATAATCATCGACCCCATCTAAGCTTAAAACTGAATGCTTAAGTTTACCAATTGGTGCAGTACATCCCGTCCAATTAGCACTGCCTTCAATTGTGGCATTATCATATCGCTTAGTCCAATCTCTCACCTTATCTAATTCATGTAGAGGATAGTATGCTATCAACCCAGGCTCATTGCCACTGAGTCTAACTTTACTGTTAACGGCAACTTCCTCAGCACTAAGGGCAACTTCCCAAATTCTTACTTCCGCAAGTCTACCTACAAAAGGATATACATTTAAGTATTTTCCTAGTATTAAATCACCTGAACCTTGATAATCTCCAGTTTTGTTTTCTTGCTTGGGGATTTTTTCTCCGTCTCGGTAAATAGTTCGTGTCTTAGTTTGAATGTCATAAACACAACACCAGTGATGCCACTCATAATCGTTATAAGTTTTGTCTGTGTCGAGATCATTTTCGTAAAAAGCAAAGGTAAACTTTCCATCCTCACGGAAGCCAATGTATAAGCCTTTGTTTTTTTCATAACTGCCTTGACTAAGAACAACACCCATGTTCCCAAGCTGATCCTGTTTTGCCCAAAACTCAATCGTAAAACTCCGGTTGTTAAGGGCAATTTTGTCACCGCAATTAATAAAACCACTACCAGAAAATTTTAAACAAAGAGGTAGCTGTTCTGGAATCCACTAGGCATTACGACTGTCAGCAGTAGCGTCAAAGTTGGTTTGTTGCATCTTGCCTTGATTATCAAAGTAGCTCAGTTGAACATTCCCTTCGCAGGTTTCAATAGCAGTTAATCGGCTAGTGGGGCGAACAAAGTCCAATAATGCGCCTTGAGTTATTAATTTTCGGCTATCGGTTGTCAGAAGCTTCATTCCTACAGGGATTACTTGATTGCCTATTTTTAATTTGGCAATTTCAGCCTGAACATTGGTGAGTCGTGCGTTCACAATAGACAATCTACTTGCAGTATTATTGAAGTCATTTAATTGTCGTTCAACTTCTGCAAGTTCCCTTCTCTTACTCTGTAGTGCATCATTCGCATTTTTGATATTGTCATTAGGATATTCACTCAGTTTCTCAATGATCCATTTTCGACCTCGCTGATCTCCACTGTCCCAGTTAAACTGCTGGATTTTTGCCCCATTATCCTTTGACATGCCTGAGACATCTAGAACCTTGCCACTATGTTTGGCAACAATTTTAAAGGTATTGCCTTCTAAATCTTCAAGTTTCCATTTTTGGTTATCTTGATTGTTTGACCCGCATACCAAGATACCTATGAAATTATCCTGTTTTGCCCCTTCCACATCCAAAACTCTTTGGCTGTGTTTAACAACAATCTTATAGTACCCATCACCTACTGGTACAAATTGCCATTTTTGATTATCTCCATTCACCCATGTCCACTGATGGACATTTGCATCTCCCATGCTAGCACCACTTACATCCAGAACTTTCCCACTATATTCAGAAATGACTTTGCACCAATAATTTTCGCGATTGTTTACGGCATCATCATGTTTCTTTTTACAGTCATCCTGTTCCCTTGTTAGAGTTTGCTTTTTAGTGTCTAAATTTGTCTTTGTTTCTGGTTTAGCAAGCTGTTCTAGTTCCCATTTACGCAGCAATAAAGTCGCTTCTTCTTGCTCATATCGCGTTAATTGCTGCAATTTTTCTCGGTTCTCAGATTGTTGATCTGTTACAGTAGATAGCTTAATCTCATCGTTGTATCTTGCTTCCGTAATGGCATCAGATACTAATTGAATCCGATGCTTACGAATTTCAAGTTTTGTCCAATCCCCTTTGACATCAACCAGTCCAAAAGAACGAACCAATTTCACTCCATCAGGGATTGTAAAGCGTGCTGAAGCTTGATACCAACCATTGACAAGTTGGAAGTTTGCCGGAACTCCTGAAAAAATTTCTCGTTTTTCTGAATCTCGATTTGCTTTACCCCAATAAGAAAAACTAAAAACTTTATTTTCTTTTCCATCAATATTATTGGGATCGATAGACTTATCTAACTTAAACTCAAAACTTTCTTCATAGGTTGCCCGTTGAGTTATAGCTACCATCTCATCATTAGTATATTTAACAACGAGTGTCTGATTGTCCTTAAGTTTGCGATCAAGTGTAACAGCACTAACAAATGCGTCGCCATATACGATGCCATTGTTAGCAAAAACAGAAAAATCCACCACTTCCCGTTTGTCACCTTCAACAATCGCACCGAGTCGCCAATACCCAACTAAGCCGACTTCTTTACCTGTTAGTCGGAGGTACATACTATCTAAAATTTCATTGGGTTGACGAGCATGATTCCACACTTGGACATTGGCAATCTTGCCTGTAAAATATTTAGATTGGGCTATTCCTCCAATGAAGAATTTAGGATTCCATGTATTCTTGGTATCTTGAAACAGAGTTTCTGGGATTGGAACAGACGCACTGGAAACCTGTTGCCCATTTCGGCATATAACTAATTTAGTTTTATTAGTTTCTTTGCTGTCTTTGTCATAGTCAAAACTAACTGCATAATGTACCCATTCATTAATTGGTAGGGGGGTGGGATCGGCAATATCTTTTGTGCTGGTGCTGCTGCCAAATCTCAAGATTGCTTTATTATTCATAATTAATAACTGCATGAGTTGACCTTGTTCACCAACAATTAATTGCTCTCTAGTTGTGTTACTCGAAATATAAATCCAAGCAGAGTAGGTCTGACCAAAGGAATAGTCTGGAGATGGTGTTTTTAACCCAAGGAGGGCAGGTGTCTCAATATAGTCACCATTACCATCGAAATTAATGCCCCGTTGTTTGCGAGATTCCAGGGTGGCATTAGCTGCCATTCCTGGTTGCCATTTGACATCTAGGGTGAAGCCTTTGCCATCAGCTTTGGTAACGGAATATGTACCGTCATAGCCTTGAGTATCTGAGATTTGCACGCCGTTCCCATTTTCCAGTCCATGATTAGGACTGGTAATTCTTAGCTTCCCGTCTTCTGTACGTTCATAAGCGGTAATAATGCCATCAAAGATTAATCCGCTTTCTTCTGTTGGAACTTCCTCCCACGTCCCAACTTGCCAGTTTTTGCTTCCGCCCTCAACCCATTTTGCAGCAATTTCAAAGGTGTTAGCATCGATTTTTTGAACTACATGATAGCCGTTGTAGTGCTTTGTCCCTTGAATTTTGACATTATCCCCAGATTTTAATGTAACTGTTTCCTTTGAAATAATTTGAACGAGATCCGCTTCTTCGGTTCTCTTCATACCAGCGATTGTGCCTATAGCGGGTGGGGTACTGTCACCAATAGCTTTGATTTCATCAAGGGTATTTAAGGGCAATAAAACATCGCGTTTAAAACCTCGCAATATTGGAGATTGTGGATTTTCAGAAATTTGTGACAGAGTACCATCTTTGGCGGCGGCAAAACTCAATGCGGCTGTATTCCCTTGATTTGTAGGAATAACTAGCATGACTTTTGTGGCATCTTTGATCAGTTGAGTTTCACCATCTTGAGTCAGAGTTTCAGACTGCACATCATATTTCGTTGCAGCAAACCCATTAATTATCTGTAAAGAATTACCTTTATCGTCTTTTAAATCAAAACTACGGCGGATAATTCCAGGAACTTTACGAGGCACTAAAACCCCTAGTTCTCCTGGTTTGGGATCAAAGACAGTAGAATCTTTAACATCAAATAATCCTTCTTCCGACGCTTGGATGGAAATTAGTTCAACTTTCTTTGTCTCACTGTTGTAAGCAAAAATCTGCCAACGGTATTTATCTAATTCATTAGTCGGTAATAGAATTACCGAAAACCAACCATTGGAGAGTTTATTAATAATGCTGATTTCTGTTGTAGGTTCGTAAAATTTTTTACCATTCTTATCTTGAAAATTCAAAGAGTCAAAACTGGATAGACCTATCCCTTGGCTATTTTTATTAGGCTTATTCGGCTCGTATTTTTTGCGGCTCTGCTGATAGCGGACTTCCAATTTGCGATTAAGTGTATTGGTCATACCATCTAAGACGAAGCGATCAACCAGCAAAGTATTAGATTTAGACTGCCGGAAAACATAGATGTGACCTAATGCAGATACAAGTTGAACTGGTGCAACAGCAGATTCTTCGTTAGTTTTGTAGCGAGATTGGAGAATAAAGCCATTCGGGGGATCTTGGCAAGTTAATTCTTTCTTTTCCTTTTCTACTACCGATGAATCAGGATCTTCATTGGGAAACTCTAGGGTTTTCCAATTTTCCCAACGAGTCGAATTGTGAGTATCCTCATAGCCATCTTGCTTAACTGTGTAGTAAATTTTACCATCAATGGCTGTGCCAACTATAACAACTTTTCCCTCGTGGGTAACACTATTGATATGCTGGATTGAGTTTTGAACAGTATTCAGAAGTGACATAGCTTTGCCTTTGTCAAAATTATGACTTTGGTTAAATTTTGATTAATTAGTCATTTCGCCAGACACAATCGTGAGCCACACCCTACACGGCAGCATCCAGCAGTTTCTAAAGCGTTAACTTTGAATTTGCTTAGCAAACTTTCGTTTGGTTGTTCTTAATACTTACGGTTCGCTCAGGAGTTGTAAATCCTTAAAACTCATACAAAACCTCATAAAAAATCTCATATTCAAGCTGGCAAAATGGTTAGGTATCTCGATCGCCACTATTGCCAATAACAGCACTTTCTGCTTGTATAAGTACAATTGCCTGGAAAATCAGGAATAATCAGCAATGGACTGCTTGAGAATCATCGGAATTTTAGTCGCATGGAGTAGCTTGCAGGCGATCGCTTTTGCCCAGATTGCACCAGATGGTAGCCTGGGAGGTGAACAATCTCAGGTAGCTCAAGGCACGGTTCAAGAAGCACCAGCCAAACTCATCGAAGGCGGAGCGCGACGAGGAACTAACCTATTTCACAGCTTTAGCGATTTTAATGTAGGCAATTTAGAGCGTGTCTACTTTAACAATCCAACGGGAGTAGAAAATATCCTGTCGCGGGTAACGGGCAGCAATCCCTCAACTATCCTGGGCACATTGGGAGTGAATGGCAATGCAAATTTGTTTTTGATCAACGCCAATGGAATTGTATTTGGTGCCAATGCTCGCTTAGATATTCGTGGCTCGTTTCTGATCGGCACTGCCGATAGTCTTAAATTTGACAATGGCTTTGGGTTCAGTGCCAGCAACCCTCTAGCTCCCCCTCTGCTCACCGTCAACGTACCGCTCGGCTTGCAATATGGTGCAAATCCTGGTAGTGTTCGCGTCCAGGGTGTGAGGCAGAATGCGTTACAGGTTGCCACGGGACAAACCCTGGCACTGGTAGGCGGCGATGTCCTGCTGGAGGGTGGCAACTTGACGGCACCAGGGGGACGAATTGAATTAGGGAGCGTCGCAGCAGGGAGTTTGGTATCCATCACACCGATCAATCCCGGCTGGGAGTTGGGCTATCAGGGAGTGCAGCAGTTTCAGGATATTCGGCTCACCCAAGATGCTCGTGTGAATGCTAATGGCAACAGTGGCGGCGGCATCCAGTTGCAGGGACGACGGATCAGCATTTTGGACGGAGCGCAGGTTTTTGTTATGACTCAAGGTTCACAGGCCGGAAAAAACATCACTCTCCGCGCCACGGAATTAGTGGAAGTAATTAGCGATCCATTGACTGGCAAAACCAGTCGCGTGGCGGCTGAAACCAGTCGAGGTGCAACCGGAAATGCAGGCAACCTGACAATTGAAACCGAGAATTTGCGCGTGGTGGATGGCGCAGTCATCTCAGCCAATACTTTTGGTGCAGGCAAAGGCGGTGACTTGACAGTGCGGGCAAAGTCCATAGAAGTGATTGGAGCCAATGCATTAGCTTTTGGAACCAATCCATCAAGTCGCATTCCCAGTTCCTTGGTTACTCAAGTCAATCAAAATGCCACCGGGAATGCAGGTAACTTGACCATTGAAACCGAAAGCTTGCGCGTATCCGATGGCGGATTAATCTCAGTCGGGACTTTTGAAGTTGGCAACGGCGGCAATTTAACGATACGGGCAAAGTCCATAGAAGTGATTGGCTTCAATCAAGGCGCTCGCTTTATCAGTTCCTTGTCTGCTCAGACCTTTGCCAGAGCAATTGGCAATGCGGGTGATATTATCATAGTCACCGATCGCTTAAACATTGCCAATCGGGGTGAAATTAGAACGACGAGTGAAGGGTCAGGCCGTGCTGGCAATATGACGATGCAAGCAAACTCCCAGATTACTCTGGCTGATGAAGGTCGCATTATTGCTAATACCAATACTCTTCAAGGGAATATCACGCTGACTACGCCGCTGTTGCTGATGCGCCGGGGCGGCAGCATCACGACCAACGCGGCTGGCACTGGGACAGGGGGCAATATTAACATTGACGCTGGTTTTATCGTCTCTGCCCCTAACGAAAATAATGATATTATTGCTAATGCTTTTGGCGGGTCTGGTGGCAAAATTGCCATTTCCGCGCAAAGCATCTTTGAATTTAACCTCCGCACTCGTGAGGATTTGCAGCGCTTACTCAATACCACAAATCCGCTTGGGCTAGATCCGCGACTGCTCGCTAGCAACGATATCACCGCTTTTTCCCAGGCAAATCCAGCGATCGATACAGGAATCATCACTCTCCAAACTTCTAATCTTGACCCCACACGGGGACTGACAACCTTGCCCACAGATTTCACAGACATTAGCCAACTGATTGCTACTACCTGTCCGGCAGATCGGGGCAGTTCGTTTACTATTACAGGGCGGGGTGGGATACCGGAAGACCCCAGACAGCCGTTGATGGGTGAGGTGATTTGGCAGGATGAGCGGGTAGTGCGAGAACATGGGGGCGCAAAGGCAGTAGAGGAAGTGCCAGGGGTGGCGATCGCTGAAGCCCAAGGTTGGATCGTTGATCGTAGCGGCGCGGTTGTTTTGGTTGCACAGCAGCCCCAAAAATCTCTGGGTTTGACCTATCCTGTGTGTGCAACTTCTAATACCAATTCGTAATTCACGAATGATACGGTAGATTCGATCCCATGCCCCATTCCCAAAAACTCAGTTTTTCATTTGAGTTGTCGCTCGATCGCGGCCTGATGTTCTTGCGGCTCTGATTGCTTTAAGTATTCTATCGCAATGCGTGCGGCGGTGGGGTAATCTTGCTGTGCTGCCAGCAGTAAGTTGAGTGTGCGTTGAAATTGCAGGCGATCGCGTTGCTTGGTAGTGACAATCACCAGGGCGATCGCACTGCCCCATAACCCCAGCAGTGGCGGTACTACGGGTATCCACCAACCAGACAAGAATGCTAGATAACTGCTGCCAATCAGTCCGCCAGTTGTGCATAAAATGCCGATGGCCAGCTTGAGTGGCGATCGCAGCCACCGGCTGATGAGCGCCCCCACCCCAGCCCAAAACAGCACCCAGAGCCATTCCAGGGGCTTAGACCAGACGCGGATCAGGGGTCGTCCATCCAAGGCCGCGCTGATAATTTGACTGACGATATTGGCGTGGAGTGTCACTCCATTAATTGGTAGCATCGGATTAAACCAACTGCCGTTGTCAGGAGTGCGAAAGCGATCGCCGACACTTTCGGCGCTGTAGCCAATGAGAACAATGCGATCGCTAAACTGTTGTGCAGAAATCTGACGGTTCAAAACCTGCCGCAAGGAAACCGTGAGAAAATTGGCCTCACTGCCGCGAAAATTCAGCATTATTTGATAACTTTTTCCCGCTTGGGCATTGACATAGCCTCCATCTTGTGATTCAAATCTCTGAAAAATTGCTTTACCTAACTTAAATTGTCGCCCTGCTTCATCCAGTTGCTGCAAAGCCAGACCCTCATCTGCTAAATAAGACAGTGCCAGCTTGACTGCCAAACTGTACTGCGAGGTATTTTCAGTTTCAACAGACAATAATGCCCGCCGCACTTTACCATCGGCATCTTCAACCTGATCGGCAAATCCCACCTGTTGCTTCTGACTCAAAATTGGGGGCGGGGCAACCCGACTGCCCACCACTTTCTCAATCCCAAATAGATTTGATGTTGATTGAAATACCTGCACTAAGTCTGTATGTCCCGGCTCGACGGGTAAATCCCGATAAATATCCAAACCAATGACTCGCGGTTTTTGAGCCTGAATGTTCTTAATTGCCTGTGCTAACACCCGATCAGGCATCGGATATCCAACTTGAGTGATATCCTGCTCATCGATCGCAACTATCATAATCCGGCGATCGGGCGGTTCTAAGGGTCGCCAGCGGACAAACTGATCGAACAGATCTAATTCCACCCCTTGCAGCAGTCCCAAACCACGGAGTAGCAGTATGGGCACTGTAATACTCAACATTATCCTGGGTAGGGAACGCCAACTAATACGGCGTTTTTGTACTTCTCGCTTGGCACGTTGTCGGGCAGTGGCTAGCATCTGGCTAGCTTGTTCCACAGCTTCTAGGGCAGTTTGCACTTCCCGTTTTGCTAGTTCCTGACTCGCTCCCAAAAATTGATAATCTTCAGAACTCAAGCTCTTTCCGAGTGCCCAGGTGAAAGCATCCTGTAGCGTTTGCCCGCGCAACAAATAAGATTCATCACCTTTACCAGAGATCATCCAAGCATTAAGAGATTCGGCATAAGGACGAAGTTGCGCCAGATGGTGACATACCCAATTCAGGTTAAATACGGCTTGATAAATGGGATTTTTGACTACTAGTTGCCCTTGCTGTTTAATTACCAGCCCGGAGAGCAAGAGTTGGATCTGTTCGCGGCTACCATCAAATTCGACTGCCTCATGGGTGAGAATTTGCTGATAGATATCTAAGATTCGTCCTGTAAGTTGGGGATGATTGAGCAGGCGATCGCGAATTGTTCGCAAATGTTCTGGTTCATCCTGGAATTCCCAGGTTTTAATAATTGAATTCTCAACTAATTGATGAATATGTTCACAATCCGTAAGCGATTGAGTCGAAATGGGATGCTCAACCAACAACTGACACAACTTTTGCATCAAGAAAGGCTGTCCACTTGTCCACATCAAAATTTCTTGTAGGGCGCGTGACGGATCGTGGACACTGCCCACTAATCCTTGTGCTAACGGTTGAGCATCCGTTTGATGAAACTCACCCAGATTAATTGCGCGTCCAATATTGAATGGCGTTCTCTGGCGATCCGCGATCAAATCGGCAGGTGTAGCAACCCCCAGAAGCGCAAACGTTAGCCGTTGATACTCTGGCTGCAAACTGCGGCGATTATAGCAAACCCGAATCAGCCCAAAAAAGTCATTCAGTGAAAAATTCAGGCTGTAAATACTGTCCACTTCATCCAGAAACACCACCAGCTTGGGTTGAGTATGCGCCTTGCTCTTAGGAGTTAAGAGCAGAATTTCTTCAATAAACTGCCCTAACCGTTGAACTGGAGATAGATCTTTGCGTTCGTCCCACCACTGTTTCAAGTTTACCGTACCAAATAAGTCAAATGCCTGCCACAGTTCAACGGCAAACCCTTTGTACCACTGCTCTGGTGTTAAGTTTTCACTCCCAATCCGGGACAGATCGATCGCACCACAACAAACACCATCTTGTTGCAACTGATGGAACACCTGCACCATCAAGCTAGATTTACCCATTTGGCGAGCATTGAACACATAACAAAACTGTCCATTGCTTAAAGCTTGATAAAGGTCAGCATCCGCTTGCCGCCTCACATAGTAGGGATGGTCTGGACTCAAACTGCCCCCAAC
Organism: Desmonostoc muscorum LEGE 12446; assembly: GCF_015207005.2. GTDB lineage: Bacteria > Cyanobacteriota > Cyanobacteriia > Cyanobacteriales > Nostocaceae > Nostoc > Nostoc muscorum. The sequence goes on from NZ_JADEXS020000001.1 coordinate 6,203,753, forward strand.
CTGGTAATTATGCATACAGGAAAATTGAAATCCGGAGTTTTTTATGAGCACCCTGACGTGTAAATACCATCATGCTGGTGTATTTAGGAACCTCTAAATCTCATGATAAATTCATAAAAAATTTCATACTTAGTGATAAAATTCTCTTTAATTCCTCATCCTGACGAATGATTTTTCATGAATGTTGACACCCTCTGTGAGAGTCTCAACCGCGAGTTAACTGCTAAACAAAGCCGTCCCCTCAATCCGGCAGAAACATTTGTATTACGTGGTATCTGGCAATGTCAAACCTATAGTCAAATTGCCGAAAATGTTGGCTATAGTTCTGGCTATTTAACCAATGTGGTTGCACCTGAACTGCTGCACCGACTCTCGGATTTGATCGGGCAACGCCTCACAAAAAAGAATTGTCGCATTTTGCTGGAAAAGTACGCTACATCATACACAAATCCCCAACTCCAGAAACAATCACCACAACCGATCGCAGTCTCTGACAACAATCCCAACCAAGCGTTTACCCCGGCGTTTCCCAGCGGAGCGATCGCAGTTGATTCACCATTTTACATCCCGCGTCCGCCCATCGAATCGCAAGTGTGTGCCGAAATCTGCAAACCAGGCGCACTGGTGCGGATCAAAGCACCCAGAGAAACAGGAAAAACTTCGCTGCTCCTGCGGGTGCTAGATTATGCTCAACGCCAAGGCTATCGCAGCGTTTACCTGAATTTAGACCAAATGGATCGAGCCGTTTGTGCCGATCTGAATCGTTTTCTCCGCAGTCTTTGTGCTAGCGTTGCTCGTCAACTGCAACTCGAACCCAAACTCGATGAGTACTGGGATGAAGATATTGGCAGCAAAGTCAGTTGTACCCTATACTTTCGACAGCATCTATTAGAGCAAATTCAGACTCCTGTGGTTTTCGCCCTGGATGAACTCAACCAAATTTTTGAATATCCTAGCGTTGCTAAAGATTTTCTTCCCCTACTGCGATCGTGGTATGAAGAGGCGAAGCGAATTCCCATTTGGCAAAATCTGCGGCTAATTATCGCTCACTCCACGGAAGTGTATGTCCCTCTGCAAATGAATCTGTCTCCCTTCAATGTGGGGTTATCTACGCAACTTATGGGATTCACGGTCGATCAAGTACAACAACTCGCCCAGCGTTACGGTCTGAACTGGAGCGATGGAAAATCAGCAGCACAACTGATGGCGCTTGTGGGCGGACATCCTGCTCTGCTTCATACTACTATTTACTATCTGAGCCGCGAAACACAACCACTGAGGCAACTCTTGGCGATGGCTTTCTCACCTACGGGTATCTATTACCATCATTTGCAGGGACATTGGGCGACTCTACAACAACAACCTGCTCTGCTGCGAGCGTTTCATACTGTCCTGAGCGCTACTGAACCTGTGTATTTAGAATCAAGCCTAGCTCACCAGCTAAACAGCATGGGTATGATCAATCTTTTGGAAAATAGAGTAACTGTAAGGTGCGAGCTGTATCGCCAGTATTTCCAAACGAAAATGTCACTGGAACGATAACTGTGACTTAAAGGATAAAGTGGCCTGTGACTTAATGTAACTTAAAGGATAATGTGACTTAAAGGAATTGTTTGCCGTTTTTTAAAGGATAAAGTTGCTGTGACAGAGCCTGAAAGCATTATTCTTTCGATTCTTTCGGATCTTTCTGAATTAGTTGTCGAGTTCCATTAAATCCCTCATTCCCCCAAGATTTTGCAGATGCATATCCCCCTCTAACCAAATGGCATCAGTAGAGGAATTGACAAATCCTGAACCTGGTAAAGTTTGCATATCACGATAAAAGATGTGAGCCGTCCCTCGATAAAAGGCGAAGGGGCTAGCTGTCATCTTTTGCATCTTCGTTGCCAGTTCTTGCGGTAATTGAGAAGCAAAAGAATGGTTGTATTGGTAAATTTCATTTACCACCCAAGTTGAACGGGGAGTTGCAGTAACAGATGTAGATGCAAACCCCAAAGTTAAAATGAATACGGCTGCAATCTGCTGTATGTGTTTGAGCATGAAAGTCTCTTAGATGGTAAAGAAATTAACTCTTGCTGGACTCTTGTGTAGACACAACCATCCAACAACAATTCTTTTACCACCTTGAGTCATAACTTATAAAGTGATTTAAAGCACAATGTAACAACTATTCATAGCCAGCAAAAAAGATTGCTCTCAAGTATTTTACGCTGCCCCCAATCAAGCGAACGCGCAGAGCGCGTCTCGTAGAGAGGAAAACAACAGCGTAGGCGTTGGCGTAGCCTCTCCAAGAGTTGCCTGCCAAGGCGATCGTGTATATTAACTAATTATTTGTCCCATTAACAAAATATTGTCACAAACTAGGTAAGTAGCTAAAAGCCTGTCATAACAAAGGTTATGGCAGGTTTTTGATTAACTCAATTCTCACAACGTTATTTTGGCTGGATTAACAAATTAGATGTCCAAGTTCTGAAAATTCACAGTTGGGAGCTTCAATTACTGGATTGATAGTATCTTCTGTTGTTGGTGGTTCTTCGTAGCATGTCCAAATTCTTAAACGGTTAGGTTCTGTTGTAATTAATGATGGTGTACGAGAAAAACTCCAAGCAAGTCTATAAGTTTTTCTCAATGTATCTTCTGATACTTCTTGTTGAAAGTCGCACACCAGAGCAATGGGTGCTTCTGTTGAGTCACCTTGAGGATTTGCAGCCAGCACTCCTATTTACACACCATGACCATCTGAAAGCTTGCTGATAGTCCTGCCTAATTTTTCCCTAGCGATTCGTGCATAAACACTAGGCCCAGCACCAGATGGCTCCAAAATTTGTTGTGGAGTTGGCCAGTGAAGCTTTTCATGTGCTAGTTCAAGTAGTCCAGACTGTGACATTCGGTTTTTTAAGGTGCATTAACCCTCTTCTGTCACTCTCCGAAAACTTTTGCCATTTCTGAATTCTAGAGCTTTTGTATAGCCTGCGATCGAGCGATTATTTTCTAATAACAAATACAAGACCGATTTTTTTCTAATAGTATAGCTTGTATTGATTGCCTCATGAGGCTTCTAGCGATCGCCCTCCCGGAAAGTGACAGAAGAGGGTTAAAGTGCAATTCCACATTTCAACGATGCCTACGGCTGGCTACGCCTACGCATTGTTATGAATTGATTGACATTGATCAACAGTACATTAGTATTATTGGCTGCTGCAACAATATTTAACTGGAGTTCACAAAATCTTTTTGAATGCGAACACAATTTCATTAAACGCAAGCGATGCTCATAACATACAACATAATATCGTGTGACTTCAGTTTTAATCAGCCAATCTAAATAGTCAACTGCTGATAAATCACGTCTAACCACACCGGAATCACTGGTTTACCTTCAACTAAGGAAGCGATCGCTTTTTCTCGATCAAACTCCACAAGGGAAAGCATCAGCCCTGTTCCTCCCTTAGCAGCTTTTTCTCCTACTGCTCCCAACAACATAAAACGCTTGCCCTCACCAGATTTAAACAACTCCGGCTCCTTGTCTTTCAGTGTTTTGAGCGTTTCACCACCCAAATCAAAACTCAACCCCGCAGACAATAAATATACCATCACAGCCAATTCCACGAAATTGGCTTTTGAGTAATAAATACTACGTCCACTTCCCGTTTCACTGATAACAGGAACAATCACCCGCTTCTCTCGCCAGTACTGGAGCTGACGCGGGGTACAGCCTGTTATTTCAGCCGCTTATTTGCTGTAAAAAATGTGTCCTGCATGAAATAATTTTACACATGGCTGTTTATAAGACAAAAATATTTTTATTAAACATACATGTTTTAAAATGCCATGAACCAAATCACTGTTCAGCGCCGTTTGGTGGCCAGTGCATCTACCCGCCAACACTTATGGAAGTTAATGGCAGAGCAAAACACGCCTCTGATTAACGAGTTACTGGAACAATTGGGACATCACCAGACCTTGAAAATTGGCGACAAAAAGCTAAAATCCCTGCTGATATCGTCAAGCAACTATGTCTGACAGTTAAAACTGACCCTCGCTACAGTGGTCAACCTTCTCGGTTTTATGCAAGTGCGTAGACGCGAAGCGGCTTGCCGAAGGCATCGCATTGGTGAATTACACCTATAAATCGTGGCTGGCTTTAATGAAGCGGTTACAGTCACAACTGAGCAGTAAAATCTACTGGCTGGAAATGCTCATAAGTGATGCTGAATTAGTCAAAATCACTGGCGCATCCTTGGATGAAATTTGCACCAAAGCAACTGAAATTTTGGATCAAATTGCTTCAGTCGATACAATTAACACTCAACAGCCAAAGAGTAGCAAAGTCAAAAAGAGCAAAAAGTCTGCACTTTCACAGACTGATGATGTGAAGCACGCACTTCAAATAGGCGATCGCAATGTATTTAACACCTTATTTGAAATTTACCGCAATACCGAAGATATCCTGACTCGTTGTGCCATTAGCTATTTACTCAAAAATGCCTGTAAAGTCACTGATAAAGAAGAAGACTGTGAAAAATTTACTCAACGCCGCCGTAAACTTGAGATTCAGATTGAACGCATAAAAGAGCAATTAGAAGCACGAATTCCCAAAGGTCGAGATTTAACTAATACTAAGTGGTTGCAAACACTCTTCACTGCCATACACAACGTCCCTCAAAATGAAACAGAGGCGAAATCTTGGCAAAACAGCCTTTTAAGGCAATCTAGTTGTGTACCGTTCCCAGTAGCTTACGAAGGCAGCGAAGAGATGACTTGGTTTAAAAACCAAAAGGGACGCATTTGTGTAAAATTCAACGGTATGAGCGAAAGGTAAATCTCATATTTTGGTAGGTGTTAGTGTTGGTCTAAAACAACCTGCAACAGTAGCAGTAGTGGACGGCATTACAAACAAAGTTATCACCTATCAAAGCATTAAACAGCTACTAGGGAATAATTACAAACTGTTAAACAGACAGCAAAGAAAAAAACAAACTTTATCTCACAAACGCCAAATAGCCCAAATATTTGCTTCACCAAAACCATTTGAAGAATCTGAGTTAGGGCAGTACATAGATAGATTAATAGCTAAAAAAATTGTCGCCCTTGCTCAAACATACTCTGCTGGTAGCATAGTCGTTCCTAAACTAGGCGATATCCGAGAGCAGGTAAACAGTGAAATTCAAGCAAGAGCTGAACAAAAATGTCCAGATTGCCTGGAAGCACAGAAAAATTATGCCAAACAGTATCGTCATAGTGTCCATCAGTGGAGTTATGGCAGATTGATTGAGTGTGTACAAACTCAAGCGGCTAAAGCTGGAATTGTTATAGAAGAGGTGAAACAGCCCATCCGAGGAAGTCCACAACAGAAAGCAAAAGAGTTAGCGTTCGCCGCCTATAAATCACGCCAAATGGCAGATTGACAAAAATTTTAACCTTGAAAATAAAATAAGTAATAGCGCCGCAGTTCATGCTGTAACCAGCTGCTCAACTGTGAAAACTTTGGGTTAGTTTGACTGTGGGAAAACAGTCGTGCTTTCTGACCCTAGTTAGCTGCCCACCTTGAAGCTGCTGTCTTTTGTAGACAGGAATCAGGTGCGCCCCCAGTAATAGAGGTGCGGGTTTACCGCAGTGGTGGCTACCGAATCACCTCCGACCAAGGAGGAACCCATCTTAATTATTTTTGATAGGGGTTAAAGATTCGAGCAGTTTCAACTCCCGTTCTTAAATTAGGAGGGTTGAAAGTTTCTTAGAGGAAAAATTGAGCGCGTGTCTGGGTGCTTTCTAAATCCCTTCAAGCTGGATGGGTTGAAAGCGACGACAGGGAGCGAGTTAAAGGGTTTTCTACCTGAAGGCTCATTAAAGGTTGAGTACTGACACATTTTCAGATATGCGTAGGCGTAGCCCGCGCCCTGGCATCGCTTTTTTCAACAAGCCTCTATCAAGTTTGAGTTGAGTAAGCTTCTACATATTAAGCTTTTAGTAGTTGTGCTAAAGCTTTGCTAAATTTATGGTGGGTTGAAAGGTAAGGCAGAGGTCTGCCATTATAATAATGTGTCTAGTTTGTAGTTGTGACACATAATCTGTTAACAGTGACATCAATTTGTTAAACATGACATCAATCTATTAACAGTGACAAATAATTAGTTAATGTACATCTTTAAAGGCGGCACCCGGATTTGAACCGGGGGATGGAGGTTTTGCAGACCTCTGCCTTACCACTTGGCTATGCCGCCATACCCATGAGTTACTATCTTACCAATATTTTATCTAAATTTCCATCCTCTAACTGAATAAATTTTTTAACTTCACTCTAGCGATTATTGAAAGTGCAGTGGACTTGAGCGCATATTTTCAAATGCCCTTGTATCGCTTGTTCCCATGTAGACCAATGATTCCGCTTGCCGTGTAGTACTCCTCCTATAACCAGAGTTTCAAAAATTGTGATTTGAACGATAATTTAGCCAAACGGTCACGAAATACTTCACTCTGTACTAGGACAACATATAGTTCAAAGCTATAAATGGAGTTCAAAAAACTCAAAACTTAATTACAGCAAGGAACATGGTCAAATAGTTCATTTGTACCTTACCGTGATGAGAGAGAAATAAAAATTCAGATTTCAGGCGTAGGCGCAGCCCGCCGCAGGCATCGCTTTATCACTCAATTTTTGGCGAAACATATTTTTGAACCATATTGTGGACATTTTGAATTATATTTTGACCGAAAGTTTAAAATTTTCGACTAAATTAGTGTGTCTTGCTCGGCATTTTTTACCAAGTCTAAAAATAAAACTTTTGGTCGTATTATGGTTCATATTTAAAACACGCGGACATAATTTGATTCATAAAGCTAAGTTATTGATTGGCTCAAAAGCTTGAAATTACGTTAACTTTTGGTCACGTTATGGTTCAAAATTTGGTCACGCAGGGGGTAAAATCACAAAAATCATTGGTTCTCTAGATTGCGAAGGATCTAGGTTGACCCCAACAAAAACAGTTGAAATGTTGACATTGTTAATTTTGTTGACCATAACCCTAGTGTCGGCTGATGCCATCCACAAGCACCAATCTATAAAAGATTCAGCGATAACCGGGCTTTGTCCTTCCAGCTTGTAATAACGACTAAACATAATCTCCATTTTGTCACTTAACCCAGTCCATCGTAGATAAAATCAATTTTCATTTTTAACCTCTCAAACGCTTGTTTTGGCTCGTAGCACAACTCTGACTCAAGCGTTCCGTGCCCAAAAGGATGGTCACACGCAGCGTAGCAGTAACCATCCTCTGTATAAAAAATTTCTAGCAGCAGTTCTTTATACTGCTCAAAATAAACCGTCACTGTTCAAAATTCCCTTTTCGTCACATCACTACCGTCGTGCTAGCTTGTAATCGGCAGCCAGCACCTTTATTAAATTATGTGCGAACAGATGGCTGCTACCAACCTTTAAATTAAATTGAATAGCTCCTCTTTGATAAGCTAGAATGCCGTGTAACACGGCATTTTCTATGAACAACAAATACAAAAATTCAACGACTTGGGCAGGTAGCTCCTGGCGCAATGGAGCGACTAAAGTAATCCGCGTTCCGATCGCCTTAGAAGAGAAAATCATGGTTTACGCTAGGGCGCTAGATGAAGAGAATGCCATGTTACACGGCATTGCAGGTGATTCAATCCTGAACGCGATCGCCGAATACATTGAAATGCGGCGAGAGAACCTGCACCCAAATCAGCATTCCAAGGGCAAAGGGCTGGATACGCGATCGCGCACTTGGGACGAGTTGCGGCGATTTCAAGAGTGGGTCAAGAATCGGCAAAACAAGTAGTATTCGAGTAGCGCGATCGGGCTGGCATCCACTAAAAAACAGGGTCACAAGCCCTGTTTTAAGTAGCATTTGAGTAGCAACAACTTAAGAAAATTCTCGAAAGCTTGTAGTAAAAGGATTCAGCAAGTTTGTTTAAAAAAGTTAGTCATATCTTGTAAATCTATGTTCTACTGGTTTATTCATTTTCTTATAAGTAGCATTTAAGTAGCAGCTTGTCTTCTTTTGCTATCAAAAATCAGGACACTCAGCGTCAACTACGTTGGGATGGCAGTAGTAACGCAAGACTGTCAGAACCTCGTCCCCAATCCACAAGGCGACTTTATCGGGGGTTATACCACTGCTGATAGCCCATGTAGCGAAAGTGTGCCTGCACGCATAAGGCTTGAGGTAGTAAGGGATTTCGCCTTCTTCCACTAATTCTTTGACCACTCCGAGATGGTTCACTGATTTGTTCCAGACAGTGTGAAGAACAAAACTAGTCATTCGGCTGCCAGTCTTAGTCTTAAAAATTAAGTCGTCAAGTGTGGCTGTGGCTGGTTTAATATCTTGCAGCAATCTTTGTAGCTTGCTTCCGTCAGTAGTAGGGAATATTCGCCTCTTCCCGTTTTTAGTTCCTTTGAGTACGCCGTGCATATTTCGTGATTTGTCGATAGAAATACGAGTGTAATTGTCGCTAATGTCATTCCAGGTGAGGGCAAATGCTTCGCCTGGTCGGCATCCAGTGAAGAATAAAAATTTTATCAGCGACGCATAACAGGAATGACTATGGTGTTTTTCAAAGGCTTGGATAATGATGTCTCGCTGTTGCAGGGTAAATGCGCGGTAGTCATTATTTTTGATTGATTTTTTCTTGGGTTTCAAGTTTTGAATTTTCAGTTTTAAAAAAGGATTGTCAGGGATTAATCCTGATTGAACACCCCACTCACAGCACTGCTGAAAATAGGAGAGTTTGTGCCACGTCATGAGTTGCGTCGTGTTAGCTAATAACCAGTCTCTTATATCTGGTGTTTTCTCTAATGAATGAGTTGGAAGTTTTTTGATAAACCTAGCTACCGCTTTATAGGTAGTCAGAAATGTTGTTTCTTCAATTTGAGTAAGCTGAAATTGAGCAAATCGCTCCCAAAGCTCTTGTAAATCTTGCTGATACTTAATTTCTGACTGTTTGGTTACCATCGCTGCGGGGTCGATTTGGACTGCCCTAAACTGATAGCTGTTTAGCGTGTAATCAAACCGCCCCAATGCGATATCGTTTTTGATCGCATCTCTGCGAATACGAACGATTTCGCGGTTACGATTGGTGTTTTCTAAACCGGTACTGATATAAAACTGTTTTGGAAATCCGCGAACAAAAAAACGAATTACCAGCTTCCCGGTTCGCGGATCTGAACTAATCCATTTATCTTCATTCTGACTTTTCACGGGATGTGGAAAAGAAAGAGTAGTTCGCGATAATCTATCGCGAACCACTTGTTATTCTTTATTATATTTGGAAGTTTCTTCGACTAAATCTTTTAAACCCTGTTTGAGAGTCTCAATTGAACGATCTAAAGCTTCAATTTTAGTCCTTGCAGTAATTTGTTCAATGGCATCTATGTAGGCTTGACTACCAGCCTTACCTAAATGCTTGTACTTGGATAGCTTGCCATCATTTCGAGTCGTAAATATTGGTGTTGTAGCATGTAGTTTATAGTACCAATAAAATTCTTTACGCCCCTTTGCTAGGTAACGAGCGATTCTACAACTAGGTGGCGCAACAGGCGTTGAGTCGTGTATGGCAGCTACTTCAAGTTCCAGACGCTCCTTCATCGAGATCACAAAATCTATACGCTTGTGTAAATCCTCTTGGGCTATGGTTTTTCGGTCTTTCGACATCAAATTAACTCCTAGATTCGCGACTTGTTGTCGCGAACCATATTCCTCCTAACAAAGGCGAGTAACTAAAATCAATATATTGATTTTAGATTTTCATGTAGCAACCAACCTTGGCATAAAGTTTCTAATTCCAACCAGCCTCGCCACAAAACTTGTATCCCAATAGGGCTATTCTTCCTATGTTCTAAGTATCCGCCGAGACGTGCAATTGCTCTAATTGCCCAGTCAACTGTAAGCTGTATCTGCTTTTTTTGTTTGGGTGGAGTACTAGCAAGTAGCACGTCCATTTGTATTTTTGTTAACACCAATTCTGCTGAACTGTGCGGGGAATTCCGGTGTAGATAAGTCATTCGCAGTAATTGTGCCGCAATCACTGTTAAAAAACCTAACATTGTTGACATACTCTCCCCTGCCAAGCGGTAACTTTCCGCTTTACAGCCAGATTTTAGTATTTTGTGATATTCTTCTATCCGCCAGCGATACGTATACCATCGAAGAATTTGAGATGCTTCTGTCTGTGTTGTTATTAACTCGCTTGTCAGTAGCATCCACGTAATTGGCTCACATCCATCTGGCACATTAATTTCTGTTGCAAAGAGCGCGTAAACGTTAAAATTGCCTGACTTTTTTAACCGAGAAGGAGGATTTATTGATACTGGACAATACCTGATCTCCAAGGTGGCAGTTCTTTCTTTTCGCTTTTTAGTTTCAGGTAATTCAATCTCTTTTATAAACTGCACTTTCTGGGATGTTACATACTCCCATAGATAAGAGTTTTCTCCTTCTAAACAACGATTGTGAGCGGCTCTGACAACTACACCTGTATTTTTATTTTTACGTTGAAGTGCGAATACTTCTGCAATATCTCCTTCACGGTCAAAGACATGAATTACTCTTGAGAGTAGTCCCCCATCAGGCATTTCTAAACCTTTAAATAATTTGTTTACTTTCTGAAAAACTTCAACCCATCGATAAGATTCTTTCTCTTTAAAAGCTCTATTCTTGGCGATTAAACGTTCTTTTTTTAATCGCTTTTTTTTTGCCGTAGATGTTTCCTCTGGTGGTGGAGATGCTTTGTGCTGTCGATGCCACAATTTCTCCCATAATAGTCCTAGTGGCTGACCAAAGTCTGGGTCTAGTGCTAAAGAACTATGTAAAATTAGTCCGTTCCCACCATTGCCCGTAGGCCCATAATCATCTCTTTTTTCTAATATTTTTTTATAATCCAGATAAGTAGTATCTCCTACCGCTAATACTATTGGTATGCCATAAATCTCTTGTGCCGTCTGTTTAAAAGATGGTTGGGTCAATTTCTCAAAAGTTGTTTTGGGGTTAGAAAAGAATTCGTAGCCACGTTTGAGGTCACTAGCGCTTTGAAATATTTCTGATAGAGGATGACCATATTTTACTTTTAAAGCCTCCGCAATTAACACTGCTCTGTCGGTCAGACGTTTGTCACCAAAATCACAATCGCGGTACGGGTTTGCTTCTAATAGTTTCATTTGCACCCCAAAATACGATACTACAAGCACCTTAATATTAGAGGACGCAAATTATCTTAAGTCCAGAGGATTGGTTCGCGACCAGCTATCGCGAACCAATCCCCTTTTCCACATCCCGTGAAAAGTCAGATCTTCATTCATTTTCCAAGTCTTCAAAAGTTAAATAAATTCGGCTCTCCAGTTGATTAGGTGGTCGGTATGGATATGGATTAGATTTTTCTAGTAGTTTCAATCCCGTACCTTCGACATTTTCGATAAATAATTCCGCCACATTTTCTACTATCTCCTTTGATGCCCAAACACGAACTCTAATTAGTTTGGTTGCTTCTTTGGCTGGCGTATCATCTCGTTCCCACTCTTTCTTTGCTGCCTGCCAATACCACCCCAGGCGATTTAATTCAGCATAAAGCTGCTCTTGGGCTTGATGCGGGAAGGTTAGTATTTGGCAGGCTTTAGAATATTTCCAGCAATTCTCATTTTGAAAAAAAATCAGAGAAAATTCTGTTATTTAAATAGAGAACTTGTGTCGAAGCATCATTTTTTGACAAATAATTATCATCCAACGTTGGAGATAGACAAGTTTTAAGAAATTTGTCCATGAAAAAACGATTTCAACTGATAAATTCAGATGAAATTTTCAACAACTTTTTAGTTTTTTTAATAAATATTTTTCTTTTCATCCTTTAATATGTTGACATTTATCAACTAGAATTTACTCTTTTTAATGGGTCATGTTCTGTGATGATCAATGAAAATAAATGCGACCAATCTTTAAACCATAAATATTTTAATAAAGTCCGAATATCTTTAAAGAAAGTAGTTCGAGTTACTAATATTTTACGAACTTTTTGATAAGTATAATTAACTAAATCTAAAACAGTATGAAATAAAAAAGCTAGCAAATTTAAAGATAATAATAACTCGCATAAATGATTTTCACCATGACCAAAGTTATGTTCTAAATTATAACCGTGATTTTTAAGAACGTTATTCCCCTCATTCTCCACTTTCCATCTGCTGCGTCCAGCTTTGACAATTTCTTCAACATTATTTTCAGTGATTTTATGATTAGTTATCCAATTATTTTGGTAGATAATTTCTTCGGTTTTTTTATTAATAACTGTCACTTCGCACCAATTAACTTCGAGACTTGAATCTTCATCTTTTAAGGGAACTCTAGAAGTATAACGATAACGATAAATTAGATTTTTTCTCCCATCCCATTGTTGCTTTTCAATGGTTTTAATTTCTCCACTTCTTTCTAAGAATTCTAGCCAATCATATAAAGTATTGTGTGACGTTTTCAGACAAACAAAAATAAAATTATAACCTTGTTTTAGCAGCAAGGTACAAATAGGTTGGCGAGAATACAAGTCATCCCCTAGAAGCGTTACAGGATAACCATACTTATTTTGATTATTCTTGTTTAACCATCTTTTAACAGCCGCATTTTCACAGTCTTGTTTTTGATATCCATCTTGTTTTTTAATAAATTCTGGCTCGAAATTAATTACTTGTTTCTGATTAGGAGAAACTATAATAGGTGTGACACAGCCATGAAAATAAGTTGTAGTTCCATTTCGATGATTACGACAATTACAATGAGGGCAATTATTTTTTTTAGATGAAAAATATTCTGTGCCATCTAAAGCGATTAAAATTTCTTCATCTAAGTAGAGAAACTTTTTCAACACTCCATTTTTATTTAACCATTCATAGACTTCTTGAAAAGCCATAAATATAGTAGCTGCTGGCACCGGATCTAACAAATTTCTTATTTGATTATCACAGGGGATTTTCTCAATTGAAAATAAACTTTCTGCGTTATCTTTTCCCTTGCTACTTTTCATTAATCTTTGATGGTCTAAAAAAGACTCTGACTGAGTAAAAAAGATGGAAAATGCTGCCATCATTGCATCTTCTACCTGATATTTCGTATTATTCCCAGGTTTCCTTTCATCCGGTAAGTCATGTAATGATGACCGTAAAAATTGTATTAATTCAGGAATTTCTACGGTCGCTGCTAAGTGTGCCATGTTTGAATAACTTGACGCGCTGTCGGATTTTTAACTCACCGATTTTACATCATCTGATAACAATTATAAATTTTTATTTCCCTTGAATTCCTCAATTAAAACCGAACGATGATCTGGATTTCCTCCGTTCGTTATCAGGTAATTTCTCTATTTTCTTAAGTATTTATACTTATTTTTTGCTCCATCTGTTTTTTGAGCCAGAGGCAATGGCTCAAAAACTAGTTACTTTGTACTATATTTTGAATTCCAAAATCGGGGTTAATACTCTATTTTTTTCAAAATGAGAATTGCTGGAATATTTCTGCGTCTGTTTCATTTTTGGCTAATGGAGATAAACTAAATACTGGTTTTTTGATTGACCATTCTTTCAGCTTGCGAGAACCATATTTTCGCTCAACTTGTAAAGTCAAAGATAGCCAAGGAATCCAATGAATAAAAAGTTGCTTTGGCGGGAAGATTCTAGATGGAGTTACGTATGGGCATGATTCTGGCTGCGCCATTGCATGAACTAATTTGTAGCAGGCTTTGGCATCAGAGTAGGCTCGATGTTCCCCTCCACCAGGTAGTTTCTGCCATTTATTATTGCCCCAATATCTCGACCATTCACCATAATAATCAGCATATAGATTCATGGCGCAGTCAGCTTTGATTTCAATTCTTGGCAGTTTATAGTAATCACAGCAGTTGTCGATAATTCCGATATCAAAACTGGCGTTGTAAATACAAACAGATTGACCTTCAAGGATTTGTTTTAATCGGGGATAAATTCCTGGAAACTCTGGCGCATTGGCAACCATTTCATTCGTGATACCGTGAATCCTGGTGGTTTCTTCAGGAATCGGAATTGGTGGCTTGATAAGGGTATTAATTAAGGAGCTTCCATGATGCGATAGAATGCATATTTCCACCAAGTAAGCGTTAGATAATCCTGTGGTTTCGGTATCTAAAAACGTGGAACTTGAAGCAATTATTTGTTGAGCTTCAATCATGGCTTGGTAACGATCTGCCCCATAGGCTTTTTCGTTAAATGCTGGTAGGATTTTAGTAAGCATGGGCTAATAAAAAAGTCGTTTGAAGGTTTGATCCAAGGCTCTACTTTAGTGGGGTACAGAGGAGGGGATGGTACTACCCGCCTCAATGCTCGAAGGGCTGGAGTGAACCGCGTACCTGAAATAAATACTCCTTAGCCTGTGCCCCAATGATTATTCGCATTCGATAAAATGCCAATTTTTGGGCTTTGAAAATTTTATCTACAATCGTTAAAGTGGTTGTTTTATAAGGATTTCAGCCGTCTACAGCCAAATTTTTGAGGTATAAAAATTGTAGGCGCTGTAGACGGTCTGTTGATCGGGTGGTGATGGATTATCGATCGCCACCAGTCCCACTCGCAGTATTGGAGACTTGCCAACGAATTCGCCTGTAAAGCATTGTTGGTAAGGTGTAGGCAGACTCTAGGCAGACTGTAGGCGCTAAGGCGACCACCTCCAGCCGAGTCGATCGCCATTGCCTTCCACTTCCCCCAAGCCCCTGTCAGCCATAGAAGCGAAGATGATCCGCAATTCATCTGGCTGCATACCGTCAAATAACCGCGTAGCTCGGCTGAGTGTCCCAGCTTTCAAGATTTCACCTGGGTGCTGTTGTCCCCAGCTAAGGATAAATTGCTCATACTCGTTCATGGCTGACGGTTGCACTAGCACCCCCTCATCCCCCCCGCCGGAGATTTCCGGCAGCGCTAGAGCGTTTATCCACCCCTTTTTAAAATCATCCAGTTTGTTGGACTCTTGAGTGGGGAGTGGGGAGTAGGAACCGCGATCTGGAACCTCAACTATAATTTTTGGCTGTTCATCTGGCACGATTCACCTCACAGTTGACGCGAACAATATCTACTGTTGCTCTCAAGCTCAATGCCGCCAGTGGCAAGAGTAAAAGCAAAATAATTAACGCTCCCATCGCTTCCCCCAAGGCAGAAGTTAGTTTTGATGGTTCTTTATTCATGGATGTAGCCCCCGTGGTTGGGGGCTTGTTGGTTAGTCGAGTAAGCCGTCAAGGATGGCGTTGAAGTTGTAAACAGAGTTGTCCCGCACTGGTTCAGGCATTGGTTGAAGGCTGGCGGCGATGCCATCCTTGATTGCCGACTCGCAGGCAGCTAGATGCAAGTCGTAGTCGAGTTCTTGGGCTGCGAGTTCTGCCTGTGTCTGATACCAGTCAGGGGGAAGGTTGCTGTTCATCTTCTTCCCTTTGTAAATATTCGAGAATGTCGTCTACTGCTTGCTGGTCTTGGGGGGTTCTGCCAAAGTTGGGCTTTTCGCCGTCGTCTTTAGCCACCACCAAGGATGCGGCTTCGGCTTTCTCCCAGGGCGCACCGCGTTCAATGAGCGCTTCGCGGGAGGCAACATATAGGTTTTGGTTGAACTTGGTCATATAATTTTGATGGGTAATTTCGTGAAATTAGCCAACCGGTTGGGCGATCGCGTTTCTTGGTAGATGGGCGGTCGCCTTTAAAAATCGGCTTTGCTGGCAGTGGTGCTGTTGAACATCGTGACAACCCATATCTGCCACGTTTTTCGCCTTGTAGGGCTAACTTCGATCGGTTGACGAGTATCAAGGCAAACTGCCCGACCGTCGTTGAGTTTGACATAAAGGCTTTTTCCGGTTTTCGAGCGAGAAAACAGTTGTCCGGGTTCTAAGGTGTTAAAGCCTACCTGAGTTCTCCCTACTACGTAGTCAGCTTGGTGAGGATCGAACCCTTCAGCGAGTGGATCGTCTGCCATTTCTTTCCACTCCCTGGTTCTTTTGGCGCGTTCTTCGGTCTTATTGGTGGTCGATTTGCCGTTTGTAGTGGCTCGATCTGTGATCTGTTGTTCGGTCATAGTGCTTCATGAATGCCTCAATAGTTAGTCGATAGTGGCTCGATAGTCGCTCACTAGTGGCTCGATGGTTAGTCGATCGCGGTTGAATAGTCGCTATAGTCGCTCAATAGCGATGGTGTGAGGTTCGGCTCAATTGCTTGTACGGCAACGGGTTGAGCGGTTTCTGGTTCTCGTAAATTGGTCACAAGTTCGTCTAATAAGCCGGTTGTAATTTCGGTCGCCAGTTCAATGAGGTCATCTTCTTCGAGAGAATCGCACTGTGCCACGATGTGTTCGGGGATGTCGTCGAAGCCCCATTCCGAATGCTGATAGGCAACAGAGGTTTGCTCTCTCAATGAAAGAAAGATCAGGCAGTTCAACCCAGTGGCTTGAGCGCGGTTAAAGTTTTGCTCAATGTAGGTGATGATCTCTTCTGGTTGGGTTAGATTCATCATGATCAGCTTTTAATAGTTGAGTTAGAACATCGTTTCAATTTGGGGTATCCGGGGCGGACTGCTGCCCCGGATTTGTAATTTTCAGGGGCTGGAAGCTCATCATCTGGGAGGAGAAATAAATCCACATTGCCTTTGCTTCATCTCCGTTCAGGATGATTGCCGGATTAGACTCTCCAGCCAGAAAAATCAAAACTTGATTCTCTCTGCGCCTAATACTGGTTACATTTTCAAGATTGACAATATCGTTGTCGCTTACGCGGACTAAGTAAGGTTTGTTGATCATTGGTTCTTCTGAGTTAATATCACTAGTCGCTTGTTGCAGATTGGGCACAGCCGGGGGCTGTTGTGCTGGCGTTTGAGTTGACGCTCCAAGCTTCGGGTGCCGTTGCTCCAGTGGCGAACGAGGTTTAGTTGTCTGCCATTAGTTACGGCGGCTCGGCATATTTTGGCTCCGGTTCCGGCGTTGTGCATTTCAATTCGTTTCTTCAGGCTCAGTCCGGTGTAGCCCAGGTAGTGTTGGGCTTTTCCCCTCCCTTTTGTTCCTCCTATTGCTTCTGAAAAGTGAAGCAGGTACACGTAACTCATACGATGTCGGTTGATATACATTTGGGCTGGACACAAGCCCAAGGTCGAGAACACTTGATGAAGTATTACGGCAAGCGCTCAAGGCTTCTGCTAACCGAAGAGGAACTCGATAATTTTCTGTTGTTCTTGCAACTGACTGACACACCAGCCAATGACTAACACCCAACCCCCAACCACCAAACACAAAGACCCAACCAAAGAGCGACTGGACAGACTAGAGCGCACAGTGGACGCACTCCACCATCACCTAGTCTCCACCCTAGAGCTAACTTACACCTTAGCCGCTCAGCTAGCAGAAGCCGCAGGACGCAAGCAATCAGAGGATGCAACCTGCACCAAAGTTCTTGCTGAATTCAACATCATCAAGTCCTTAAAGCCAATTTCCGTGAGGCGGACATGAGAGAAGAAGAAATGAAAGCTGCTGTGGTCATCTTCCCCGACGCGATCGGTTACGCCAGCCCAGAACTGAATCATGCTGTTGAGCTTGCCTGCGGACAGCTACACGAGTTCGTGAATTATCTGCAAGCACTAGACCCAGAACTCAAGCGACATGAAGCGACCATTATGGCTGCTGCTATTTTGCAAGGGCTGCCCCAACTATTTGAGAATAATCCGGCGATTATTTCGGCTGTTAAAAGCGAGTGCCTTGCATTCAGATCCAATCGTTCATCCAAATAAAAAACCCCAGCTAAGGACAACTGGAGCAAAGAAAAATATGAAAAATTACTTTCCAAGAAAGATTAAGGAATCACTTCTTGATGTCAATAATTCTAACATTGATTGGAGGGTAGAACAATGACTTTATCTACTCCTCAAACAGTTGATACTATCGCATCTCACCACTGGGAAGAATGGCAGCTAAGTGGTGTGTCGTCAAAAATAATACAACGGAACGTGCGAACCTTATATGACTCTAGAGAAGTCGATAAAGTTCTGAATCGCAATACAAAATCCAGACAAAAACACTCTGAGCATTTAGTACCTTGTTGGATGGTTTCAGGAGTAAATCCACTGACAGGAGAAAACACATTAGAAGGCGTACAAGTAAAGCCAGATGTCTCCCCATTAGGTAAAGATGGAAAAGTAAACAAGTATTTGGGAGCCGTTGGTTATGGTGCTTCTCCCTTATTCTTGGACACAGGGGTAGAGTATTTCTGGCAACAAGTCCTCGCAGATAAATCAATTCCCATAATCATTACCGAAGGAGCCAAGAAAGCAGGTACGGGTTTAACCATCGGTATCCCAACCATATCTATACCTGGTGTATCGACTTGTCGAAAGATGGGCAGACTTCATTCATGGATAGAAGCCTTCGCTGGATTTGGAAGAACTTTTTACCTATGTTTTGACGCTGACATATTGCATAAACGTCCTGTTCAGCAATCCTTAATCAACATAGCGAGAGATTTAACCGCAACTGGTTCAAAAGTTATGGTAATTAAATTACCATCAATTGAACTCAAAGGCATGGATGACTTTATTGCTGCTAAGGGAGAAGAAGCTTTTAAGCAACTAATAGAAGATGCCCCAACCATTGAAGAGTGGAAGAAGGATTTAGAGGAGCAACGTAAAAATGATACAGAATATGATGACGAAGAACGCACATCAAAAGTTTATCGTGCCTACAAAATCATCAAAGATGGATGGGGCGATAATCTCCGGTTGAACCAACTAAAAAACATCATTGAATTGAACGACCAAAAAGTAAACTTGAACCGATTACGGCTATACCTATCGATAGAGTTTGACATGGATGTACAAATAGGAGATGGACAGGCAATTATTGAGGAAATTGCATCTCGAAACGCCTATCATCCAGTAGTGGAATACTTAGATGAAGTTGCGGCTAGATACAGCACAGTTGACACTTCAATTCTTGACACTCTGGCAACTAAATACTTTGGTACTAACGACCCACTTCATAACATTTACTTAAAAAAAATGCTGATATCAGCCGTAGCTCGCGCCCGTCGTCCTGGGTGTAAAGTTGATACCGCTTTGATATTGGTAGGGGAACAAGGAATAAACAAATCCAGCTTTTGGCGGGAACTGTTCGGGCGGGACTGGTTCACAGACGAACTCAGCGACGCGAACGAGAGAGACGAGCTAATGAAACTGCATCAGTTTTGGGGTTTAGAAATCCCAGAAATTGAGCACATGTATAAGAGAAAGGACATCAGCAGCATCAAAAAATTCATGTCTTCCAGCGTTGATGCTTTCCGCGCTCCCTATGCCCGCGAGGTAAAAGAGCATCCCCGCGCCTGTGTTTTGGTTGGAACGAGTAACGAAACGGAACTTCTCAACGACCCGACAGGCAACCGACGATTTTGGATTATCCCTGTAATAGACGACATCCCAATTGATATTGAGCAGTTAGTCCGAGAACGCGATTTAATTTGGGCAGCTGCTGATGCCCTTTACGAGAAAGGGCATCAGTGGTGGTTATCGCCAGCCGAGTCGAAAGTCCACAACGAAGCCAGCAAAGACTTCCAATCCGTTGACCCCTGGACAGACACAGTATTGGCTTACGCTCGGCACCAAGGAGAGACAACCACCTCTGAAATTTTGAGAATTGCGCTAGGAATTGAACTTGGCAGACAGGAGATGATATACACCAAAAGAGTTTCAGCTATTCTCCGGTCGAACGGCTGGGAACAGTACAGACAAAAAATCGGCAACAGCCGCCCCTGGGCCTGGCGGCTGAAGTCATCACCAGAAAATCAAAAAAGTTTGGGTAACAAGGCGGATCAAGGCGGATCACCCGGATCACTTTCCCCGAATTTAGAACTTGACACTGAATTAGAAAATCAAAAAAGTTTGGGTAACAAGGCGGATCAAGGCAGATCACCCGGATCACTTTCCCAAAATTCACAAAGTGATCCGCCTTGTGATCCGGCAAGGCGGATCACACCTCAACCCTTACATAATGAGACTTTCGAGCTAATTAATCCGCCCGTGATCCGCCTTGATCCGCCTACTTTACCAAACTTTTCTGAAAATAATTTTGTTGCACAAGCGCAAATAACAGCGACATCCACAGAGCCAACAGGAGATAGCAGCGCTGTCACCCGACCCGCCAAGTGCCGTTATTACCAGATAGTTGAAGCCAAGCCAACAATCTTTAAAATCGAAACAGATTTTGGAACGGTCAGCGTCAGCGCTGAACCCTATCACCGCCTTGGAACAGGGGAGAGTAAAATCTGGTTTGAATTTCAAACCCCGGATGGGCAGATATTAACCAAGAGTATCAAGGCAGATCCAGATAAAAAGCTCTATCCCCGTTTAGCGAAAGAATGCAGTGTTGTTAGGCAGTGGCAGGAGAAAACAAGAAAACATTTTGCCTCTAAAATCGAAAATCCAGGCTGCAAGTTCAAAGTACGCATTCTTGGAAATGATGACTATGAGTGGGTTGAGGATTGCATTCTCAAAACCGTGCCCAATTACCCAATCGCCACCCATTTTATATTCAAGACACCGAACAACACGGTCATCACCTCTCAGCTTGGAGAGTTTGAGGAGATGTAGGCAATAAAAACGCGATCGCCTTTTCGGTGCGGTGGGGCGATCGCGGTTGCAAGTAGTTTTATCTCCTTAGAGTTTCAGCGTATTCGCCCTAGCCAGTTTTGTCCTGCCGATGGTTTTTAAAGATTTGTATAATTTATTGTCTTAATAGGTTCAGTACAGATACTCAGCCGTCCAAAGGTGATTTTTGCATGAGTTCCGGTTTAACCGTGCTACGAGGTTAAACAGGTATATTTTTGAGTTGCAAAATCAGCAGTATCTCTAGAATCTAGTCTTTACAATGTGTAGGGACTGTAAACCTACTTCCGAAAATACGTAAAAGAAGAAGATTTACTTGAACCTATCCCACTATTCTAAAAATCCCTACTTTTTTTCGTAAAATGTGCTTAAAAGCCTTGATTTTTCGTTTTCAACTCTCAACAAGCTTAAGCTTTTCAGCATAAATATTATTAGTGGGATAGGCTCTGGGGATTCTGACTAGGCCAGAAATTACACGCTAGCTGAGTGCAACAAATACATCATTAATCTCCCTAATGATGTATTTGAAATACTTAGTTAGTGGTTGTCTCATAACTATGACTGTGCGATGCCTAGGGCCGGCCGGTACACCATCGCAACTCATACACTATATTAAGCAAGTTATGAGTTTTAATTCCTAAACTCCTCATACCTTCACTTCATCAGCAAAACTATTCCAACGCAGAAAGTGAAATGGCCCAGCTATAGAACCCCAGAGACGTTCATCGGTATCAAAGTCCCTTCCCCGGTCGAGACTGAAAAATTCTTTAGCGTCAATCTCAAATTCGTTGTCAAGATAAGTATTTTTACCATCACGAACCACAATACAGCCTTTACCGGGTTCAACCCTACCTTTGAAACTGTGGCCTGTCCACTCTACAACCATGTTGCAACCTGACATTTTTTGTAGTTGGTCTAAAGATAAAACTTTTAGGCGTTCGGGGTCACGGGATGCGCCGTAAAATTTTTGTTCTTCCTTAACTGTGTAGTGTTCGATGACAATGTGGTTTTCTGCTTCAATCAAGTTCATGATCCGCATTCGGTAGGGTTGATTGAGCATAAAATCATAAGCTTGTTCGAGAAATAAACTTACTCCTGAGAACAATTCCCAGGGTAAAGGACGGATACAAACACGAATGTGTGCATAAAAAGGCGGATTTTCAAAAGCTTGTTCTTGATTGCTAAAGTCAGCTGCCATCCAGCGGGCTAAGGTGGCGATATCAGTAGAATTAGTCATTACAGACGATCAACCAATTGCTTAAAAATTATCTGGAAGTATTGTAGACCTTGTTAAGGGTAATAGGGAATGGGGAGTGGGGAGTGGGGAATAGGGATAATTGTTAATGTTTTATGCGTCAAACAAGTTGGCAGGGTTGAGAGCAGAAAATACGTAACTTATGGGAAATTAACATAAATACCAATTCGCCATGCCCTATGCCCCATGCCCAATTCCCAATGCAACAAGGTAAAGTTACTATGCTACAGCGATTAATTGTTATCGTTATTGCCAGTATATTTTTTAGTAGTTCTTTGACGCTAGCACAGAGTCAAAAGCCCAAACCACCAGATAAATTTCCTCCTAATCCGCTAGAATTTACTACACCCGATCCACTTTTACCACGATCGCCCAAGGATAAAAAGCCGTTAAGTCCCGAAGAACAGCAAAATTTAGAACCAGCATTAGATGAGTTAAACCAAGAAGCTGCGGCGAAACTCCAAGCAGGGGATCAGGTGGGGGCGTTTGAAATTTGGAACCGAGAACTCCGCTTGCGGCGCTTTTTGGGTTCATTAGCAGAGGTGCAAGCATTATCACGAGTCGGTGCGATCGCTTGGAATCGAAATGAACGCCAAGAAGTAATATATATTAGTCAACGATTGCAAGCAATCCAAAAACAAACCCAACAACAGAAAAAATCTAGCGAAATTGATTTAGAACTATGGCGATCGCTAGGTCAAGCTTACCAAAATCTGCGATCGCCTAAACCAGCTGTAGAAGCTTATAACCAAGTTTTGCTAGCAGTCCGACAACAAAAAGATACCGCAGCATTAGTAGAAACTCTCAAGACAATTGGAGAACTGCATCTAAGTTGGTTTGATTATCGCCAAGCTGCGCCAATCTACGAGGAATTGTTGAGTTTAGATACTTCCCAAGGGGAATCTGCAAACGAGGTAACATATCTGCAAAAATTAGCTGAGATTTACGAACAGACAGAACAACACCAGCAGTCATTAAATGTACTTAACAAACTTGCAGAAATTTACACTAATGAAAATAATCTGATTAAAATACCAGAATTAAAGCTGGCCATCGCCTCAGATTACGAATCTCTGGGTAAGACAGATCCTAATTTACTGCTAGAGGCTTTTAAAAATTATCAAGAAGCTTATACAACTGCTTGGCAATTACAGGAATATGTTCGTGCTGGTGAAGCTTTGCAGAAGTTAATTGCGCTGTATCGTTCTCAAGGACAAATAGATGAGGCTTTAGAGGCTAGCCAAATTCTCATAGATACACAAACGCAGGCCGCCAACTTTTACACCGTGATGCAAGCTTACGATCAAATTGGACAATTGTATTTAGAACGCAAAGAATATCCTCAAGCACTAACAGCTTTTCAAAAAGGGTTAGAACTGGCCCAACAACTCAAACATCAAGAAGCATACTTTACTGAGCAAATTAAAAAACTACCGAAAGCAAATTTGTAACTGATATCTGCGATTAGCTTACTCTATTGTAGGCGATGTCTACGACGGGCTACGCCTACGCATTTATTTGTGTTGATGAGAAAAAGCGATCGCCGCAGTCTCAAGTATCATATACTGCCTTTACCTTATTATTACCACACTGCTTTTGTTCTCAATTCTGCTTCACAAACAAACGCTGTTATTAATATTTATTCCAATTTTGTTACTAAAATAACAAGCTTAGTGACCAAAACAACAATTTTTGTTACAAACCTCAGAATTTTCGTTACAGTTTGACGATTTTAGTTAATATTGCTGAGACAATGGTTAAACTTAAGACTAATTTTCGTGGATTTTACTCAACCAAAATGAAACTTTAGTAAGGCAAGCTAGTTTTATAGGAATCCACTTTGATTTTTGAACTTATTTGCATAGGTAGTAGAGACGCAATTAATCACGTCTGTTAGGCAATACGGAATTAGCCTTTTCAAGTTTTACCTACCTTCTTTAAAAATCAAATAGGAGTTGTATAAAACACGATACAAAAAACATAACTATGACTCGTAAAAAACTTACATATCGCGCTCTACGAAAAGCTGAATTGAGAATCTCTGGACTCAAAGCAATTGATACAAACATTGATTTTGGGGATGATCGTAACTTGCCAAATCTCACACAATTAGTTGAGCAGTACCGTAGCAAAATAAATGCTTATAATAGCGCTCTGAGTTTACTTGACTCTTACAAATATGAGATGAAAGAGTTAGATAAAACTTTGAACGATCTAATGGAAAAAATGCTCATTGGAGTTGCATTTAAGTACGGCAAAGACAGCCATGAATATGAGATGGCGGGTGGTGTTCGTAAAAGCGTTCGTGTCCGGAGAAGCTTAGTCAGTCGTTTACAAGCTAGTAAGAATGAAGTATCGACTAGCAATACCCAAAATACGCAAATAATTGAGCAATAATAGCTCATGACTTCTTATTAAAATTTGAAGTTACATACAAAAAGTCCGCTTTCGCGGACTGTGGACATTGGATAAGGTTAAGTTGTCACCAAGAGTGTCTACAAGATGTTAGACTCAATATTCATTCTTTCTTAGTTCAACTAAAAAATCAAGTTTTTTAGCTCAAATATTAGGACATAAATTCTGGATTTAGGTCTTTTTAATGTCCAAAAACTTCACTTAGTCTGAAAAATATTTTGCACCATTTTTTTGTCTGTACTCGCCGCTGCTTTATCTAACTCTGCAATTTCACCAGCGTCTAATTGCCAACCCAACGCACCAATATTTTCCCTGGCTTGTTCCAGAGTCTTTGCTCCAGGGATGGGAATGGTTCCTTTACAGATGCACCAGTTAATTGCTACCTGTGACATAGTTTTGTTTCTGGACAGTGCCACTTCTTGCAAACATGCTAAAAGCGATCGCACTCCTGGTAAAATCTGTCTAAACAGCAGACCTCGTATACCTTTGGGAAAATAACCTCCAACAGAGTATTTTCCAGTCAGTAGCCCCAAAGCCAAAGGACTGTAAGCAATCAATTTGATTCCCAACTCATCACAAACATCTTTAAGTTCGAGTTGGGTAACAGGATATGTAGACAGCAAAGAATATTGAACTTGCAGAGTAGTGATGGGAACGCCTCGCTGGGCAAACTTTTTCTGCACTTGTTTGAGCCGTTTCGGACCGTAATTGGATAGTCCTACTCCCTTAACCAACCCTTGCTCATAGACATCAGCCAAACCATCCAACAACCCCCCTTCTTGCCAGGGAGCATAGTTGGCTGTAGACCAATGCATTTGTACTAAATCAACATTTTTTCCCAGACGTTGAGCAGATGATTGGCAAGCCCTTACCATTGATTGGCGTGTCCATCTCCAGGGGTAAGCAGCAAGCTTAGTAGCAATACAAATATTTTCTTGATTGGAACCTACATATTCTCGGTTGAATTGTCCTAAAAGTAGCTCACTTCGACCATTCAATCTCCCAGTTCCGTAAGAATCACCTGTATCAAATAAAGTCACACCGTTACTTACACAAAGGTTGAAGACGGCTTTCAACTGGTCATCCATGCTTTCGTCATATCCCCAAAGCAATTGGTTGCCCCAAGCCCAGGTTCCACAGCCCATATTTGGCAGGGAGAGTTTTTGCAGAGTCTGCATCTTTGCTGTCTGTAGATTGCCTTAATAATTATCAGGCAATTCATTGGAACTAAGCTAAAACACATCCCAACCTATTGAAAAAGCGATCGCACAGACTTATAATTAATTGTGAAAACTTCTCTTACGCTGTTTATGCTTAGCGATCGCTTTGCGTTTGCGTTTTTGTAGGGGTGTTTCAAAGTGGCGGTGCTTTCTGATATCTGGAAAAATTCCTGCCTTAGACACTTCTCGCTTAAATCTACGTAAGGCTGATTCGATACCTTCATTTTCGCCTACGATTATTTGCGTCATAGTCTATTCCTACTAAGATTTGTTTCATGAGTGTGCGTAAGTGGTAAGCACCTTGTTCAACGGAAGCACAAAAAAAAGCAGACGCCTTGTCTGCCCTCAAGACCTTAGAGTTAAATTCTTGGTTCTAGACCTTAATAGCGTCGGGAGTATCCACCACCACCGCCACTTCCTCGTCTACCACCAGAGGAACCGCCATCTGTCTTAGGTTTAGCTTTATTAACTTTTAAACTCCGACCCATCCACTCAGCGCTATCAAGGGCTTCGATTGCTGCTGCTTCTTGGGCGTCTGATTCCATTTGTACAAAGCCAAAACCTCTTACCCGGCCTGTTTCTCGATCAATAGGCAATTGAACTTCTTTTACAGTTCCGTATTCTGAAAAGACTTGCCTGAGGTCTTCTTCTCTAACCTCATAGGATAGATTACCGACATAAATTGACATAAAGTGTCTCCAGAAGCATGGGAGTGTAGAGATTTATATCCGGATAGGTCTGTAATACAAATATATATAAAAACAAACTACACAACCGAATTTAATCTTTCTTTGACACTTTAACACAAATTTAAAGGTGAATGTTCGTAAGCAACATAGGGAGTAGGGAGTGGGGAGTGGGGAGTGGGGAATGGGGCAATAATTCGGGACAAGGGGAAAGATATATTAGAAGTTTTCTCCTTGTCTGCCCACACTTCATCATCGTCATCTTCCCCACTCACCCTCACAGGTACATCACGATCGCTGTAAAATTAATCTCCATCTGGTATTTGCTAACCCGTTGACGAATGATTCCTAGATGATATACAGCAAGCGGATTTATCCGTGGAATCAGTCGAAAATCCTTTCATCCAAAATCTAAAATCTAAAGTTGTCTGACGCCCATGTATTGTGACTACCTCATTCAAATCCTGACAGCCCGTGTGTATGATGTTGCTCAGGAAACACCACTAGAGTATGCCCCAAATCTGTCTGCACGGCTGAATAATCAACTCCTGCTAAAACGTGAGGATATGCAGTCAGTATTTTCCTTTAAATTGCGGGGTGCCTATAACAAAATGGTACAACTGCCGCCAGATATATTGGCACAGGGTGTAATCGCAGCATCGGCGGGTAACCATGCTCAGGGAGTTGCTCTGGCAGCCCAGCGCTTGGAAACCAGAGCGATTATCGTCATGCCGATAACCACACCCCAAGTGAAGGTAGATGCAGTTAAAAGTAGGGGCGGAGTAGTTGTATTACATGGAAATACCTACGATGATGCTTATACTTATGCCCGTCAATTAGAAGCCGAAAAAGGGTTAACTTTTATTCATCCCTTTGACGATCCCCATGTCATTGCTGGACAGGGAACAATCGGTATGGAAATTTTACGGCAATATCAGCAACCGATCCATGCGATTTTTGTAGCCATTGGCGGGGGCGGATTAATTTCTGGGATTGGAGCTTATGTGAAACGGTTGCGTCCCGAAATTAAAGTGATTGGTGTTGAGCCAGTAGATGCCGATGCCATGTCTCAGTCCTTGAAAGCCGGACATCGGGTGCGTTTATCCCAAGTGGGGTTATTTGCTGATGGGGTAGCGGTGCGGGAAGTAGGTGAAGAAACCTTCCGTTTGTGTCAGCAGTATGTAGATGAGATTATTTTAGTGGATACGGATGATACTTGTGCGGCGATTAAAGACGTGTTTGAGGATACACGATCGATTTTAGAACCAGCAGGTGCATTGGCGATCGCAGCTGCCAAAGCCTACGCAGAACGAGAACAAATCACAGGACAAACTTTAATTGCTGTAGCTTGCGGTGCAAACATGAACTTCGATCGCCTCCGTTTCGTCGCAGAACGGGCAGAGTTTGGCGAACGCCGCGAAGCTATCTTTGCAGTCACAATTCCTGAAGAACGAGGAAGTATTCGCCAGTTTTGTGAATGTATTGGCAAACGCAATCTCACCGAGTTTAATTATCGCATTGCCGATGCCAAAACAGCCCATATTTTTGTCGGTGTGCAAATTCAAAACCGTGCTGATGCTTCAAAGATGGTAGAAACCTTTGAAGCTCAAGGATTTGAAACCCTGGATTTAACAGACGACGAACTTACTAAACTACATCTACGGCACATGGTGGGTGGGCACTCTCCCCTTGCTCACAATGAATTGCTCTACCGTTTTGAGTTTCCAGAACGTCCCGGTGCATTGATGAAGTTTGTTGGTTCCATGAGTCCGAATTGGAATATCAGTCTTTTTCACTACCGCAACAATGGAGCAGACTACGGACGAATTGTCGTTGGTATCCAGGTTCCTCCCCACGAGATGGAAGAGTGGCAAGCATTTCTGGATACCCTTGGTTATCGGTATTGGGATGAAAACAAGAATCCAGCATACAAGCTGTTTTTGGCATAAGTGGGGATTGGGGAGTGGGGACTGGGGATTGGGGGATGAGGGAGCAGGGGAGGCAGGGGAGGCAGGGGAGAAATAACTAATGCCCAATACCCAATCCCCAGTCCCCAATCCCTAGTCCCTAATCCCTAATTCCGATAACTACCTTGCAATATCATATTGGAGTCCCAAGTATACAACCCGATTTGGTCGGGAACCTTAGAGAATCTCCCTGTCCGATAGCCTCTAGATAATTCATTCAGCACCTTATTTTTGATCTCTCGGAGTTCCTGAGAATTTATTTCTCCGTAAATTCCGGCGATTACTTCAGCCACGGTGAAAACTTTACCTGGATTTTGTTCAAAAAGAGAAGTGAGGGCATCAATCAAGAATTGGCCGTCAAAAGCTTTGAGCATTGGTACTGTTTTTGTCTTGGGAGGTACGAAAGGTTTCTTCTTTTTGTTTTTGATACTCCTAGAAGCACCATTGCCATTGTTTGGGGCGACTAAACTTAAATCCAGAGTGTAACAACCGGGTTCTTCGGGAATAATTACCCAGTAGCTTCTTTCTCTGCCTTGGGTGAGGGAAGATTGAACTCTACCTTTAACTACTCTAAACAGATTAGAATCTAACTCTCCATAAAGCGATCGCACAATGAAATCGATATGACACACAGTACCTGCCTGTTCTTGCAATAGCTGTTTTATGGCTTCCATTCGAGACAGAGATTGATACTGGGGTAGCATGGGGATTTCCGGCACCTTAGCTGAGTTATCGTTGTTCTCTGGAAGTGCCTGTATATCTGGGGATGTACTTCGAGTTTGACTTGTTTTTGTATCAACAGCAGCAAAGGAAGTATCAATTTCAATGTCGTCTGAGTCTTTTAGTTCTGACTCTATAGACTCCACCAAGTTGATTTGGGAGATGTCATCATGGGCTGACAAAAACCGCAGAGAGGCTTCTGGGGAAGAAGTGGAGGTTTCGTCAACTGCCTTCAGTCTTGATATATGCTTGTTGCCATCAGAGAAAGACCAGGTAGATAACAACGCTTCTACATGATCGAGTTGCGATCGCGCTTGCACAAATAAGCGTTCATACTCTTCTGTAAGGCGAGCATAATAGTCTCGTAATTCCAACAGTGGCGAGAGAAATGTGCCCGGAGGTGGTTCTAGTTGTCCCTTTGAATTCATAGCGCTTTAATCAATTTAAATCAGTATCACTTTTGTAAGACATTGGTCTGGGTTTAGCTTTGACAGATGCTGGCTGGGATTTCTTCGGCGGTTGAGGAGGGCGACATCTCTCACAATATAAAGGTCGAGGTCCATAAGTCTCACGTTTTGTCAGATCGTTACACTCTTTACAGACAAACTGGAAAACACGAGTGTGAATCTCTCTTTTGTGCGCCCTGACAGTATATTCCCTAACATCAATGAATTTACTTGCCATAATAAGGAATCTTCAATTTGCTTCGTATCAATGTCCTATCAATATAGCTATTCAAGCAAATCAAACTGCATCAGTGTGTGTTTATGTAGAAGTTTTATTCAAATCAGTGAATTTGATGCCAAGGACAAGGTGCGAATATTGCTTAGCAGCAAATTCAGAGTTAGCCTTGACTATCCCTTCAGCATATACCTGGTGATGAGCAAACACTATCACCATTCCTATAGTGCTTCATTTGAAAAACAATTCCTACTGCCTATAACTAGCTGCTTTTGCCTGACGTGATGCACTTGCGATGCAGAATGTGTGGTCTTCAACTAAAGTATAATCCCTCTGAATAATGCCAGTGTTGTAAATCAAGTACTACATAATTCAGATAATCTCACCAAGAAAAGGCAAGCACGGACTCGTTTGGTTGGATAAGACTAGGCTTCCACAACAGTATCTTAAAGACCTCAAAGGAGCTGCTTGAACAGACTGTAGAAATCTTACCAAAGTATTCGCACCTGAATTTTATTCGTAAAGATATAGACATAGGAGATTTTTGTCGGTTTCATCAGGCAAATTTACATAGATTGACAAATCAAGTTATTGGCAGTGTATTTAATTGCCCATTTTATTTATAACCCTTCTTCCTTCTGATAGAGGATTATCGATCGAGGAAGCCATTTGTGTATAAGGAACAACCGCCTCTTTAAAAATAAGAAGCGGTGATTATCGCTTATTAAGGCATAACCAAAATGTAAAACCCTGAATATTTAGTTGAGAGAAAATTATTTGTTATCAACAAAATCGGCATCAATCACATCTTCAGTGCCCTGGCCTTGTTGTTCACCACTCGTGTTCCTGGCAGCTTGGGCGTAGACAGCGCTACCCATTTGCATTAAGGCTTGTTGTAACTCGCTAGATAGAGATTTAATGCGATCGCTATCATCTTGGTCAATAGCCCGTTGTAAATCATTTACTAGTGCTTCAATGCGAGAGCGATCGCTTACACTCACCTTGTCACCCAAGTCTTGCAGCTGTTTCTGGGTTTGATAGATTAGTGAATCTGCTAGATTCTTGGTATCAATTTGTTCGCGGCGTTTCCGGTCTTCTTCAGCGTGAGCATCTGCATCGCTTACCATACGCTCCACATCCCGCTTATCAAGGGTAGAAGCACCTGTAATAGAAATCGACTGCTGTTTACCCGTAGCTCGGTCTTGGGCTGTGACTGAAAGAATACCATTGGCATCAATATCGAAGGTAACTTCGATTTGCGGTACACCTCTAGGTGCTGGTGGAATGCCATCAAGGCGGAATGTACCCAAACTCTTGTTATGTGTGGCTAATTCCCGCTCACCTTGGAGAACGTGAATTTCTACATTTGTTTGACCATCTGCTGCCGTCGAGAAAATTTCCGATTTTTTCACAGGGATAGTAGTGTTGCGGGTAATAATCTTAGTCATTACGCCGCCAAGGGTTTCCACACCCAAAGACAAAGGCGTAACATCCAGCAAGAGAATATCTTTAACTTCACCTGCTAAGACACCTGCTTGAATAGCTGCACCAACGGCTACAACTTCATCAGGGTTGACGCCTTGATTAGGTTCTTTCCCCGTCATCCGCTGCACCAAGTCTTGAACAGCGGGAATACGAGTGGAACCACCGACTAATACAACTTCATCAATTTCGGCGTTGGTAAATTTGGCGTCTTCCAGTGCTTGTTTTACTGGCTTGCGACAGCGGTCTAGGAGATCCGAAGTCATCTCTTCAAATTTAGCCCGCGTCAGGGTCATATCCAGGTGTTTTGGTCCTTCTTGAGTGGCAGTGATGAAGGGGAGATTGATATTGGTTTGAGTCGCACTTGAAAGTTCAATTTTGGCTTTTTCGGCTGCTTCTGTCAATCTTTGTAAGGCTTGCTTATCTTTACGTAAGTCAATACCTTCATTGCGTTGAAATTCAAAAGCCAACCAATCCACAATCTTTTTATCAAAATCATCACCACCCAAGTGGGTATCACCGCTGGTAGATTTGACTTCAAATACTCCCTCACCCACTTCCAAGATAGAAACGTCAAATGTTCCACCACCAAGGTCAAAGACCAAAATGGTCTCATTCTGCTTTTTATCTAAACCGTAGGCCAAGGCTGCTGCCGTAGGTTCGTTAATAATCCGGAGAACTTCTACACCTGCAATTTTTCCAGCATCTTTGGTGGCTTGCCGTTGGGAGTCATTGAAATAAGCAGGAACCGTAATTACTGCTTGAGTAACTTTTTCTCCCAAATATTTGCTTGCATCATCAACTAACTTCCGCAGGACTTGGGCAGAAATTTCTTCGGGAGCAAATTGTTTTTTGGCTGCGGGACAGTCAAGTTTGACATTACCGTTGCTGTCGCGCAAAATTTTGTAAGAAACTTCTGTAGCTTCATGGGTAACTTCATCGAATTTGCGCCCAATAAAGCGTTTAACAGAATAAAAGGTATTTTCTGGGTTCATCACTGCTTGGCGTCTAGCAATTTGACCCACCAAGCGTTCGCCCGTTTTGGTATAAGCCACAACTGAAGGAGTGATGCGTTGTCCTTCAGCGTTAGCAATTACCATCGGCTGCCCACCTTCTATCACGGCAACACAAGAGTTCGTAGTTCCTAAATCAATTCCAACTACTTTAGCCATATAACCTTCCTCTTTAGCACCTGAGGAAAAAAGGGATTGGGGATTGGGGATTGGGTACTGGGGATTGGGTATTGGGCATTGGGCATTGGGCATTGGGGATTGAAAGTTTACCCGTTATCAAGTCCCCAGTCCCTAGTCCCCAGTCCCCAGTCCCTAGTCCCCAGTCCCCAATCCCTAACGTTGAATCAACCGATGTTAACTTTGACAGCTTTGCGTTTTTCTGACTCAGCTTTCGGCAAAGTTAAGTGGAGAAGACCATTTTTGTATTCAGCTCGTACTTTGTCGTTTTGAACTTGGGAAGGTAACGGAATTACGCGATGGAATTTGCCATAACGAAATTCAGAGCGAGTGACGCCGTTTTCTTCAGTCCTGGTTTCAGTCTTGCGCTCACCGCTAATGGAAATTGATTCGGGAGTCGCTTCTACGTTTATATCTTTTGGTTCCAAACCAGGTACTTCTAGTCTCAAGTTGATTGCATCATCAGTTTCTTCTATTTCTACGGCAGGAATGAAGGTGAATCCAGTCCTTTCACCACCGTCGGTTGGTATTAATCTGTCAAACAAGCGATTCATTTGCCGCTGTAAGGTGTCAATTTCTCGGAATGGTTCCCAGCGTTCACTGTCCCGGAATGGTTCTAAGCGTTCAATATCCCGGAATGGGTCCCAACGAATGAGTGCCATAACTATCACCTCTAAGATGAACTATCTAGTCTTAGGAGGCTCAATCTCAAGCTTTCTACCTTGCGAACACCTGATATAATACGTTTGTCGAGCAATCTTCAAATTTCACTAAGCTCAATCTCAAGCTTCCTACCTATCACACTAGATCGGGATTCAACTTGAGTAGGTTCGGTTTTATAGTCAAGAGCGATCGCAATAACCGTACCTTTTGAGAGTTCACAAAAAATCGGATTTACCCATCAGCAACACAAAATAAAAAGTTGTTAGTAGTCAATGGGAATCAGAAAAACACTGAATCAATGACAACTAACAACTAATTGACAAAACCATTTTATATCGCAGTCAGTTTTGTAGCTCTACTGCTGACTTGGTGCAGCGGGTTGCGATTGAGGTTGGCGTAAACGGCGCAAAGATTCCCGCAATTTGTTTTGGCTTGTGCTTTCTCTTCGCCTCCGTCGATTTGTGCTTGCTTGTGGTTTTTGTGATGAATTACTACCCGCTCGTTGACTACGAATGCGGCGTAGAGACTCTCTTGCACTTCCTTGAGAGCTACTTGTCCTTGTTTGGGATGATGAACTTGTGGCAGTATTTTCGACTCTCTGACGACGTAGGCGGCGACTAAATCCCGATTCTGTCGGTCTTGTGGCTGTAGCTTCATTAGATGGTGTAAACTCTCGCCGCCTGCGTCTTGAAGTTCCTTCTGTGGTATTGGAGTTGGATGCTGCCTGTTGGGTTCTTTGTTCTGCTTGTCTTTGTCTATTCCGTTCTTGAACTTGGCGGTGTCGCTGTGAACCTTTTATGGCAAATTCAGTGGCGATGGATACTCCTTGTCTGCCTCCTTCTGCGGGTTTTAATTTCCAGTCACGCGCTTGTCTCAAGGTTTCTTGATCCAAATCGCGGTTTCCACTGGAGCGAGCAATCCGCACGTTAGTAACATTACCTTGTGCATCAGTATCAACAGCTACTTCTACTCTCCCTTCTACCCCTCGCCGTCTTGCTGCCTCAGGATACTTGGCATTGCATTCGCGGCAGGCTGCACGACCATTACCATTACCTGAAGTGTTAATTTTTGGAGGTGTTGGGACTGTTGGCGCTACTGCTACCGGACGGTTTCCTGTTTGATTGCCAATTCCACTGCCAGTGCCGCTACCAGTGCCGCTACCAGTGCCGCTACCAATTCCACTGCCAGTGCCACTACCAATTCCACTGCCAGTGCCACTGCCAGTGCCACTACCAATGCCGCTACCAGTGCCAGTGCCAGTTCCACTGCCAACACCACCGCCAGTGCCAGTGCCAGTTCCTCCGCCAGTGCCAGTACCGCTGCTTGTACCTACAGCAATACCACTACCTGAGCCTAAACCAACACCTGAGCCGCCACCACCACCACCACCGCCACCACCGCCTCCGGATAGAGGCGAAGCTGGAATGGGTGCAGATTTCACAGGAGCTTCTGGCTTGGTAGGGATTGCTTTTGGCGGCGTATTTGTCGGCTGTGGCTTCTGGGCAACTGCCGTAATCTGTTCAAATTCCTGCTCAACTTTTTCTGCTGGCGGAGTTTCTATAGACTGTTTTTGTACAATTTCTGGTTCTTTTTTGATTTCTTCTGGAATTTCTTCAAGTGGTTTTTCTGGTTCGGCAGTCGGAGCATCAACGATCGCCACCTCTATTGGTCGATCGTTCTCTTCAGGCATTCTTGTCAAATAATTACTTACGCCTGAAGACAATACGCCCAAATGCAGCGCCAGTGAGCCTATCAGACTGTAAGCCAGAAAAGACTTGAGAGCCTCAACTTCTTTGGAACGTTGCTTGACAGTAATACCGGAAAAGCTCATAGCTATTGCTACCTATTCTCACTAATTTAGTCA
Organism: Desmonostoc muscorum LEGE 12446; assembly: GCF_015207005.2. GTDB lineage: Bacteria > Cyanobacteriota > Cyanobacteriia > Cyanobacteriales > Nostocaceae > Nostoc > Nostoc muscorum. The sequence goes on from NZ_JADEXS020000001.1 coordinate 6,238,546, forward strand.
TCTTAGAATGCACGGTTACAAATATCAAGCAAAAAATTAAAATTATTTGAGGTAGTTTTATGTAACCCGACATTAGCCAAAACATCTTGGAAAACTATCAATATCACGATTTATAAACAAAATAAATTTTTGTTTTGATAAAATTAATTTATGTAAAGTGAGCAAATTTATGTACGGGACTTACACAAGCAGCACATAAAGTAAATCAAAATCATCATGATTACATTTGAAAAAATTATCATTATATTTTAAATTTTATTGAGAAAAAGTTTCAACTTTTCTCTAGATTCTGCTAGTCTTACTGTGTGTTGTTGATGACGTTTAGAGAAGATGGGTATTCAGAATTTGTTTGTAGCAGGCGGTGTGGTCATGTGGCCGCTGCTGGGATTTTCAGTATTGGGTGTGGCACTGATCATCGAGCGTATCAGGTTTTGGGTAAGGATCAATCAGCGTCAAAGCCGTGTGGTACGGGATGTGTTGAATCTTTATCGCCTCGATAATGTTGTCGGTGCAATGGATAAACTTCAGAAAAACGCAGATTTGCCACTCGCCCGGATTTTTCTTGCAGCTTTAGAATTAGAGGAGCCAAATCCAGAGGAATTTCGTTTGGCATTGGAAAGTGAAGCGCAAGCTGAGATACCTGTGTTAAAACGTTTCCAAAACATGTTCGAGACAATCATTAGTCTGGCACCACTTTTGGGTCTTCTGGGCACAGTATTAGGATTGATAACTTCCTTTGCCTCCCTAAATCTTGGTGACGTGGGAGGTAGCAAAACCGCAAGTGTTACCGCCGGGATTAGTGAGGCTCTTGTATCTACAGCATCAGGATTGATTGTTGCCATATTCATACTCATGTTTGCCAATACCTTCCGGGGATTGTACCAGCGGCAAATCGCGCTAATTCAGGAGTATGGGGGACAACTAGAATTACTCTACCGCCGTCGCTATGAACGAGGAGAAAAAGCTTATGCGTCTACAAGATGAACCAGACATCCCAGCACAGATTAATATTGTCCCGATGATTGACGTGATTTTTGCAATTTTGACATTTTTTATCATGTCAACTTTGTTTTTAACACGTTCAGAAGGTTTGCCTGTAAATTTACCGAAGGCAGCCACAGCAAAACAACAACAAGTCCCCTCCAAAATTACCATCACAGTAGATGAACAAGGAGTAGTAAGCCTGAACCGCAAACCAGTTGCAGTTGATGATTTGACACAGCAAGTACGGACTTTAATTGGTTCTAACTCAGAAATGTTAGTGATTATTAATGCTGATGAAAAAGTTGGTCACGGTAAAGTAGTGGCTGTGATGGATCGGGTACGTGAGGTTCCGGGGGCAAAATTAGCGATCGCCACTCAAAGACAATAGGAAAAGGGGGGATGAGGGAGATGAGGGAGATAGTTTTTCACTTCTGACTTCTAACTCCCAACTCCTAACTCCTAACTCTTAATGATTACCTGTGCGATATTTACGACGCATTACGCCTGGGTATTTGCAATTCTTGAGATATAAGTTTAAGTAATGAATTTTGATGAGAGTGTATAAAAAAGTGATCACCGTCAAGCATTTGTAAAGAGAAAGTAGACATCGCCTGCTCTCGCCATGCTTGCAGAGATTCATGGCTAACTTCTTTGTCTTGCCAACCACCAAATATACTAATGGGACAGTCTAGAGGCTGTTGTGGAGTATAAATATAAGTTTCTAGAACTGCAAAATCTGCCCGCAAAACAGGGAGGAAGATTTCCATCAGTTCTGGATTTTCTAGTACTGCTTTGGGTGTACCGTTGAGAGTGCGTAGTTCTTCGAGTAACTCCGGATCTGGTAAGACGTGCAAGGGTGGTTTTGTACGTGGGATTTGTGGGGCGCGGCGAGCAGATATGAAAAGGTGAAACGGTTTAAGATTATACTCTAAGCGCAGTAGACGAGTTAACTCGAAGCTAATTAATCCGCCCATGCTGTGACCGAAGAAGGCGAATGGTTTGTCTAAATATGGTAGAAGAACTGGAGCGATCGCTTTTACAAGAGCTTCTAACCGCGTGTAAGGTGGTAAATTTATCTGTTTTCCCCGTCCAGGATATTCCACAGCACAAACTTCGACATTACGAGGTAGGCTATTAGACCATGTGCGAAAAATCATGGAGCTACCACCAGCGTAGGAGAAGCAGAATAAACGCAGATTTGCTTGGGGATTTGGTTGGGGACAGTTAATCCAAGAATTCAAGGTTGGTTTAGTTGTCATGATAGAACTTGTATTAGCTGTTTTACCCTTTGTAGTTAATTGTGGGAATCTGGTTTATCAGAAAAATGGGTTTAAAACCCATTTTTCTGATAAATTTGTAGGGTAGCACAGCTGTGGTACCCTACCTTGCACTTGTGATGACGCAAAGTCTTGTATTTAAGAATGGACAAACTGTTATTTTTCTTCTTCTAGATATATGTCATGTTCTCTGTTGATGAAAACCTGAGATAATGCCTGATAAGCTTCAGTCCAAGCCGCCATCACTTCTTCTGTAGCTGCTTCTTGCAAAACATCTTTCATCGCTTGCAGTAAACTTTCTCCAACAATAGGATATTGTTCTGGTGTAACATGAGTCTGCACGTGACGATGGGCAATATTTTCTACCATCGATTTTAAAGCAGGCAAATTATCAATTTGGTTAGCATAACTATAAACTGCTGTAGCTAATCTCGCAGGCTGAGAACCGTCTGCTTGAGCAGACATGTTAAATTGTTCTCTGACTTCTGGATGGTTTTGAAACATAATTTCATACATCCGAGTCGTGATTTGCTGACCGTTTTTTTTCAAGACTGGTGCTGTAGATTTAACGATATCTATTGTTTGTTGGCTAATCATAGTTTTTTCAACCTTTTAGAATATTGATTGACTTCAATTTAGTGGTTATTTCTAGCAGTTACTATGAGCAAGCTCATATACAGCAGAATTCCGGAGTCAGAAGTCAGAATGGGCTACGCCCCGCTACGCTAACAGAATTCAGGAGTTACTAGGGTGCGTTAGGCTAAAGCCATAACACACCAATACACAACAATGTAGAATGCATCTGTGTAAATCAATAATTTATCAGATATTAATTGAATATGCACACAGTTAATAAAAAGTCAACAAAAAGAGCTTGGGCAGGTGCGATCGCCAAACCAGCTACAGAATTTCCCCCTACCCAATTGCCAATTCTCTCTGGTAAAGTCCCAAATGGCTTGCGTGGTAGTCTTTACCGCAATGGCCCAGCGCGGCTAGAACGCGGTGGTGTGCGTGTGGGACACTGGTTTGATGGAGATGGGGCGATTCTCGGCGTCCATTTCACCGATGCAGGAGTGACGGGAGTTTATCGCTATGTGCAAACAGCAGAATATCAAGCTGAAACTAAAGCAGATAAATTCCTTTATGGTGTTTATGGTATGCACACGGCGGGGCCGATTTGGAAGCGCTGGAATCAGCAAGTCAAGAATGCAGCTAATACTTCAGTATTGGCTTTACCCGATAAACTATTAGCTTTGTGGGAAGCAACTGGACCTTATGCCCTTGATTTGCAAACTCTAGAAACAAAGGGATTAGATGATTTAGGTGGTTTGGATAATGGATTACCTTATTCTGCTCATTATAAGCGCGATCCACACACAGGGGAAATTTTTAATTTTGGCATCAGTTTAGGAAGTTTTGTACAACTGAATCTCTACAAAAGCGACGCCTCTGGCAAAATTATACAAAAATCTGCTTTCAAACTAGACCGCTATTCAATAATACATGATTTTGTTTTAACTCAAAAATATCTGGTGTTTTTCGTGCCACCGATGCGGATGAAAACACTATCATTTTTAGTAGGTTTAACTACCTTCAGTGAATCTCTTTCCTGGGAACCTCAGTTAGGAACTCAGGTGTTAATATTTGACAGAGAAAACTTATCTTTAGTGAGTCGTGGCGAAACCGATCCTTGGTTTCATTGGCATTTTGGTAATGCTTGTGAAAATCAAGACGGTTCGGTGATTTTGGATGTGGTGCGATATTCAGATTTTCAACAAACTAATGAATATCTCAGAGAATTTGCAACTGGTGAGACGCACACAGTTTCTCAAGGAACATTATGGCAAGTGCATCTCAATCCTCAAACTGCTAAAGTGACAGCAACACAAGAAGTTATCAACCGCGTTTGTGAGTTTCCTGTAGTGCAGCGATCGCAAGTCGGACAACCTTGGCGTTATACTTATGTAGCTTTGCGCCCAGAAAGAATTAAGACAGGTAAAGAATGGTTAAGTGCGATCGCTCGTTTTGACTACAAAACTGAAACCCTCACGGAAGTAGATTTAGGAGAAAATCTTTATTCTTCAGAACCCATCCACGCCCAAGATAGTCAAAACCCTGAACAAGGTTGGGTGTTAATCGTGGTTTACGATGGTAATTCTCATAGTAGTGAAGTTTGGATATTTGATAGCGATCGCTTAGATGCAGAACCAGTTTGTAAACTAGGATTACCCAGCGTGATTCCTCACAGTTTCCACGGTACTTGGAACCCAGCGTAAAAGTAAAGATAATTGTAGGGATACAACATGTTCATAGGTGTCAACTTAAGCTCAAATGCTTATATAACAGGCATTTTACCCCCCTTAATCCCCCCTTATAAAGCAGGGCTGTTTCATTCCCCAAAGAGCTTTAAAAATCAAGGGTTCTAGCAATTAAAAATTAGTTATTTTGTTACCAGCGTGCCCAGAAAATGAACTATTTTACTGATATTTCAATGCTTAAATGTTCATCTCATCGTCACCCTTACTTACAATTTTCTCGCTAACCATCTTGACAAATCCTGTTTGAAATGGAATGAAACAGCCCTGCCTTATAAAGGGGGGAAAAAGAAATGCAGTTCCCTCCCCTTTATAAGGGGAGGGTTAGGGTGGGGTAACGCGTTGAGTGATGGTCAGTGAGTGAACTCAATATCACGTCTTCATAAGGGTTTTATGTTAAGTTGACACTAATGAACATGTTGTGCCCCTACTGTAAAAATAAGTCAAAATATTTCTAGCTCTCGCTAATATTCTTAAACCAGAATTCAGAATTCAGAATTCAGAATTCAGCAATCAATTTAGTGGGGGATTTAGACCCGCCACTTTCTTGTTGACCACCAAATTAAAAATTTGGTGGGGGACTTAAACCCACTTATTCATCCAGCAGTCATACAGAAAACATTGCTGAATTCTGACGACTGACGCCTCTATTCTGTTCGATAAAAAATATTTCACAAATCATTGAGAACTGCCATATCCTATTAAAATTTGAGCAGGAAATTTCAAGGGGATCGCAGAGTGGCTGATGAACGCATAGTCAATGCAGAACAGATTCATCCAAGGGACTTTTCGTGGCGATTATGGCCTCTTGTGCCACTCTACCCGTATGGTAGACGGCGGACAATCCGCAAAGAAGTCCTCAAGGATACAATCTGGAATTTTGACCAGATTCAGGGCATTTTTTATGTTGTTGTGCCAATTCGCATGACTGTTGTGAAGCTGCAAGCCGGGGGTTTGTTGGTTTATGCGCCTGTTGCGCCTACCCCAGAGTGCATCCGGCTTGTCAATGAGTTGGTAGCTGAACATGGTCATGTTAAGTACATTATCCTGCCAACTGTCTCTGGTTTAGAACACAAAGTTTTCGTCGGTCCCTTCGCCAGATACTTCCCGACTGCACAGGTGTTTGTAGCGCCGAATCAATGGAGTTTTCCGCTAAATCTGCCCCTTAGCTGGCTTGGCTTACCCCCAAAACGCACTCAGCTACTTCCAGAAGATAGCAGCAAAACACCCTTTGCTGATGAGTTTGATTATGCCATGCTTGGCCCCATTAACCTTGGTTCTGGTAGGTTTGCGGAAGTTGCTTTTTTTCACAAGCGATCGCATTCTCTACTTGTAACAGATTCAGTGCTTTCCATTTCAGAAGATCCGCCTGCGATCGTCCAATTAGATCCATATCCCTTGCTATTCCATGCCAAAGATAATGCTTGTGACATTGTTGCAGATATTCAACCAAATCGCCGCAAAGGATGGGGGCGCATCTGTTTGTTTGCTTTATACTTTCAACCAAACAGCTTAGAAATACGTCCTTGGGGTAAGGTGTTCCAAGATGCCATCAAAGCAACAGAACGCTCAAAAAAAGCTTATTTTGGATTGTATCCCTTTAAATGGCAGGACTGGCAGCGATCGTTTGATGCCCTACGGGGTAATAATCGGTTGTTCGTAGCACCAATTTTACAGACACTAATTCTCAACCGCGCACCCAAAGAAACCATTGATTGGGCTGATAAAGTTGCAAGTTGGAACTTTGAGTGGATTATTCCTTGCCACTTTGATGCACCGATTAAAGCCCAGCCGTATCAGTTTCGTCAAGCTTTCTCTTTCTTAGAAAAGCAACCTGCTTTAGGTGCTGGTTTGTTTAACACTAACACCTATCCCTTACCAGAAGAGGATTTTAAAGCACTTAGGGAAATCGACGCAGGTTTAAATAAATTTGGCATCGTCCCGCCAGCAAAGGAAAAAGTGTAGGAAAAAACGCAAAATAGTTCCAAGTTCCAAGTAAAGAATTCCCCACTCCCAACTCCCCACTCCCCATTCAATATCAGTGGTAAACTAAAACAACTTTCAGAAAAAGTCAATAAGTCTTTATTTTCGTTAGAGTTGGGATAATAATCAAAGTGTGAGGATTGATACTAATGCGAGTATTGCTGGTGTATCCAATATTTCCCAAAACCTTTTGGTCATATGAAAAAATTTTGGAATTAGTCAATCGCAAAGTTTTATTACCACCTCTGGGTTTAGTAACAGTAGCAGCAATTCTGCCCCAAGAGTGGGAATTTAAGCTAGTCGATCGCAACATTCGTTCAGCAACAGAAGAAGAATGGGCGTGGGCAGATCTAGTCATCTTGTCGGCGATGATTGTTCAAAAACAAGATTTACTCGACCAAATTCAAGAAGCAAAGCAGCGTGGAAAGTTGGTTGCAGTGGGTGGTCCTTACCCCACTTCTGTACCTCACGAAGTCCAAAACGTAGGCGCAGATTTCCTGATTTTGGATGAAGGCGAAATCACTTTGCCGATGTTTATTGACGCAATTCAACGGGGAGAAACTTCTGGAACTTTCCGCGCCACAGAAAAACCAGATGTCACAAGCACACCAATACCCCGTTTTGATTTATTAGAATTAGATGCCTATGACATGATGTCGGTGCAGTTTTCGCGCGGGTGTCCCTTCCAGTGCGAATTTTGTGACATCATTGTTCTGTACGGTCGCAAACCACGTACCAAAACCCCGTCCCAACTGTTAGCAGAGTTAGATTACCTCTATGAACTAGGTTGGCGGCGGGGTGTGTTCATGGTGGATGATAACTTCATTGGCAACAAACGCAATGTGAAATTGTTGCTCAAAGAGTTAAAAGTCTGGATGGCAGAACATCAATATCCCTTCCGCTTTGACACTGAAGCTTCCGTAGACTTGGCACAAGACGCAGAAATGTTGGAGTTGATGGTTGAGTGCGGTTTCTCGGCGGTGTTTTTGGGAATTGAAACGCCGGATGAAGATAGTTTGCAACTAACTAAGAAGTTTCAAAATACTCGCAATTCTCTAACTGAGGCAGTGCAAACCATCACCAAAGCTGGATTGCGCCCGATGGCTGGGTTTATTATAGGGTTTGATGGCGAAAAAGCGGGTGCTGGCGATCGCATTGTCCGCTTTGCAGAAGAAGCAGCAATTCCCTCTACTACCTTTGCCATGTTGCAAGCCTTACCCAATACCGCCCTGTGGCATCGCCTGAAAAAAGAAGGACGACTCCGGGAAAATCAAGATAGTAAGATTGCCAACATCAACCAAACAACATTGATGAACTTTCTTCCCACCCGTCCCTTAGAAGAACTTGCCAGAGAATATGTTGAGGCATTTTGTGCTTTATACGACCCAGTTAAATACTTAGATCGCACCTACCGCTGTTTCTTGATGATGGGTTTACCCAGTTGGAAAGCACCAGCTAAAATGCCAGAGTGGGTAGTTATCAAAGCCTTGTTAATTGTGATTTGGCGACAAGGAATCAAACGCGAAACCCGTTGGAAATTCTGGCATCATTTATTTAGCATTCTCAAACGTAACCCTGGAGTTGTTGAACATTACGTCTCTGCCTGTGCCCACAACGAACACTTTCTAGAATATCGCCAAATTGTCCGCGATCAAATTGAAAGTCAGCTTGCAGAATATCTGGCGCAGGGTGCAGAAACGCCCTATGTCCTAGTGAAGGAAAAAGTAGAGGAAAAAGCTGAAGCGGTAGTTAGTTAAGCGTGGTAACGGTTAATAGGTAAGAGTGAAAAAATTACTATTAGCCGTTCCTAAAACTAGTATGCTATTCAAAGTATGATAGTCGTGACTCGACACTCACTGAATGGCAAAAACATCAATTGCTCTCTATCGGCAAGGTAATGCTAATTCTCCTATAGGAATCATATTTGATTTCTGAAAAATCTAAGTATTTGTAGTGGCGTGGCAACGCTAAAATAGTGCATTAGTAGGTTGGGTTGAGCTTTCGCGTTACCCAACGTGGATCTCGGTGTTGGGTTTCGTTCCTCAACCCAACCTACAAATTTATTGCAACATTTTAGTCTTGCCACGCCACTACAAAAACTACTTGTACAGAATTGAATTCTGAATTCTGACTCCTGACTCCTGAATTCTGTTCGATAACTTCATCTCAACTTCATTTTTTGACTAAATTCAATAAGCAAAATCCGCAATTACTTTCTCAAAATGCTATTTGACTTTCTCAAACCCCAGTTTGCTTTCTCATTTTGGTGTTTTCCGCAAGTAAAACAAGCTTTGACTTACTCAAAATGCCATTTGACTTACTCAAACCCCAGTTTGCTTTCTCATTTTGGTGTTTTCCGCAAGTAAAATAAACTTTGACTTACTCAAAATGCCATTTGACTTACTCAAACCCAAGTTTGCTTTCTCATTTCGTTATATTAAGTTTGCGGTCTAGATTGTGAAAAGTCCAAAGTACTTTGTTATACTTCCTGGCAAGATAACAGAACCTTAAAAACTTAATATCACGTTTCCAAGGGAAAGTAAAAGTATGTCTTTTTACTTAATATACGCAAATTTTTAGCGTGGGTAGAGCGATCGCCAAAACCCTTATGGTTTCGTTGACCCCCGCTAATCGCTTACTGCGTAAGAGTTTGACAAGGGCAGATGATTGACAAATTGTCAATAATTTCTACTTGTTGACAGCTAAATTCGACCCCCCGCTAAAATGGGTATCTCTAACCCTCTCTGGATAAGGCTTCTGGAAGGGTAGGGTTTTAATTCCTTTACCCCTCACGGGGATGGAAACAGCAGAGCATTGCCGAAATGGTGTATTCGGCGATTTGTTTTAATTCCTTTACCCCTCACGGGGATGGAAACCTTTTACAATAATTTCTTTCGTTAAGATTGAAGCTTCTGTTTTAATTCCTTTACCCCTCACGGGGATGGAAACCTGTAGTGATTTTCTGGGTAACTGATTGATTTACTCTTGTTTTAATTCCTTTACCCCTCACGGGGATGGAAACATCAAAGAAAGGCAACCTCTGAAATCCTGTCACTTTACCGACATGATGGCAGTAAAGTGGAAGCAGACGATGGCAGTAAATGCACCTCAAAGGTTGATTACTTCGTGATGTAGAAAATGCGCTGGCAGAAAATCCATGAAAGAGTGGAAGCAGACGATGGCAGTAAGTATAAAAATGGAAGCACAATCGTGGCAGTAAGTATGTGCCACCAGTAAAAATCAAGAAAACCCTTATGTATCAACGGTTGTTAGGTTTACTGTATAAAAGCATTTACCCTACTTTAGGAGTGAGAATGTGAATATGGAAGTAGAAAATGCCGATGACATCAGTAGCAATGCGGTAAAAATAGCAGATAATATCATATACAAATACTGGGAAAAAACCAATTTTAATGATTGTTTATTCAGACTGTAGAAAGCAGGAAATAGCAGTCCAGGCAAAGGTTGTAAAGACTAATAGGATGGTTTTATGGAAGTAGGTAGTGTCAGTAAGTAGAAAGAATTAACGATTCTTAAATTTTGGAAGAAAAATATTGGCTTAAATATAAGTATGCAATTAAGGTAGAAATTGCATACCGAGGTAGCAATGTTGACAGAAGGTGAGTTTAGCTCATGGTCTGCATCACTCTCATTGTCATCACAGCAGTATGGAATGATTCAAAGTATACGGAGTTCTCCACCTTCCAGACGAGTCAGGGGAAGGGTTGGGAATGTTGTCGGGCGATATCCCAGTAAAAAAATGGGAGTGATAATTCAGTTTGAGAGCCACCGGAACGAATTGGCACGAATATATGAAATGGAATATGACCCAGAGGTTTTAGAATATTACGACCAACCACCAAAAATCAAATTGCAATACTGCTGTTTAAATGGAAGACAAATAGGAGTATTACATACACCAGACTTTTTTGTAATTAGACGAGATCAGGCAGGTTGGTCAGAATGTAAAACAGCAGATGAACTGGAAAAATTAGCATCAAAAATGCCAAATCGTTACCAGTCAGATAGTAACGGCAATTGGCGATGTCCCCCAGGAGAAGAGTTTGCCAAAAATTGGGGATTATATTATCAAGTTTGCTCCGACCAAGAAATTAATTGGAGGAAACAGAGAAATCTCTATTTTTTAGAAGATTATTTATCGGATAAATTAGAAGTTCCCACACAAGAGATAGTTGAAACAATCAAAATAATCTCCGCTAGTCCAGGAATAAAATTATCAGAGTTAATTGCAGCAGGAATCAATGCAGATTACATATATAAATTGATAGCAGACCAAAGGATATATGTGGACTTAGAATCATCCGCGCTATGCTCAGAAGCAGAAAGAGTGAGTTTTAAAATTCCCTATAAAACCACCAGAGACCAGAAAAATTATTCCCGAAGAAATTCAACCATATGAGGAGTTTTGGTAATGCATTCTCCCGCAGGCTTATCCCAAGAGTTATTAACAGCATCTGATGCGGATAAAATAAATTATTTTACTAACTTTACAGTAGTACATCGGCTTTTAAAGCAAGCTTATGAAGAATTGTTAGATGCGGTGAACAATCCAGGGGGTGCATCATTAATTTTCTTGTTTGGTCCTACAGGTGTGGGAAAAACAACCCTCTTATCTCAAGTAATGAAAATCATCTTTGAACAAAACCAAGGTTTAATGATGCAAGATTTAGCATATCTTCCCATTGCGGGAGTAGAAGCGCGTTCTCCAGACAGCGGTTCTTTTGATTGGAAAGATTACTACAAAAGCGTTTTAATTGCTTTAAGAGAACCATTTGCTGATTATAACTGGAGTTTAGACTAAAAGCAGGCGATCGCTAAAAAAGTGTGCGTGTTTTTTTGGTATACATTTTAACTTCTGGAGTTGAAACTATCAAGAAGAGCGATCGTTAACTCGATAAAAGATGTGTTGTTGGTATAAAATTTTGGGAAGGGCAGTCTGTGGTTAACACAGACGCCCTTCAGTGGAAGATGAGATTTGAACCACTAATTCTCATCTGCCAATATGAAAAGTGCCTTACTAAAAGAATTTCGTCAAGCAGCGTACAGCTATTTAGGTAGAGCGCATGATGCAACTTTTGAACTGATGGATGCAATATTACTGACGCGGAATGCCTACAGTTTGGCAGATTTATCGCTATCGCCAGTATTTAGAAGAAAGTGGCCAAGTATTTATGAAGCGTTACAAGATAGCAGACCACAGCGACAAAAATTGATGCAGTTATACATCAAACAGATGCCACAACAGGGTCGTCCGTTGTTGGCAGGCGACCACACTGCCTGGTCGCGCCCGGATGCGGTAACTCTTATTGAGAGGACAATTGAACACACCAGTGTTACCATAACCGGAAACAAACCAATTACCGTTGGTCAGGGATATAGTACCATTGCTTGGATACCAGAGGATTCTGGCAGTTGGGCGTTACCGTTGAGGCATGAGCGAATTACCAGTTGGGAAAATCCGATACAAAAGGCAACGTGGCAATTACAGCAAGTGTGTGAACATTTACCAACTAGACCAATTACAGTTTGGGATAGTGAGTATGGCTGCGCCCCTTTTGTGTTGAAGACGACTAATATCAAAGCGGACATTCTGGTACGTTTGCGTTCAAATCTTTGTTTATGGGGCGCACCACCACCATATTCTGGTAAAGGGCGACCCAGGAAACATGGTGATAAATTTAAACTCAATGATCCTTCTACATGGAGTGAAGCCAATGAGAGTATAGAAGTCAACCATCCTAAACTGGGACGGGTGAAGGTGAGCTTGTGGAAAAATTTACACTTTCGTCAAACGGCGACACGCCCAATGTCGCTGATTCGAGTTGAGCGTCTAGATGCAGAAGGCAACCTACGTATATCAAAACCTTTGTGGTTGGCTTGGGTAGGAGAGGAAATGCTTCCACTATCTCAAGTTTGGCAACTCTACCTCCGACGTTTTACTGTTGACCACTGGTATCGTTTTTTGAAGCAACGCTTGCACTGGACATTGCCTAAGTTGAGTAGTCCCAAGCAATCTGAGCATTGGAGTGACCTCATGCCTCTGATGACTTGGGAATTGTGGTTGGCTCGTGATATCGTTGCTGATAACCCTTTACCTTGGCAAAAATCATTAGACAATTTGACTCCTGGGAGAGTTGCTCAAGCGATGGGGAGTATTTTTGCGGTGATTGGTACTCCTGCCCGTTCGCCTAAACCTCGCGGAAAGTCTCCAGGCTGGAAACCAGGAAAACCACGACAACGTAGAATTCGCTATCCGATAGTCAAAAAAACTACAACTAAGCCTCGCAAAAAGCATCCAGAATCTGCTTAGTACCCTAGATTTTCATCTCTGAAGCCTGTTTCTTTTCAACTCAGCGTTGCTGGGTCGTTTCTTGTTGCTTAGTCTAAACTCCAGTAATATTATGTATGGGGATTTATAGCATTAGCGATCGCCATGCATAAGTCTTCAACCGCACATGATATTACTCCTGAATTCTGAATTCTGAATTCTGAATTCTGCCCTCAATTGTCCAGTGCCATTTCTGCTGTTGTGTATTCCATTTTACAGCGACTATTTCAGATGGGGGATTGAGGCGATCGCCATTTTCTTGAAACTCAATATTTCCCGTAACTCCCTTCACTTGTTTTTTCTGTTCTTTGAAATATTGATTCATGTTTATCAGTAAAGATTGGCTATCTTTAACTTGATATAGTTCTAAAATTCTCAGAACTATTAATACTGAGTCAAAAGCCGTTGCACTACGCCAAGTTAAATTTTCTTCACCCCATAATTGAGTGCCTATTTCACAAAAACGTTGCCCTAGTTTATTTTCACTATTGCACCCATTTTTCTGGCTGTGCCAATGCCAAGGAACACAAGCTATAATTTGACACTCATCTTGATTAACTACATTATATTGACTTTGTTCATGAATCCAATGTAAAACATTTTCATGGTAAAAAGTTGCAGAACCAGCTATCAGACACTTATTCAGTTTTAATCGACTAATTAGCCCAGCATTATCCAGGGAATTTGGTTCAATTCCTCCATCGGGTATTATGATAATAATCTCGACACCATCTTTTTTAATCTCTTCAAGATAAGCTTGAATATGATAGTACTTATCGCTAATATAGTTACATTCTTTTAAGAGAACAAACTCTTCATTAGATTTTTCTAAAATATTTTTAATACTGTTTCTATATGAAGTACTATAATTACTATTTTTGTTATAGACGATAGCTACTTTGATTCTACTTTTACCTGCAAATCTTTCTATCAAATAATGAGCTAATTGTCTGGCACTAATATTATCTTGAGTCGTCAGCCTAAAAAACGATAAGCTTTCACCACCAGATAAATGAGAAAGTTCATTAGAAGTACTACTAGGGTTTATTAAGACGAGTCCATTTTGAGAATAAAAATGTAGTGCTTTTTTGGTCATTTCGCTTGAATAGTGACCAATAATAGCAATCAAGTTTAATTGTGGTGCTAAATCAGCTAAGTTTTCTGCGGTTTGGCTGTATGGGGCATATAAATTGTTAGGATCATTGACAATTAAAATCCTCAAGACTATTAGATTATCTGTATGATTTAAGTTGAAAAATGTATCTGGCTTAATATCTTTTAAATTTATCTCTTTTTCTAAAGCAATTTTGTCAAAACTTGGAAGATTTATTTGGAGTTGAATTTGAGCTATTCCTCGTAAAATTTCAGCAGCAACTTGATCCTGATTATGATAAAATGGGACAACCACAGCCAAAGTATAAGGTTTGATTTTTTTGTCTTGTAAAATAGATTGCTTATATTCAATTAAACAATTATTAATGTAAATCAAAACTTCAGGATTACCTGTGTGATAAATTTCTTTCTCTTTTTTCCAAGCCCAGAGAAAGCACTTTAATGCTTGATAATAAAGTCCTTGCTGATAAAATTTATTTCCTTGGATCTGCAACTCTACAATATCTTGATTTGGAGGATAAAGAAAAATTTGTCTACCAAAGCTTCCCTGAAAGTTATCATTATTTAGTTGAGGAGCAGGATTCAATTTATATCCATGATTAGGATGCAGTAATAAATTCAGAATTTTGACCCAGTTACCAGCTATTTGCTCTTGGTCAAGTTGCATCAGTTCTGCTATTCTAGGATAAATATTATTACTGAGTCTATCTCTAATTTTTTGTTCAGGTAAATTTAAGTTTTTAGCGATATGTTGTCGAGATTGTCCCAATAGAGATTGACAAATAATTTCCTGTTCCAGTTCACTCAGTTGCTTTTTATTTTCACCTGTTGCTAATTTTTCAAAAAACAGATCGATATTAATATTTAGCTGTTCTATAACCTGCTGACAACTTAGACACATAGGATATATCATCTGTTTTTGAAAATGATAATCTGATTCTAAGCTCAGGTAATGCTACGGGTGTGGAAACAATTTCTACATGTGTTGATAATTAGATGGCTCTCTGGGTTAGGGGAATTATAATTACAAATTCGGTACCTTGTCCAACTGTAGAAATACATTGTAATTTTCCCTGGTGTTTTTGGGTGATAATCTGGTAACTAATAGATAAACCTAATCCTGTACCTTTACCAACTGGTTTAGTAGTAAAGAAAGGTTCAAATAAACGTTGTTGTACATCTTCTGGAATCCCTATACCATTATCGGCAATGCGAATCACTACCTGTTTATCCTTATTGAGTTTAGTGTGAATGCGAATTTGTCCTCTGTTATTAGTCATTAGTCCTTTGTCGGTTGCAAATGACGAATGACTAATGACTAATGACTCTTCCAACGCATCGATCGCATTTGCCAAAATATTCATAAATACCTGATTTAATTGTCCGGCGTAACATTCTACTAATGGTAGTTCGCCGTATTCTTTAATCACCTCAATTCCTACAGAGTTAGGTTTAGCCTTCAGGCGATTTTCCAAAATCATCAGTGTACTATCTATACCTTCATGGATATTTACAGCTTTCATTTCTGCTTCGTCCAAGCGGGAAAAATTTCGGAGAGATAAAACAATTTCCGTAATTCTTTCGGCGCCAACTTCCATAGAAGATAGCAAATTGGGCAAGTCTGTAATGAGAAAATTTAAGTCGATCGCTTCTATTTTATTTTCAATTTCTGGGACTGGATTAGGATAATATTGCTGGTATAATTGCAGTAATTTTAGTAAATCTTCGATATATTGACTTGCAAAATTGATATTGCCATAAATAAAATTGACTGGGTTGTTGATTTCGTGCGCTACACCTGCAACCAACTGCCCCAAACTGGACATTTTTTCACTTTGCACGAGTTGAGATGCGAGGTGTTTTGCCTCTTGACGCAATTGTGCTTCTGAGTTTCGCAATATCTCTTCTGCTTGTTTGCGCTCGGTGATATCGTGGAGAATGACAACATATTCCTGAAAATCCTGATGTGGTCGGTCTGAAATGGAAACATCCAGGGTTCTATTTTTCCCTTTGCAGAGTAGGGTTTGTTCGCTACGCTTTGTCCACTCGTCTGGATAGGGGGTTAATTCCGGTAGCCATTTGCTGAGGTGATTTCCCTGTAACTGGGATGGGTGGATACCAAAGAAAAATTCAGTTGCTGGGTTAGCCTGACGAATAATGCCTCGATGGTCTAGCACTAAAATACCATCTTGGGCAACAGTAAACAGGTGTTCGGCGGATTCTCGTGCTTCTGCGATCGCCACCACTTGAGGTAAACTTGTCCAACAGGCGATCGCTACTCCCACAAATGCCACACTCATCAGCAATACCACAAATATATTGTCACCCCCGGCACTTGTGACTTTATGAAGTTTCACACCAAATAACCAGCCAATTCCCACTGCACTGCACAACAGTAAAATCAGAATCGTCACCTGAAGAACTACTGAGTCTTTGATGACTACCGAAGGACGCGTCCGATATTGCCGTATCCACCAACTCAGATGAAATGGAGGGAAAGGAACACGGCGAATTACCGCATCAATTCCCATAACACCAAGGGGAAATAGTAGCCCAATGAGTAAATTCAGCCAACCCCAAGTCAGCCCACCTACCAACAACACCACAACTTCTAACAAAAAAATTGCTAAAGATATGCGGGGGAATAAAACTTCTGAGCGATCGCGCCGCAACCAAAGCCCCAAATGGAATAACATAAAGGAGACAAACCAACCAATGTTACCAACCGCTACAATTCGCGCTACATCTCCCCAAAACAAATAAATCAGGCAAAGCACCAGTGTCAAAGTCAACGCCGGAAAAAATACGCCCCGACGTGACACAGCAGAAAATACCGGTGAGATGTGATTGTCTAAGGCAAGTTGATATAAAATTCGCGGGCAATTAGAAACAACCGTTGCCGAACCTAATAGACACGCAGCTACTAGCAAAAAAGTAACACTCACAGCCGCAGATTTTCCCCAGAAAGGTTGGGAAGCCGCCACAAGATTCAAAAAAGCATTATCTTTGAGGTTTGGATCTGTTGCCAATCGTATAATTACCCAAGACCCTCCTAAAAAGATTGGTGGCATCGTCCAAGCAGCGATGTCTAGAAAGCGCAGCGTTTGACTGGGGTGGCGGCTATCGGCGACAAAAGAAGAAGCCGTTTCACAACTGTAGGTTGCATAGGTGACGAAAAAAAACCACTTAGCCCAATCCACAAAACTCAAAGATGACCAACTGTTAGGAAAAAAACCAGGACTAACATCAGAAAACGCTAACCAGCCAAGGCCTTGTACACAAAAAGTAATTAGCAGTCCAAAGGCCGGAATTACAAAAAACAAATGTAAAATACTCAGAGCGCGAGTACCACTAAACGCCACTATAAACGGCAACAATGTAAAGCCAATATCTGTGAATATTTCTGGACAGGCAATATCTAGCGCTGCCAAATTCACTTTCACTAAATCTCTAAGTACGATGGTATTAACTGACAGATAGGAAACCCAATTTAGCAGGTATCCAATGGCTGCATAGCAGGCTAGTCCTGGATAGTTTTCCAGCAGCTTACTAGTATAGTTAGGTGTTCCTCCAGCCACATTAATAAAATGCATACCCAAGCGTTTTACCTGATAATTGAGCAGCATTCCAAAAATTACCGCAGGTATCCAGACAAAAATCGCTTGTGAACCAAGGGCAGCGTGAATTGCCGGAACCAATGCTGTCCAGGAAATATGAGCTGTTAAACCGAAACCCCAACTTTCAACAGCACTCAGGCTTCTAGTCAAACGAGGGTAAGAAGATTGGCTCAAAGCGGCATGACCAGAATGGGACATGATTAATAATATGCAGTGGGATACGGGAATTTAAGCTCATTAGCTAGAGTTCCCATCTCTGAAATCTTATCAACAGAGACTTTTAGCCCAAAGCGATCGTTATATTTGAGTAAATTAAGTTTTGAACTCGTAAATCAGATTTTAAAGCCAAAAATCTGGATTACAGCAGTTTTCATGTAGTTAGACCACAGTCTTGTTTCTTGCTTTCTTCCTTTGCGCGATTGCGTGAGATAAAATCATGTGGTTCATTTACCTGAAAATAGCTGTAAACGGACAGGGAGTGACGTAAGACTAGCAACGGTTAGCTAGTTACTGTGAACTGTCAAGTTTTTCCCCGCACCTTCAGGTCGGTGAGTATAAGCTAAACCACATCTAGTTTGCATAATTTGAAATTGTACATTTCTTGTGGGGTGGGCGTCTCGCCCGCCCAGTATATGCAAGTTAAATGTGGAACAGCTTATCAAGTCCTCAATTGGTTCTAACTCATGTCATCACCAAGTAATCCAGGAGAAGACCGATACAATTTAACAGCTCCAGAAGTACTGGCCAATCCCTATCCTACTTATCGGCGTATTTTGTTAGAAGATCCTGTTTACTGGAGTGATTTTTTTGGGGGCTGGTATCTGATGCGCTATAAAGATGTTGCAGATGCTATGCAAGATAAACGAATTTCGGCCAAGCGTCCGCCGATTAGTAAATTACCTGAATCAGAGCAACAAAACATACTTCCCCTAATTGAAACTCTATCAAAATGGATTCTGTTTTGCGACCCCCCAGAACACACACGTCTGCGTGTACTGTTTAACAAAGCATTCACTCCTCGCATCATTGACAGCATGGCAGAGCGAATTCAGACGCTAGTAGACGAACTAATAGATGGTGTCTATGAGCAGGGTCATCTAGATATTATTCATAATTTAGCTTACCCAATGCCGGCAATCGTCATTGCCCAAATGCTTGGCGCCAATTCTGAAGACCGCGAACAGTTTAAGAAATGGTCATCAGATTTGGCAAGATTTTTTGGTATGTTCCGCATACAGCCAGAAATTTTGACCAGTGCTAAACAAAGTATTCTCGAAATGAAAGAATACTTCCGCTACATCCTTGAACAACGTCGTCATACACCCCAAGATGATCTGATGAGTAGCCTCATCTTCGCACAAGAAAAAGGAAATTCCCTTGATGACGACGAACTCTTATCAAATTGCGTTTTCTTAACTTTTGCAGGCCACGAAACTACCACTAACTTGATTGCTAACGGCTTACTTGCTTTACTCGAAAATCCCGATCAGATGCAAAAGTTAAAGGATGACCCCTCGCTAATCACAACTACTGTAGAGGAGTTTTTACGCTATGATAGCCCAATACAACGGCAAGCCCGCATAGCAGTTACCGATCTCCAAATCGATGGCAAACAAATTAGCCAAGGACAACGCCTATTTCTGGTGATTGGTGCAGCTAACCGTGACCCGGAGCAATTCTTAAATCCCGACAAATTAGACATTACACGCCCTGAAAACCCACACTTGGCATTTGGAAAAGGAACCCATTTTTGCTTGGGTGCAGCCCTTGGTAGGCTTGAGGCACAAATTGCCATCAATACTATTGTGCGCCGCTTTAGCGATCTCCGGCTGGATACAGATCAGATTGAATGGCATGAAAACCCGTCCTTGCGAGGTATGAAATCAATGCCTGTAGCTTTCAATCCCTAAAATGCTCCCCTAATTGAAGTGAAACATCGCTCTGAGCGATCGCCATTGCAGGTTAGGATTTTACAGTCGGCGATTGTTGCAGCAAAAAGCATGGGTGGGAAATTAATTGTATTTGAAGGGGTAGAAGGCTGCGGTAAAACCAGCCAAATACAGCTTTGTTGTCAGTGGTTGGAAAGTCTAGGTATTTCTGTGGTGGTAACTCGTGAACCAGGGGGAACAGAGTTAGGCTTAGACCTCCGGCGCTTGCTACTAGAAAAGGCAGAGGATAAACCAGTTGCCGAAGTGACGGAACTTTTGTTGTATGCTGCTGATAGATCCCAGCACGTTGAACAAGAACTTAAACCAAATCTTGCAGCTGGGAAATATATTTTATGCGATCGCTACACCGACTCTACCATTGCCTACCAAGGATATGGTCGAGGTTTGAACATGAGTTTAATCAATCAACTCAACTATATTGCCACCGGTGGCTTAGAAAGTGACCTAACCATTTGGCTGGATATCGATGTCGAGGTAGGACTGTCCCGCAAACGAGGAAGTGAAGTAGGGCTAGACCGCATTGAACAAGAGACAATTGCTTTTCATCGCCGCGTTCAGCAAGGATACGCAGAGTTAGCAGCATCACATCCCTCACGAATTCTGCGGGTAGATGGTAGCTTGAGTAAACAAGCTGTACAAGAAATAATTCAAGAAATTTTGCGCGCACATCTTCAGATGATATGAGTGTATCAAAAAATGAGAAGATTGTAGTTGCTGTTCAATGCTAAGGAATAAGTGACAGCTATGTATACTTGGAAAATCTATGGAATAACTGTTGTTGCTTTATTTCTGAAAATGTTGGCTATTATCCTAATCCAAGTTAACACTCGGCGGAAGTCCAATAATTTTTCTACACCAGAAGATGCTGCGACTTTTGGCAAAGGGGGAACTGGAGTTGTACAAGAGTCTCAATTACTGCAACGCGCCACTAAAACCCTCAACAATGATGGCGAAAATATTCCGATCTTCCTGTTTCTAGCTACTGCTTACGTTAACTTGGGCTGTTGGGAACAAGGCACCTTAATTTATTTTCCACTTTTTGTTTTGTCGCGCTTTGCCCATTCTATAGCTTTTCTACGCGCCATGCAGCCGCTGAGGACTCGTGCTTATCAGCTAGGTCTTTCCGTGATGGTTGTTTTGTCTGGGCATATTCTGTGGACTGCCCTTTCAAAGTAAATCGTGATTTGTGATTATGCTCTGGGGAATGCTGGCAGTCCATCTTGGGGAGAGATGCGTCTGCCCATCTGATTTTTCAGATCGTGTGGAAAAACCAACGCGAAACCTAAACACCGAGCAAGCTTTCCTAGTAGGGAAGAGGAAAATTCAAAACCTCTCCCGCTGTAGGCTACGGTGTAATACCGTTTCACTTTAATTATGATACAAATACGTTGGTAGGGGCACGGCAATGCCGTGCCCCTACGCGAAATCTATATCTATCAGGGTTTTAGTGAAATGGTGTAAACACTAGTCTCTTGACCTGCACCTTAGTTGCATCGACTTGCACCTTAGTTGCATCGACCTGCACCTTTGATGCATCGACCTGCACCTTTGATGCATCGACCTGCACCTTTGATGCATCGACCTGCACCTTTGATGCATCGACCTGCACCTTTGATGCATCGACCTGCACCTTACTTGCATCGACCTGCACCTTACTTGCATCGCCCTGCACCTTTGATGCATCGCCCTGCACCTTTGATGCATCGACCTGCACCTTTGTTGCATCGAAGAGCAAAAATTAACCTTCTCTACGTTACACAACAACTCTAAATGACTTGTGTGTACACGGTAGTCTTGTAGGAGAAGATTTTCCAGATCCTATGAAAAGTTAGGTCAATAGCTCATAACCTGAGCGATCGCTGGTGTAACTTTTCCTCGCTTTTAAAAGGGCGATCGCATTGTTTGAGCCTATATTACCCAACACTATAGGAATCATATTTGATTTTTAGGAAGCTAGGTACACCTTTATTCCTTCTTCCCAGTCCCCAGTCCCCAGTCCCTTACCTCTACGAGTGATTCTCCAAATAAAATCGGATTGCTATATTACTTATACTTCCCCCAATTTGTTTATGTTTGATTTCTAAATTCTTCTTCTTTGTGGTTCAAACACATCTGTCTTCAGTAGGGTAAAACTCCAGATGTATATTTGATAAGGTTGCAAATGACACCGACTTAATTGCAATTGGAGTTAACGATGACATACACGCAAACTGGCGATCCAACTATTCGGCAACATGTGCAAGCTTGGCAAAAATTAGATGTAGATCAACAGTTAGCTTTGTTTTGGTTTATCTATGAAGAAATAGGTAACTCAATTACTCCAGCCGCCCCCGGCGCTAGCACTGCTTCTTCAGAAATTGCTGAAGGTTTGTTTAATCAAGTTAAGGAATTAACTCACGAACAACAATTAAAAATTCAGCGTGACTTGATTAACAAAGTCGATACCCAAATTTCTCGTCAATATGGTTCTTTGGGTGATACCACAAAGCTACTTTTTTGGTATCTATTAGCTGAAGGTATGGAAAATGGCACTATCATTCCTGTACCTGATGATTATCGGCTTTCCTCAGAATCTCAAGCGCTGTTTAGCAGAATTCAAGGATTATCTTTTGAGCAACAGATTACTCTTTTCCGTGATTACGTTGCACCAATGGGTGCCGAAGCAAAAGCAGGCGCAGGAATTTAGTAATTCGTAACTGACATTTTGAATTTTTTGCGCCTGGTATAAACAAACAAACACAGAGTAAAAACTAAAACTCTTACTCTGTGATTATCTATCTCTTTGCCTTAGTTGCACCCTAAAGTCGTAACGCCCTTTGTTTTGTATTCAATATATTAAAAGTAATTATAGCTAATTTAATCCGCCTTTTGGTTGGTTTAAATATGTTGAACTTAGATTAATCTTCTGTTTTTTTATAGCTTTTTATTTAAAATTAAAGTATCTGAACATTAATAGACACACGAGTGGAATAGTCAAAGTTTTTACGTTGATAATTAAATCATTTTTATCAAATTTAACACCAAACTACATTTACAATCAAGACAAAAATGTAAATAATTTACTAGAGTTTAGTATGCTTCATAAAAGTGTTCAAGCGTGGAAGCAATCTGGGTCAGCTTTTAAGGGATTTAGTACCAGCGATCGCTACACATTCTTAGGCTTATTTTCTACCTCACATCTGATACAATGACCAATACTTTAATCAATACATTACTAACAGAATTTCCCGCACATTACAGCAGTTTTCATGTATTTGAAACACATATGTTGTAGGGGCACACCAATGCTGTGCCCCCAATACGGTTTGGTTAAGGTTTTTTGATTAAAATTCTAAATTCTAAAGACGCGATAAATCGCCGTCTCTACAAAGGAATGATTATTGTAGAGACAGCGATTTATCGCGTCTGGTGACTTAACCGAACAGTATTGACTGTGCCCCTACCGGGTGGTCTATTTACCTGAAAATTGTTGTAAGTTAAAGAATTATAAGTGATGAACGCTGGCTGTTGACTATTGACTGTTGACGGTTAACACTCATCAGTCAACGATTAATCTTTTCTGATCGCTGCTTGATAGCGACCTAGCGCAATTAAAGGAAAGTATTGTTGATACATGTGATACTTGAGATAAAAATGACAAGGAAAGCCAGTACCTGTAAAATCTGCTTCAAACCAAGTACCATCTGGCTGTTGAGTTGTCACAAGATAGGCAATTCCCCGCTCAATAGCCTCAAGCGCTAATTTACCAGTTGCTTCACCTGCTGCCAACAGACCAATTAAAGCCCAAGCAGTTTGAGATGCAGTACTGTTTCCTTTTCCTTTAAGGCTGGGATCGTCGTAGCTGCGACAAGTTTCGCCCCAACCGCCATCTGGGTTTTGACATCCCAATAACCAAGTTGCTCCCCGTTCTATATTGAGTTTATGCTTTTGAGGGTCAATCAAGGCTAAGGCTGAGAGGACGCCACTAGTACCGTAGATGTAATTTACACCCCAACGACCAAACCAACAGCCTTCTGTTTCCTGTTCGCCCAAAAGATAACTAAGCGCCCGCTCTAAGTTGTGCGGTTCAATTGACAAATTACAACCACCCAGCATTTCTATTACCCTGGCGGTAACATCTGCGGTGTTTGGGTCAATCATCGCTTTCAAGTCTCCATAGGGGATGGAGTTTAGCCAATCTTGGTCATTGTCCAAATCAAAAGCAGCCCAACCCCCTGGTTTACACTGCATAGATGCAATCCATTTTAAGGCACGGGCGATCGCACCTTGCTTGATTTTTTCATTAGGTAGTTTGGCTTGATGTAGTGCCATCACCACCACAGCCGAATCATCAACATCAGGATAAAAGCGATTGTCAAACTCAAACGCCCAAGCCCCTGGTTTTCCCTGGCGATTTTTGACAGCCCAATCTCCATAGTCTAAAATTTGCTTTTCCAGCAACCATTCGCCAGCTCGCACCACAGCCGGATCATCTGGTGCAAAACCAGAATCTACCAAAGCACGCATCGCCCAAGCTGTATCCCACACGGGTGAAACACAGGGTTGTACCCGGTAGCTGTCCTCTGTTTCAATCACAAAGTTATCAATTGCCTGCAACCCTCTTTCTACAATGGGGTCGTTTTGGTCATAACCCAGACACCGCAAAGCCAGCATGGAATTCAGCATCGCTGGAATAATGCCGCCCCAGTCGCCTGTAACTTCTTGGCGTTCTAAAATCCACTTTTCGGCGGCTTTGATGCCTTCTGCCCGGAAAGGTACTAAATTCAGGTGTTCTGCCAACTTGAACCCATCATCAAGGGTGAGGAATAAATCTGTCCAATCGTTATTTCGGGGTAATCCCCACTGGACTCGATCCACACTTTCAACGTATAGTTCATCTAAGTTGATAGCTCCGTCAGTGAGAAAAATCGGTTTGCGATCGCATACAATCAACAGCGGTACTGTGCTGGAACGCGCCCAACTAGACATCTCGTAAATATTAACTGGAAAAGCTTTGGGCAATAGCATGATCCAAGGTGGTAGTGAGGGAATACCACGCCAGTTGTAACAGCCAATCAAGGCTAGGTGCAACTTGGTAAAAATCCGAGTTTTGCTGATACCACCGCGTTGGAGAATAAACTTTCGCGCCCGAACCAGCGCCGGATCGTTTGCTGGCACACCTAGCAGTCTCAGCGCCATGTAGGCTTCTACTGAAGTACTAAGTTCTCCGCCATCACCGTAGAAAAGCTCCCAGCCGCCATGCTCCCGTTGCTCTTGACGCAGGTAGTCTGCAACTTTGTGCAAAGGTCTGGTTTGGTCTGTTTCCCAAATCTTATGCAAAAGCACCACTTCAGCAGTGATGGTGACATTGGATTCCAACTCTGCCCACCAGTAACCTGCCGGATTTTGAATTGAAAGCAGATATTCTTGGCTAGCTGCGATCGCTTCTGCGATTTGCTTGACTTTTACCCTGTCTTGTGTTTGCATCAAAAACCGTTCAACCTCAACACTCAACACTAGTTATCAACACGGTACTACAGGTGAAAAAAATTATTATCCTTTATCAGTAGACATAGTATTCTGTCTGAGTCACTGAAAATTTGCAATAGGTCATGGGTCTAATTGTATTAGGATTGATGCTTTTATCCTTGACAATTTGGTTGGGATTACTGTGTTTTTGGGGGCAGTTTTGGCGATTAGACCAGCAATTAGAGGTAGAGACGTTGTATACAACGTCTCTACAATCTGTGGTTTGTGCGGTGGTTCCTGCGCGTAACGAAGCTGAATTAATACCAATCAGCTTGCGATCGCTCTTACTTCAAGATTACCCTGGTTCTTTGGACGTGTTTTTAGTAGACGATCGCAGCACAGACCGTACAGCAAATTTTGCTGAAGGAGTCGCCCACGCTGTCGGTAAACCCCAGCAATTACATATTATCTCTGGGGAACCACTACCTCCCGGTTGGTCAGGGAAACTTTGGGCAGTTGAGCAAGGTATAAAGAATGCTAGTAAACTGACACCTGACTATTTTTTGCTCACCGACGCAGATATCGAACATGACGTGAGTAATCTCCGGCGACTCGTTGCTAAAGCTGAGCAGGAAAATTTAGACCTGGTTTCTGTGATGGTGCGACTCAGGTGTGAAAGCTTTTGGGAAAAACTATTGATTCCGGCTTTCGTCTTTTTCTTCCAAAAACTCTATCCCTTCCGCTGGGTGAATAATCCCAAAAATCCCACAGCCGCTGCTGCTGGAGGTTCGATCTTAATACGCCGAGAAGCTTTAGAGCGAATCGGAGGTATTCAAGCGATTCGCCAAGCTTTAATTGATGATTGCGCCTTGGCTGGGGCAGTTAAGAGGAGTGGGGGAGTAGTGAGTAGGGAGTGGGGAGTGGGGGAGATGAGGGAAATGAGGGGAACAACCAATGCCCAATCCCCAATCCACAATCCCCAATCCCCAATCCCCAGTCAAGGTCGTATCTGGCTTGGATTGAGTACTTTAACTCGCAGTTTGCGTCCGTACAATTCCCTGGCGACGATTTGGGATACGATTGCCCGTACTGCCTATACTCAACTTAATTATTCTCCGTTACTACTATTAGGAACTTTGGTAGGGATGAGCTTAATTTATCTAGTTCCACCTGTGGGTGTGATTTTGGGTGTAGTTTGGAGAAATTGGGCGATCGCATTTACAGGTTTATGCGGTTGGTTATTAATGACCTTGGCTTACTACCCGACAATCCGCTTCTATAAATGTTCTTTTTGGTTAGCCTTTAGTTTACCCGCGATCGCTTTTCTCTATACCCTGATGACTCTAGATTCTGCACTCCGTCACTGGCAAGGACGCGGCGGCAGCTGGAAAGGAAGAGTTTATCCCAACCCAGATAATTTATAGTTGGGATTAAATTGAATTTAAGAATCGGTAGTGCTAATCTCTAATTAGAGATTAAACGTCAAGTGGTTGATTAAAAGAGTTATGACAACCGCAACACCAACAATTAATCCTGTTATTGTCCCCAAAAAGCTGGCTTTTCTGGAGTCAATTTGTTGGCAGACCGCCGATGTATATCGCTTTACTTCAGAAGAAATGCTGAGTCGGTACGAGCGTGGTTGGCAATATCACAATCTATTTAATAATCTTGAGGGTGAAGAACTCAATTTTCTTCAGGAACTTGCCAGACGCTATAAATCCTGGTTGCAAGTCTATTTATAACCAGAAAGAAAAAGGTACAAGCCCCTAAATTTATTTATGGAAAAATAAAAAATGTATTTCGAGACGCACCGGGCAAGAAATACGGTGTCCTTGTTACAAGCCCCTAAATTTATTTATGGGCTTGGTAAATTTTGACTTTTGACTTTTGACTTCCCCAAACGCGAGTGCGTCTCGCTCCAGAAGGGGCTGACCCTCGCATCCTTACCATCACCAGCCTTGCCCCCTACCTCTAGTTGAGGCTGCTTGTTTACTACTGGCGGGGTCAAGAGATAATGGTTGAGCCGCTTTCAACACCGCATCCAGCAAACCTGGAAACAGCATCTCTAAATCTTCACGTCGCAGTATATTAATGTGCTGTGTACCCTCTTTACGTGTAAATACTATCCCCGATTCGCGTAAAATTTTAAAGTGATTGGACATAGTAGACTTGGCGATCGCAAAATCAAACCTCGCACAGCATTGTTCCCCCTCACTAGCCAACAGCCGCACAATCTCTAAACGCACTGGGTCGCCCAATGCATACAACACTCCCGGCAAAGAAATATTTTTTCTATCTGGATGATAAAGGAATCTCATAGTTGCATTATCTCATCTAGTAGCATATATTTTTATTATTCGATATTATCGAATTATAGAATTAAATCAGGAAGGCAATTTATGTCATCCATTACAAATGTCACAGAAGCCACATTCAAGCAAGAAGTCTTGGAAAGTGCAATTCCAGTATTAGTGGACTTTTGGGCACCGTGGTGCGGGCCTTGTCGGATGGTGGCTCCGGTTGTAGACGAGGTTGCTACTGAATACGAAGGACAGGTGAAAGTAGTGAAGCTGAATACGGATCAAAATCCTACTGTGGCCAGTCATTACGGAATTCGCAGCATTCCGACGCTGATGGTTTTTAAAGAAGGTCGGCAAGTCGATACTGTGGTAGGGGCAGTGCCGAAGACCACATTAAATAAGACCTTAGCACAGCATCTTTAATCTAGGTGACTGGGGGCTGGGGACTGGGGACTAGGGAGATGGGGAGATGAGGGAGTGTGGGGAGATTATAAAAAAGCTTCCCACCTCCCCCACTCCTCCCAATCCCCAGTCCCCAATCCCTAATCCCCAATCCCCAGTCCCCAATCCCCAGTCCCAGAGCAAATTAACGGGGAAAGAGCGAAATGGACTTGAAATTGCATGGTAAATCCGCACTGGTAACCGGCTCAACGGCAGGCATTGGTTTTGCCATAGCCCAAGGGTTAGCTCAAGAGGGTGTATCAGTGATTGTTAATGGTCGGTCTGACCAAAGAGTAGCACAGGCGATCGCTAAAATTCAGCAAAGTGTACCCGAAGCGAAAGTTTCTGGTGTTGTTGCTGACGCAGGTACAAAAGCAGGAGTAGAGCAACTTTTTCAAGAAGTTCCTCACGTTGACATCCTAATTAACAATCTAGGTATTTATGAGCCAAAAAGCTTCTTTGAGATTACTGATGAAGACTGGTTAAAGATATTTGAGGTGAACGTACTCAGTGGAGTTCGTTTGAGTCGGCAATATCTGCAAAAGCAGCTAGAGCAAAACTGGGGGCGGATCATTTTTATTTCCAGTGAATCTGCCATTCAAATTCCAGTGGAAATGATTCACTACGGCACAACTAAGACAGCCCAGCTTGCCATTGCGCGGGGTTTAGCAGAAATAACTGTTGGTACTGGAGTCACAGTAAACTCCGTCCTACCAGGGCCAACCCGTTCAGAAGGCGTTGAAGTCTTTATTTCCAACCTAGCGCAGGAACGTGGTGTTAGTCCAGCCCAAGTTGAGGCGGAATTTTTCCAAAATGTCCGTCCAAGTTCCCTAATTAAACGCTTTGAAACCAATGAAGAAGTAGCAGCGATGGTAGTTTACCTGTCGAGTCCCCTGGCTTCAGCAACCAATGGTGCAGCTTTGCGGGTAGATGGTGGTGTTATTCGGTCAATTGTTTAGTGTGGGGGAGTGGGGAGTGGGGAGTGGGGAGATGGGGAGATGAGGGGGATGGGGGAGTGTGGGGAGAGAGGGGGGAAAGATTTCTTCCTCATCCTCCCACACCGGACACACCTCCCACACTTCCAATGCCCCATGCCCCATGCCCAATCCCCAATGCCTAATGACTAATGACTAATGACTAATAACTAATAACAATTTGGAGACACAACCAATGAGTACTGATATCAACTTATTTTCACCTTATCAATTAGGGAATCTGGAACTACCAAACCGAATAGTGATGGCGCCGTTAACCCGAAATCGGGCGGGTGAGGGAAACGTACCACACCAACTTAATGCTATTTACTACACCCAACGTGCTTCTGCTGGACTGATTATTTCTGAAGCAACACAGGTAACTCCCGAAGGGCAAGGCTATCCCGGTACACCAGGAATTCATTCATCAGAACAGGTGGAGGGCTGGAAGTTAGTAACTGATGCTGTGCATCAACAGGGAGGGAGAATTTTTCTGCAACTATGGCACGTAGGCAGGATTTCTCACCCTGACTTACAACCGGATGGAGCTTTACCTGTGGCACCTTCAGCCATTGCTGCTAAAGGTGAAGCCTCAACTTTTGAGGGGCCTAAGCCCTTTGTGACTCCCCGTGCTTTAGAAACTTCAGAAATACCACAGATAGTAGAACAGTACCGTCAAGCAGCGGCAAATGCTTTGGCCGCTGGGTTTGATGGGGTGGAAATTCACGCGGCTAATGGTTATTTAATAGATCAGTTTTTGCGGGATGGTACAAATCAGCGTACAGATAAATATGGGGGTTCCATTGAAAATCGCGCTCGATTTTTGTTGGAGGTGACAGAGGCGGTAACTAGTGTGTGGGATTCTAATCGGGTAGGAGTACGTTTTTCTCCCAGTGGGACTTTTAACGATATGCGTGACTCTAATCCGCTGGAGACATTTGGTTATGCCACTCAGGCGTTGAACCAGTTTAATTTGGCGTATCTGCATATTTTTGAAGCAATAGACGCAGATATCAGACATGGCGGGGTTGTTGTGCCTACTAGTCATATACGCGATCGCTTTAGAAATACACTCATCGTCAATGGCGGTTACACTCGTGAAAAAGGCGATGCTGTACTAGCAAACAAAGCAGCAGATTTAGTTGCCTTTGGTACATTATTTATATCTAATCCAGATTTACCTCGACGTTTGGCTTTGAATGCACCACTAAATCAACCCAATCAAGCCACCTTTTATGGTGGCGACGAAAAGGGATATACAGACTATCCATTTTGGTCAGCTGCTAGCGAGGCAGTAGCCAACTCATAATTTTAGATTTTAAATTTTGGATTTTGGATTTAGATTTCTTGGATTCAAAGTTTAAAAAGGTCTGAGAGTAAGTGAATTTATACTCGCTCTCCTCCAAGTTAGATGGAAAAAATCTAAAATCTAAAATCTAAAATCCAAAATTGTTTAACTCAACTATCAGGAGAATCTCATGAGTCCAATCACCCAAATCCAACCTTTAGATGTACCAAGTGCGATCGCTCAACGTCGTTCAATCAAAACTTTTAAATCAGACCCCATCGCTCCAGAACTGCTCAAACAATTGGTAGAGTTAACTGTGGCGGCGCCTAGCAGTTTTAATATCCAAGACTGGCAAATTATTCTTGTACAAGATGAGGCACAAAAGGCGGCGCTAGCAGCAGCATCTTGGAATCAACAGCAAATTGTTCAAGCACCTGTGACCTTTGTGTTTGCTGCCAATCCTAACGCAGGTGAACAAGACTTGACCCCAATTCTTGAGCAGGGACTCCAAACTGGGGCATGGAATGAAAAAACCGTAGACTACTTTAAAAACGCCATTCCCCAATTCCAAGCTGGTTTAGGCGACAAGCGACGCGAATATGCCATTAAAGATGCGATCATTGCTTCTACCCATTTAGTGTTAGCAGCAGAAAGCCTGGGATTGTCTACTTGTTTTATGAACGGTTGGGTTGAGGAAAAAGTCAAAGAAGTGATTGGTGCTACGGATAATCCAGATTTAGCGATCGCTGTTTTAGTTCCTGTCGGCTATGCAGCAGAACCACGCTTGAATCCTGGTCGTTTGCCATTTTCCTACAACGTCTCCGTAGACACAATCGGTAATCCATATCAGGGTTAGTTTTGGGCATTGGAAGAGGATGGGGAGCAGGGGAGAGTTGTTGTACAAGTTCTTTCTCCTCAGCCCCTCCGCCCCTCTGCCTCCTGCCCCCTGCCCCCTGCCTCCCCACTCCCCAAATCATGTCCCTAGCCTCATTCCTCGCGCGTCGATCGCTTCACTATGGCTGGCTCGTCGCGGGTTTAACATTTCTTGCTTTGTTGGTGGGAGCCGGAATTCGGTCTGCTCCCGGAGTTTTTATCGTGCCTCTTGAACAGGAATTCGGCTGGAGTAGAGCTACTATATCTTTGGCAATCTCGCTGAACTTGGTACTTTACGGACTAATCGGCCCTTTTGCTGCCACAGTCATGGAACGGATCGGCATTCGTCGGATGATGGTGTGTTCGCTGGCTGTGATTGCGATGGGTGTCGGTTTAACTACTTTGATGTCAGCGCCCTGGCAGTTAGTTTTGCTGTGGGGCATAGTTGTCGGTTCTGGTAGCGGAGTTATCGCCCTGGTTTTGGGTGCGATTGTTGTCAATCGCTGGTTCTTTGAAAGGCGGGGTTTGGTTTTAGGCGTCCTAACTGCGAGTACGGCTACTGGACAATTAGTGTTTTTACCTATACTGGCTTCAATCGCCGATCGCTTTGGCTGGCGAACTGCGGCTTTGATTCTCACTGGTGCAGCACTTTTAATTATTCCAGCGATCGCTATTTTTATGCGCGATCGACCGGCAGAAGTTGGTTTGCGACCCTTTGGCGACAACAGCGAAACTTCAGAAGTATTACAGCCAAAAGCAAATTCCATCGCCTCCACCCTCAACGCCCTTTGGCTGGGAATGCATAACCGCGACTTTTGGCTGTTATTTGGTAGCTTTTTTATCTGTGGTGCTAGCACAAATGGGTTAATTGGTACTCATCTGATTCCCGCTTGTATCGATCATGGTATCCCGGAAGTCAAGGCCGCTGGTCTTTTGGCAATCATGGGTCTATTTGATTTTTTTGGGACAACTATTTCCGGCTGGCTATCCGATCGCTGGAATAATCGCTACTTATTATGTTGGTACTACGGACTGCGGGGTTTGTCTTTGATTTTCTTACCCTTCAGTTTTAATTTTTCCTTTTATGGACTTTCCGTGTTCGCCATCTTCTATGGACTTGATTGGATTGCTACAGTACCGCCTACGGTACGTCTTGTTGCCAATGTCTTCGGTAAAGAAAATGTCGGCGTGATGTTCGGCTGGATTGTCGCAGGACATCAAATCGGTGCAGCCACAGCAGCATTTGGAGCCGGGGTGTTAAGAACTTGGATGGGTAGTTATTTGCAGGCGTTTATTTTATCGGGCGTTCTATGCCTGATTGCCGCAGTTTGTGTACTGCGGATTGGTCAAAGTCCTACTAGGGGCAATTCATTGGATTTTAGATTTTAAATTTTGAATTTTTCATCCAAAATTCAAAATTTAACAAGGTCTGTTGGCGTAGGATCTCCAAGAGTTACCCCGGAATTTATATTCGCTCTGGTCTAAGTAAGCTACGTGGAAAAAATCTAAAATCTAAAATCCAAAATTGAAACAGGAAAATTAAAATCATGGCAACAACAGCATTGATAGTGGGAGCAGGTAGTGGACTAAGTGCCTCTTTAGCCCGGTTATTTGCGAAAGAAGGAATAAGTGTCGCTCTAGCTGCTCGGCAAATTGAGAAACTCACCCAGCTAACTAGTGAAATTGGGGCGGTGAGTTTCGCCGCTGATGCCTCAAAACCAGATGAAGTGGAACAGTTATTTATTGATGTTGAAAATCAGCTAGGTTCCCCAAATATTGTGATTTATAACCCTAGTTTCCGCGTGCGGGGACCTTTGGTTGAGCTAGATCCCGCTGGGGTGGCAAAAACTCTAGAAGTGACTGCCTATGGTGGCTTTCTGGTTGCCCAAGCTGCTGCCAAACGGATGTTGCAGCATGGAGGTGGTGCGATCTTCTTTACAGGAGCCTCAGCAAGTGTTAAGGGTTTTCCTCAGTCTGCTCCTTTTGCAATGGGTAAATTTGCACTGCGCGGTTTAGCTCAGAGTATTGCTAGGGAATTAGCACCAAAGAATATTCATGTGGCACATTTCATAATTGATGGTGTAATTCGTTCAGCAGTTCGCCCAGATCCAGTGGATAATACTGATAGTACTCTCGATCCGGATGCGATCGCTCAAACTTATCTCAATATCCTCCGCCAACCCCGCAGTGCTTGGACATGGGAAGTAGAACTACGTCCGTGGGTAGAGAACTTCTAGCCAAGATAATTGTTACAAGAATATTTTTGAACGTATGAAAATTGATTTTGGTGCAACTGCTGTTGACTATGCAAAACACCGCGCTGGTTTTCCCAGTTCATTATTTAATAAACTGTCCGAATATGGTATAGGTTTACCAGGACAAAACATTGTTGACCTGGGCACAGGAACGGGAACACTAGCGCGGGGTTTTGCAGATAGGGGTGCTTATGTGATTGGTATCGACCCATCAGTGTCACTTCTAGAACAAGCCAGACAGTTAAGTGAATCTGCCCAAATCAAAGTAGATTATCGAGTTGCAACTGCCGAAAATACTGAGTTACCAGATGCCAGTGCTGATGTGGTCACTGCTGGACAGTGTTGGCATTGGTTTGACCGTGGGCGTGCTGTCAAAGAAATTACTCGGATATTGAGAGCGAATGGCACAATTGCGATCGCTCATTTTGATTGGATACCTTTAAAGGGTAATGTCGTTGAAGCAACAGAACAACTGATTAAGGCTCATAATCCAGCGTGGAATCTGGCCGGCGGTAATGGATTGTATCCTCTGTGGTTACAAGATATTGGAGAAGGAGGATTTCGGGATATCCGCACATTTTCTTACGATGTATTTGTATCTTATACACATGAAGATTGGCGGGGGCGAATTCGTGCTAGTGCGGGTGTGGGAGCCAGTTTAACACCAGAAAAGGTGGAAGTATTTGACCGAGAATTGGCGGTGTTACTGGAAGCAAAATATCCCACACCAATCCTGCAAGTTCATCATCGAGTGTGGGCGGCGATCGCTAAATCACCACAGCCATAGTAATAATCGCAACTTACATAGTCAAATATGGTCAGAATTCACGGTAAAACATAAATATCCTCATTCAAGAAGTAACCGTGACTGTCCAGCTATCCCAACCTGACTTCCAGCGCCTGACGCGTATTGTACAGAATTTACCTGATTTTGCTAATGTGCGCGATCGCCGTCGTTTAGTCGCAGGCGCATTAGAAGGTGTCCCCCAAGCAGATACCATCCTGGCGCGTTTAGATTTAGATGGTTCACCAATGGGTGTTTCTGTAGAAGTTGTGCGCTTTTTAGCCCAGTTTGGCCGGGTTGCTTATGATAAGGAAGCCCTTGCTGTCTTCCTCAACATCATTCAGGGTTTCACTGGGGATGAAGATCGAGATTTTATCCTTGAGTTATTTCAAAAATATCCCCTGAACGTTCCAGCCAGCCCCAACCGTGGAATCGATAATTGGAAGGGGATGGATAGTGTAGCTGATGTCAAAGAAAGAATTATTGGTGAGAATACATTACGCGATATTTACATATTAAACTTGGCTTTGGAAGCATCAAAAGCCGTCGTTCATATAGCAACTCAAACTGGTTTGGGTACAGGTTTTATGATTGCACCTGATTTACTAATGACGAATAATCATGTCATTGATAGTCGGGAAGTAGCAGAAAAAAGTAATTTTAGCTTCAACTACCAATTGGATATTAACGGTAAAGAATGTCCAAAACAAACTATTGGAGCTTTAAAAGGAGGTACTTTTTACACTAACGAAGAACTCGACTATACAGTAGTAAATCTGAAAGACTTACCTGATTTTGGCAAACCCTTAATCTTACAAAAAAAGTTGATGCGACGAGATGATCGCGTAGCAATAATTCAACATCCTAGCGGTCGTGTGAAGAAAATTTCCATCCAGAATAACTTTGTTGCTTACGCCGACAATCAAGTATTACAATACACTACAAGTACAGAACCCGGTTCATCGGGATCGCCTGTTTTCGATGATGATTTTCATGTAGTTGGTATTCACCATAGTGGAGGAACGTTAATCGAACCAAATACGCAACGAAGGTATTTACGCAATGGAGGAACAAGTGCGATCGCCATATTAAATGACTTAAAAAATAACGCACCAGAAATTTACGCACGATTATAAGATTAATTTAGATGGCACAAATCAGTGGGGAAATTATCCAAGAATTATCGCGTGTGTTGCAACCATTTATGTGGGATAAACAACAACGTCGGTCTTATCTTGTTATAGCCTTAGGAACTAATGCAAATGTATTGAATCGTTTGATGTGGGATACGCCCGTTGAAGTTTTTATTCCCCAAACGATCGACGAACTCGTAGCATTTGGAGAAATTACACCTGGCAAACCTGCACTTTGTAGTTTATTGGAAGTCATACGTGAAACTGTAGGACTAGATAATCAGCAAAAAATTGATAATTTGCTGCGAAAGATTACAGAAGAACTGACAAAAAAACAAAATCAAATCCCCAAAATTTACTCCCATGCGTTGGATGCATATTTTACCGTCACCCTAGATAGACTAAGAAAACAAGGTTGCTTGGATATTCGCAAAAATATTACTTATGCTAATGGTCAATTAAATTACGTTGCTAAAATTTCAGATTTTGAGTTACCCTTTGGCATTTTTAGTATGCGTGGAGAAGCATTCTTTTTGTTTTCTGAGTTTGCTGAAATAAATATAAAAATATTGCAGCGATTTGCTTCTCAATGCACTGATTGGGCTAAAAAGGAAGCTAACCCATCTGCACTGGGTCAAGCAATATATAACTTTAGAGCACCTGCTCACCTTTGTTTTGCAGTTGCTCTTGTTGACACAGTTGATGAAACAACAGCATCTAAAGTGCAGACTACTAATGCTTTAGACCATAATTTAGACTTGTTATGGTATGAAGTCCCCGTAATTTATGAACTTAGCCGCAAACAGCTTTATTTTTACGATAAACCATCTAATTTTTTGGAGAATTTTAAAAGCGAAGTAGTCTGGAAAAAGTTACGTCCCATTGTTAAAGATATACTACCTGGATAAATTTTATTCTTTATTTAAAAAGAATTAAGCTATGGCAATAAACAGCGAATTAATCCAAAAAATATTACCCATACTTAGACCATTGATGGAAAATGAAAGCCAGCGTCGGGGGTATTTAATCAGAGCATTGGGGACAGATACGCCTGTGCAGTATGGTCTAAATTTCAACACACCCACGAATGAGTTTATTCCTAATTTGGTAAATGAATTAGTCAGCTTTGGAGAAATTGCGCTTGGTCAACCTGCACTTTGCGCGTTGCTTGAGGTGATTCGTCAGGATGTAGGCGAAGATATTCAGATCAAAATAGATAATTTACTCCCAGAAATTAAAAGAGAATGTACTGAATCCAAAAAATCAGTAGATAATCTAGATAATCGCTACAAAAATACAAAAATCCTCAGCGGACATTCAGATTCTGTTTTGTGTGTTGCTATTAGCCGAGATGGAAAAATGCTTGCTAGTGGCGATGGCGATGTCTACGACGGGCTACGCCTACGCACGATAAAATTATGGAACTTGACCACTGGAGAATTGCTAACTAATTTAACTGGACATTCTAGCCCAGTTCTTTCTATTGACTTTAGTCCAGATGGACAAACTCTAGCAAGTGCCAGCAATATGGAATTTCAGGATGGAAATATCAAGTTGTGGGATATACGCACAGGTAGAGTTAAACAAACTTTAGGCAGTTCTTTAGTTTCCTTGCGAACTAGTTGCGTCGCCTTTAGCCCCGATGGAGAAACTCTAGCTACTGGACATTTTGACGCTGCTATTAGACTTTGGCATCCCATTAGTGGAAAAGAGATACGCACTTTAAGAGGGCATGGATGGGATGTCAATTCTCTTACCTTTAGTCCAGATGGACGGTTTTTAGTGAGCGGTGGAATTGATGGCGCAATTATGATTTGGAATTGGCGCAATGGAGAGAGAATACGTACACTAAATCGCCCTTCCGACTTTTTTGGTTCGATGGTGTCTTGGTTCGACCGTTCAGTAGGGTCAATTCGCTCAGTTGCTATTAGTCCTGATGGACAAACCATTGCCAGTGGAGGTAGTAGTGCCGGTGATAATGGTGTTTCTAATCCACCAATAAAGCTGTGGAATACAAGTACTGGAAGAGAAGAGCGTATTTTTACTGGTCACACAGATTCGGTGAATGCGATCGCATTTAGTCCGACTGAAAAAATTATTGCCAGCGGAGGTGAAGATAATACAATCCAAATTTGGAATTATCAAACAGGAGAACTCATACAGACTCTTGAGCTTAAAAGTCCTGTAAATTGTCTTGCTTTCAGTCCCCGCGACAAAATTCTAGTTAGTGGTGGTGGTGATTCCAAAATTAGGATTTGGACTCTATCTTCCTAAAAAAGTACGAACTAGAGAGCTAGTCCAGCTTGTGTAGCTTCGGGAATTTCAATCAATTCCCCAGTTTTGACATCGTAGAGGTAGCCATAAATCGGAATTTCTGGGGGTACTAATGGGTGAGAGCGAATCCGTTTCACATCTGCATAGACACTTTGTGCTTGTTCGCCGATAGTCAACCAATCAATGAACTCAGCTTCGCTCGATCCTCCTCCAGAATCAACATCATGCCAACCCGTCTCGTCTATCTTCGCGGTTTTGAGACTATTAGCCAGTAAATTCCGGATAACTTGGTCTGTGAAGGTTTCCATACCACAATTTGTGTGATGAATCACCAACCACTCACGAGTACCAAGTAATTTGTAGGAGATTACTAAAGAGCGGATTGCATCATCACTCGCGCGGCCACCTGCATTACGAATCACATGGGCGTCTCCTTCAACCAACCCCAATACAGTTCAGTTAAGGCTAAAACTCTTGGTCAAATTCAATTTTTTTAACGAACCGCCAAGGACGCAAAGGACGCAAAGAGAAGAAAGAAAGGCTTAACTGAACTGTATTGCAACCAACCCAGCAAATTTTGCTGGATCAAGTCGAGCATCCATGCAGGTGAGAATCGCAAATCGACGAGCAGGCGGTATGGTAAGGTCACCTTTATCACCGAAATTTTCAACGTAGGCGCGGTTCGCTGATAGAACTTCTTCTAAAATTTGACTCATGATTTTAATTTCATGTCTCTATGAAGATGTTTTAAAAGTCAAAATATATACTTGAAATCTCTTTCTTCGTAGGAGAGAGGCTTTGAAACCCCTATTCCAGCAACAAAAGTTTTTCCCTAACCCTCTTCTAAAAGGAGAGGGTTAGAGAGAGGGACTAATTTAACCGTTGGAGAATAAAACAGGAGAATCGAGAATCTTCAACTGGATCAATACCAAAATCAACAAGGTATAAACTGTTGAAGTAATTAGACCCGTAAATAACTCTTTTTTGAGGTTATGCTCTTTGGGTTCTTTTTGAAATATCTCCTGAGAACCAAATTGCATCAAAAGAATTCCCACAATATTAGAGAGCCAGTACCCTATAATAGAACAAGGTAAAAGTAATTTCGGGAAAAACAAGCTGCATCCATAGCCAAAACCATAAGCTATTGGCAGATTAAAAAGTAAGTCATTCCACCAACATAGTGGTGACAATAAATATCCCAGTACTAGAAAAAAACCGCCTCTGAGCTTTTTGAAAATGTCTTTTTTGAACTCCTTTGAAATAGTTGGCTCTAACTGCTCAGTCATTGTCTGGTTTTCGAGGCTTAACTCTTGACTTACTTTCTCGACGCTTTGCATAAAAACCCACTATTCCTATCTACTTAGTGTAGTTTAAACTAAAAGCTAGACCAAAGTCTAGTACACAAGTGATACTATTTTGGGTTGTTGACACTAAAACTTCTACTAATTGTCATTAGTCATTAGTCATTGGTCACTTGTACTGGGCGGAGCCGAAGTATTAGTCATTAGTCATTGGCTATTTCTCCCTCATCTCCCCATCTCGTCATCTCCTCCATAGATATAGCCGTTGCAGAAATGTAAAATAATAATAGCTACAATAAAACTACTGAACTATCTGAATAGGAAAATGACAGATTTAACTGCAAATAATACATTTGTCATAGCAGGAATTGTGTTTATAACAATTGCTGTCATCGGGCAATCTAAATTAGGCTTTATTGAAATTAATCCAGGTTGCTTTGGCAGATTTTTGGCTTTAATTATTGGGATTTCAAGTCTTTTATATGCTGTGGGATTATTAAATTTCTCAGTGGTAAATATTGATTCCCTAAGAACTTATCTAGTAGAACTAATTCAACAGAGTCTAAGCTCAATTAATGAACTTTTACAAGGTTCATAATCATTGGTAGGCATTGAAATTTGGGTAAATTTTAATACTTTGCGGTTAAGGGTAAAAGCGTTAATTTACCCTTTAACCTTTGAAAGTAAAATTAATAATACGCTCCTAGAAGGCTGTAACTGAGACTAACTAGGACTAATAAGGTAACAATCACATAAATAAATTCTCGCTTTAGCAGAAAAGCTAATAGAGAAATGACTACCCGTAAAATTGGAGTAGCAATTAGTAGTAATAGTCCCAGTTGAATAATACCGCGTAGGCGTAGCCCGCCGTAGGCATCGCTACCTGATAAAACTGCTTGCACTACACCTGCTGGTGAGCGAAATTGCAATGGTTCTCCCCGAAAAAAGTGATATTCAGCAGGTTCAGCACCATGATGAATCAAGTAGAGGATACCGCCCAATAAAACTACAGCACTAGCTATCAAAACGCCATATTTAAGCAGGTTACTTAGCAAATATTCTAATTGTTGTTCACTTGATGTTTTCGTTACGTTCTTGTTAGCATCAACTTCCGAGCGATTCGGCAATTGTGCCACTGTGCTAACCTGGTGTTCTTCCAACTTCTCAAGATCAGAGTGTGAATTTTCCGGCGGTAAGCTTAGTGCAATGACTTTACTCTCTGCCTGTGCCGATGATGCCCAGCGAAAACCAGTATTTAATTTATACATTTTACAGCCCCCCTATTAAATTGTTGTAAACCATCTTTAAAGCCATTACCACCAACACAACGCTGAAAATAATTCTTAAAATCTGCGTATTAGCCCCTGCAAGAACTCGTGCGCCCAAAAAAGCACCAGGTAATACTCCCAACATTACCGGCATAGATAGTCCTGGATCGATGTAACCTCGTGCTAAATAAACTCCGGCTGAGGCTGCTGCCGTGACGCCGATCATAAAATTGCTAGTGGTAGTAGAAACTTTGAAGGGTAGGCGCATAGCTTGATCCATCGCCAATACCTTAAATCCGCCGGAACCAATACCAAGCAATCCAGAAAGCACCCCAGCTAGAATCATCATCCCAAACCCCATTGGTACTGAATGGACTTGATAAGACATCAGTCCATCAGGAGTTGGATAACTGTTATTGAGTTTTAGATAGTTTGCTAAGGCGTCTGCTGGTTCATCTTCAGTATTTTCTACTCTCGGTCGTTGTGAAAGGTATGCTGAATAAATCAGGACGATCGCTAATACAATAGTTAGGGCTTTCACAGACACAAAAGTAGCAATCATAGCGCCGGCGATCGCGCCGATAGTTGTCCCTACTTCTAAAAACATCCCCAATCGTAAATTGGTATAGCCTTTTTTGATGTAAGTAGATGCTGCACCCAAAGAAGTAGCAATTACAGATACTAAGGAAGCACCAACGGCATATCGAAGATCAACACCAAATACTGAAGTTAATAAAGGAACAATTACTACTCCACCCCCTAACCCAGTTAACGCGCCTAAAAAGCCAGCGCTAAATGAACCAATCCAAACTAGTAAAGAAAATTCTAAAATTGACAAATTTCATACCTCTTTTTTTTACATGTATATCAAGATGCCAAAATAATTTTTGTATTCTTTAAAACTTAAATGCCAAGTTGCTTACTGTTGACAGGTTTAGTGGTTCATATTTTTGGGGAGTGGGGACACGGGGACACGGAGACGGAGGGATACGGGGACGCTCTGACGCTCTGACGCGGGGAATAACAAATAACCAATGATTAATGACTATTTATTTAATAAGTTCAGCAGAGTCAAGCTACCACTATCCACAATGATAAAAGCGCCTAATCCTATTAAGACAAAAGGCATAAAATCGTTACCGTAACGAGTCAAAAGATTAGCGATCGCTGCATTATGAGTTAATTTGTATGCTACAAAGCATAGAAATCCTACTAGCATAAAAAACACTCCCAGAATTATTAGCAGACTCTCCCAATTACTGCTAGCAAATAAAGGAACGTAG
Organism: Desmonostoc muscorum LEGE 12446; assembly: GCF_015207005.2. Taxonomy (GTDB): domain Bacteria; phylum Cyanobacteriota; class Cyanobacteriia; order Cyanobacteriales; family Nostocaceae; genus Nostoc; species Nostoc muscorum. Next base: position 6,279,755 of record NZ_JADEXS020000001.1, read on the forward strand.
ATACTGATATTGTCAGTGCCATTGGCAAAGGTCACTGCTGCTACGCTGTAAGTTTGAAAATTGAGAAATTTACTTAAATACGAACTCTCAGACTGCTCTATTTCTGTTTCATCTTCCTCTGATGCATCATCTTCTCGATTTAGTAAGCATTTGATACCAATTGCTATGGGTACTAAACCAAATAGTCCAATCCAAGGTTTTGGTAACATTAAGCCACCAAAGAAAGCAGGAAGACTAGCCATTACCAACGCTGTGAAACCTAGATACTGACCAGTGACTATATGCCAACGCCGAAACTTAGCATTCACCTGGGAAAAAAACAGCGTCAAAATAACAATATCATCGATATTTGTAGCACTAAAGGCAGCTGCACCCGTGCTAATAGCAGTAAGTAACCCGCTCATATTAATTTTGGATTTTGGATTTTGGATTTTGGATTAGGGCATTGGGCATTGGGCATGGAAAGAGGACACGGGGACACGGAGACACGGGGAAGGAAGAGGATAGAGGAACAAACGAAAAGACTTGTTGCTGTCCCCTTGTCCCCATCTCCCTCATCTCCCTCATCCCCCTCATCCCCCCATTCCCCACTCTCCACAATTAAGGAATTTTCCTGGTATCGCTGAATTTAGTGTGAATCTCTTCAATTCCTTGGCGCATTTTCACAACCAGGTTGGGAGAACGTAGTCTTTTAATGATGAACCACCCACAAGTGAGAAGTATGTATAACAAGAACAAGTAGGGAAAGGCATTGTAAGGAGCTTCGGGAACTGGGAAAAGTGTACTACCGGGAATTCCTACACTACCTAAAACTGGAATCATCATGAACCCAACTCCGACAACCGAAAATACCACATCTCGCCGCCGGAGTTTTCTAATTTTGTATAGGTAAACTGGAGCTGCGACAGAAATCAGAATGTACACCGTTAAGAATCCGTAGCTACAAATTGCCCCCAAATAACCCATACTCTCGAATAACTTGATATTAAATAGGGACATGACAGCAGGTACGAAAAATGTTATCAACGAACACATCGTGACTGCAACGTGGGGCGTTTTGTTGGATGAGTGTGCTGTTCCCAATGAGGAATGGAATAAACCATGACGTGCCATCAAGAAAAACACTCTAGCGGCTGGGTTGATGCTGCCAAGGATGCAAGCGAAGAAGCTAAATAAGGCACCTAAAGCCACAAATTCTCCCAAAAAACCAACTCCTGCTTGTCGGGATAAAAAACCCAGAGGTTCTTCAGTTTGAGTAATGGAGACGCCAGTACCACTAAAGCCCAAGACTTCTATATAGGTTGTTGATATATAAAACAGACCGGCGAGGATGACGCTACCCATCACAGATTTAGGGATTGTTTGTAATGGTTTTTTTGCTTCATCACCTAGCGATGTAGCACTTTCAAAGCCAGAGAAAGCAAACATTACCAACACAAGTCCTGTGGCTACGCTGCCTGGAGTTGTACCAGAGAGGGTTAGTTGCGACATATCCAACGCAAAACCTTTGTGTGCCCAAATGATGATGCACAAGATGGCAATCAATAGGACTGAAGCTGCTTCCATCCAGAGCATCGCTACAGCTGAAAGTTGGATATCTTTATAAGCTGCATACCAAGAAATTCCTGCACCGATCGCCAGCAATGTAATACTGGAGGGATGAATGCCCAAATGACCAATTAAGACACTGCTGAAGTTGGCAAAACCGCACAAAACAGACATCCCAGTAAACAAATAAGCCAGCACCAAACTCCAACCGCAAATAACACCCGCTGTAGAACCAAGACCTTTGGAAATATAAGAGTACAGTGAACCTGGAGAAGCCGAGCGACTGGCAAACTGGTTGATGTTGATACTGACAAATAATAGCCCCATCAAACCAATCAGAAAACTCAGCCAAGTACCGTTTCCTGAAAGTGCAACGATTAAGCCAATATTAGATGCTGGTATTGTCGTCGGTGCAATTACAGCAAAAGATTGCGCCAATACTTCCGAGAAAGAAAGACAATCTGGTTTTAAACCATGAATACTTTGATGGGATGGTTTTTCTGTTTTCATTGAGCAAATTTTAATGTGTGAAAAGACGCATATATCGATAGAGATACAGGTAATTAAAGGTTAGTTTTTGAGTAAAATCTCCCCTTGACCAGTCGCCGATTTCTACTTACACATATCGATATATCTCTCACTTACATACCTATGTCTTTAGTCGTATTTCTCTAGATAGATTTAATACTACCCGATGTATTTACCACAATCAAGTATTAGTAAAAATCTCAACTTGATTTTTATTTGCAGAATATTTCAAATTAATTTTTTTTCATGAGTATGATAACTATAAACTTATAGAGTTAAAAATAATACCCGGTTAGTCGCTAGGAATTTTTGAGATTTAATTCTAATAAACCATGAAAGGCTTACACAGCTTGGTCAATATAATTTATTATTATATTAGTACTTAAGTTATGCTTGTATTAAATTAATTTGTGAGATGGTATTTGCAAAAACCAGTTTAAATGATATGAGAAACTGAAATTAATACTTGTAATCTCCCCAAAAATTCAGGTGTTAGGGGTGATTGTTGAGAGAAATTTAAAATTGAATATTAGTTATAATGTTGACAATTGTGTTTAAAATGTCATCAAATACAATTTTTAAAACTTGGAACAAAAACATGAAAAGCTTTAAATATATTTTGATGCTGGTCTTATTCCTGGCAAGTCTAGTATTTGCTGAACCTTCCCTAGCCGATCGCCCGAAATATTCCGAAAATCCTGATTATATAAATTTGACTGAAGAATTAAATAGTTTGCAAACAGCCAAAGAAACCCAAGCTCAATTAGAGGGTTCAACATCAGAGCAAATCGACCAAAAAATCAATGAATTAGAGTTGCAAAAATATGCCTTCGAGTCAGGAATCGACTGGGGTCAGTGCAGTAATCAAACAGGAAAAACTTTAGCTATCTACGGTTCTGAACCAAATCTTGATGATGATGAATACTCCGAAGGGGCTGCATTGTATTTTCTGGGGAATGGTGAGACAACTAAAGATAGATGGAATTGTAAGGGAGTTTATCTACCAAATGATGTTAAAGCGATCGCTTTGGGTGTAAGCGGACAAGAGGAAGAATTGCCAGGTGGTATTGCGATCAAGGTTCCCAATGGGACTAACTTAGTTTTGAAGATAAATCCCGATACTGGGGCGATCGAATTTAATCAAGCTGGTACTAAAATCTTGAAACCTAGTGACGTGAATTGGTTTATACCGAATGTATCGCAAGATATTGTAGATGCACGAGTGACTAATGCACCTACAAAGAAGGCTTAAACCTAATACAGCAATCAAATTTGATTTCTGAAAAAATCTCAGTAGTTTTGTAGGGTGTGTTAGCAAAAAGTACGACACCATTCCAAGCTTGTGATGCCGTACTTTCTGCGCTAACACAACGCCAGTCGCCTCAACGGTGGGAACCCCGACACAGGGCTGGCTCCCCTACGTGTATTTCAAAAATCAAATCGCATTGCTATCTTCAGTTATCAATTTTTTTTCTTCGGGTAGTAATGTCGTTTCATCTTTTGCAACTTCTTCATCTACAGATTTAGCTGTAGTCAAATAGGGCTTGATAATTAGGCTAACACCAATTGCCCAAGCTAATGCAACCATCCAACCGGCGAGAATGTCACTGGGAAAGTGAACCCCCAAATAGAGACGACACCATGCAATAGCTATTATATATAAGCTGCCAAAGATGAAGACCAAGCGACGCCAGGGGGTAGCCCAACTTAAGATGAGCAAAATTGCAACCATTGTTAAACTAGTCATTGCATGATTGCTGGGAAATGCAAAACTAGATTCAGGTGCAATGGACTTCCACAATTGCGGACGGACTCGATGCATGAATCCTTTCGCTATGAGGTTGATAATGAAACTTCCCACTGAAGTAGTGAGTACATAAGCTAGCGATCGCCAGCGTTTTTGAAGTAATAATATTAGTGCGATCGCAGCTACAATTGGTATCCCCGTCCAAGGCGATCCAATGATAGCCAGCATCACAGCTAAAACATCAAGCTGGGGGTTTGCTGTGGAGTGAACTGCTAACAGAATTGGCACATCCCAGGGGAAACCAGCTTCATTTTCCCGTAACTTCACTGCCAAGATTTCAAATACCTGCAAAGGTAAATATACTCCTATGAAGAGCAGTAAGAGCGATCGCCAACGGGCAATCAATAAATTTTTCAGAAACGAAAGGGGCGATCGACTTTCTTGATTGGGTTTTTTGACACTTTGCATATTCTGGATTCTGATTCCTGACTTCTGAATAGTTTATTTCAATTAAGTATTAAATGCCATCTATCACTAGGTAATACTTTTACTAGAATCTTGAAATGAACCACAATGTTTACAGTAAGGCAAATGTTTATAAGTCAGATTATTACAGTTTTCGCATTCCAAATATTGATAATAACCACAGTGGGGACAGTAGGAATCGCTACGCCGAATTTTTTTTGTGCAATTGACGCAGAGTGATTTTTGAACTCTGTTAGCAGCTTGGACTTTAGCATTAAATACAAAATTTTGAAAAAACTTGATAATTCCAAAACCAACAAATGGAATCAGCAAGATATAAAGATAATTTATTAAGAAAAGTAATCCACCAAAAAGATAGCTAACTATATTAAATAGAAATTGAAATATTGCTCCGATTTGCAGAAATTTAAAGACTTTAACTAACAGTGGTATCAAAAATATAACTAGCAAATGCCAGCTAATGAGTGAAACTAGTCTATATCCTCTTCCTTGGGCAAATCTATGAACTGATAAGGCGATGATAATCAGTGGTAAAAGAAAGAGAGACTGAAAACCAAGCTGAATACTTGGATACCAAAATGACGCTTTTTGATAGCCTTTTTCAACTTCCGTAAATTCATTTTTATTCTTAACAAAGGTGAGAAAACTAGTGCTTTCTGGTTTCCCTAACAGTTGATTTTGAAGATTAGAATTTTCCTGTTTCAGAGTAGAAATTTGGCGGCTATTTTGGTCTAATTCCTGTTTAGCTTTTTCTGCACTGACTTGATTAATTGATTGCTCACGAGGCTGACCGGCAATTTTTTCTAACAGAGTCGAATCATATTTAGCACGAATATTACTATTGGTTTGTTGTAGGTTACTTATTTTGACTTGTTTCTGCTCAATAGTTTTGATAATTTGCTGATTTTGCGGATTATTAATCTTATCCTTATACTCGCCATACTTTAAGCATATTTGTTCGACTTTACCGAGATGTCCTGTTTCGCCTTGTTGATAGTTTTGCTGAAAACTGAATTTATTGTTCGGGCTATAGGGAAATGAAAGCTTGACAATTTCGTAATCTTTCTCTTTAGTATTTTTTGCTCGATAATTTTGCCACTCTGAATAACATGGATAAGCCTCAGTCGGACTGATATGCCATCTACTAATATCATCTAGTCCCGTAAAAACATTAATTAAGATAAAAATATCAATTAAAATAATAACAATCAAACTCACTTTATTTAGTGGTTCGTTGTTGATGGTTCTTGATTTATTAAAAAATTGATTTAAAAAACGGCGGATTCTGGCAAACATATTATTTAATTGATTGCAGCAATGTGGGGATTAGTTTATCTGATGATCGTTTCTGCGTCAGAGGCTATTTATAAAGTGAAAATAAAATTCTTGTAGTGGCGTGACAAGGCTAAAATGTTGCAATAAATTTTCTTGTGGGGCGGGCAAGATGCCCGCCAATTAGGACGGGCGAGACGCCCATCCCACAAGAGGAAAGCTAATGCACTACTTTAGTCTTGCCACGCTATTAAGATTTACTTTATAAATGGTCTCTCATGTTTCATATTCTATGATGCAGTTGTGTACTTTTAACTACTAAACCGATTTTGTGAGGCTACCAAGAAATATCTTTATTAAAATACCTGCTAATCTTTTGAAAAGACTAGCAGGTATCTTTTATTATCAATCGGAGCGGCGGGATTCGAACCCACGACCTCCACTACCCCAAAGTGGCGCGCTACCAAGCTGCGCTACGCCCCGAATACTCAATTTTGGATTTTAGATTTTTAATTTTGGATTTTCCCAATTACAAATCTTAAATTCCGTTTATTGACTTTTGTTAGTCTAGCATAAAGATAAGCAAAAGTATAGATATTAGATTTAAAAAACTTTGAGCATTCCAGTGGCTTGGAGTAAATCTGGAACAGCAAAAGCATCCCATTTACCTTCTACACATCGCCCTCTATTCAGGATGAAACGTAGACTGTAGGCGTGGGGATAGCCTTCAACCTCCATCCATAATAAATCGCTTTCAGCTTCACAGGCAATTTTTTCCTCTTCCATTAATTCTGTTGCAAGTTGTTTCATGGTATCTGCTAGCTGTGCCAGTAGACGACAAAAATCATTCAACTCGGCTTCGGTTAACTCAATTGCCCAGTCATCTGTACCTATTAAACCTTTAAATTCAGGTGTATCGGGGTTCCAGCCAATACGCCAACCAGATCCACTTTTGACAACGCGTTCCATAAAAGCTTAGGAGTGAGGAGTTATTAATTTACAACTCATTACTCTGCCATTACTTAAGTAATTGGGCCCCTCCCTGTTGGGGTGGCTGTGGAGTTGTTGATGTAGTAGGGTTTGGTGTGGTGTTGGAGCGAGGGGCTGGTGTGTTTTGGGAAGTAGGATTAAATATACTGACTAAAACTTCCAGTAGGGCATTTCGTTGGCTGCGATTCAGACGGGCAATGGCAGCGCGATCGCCTTCTATCGGATTTTCCCGCAGTGTATCATTTCCTGGATAGCTACTATCATACATAACTTCATTTGCACCCAGGTAATCAGCTAAAGTTAGTTTCCAATCCAAGCGATAAATTGGGGCACGTCCTTTAGTATAAAGATGATATCTAATCAAGCGATTTGCGAGGGTATTGTTTTCGGCAACTTTGCCATTTTCTTTGCTGATATACTTATTCTCCCGTGGAAAATCTGGCAATTTTTGGTAGACTATCTGCCAAACATCATTGGGGGTGATTGTCTGTGCTATCCCAGTTTGGTTAGTAAATAACCCTGAACCCAAAACAATTAAACTCAGCATTAAAGCAAACAATATTGCTGAGTACTGAGTTTTTAGCTTTGAAAGAACTGATTTCAACAGAAATTTTCTCTTTTTCATAGAACAAGATTTTGGACGTTGCTGAGTGAAAATATGAATATTCAGAATTCAGAACTCAGAATTCAGAACTCCTAACTCCGTAACTTAGCACTCAGCATTCAGCACTATTTTTATAGTTCGCCAATAATTTCTGGCTGAGTCAATTCATCGGACATCTCGATGATTGCTCTTAGCACTGGCTTCATCATCGCATCTTCGTTATTTTCAAAGTCTTCATAACGCCGACGCTTGGCACGATTCGCCACCTGAACCGTAATGCGGTAACGATTTGAGGCTGCACTTATCAAATCCTCAGCACGATGCATAATTTGAGATTGTGTTGTCTCGAACTTAGAACGCTTTAGCATAATTAGTGGTTCTTGGGGACATTCTCCAGTGTAACAGCACTAAATCAGTCTGCTACTGTCTGTTTAACCGGCAGCAACCTTTCTGTTGACAGAGGTTAAGAGTATTTTAGCTACCTTATAAGTAACTTGTAGTATTATTTAACGCATCCTCATGGCTGACCTTGTGGAAACTGCGATCGCAGCAGGAAATTTCAATACGCTGATAAAGGCTGTTAAAGCTGTAAATCTCATAGAAACTCTCAAAAGTCTTGATTCTTTGACACTCTTTGCACCCACTGACGAAGCTTTTGCCAATTTGCCAGAGGGAACTTTAGATTTGTTACTACAAGACATTCCTAAGCTCAGGAAAATTGTAGCGTATCATGTCGCTAGTGGGGATGTCAGGTCTGATGACTTGGTACAAATTAATGAGGCACAGACCCTCGAAGGATCAATTGTAGCTATTGAATCTGTCAACGGCAAAATTAAGGTGAATGACGCCAATGTAATCAAAACAGACGTTTTGACAGACAATGGCGTGATCCATATTATTGATGCAGTGCTAATGCCTGCAATGGTGGCGGGGAAGTAAGGGTATTGGGGACTGGGTATTGGGGACTGGGTATTGGGTATCGGGAAAGAATTATTTGAATCCCTTCCCAACTCCCCAGTCCCCAGTCTCCAGTCCCCAGTCCCCCACTCCCTATTCCCTACTCCCTACTCCCAAAATACAGCCAGTACGTCCAGAAATAGTTAATGACAACTCCTGAGTTTCTCCTTGACTATTCCACTCAACTTCAGCACTACCATATAAGACTTTGTTGGGTTGAGTGTGCAAACTGGCGATATCTACATTTGCTGTTGCCGAACTTGTCCCAGCGTTGATGGCAATTATCAATTCTTCTTTCTCCAAGGTTCGCGCAAAGATGTAAAGTTGTCCTTGAGCATAGAGAACTTGGTAATCACCTGTACGCAATGCTGGGTAAGTGTGGCGGAGGGCAATCAATTGCCGGTGAGTATCGAAAATTTCTTGATTCCAGTTAGTCTCTAAGGGAAAACCACGGCGTGAGTCTGGGTCTATGGCGCCAGGTAAGCCGACTTCATCGCCATAGTAGATACTGGATGCACCGGGAAAGGTTAGTAGTAGTAGAGTCGATAATTCTACACTGGCTATATCGCCTCCCGCAATGGTCATCAATCGGGCTGTATCGTGACTTGCTAGCAAATTGAGTTGAGTCAGCTGAATTTCCCAAGGATAAAGTTGCAGTAATTCTTGGATTTGGGTGGCGTACTCGGCAGCAAATAAGGGTGGATAAGGTTTATAGTCGCGGCTTTGGACTTGTTCTAAGACTACGCGATCGCCAGCTACAAAGGCAATTGTCGGCCCAGCAAACAAATAATTCATCACCCCGTCAAATTGCGTTCCATCCAGCCACTCACGGGAATCTCCCCAGACTTCGCCGACAATGTAAGCTTCAGGATTGATGGCTTTGACGCGATCGCGGAACTCTTGCCAAAAACCAGGGGTTTTAATTTCAAATGGTACATCCAATCGCCAACCATCTATGCCGAATTTAATCCAATATTCGGCAATTTCCATAATGTATTCCCGCACTTCTGGATTGTCGTGGTTAAATTCTGGCAAGGCGCGGTTTCCAGCCCAACCCCTGTAGTTAGCAGGCAAATCTCCTGTGTAGGGCGCTAAAGGCCAACCCTCAATTTTGAACCAATTTACCCAAGGAGAATGAGGCCCATTCTCTAAAACGTCATGGAAAAAGAAAAATCCCCGACTGGAATGGTTAAATACTCCATCCAGAACGACTTTGATATTCCGTTGATGGGCGGCGTCTAGTAATTCCTTAAAAGCTTCGTTGCCCCCCAGCATGGGGTCAACTTGATAATAATCATGGGTATGATAGCGGTGATTGCTGGCAGATTGAAAAATCGGTGTAAAGTAAATGGCGTTAATGCCCAGATCCTTGATATAGTCTAAGCCTTCCAGGATGCCCCATAAATCCCCGCCTTTATAACCTTGGAGTGTTGGCATAGCGTCCCAATCTTCCCAACGGGCTTCATGTAACAGCCGTTTGCGTGGCTGTTTGCTTCTAGCAAAGCGGTCTGGAAATATTTGGTAGAAAACAGCGTGCTTCACCCAGTCTGGTGTTTGAATTTGCATGAATTACTCTTTGTACGTTCAAAAGCGATCGTTGCAAATATTAGCTTCTTTGTGGCTCTTACTTATGATAGAAAATTGGGAATTTGGCATTGGGCATTGGGCATGGGAAGATTCTTTCCCATTATTTTATTATTTATTTAGAATCGACTTTTCTAAGCAAATTTATCAGTTTTTGTAAAAAATAACTACCATAATTATTAATTATACTTAATTAATTCATAAAATTTAATATTTGTTGAATTAACTTTATCCGTAATCACTTAAGCAAGTACTGGATTATTTTTATAGATTATGAATTATGTCAAGGTGTATTGAGTCCTAGTACTAAAAAATGAAGTTAGGATTCAAAATATCTATTGTTCTGGTTCCTGACTCCCAATAAATTTAATTTGAGGCAAAAATGAGACACGACAAACTTTCTCCCGGATTACTTTTGGCATTTCAGGATTATCAAAACGAAGGAGAACAGGCTTTAGTTACACATAAGCGATCGCTTGGTATTATTGCTCATAAAAATACAGTCAAACCAACTAAGAGCGTCGTTTTTCTCTACTGCGACTCTGATGCAGACTTGAGTTATTTATCGCAATATAATATTGAAGTGAATCAAAATTCAGGCAGTGTTCGCACAGCTTTTTTACCAATAAATGCTTTAGATGTCTTATCTGAAGAAGATGCGATTCAACGCATCAAGCCATCACGTAAACTGCATTTGCGGATGGATGTTGCACCAGGAAAAGTCAAATTACCGGAGTTTAAAAACCAGACCGGACTCACTGGCAAAGGTGTAATTGTCGGTATTATAGATAGTGGCATTGACCCAAAACACCCCGCTTTTGCCGGAAGAATTTTACACATTTGGGATCAAACACTCCCAGGTCCAGGAGTCACAGAAGGCCGCTACGGGGCTGAATTTACGGAAGCGCAACTGACAATTTCTCAGGATACTGAGGGACATGGCACTCACGTTGCTGGAATTGCTGCTGGTGCGGATGCTACCTATAGCGGCGTAGCACCAGAGGCGGAATTAGTTGTGGTCAGGTCAGATTTACAGGACGCCCACATTGCCGATGGCATTCGCTACATTTTCCGAATTGCCAGCGAGTTGGGACGCCCAGCAGTCGTGAATCTCAGCTTGGGTGGACACGCCGATGCCCATGATGGTAGCGATTCTCTATCAAAAGTGATTGACGCCGAAACAGGTCCTGGAAGAATTGTTTGTTGTGCTGCGGGTAATGAAGGAAGCATCAATATTCATGGTCAAACAACCATACCCAGTGGACGCACCCGTGGTATGCGCTTTAATGTTCCTTTGAATCAAGTAGGCATAGTTTGGCTAAACGGTTGGTATTCCAAAGATAGTGAGTTGGAAGTGTCAGTGCGGAGTCCCAACGGTTTTGTCACCCCCTTCCAAAAAATCATTACTGACGGTAATCCTACCCAGGAACATCAGTTACCGGATGCACGGGTGGAAATAGTGACACCAGGCCCTGACCAAATTAACGGCGACCATAACTTTTTTGTGCAAATACGTGGTAACGGCCCTTCACAAGTAATGGGAGGCATTTGGCAACTACGCCTACGGAATACTTCTGCAACTGAGACACGTCTGGATGTGTGGACATTAGATGATACGTCATCAGTGTTTTTTACAGGTAAAAGCATCAAGGATGCGCTAAAAATTGGTTCGCCGGGAGCCGCTAGCAGTGCTGTGACAGTCGCTGCTTATACTACCAAAGCTAAGTACACAGATATTGATCAGCAAGTTCGAGAAATGGGCTTAGAATTGGATACTATTTCAGAATTCAGTAGTGAAGGTCCCCTACGCAATGATGCCCAAAAGCCTGATGTAGCAGCACCAGGAGCAATGATTGTTTCCACACTTTCCGCCGATGCTAATTCTGCCCGCTCATCAATGATTAATTCTAAGTTTGTGGCAATGGCTGGTACGAGTATGGCGACACCGTTCGTCACTGGGTTAGTTGCATTACTCTTACAACGTGACCCTCAACTCGATCCGGCTACTTTGAAAGATTTGTTACGTAAAAATAGTGCAATCCCCGGAAAACCCGCAGGCACATTTGATGAGAAATGGGGTTATGGAGTGATTAATGCAGAGAATCTATAATTAGATTGAGAGACGCGATAATATTTAACACAATAGATATATCGCGTCTCTTGAGATTTATAGAAGGCGATCGCTTGATCTATTGTGTATTTATTCTGACAAATTTAACAGTGCGACCATAGCACAACTAACTGTTTTTCGCAAACTCACATCCAGAAAATTTTACTGGTTTATTAAAATGTATGTAGTTTTATATACAAAGATGATTGTTAAAAATATTGACGAATATTTCGGTCGGTTTCATTTTTTGTTATAAATTTAATGATAATTTCTAGTTAGTTTTACTGAAATTTTACTCGATGGTTAAACTTCGCGTTCAAGAATTAGCACAAGAAAAAGTTTACCGTTTACTTAGTCTCATTTCAGGAGTTTCTGAAGACGCTATTGAGACTTATGTCAGCCAAACATCTGAGGATTTTCAAAAAATTGCTACACCATTAGATTGGTCTTTTACAAAACCGGGTGCTGCTCAAGTATTTGAGATGCTAGATCATGAAAAAGCCAAGGGTATGGCTGTCAGTTTACTTAGCAAAGCTGCTGATATTTCTGCACCAGATATGGCTAGGTATGCAGATGAAAATGAAGATTTTGCGATCGCAGAAAAAATAGAGGAATTAAAAAAAATTGCCCAAGCTTTAGATGTAGAAATGGTAGAGCTAGTAAAGCCCAACGAGAAAAACGAAGGTGTAAAACTCAAGCTCGTTGAACTAACTCAAGAAAAACAAATATCCCTTAAAGAATTAGCAACTCGGTCTCAAATAGAGTTTCCTATTATTTGTTTCTATAGTTCACAACCTATTGAAAAGAAAAAATTAACCCAACAGCCATTTTCTAAAAATTTGAAGGAAATTAGTAAAGTTTTAAATTGTACTTTGGAAGATTTGCAGGAAAAAGAGAAAGTAGAATTACCTCCAACTATACTGCGAGTTCAAGAATTTTTGGATACGACAGATTTAAATATAAATGATTTAAGTTTGCTACTTGGAGTAAGTAGTGAATTTATAGATTTAATTGCCACAAATCCTATAGATATAGGAAACATGCCCAAATGGGGAGAGGAAAAAATAATATGTGAAATCATATGTAAAATTTTGCGTTGTACCTGTAATTAGTTTACCCAAATTTAAGATGTGAAATTTTATCCGCAAGACATTCGTAATCAACAATATGTAGAAAAGATTATAACCAGAAGCAACTTTCAAAATACGCTAGCTGGACAGAAGCTTGTACAAAAATTACTAATAGGTGTTTTTTGTATTGTGATGGCTGCTTTCCTAAGTATAGTAACGCTTCTGGCAGGTGGGGTATTGACAGCCATACCTTATGTTTTTAAAGTTAGTCATTTTGATTTCAGAGAAATTACCGCAATTATTTTATACAGCATAGCAGTCATTATATTTGTAATTGATAGTTATGAAGTAATATCAGCTACTTGTGTCGTTGCCTTGATAATCATTGGAGTAGTTATTTATGTTTGTTTCGAGGTAAATCATCAGATTCCGGGAATAGGATTCTGGCTATTGTGTCTAGGTTTGAGCATAGCTTTTGCGTGGGTTAGTACAACTATTACAGCATTGTTTATAGCTATTAGTTCTATATACTGTGGGATTGTAGGTGAATTCCTAGCTGTTATGGGATATGGACTGATTGCTCAAGTTTTAATTATGGCTGGGTTAAAGATTGCATCAGGTGAAAAAGAGGGTGATGGTCTTGTAACTATAATTGCAGCGATTCCGATTATAATATCAGCCACACTTATTGCACGAAAAGCAATCAGAGGCTCACCTAAATTGAGATGGATTAGGGAAGTAGCTGTATTCTGGACATCAATAGGTGGAACATCATTTTATGGAGCAGATTTAACAGATACTTGCTTTGATGGCTCACATTTACCTCATACAGATTTTAGAAAAGCTAATTTAACTCGTACTAGTTTTAAGGATGTAACTGGATTAAAATTTTCTCGACTCGAAGGAACGATACTGGAAAATTTAAAAGTTAGGAAATTGCTAGTAACCAAAAAAGGTAAGAATGAAGATTATACAGGTGCTAACTTTAATGGTGCAAATTTAACGAATGCTGACTTAACAGGGGCAATTTTAACCGGCATCAATGCCTTAGATGCCGATTTTTCGGGAGCAACCTTGAGCTATGCTTGCATCCAAGAATGGAATATTAATAAAAATACCCGCTTCACAGGGGTAAAATGTTCGCACGTTTATTTAAAAGGTACTAAAATTGGCGCTCGCATTTTTTCTGAAGAACGTAAGCCAGATAGTGGCGAGTTTCAAGATGGTGAATTTGAGAGATGGATTAGTGAACTTCAAAAAACAATTGATTTAATCTTCAGGGAAGGATTGAATTGGAGAGCTTTTATGTTTTCTCTAGCTCAAACTGCTATTAATCATGAAGGATTAGATTTATCTCGTTATAGCATTACTAGAGATCAGAATCTTGTTTTTGCAAAAATTGGTTTATTCTCAGGTGCGGATCATCTTGCTATTCACGAAGAATTTACAAGTTGTTATGAAAATGCTGTAAAATTAATAAATTCAAATAATCAATTAGTTCTCCAAGCAAAAGATGAAGAACTAGAAAGATTAAGAGAATTGCTGACATGTAATTATCAAATTGTCAGAGAATTAGCTTCTGTAGTAGCAGGTACAGGTAGACAAGTATTAATTCAAGGCACAGGTAATCGCGTATATATGCTTAATCAAGCAGGGGATATTATGGAAAGTAAAAATGAAGGCATCAATATAGGTGGAAATGTTGGCGGAAATTTAGACACTGGAGATAAGATATCTGCGGGTGGAGACATGAACCTTACTGGTTCGAGTTTGACAGGTAACCTTAATAATGTTACTAATACGAATCAGCAGTTGAGCAATATTAAAACTGATAGTAGCGACGATTTGGCAAAGATTTTAAGCATTTTGCAAAAATCTATTGGTGATGATGCTGCACTTTCTGAAAGCCAAAAGAAAGAGGCGCTGGAAGCAGTAGAAATTATAGCTGAAGAAGGAAAAAAGCCACAAGGGGAACGAGCGCTGAAATTCTGTTCAATGGCTGTTAATGCCCTTAAAGGTTTGACATCTACTGTCAGTGATGCTAGTAAATTAGCTGAAGTCCTCAAAACACATTTGCCTGCTCTCACCAGCATATTGGGTCTTTAGACGTAGCAATAAATCTGTAATCAGATTGAGACGCGAATATATTACTCTGTACAAGGATAGGCAATAAAAACCTGTAAATTTGATAGGTTGTTTGTAAGGTGGACAATTTTTTGACCACTTTTTTTTACCAAGGAATTGTTATGAATTATCAAAAGCTAGATGCTGCCCTTGCTACAGCGTTGAATGATGTTCAAAACCCACAGCAACCGAGTTTAACAGTTTTCATCCATACTGAACCAATTTTAGACTCCGCAGCGATCGCTGTTTTAGATAGTTTGGGTGTCAGCGGCATTACTAGTGGTCAAGATATTTTTACAGCAACACTGTCGCCAAATGCGATTTCCCAGTTGTCAGAGCAATCTTGGGTAAAGTATTTGAAGGTATCACAGCAATTGCGTTTGGTCAATCAGAAAAGAACTTTAGGCGGCTTGAGAGTTTGAGATGATGCTGTAAAAATAATTCTTTGTTTATTTGTCTGGCGTAGCGTCTGGCAGAAAATGTGTTGGCACAGCGATCGCTCCTCAACCTTCCATAGGATATAATACAATTGTTCTAGTTGTTAATTCATTCAGACAGCATCATCCATTACCAGCAGCAGTTTCTAAAATTCCTCCCTGAGATTCTTTGATCCCCCCTTACCAGCTGCCACATACAGTCCTAAACTGAAGATGAGAGTTGAAAGGCAGCTGGGAGAAATTTTGTGAAAAAAGTTTTATCAATCATCCTTGGTGGTGGCGCGGGGACTCGGCTTTATCCCCTAACCAAACTCCGCGCTAAACCAGCAGTACCAGTGGCGGGGAAATACCGCTTAATCGATATCCCTGTCAGTAACTGCATAAATTCCGAAATATTCAAAATTTATGTTCTGACGCAATTTAACTCAGCTTCCCTGAATCGTCACATCGCCCGTACCTACAACTTTTCTGGTTTCAGTGAAGGGTTTGTGGAAGTGCTAGCTGCACAGCAAACACCAGAAAACCCCAATTGGTTCCAAGGTACAGCCGATGCAGTGCGTCAGTATCTGTGGCTGTTGGAAGAATGGGATGCAGAGGAATATTTAATCCTCTCAGGAGATCACCTCTACCGCATGGATTACCGCTTGTTTATCCAGCGCCATAGAGAAACGGGTGCTGATATCACTCTCTCAGTTATTCCCATCGACGAGCGCCGCGCCTCAGATTTTGGTTTGATGAAAATTGACGATTCCGGTAGGGTCGTTGACTTTAGCGAAAAACCCAAAGGCGAGGCCTTAACCAAAATGCAGGTTGATACTACTATTTTGGGATTGACAAAAGAACAAGCCCAATTGCAGCCTTACATCGCCTCGATGGGAATTTACGTCTTTAAAAAAGATGTTTTGATCAAGTTATTGAAAGAATCTTTAGAACGGACAGATTTCGGCAAAGAAATTATTCCAGATGCCTCGAAAGATTACAACGTTCAAGCTTATTTATTTGATGACTACTGGGAAGATATTGGAACAATCGAAGCCTTTTATCATGCCAATTTAACGCTGACTCAGCAACCACAGCCACCCTTTAGTTTCTACGATGAAGAAGCACCAATTTATACCCGCGCTCGCTATTTACCTCCAAGTAAACTATTAGATTGCCAGGTAACAGAATCAATTATCGGCGAAGGTTGCATTTTAAAAAATTGCCGCATTCAACATTCTGTATTGGGAGTGCGATCGCGCATTGAATCTGGCTGCGTCATCGAAGAGTCTTTACTCATGGGTGCAGACTTTTACCAAGCTTCTGTAGAACGCCAATGTAGCTTAGTCAAAGGTGATATTCCCGTAGGCATCGGTACGGATACAATCATTAGGCGTGCGATCGTTGATAAAAACGCCCGCATCGGCCATGATGTCAAAATTATCAACAAAGATAACGTCCAAGAAGCTGACCGCGAAAATCAAGGTTTCTACATCCGTAGTGGGATCGTAGTTGTGCTAAAAAATGCTGTAATTCCTGATGGAACCATAATTTAAGAGTGCTGAGTGCTGAGTTAAGGGACTTCCAATAAAAAAAACATTCCATCGTAGGGGCGCACAGCTGTCATTGGTGTCAACTTAACGTGAAACGGGCGGTTAGAAACCGCGTCTACACAAACAAAACCTGCCTACGCAGGTTTCAAAACCCTTAATTTTCTGTTAGTCCGCGTAGGCGGACTTTGCCTGTGTAGCCGCGAATTCCATTCGCCCAGGCTTAAGTTGACACCAATGCACAGCTGTGCGCCCCTACAGGTGATCGATGTGTTGCAAAGATTGTTTGAATTGGTATTATTTTTTGGAAGTCCCTTAGGAGTTGTATCGTGATGAGTGCTGAGTTGTGAATGCTGAGTTAGGAGTTATGAATACAACATTTAATCACTCCTCACTGTTGAATTCTGACTTTTTACTCAGCACTCAGCACTCAGCACTAATTTTACTAATTGGTCTTCCAGGTAGTGGTAAGTCAACTCTGGCAAAACAATTATTGGCAGAATACCCCCGGATGCAGCTGATTTCTACAGATGCCATCCGGGGGCAACTATTCGGTTCGGAAGCTATTCAGGGATCGTGGCTGCTGATTTGGCAGGAAGTGGAACGGCAATTTCAACAAGCTATTTCCACGGGTAATACAGCAATTTTCGATGCTACCAACGCCCAGCGACGCCATCGCCGTGAGATCATCACCTTAGCCCGTGACTTGGGTTTTAACCACATTACGGGAATTTGGGTGAATATGCCAGTTTGGCTGTGTTTAGCACGCAATAAAAGGCGATCGCGCCAAGTTCCAGAAGAAATTATTTTGCGGATGCATCGTCAACTCCGGGATGCCCCCCCAAGCCTGGAAGAAGGACTAGACAGCCTGATTCGCTATCTTTGAAACTCAGGATCAGCCCATTATGCATCAAGAAAACACCTTCTTCCCCCACTTCCTACTCCCTATTCCCCATTCCCTGTGCTTATTGGAAGTACGGAAATTGCGATCGCCCGGTGAGCAAGAACCACACTTGATTTTCTATATTCTTTGCTAATTTAAAGTCAGAATCTTTTTGCTTGGCATTATACCTGGCAAAACTAAATATCTCTTATCTTAAAAAACATAACGGGAATTTCTATAGGAGGCTGGTAGATGGCTGCAACCGACTTCAAAGACTATTACGCAATTTTGGGAGTTAATAAGACTGCCAGTCAAGAAGAAATTAAACAAGCCTTTCGGAAACTAGCCCGCAAATACCACCCTGATGTTAATCCAGGCAACAAACAGGCAGAGGCACGCTTCAAAGAAATTAACGAAGCCTACGAAGTCGTCTCAGACCCAGATAAACGCAAAAAGTATGACCAATTCGGTCAATATTGGAAACAAGCTGGTCAAGGTTTCCCATCTGGTGGTGCTGGTGTCGATATGGGCGGCTTTGACTTCAGTCAATACGGCAATTTTGATGAGTTTATTAATGAGTTGCTAGGACGCTTTGGCGGTGCTAGTCCTCGTGGTGGACGACAAACCTATTCTTACCGCACTCCCACAGGTGCCCCCAGCGGTTTTGGTGGCTTTAACGATTTTGGATATCAAGATGCAGGTGCTGGTACTGCCCAAGACAGTGAAGCTGCCATCACTCTGACTTTTGGTGAAGCATTTCATGGTGTGCAAAAGCGCTTTAGTTTAGGCAATGAAACAATTGATGTTCGCATTCCAGCTGGGGCTAAAACTGGTACTCGCCTACGTGTGCGTGGTAAAGGTCAAATCAACCCCATGACTCAACAACGAGGGGATTTATACTTAAAAGTCGAACTTCAGCCGCACTCGTTCTTCCAAATAGAAGGCGATAATCTGGTTTGCGAAGTCGTAATTACGCCAGATGAAGCGACGCTGGGAGCATCAATAGATGTACCTACACCTGATGGTATGGTTAATGTCAAGCTACCAGCGGGTGTGCGTTCTGGTCAATCGCTACGCTTACGTGGCAAAGGCTGGCCTCTCGCCAAGGGTGGACGCGGCGATCAGTTGGTGAAGGTGGCGATCGCACCACCAAAAGACCTCAGCCAACAAGAGCGGGAGTATTATGAAAAAATCCGGGCTATACGTACATATAATCCCCGCAGTCATTTACCCCAAGTCAAGCTATAAGAAAAATACCATACCACCTATCCAAACAAAGCTTGCCTATGGCGCTGCGCGTGCAGGCAGGCTTTTGGAAATTTGCGATCTTTCTCTTAAAGCCGATGGCTTCTAGCCTGCATTCCGTTGTGAGATTCTCGCCATCATGATAGGCTTGAGCGCTGCTATGACCTCCAAAGTAGCCTCAGTAGTTTGCCATGCTGGAGGTACTATCAAGCGATCGCACCAAGTCTTCAGTTTTGCTCTTCCGCTCCCCTGCTTTTCTTTTGGAAATAAAATAAGCCAGGACTAGCCCTTTCAAGGTGGATAAAAATTCTCGAAAATAAGTTTCTCTGTAACCTCTTATCTCTGTGTCCTCTGCGCCTCTGTGGTCAAATAAATAACTTATAAACCACAGAAGCACAGCGATGCCTAGTTTGGGCTAGGCCTACGCACAGAAAAATCAAGAGTTTTATGCATCACCTTGAAAGGGCTAGTCCTATAAGCATTACATCAGCTTCTCCAGAAACAAATTTAGTTCAAAATTTACCGCTCTGCTGCATTTAGAACGTACCTCTAAATGCAGCATACATAAGGGCAATTACAATTGGGATAATGATAGGAAGAATCACAATGAGTCCCGTTTTACCAAAATGGATTTCTTGACCATCAGCTTTGAAGAGAACAATTACAGCTATGGTGGCCATTAAAATCCAAATGATTCCAAAAACGATAAAGATAGTAAATGTTGAATCATTCATAGTTTTTTATAGGGAGTGAGGACGATAAGCAAGCAATTTTTCTACCCCATCTCCCTTGTCTGCCCAAAGTTCTGATTTCGTCTACTTTTAAAACATCCTCTAAAGAAAATCAAACTGGTAAATCAGCAGCATTATTGATGTTTTTTAGAATTAAATCAGGGCTAGTACGTTTAATTAAGCCAGTTAGAACTTTACCAGGACCAATTTCTATTACTTGCTGGATGCCGTTGGCTGGTAATTGGAGAGAAATTTCTCGCCAGCGTACCGAACCCGTCATTTGTTTGTTGAGGCGTTGCTTCAAAATCTCGGCATCAATAGACGCAATTGGTTCTATATTCGATAAAACAGGGACAACAGGTGGCTGAAATTCCACAGATTGCAGAATGTCTTGAAATTCCGCAGCAGCAGCAGCAATTAAATGTGAATGAAATGCTCCAGAAACTTTTAAGGGAATAGCACGTTTGGCTTTAACTTGAGACATCACAGTTTGTACAGCTTCGGTCGTACCTGAAATTACTACTTGGGCGGGACTGTTGTCATTTGCCACTACTACATCAGGCGTTTCGGCAATGACTTTTTCTAACTGTTCGCGGTCAAAGTTCATTAGAGCTGCCATCATACCACCAGAGGCACTATCCATGAGTTCTGCACGACGCTTCACCAGATATAAACCAGCCGACCACTCAAAGACACCCGCAATATAAAGGGCAACATATTCTCCCAAACTGTGCCCAGCAACTAAATCTGGTTGGTGCCCTCGTTCCAGGAGTTGGTCAGCAAGAATGCTTTCTACTACATAAAGGCTTGGCTGAGTATATAGCGTCTGTGATAACTTTTCTTCTTGTGTTTGACATATTTCGGTCACAGACCAGCCTAAAATTGCCTCAGCCTGGGCAAATTTCTCTTTAGCGGCAGGTATATCTAATAAGTCTATTCCCATTCCCAGTGCTTGAGAACCTTGTCCGGGAAACACCCATGCAGTTTTAGTCATTGGTCATTTGTCAGTAGTCAGTGGTCAGTGGATATTGGGGATTGGGGACTGGGGATTGGGGATTGGGAATGGGGGATTAGGTGCTGAGAAAATATTTCTAGATATTTATTTCCTAATCCCTAGTCCCCAGTCCCTAGTCCCCAATCCCCAGTCCCCAGCCCCTATCTTCCCCATTGAAAAATTGCTGCACCCCATGTAAGACCGGCACCAAAGCCGGATGCAGCAACGATATGATTTGGTTTTATTTTGCCTTGGCGTACTGCTTCATCTAAAGCTAGGGGAATGGAAGCAGCGGAGGTATTGCCATACTGGGCGAGATTACTGATAACTTTATGTTCTGGGATATTTAGCCGTTGGGCAACGGCATCAATAATCCGCTGATTAGCTTGATGTAAGACTAGCCAATCGATGTGGTCAACAGTCAGGTTGGCTTGAAACAAGGCTTTGTCAATAATTTCTGGCACTTTTTGGACGGCGAAGCGGTAGACTTCTTTGCCGTTCATAGTAATCGGTTGGTAAGCGCCTTTAGTGACATTTATACCAGGGAGTAGTTCTTGGGATGTCCCTGTATAGCCAAGGTTGAGGTGATGGTTTTGAGTGCCATCGCTCTTAAGGGCAAATCCCAATAAGCGATCGCTTTTGGATGCCTGCAATACTACTGCCCCTGCACCATCGCCGAATAATACACAAGTGCGCCGATCTTGCCAATCTACCCAGCGAGAGAGGATATCTGCTCCTATCAACAGTACATTTTGATAGACACCTGTTCTGATGTATTGGGCTGCTGTAACCAGTCCAAACACAAAGCCAGAACAGGCTGCCGTTAAGTCAAAGGCTACTGCTTTGGTGGCTCCCAATTTAGCCTGTACTTGACAAGCACTACCAAACAGATCGTCAGGGGTGGAAGTCGCCAGCAAAATCAGATCTAGGTCTTCTGGTTTAATTCCCGCAGCTGCGATCGCCTGATTGCTGGCAGCTGTAGCGAGTACACTCAAAGACTCTGATGGTAGCGCTAATCGCCGTTGACAAATTCCGGTTCTTGTGGTAATCCACTCGTCTGATGTTTCAACCAGCTCTGTTAATTTCTGGTTATGTAGGGAAGTTGCTGGTACTGCTGAGCCACTTCCTGTAATTGCTATGCCTAAGTTATGCACACCTAATCTCCCGAGCTATCAGCTTTTTGTCATTTGCCTTTTGTCATTTGTCATTTGTCCTTTGTCATTTGTCCTTTGTTGCTCGTAACTGATGACTAAATGACTAATGACTAATGACTGATTGCTAACCGCTCTCCCGCTCTAGGAGATATTGGGACTGAATTCTTTGCAGTACCTGGTTGTCAACAGCTTCTTTTGCCATGCGAATTGCATTAAAAATAGAAGGTGCTTGTGAGCTACCGTGACCGATCAAACAAACTCCTGCCACGCCTAAGAGCAAGGCGCCGCCGTGTTCTGCGTGATCCATCCGCTGCTTGATCCGCTTGAGGTTAGGTTTTAATAGTGCTGAGCCGATTTGACCGTGTAATCCTTGGGGTAATTCTTCGCGTAAGATTTGCAGAATTACTTCTCCCACAGCTTCGGCAAATTTTAATAATACATTGCCTACAAAACCATCACAGACAATCACATCAAAACGACCGGAAAGCACATCACGCCCTTCGGCATTGCCAATAAAATTAATTTGGGAATTTTCCCGTAGCAATTGATGAGCGCGGACAGCTGCATCATTACCCTTAGAGTCTTCTTCACCGATATTCAACAAACCCACTTTAGGTTCAGTTGTACCCAAAACATATTGACTGTAAGCCGACCCCATGACAGCAAACTGCTCTAGAAACTTCGGACGGCAATCCACATTTGCGCCGACATCAAGTACTAGCACTGGCTTACCAGCGATAATCGTGGGGAAAACAGTCCCAATGGCTGGGCGGTCAACTCCTGGTAATCGTCCCAAACGAAGCAAAGCTGATGCCATTGCTGCGCCAGAGTGACCTGCTGAAAATACCGCATCTGCCCGTTGCTGCTTGACCAAATCCATCGCCACATTGATAGAAGCGTTGCGTTTGCGTCTAACTGCGTTTAAAGGCTCCTCATCCATTGCGATCGCTTCCTGTGCGGTCACGATCTCCACCTGCCCTAAATTGGTTTTTGGCGGTAAGGCAGCTTCAATTTGTTGGGGATCACCAACCAACAATACATCTACACCCAATTCTTCCCTTGCTCGCAATGCGCCAGCAACAATTTCAGCGGGTGCATGATCCCCTCCCATTGCGTCAATTGCGATCCGTACACGAGTCGATCCCATTGCTTAGAGCTTCTAGAAACCTTACAAATTTTACCAGATGGCTGGCCTAAGATAGCACGAATTGTTGAAGACTAGGGAATGGGGAGTGGGGAGTGGGGAGTGGGGAGTGGGGCATGGGTTATTTCTCCCCCTGCCTCCCCTGCCTCCCCTGCCTCCCCTGCTCCCTCATCTCCCCCACTCCCTACTCCCTACTCCCTACTCCCCAGTTCCCAATACCCAGTCAACCAGCGTCCGAACGCCGTAGCCAGTTGCGCCGGCGCTGTTGTAGCCGTTTTCTTTATCTGTCCACACTGGGCCGGCTATATCTAAGTGCGCCCAAGGAGTTTCTTTCACGAATTCTTTGAGGAAAAGGGCGGCGGTAATGGAACCACCTGGACGCGGACCGGTGTTTTTCATGTCGGCGATGCCAGATTTCAGCCCTTCAAAATATTTTTCTTCCATTGGCATCCGCCAAATCTTCTCGCCTGAAGTTTGGGCAGCTTTTTCCAATTGGGCAGCTACTGCATCATCGGTAGTATATAAGCCAGCAATATCCTCACCCAAGGCGATGACGTTGGCACCTGTAAGGGTGGCTAAATCAACGATCGCATCTAATCCCAATTTGTCGGTATACACTAAGGCATCTGCTAGGGTCAAACGTCCTTCAGCGTCAGTGTTGTTGACTTCGATTGTTTTGCCGTTTGATGCTGTGAGAACGTCTCCTGGGTGCATAGCGCGACCGCTAATCATGTTTTCAGTCGCCGCTGAGATAAAGTGAACTTCGGAATCTGGCTTGATTTGAGCGATCGCTTTTGCCGCACCCAAGGTTGCAGCTGCACCGCCCATGTCAATTTTCATGGTTTCGATGCCACTACCAGCACCTTTAATGTTAAGTCCGCCGGAGTCGAAGGTTAAACCTTTGCCAATAATTGCGAGTTTCTTTTTCGGTGTACCTTCTGGCTTGTAAGTGAGGTGAATAAATTTCGGTGGCAAATCAGAAGCTTGGGCTACTCCCAAAAAAGCACCCATACCCAACTTTTCACAGTCTTCTCGTTCGAGAATTTGCAGCTGTAAACCGTATTCTGTGGCGATCGCTTGGGCCGTTTCTGCTAAAGTAATCGGTGTTACCGCATTGGCTGGGGCTGCTACTAACTGCCGTGCCAAGATTACCCCAGAAACAATTTGATGGGCGCGGTTGATGGCTGCTTCTTGTCCAGCGAAACCTAGTAATTCTACGGTTTCTATTTGCGATCCTTTATCTTCTGGTTCTGATTTAAAGCGAATATCTTGGTAAAGAGCTAATTCTACACCTTCAGCGATCGCTTGGGCACTTGCGCCTGGATCGTTATTCCACAATGGAAAACTAAAACCGAGAATTTTGCTTTTTTGCTTTTTGCCTACTCTGGCTACCGCAGCCCCAGCGCGTCGTAGAGTATCTAGTTTGAGTGCTTCTGGTTTTCCTAAACCTACTAGAATAACTTTCCGAACTCCGCCACCAGTGCCCACACGGGTGAAAATAGTGCTGTTAGCTTTACCTTTAAATTCCTCTTCAGCAATCAGTTCTTTCAAGACTCCGGCAAACTTTTGATCCAAAGTTGCCAGTTCTCCGGTTAACTCTACTGCATCTTCAAATAATCCAATTGCCAAACTGTCGCCTGCCCACTCTAGCAAAGGCGTATCACTAGGTTGAATTGTCATTTCGGGATTTTATGTAAAATATTCGTTCTTGTACCAGTATTGCTCAAAATTTTTGTTTCATGGTGAGGGGAATGGGGAATGGGGACTGGGGATTGGGGACTGGGGAATGGGGACTGGGGGATGGGGACTGGGGGATGGGTAAACTTCATTGGTGTAAATAAACCACGCGGTAGGGGCACAGCATTGCTGTGCCCTTACGACAGATGTGATTCAAATAGGTGAAAACTGCTGTAAGTTGACACCAACGGGTAAACTTTCAATCCCCCAATCCCCAGTCCCCAGTCCCCAATCCCCAGTCCCTAGTCCCCAATTTCATTTATATCAATGTTAAATCTGCTGGCGATCGCAGTAATTATTTCTTGTTCAACTGGTGTAGTCTGGTTGTCAAGCTGGGCAATTTTGTAACACTGGGCTAATAATGGTATGGCAAAATCACGGGTTAGCTCATTGAGCAGTGTATCTAAAGGCTTGGGCGATTTGATGTTTTCGGCAATGGCATTTAGGGAGGTAGGACTTAAATTTGCAGTTTGCAATTCTGGCAAAATTTCTGACCAAGTTTTTTCGGGATGACTGGCGAGGATCATGTGAACTAAAATTTGATCCATGACGGCTTGTTGAGCGATCGCACTTTGGAGATACTCTTCACTCTGTTCTTTTAATGCTGCTAGTGTCTCTGGAGAATTGAGGGAAGTTGATTCATCTAATTTAGCTTCGTAAAATCGACAAGCAGCATATCCCAATGAATAGATCATCGTCGCATTTGAACTAACGGCGATCGCAGCACCCGCAAAGGGCACATTTCGCAACAAGCCTAATCCCGCAGCTTTCAACAGACGGCCTCCACCCAAAGCCAAACCAAAAATCGCCAAAACTTCACCTTTACGGGCTGGATCTTTTAAATCTAGCCCATAGTCAGATGCAATTTCATAAACCATTTCTGACTGCAATTTTGTTGTCGCTGCTAAATCAATTGCCAAAAATGTCAGCGCAAATCCCGGTAAAATACTCGTTGCCAAACCAATCCCACCGGCTCTTGCTGCTTTGTCCATCATGATGCGGTGAGCAATTTGGCTGGGTGATTCATTGGGATATTGTTGCTTGAGTTTGTTTACCGCCACTTCTGCTTTTTCTAAATCAACAACATCAGTAGCGCCAAACAGCCAATTGAGATTTAAGACCCCAGATAGTGTTCTAATCAGCCAATTTTCGCTCAGGCGATTCACAACTGTACCACCAGCTTGAGTTGTTTGCTCAATTAACTTGTGTGTTTGCTTTGTTGCTGCTTCTCCAATACCTATTGCTGTGTCTATAACTGCTTTGCCCGTGTCAGCAACAGTTTTGGCAAAATCCTCTAATATAGACGGTTGATTTTCCACTGATGATTGAGCCGTGATTTCGACTTTCTTTGTTTCTGCGCGTGACTGGACTAACTCGTTCACTTCTGTTTTTTGGGGTTGATTTGCCATTGCTTGACACCATCCTGTAAAGCCTCTCTTTAAGTTTGTAGCGAAAGTGCGATCGGCTTGACATCTCCCAACAAGTACAAGTTATGGATTAACAATTCCTGTGACACTTTTACCGAAAGTCACCTCACTCCCATAAAATAATCCCGTTGAGTATGGCGTTTAAATGGTCAATCTAGACACAGGCACTGTGTTTGCCTTTATCTCTGAAGGCTCACCTGTACGCTATGAATTACGACAATATGTACAAGGACAACAAATGGTAATCACTCAAACAGCGTTGAAAGAAGTTACTGATATTATTCAATGGTCAGGTGGAGTATCAGAACAAGCCAGAGCAAGTAGATTAATCCAAAGATTAAATATCATACCTGACAATCCCTCAACTGTAGCCCTAAACTTACAGCCGACTAGGAGTTTGGGCAGGAATGATATCATCATTTTAGGAACAGGGGATCGTTTAGGCATTTTGACAATGACAGCAGATGCTAAAGCGGTCAGAGCAGCACTTTCTCAGGGTGTAAAGTTCAATGTGTATATCCATCTGCCTTGCCCTTTAACAGGAAATTAACTATGCAAATTACTATTGCACCTTATCTTTTAAGTACTTATAAAATGATTCAGTGTGCTTTTCCCAATGGAATAGAAACACAAGACTATTTACCATTGTTGGCATTACTTTATGATGAAATGTCAGATCGAAACTTAGCAGAAATCGTATCTCACTGCACAGAAATAAATTATAACCTTGTTCTCAATGATGTGTATCGTGTAGTAACAACTGATGTGCCAAAGGCTGAAGCGATTGACAAAGTGAAACAGCGTTTGCTTGTTTGTGGTTATGAGGAGTGGCTCAAAGAAACTGAATAGCGTGAGAACAAACCTGTTCATTTTGGCAAAAGAGCGATCGCCTTTTTAATGCGAGCTTTGAAGTTGGATAGCTCTCAGTAACTAACAGGCTAAAGCTTGAATAAAATGCGATCGCCCTTCATCCTATCCTCTCACCTCTTGCTCTTTACCGATATCAGCTTTACTTTCTAAAAAGTCGTTATCCTTAAGGATTTCATAGAGATTAATATCTTCTTCTAGCAAGCAAGCATGTCCGCAGTCGGGCAGCACTACAATCTCAGTATTTGGTATGATATTCGCTATGCGCTGGACTTCTGTTACAGAAGGTAAAAGCCGATCGCTACCACCGGCAATCAACAAAACTGGTTGCGTTAACTGGCGCAATTGCTCTTCATCAATCTCAAACTCCCGGAGTAAAGACAATCGCCAAAGAACCGTTTCTGACGGAACAGAACGCATAGTTCTTAAGAGTTCATGGCGATCGCTGCGAGAAATCCGTGGCAGAGATGCTAAAAATGGTAGTAACCCCAGTGCGCCAACATCATACAATCCTGATGGGACTAAGTAAGTAATTTGCGATGCCCAATTCAACCAAGGGCGAAGCTGAAGGGCTGAAGCTGGGTTAATTAAAATAATTCGTTTAAATAAATGCGGTGCTTGAATCGCCACTTTCATCGCCAAGCAACCCCCAAATGACTCACCACACAAATAAACTGTCCTCTGGGGGCTTTTTTCTAATTCGGCGTGGATCAAGTCTAATACATTGTTAGTTAGCACATCCCAGGTGGTGAGATCTTGACGGGGGATTGCGAAACAGCGGACATCAAAACCAACTTCTAATCCAGCGGTTTGCGATCGCAATAATTGACCTGTTCCATCCATTCCTGGTAAATATACAAACAGCGGATACTCTGGTCGTAATCGTGTGGGCGTAAGGAAACAAGGCTTGAGTTCAACTTCTGGGGTAGTCATTGGTCATTGGTCACTTGGTCATTGGTTAATGATAAAACTTTTGGACTGTTGATGGTTGGCTGCTTTTGACAAGATGCAAAAACAGTCTTACAGCAACCAACTCAAAGTCGCAGCGACAATCCAAAATCCAAAATCCAAAATCCAAAATCGTCTCACCCTTGACGCAGTAAGTCGCTAACTTCGTTGTGGCAATATTGAGTTAGTTCAGCCACAACAGTTCTAGCTTGTTTGCCATGATATGTTTTTTGATGTTGGGGCGTAATCCAATAAGGACGACCGATTAACACAGCAACTCGGCGATAAACTACCAAAGGATGCCAACCTGGTTGCTTAAATAAAGGTTCTGAAGGATCGAATAAACTCAACAGCCTCAGGGGAAAACCAGAAGTGTTTACTTCTTCTAAAGATGCGATCGCAACTGGCAAAATTGCTAAATCCTCCACATCAGCCCGCAATGCCAAATGAGCAAATCCCCGCTGAAATTCACCCACTGTGTTTGGCACTGTAAATTTCACCATTGGTTCTGTTCCTTCGGGAAATACTCCTACCATCTGCCGAGACTGCAATAGCATCTGCGACTGCACAAAAAAGCTTTGTTGGCGGTTTTGGGCTTCTTCCAAAGGAAAACACCCCAATTGTCCGGTAACAATCTCGCGCATGATCGGCACTTGTCCCATGTAGTGATGACAAGCAAAGCGAATTGGATTCGATAAGGCTGCCATTAAAATCGGTGCATCCATAAAGCTGCGGTGATTGCTGACTACCAAGACGCTAGCATCTCGCGGAATGCGATCTTCGTAATAGCGAAACATTTGTGTTGAAAGCCCTGCTAACAAAGCGTGGGAAATCAACTGAGGGCTATTTAGACTCATACCTAATCAATATATAGTCCGTTAAATATGGCAGTTTATCTTAATTTAATTTTTACATTTCTTTACTACTGCCATGACCGTCTTAAGATAGAAATGTCTGAATCTATAAACAGAGGTAGATTTTCCGCATCTGTGTATTATGTATTCTTCAACACAATAATATTATGTAATAAAAAGTATTCCCAAAAATTATCTAATAGTAAATTTCTGTATTTTCGGCAAAAATCAGTTGAATTAATGCATATTATAAAACAATTGCTGACCGGATAAATTTGCTAATATTAAGGTGTTATTGGAAAAAATGGTAGTAATGTTATATAATTGCGTGGTTTTGCCGACAAAACTAAGATGTAAAACGTTTTAATAAGTTGATTTTATTTTGCATGAATCTAGTGAATAAAACACAAAAGACATTTGCACTGACAACACCCCTATATTATGTAAACGATGTCCCTCATATAGGCAGTGCTTATACAACGATCGCTGCCGATGTAGTAGCACGATTTCATAGGTTGTTGGGGCATCAGGTACTATTAATTACGGGTACAGATGAGCATGGGCAGAAGATTCAGCGATCGGCAGAAATTTTAGGGAAAGCCCCACAAGATTTTTGCGATGAAATTGTGCCTAGCTTTGTAAGTTTGTGGAAGTTGCTTGATATTCAATACGATCGCTTTAGTCGGACTACAGCACCTCGTCATGGAGCGATCGTCAAAGAATTCTTCGAGCGAGTATGGGAATCTGGGGATATTTATCAAGGACAACAACAAGGCTGGTACTGCGTATCCTGTGAAGAATTCAAAGAAGAACGGGAACTTTTAGAAGGACACCGTTGCCCAATTCATACTAACAAAGAAGTCGAGTGGCGAGACGAACAAAACTATTTTTTCCGCTTATCTAAATATCAAAATAAACTGACAGAATTTTATCAGTTAAAACCAGATTTTATTCAACCAGAAACTCGGCGTAATGAAGTCCTAAGCTTTGTCAATCAAGGTCTGCAAGACTTTTCAATTTCACGGGTGAATTTAGATTGGGGTTTTCCAGTACCAACCGATCCCAAGCACACCCTTTATGTTTGGTTTGACGCACTACTGGGTTATGTAACCGCATTACTCGAACCAGATGCAGAACCGACTTTAGCAAATGCTCTACAGACGTGGTGGCCAATTAATTTGCATTTAATTGGTAAAGATATTCTGCGTTTCCATGCAGTTTATTGGCCAGCAATGCTGTTATCAGCCGGTTTCCCCTTGCCAGACCGAGTATTTGGACATGGCTTTTTGACTAAAGATGGTCAGAAAATGGGCAAAAGTCTGGGTAACACCCTCGATCCTGTAGATCTAGTCCAACGCTATGGTAGTGATGCCGTTCGTTATTACTTCCTTAAGGAAATCGAATTTGGCAAGGATGGAGATTTTAATGAAGTTAGGTTCATTAATGTTCTGAATGCAGATTTAGCGAATGACTTAGGTAACTTGCTCAATCGCACCTTGAACATGGTGAAGAAATACTGTGCTGAAAATAATGTACCACCAATCGGCAACGAAACAATCTCTGACGAAAATCCTTTGAAAACAATTGGTTTACGTCTGGGAGAACAGGTAAAACAAGCCTATGAGCAGCTAGCTTTCAATCAAGCCTGCGAATCCGTCCTTTTACTGGTGCAAGCCAGCAATAAGTTTATAGATGAACAAGCTCCTTGGTCATTATATAAACAGGGACAACAGCAGGAAGTCGAGAAAGTTCTGTACGCAGTTCTAGAATCGGTTAGACTAGCAGCTTATCTACTATCTCCAATTATTCCGAACATCAGTAGCGATATTTATCGGCAACTGGGCTTTGGAATAAACTTTAACGATCAAATAGAAACTTCACTGAATGCTCCTTTTGCTACCCATGCAGCGTGGGGAGTACTATCAAGTAAACAAAAGTTGGGTACACCCCAACCAATTTTCAAACGCATAGAACAGCTAAAAAACGATTAGTCAATATCAAATTCTGATTTTGTTCAATTTCTAATTCTCTGGTAAAAATTTATCGGGGCTGAACTTAATTAGCCCCGGAACATTATCATAAACCGCTGTGACTAGAAAGTAAAACTGGGTATTTTGTATCAAAAATAACAGGGATAAAAACTGAGGTATGACAACAATGTTGAATAATTTAGAAAATGACTCGATATTTACGCCAGAACAAGTTTTGGAGAATCGGGGTAGGGTTGCCATATTTATTGATGGCTCAAATCTATTTTACGCTGCATTACAATTAGGAATTGAAATCGATTACACGAAGTTGTTGTGTCGATTAACTGGAGGTTCTCGCCTACTGAGAGCTTTTTTCTACACTGGTGTAGACCGGACAAACGAGAAGCAACAGGGGTTTTTGCTGTGGATGCGTCGCAATGGCTATCGAGTAATCGCTAAGGACTTGGTGCAACTGCCAGATGGCTCTAAAAAAGCCAACCTGGATGTAGAAATAGCAGTCGATATGATGGCGTTAGTCGATTCCTATGATACCGCAGTTTTAGTCAGCGGTGATGGCGATTTGGCTTATGCAGTAAATTCCGTGAGCTATCGTGGTGTAAGGGTAGAGGTGGTGAGTTTGCGTTCCATGACTAGTGACAGCTTAATTAATGTAAGCGATCGCTACATTGATTTAGAAGCCATCAAAGAGGATATTCAAAAAACCCCTCGTCAAAGCTATCCATATCGACCGTTATCGAGTATGGGATTTTTGGAAGACCCAAGAACTAGCGATGGACATCTGGAAATCCAAGAATGAAGTATCAGTTTAATCATAAAGCGAGAGAGGTAGAAGGGCAGGGGCATGGGGCATGGGGCATTGGGCATTGGGCATTGGGCATTGGGAGTGAGGAATTAGGAGTTAAGAGTTATTCTCCCCTGCCTCCCCTGCCCCCCTGCCCCCTCATCCCCCTCCCCCACTCCCCGACTCTCTTCTTTCTTTATTTTGCTTTTGACCTTTTTTTAGGAATTGGATTAGTTAGCTGTGGGGGAAATCTCCCACAGCTTCTCCAGAAAATACTCCTGATTCATCTAACCAAGATAGTAAATTGACATTCTTTGATGTCACCTTAGAACAAGCAGATGAAGTCGGAAGACCGATTTGGAAAGTCCAAGCTAAACGGGCAAAATACACCAAAGAAAAACAAATTGGTCAGGCGGAAAATCCCTATGGAGAACTGTACCAAGATGGTAAAGTTGTTTACCAAGTCAAAGCCGATGTAGCAGACATTGAACAAAATGGAAAGCAGCTATTTCTCAAGGGAAAAATACTTGCTACAGACCCGAAAAATGGAATTGTGTTGCAGGGTAATGAACTAGAATGGCATCCCCAAGAAGATTTGTTGATTGTCCGCAACCAAATTAATGGTACTCATAAACAACTACAAGCAGTAGCACAAGAAGCGCGAGTTAAAACTCGGGAACAACGGATGGAATTTTCTGGAGGAGTAATAGCAAAGTCCGCCGATCCCCAGCTGCAAATGCGAACAGAGCATTTGAATTGGAATATTAAAGAAGAAAAATTAATTGCCGATCGCCCCATTGAAATTGACCGCTATAAAAATAATAAAATTAGCGATCGCGGCAAAGGAAATGCAGCCGAAGTCAACTTAAAAACCAAAATTGCCACCATCCAAAAAAATGCCCAATTAGATTTACTAGACCCGCCATTGCAAATAGCTAGTAACTCTATGACCTGGAACATGAACACAGAAACCATCACCACAAACTCCCCTACCCGCATGTTCCAGCGAGTGGAAAATGTCATCGTTACCGCCAATCAAGGTGAAATGAAAATACCGCAAAAAACGGTTTATTTAACAGGTAACGTCAACGCCATTGGTCAGCGTCGCCAGTCTTTGAGATCTGATAAACTAACTTGGTATTTAGACAATAAATTACTTGAAGCTCAGGGAAATATAGTTTATCGACAAATTGACCCACCGTTAAATTTTACCGGTGAAACAGCCGTTGGTAATTTGCAAACAGAAAATATTGTTGTCAAAGGTGGAAATTCTGGCGGTAGAGTAGTAACCGAGATTATTCCCCAAGAGAGAGCGAATCGTCAGTAGGGAGTGGGGAGTGGGGAGTGGGGAGTGGGGAAGATGAGGGAGATGAGGGGGATGAGGGAGTATTTGAACACTGTTAACGAGTCTTTACAGCAGTTTTCATGTATTTGAACCACATCTGTCGTAGGGGCACAGCACTGCTGTGCCCTTGCCGCGTGGTCTATTTACCTGAAAATAGCTGTAAGCTAGATTAATGAGGCTTTGAGCTCCATTAATGAGACTTTGAACTCCATTAATGAGTCTTTGAACTCCATTAATGAGACTTGGAACTCCATTAATGAGACTTTGAACTCCATTAATGAGTCTTTGAACTCCATTAATGAGACTTTGAACTAGATGAACAAAATTTTAACTCCCCTCATCCCCCTCATCCCCCTCATCCCCCTCATCCCCCTCATCCCCCTCATCCCCCACTCCCCAATTTTCGGTCAACTACTAGGCTAGGATCTTAGTACTACAAGTCCTTTGATAACCCATGAATGGCTCAAACCGATTAGGTAAAGAATCCTTGCCAACATCCCAGCAAGCAGAACACTCCCATAATCACGATACAGACCACGAACATCTAGATCATACTCCTGAGCATGGAGAGTTAAGCCATCCTCATATCCATAGCGAAGAGTCATTACGGCGAATTGTCAATCGGTTATCGCGGATAGAAGGACATGTTCGTGGTATTAAAACAATGGTGCAGCAAAGTAGTCCTTGTCCTGATGTTTTATTACAAATAGCCGCAGTGCGAGGCGCATTAGATCGGGTAGCGCGAATTGTTTTGGATGAACATTTAACCGAATGTATTGCTAGAGCAGCAAAAGAAGGCAATATGGAAGTTGAAATTGAACAATTAAAAGCTGCTTTAGATCGGTTTTTGCCTTAAATCAGAATTCAGGAGTCAGAATGGGCTACGCCCCGCTACGCTAACAGAATTCAGAAGTAAAACACGCTTTCTTCCTGGCTTTGAGACGAATCGTTGTGTACTTCACCAATTTGAAATCTGCTG
The DNA here is from genome assembly GCF_015207005.2 of Desmonostoc muscorum LEGE 12446. GTDB lineage: Bacteria > Cyanobacteriota > Cyanobacteriia > Cyanobacteriales > Nostocaceae > Nostoc > Nostoc muscorum. The sequence continues at coordinate 6,313,821 of NZ_JADEXS020000001.1, forward strand.
TAGGTAAAAAGCTTGCAGCATAATTGTTCTTACTTTTTACTTTTGCCTTATTCTACAGGCGTGAGGGCTATTTATGCCAAAATTAACACAAGTGTCTCACAGTCAAGCTGATGGTTTGGGCAGTTCCGAAGCAGTTGCAGGGGGGTAAATATACCCTCGAAAGTGTATTAGGGCGGGGACGTTTTGGCATTACTTATCTCGCCAAAGATGAAAAAGGCGATCGCATTGTCGTCAAAACCTTAGACGATCAATTATTGAACCAACCAGACTTCAAAAGGTTGCAGGAAAGATTTGTCCAAGAAGCCTTCAAACTGGCTAAATGCAAACATCCTCATATTGTGCGCCTCTTGGAAGATCCCTTTCAGGAGGACGATTTGTGGTGCATAGCGATGGAGTACATCGCCGGAATCGATCTCGCCCATCGCCCACAGAATATTTTGGCAGAAGCAGATGCCCTACAATACATCCAACAAATCGGCGAAGCGTTAACGGTAGTCCATCAAAATAACTTGGTGCATAGAGATATCAAACCAGCCAATATTATGATTAGGGCTGGTTCAAAAGAAGCTGTGTTAATTGACTTTGGGCTAGCACGGGGAATCGACAGTAAAAAGCTGAGTGTCAGCAATCTAGAAACAGAAGCCGAAGCAGGTTTTACACCACCCGAACTGTATTCACACACAATTGAACTAGGGGCGTATACCGACGTTTATTCACTTGCAGCCACACTTTACAACTTATTGACAGGACAAGTACCAACCAGCGCCAAAGAACGCCTGCAAAATCATACTCCATTACCAGAACCAACACAATTGAATCCTCAAATTAGCCATAACATCAATCGTGATATTCTTTGGGCAATGGATTTAGATCCCAAAAAACGCCCCCAGTGTATTGAAGCTTGGCTAGATTCACTGGGATTAAAACCTACACCTGTTGTCCAGCTACAACCAACACAAATTAATTATGATGCCTTAGGTTTATGGATTGGAATAATAGGTTTAATTCTTGCAATAATAGCAATATTCACAGGAATTTTCCAAGGAGATATTCGAGACTTTTTCATCAAACTTTTGCCTTCACCTACAGAAAAATCAACACCAACACCACTCCCAACAAAACCGCCAAATTAACTCCTATCTCATTCTTCTCTCTGCGCCTCTGCGCCTCTGCGTGAGATAAAAAAAACTTCTAACTAATAAAAATATGTACTGGAATAAAGGTCATCAACTACACAATGGTAAATACATCATTGAAGACGAATTAGGACAAGGTGCTTTCGGCATCACCTATAAAGCCGTACACAGCCGAATTAACCTACCAGTTGTAATTAAAACTCCTAACATGCGCCTCATACGGGATAGACAATATCCCCGCTATGTAGAGAAATTTATCCAAGAAGCTGAATTATTAGGGCAACTTTGCCAAGCACCTCATCCAAATATTGTGCGGGTAATTGATTATTTTGAAGAAGGCGACAGCAAGACACCCTGCTTAGTAATGGAGTTCATTGCTGGTAAAAATTTATTTGATTTAATCGAAGGTGAAGTAATAACACCACTACCAGAAACAGAAGCTATAAAATATATTTGCCAAATTGGTAATGCATTAGCAGCGATGCATGAAAATTCAATAGTACATCGTGATATTCATCCCGGCAATATCATGTTGCGAAGTGGTAACCAGCCTATTTTAATAGACTTTGGTTTAGCTGGAGATATTGCTCCTGCAACTTCTTTTTCTAAAAGGTTTGGCAATGAACATTTTGCTCCTTATGAGCAATTCAACGGTAGCAAAGAACCAACAGTTGATATTTATGGTTTGGCAGCAACACTTTACTATGTAGTAATCGGTAAAAAGCCTACAAGTTCTTGGGATCGCAAATATCATCAAGTTGATTTAATTGAACCAAAGCAACACAACCGAAGTATTAGCGAGGAATTAAATCGTGCAATTCTTGAGGGAATAAGGTTAGAAGCAAATGAACGTCCAAAAACGATGGAAGAATGGTTAAATCTATTAGTTAACCAAAAGACATCGAATGTTAAAATAATGAAGTTAAAAGAAAATGAACGCCCAAAAACGATGAAAGAATGGTTCATTTCCTTATTTAACCAAACTACATCTGATGACCAAACTACATCTGATGACCAAACTAAATCTGATGATTTGAGTTCAGAAGTAGGGGTAGATTACAAAAAACTAAGAAACTACCTAGCAGCAGGAAAATGGAAGGATGCTGATTATGAAACTTATTTAGTGATGCTTCAAGCTGTACGTCGTAAAAAAGGTGATTGGATTAGAAGAGAAGAACTATTAAACTTTCCTTGCAAAGACCTCCGCACAATTGACCGCTTGTGGGTAAAATATAGCAATGGACGCTTTGGCTTCAGGGTTCAGAAGGAAATTTACCTCAGCGTTGGTGGTAAGCCTGATGGTAAATATAACAAACAAGCGTGGGAAAAGTTTGGCGATTGCGTAGGATGGAGAATGGATAGTAACTGGATAACTTACAACAATTGTACTTTTGATACCTTAGCGCCTGTGGGACACCTTCCCGGATACCTCCCAGGGTGGCGCATTCAGGCGCATTGGGGGGTTCTTTTCTCTCGCATCGCGACTTGTAAAGTCTAACATTTAAGGCCTTCAGAAATTTGTAAATTAATCATTATTCCTGCCAGCAAGCGACTACCCCAGTAATTCCATTTCTCTGGTTTTGCCTGTGGTGCTTAAAACCATGATAATTAAACTAGGAAGTAATTTCAGTATTATTTGTGGAAACTGATAGCGTAGTCAACAATAACAATCAAATACTACCATTACCCCCAGAGGCTGACAGAGAAGAGTTAGAAAGCGTTGTGCAGGTGTTAGCAAACGTCACTAAGCTCCCTGTTGAAGTGGTTAAGCCACATTTGGATGCATTGCTTGAGCAGTTGATGAAATCAAAACAGGAGCAACCATTTTACAAAACTGCGACGGCTATTGAGTGGATAACAGCTTTTCGGGAATGGGCAGAGAGCCATAGACGAGATACGCCCTTGTTATCAGAGTATGCTTTAAGTCGGGCAGGAATATACGATGATGACGAGTCTGAAGATATTTAAGTGACTTATCTTGTCGATACCAACTTATTGCTACTAAGCGTACAGCCACACCATCCCATCCGTGAGAACTTCTCAACAGATACCAATTCTCTATGAAGATGCGCCTATTTATTTTGGAATGTAGCGAATTAACCTCAGCGCCCCTTTGCGCTAACTTCAGCGTACCTTTGCGTTGAAAAAATCTAATATTTGGCGCAGCCTCATAAAGAAACGATATGAGTTCTGACTCCTGAATTCTGAATTCTCACACTTTTACCACTTTGCCACCTCTTGCCGCACTTCTTCCATATCTAAATAATCATTAATAAAAGCCTTCCGTAAAAGTGGATGAGGAATAAATTCATCATACTTTTGAATTTCCGGCGCTTCTGAACTACTAACTAAATCTTCTGCGCTAATCCTTTGCTCACATAATGAAGCAATTTCACGAGAAAGATATTCAAATTTACCTTTACCTAATTTAATTGTCAAATAATAAGGACTCACCCCACCAATACTTTTAATTTCCAACGATTCCCGACACCAAGAGTTAAGCAATCTTTCCAAAGTGCGATAACCAACAGTACCCATCCAAGGAAAAATACAACATTTACCTTTTTCCAACTTCAAAATATTCTGCTTCTCTAATTCCACTCCCCGCACCAATTGACGAACCGCCTGTAATCTTTGCAAAGCATTCTTTTGCAAATAACTATACTCAACATCCTCAAATAAAACTTGCCGCATTCGTTGCAAAACTCTTGTATGAATAGTCCCACCGCCACCACGCCAATAAATACTAGCTTTACCCTCAGCTTGTTTGACAACAATAGCTCTTTTCTTGAAGTCAACTTCTACAACTTCCCAAGTTCTCCCAGCTAAAGCAAATTGATTACCAACAGGAACCGGCGCAGCAATACTGCCAATTTCCGTTGTACCATGCTTCACAATATATTCTTGTTGCTCAGCAAACACAGCATAAAACTGAAATTTTCTCACTACTTTTTCTCCTGCCAAACCCAGGATTAATTTCCCTTGTTCAGTATGTTGAATATGACCGATATCAATTAAATAACGTAGCAATAGCCGAAAATCTTCTTGGGAAATAGCAGCAAAGGGTGGCAGACTAAAAATTTGTTTAGCTAAAGCATTAGGTGAAATTTCCCCCGTTGCTGTTAAAATACTCATTGTTTGATGATAAAGCAAACTCAAAGGATATTTAATCGGTTTAATTGGTTCAATCCACTTTTCCTCCATATAAAGCTGAATAATAGCGATACATTGTAAAAGTTGCCAGGGAATTTGTTCTGGCAGAGAAGCTTCTGATAATGGCTGTTCTTCAGCACAAATAAAGCGCATATCAGCAGCTTCACCTCTTCTACCACTGCGTCCCAAGCGCTGTAAAAAGCTAGCTACAGATAAAGGTGAATCTAACTGAATGACTCGCTCTAAATGACCGATATCTATGCCTAATTCCAGAGTTAGAGTTCCAGCAGTCACAGCAGGATTGTTGGGTTCGCGCATGGCATTTTCAGCCGCTTGCCGCAAACTAGCAGATATACTCCCGTGATGGACATGATAGATATCTGGTAATTTTTGTTCTGTGGCAATTTTTCGCAAAGATGCAATTATAGATTCGGTGCGCGTGCGATTATTTGCAAATATTAGGCATTTGCGAGATTTGCTGAGGTTAAAAATATATTGTTCGTAAGCTGTTGCCTCTGATTCATCAACTTCATCATTAATATAAAAATGTTCAATAGCTAGTTTTATTTGGCGTTTTATTCCATCTATTTTGGGAGTAATTACTGGCTTATCGGTTCCAGAACGCAACCACTCTTCAGCTATACAATAATCGCCGAGAGTTGCCGACAAACCAATACGGCGGGGTTGTTTTTGTGTGGCTTTTGCTAAACGTTGTAATTGACAAATAATTTGACAACCGCGTTCTGAACCCATAAATGCGTGAATTTCATCGATAATCACAAACCTTAAATCACCAAATAAGCGAAGTAGGTCGTTATTTTTGTTAATTAACAAACTTTCTAGAGATTCTGGTGTAATTTGGAGAATGCCTTGAGGATTTTTTAAAAGTTTATTTTTTCGAGTTTGAGAAACATCGCCGTGCCAGTGCCAAACTGGAATATCTGCTTCTTTGAGTAAGTCGTTGAGACGCTCAAATTGGTCATTAATTAATGCTTTGATGGGACTAATATATAACGCACCTATGGTACTAGCAGGGTAGGTGTGTAATAAAGTCAAAACTGGGAGAAAGGCTGCTTCTGTTTTACCGGCAGCAGTTGCAGCAGCAACTAGTAAGTGAGCATCGGTGTCAAATATGACTTGGCAAGCGGCAATTTGGACTGGTCGTAATTCAGTCCACTGGTGATGGTAAATATATTGTTGGATGAAGGGTGCGAGTCGGTTGAAGGCGTTGTTCATGTTTTTTGTCTCACGCAGAGGCGCAGAGGCGCAGAGAAGAGAACGCAAAGGAGATTTTTGGAACAGGTTTATTGGTTATTTACAAATGACATTTTCATCCTATTGACTCAAGCTAGATTAGCATTTGTCGGTCAAACTGAAGTTATGAGGGTAAGTATATAATGAGGCAAAACAGATGAGTAAGCATAAGGAACGTTTGCGTGTAATCCTTGCTATAGCAATTATTGTGGTTGGAGTCACACACTTTCTGATTCCAGAACCATACGTCAAAATTATGCCACCGCAACTTCCTTATCCTTTGGAATTAGTTTATCTGAGTGGTTTTTATGAAATTTTGGGTGGTATTGGGTTATTAGTCCCGCCTGTAAGTCAAGCTGCTGCTTGGGGACTTATTGCTCTTTTTATTGCGGTTTTCCCTGCCAATATCAATATGGCGGTTAATCATATTAAGCTCGAATATATACCAGATTCACCTTGGGTACACGTTGTCAGACTTCCTTTTCAAGCAGTTTTAATTGCTTGGGCTTGGTGGTACACGAAACCTTCTGATTGGGAAAAACAAGCTTCTCTGATTCCCAAGTCACTCATTCCCAAAGAATTAGAATTGAAATGAGGGTGTTTTTTTACTCAATTAACACTTTTGTCTATTTACGTAATTTATATCGAACCATGCGCGTTGCAACTTTGTTTGGCATAACACTTTCGTTGGCAATTGGTACTGCGGAAGTTACTGTTCCAGTGACTCAAGCAGTGCAACTCAGAGATGGTATAGTCTATTTTGTCCAACCGCCAAGACTGGTTGAGGCCATAACTATTTACAAAGATGTAAATTTTCCAGGCGGGACTTACTACTTTACGATCGCTGTGCCGGAAAATGCTGGAGAATCTCTTCAGAAGGTGGCGATCGCTCAACGTGAAGGAGGAGAGAATATACAATACCATCTTGATGATACCCGTGCATTTGTGGGAACACGCGATCGCAAAGGAGCGAAATTAACACTAGGCCCAGTTACCAGAGAACGCAAAACACGCACAATAACTGTGAACTTTGACCCACCTGTGACTCCAGGACAAACAATTACAATTGGCCTGCGCCCCATAAGTAATCCCAGTTTTTCTGGTGTTTATTTACTAGGTGTCACAGCATTTCCACCAGGTGAAAAATCCCACGGTCAATTCCTTGGCTTTGGGCGGTTTCAGTTCCAGAGTATTGGGAGAGACTTGTGGTTCCCATAATAAATATTATTTCATTCAATGAAGCATGAAAAGATTATTAATTACTGGAGCTAGTGGTTTTTTAGGATGGCATCTTTGCCAGCTTGCAAAACAAGAATGGGAAATTTATGCTACTTATTTATCCCATCCTATAGAAATTCCTGGCGTTAAAATATTAAAAGTTAACTTGACAGACTTTCAAGAATTACAGTACATATTTAGTACCATCAAACCAGCAGCAGTTATTCATACCGCTGCTCAGTCACAACCAAACTTTTGTCAAATTCATCCTGAAGAATCACACGCAATTAATGTTACAGCATCCTGCAATATTGCCGGACTTTGTGCGGATAATTCTATTCCTTGTGCTTTTACCTCAACCGACTTAGTGTTTGATGGTTTAAATGCTCCTTATTGCGAAACAGATTCTGTCTGTCCTGTAAACATTTACGGCGAGCAAAAAGCCATAGCTGAAGCAGGTATGCTAGAGCGATATCCCATGACCGCAGTATGCCGAATGCCCTTAATGTTTGGCACAGCAACACCCACAGCAAAAAGTTTTATTCAGCCATTTATTCAAACTTTAAAAGACGAGAAAGAACTAAACTTATTTATTGATGAATTCCGCACACCAGTAAGTGGAATAACTGCGGCAAAAGGATTGTTATTAGCATTAGAGAAAGTTAACGGTATTATTCACTTGGGTGGAAAAGAGCGCATTTCTCGCTATGATTTTGGTCGGCTATTAATCGAGGTATTTGAACTCCCCACCATAGGACTGAAATCTTGCCGACAACAAGATGTGAAAATGGCAGCACCTAGACCAACAGATGTTTCTTTAGATAGTTCTAAAGCATTTGCATTGGGTTATCAGCCTTTATCTATCAAAGAAGAATTACAGAAGTTAAAAGGGCGGTTATAAACCAATACAGTTCAGAATGAGCAACAAAACCCTCATGTAGAGACGCGATTTATCGCGTCTTCTCTAGACCAATTATCGACACCATTAACCCTTAACCCAAGCGTATTGGGTTATAAACCGCATCTACACAAACAAAACCCACCGACCTGGATTTCAATTGAAAACCGCTGTAGCAACCAAAAAAATACCACTATTTGGCTACTACAACTTCATCAAACGCAGTATTTACAGATACTTCTTTCCAAGCATCTAGTTCTGCTTTCACCAACTCCAGTTTAGTATTAATGGCATAAATTGCATCTTCTCCTAACACCAATCTCAGTGGTGGATTATCGCTATCAACTGCTTGAATTATTGCCAAAGCCGCTTTCTTAGGATCGCCTGGTTCTTGAAATTCCAATTTCTGATCTAAGATATCCCGCGCACCTTTACGCATCTCACCAATCACTGGTTCATAGTCATTGATTTCGATATCAGCGATAACAAGAGAACGCGTAACAAAATCTGTACGAAATGCACCAGGTTCGACTATTGTGATTTTGATACCAAGGGGTGTAACTTCCTGAGCTAATGCTTCGGAAATTCCTTCTACCGCAAATTTAGTACCATTATAAATTCCCGTACCAGCATAGCCCACAAATCCACCCACTGATGAAATATTAATGATGTGTCCACTGCCTTGCTGTCGCATACAAGGTAGTACTGTCCGTAGGACTTCTAAGACACCAAAAAAGTTTGTTTCAAACTGACGGCGAACTTCTTCATTGCTGACTTCTTCTATAGCCCCTAAAATTCCATATCCAGCATTATTAACAAGTACATCAATGCGTCCAAATTTCGCAATTGCGTGTTTTACTGCTTCCCGTACCTCTTCAGGTTTGGTGACATCAAGTTGCACCGCCAATGTATGTTCTGGAAAACTTGCTGCTAAATCTTCTATTAACTGTGGATTCCTTGCAGTTAGCACTACAGTTTCACCCGACTCAAGCAGTGTTTCTGCTAATGCTCGACCCAAGCCTTTTGAACTACCAGTAATAAACCATACTCGTGTTTTATTAATTGAGAATGTTACCATAAAAAATCTCCATTTTTAACAAAAAACAATTCAGGAGTCAGTAGCCAGAATTAAATTTTTAATCCTGTGTGACTAGCGTATGAATAAACGGTGAAACACCAAACCAAAAGAATTAGTTTTGGCTCTTAATTCTCTAATTTTTCCTTCTGATACCATTTCACTAAAACCCTGATACATATAGATTTCGCGTAGGGGCACGGCAATGCCGTGCCCCTACCAACGTATTTGTATCATAATTAAAGTGAAACGGTATGACTTCTGAATTCTGAATTCTTCTTTAAACGCACATCTGCTTACTAAATGTTGCCAGATGTTTCCTGCATCTTTTTCCGGAGGCTAAGCGGTCTCATATCAGTCCAGACTTCTTTGATGTAATTCAAACATTCTTGCTTCAAACCATCTTTTCCAACATCCTTCCAACCAATAGGGTTTTCGCGGTCAGATGGCCAAATAGAATATTGTTCTTCATGATTAACTACAACTTTGTAAATTGTTGTGTCTTCTTTGTCGTCTTGATACATAACTAACCTGTTGATTTGAATTAATTAAACTTTGCACTTTGGTAAAAATCCAGTTCATTAACCTTAATAACTGGTACGTCAAAATTTGATTAGTGGTTTTAGATTTACCTATTTGGTTGCTTCAACTTTGAGAGAACTTAAAAATTGAAATTCTAAAAATGTTAATAAAAATACAATTATCATAAATAAAACATCTGCAACAAGCATTCCATAATATATGCCCCTGACACCTGAGATTCTGGAAAACAATAGTACCAATGGTACAGTTAAGATTATGCTTCTTAATACAATTACTAATAACACAGTTTTACCTTTGCCTATAGATAGAAAAAGAGTATTGCTAAAGTATGCTAAAGGCCATATCGGTATTAAAATAGTCAAAATTATAAAATTTATTAGATCATTATCGGTAAAATTAACATCTGGAAGAATTATACCTAAAAACGTCCTTGGAAATAATTGTAAAGGCAACCAAATTAATATTGATAAAAAAGTTCCAATAATTGCAAAAGTTAAGTATGCTTTTTTGATCCTTTCATGATTTTGTGCGCCATAGTTCATGCCAATTATAGGTTGTAATGCTTGGGCAAAACCAATGATGGGAATAAATACAAATGAAGAGACTTTGCCTGTTGCTCCGAAGAAAGCAATATCACTACTTGTTCCGTAGTCAGAAATTAAATTAAAAACTACAAATTCTTGAACTAATATGGCAAATGGATAAAATAATTCTGATATTCCAACTGATAAAATTGCGCGAATTAAGTCTATGGCGATCGCTATTTTTTTAAAATTAACTGAAATAGAACTTTTACCAAAAATAAAATACGCTAAGTTGGCAATGCTATAAACAACCATTGCCATAACTGTAGCAAGAGCAATTCCTTGAGTTCCCGAATGAAATACACTAATAAACACATAATTTAATCCAATATTAACAAAAACAAAAAGCCAATCAAATATTGAGGTTAACCTAATCTGTCCTTCTGATTTTATGACCTGACTGCAAGCTTCTGCTAGTATCAAAAATACCGAGCCTAGTACATAAATCTTAAAATATTTTGTGCCTTCTAAAGCAACTTCACCACTTCCACCCATTAATAAAATTAATTCTTCACCAAAACAATAACCAATAATTGTGATGAACAATGAAATAACAATACTCATCACTATTAAATTGCCAAATATTTTGGACTGAGTTTTGATATCTCCAGAACCAATAGCTCGACTGAGAACAGAAGCAGAACCCACCCCAATAGATAAAGCAAATCCATTTATTATACCTACAAGTGGCATTGCAAGTGAGATACCAGCCAAAGCATTTTCACCAATAAATCTCCCTGCAAATAAAGCATCAATAAAAGTATTTAAACTCAGCATCAATATCCCCAGGGTACTAGGAATTGATAACTTGAACATCAACTTAATAAGATTACCTTCAAGGATTTCATTAGTGATTTGAGATTGTTTTTGCGAGGTCATTTTTTAGTTTTCGGATTTACTGTTTATTGAACATTGACCAAACGGCTAACGCGATACTGCTTCACTGCTTCTAACTCCATCTCTTTTGTTGAGTTAAATGCAGTCATGACCTCGCTGCAAACTTCTACTCTGGCTTCATAAGTACCTGATGTACTGCCATCTCGAAGTGCAAAATCAATCTGAACTTCTGCCCATTCACCATCCTTTTCCATCGCCAGTATTTTGCCTGCTTTCAAATAATTTAGCCAACTCCAACCAGACTGCATCCAAATTTCGCGTTCAGCAATTTGCTCAAATTTGCTTAAACCAGTCCATCCTCGGTAGTATTGAAGCAAACGAGAAACTGAGCCATTTTCTTGCACTAATAAATCCAATACATCTGGCTCTAAATGTCCCCACAAACAACCTTGGGGTAAATCAACTAACGTCGGGGCAAACTGATGACCACCAAAGTGAGTTGTTTGCCAGACTCGTAATTTTCCATTAGAAGCAGGAGCATATTCTTTACGTAATTGTCGATATATGGGAGTCCCAAATCTGCCACAAGCAAGGTCAACTTGAGCATGGGTGCAAACCATCAATTCACGAATTTCACTTGTTTGTTGTTGATATTGTTGAAATTGCGATAAATCGTTGGATTGTTGCATTAACTGCTGAAATATTGCTGTCAACAAAGCAGGGGTTTTACTTTCTGGAACAATAAACTCTTGTTTCTCAAATTGAGAAAACAGTTTTGCAGGGCGGTAATAGTAGAAAACGCGGGTAAAGCCGGGATGAGAATACTCACGGTCAGGAGCAATTAGCATCGGTTTTAAATTAACCTCATACTGAGAAATTAACTTTTGGAATAAACCGATTACTGACTTGATAGTTGGATTTTCTTGAAATATTTCTTGCGGCCAAGGTTGTGGAACTTCCATAATCAACCAATGTTCACAAGTACCTGCTGTCCCAATTAGGTCTTCTCCATTAGCTTTAGAAACCAAGGAACAAAAACGACATTCTCTTGGCAGAATTTCGTGAGTATGCTGAGTTGGCATATTTACTATATTTGCTCTAACTAGTATTTAAAAAAAGAAATAGCAATTATTAATCTAATCCCATTCCTTTCCGCATATCCTGATAAAAATTGTCATAAAAGTATTGGTGCGGCACTAATCTTTTATACAACGCATACAGGGTAAGATACCATGATGATTGCACGACAAAATATTGTCTTTTAGGTTTACGAGCTTCCAAAGCCTCCAAAATTGTATTTGCCACTTTTTCAGGTGGTAAACCTGCGGTGCGATTGTCTCCTACTGCACCTTCCATATATATTTTGTAATTTTTGCCATATATTGCTTTAACTTCTGGCGACATATTCGCTAATGTTTGTTGATAACTAGCTTCTACTTTATCAGCCTGTTCTGGGGTTATTATTCCTGCTGGTAAAATAGAAATTACCTCAATTCCACTAGAATGTAATTCCATTCGTAAAGAATCTGTAATTGATTCGATCGCAAATTTGGAAGCAGATAAAAGACTTCTATAAGGTAGAGCTAATCTGCCACAAATTGCACTGATATTAATAATGCGACCTTTTGCTTTTCTAATTAATGGTAAGAATGCTTGTGTAACAGCAATTTGACCAACAACATTGACTTCAAAATTAAATCTAATATCATCTATTGGAATACATTCTAAAGGGCCATCTACGGCGACAACTGCGTTATTAATTAAGGCGAATAAGCCTGCATCGCCAACTGCTAGCGAGACAAATTCGGTAGCAGATTTAATTTCTTGGGCTTTTGTGATATCCATAATAATTGGAGTTAAATTACCAGATGCAGCTTGCTTTAGTGACTGTGCATCTTTCTCAGTGCGGACTCCAGCAAAAACGTTATACCCTTGCTTAGCGAGTGAAAGCGCAGTCGCTCGACCTAAACCTGTGGATGTTCCTGTAATGACAACTGCGCCTTTATGACTCTGATTCATACCTATTTCCTCCCAGAAAAAATGTATTTTTATGCCCGAAAAGTTAAATTTAGAAATATGGCGTATGTCAGCTGAATAAAAAACTAAATTCAAGAGCTAAACCAAGTCAGAAACAAGTGGCTGCGACTTTTCTTGATGCTGACGCCGACCATGCATAACCATCTTCACGCCACTCTCGGCGTAACATTGATCGTTGGAATGCTTTTGTCGTTCTGGTCGCTTGTTAACCAGCGTTAATTTATAGTTTGAAAGAATTGTTGCTAACACAAGCTTCATTTGAAAGATAGAAAAAGACCCTGCAATACAACTACGAGCGCCACCACCGAAGGGGATAAATTCATAGGGAGAGAATTTTTTTTCTAGAAAGCGCTCTGGCTTAAATTCTTTCGGCTCTGGGTACACATCTTCACGTTGATGTGTTGAATAAATATTGGTAAAGAGTACTGTACCTGGAATTAACTCATACCCCATGATTTCCACTGGGGACATTACCACCCTTGGCAGCGAGAACATCGAACTTGGGTAAATTCGTAAAGTTTCGTGACAAACAGCATTAAGGTAGGGTAATGCGACAATCCTCAGAGGATCTGGATTTTCACCAAGGCTATCAAGTTCCTCAAGCAGTTGCTCCCGAACATCTGTTAAACGATGGACCCAGTATAATAACCAAGTAAGCGAATCTGTTGCACCATTATTACTTGCTGATATAGGCAAAAACAGGAGATCGCGCACTTCTTCATCGCTTAATGGTTCACCTGTTTCATCACAAGCAAATATCAGATCAGAGAGCATATCACTACATGAAGGATCTGCTTGCTTGCGACGTTCTTTAACTTCATCGTATAAAAATTGAAAAATTTCTTTTAGAAGATACTTATGGTATCCCCACGGACTTAATCGCCCTAAATCCAATTGTGTAAAAGGCAATTTTTTTATGATATTAAACAGAGTAGATTTTTCATATTTCATGCAAGAGGTATATAAATGTTTTATTTTTTCATAACGCTCTCCTTCTCGTAATCCAATCACAACCTCTATAGCTACTTGCAAGGTAATTTTTGATAAGATTTCATTGGCAATGAAAGTTTTAGGGTAGGCGTAGCCCGCCGCAGATATCGCCTGTTGATTAATGATTTTTTTGGTGATTTCACAAATAGTTTTTCCACTAGCATTCATCCGCTCTCCGTGGTAAGCCTTCATCAAGATAGAACGGCGATGTTTGTGAACTAAACCATCAATATGAAGGATTCCTTGCTGTCCCATTTGTCCGACTGAAATTGGGGAATCTCCTGGGGGAATAGTAGAGATTGTAATTTCTTTAGTATTAGTTAAATACTGCTTTATTCCTGAGGGATTGCTGACATAAACTATTGGTGTCGAACCAGACGTTATAGTTACAATGTCGCCATAGCGTTTGTAAATAGCATCTAAACAGTCAAGCGGGTTGTTATCGAGTTGCTGACGTAGTAGCCATAAGGGTGTTTTAGGTCCAGGAGGTAGTGTCATAAATCTTGTTTAATCCTATGATTATTCAGCAGTCAGAATTAAGAATTCAGAAGTAAAACAGACTTTAGTCAGAGTTTTGAAATTTGGGATGTGTACTTGAGTAAGTTGAAATCCGCTGTATATATCAATATGACGGAGTGAAAAATCAAATCTAGAGGCTAAACTAAACCAGCAGCTAATGGTTGCGACTGTCCTCGATCTTGACAGCGACTATGCATAACCATCTTCACGCCACTTGCAGGTGAACAAATCAAACCTGCAAATTTAGGACGTTCTGGGTGGTGAGTGACTAACTCTAATTGATAGTGTGAAAGAATAGTTGCTAATATAAGTTTCATTTCAAATAAAGCAAAATTCGCACCAATACAGACACGAGAACCGCCGCCAAATGGCAAAAAATCGTAGGGAGAAAATTGTTTTTCTAAAAAGCGTTCTGGCTGAAATTCTTTTGGATTTGGATATAAATCTTCACGCTGATGGGTTGAATAAATATTACCAATAAGTATTGTACCGGGATGCAGTTCGTAGCCCATGATTTCAACGGTCGATTCTACCAACCTGGGAAATGTAAACAATTGAGTTGGGTAAATTCGCAAAATTTCATTACATACAGCACTTAAGTACGGTAGTGCAACAATGCTCATAGGGTCTGGATTTTGACCAAGACTATCAAGTTCTTCGAGTAATTTTTCTCGAACATTTTTTAAACGATGAATCCAATACAAAGACCAACTAATAGCAGTTCCGGAGGCGTCACCAGATGCAAATATAGGTGATAATAAAAGGTCGCGTACTTCTTCATCGCTTAATGTTTCGCCTGTTTCATCACGAGCAAATATTAGATCGCCAAGTATATCAGTGTGTGAAAAATCTGCTTGCTGGCGACGTTCTTTGACCTCAGTAGATAGTAGTTGGAAAAGTTCTCGTCGTAGGTTAAGGACATACCCTTGTGGACTCCATCGACCTAAATCTTTTTCTAAGAAAATCTTGCTAAGAATTTTAACTATCAGAGATTGTCTATCGAGTTTAAGTAAACATGCAAATAAATGTTTAATTTTCTCATAGCGCTCTCCTTGATGCAAACCAATTACCCGTTCTATACCCACTTGAAAAGTAATATCTTCAATGACTGGGTATGCAACAAAAGGTTTTCCAACCACTTGTTTATTCATCATCTTTTCTGTGAGTTCACAGATACCTCGCCCACACGCTTGCATCCGCGCTCCATGAAAAGCTTGCATTAAGAGTTTACGCCGATTTTTGTGAATTAAACCATCAAGTTGCAGAAGTCCTTGATTTCCTGTGATAAAGGCAAACTCTTCATTCAATGCACCCCTAGCTATAATTTCTTTGGTATTTGTAAAAATCTCTTTTATGCCTAAAGGATTGCTGATGTAAACAATTGGTGTAGAGCCAGACATTATAGTAACGATATCCCCATAACGTTGGGAAATACCATCCAAATAGCCAAAAGGATTAAACTCGAATTGTAGACCTAACAGCCAGAATGGTGTTTTTATTACTGGGGGTAGTTTCATTAGTTTGTTTTACTCCCATTATTTAGATTGCATACAGCATTATCGATACAATTTCTCAAATTTTTAGCTAATTCCTGAATATGAGGTTCAATGAAAATTGAAAAATGATCTCCAGGAACTTCCATAACTTTAATAAGTTGACGAGAACATTTACCCCAACCCAGTAAGGGATCATCAGTATGAAATTCCGGACTTTCAAAATCATGAATAATCTCTTCCTTGGCTCGAAAAAGAGTTATAGAATCAGGGTAAACGAGGGGTACATAATCTCGCATCGCTTGGACATGAGCCTTGAAAAGATTGTAATAACTGAGAAAATCTTTAATCTCTGTATCGCTAAAGATGAAGTTTACTTTTTGATTAATCAAATCAAGTTGGTCGTTGAGTGATAAATCTCGAAGTTCCTCAAAAGAAAGTGAAAAATCTATATTATTATCGGTTTTTATTGATTCAGCCATGCGGAGTAAAAACTTTGCATCGTCATCTTTTGTAGATTCAATGCGTGTTTCTGAAAGTATGGCATCGATTACAACTAACAAATCTACTGTTTCACCCTGTCTTTGTAATTGCTGTGCAATTTCAAAAGCAAGTACACCGCCGTAACAATGACCACCTAAAAGATAAGGGCCATTTGGCTGTATTTTACGAATTTGTTGCAGGTAATAGTTTGCTGTTTTTTCTACTGATAGAATTTCAGGTTCTTCTTCATCAGGGTTATGTTCTAAAGCATAAAATGGATAATCTTCACCAAGTCTTCTGGATAAATTAATATAGTGATTAATACCTCCGCCAGCGCCATGTATACAAAAGAAAGGTATCTTGGAGCCAGAAGAGTTAATTGCTACCACAGGAGAATTAGAACTCTCGCGGAATGGCTGACTGACAATTGCAGCTAGTTTCTCAATTGTCGGATTTTCAAAAAGAGTTGATAGAGCGAGATTATGGCCAAATCTGTCTTGAATTTGAGCCATTAAGCGTACAGCTAAAAATGAGTGACCACCCAAGTTAAAAAAGTTATCTGTTACCCCGATAGGGCTAGTATTTAGAAGATTTTCCCAAAGTTTTACTAATGATAATTCTGTAAAATTCCGAGGACTTATTAAGGTTTTAGTAGTATTTACTCGAATAACTTCATCTGTGGGAAGAGAACGCTTGTCTACTTTGCCATTAGGTGTAAGTGGCAGTGCATCCAATACTACAAATGCAGTTGGTAGCATATAATTAGGCAGTTTCTGTTGCAAATATAGCAATAGTTCTGTAGCTATATGCTCTTTTTCTGTGACAATATATGCAATCAAACGTTGATTTTCTTCAGCATCATTAACCACAATTACAATAGAATCTTGTACATCTGGGTGTTGTGTAATAAAAGTACCAATTTCACTCAATTCAACTCGAAAACCTCTGATTTTTACTTGTTCATCATGACGACCCAAATATTCCAGATTTCCATCATTGAGATAACGCACTAAATCGCCTGTTTTATAAAGCTTTGTTTCTGAGATAAAGGGGTTATCGATAAATGTTTCCTGAGTTAATTCTGGACGATTTAAATATCCTCTTGCTAAGCTATCACCACCAATATAAAGTTCGCCCATAACTCCTACAGGTATTGGTTGTAAATTGCGATTCAAGACATAGATTTGAGTATTGTCGATAGGACGACCTATAGGAACAGTGTTTGCTTGGTCTTGTAATAAACTGGTGTCGTAGTAAGTAGCGTTGGCAGAAACTTCCGATGAACCGTAAAGGTTGATTAGTTTTGCAAATGGCATTAATTCTCGGAAAGTTTTAGCTAAGTTAACGGATAGTGCTTCGCCGCTAGTTATCCACAGTTTTAGTTGTGATAATTTCTGAGTCAGATGATGATAATTATTTATGAGTAAACGTAGTAATGAAGGTACAAGTATAATACGAGTAACTTTATGATATGCTAAAGCTTCTATAAATAGTTGTGGGTCTAGTAGAGTTGCATTGTTAATAATTACTGTAGGAATTCCTTGAAGTAAAGGAGCAAAAATTTCCCAAACGGAATCTACAAAACTAATCGCTGTTTTCTGGCAACAAACTTCTTCTGGGGTGAAAGGATAAGTTTTCCATAGCCAGTGTAAGCCATTTACTGTACCGCGATGGGTACCAAGAACGCCTTTAGGTGTTCCAGTTGAGCCAGAAGTGTAGATGATATAAGCGAGATTATCAGGTTTTGAACTGTTAACGGGGTTTTCTGGACTTTGTTGAATAATTTTGTCTTTGTGAATATCCAAGCAAACAATTTCAGGCAAAGATAATGATAGTTTTTCTAATATTTCTTGATGACTAATTAATATCGATGCTTGAGAATCCGAGAGCATAAAATTTAAACGTTCAACTGGATAACTGGGATCGAGGGGAATGTATGCGCCGCCAGCTTTGAGAATAGCTAAAATTCCCACCACCATGTCTATGGAACGTTCGAGACATATAGCAACGAGCGTTTCTTTTGTTACACCCTGTTTTTGTAAATAATTTGCAAGCTGATTAGCTTTATGGTTAAGTTGACGATAAGTGAGTTGCTCAGACTGATGAATTAACGCTATAGAATCAGGCGTTAGTTCAACTTGTTGTTCAAATAGTTGTTCGAGAGAGAAATTTTTATACTCTCCACTAGTTTGATTAAACTTAAATAATAATTCTTCTTGTTTTGCAACAGTTAGTAGTGATAACTCACAAATACGCTGCTCTGGATTAGCAACGATATTTTCTAATAAAGTTTGGAAGTTGTTGATAAATTGAATAATGGTTGTTGCATCAAAAATATCTGTATTGTACTCCAAACATCCTGTTAACCCTTCTTGGGATTCAAACATTGATAGGAAAATATCTAGTTGAGATGTACCGCTATCAAAGTCTAAAGTACGCAAGGTTAATCCAGATACTTCCTGGACAGAGGTTGGAGTATTTTGCAGGACGAACATGACTTCATAAAGGGGATTTCGGCTTAAGTCGCGTTCGGGTTGCAATTCTTCTACAACCATTTCAAAAGGCAAGTCTTGATGTGCATAAGCATCGAGAGTCACTTGACGGACTCGATGTAGAAGTTCACAGAAATTAGGATTACCATTGAGGTTATTACGCAATACTAAAGTATTAACAAATAAACCCAACATTCCTTCTAATTCGGCTCGGTTACGGTTGGCAATGGGAGAACCAATCAAGATATCTTCTTGGTCTGTGTAGCGATATAATAATAGTTTAAAAGCTGCCAGCAAGCTCATAAATAAAGTGGCGTCTTGTCGCTGGCTTAATTGTTTGAGTGCATTAGTTAAGGCTGCGGAAAGTGTAAAATATTGCTTGGCACCTGCAAAAGTTGTGACGGTGGGTCGCGGACGGTCTGTGGGTAATTCTAATACAGGAAGCTCGCCGCTTAGTTGTTGCTTCCAATATTTTAACTTGGTTGCGAGGAATTCTCCTTGAATGCGATCGCGTTGCCAAATTGCAAAATCTGCATACTGAATTGGAAGTTCGGGTAAGGGGGAAGGCTGATTTGTCGAGAAAGCTGCATACAGCGTTGACAACTCCCGCAAAAATACACCACAAGACCATCCATCGGTGATAATGTGATGCATGGTCACAAGCAAAACGTGTTCTTCTTCACTTAAGCGCAGTAAAATTGCTCTGACTAAAAGTCCTTTAGCTAAATTAAAGGGTTTTGTTGCTTCCTTCGCTACAAGTTCTTTAACCTCAGATTCCCAATTATTATCAGATAAATGCTCAAGATTAATGATGGGTAAATCCCAAGTTAAATCGTGGGTAATTTCCTGTACTGGCTCTCCATTTGCAAGTCTAAATGTTGTGCGCCAAATTTCGTGACGCTTGAGGATTTCATTTAGACTTTGCTGAAGCGCTGTAATATTTAGCTTCCCTTTGATATGAAAAGCAATGGGAATATTGTAGAAGGAACTTCCGCGGTAGAGTTGGTCAATAAACCATAGTCTTTGTTGTGAAAAAGACAAGGGAATCTTGTTAGAGATTTGACGTTTGGGAATAGTATCAGTCTGAAATTTACCTCCTTTCCATTTTTCTAAGAGGGCTTTTTTGGCTGGCGATAAATTAGTATGATGTTTATCCATTGCTAATATGTGATGAAAATGTTTTTGTGGCTCGTTTTCTGTATGAGGTCAGAGATATTTAATTTCACGTAGAGAGGAAAAATTTTATTCTCCCACTCCCTACTCCTCAATCCCTGTATTAAGGAAGGCTTTTTGACAAACAAAGCAAGCTATGTCTTCGCTCTCTCCAAAGTCTCTGGTATTGTAATAGTTGAATTCTGTGAACCCAGCATCTTTTAAGGCGAACTCAACTTCTTCTAGAAAGTGATCTTTTCTTAACCAAATGGTGTCTGAACGCTGCCAATTTTTCTCTATTAATTCAAATCCTGTGACTTTGATTTCCCACACCCTTTCTTCAGGTTTGTAATAGAATAATTCTATTAATGAGCATTCATCATTGATATTGATAATATTAAAGTTGTTTTTCTGAGCAGCTTCATGTAACCAATCTGTTATTGGTATATTGAACACAAAGACGCCACCATCTTTAAGTGCAGTATATACGTTTTTAAATACCGTTTTCAAATCTTCGTTGCTTTGAATAAAATGAAGAACATCGTTTGCTAAAGCTGCATCAAAGATCGGTGGTAAATCCAATTGACGTATATCACTAAGAATAAATTCGCTTTCAGGCGCGTTTTTTCTAGCGTAGTTTAGCAGCGCTTCTGAAGCATCGATTCCAGTAACTTTATATTCTCTAATGTTGAGCTGTTGGGCTAAATATCCAGAACCGCAACCAAGTTCAAGAATATGGCTTCCCGCAGGAAGTTGTGATAATAATATTTGGTCTAAAGCAGGTATTATACCTTTTAGCAATTCTTCAGGTGTGTTCTTGAATTCGTTCTGTAACCGAGCGATGGTTTCATAGTTGGGAAGAGTGTTTAGTAGAGACATAGATTATTTTTCCTGTTGTCAATGAAGGTTTTGAATAGAATAACGAACCGCAGAGGCACAGAGGACACAGAGAGAAAGAGTATGCTTGAAACTTTATTTGTTAGCTAAAAGAGCTTCTACTTCTTCTTCGGATAATTCTTCTATTTTTTCTAACAAAAGTTGCTCTATCATTTCTGCCTGTTTGACTGGTATCATGGCTTGTGATAAAAGGTCACGCAGTGGTAAATCTATAGGAAATTTTGCGCGCAATCGAGAAACCAATTGAGTTGCAATGAGAGAGTCTCCTCCTAATTCATAAAAGTTGTCGCAAATACCAACTTCTGCAATCCCAAGTATCTCTTGCCATATTTGCGTAATTTGTTTTTCCAACTCATTTGTCGGAGCAAGATATGAATTATTCAGTTGAGGTCTGGAATAACGCGGGGATGAATCTAATTGATTGGAAGATTTTGGATTTGCTAAATAATCAAGGTGAAATGCATAATTCTGCCTAGCCTTGATGTCTACTGTAGAAACAACAATTTGGGTTCCTTGTTCTAGAGAAAATATTCTTTTAAATACTTCTATAGCTTCTGTTGGAGTAATGCCTAATTCTACTCCAGGCAATTGTTTGAGGTTTTTTTGTTTTTGATCAAAATTTAGTTCTAATTTATCCCAGTTTATAGTGTACCACGGCGAATAATTATTTTGGTTATGTTTTTTAATTAAGGTATCTATGAAATGATTAGCTGCGGAATATAAACCTAAACCAAATCCTCCTAAAATAGAAGATAAAGAAGAGAAAACGATACAAAAATCTAATTTTATATTTTGTAATACTTGTTCTAATACAGTAATCTGATGATATTGGTACTTAAGTAGCTTTTCTAGTTCTATCCTATTAATTTCTGGAACTGAACCAAATATTTGTTCACGCTTGATTCCAGTTGAAATAATAACCCCGTTAATTTGTTTGATATTCTCAGATGTAAATATTTGATGCATGTGTTGATAATTAGTTCTGTCTGCACGCATTACCAAAACTTTTGCGCCTAATTTCTTTAATGCTAGCAATTGTTGGATTTTATAACTTATTTTATCTTCTTGAGTGTGAGTTTCAACCCACTGCAACAAATCATCATTTTCTGGAAAATCTAAATCCTCAATGAATACGAGTTTTGCTTGCAGATTTTTAGCTAAATATTCTGCAAGCACAAATTCAATACTTTCTAACCCACCAGTAAATAGGTAAACACCCTCTTTTCTCAATGGTGTTTTTTCTTCAACAACTGGCGTTAAACGAATTGGCTCAAAAGTTTGTACCCAACGGTATAAACCACGATAAGCGACAACTAAATCTGAGGATACAGCACTGAATTCATTTAAAAGTTGGTTAATAATGTTATTGTTATAATCTTTTTGTTCTTTCTCTGCATCTTCTCTAATTACTGAGTTAGTTAAAGCAATATCAATACTTCGACAAGTTATATTAGGATACTCTTGAGGAATTACCTGACATAAACCTAATACCGTTGCTTCCTCTGGATCTAGAATTTCATTACCATTGACTTCTTGGATATGATTAGATACAACCCAAAGTTGTAACCTTTGGTCTGTTTTTACTTTACTAAGACTTTGTGATAATAAAAGCAAATTTTGAAATTCTAAATAATTCCCTGAGTGATTATTGAAACTTATAAAATAAGCTATATTTTGGGGAAATTTATCTAACTGAATTAATTCTGTAAACAGAAGATCATAGTCTTTCTGTATAGATGGATTAATTGTATAAATGCCTTCATTTATTTTGTTAAAATTTTCTCCATACTTGACAGTAATTACATTCTTAACTTGATTTATTAATGCATTAATTGTTTTTTGAGCCACTCCGTAATCATCTACGAAAAATAACCATTCTTTTTGCCTAGATTCTGTTTGGTCGGAGGATGAATGAGCTAGCAAAGAGCGTCTCCATGAAGGAATATAAAACCAGTCGGTAATATCTTCTTTCTTATCTAATGTTGATAATTTGCTATTTAAAGAAACCGCTGAATATTTAGGGTCAATCCAGTATCTTTGTCGCTCAAAGGGATAGGGAGGTAAAGGTAAACGATGACGTTGCTCATGGGTATAAAATCCTGACCAATCTATATTTACACCAAAAAGCCACAACTGACCTAATGTTTGTAATAAAAAGCTCGTATCGGATTTTTGCTCTTGCACATGAGGTAAAGAAGTCAGGACATTTTGTTTAGTATTGATATCTAAATGTTGTTTTGTTAATGTACTTAAAGTTCGTCCTGGTCCCACTTCCAAGAAAACACCTTCAAGTTGTCTTAAAAGTTGGGATATCCCATCGGAGAATTTCACAGTTTGTCGTAAATGTTGGCTCCAATAGCTAGGATTTGTGGCTTGTGCATCTATAATCCAAGTACCAGTTACATTGGAAATAAAGCGTATGCGTGGTGGATTCAGTTTAATTTTTTTGAACGATCGCACAAATTCCTCTAAGATTGACGACATCATTTGAGAATGGAAAGCATGAGATGTATGCAACAAACGATATTCAATTCCTTGAGAGGATAATTCATTTTTGAGCGTGGCGATCGCTTCCTTTGTTCCAGAAACTACGCATGAAGTTCGGCTGTTAACTGCTGCGATTTCTACAGAGTTTGGAATTAGCGATCGCACTTCTTTTTCTGGAAGCGGAATCGCTAGCATACTCCCTGGCGGTAACTGCTGCATCAGTTGTCCCCTTTTTGCCACAATGAATAGGGCATCTTCAAGGGAAAATACACCTGCGATCGCAGCTGCAACATATTCCCCAATGCTGTGACCAATCATCGCGGTAGGTAGCACACCCCATGACATCAATAACTTAGCCAAGGCGTACTCAATTACAAATAATGCTGGCTGGGTGAAGGCTGTTTGTTGTAATTTTTGGTTAGCTGCATCAATTTGTTCTGATTTGGGAAACAATAAATCACGGATATCAAGACCGAGTTGGGGTTGCAAAATCTCCGCGCAAGTATCTACATGTCTGCGAAATGTCGGTTCGACTTCGTAGAGTTCTCGACCCATATTTGCATATTGCGACCCTTGTCCAGAAAACATGAAAATGACAGGCTGTTCTCTATGCTCTTGATATACAGTAAAAGTTCGTTCTTGCTGCTGTGTTTCTAAAACATTGACAGCATCTTGAACATTTTGGCACACCAACATTCGGCGATAGTTGAAAGCCCTACGACCTACTTGTAAAGTATGAGCAACATTAGCTAAATTTATCTCTGGATTTTGTTTAAAGTACGCTAATAAATTCCCAGTTGTACTTTCTAAGGCTGTACTAGTTTTGGCTGATAATAAGATTAATTGCCAAGGTCTAGATTTATCAACATGTCTAACTTCCGGTGCTTCTTCCAGAATTACATGGGCATTAGTTCCACCAAAACCCAAGGAACTAATTCCTGCTCTCCGGGGAGTATTGTTAGTTTTCCAATCAGTCAGTTTAGTATTAACATAAAAGGGACTATTTACAAAATCAATCTCAGGATTGGGGACTTCAAAATTGATGCTAGGAGGGATTTTTTTATATTTTAATGCTTGTACAGTTTTAATTAGACTTGCTATGCCAGCAGCTATATCTAAATGTCCAATATTTGGCTTGACTGAACCGATAGCACAGAAGCCATTTCTTGATGTGAAAGCACGAAAAGCCTTAGTCAATGCGGCAATTTCCACTGGATCTCCAGCAGCGGTTCCAGTTCCATGAGTTTCTATATAAGAAATATCATCAGCATCTATTCCAGCATTTGCCAAAGCTTCTACAATAACTTCAGCCTGACCATTTACACTAGGTGCGGTATAACTAACTTTTAAAGAGCCATCATTGTTGATTGCTGAACCTTTAACAACTGCATGAATGTAATCTCTATCTGCTATGGCATCTTTTAATCTTTTTAATACAATTATTCCAAGTCCACTGCCGAAAAGAGTACCCTGTGCTTTAGCATCGAAGGCTCTACAATGACCATCAGGAGATAAAATTCCATCTTGTTCATAGTAATAACCTGATTTTTGTGGAACTATAATTGTAACCCCACCAGCTAATGCAATATCACACTCTTCGTCAAGTAGACTTTTGCAAGCTAAGTGTAAGGCAACTAATGAAGTAGAGCAGTAAGTTTGGACTCCTACACTTGGCCCTTTTAAATTTAATTTATATGAGACATTTGTGGTCAAAAAATCTTTGTTAAAAGTATAGTTGTTGGAAATAACCCTGGAATTAACGTTATTATATATATTGTTAAAAAAGTAAGTGTTTGTGCTGACACCGCCATAAACTCCAATCAAACCATTGTATGTTTCTGGGTCATATCCAGCGTTTTCAAGAGCTTCCCAAGCACATTGTATGAATAGGCGATGTTGGGGGTCAATTAGTTCGGCTTCTTTGGGACTGTAACCAAAGAATCTAGCATCAAAATGTTCAATATCTGGTAGTATAGGCGCTGCCTTAACATAATTTTGGTCGTTTAAAACTTCTTCTTCGAGATTTAAATCTACTAAGTCATGATTGGAGAAAAATGAAATAGATTCAACTTTATTTTGGATATTCTGCCAAAACTCATCGATATTCTTTGCACCAGGGAAACGACCAGACATTCCCACTATTGCTACATCTAGATTTACTGTTGATTCTTCCATGACTTTCTTAACCAGATAAATTAACTTTGTATTTTAGTGAGTTTGCATTTTTATCTGTCTTCTTCTTTGTCCTCTATTTAGCCTTTGTTCAAAACTATTTTTATCAGATTCTTCAGGATTAAAAATATTTGCCATAGAGCTTATATTTGGACATTCATACAGCTTGGCAACAGAAAGATTTGAATCAAATTGCTTATTTAAGATGGTAATAAGTTGAATACCTATGAGGGAATCACCACCAAGCTCAAAGAAGTTATCATAAATTCCTATGCGTTCAATTCCAATAACTTCTTGCCAAATATCAACTAGTTTTTGCTCATTTTTATTTCGCGGCGCAACATAATCATTACTGAGTTCAGGTCGGGGATATTTTAATTTAGATGAATTGACAGGTTCTAAAAAATCTAATCCTGGTATTTTGTTGTCATAATTATAACGTTTGAGTACATCCAATAAGTCAGACGTAGATATTACAACTTGGGGGATTGTATTTCCCAAAATTCTGAGAAAAACTTCTACACCTTCATCAGGTAATATACCTTGTTTAAGATTTTCTAATCGCAATTCTTGGAGTCGTTGGGGTAATTCTGTGTTTACTGCCATGCCAACTTCTTGCCAAGTATCCCAATTAATGCTTGTAAGAAATCGTCCTTCTTTTCCCCCATTAGAGTGAGCATAAGCATCCAAAAAAGCATTTGCAGCGCAATAATCTACTTGTCCAAATTCCGCCACAATTGAGCTATTTGATGAGACTAAAACAAAGAAATCTAACTCAATGTTTTTAAGAATTGCATCAATAACTATTGTTCCCTTTACCTTGGGAGCCAGAATTCTTTCTGCTTCTTCTGGAGTTTTTCGTTGAATTGCACCGCCTCCAGGAACTCCAGCGGCGTGGATAACGCCATTGAGTTGACCAAATTGTTGTTTAGCTTGAACGATCGCACTTCGCATCTGTTCTGTGTTGGTGACATCAGCCGCGATCGCCAAAACTTCAGCACCCAAGTCTTCAAGTTCTTGAAGTTTGCGAATCTTACAGCTAGTTCTATCAGTCTCATCATGAGTAGACACCCATTGAGACCATTCATCTTTGTTGGGTAAAGCAGAACGTCCTACTAACAGTAATTTTGCTTGTACAGTTCGAGCTAAATATTCTGCCAAAACAAGTCCGATACCTCCGAGTCCGCCTGTAATTAAATAGACTCCTCTTTCTCGTAGTCGAGGCTTTTCAATTTTAGTTTTCTCAAAACGCACTGGCTCAAAACTCTGCACCCAACGATTCAAACCTCGATAAGCAATTAACTTTTCCGATTTATCAACTGTCAGTTCTGCAAGTAAATTTTCTATCAGTTTTTCTTCTTGCCAACTGCCATTATAAGGAAGGATAACATCAATACTACGGCAATTGATATTTGCATATTCTTGAGAAATAACTTTAACTGGGCCGAGTAAAGTTGCTTTTTCTGGACAAAGCACTTCAGTTCCTGTAACTGGCTGTAAGTTATTAGAAATAACTATGATTTCAAAATCATTAGTAGTTTCTCGTCTTCCTAAAGCTTGGGCGATAAATAATAAACTATAAAATCCCTTTATTTGGGCTAGCTCTACTTTTTGCTCAACGACAGGTGTAACATTCCACAAATGAAGTATGTTTTTTGGTAACTTATTTTTTCTGATTAATTCTTCAAATAAAACATCATAATCATGATGATTTTCTGGATTGATACTATATTCAGACTCGCCTAGTATGGTAAAGGTGTCACCTAATTTAACTGTAACTACATCTTGGTTTTGTTTTTCTAGTTGCTTGACCAAGTTGATACCGAAGCCGCACTCATCGATAAATACCAAAGTGCAAGATTTTTCAGTTCCTAATTCTTGGTTATCGAGTTGCACTGGCGGTAAAGAAGGCTTCCAAAAAGGAATATAAAACCAATCGGCTATATCAGGTTTTTTAACTAGTGAACTATGATTATTATCTTTTCCTGGCTTTTTCGCATCAATCCAATACCTTTGCCGTTCAAAAGGATAAGTAGGTAAAGGTAAACGATGACGTTGTTCTTCGCTATAAAATTCTGACCAATCTATACTGACACCAAAAAGCCACAACTGTCCCAATGTCTGCAACAAAAAGCTGACATCTGATTGTTGATTTTGAGATAAACAGATCAGTACATGTTGTTTGACATTGATATCTAAATGTTCTTTAGTTAATCTACTTAAATTTTGTTCCCGTCCTACCTCTAGAAAAACACCTTCAAACTGCTCTAAAATTTGAGATATACTATCAGATAATCTACCATTTTGTTGTAAATTTTGACACCAATAATTAAGATTTGTGGCTTGTGCATCTGTAATCCAACTACCAGTTAAATTGGAAATAAAGCGAATTCGCGGTGGATTTAGTTTAACTTTTTTTAGCCCTTGTAATTGTTCTTTATTTGCTACAATTGCTAAGGCATCTTCTAAGGAAAATACACCTGCGATCGCAGCTGCTACATATTCACCAATACCCTCACCAATCATCGCTTCTGGTAGCACACCCCATGACATCAATAACTCAGCTAGGGCGTACTCAATTACAAATAATCCTGCATTGGTGAGGCTAGGTACAGCAATTTTATCTGACTCTGAAAACAGTAAATCGCGGATATCAAGACCGAGGTGGGGTTGCAAAATTTCGGCACAATTATCTACATGTTTCCGATATGTTGCTTCAACTTCATATAATTCTCGGCTGATATTCGATACTTTTCCTGAAAATATGAAGATAACAGGATAACGAATTGGTTTAAAATGATAGTTAAAAACACGTTCTTGTTCGTGATTTTGAAGTAATTTAACTGAGTCATTCAAGTCTTGACAAACTATCATACGTCGATGGTCAAAAGCTCGACGACCTACTTGTAGGGTGTAAGCTACATCAGCCAGGTTAATATTTGGATGTTGCTGGAGGTAAGTAGCTAAATTGGCTGCCGCAGCTTCTAAAGCGGTGCTGGTTTTAGCTGATAATAATATTAACTGCCAAGGACGAGAAGCACTAGATTCCTCAATTAATGGAGCTTCTTGTAATATTACGTGGGCATTAGTTCCACCAACACCAAAAGAACTTACACCTGCTCTACGAGGTAACCCGTTAGTTTTCCACTCTGATAATTTGGTGTTGACGTAGAAGGGACTGTTAGCAAAATCTATCTCTGGATTTGGTTTGTCAAAATGTAAACTAGGGGGTATTTGTTGATGTTTTAATGCCAGGACTGTTTTAATTAAACCTGTGACACCTGCTGCTGTATCCAGATGCCCAATATTGGTTTTTACTGAACCGATAGCGCAGAAACTTTTTTGATTTGTGCTAGCACGAAAAGCTTGTGTGAGAGCCTTAATTTCAATCGGATCTCCCAAGGGAGTTGCAGTTCCATGAGCTTCAATATAAGAAATAGTATCGGCTTCAACATCAGCTAAAGCAAGTGCTTCTGAAATTACTTCTCTTTGACCATTCACACTAGGCGCCGTAAAACCAACTTTTAAAGAGCCATCATTATTGATAGCCGAACCTTTAATTACAGCATTAATAAAATCACCATCAGCAATAGCATCCTCCAATCTTTTTAACACAACAATTCCCAAACCATCGCCAAACACTGTTCCTTTAGCGTTAGCATCAAAAGTCCGGCAATGTCCGTCAGGGGAATGAAGAACTCCCTCTTGATACAGATAACCAGATTTTTGGGGTAACTTGGCTATGGAAACACCACCAGCCAAAGCTATATCACTTTCTCCATTGAGTAAACTTTGACAGGCTAAATGTACAGCTATTAATGATGTAGAGCAGTTATTCTGAACATTTATACTTGGTCCGGTAAGATTTAATTTGTAAGAAGTTTGTGTGCTTAAATTATCTTTTTCATTACCAATAAAAATATTTAAAGCATCTACCGAATCGATTAATTCTTTATTTGAAGCTAAATTTGTAAATAAATAATTACTGTTAGTGACACCAGCATAAACCCCTATTTTACCTTTGTAAGATTCAGAATCATAGCCCGCAGATTCTAAAGCTTCCCAAGCAGACTCTAAAAACAGACGATGCTGCGGATCTGTGATTTCAGCTTCTCTGGGAGTATATCCAAAAAATGCAGCATCAAATAACTCAATCCCTTCTATGAAGCTACCTACTTTCACATAATTTGGGTCATTAAGTAAAGTTAGTTCTACACCCGTAGTTTGCAGTTCTTCATCTGTAAAATGCGAAATTGATTCTACTCCATCTCGCAAATTTTCCCAAAACTTATCAACGTTGTTTGCCCCTGGAAAGCGGCCAGTTATGCCAATAATAGCTATTGCATCGTTATCATCAAAATTGTCAAATTCTTGATAATTCTTCATCAAAAAAATACCTAACTACACTTATTTTTATCAGCAACTACACCATTTCTCATTTATTTAGACCATGCTCTTGTCTTCCTCTCTGCGCCTCTGCGTCTCTGCGTGAGATAAAAAATTTTGACTCTGAGTAGCTTCTCAACAATCTGATATCTCTAAATCTAAAGCAATGTGAATTTGGTCATTTAAAACTGCATCAATATCATCTTTAGTAGTCAGTGGATTAGCAATTACCGCACGCAGCGCAGTTACAGAAATTTCTTTTTCTAAACAGGTAATTGTTTTTGTTGTCCGCGAGATAAAAGTACGACCAGCTTGGCGTTGACTTTTTTGCAGGCGTTCATTAAATATATTAATTTGTTGATTATCAGTTTCTGTTAATTGGTTTTTAACTGCAAGTTCTCTTAAAGACTCCGGAATATAACGGTAAAGAAGCAGATTTATATCCGGTTCCGATAGTAACTCAAATTCCGGCATATTATTGACACAATCAGCCATATATTGTGTTTTCTCAATTCCTGCATCAATCAAAAATTCATAACCTTTCAACCCTATCAAATGTAGTCCAGCATGTAAAAATAATGCCATACCGGGACGAGAACCTTCTAAAGCGCGTTTTCCTAAATCAAATGAACCCTTACGCATGGTGTAGCTAGCATTTTTTTCAATAGATGAAGCTAGGTGTGGTTCGCGCATAAATACCATACCAATACCCATAGGTAAATACAGCTGTTTATGTCCATCAATTGTGACTGAATCAGCCCGTTCAATACCAATAAGTTTTTGTCGATGTTGTTCGGAAAATATTAGTGGTCCACCCCAAGCTGCATCTACATGAAAATGAACATTTGCAGCTTGGGCAATATCTGCAATATCTAAAAGTGAGTCTATATTACCAGAATCTGTAGTACCGGCAACGCCAGCGATCGCAATAATATGCAAATTTTTGCTCTGACAATCTGCAACAGCTTGACGTAGGGCTGATAAATCCACTTGGTTATTACCATTAGTAGGAATTTTAATCAAACCATGCGTACCTATGCCTAATAAATCTGCTGCTTTTTCAAAAGAATAATGCATCAATTCAGAGCCAATTACCACCGCTCCTTGATAACCATAGTAATCTAAAGCTGCTGCTAAACCTGCCTTTTCTACACCTGGAAAACTCTTTTTTGCACCCAAAGATTTATTACGCGCACACCATAATGCAATAATGTTTGCTGCGGTACCTCCGGAAACCAATATGCCTAAAGTGCTTTGGCTATTTTGGACATGCTCGCTATAAAATTCGTCAGAAAAGTTATAAATTAATCTATGGATCATTGCCAAAGCCTGACGCTCGTATGGACTAAAAGCTTTGGCTGTTTCTATTTTGACAACATTCTGGTTCATTGCTGTCATCAGTTTTGCAAGAGGTCGTACAAAACAGGGTAATGCAGAGGTCATGTGACCTATAAACCGGGGTGAAGATGTATGTATTGAATGATTAATAACATTATTTGCTAAATATTCCAGATAACTATCATAATCAGCAGGATTAGTGGGAACTTGACTATCAGCAAATGTTTCTATTAATGAATTAAATTCAATATCTGAATTAGTGTTAATGGTATTTAAAAAACTATCAACCAAGGCGTCAGTCTCAACAGCCATATTAGCTTCTATAGAGACTAATTTATTAGATGGTGCAAATAATTGCATCACTTCATTTGCAACTGCATACTGTGGTGTTAGCTCATTCTTCAAAAAGAAATTTTGCTGAGTTTTTTCTTGTCTTTGCTGACTTAATGCCATTTTATACTCCACAAAGAATTTGTTATTTTAAATTTTTACTTTTGACTTGCTCTGCGGTGATTTTGTCTAGCTTCTTTGCGACGCTTAATTGAAGCAGACCTTACTTGAGGGCGGTGAGACTCTTTTTGCAAAATAGCTTCTTCATCGCTAGTTAAAAACTCAGCAAGTGAACTGATAGTTGGTCTTTCATAAATGCTGATTATCGGAATATGGGTATTTAATTCTTTTTGTAACTGTGAGATAACCTCAACACCGATTAAAGAACTACCTCCCAAATCAAAGAAGTTATCATAAATACCAATCTTTTCAATTCCTAGAACCTTTTGCCAAGTTGTCGCAACTATTTGCTCTACTTTATTACTAGCTGGAACATACTCGTTTTGTAAGTTTGCTCTGGAATGGAGTGATAAACTATCTGCATTATTTTGTAAAAATTCTCGTTTGATCCATTGCTCAATTCTGGGTTGTAATTCTCCCGCAGAAACAACAATCTGAGGAGTTTTAGTTAAACATAATACACGCCTAAAAACATCTATACCTTCTTTCCATGTCATGCGTAATTTTTCTAACGTTACTCCTACAGTCAGGTCTTGGATATCATCTTCTTGAGATTGCCAAGTATCCCAGTTCACACTAATACAAGGAAAGAAATTTATCTGGTTATGCTTGTGAGCATAGGCATCCATAAAAATATTAGCAGCAGAATACGAAGTTAACCCTAAACCTCCTAAAACAGATGATGATGAAGATGTCAATAAACAAAAATCTAGCTTTTGACCTTGCAAAACTTTTTCTAAAACAAATAGCCCATATACTTTTGGAACAAATTGTGATTGACTTTGAGTTTTAGAACTTTCTTCAATAGTGTAATAGGCATCGTCATTAATTCCTGCTGTGTGGATGACGCCATGAATTTCACCAAAGCGTTCTTTAGCTAATTCTATAGCTTTTTGCATTTGTTGTTCATTAGCTACATCCGCACTAATCGCTTGTACTTCAGCACCCAATTCCTCAAGCATCATCACTTTTTTCAGCTTTTGGCTAACTTCATTGGATTCATCATGATTTAGTAACCATTCAGACCATTGATGTTTTTCTGGTATCCCTTTTCTGCCGATTAAAATTAGCTTAGCCTGCACTGTTTTTGCTAAGTATTCTGACATTGCTAAACCAATGCGGCCAAGTCCACCAGTGATGAGATAAACACCCCCTGTCCTCAACTTAGTTTTGCTGATAATACTTTCATCTAAATGTACAGCTTCATAAGTTTTAATCCAACGATGATTGCCACGATAAGCAATTAAGTTGTCGGTTATTGGTGCTGTAAATTCTGCAAGCAGCGAGTCTATTAGTGTTGGTGATGGCTTAGTTCTAGAGTCTGGAAGTACGATATCAAAGCAACAGCAAGTTATGTTGAGATATTCTTGTGGAATTACATTGCATGGTCCTAATATAGTTGCTTTTTCAGGACATAAATTTTCGCTACCAGTGATATCATGTAGATTACTCGTGACAACCATCAACTTTATTGGGTCAATGATATTCTGTTTTGCCAAGGCTTGTGCTAGAAACAGGAGACTATCAAAACCAATATTTTGACAATCTTCAAAAAACTGATATTGTCTTTGTGGGTCTAGCTCATGACTGGGTAAAATATCGTTAGGAGTTACGCTCCAGAAATGTGCGATGATCGCTTGGCTAATCCAATTCTGTTCTTGCAGTGCTTTAAATAAACTATCATAGTCATCTCTTTGTTGGGGATTGATTGTATAACTAAAGTCATCAAGTTTAGCAAATTTATCTCCAACCCTCACAAAAATCACATCTTGACTCTGTTGTTTGAGTCGTTCGGCAATTTCGGCTCCTACTCCATAACTATCAACAAAAATTAACCAACTTAACTTTTCTTTTAGCAGTTTTTCGTGTTGAAATACCTCAACTGGTGTAGATTCTTTCCAGCGAGGAACATAAAACCAGTCAGCAATATCTGGCTTTTTATCTGAAGTTTTGGGCGACATCATTGCCAAGGTGGCATTTCGATTTACTTCAATCCAATAACGCTGACGCTCAAAGGGATAAGTAGGTAAAGGTAGGCGATGACGCTTTTCATGTGCATAAAAACCAGACCAATCAATTTTAATTCCAACTAACCAAAGCCTACCCAAGGTATTAACTAAAAACCCTACATCTGATTGCTGCTCTTGAGGATGTCTTATAGATGTTAATGTTATTACATCTGTTTGATGTTGTTTAGCCAAACTACTTAGCGTCCGCCCCGGTCCAACTTCTAACAATATTCGCTCTGGCTGTTTCAACAACTCAGAAATGCCTAAATTAAAGCATACTGGTTGCCTTAAATGCCTTGCCCAGTATTTAGGATTTGTTGCTTGAGTTGCAGTAATCCAAGTTCCACTAATATTGGATATAAAAAGAATTTTTGGAGTATGAAGTTTTACTTTTTCTAATAACTGAGTGAAAGTCTCAATGATGGGTGACATCATTTCGGAATGAAAGGCGTGAGATGTATGCAAACGCCTACAATTAACACCTATTTGTTCTAGCTTTTCTTGCAATTTATCTATTGCTTCTTGTGAACCAGACACTACACAAGAACAAGGTGCATTAATCGCAGCTAAAGAGATTTCTTTTTCTAGCAATTGTTGTATTTTTTGTTCTGGAAGCTGAACCGAAAGCATAGCACCACCAGGCAACTCTTGCATGAGTTTTCCTCGCATTGCTACTATCATCAAGGCATCTTCTAAAGCGAAAACTCCCGCTATAGTTGCAGCTACATACTCTCCGATACTGTGACCAATCATTACCTCTGGACTCACACCCCAAGCCATCCACAACTTAGCCATAGCATATTCAATTACAAACAACGCTGGTTGAGTAATTGCTGTTTGCTGTAATTTTTGTGTTGCTTCTAAAACTTCTTCTTTGCTGGGATAAAGAACTGTACGCAGGTCTATTTCCAAGTAAGGTTTAAGCAGTTTGCAGCAGTAATCAATTTGCTCTTTAAATACCCTTTCATTTTCATATAATTCTCGACCCATATTTACATATTGTGAACCTTGTCCGGAAAACATAAACACAACGGAGCGATTACAAGGTTCTTGGTAATAAGTGAAAGCTCTTTGAGGATCTTGCAATGCGTTAATTGCATCTTCTTGGTTTTGACAAACTACCATTCGGCGATGATTGAAAGTCCAGCGACCCACTTGCAAAGTATGAGCAACATCCGCAAGATTTACATCTAGATGATTTTGCAGATGATTAGTTAGATTTTCTGTAGCAGTTTCTAGTGCTGTATTCGTCTTAGCTGAAAGTAGTAATAATTGCCAAGTTCGAGAAGGACTAGAGGATTTAATGATGGGAGCTTCTTCTAAAATTATATGGGCATTTGTCCCACCAAAACCAAAGGAACTAACACCCGCACGGCGAGGAGTGCCGTTTGTTTTCCACTCTGATAATTGATTATTTACATAAAAAGGACTATTGGCAAAATCAATTTTTGGTGATGGTTCTTCAAAGTTTAAACTGGGGGGAATTTGTTTATGTTTGAAGGCTAAAACAGTTTTAATTAAACCTGCTACACCAGCAGTTGCATCTAAATGCCCAATGTTGGTTTTTACAGAACCAATGCCACAAAATCCTTTTTTCTGAGTTTTAGTACGAAAAGCTTGTGTTAACGCAGCGATTTCAACAGGGTCACCTAAAGAAGTTCCGGTTCCATGTGCTTCAATGTAGCTAATAGTATCGGGTTCAACTTCAGCCATCACTTGAGCTGCTCTGATTACCTTCGCTTGACCATTGACGCTGGGTGCGGTGTAGCTAACTTTATCTGACCCATCATTATTAATAGCGGAGCCTTTGATAATAGCATGGATGCAATCTCCATCTGCGATCGCTTCTTCTAACCGTTTTAAAACTACAAGACCTAAACCTCTTCCTTTTACGGTTCCCGCAGCCTTAGCATCAAAAGCACGGCAATGTCCATCAGGAGATTCAATTCCTCCCTCTTGATATAAATAACCGTCTGCTGTTGATATTGAAACTCCTCCTGCTAAAGCAATATCACACTCACCACTCAGCAAACTTTGGCAAGCTAAATGTACAGCAACCAATGAACTTGAACAAGTAGTTTGAACTGCATAACTTGGGCCTTGCAAATTTAATTTATAAGAAACAAGCGTAGTCACGTAATCTGGAGAAGTTGCTTTTTCTATTTGCTTATCACCCACAGAGGCTATCAGATCATAATTAGAATAAATATTAAGTAGGTAACTGCCAAAACTTGTACCAGCGTAAACTCCAATAGGTTTTTTATATATCTGTGAACTATAGCCAGCATTCTCAAGTGCTTTCCATGAATGCTCTAAGAAAAAACGCAGTGAAGGGTCCATGACTTCAGCTTCTCTAGGGCTAAAGTCAAAGAATGAAGCATCAAACAAATCTATACCTTGGACTAGACCTTCTGCTTTCACATAATTTGGGTCACCTAGTAATGCCGCATCTACACCTAAATCTTTTAATTCTTGGTCAATAAATCTGTGGATTGACTCTACTCCGTCTCGGAGATTTTGCCAAAATTGCTCGATATCTTCAGCTTCAGGAAAACAGCCACTCATGCCAATAATAGCTATTTCCAGACCAGTTGTATTATTGAAATATTCTGAATCTTTCATAATTAAGTTGACTGCTTGCTGTTAAACATTTTGTTGTCTCTTTTGCAAAAAGCGTTGCTTTAATCTAGCTTTACCAGCTTCTAATTGTTCATTTAATTCATTGCTTTGATTTTCAAAGCTATCATCTTCTTCTTGACTTAAATATCTAGATATGGAAGTGATTGTTGGATATTTAAACAAGTCAGTTATTGCTAAGTCTGGTTTAAAAATTTCTCGGAGTTTGCTGTAAACTTGAAGTACATTTAGTGAATGACCGCCAAGGTCAAAAAAGTTATCTTGAATGCCGACTTTCTCCACCTTGAGGATTTTTTGCCAAATATCCGCAATCGTGTGTTCCATCTCATTTCGCGGCAATACGTAAGCTGTTTCTAGTACTGGGCGAAGATTATCTGGTTTTGGTAGAGCTTTCCGGTCTACCTTCCCGCTAGGTGCTAGGGGCAGATTTTCTAGCATCACAAAGGCAGAAGGTAACATGTGGTCAGGTAACTTTTCTTTTAAGAAATTACGCAATTCACTAATACTAGGAACTGGTTCTATTTTCGGAACTACATAGGCAACAATTAGCAAGTTACCCGGTTCATCTTCTTGAACTATTACTACATTTTCACGTACATTCGGATGTTGATTTAAAAATGTCTCAATTTCGCCAAGTTCAACTCGGAAACCACGAATTTTTACTTGATGGTCAATCCGTCCCAGGAATTCAATATTTCCATCAGGCAGCCACCTGCCTAAATCTCCAGTTTTATAGATTAAATCCTGGCGATTTGGTGGTAACTTTTTCCTCGCATCAGGAAATGGGTTGGGAACAAAACTTAAATTAGTTTTTTCTTGATTTTTCCAATACCCCGCACCTACACCAATTCCCGACACACAAATCTCTCCAGGAGCGCCAATAGGTAATAGTTGCATTTGCTCATCAAGAATGTAGAGATTTAAGTTAGCTAATGGTTTACCAATTGGCACCGTTCGCTGATTTTCACCAAAAGGCTGGTTAACAATAAACTGAGTAATATCATCAGCAGCTTCGGTAGGCCCATAAGCGTTAACAATTTTAATTTCAGGATATATCTGGAGCCACTTATTTACCCAACTTACTGATACTGGTTCTCCTACAACCATCATCCATTTCAGATGAGGTAATTCTCTTTCCTGAATTTCCAGATGGAAAGTATATTCAAGTAAGCCGCCAAATAATGCTGGTACTAATTCAACTACTGTAATTTTTTCTGATTGAAGTACTTTAAGTAGTTTATCAGGAATCGCAACAGTTTCTACATCTACTATTACTGTCTTGCCACCAATTAAAAGCGGTGCTAAAAATTGCCATACGGAAATATCTGTCGAAGAAGGAGCGCTTTGGAGAAAACAAAATTCTTCTGTTAATTGCAATTCATCGAATTGGGCATAAATATGATTAATTGCACCATCATGTCTGACAATTGCCCCTTTTGGTAATCCTGTAGACCCAGAAGTATAGAGCATATAAGCTGGGTCAGTAGCATCATTAATAGATTTTATATTATCACTTGGTAAATGTTCAAAATCTAATTTATTATATATCTTTAATCCAGGGCGATCGCCAAGCACAGTCTGATCATTGATCAAACTATCTAAACAAATAATAGATGATAATTGTGAACAATCTTCTACTAAGTATGACAAAATATTTAATAACGAAGAATCTGTTAATAAAAACCTCACTTCGCTATTAGACAGCATATACTTAATTCGATTCGCTGGGTAAGTACTATCAATAGGTACATAAGCTCCACCTGCTTTGTAGATAGCAAGGA
Source organism: Desmonostoc muscorum LEGE 12446 (assembly GCF_015207005.2). GTDB lineage: Bacteria > Cyanobacteriota > Cyanobacteriia > Cyanobacteriales > Nostocaceae > Nostoc > Nostoc muscorum. The sequence goes on from NZ_JADEXS020000001.1 coordinate 6,351,902, forward strand.
TAGCAATGAGAAAATTAATATCGCGGTCTTTAAAAATCCCTATAAACTCTCCTTTGCCAATTCCTAATTTCCGCAATAATGCAGCTAGCTGATTAGCTCGATGATTGAGTTCTTGATAAGTTAATTTTGTTTGTTCATGAACGACAGCTATATTGTTTGGAGTCTCAGATACTTGCTTTTCAAATAACTCATTTATTGGTTGCTCAAGTGGATAGTCTTTAGTATTCTTGTTATATTTTTTTAATAAAATTTCTTGTTCAGAGTCTTTTAAGAAAACAATATCAGAAATTTTAACATTAACGTTGTCCAGACAACTTTCAAGAACATTAACATAACATCTGCTCATCAATTTGATATTTTTATCTTGAAACAGATATTCACTATATTCTATATTTAAACTAATATTTTCACCGTTAACTGTAAAAGAAATTGTGATGTCATTAGTGAGTTGATTTAACTTTGTTTTCTGATGAATATTTTCTAGTAAGACTACTATATCAAAAATTGGGCATCGATTAGGAATTGTTGGTATTTCTAATAAATTAATTAATTGATTAAAATCATATTTATGATGACTGTAAGCAGCTATGGTAGCATCTTTAACTCGTAAAACAAAATCTTTGAATGAAAGCTCAGGTGCGACTTGGGTACGCAAAGGAATTACTTTGCTATTTACGTCATCTGTCGCAATTTTCTCATGTACTGGTATGCCAAGAATTAGATCATTGTTTCGCGTATATTTTGGCAGCAATATCTTCAATGCAGATACAAGTATTAAATAGATTGAAAAGTAAGAACCTTTAGCAAGTTTAATGATTGCTTGAGATAAATCATTTGATAAATCAAAGCTCAGAGATTTTTTCTTACCACTGGAAAATAAAGGTCTTACATAGTCCAACATCAAATTTGTTTCTGGTAGTTCCCCTGAGAGTTTGTTTATCCAATAAATTTTTTCAGAGAATGTGTCATTTGATTGTAGATGTATACCCATAATTTTTTCCTAATAATCAATTGCTTGGCGAGTTAGCTAGTATGTAAATCTATTTTGATATACATTCATCGAAGGCTGTTTTAATAATTGAACAACCCTTTTGTAAACTGGACATATCAATTACTAAAGGGGGCAAAATTTTAATTACGCTATCATTTCTGCCTGCTTTTTCAATGATTAATCCTAGTTCAAAACAGCGGGATGTGATACGTTGAGATAAATTGCGATCGCCTAAATTTTTCACATCAATTCCCCAAATCATTCCAATTCCCCGAATTGCGATTTTTTCACTAATTGATGCTATTTCTTGAGTGAGAAAATTTTTCAAAAAAAGCTCTTTAACTTTCACATCCTGTTCAAAATCATAACTTTCTCGATACTCCAGAGCCGCTGTTGCTCCGATAAATGCTAATTGATTACCTCTAAAAGTACCATTATGTTCACCTGGTTTCCAAATATCCAACTCTGGTTTAATTAATAATAGTGACATGGGAAACCCATACCCGCTAATTGATTTAGAGAGTACTACCATATCGGGAACGATGTCTGCTCTTTCAAAAGAAAAGAAAGACCCAGTTCGACCGCAGCCTACTTGAATATCATCGCAGATTAATAAGATATCATTTTCATCACACAACTTTCTTAATCTTTGCATCCATTCAGTGGGAGCCACAATAACTCCACCTTCCGCTTGCACCGTTTCAAAGATTATTGCTGCTGGTTTTTCAATTCCAGAATTAATGTCATTTAAAACCGATTGTATATATTCTATTGTGTCAAAACTTTCCATGAATCCATAAGGATAAGGTATAAATGTTACATTACTTGATGTCCCAATTGCACCTGCTCGAATTCCGGTATTACCACTAATTGATAGGCTGCCCAAAGTCATTCCATGATATGCTCCCATGAATGAGAATATACCCGGTCTTTGCTTAACTTTTCTGGCTAATTTTAAAGCAGCTTCCACAGCATTTGTTCCTGTTGGGCCGCAAAATTGAATGCGATAATCTAGTTTTTTGGAACTGAGTACTACCTCATCAAACTTGGCTAAAAACTTTTCTTTTGCCGAAGTATACATATCCAATCCGTGTGCAATTCCATCGGCATCTAAATATGAAATAACTTTTTGTTTTATATAGTCATGATTATGTCCATAATTTAAAGCCCCTGCTCCTGCAAAAAAATCAAGATATTCTTTCCCTGATTCTGAATAAATTATAGAACCTTTAGCTCTATGAAAGATATCCGGAAAATTATGGCAATAGCTTCTGACGTTAGATTCACGCTTTTCAAATATGTTCATGAGATTTTTGTATTGGAATTACAAACGGAGCTTATTCTTTTTAGGAAACATAATTAAGATAAGATTTATAGAATTTAAAAATTATCTGAGGAGGTACTTTAAATACTAAGCCCATCGTTAATAACCAGTTATAGTATAAGTTTGGAACTGGCATTCCTTTTTTTATAGCTGCTAGAGCCGTTAGTGAAGTTTTTTGAGTATGCCAATCGATATTAAAAGAAATCGACATATCTAAACTCCTAACATGATGCAGCGTTCCAGGAGGCATATATAAAATCTCTCCAGGATTGACAATAAATTTAATCGGTCTGGCGTTTTTGTAGTCAGGATATTTATTGAAATCTGGATTTTCTGGATTAACAAGAAACCATCTCCAGCCTTGGCGATAACAATATTTAGCATCTTCAGGTAATAAGATAGTAAATTGTTTGCGTCCAACAATTTGGAAAAAAATATTGTTAGTCAGAAGGCAATCAAAATGTAGTGGTGTAATACTATTAGAAGAACCTAAGAAAAATTGGCAGTAACGCCACCACTTATACCGATACCATTTTGGTAAATATTCAAATGGAAATGGTTTAACATCTTCTATTAGTGAAGGTATTAAGCTAAATAAAGGTAGATCATGGCAATATGGCGGTAGAGGATGATTTTTAGCATCTTTTTCATAATTTTCTATTAATTCTATATATTTTCTCATTGTCAAACGACATATCTCGATTTGTTTATTGCTAAATTTTTTAGCATAAATATTTAGGTCAGGAGATAAATTATTGAGGTATTTTAAAGACCATTTATCAAAGCCGTTCCAGTTAGATACTACTCCGGAAATTATGACTGGTCTACCTAGTTCAACATAATTATTCTTAAATTCATCACTTGAGAGTTTATACCTTCTTTCTATTGCAGATGAAACAATCATACTTTAATCCTTTAAACTGTCGGAACTAGTTCCCAATTAAATGAAGCTTGTTTTTCTAAAGCAGTTGATATTTGCTGTTGTTGTGGCGTGGAAAGTGATAATTCCTTAATTGGAACATCAGGATGATTGATTATTTCTTGTAGGAGTACTTGAAAATCTCTAATTATCCCAGTAATTGTAGCAATATCAAATCTAGAAGCATTGTATGAAATTGCTACTATAATTTCCGATTCTGGATAGATAACTAAATTCAACGGATAGTTGTTCCTATAATAAGTTCCAGTCGGTTCAAATTCTATATTTCCTTTCCAGTTTCTAACAAATTGACTGACTGGAAGGTTCTCAACTACAACAATTGTTTCAAACAATGGTAAATTTCGGGGTACTTCACTCCAGCCTTGAATTTGTGTTAGTGGAGTATATTCATGATGACGTGCTTCTACTAATTGGGTCTGAAAATGTTGTAGCCATGACAATACTTGTTGGTCAGTATTTAACTTGACATTAATTGGTAATGTATTGATAAACATACCGACCATTGAATCTACTTCGGCTAAGTCTACTGGTCTTCCTGTAACAGTACATCCATAGGTAATGTTGTCACGACGAGTATAACGACCCAGGAGAATAGACCAAATTCCATGAACTAATGTGGCAAGAGTTAGACGATTTTTTGCAGCAAAAGATAGAAGTGCTTTTGTAGTTGCTTCTGATAATTGAATTTTTTCTTCATCATACCTTTCTTTTTGGTCAGGTAATTGGTTATTTTCTATATAAGTTAGGGGAGTTGGTGCTTTTACTCCTTGTAGTGCTTGCCGCCAAAAACTTTCGGTCTTAGCTATATTTTGTTGCTGTAACCAGTCGATATAATTCCTAAAAGGCCGGGCTGGCGGTAAATTAGCTTCTTTGGATTCGCAAAGTGCTGCGTAAATCTGTAAGCATTCTTCTAATATTATTGGAGTTGTCCACCCGTCTATAATTATATGATGATTGCTCCAAATAAATTCATAGTAATTATCAGCAATACGAATTAAGGATAGACGCATTAAACATGGTTGGGAAAAATCAAAACATAATTGGCGATCGCTCTCTAAAAATTCTTTCAATCGCTCTTGTTGTTCTGCTTGCTCAATACCACGCCAATCATATTGATTTAGACTAATTTTTACTTGTTTATAGACAACTTGTAATGGATTATCAATGTCTTCCCAATAAAAACCTGTACGCAAAATTGTATGTCTATCTACAACTTGCTGCCATGCTTGTTCAAAAGCTTCTATATTTGGATGACCATGTAAAGTTAAGGTATGGTGAAAGAAATATAATGCTGACTCTCTTGCATACAAACAGTGGAAAAGCATTCCCTTTTGGACGGGTGTAAGCTCATATATATCCTCTACATTTTCTGGTTTCATTGTGCTTTTTTCTCACCTAATCGGTTAATTTTTGCCAGAAATTTATCTAGACTTTGTTGACTCAAATTGGCTCTGGGAAAGTCAGAGGGTGTATATTTTTCTGCTGACAATGACTGACAGTGGTCAATGATGCTTCGTATAGCTGCAATGAAGCTAGTGGCTAAAGTTTCAATTGTTTCTCGACGATGAACTGCTGTGCTATAAATCCAATTAAGTTGCAGTTTATCTTGGATAATAATTCCGTTGATTTCTAGTAAATAAAATCGATTTGCACTTGCATCTTGACTGAGTTTAAAAGACTGACTAGTTAAATCAAATAAAGATGACTGTGATATGACAGAGCTAAAATTACCTAAGTAATTAAAACTTACCTGCGGTTGGGGAAAATATTTGAACTTGGAATTTATTTCTGGATCACTGATTATATAGCGCAGTATATCGTATCCAATACCTTTATTGGGAATACTGCGTAAAAACTCTTTGATTGCTATCAACACACTTCCTAAATCACCAGCTTCTGTAATATCTAAAATTACTGGAAAGCGTGTTGTCAATAAACCAACTGTACGAGAGAAGGATACATCATTGAAATCTTTAAAGATGATATCCCGACCATTATCTTCAACATCTACCCATAATTGCCACTCTCCTGTCCACTTTGCAAAAGCTTGCACTAAGGCTGTTAGTAGAACATCGTTTATTTGGGTGTTGTAAGCCTTATTGACATTGTTTAATAAGGCTTGGGTTGCTTTTTTATCTAGAGAAATTGATACGATATCAGCATTAGCTACTGTATTTTCATCGCCAGAAAAGTCAACAGGTAAGCTGTAAAAAGGTATTTGAGCTTTTGCTAACCAGTAGTCTTCTTCCTGCATCATTTCTGAAGTCTGAGCATACTTTTGGATACACTCTGCCCACTGCTTGAATGAAGTGGTTTTATCAGATAAATGTATTGCTTTATCTTGACTGAGTTGCTGATAAGCTGTTTGTAAATCTTCTAGCAACATCTGCCAAGAAACAGCGTCTACTAAAAGATGGTGGATATTAATTAGTAGGTAGCTATTCTGTGGCGATCGCAATTTAATAAAAGCAACTTTTACCAGCGGAGTTTCACTTAAGTGAAAGCTACTTTGTACTTCTGTAATTGCAGACTCTAAAGCATGTTTTTGCTCATTTTGTGAAATTGAAGACAAATCCACATGCTCGTATACTATTATATCACTATTATGAGCTTTAATTTGCCGTAAACCAGATTTTTCTTGAATAAAATGTAGATGAAAAACATCGTGATATTCAATTACATATCTTAGGGACTTCCAAAGAATAAATTATTCCAAGAAAAACAAGAAATATGTTTTCTCAAGAATGATAATCATTTTAAGGGGGGGGGGAGAAAAGGGGTTGCCCTCGGCAACCCCTTTTCTCCCGATCATCTATGCATGAAGAATCTATACACTTGTCATCTATTTTAAAGTTAAACAGTGTAGGATTAGTATGTTTTGTAGCTAAATAAATGCTGTTATTAAAATCAAATAACTTTTGTTTTACTACAACAAATATCAATAAACCAATTACCTAAATTTGGGAAAACTTCATGAGTAGAATCGGTTAGCCGCTCAATCTGTTTTTCAATTTGAGCCATAGCTTTTTTTGTAAGCTTGACCCCATTCTCATAAGTTTCGTGTACTAACTTAACGACTGGATGTTTCCCGTTCCATGTCATAGTGCTGGCAAAATTTAGAGCCGTTTCTAGTTCATCTAAAATGCTACCATTCCAGTGATTTTCTAGTACTGCCCACGTCCTTTCTATCGGATTATATTTACTATGATAGGGCGGATAGTAAGCTAAACGTATATTTACTTGATGTTTTTGCACAAACTCTACTATACGTTTCATAAATTGAGTACGCCGTGAGCTATTCTGTGGCCCGTTATCTTGATTGAGAAGTAGGGTTTGAATATCAGAAAAACGATGCTTTTCTTCTAACCAAAAATCTTCTAGAATATCAACAATAAAATCGCTTGTAGCTTTCGATTCCGTAAAGTATAAAAATAGCTCATCAAGCTCTGGAAGAAAGATACCATAAGGAGTTACAGTTGTCTTCGGATTATAATCATGGTCGTCAGCCTTCGCTCCATCCCTGCTTTTACCCCCTCGGTCAAATGAGCCGATCTTAACACGGGCTTTTCCGTCCATGCTTAGACGTAAAACACTCTTATCTTCTGAAGCATCTTTATTTACAATGTCTAATTGCTCAAAGATTGCATCAGTTTGTGGAATTTTTTTTGAGGTTGAACTTTCTTTACCCTTCTGAGCTTGTAACCTAAATTATTTAATTTGACTCGAATTGTTTCTGATGTATGTAACTTTTCATCGCTGTAACCATACTTTTCGATTAATTGCTTTCTGACTTCGGCTGCACTGAGTCTAGTATATAGTCTTTGACTTTTAAAACTCGGATCTGTTTGACTATAAAAGTCAACTAAATTTTTTATATCTTCTAAAAGATTTGGTAGGTGTTCTTCTGCTTTATAACGTCCTTTGCCACTCATGTTATCAACACAAGTAATACCGCTTTTTAATTCTCTTGTCCCTTTCCGAATTGTGTCTCTATTCCATCCTAGTTCTGATTGTGCAAGCCTTTGCCCTCCTAAACCTAAGCCCTGAACTGTCTGTGCCATAAATTTACGCTTTTCAGCACCTTTTAATTGAGATGCAGTTTCAATCAACAACTTTTTAAGAGAATCAGTTAATACTATAGTCACCAGTTGCCACACTCAAAAACTCAATCATTATTCAAATTACTACAAAAGGGGGATGAAGGGGCTGCCGTCGGCAGCCCCTTCATCCCCCTTAAAAATGATTATCATTATTGCTAATGGAATAGTTTATTTTCTGGAAGTCCCTTACAGCCTGCTCTAATATTTCAGGATTGCATCTTTGTTGTATTTCGAGGAGTAAAGACTGGTTAAATGAATGTTCATACGACTGATTTTCAGCAACTAATCGATGCTGGATGGGTGTAAGCTCGATTTCTCCAGTTCTGGTATGATTTTTGATTTGGTTATTTTCAATTAAACCCGCTGCTGTTGCTAATTCAGCAATAGTCTGGTGCAAAAACATTTGTTGAGAAGTTAGCTTTAAACCTAATTGATTAGCCTTGGCAACAATTTGAATTGTAATAATCGAATCTCCTGCCAACTCAAAAAAGTTGTCATAAATACCGACCTTTTCAATTCCTAGAAATTGTTGCCAAATATTAGCTAAGGTTTGCTCAACTTCTTTACGAGGAGCAACATAAGCATTTGCCAAATTTGGACGTGGATGGCTGAGTTGGGCAAGATTTGTTTTTGATGTGTCTGATAAAAGCTCTAAATCTTGGTCTAGATAACTGAAAGAATTGTTTTGTTCAATTACTTTTTTAAAGTCTTTAGTTGAAACAATAACACGAGGTAAACTACTTAATAAAATGCGATTAAAAGCTTCAGCACCTTCTTGAGGTAGTATTCCTTTTTTGATTTCTTCTTGACGTTGCAGTTTTAATTGTTCTGGTAGTATTGTCTCTACTGCCATCCCTACTTCTTGCCAAGTATCCCAGTTGATTGCTACTGTAAATTCGTCAGATTGGGAAGTACGATAATTTGCATAAACGTCCAGAAATGCATTAGCGGCACAATAATCTACTTGTCCAAATTCACTCAAGATAGAACTTTGGGATGAGCAAAGCACCAAGAAATCTAAAGTAATATTTTTTAAGTTTAAAATCTGCTCTAATACTAATGTGCCCTTGACTTTTGGTGCTAAGACACTGTTTGCTATATCCTCTGTTTTGAGTTGAATCATTCCACCGCCAGCAATACCCGCTGCATGGATGACACCATTAATTTGACCAAATTTTTCTAAAGCTTCAGTAATGGCTACCTGCATTTCTTCGTAGCTGGCGACATCAGCAGTTTTAACCTCAATCTCTGATCCCAATTTTTCAAGTGCCAGCATTTTTTGGATCTTGCGGCTAACACTATCTTGATTATCATGAGTTTCTAGCCATTGTTGCCACTGCGATCGCTCTGGTAATCCCTTCCTACCAATTAAAATTAACTTAGCTTGTACTGTCTTCGCTAAATATTCCGCCAGTACCAAACCTATACCGCCAAGTCCACCAGTAATTAAGTAAACTCCTGCTTTTTTTAACTTAGTTTTACGTGGGATATTTTCATCTAAACAGACATTTTCAAAAGTTTCAATCCAGCGATGAGATCCACGATAAGCAACTAAATTTTCGGGTTGTTGGGTTGTTAGTTCGGTAATTAGATAGTCTACAAACTTTGGTGTTAATGAGATTTTAGCAGCAGGAATTACAACATCAATCAGACAGGAATTAATGTTTGGATATTCCTTTGGAATTACCTTACAAGCCCCCAATATCGTTGCCTTTTCTGGGCATAATTTTTCATCACCGATGACATTATATACATTATTAGTTACAACCCTTAACTTCAGAGAATCGCTGATATTGTGCTTTCCTAATGCTTGGGTCAAATACAACAAACTCCAAAAGCCGAGATTCTGGCAATTTTCAAAAGTGGGTAAAGTATCATTTGGTGTAATGCTCCAAAAGTGAGCGATCGCATTTGGAATTAAACTCTGTTTTTTGAGTAGTTTCAACAAAGCATCGTAGTCATTTTTTTGCTGAGGGTTAATAGTATATGTATATTTATCTATCTGAATAAATTCATCTGCAATCCTAACTATGATAATATTTTGGCTTTGCTGTTCCAGTCCTTTAGCAACTGCACTTCCAATTCCATAATCATCGATAAAAATTAACCAGCAGGTATTTATTTCAGATGCTTGAAAGAATCCAATTGGTGGAGATTGTTTCCAGATTGGCATATAAAACCAATCGGCAATATTTGTTTTTTTATCTAATGATTTTGGCGATATTGTTGATAATGCAGCTTCAGAATCAGCCTCAATCCAATAACGTTGACGCTCAAAAGGATAAGTAGGCAAAGGAATATGTCTGCGTTGTTCGTGAACATAAAAGCCTGTCCAATTTATTGGCAATCCTGTTAACCAAAGCCGAGAGAGAGTATTGAGTAAAAATGCCACATCAGAAACTTGCTCTTGGGGATGTCGCAGCGAAGTTAGTACCACAGTTTGTGAAGCTAACTGTCGTTTAGCTAGGGTAGTTAATGTGCGTCCTGGACCAACTTCTAAAAATATTTGCTCTGGTTGTTGCAGGAGTTCAGCGATTCCTTCCTTAAACAATACTGGTTGCCGTAAATGTTTAGCCCAGTATTCAGGGTCAGTTGCCTGCTGTGCTGTAATCCAAGTTCCGGTAATATTAGATACAAAAGCAATTTGAGGGGATTTCAGGTTAACTTTTCTAACATGTTGCACAAATGGCTCTAAAATCGGCTCCATCATTTGGGAATGAAAAGCATGAGATGTATGCAGACGGCGACAATCTATACCTTGCTCATTCAAATGATTTTGTAATGTTTCTATCGCTTTTGTAGCACCTGAAACCACACAAAGAAACGGTGCATTGCTAGCTGCTAAAGAAAGTTCTGATCCCAACATTGGTTGTATTTCTTCAGCAGAAATAGAAACAGAAAGCATCGACCCAGATTCGAGTTTTTGCATTAATTGTCCGCGAATCGCAACTAAAGTTAGTGCCTCTTCTAAAGAAAAAACACCCGAAATACAAGCCGCTACATACTCGCCAATGCTGTGGCCAATCATGGCTTGCGGATGCACACCCCACAACATCCAAAGTTTAGCAAGGGCATATTCAATTACAAATAATGCAGGTTGGGTTAAGGAAGTTTGTTGGAGTTGTTCCTCTGTAGTTTCTAATTTTGGGGGATAAAGTATATCCTTAAGGTTTAACTTTAAATGTGGTTTCAGGAATTCACAACACTTATCAATTTCTTGCCGAAACATTAATTCTGTTTCATATAATTCCCGTCCCATATTTACATACTGCGCTCCCTGTCCAGGAAACATAAATACAATGGGATGATTACGGGTTTCTGAACAATTATTCAAAACTCTGTGATTATTTGGTGTTGTTAATATTTTTATAGCATCTGAAATATCCCGACATAATAATACTCGGCGATGGTTAAAATTTCGGCGACCAACTTGCAAGGTATAAGCTACATCAGCAAGATTAATCTCAAGATGCTGTGCTAAATAATTAGCAAGATTAGTTGTAGCAGATTCCAAAGCTGTTGGAGTTTTGGCAGAGATAGCCAACAGATGCCAGGGGCGAAAAACACTTTCTTTGATTATAAAAACTGGAGCTTCTTCTAATATTACATGGGCATTAGTACCACCAATCCCAAAAGAGCTAACTCCTGCACGTCTAGGATGTTTGTCTGCTTTCCATTCAGAAAGTTTATTGTTGACATAAAAAGGACTATTGGCAAAATTAATTTGAGGATTTGGTTCCTCAAAATGCAAGCTGGGAGGAATTTGTTTATGTTTAAGAGCTAAAACTGTTTTAATTAAACCTGCAACACCAGCAGCTGCATCTAAGTGACCAATATTTGTTTTTAAAGAACCAATTCCACAGAAATTTTTATTTTTTGTACTAGTTTGGAATGCTTGAGTTAGCGCAGCAACTTCAATCGGATCTCCTAAGGAAGTTCCTGTTCCGTGAGCTTCAATATAAGTGATTGTTTCTGGTTCTACTTCTGCAATAATTTGAGCAGTTTTGATAACTTTAGCTTGACCTTCTATGCGAGGTGCTGTGTAACTAACTTTATTTGAACCGTCATTATTAATAGCAGAACCTTTAATCACAGCATGAATAAAATCTCCATCATTTAAGGTATCTTGTAATCTTTTTAGAACAACTATTCCTACACCTTCCCCACTCACAGTTCCCTGTGCTTTAGCGTCAAAAGCACGGCAATGTCCGTCCGGAGATTTAATACCTCCTTCTTTATATAAATAGCCAGCTTTTCTTGACGCGCCGATAGAAACACCGCCAACCAAAGCAATATCACATTCGCCATTTAGCAAACTTTGGCAAGCTAAATGTACGGCTACTAATGAGCTTGAGCAAGCTGTTTGAACTGCATAACTAGGCCCTGTTAAATTAAGTTTGTAAGAAGTACGTGTTGCTAGATAATCTTTATCGGCAGCAATTGTTAGTTGATGTTCGTCTATTGAGTTTCTAATATTTTGATTAAAATAAATGTTTAGTAAATAGCCGCTTAAGTTAGAACTAGCAAAAACACCTATAGAACCATTATAGGTTTCAGAATTATACCCTGCGTTTTCTAATGCTTCCCAAGCACACTCTAAAAAAATCCGGTGTTGGGGATCAGTTATTTCTGCATCTCTAGGATTAAAACCAAAAAAGGTAGCATCAAAAAGTTCTGCATCTTCTAGAACAGCATTGGCTTTCACATAATTCGGATTACTGAGAAGTGCTGGTTCTACTCCTGATGCTAACAGTTCTTCGTCACTGAAAAAAGAAATTGATTCTACGCCATTTTGCAGATTATGCCAAAATTCATCAAGATTTTTCGCTCCAGGAAATCTTCCAGTTAATCCGATAATTGCGATTTCTGAACCGTTAGTAGAATATGTTTCACTTGGAATATTCATGATTTATAAATTCCCTAATTATTTTCAACTGATTTTATTTTTTGCAAACGTTTTCTTTGTTGCGCTTTACCATCTGAAATTTTCTCTATTTGGATATCAGTTTCCTGTAAAAATGCTGTTTGATTTGCAGACGAACTTAAATACTCTGCTAAAGAATTGATGGTAGGATATCTAAACAAATCAAGGGTTGATAGTTCTGCATTTAATATTTCCTGCAATTGGCTGTGAACCGTAACTAAAAGTAATGAATGACCACCAATTTCAAAGAAATTGTCGTGAATGCCTATTTTTTCAATATTCAAAGCTTTCTGCCAAACAGAGGCTATTGTTTTTTCTACCTCAGTTTGTGGTACCACATAAGCAACTTCTAATTCTGGGCGCAGAGCATCTGGCATTGGTAATGCTCGATGATCTATTTTACCATTAGATGTTAATGGAAAGGCTTTTAATATCATAAACGCTGTTGGTACCATGTGGTCAAGCAATTTATTTTGTAAGAAGCGACGCAGTTCAGGAATTGTTAATGTTTTGTCTGGGTGGAGAATTATATAGGCTATTAAACTTTGATTTCCTGGTTTATTCTCCCGAAGCATAACTACACTTGCAGATACCGATGGATGTTGAATAATAGTCGCTTCAATTTCTCCCAACTCAACACGGAAACCACGTATTTTAATTTGGTTATCGATGCGACCGATATACTCCATATCTCCATTCGGTAAAAAGCGAACTAAATCACCTGTCTTGTAAAGGCGATCGCCTTCTTTGTCACTGAAGGGATTGGGGATAAACCTCTGCGCTGTTAATTCAGGTTGATTTAAATAACCTCTGGCTAATCCAACTCCGCCAACGTGCAATTCACCGGGTATTCCGATCGGTACTGGCTGCTGATAGCTATCTAGTAAGTAAACTTGCAAGTCAGGAATTGGACGACCAATTACACTTGCTGATGCTAGTTCTAAGTCTGCCATTGTTAGCGGACGATAAGTCACATGCACGGTTGTTTCTGTAATGCCGTACATATTTACTAATTGTGGAAACTGGTCGCCATGACGTTCAAACCAAGGTCTTAAACTCTCAATTTGCAAAGCTTCCCCACCGAAAATAACTGCTCGCAGCTTTAAGTCGTTATTATTTCCTAGAGATTCCTCTACCTGTATCAGTTGGCGAAAAGCCGAAGGTGTCTGGTTCAGTATTGTGACTTGCTGGGTTAATAACAATTGATAAAAGTCTTGAGGTGAACGACTCAACAAGTATGGTACTACTATCAACTTTCCGCCATATAGCAAGGCTCCCCAGATTTCCCAAACAGAAAAATCAAAGGCTATTGAATGGAATAGTGTCCAAACATCCTGTTGATTAAAGTTATACCAGGAATCAGTTGCAGCTAACAGACGGACTACATTAGCGTGATTAATTAAGACTCCTTTGGGTTGACCTGTTGAGCCAGATGTATAGATGATGTAGGCTAAATTATCAGCTGTGCAGTTACTAATTGGGTTTGTTTGGCTTTGTTGAGCTATGGTTTGCCTATCTGTCTCTAGACAAACAACTTGAGTCTGATGTTTTGGTAAATTTTCTATCAGGTGCTGCTGTGTTAGTAACACAGACACTTGAGATGACTGCAATATCAAGCCTATACGTTCTGCTGGATAGGCTGGATCTATCGGTACGTATGCACCACCAGCTTTGAGGATGGCTAATAATGCGATAATCATAGACAGCGATCGCTCTACACAAATTCCCACCATCACATCTGGCTTGACACCTAATTGTTGTAGGTAATGAGCTAGTTGATTAGCACGAGTGTTTAATTCTTGGTAGCTTAGTTGCTGATTATTATAAATAACAGCAATGTTGTCTGGTGTGCGATCGCACTGCTCCTCAAACCAATGGTGAATACACTTATATTCTAGCTCTGCTGTCTTAGTATTATTGAATGTAAGTAACAGTTTTTCTCGTTCTTGTTCACTGAGAATGTCTAATCGTGATATCGCTAAAGAAGGATTATTAATAATGCTGCTTAACAAAGTTTGCCACTGACTCGCCAAATTTTCAATATCTTCTTTATGGAAAAGTTTGGCATCATAGTGAAATTCTACTTTGACTAAATCATTTTGTGTACGGACACAAGAAAGCTTTAGTTTAAATCGGTCAACGCAGACGTAATGCTGATGAATGGAAAATGATACTTGAGGAGCATAATAATTAGCAATTGTTTCCTCAAAATCATAACAAAATGGTAAAAATGCCTGTTCTATATCATCTGTATCTGTTTTACCAAATGCGTTCCAACTAAAACTATCTTGCCATTCAAGCATTTCATCTGTTAACTTTTTAACCTGTATTAAGGTATCACTAAATGTATAATTTTCTTGCAGATGATAAACAAGCGGTAAATATTTGCCAAATAAACCTAGTGCTGCTTTTAATTCTTCATAATTGCGACCATCACAGCCTACACCTACAATTAAATTTGATTGCCCACTAAGACGCCAAAGTAGAATTTGCCAACAAGTAAGGAAAAATATATTTATCGATATTTGATATTTTTGGATAATTTCTTCAATTTTAGTCAGTAAATCGCTGTGAATGACTAACTTAATAACTTGAGGATCAAATTCTGATTCTTGAGAAAAGCAATTCTCAAAAGCAAGCTTTAAGTTATCTAGAGCCGAAAAATCTACTTGCTGCCAGAAATTTGTTCTTGTTGTAGTTTCTTCTGCTTCAAGTAATTCATTTTGCCATGTAGCGACATCAGCGTATTGTAGTGTTTCTTCGTCTATTTCGGTATTCTGCAAGCAGGCAGTGTAATACTGACTAATTTGATAAACTATATTTTTGAATGTTTTATAGTCGGTACAAATAGATGGTAAATTGATAAATAAAACATATTTTTTTGCGGAACATTTGACCAAATCTATCTTTAAGAGTTGCCCTTTCTCTAATTTGACAGAGTGGTCCCTGATTTTATCGAAAAGGGCTTCTATTTCTTCATCTTGAGAATAGTGATTTCCTAAATCATACTCATTGAGAAATATCTTGCTATTAGTATCTATTACTTGAATAGGTATTTTTAAACCACGCGGACGATGAATATTTGTGCGAAGAATCTCGTTTCTAGCAATAACTTTCTCTAACGCTTCTTTCAATATCTCTACCTGTAAATCTCCTTCAATTAGAACAGCACATTGATTCCGATATAAATTACTACCTTGCTGTACTAACCAAAGGTGCTTTTGTTGAGGAGATAGTGGAAAACCCTGAATTTTTTGTTGCATTTTGATTATTCAATCCTAATTAAAAATTTTAGTCGCAATTTGTCAGACATTCTATTTCAATGCCCATACAAAATCTCAAGTTTTACTAAAACGCAGGGTAAAAAACGGGAGTATAAACTTTACCACTTAAAGTTTCGCGGGGATGTTCACCATTTTCATTATTTATCTATTTTGATTAATTCAGGTTGTAAATTGATAGATTTTCTGCCAACTTTATCTAACTTATCCTTTAAATTGGAATTATTTATTTTTATCTGTTTCATTTTAATCCTCAACTTGAGTTATTGTTTCAATTACTTTTCGCTTAATTAGGCTTAACTTTTGTTGATGTTCCTGTTTTCGCTTTGCTTCTTTCTTTAACTTATATTCTTTGTCTGTTTTGGTGAGAATTGCTTCTATCTCACTCAATTTGATGTCAGGTTGGACAACAATTTGAGACAAAATTATTTCAAAACTATTGAGTAACTGGTCTATGTTACTAGCATCAAATAAGTCTTGATTATATTTGAATAACCCAACTATTCCTTGCTGTGTATCCGTTAGTTCTAGAAGAAGATCAAATCTTGGTACTATATTTTCTAAATCATCTAAACGAGTCAAAGTTAAATCTGAAAGTGCTAAAGGATGTGTAGGAGCATTTTGCAGGATAAACTTGACTTGAAATAGAGGAGTTTGGCTTAAGTCTCTTTTCGGATTAAGAGCGGTAACTAGTTTTTCAAATGGTAAATCTTGGTGAGCATAGGCTTCTAGGCAAACTTTACGTATGTGTTGCAAAAATTCGCTAAAAGTAGGGTTACCAGATAAGTTACTACGCAACACCAATTGATTAACAAAAAATCCAATTAAATTCTCTATTTCTATACGATTCCGGTTAGCTATATCAGTACCAATAACAATATCTTTGTCACCTGTATACCAAGATAATAAAACCTTAAATGCTCCAAGTAACGTCATAAATAATGTCGTTTCCTGGCTATCACCTAGCTTCTTAATCCCTTGGGATAATGTCTGAGAAAACATCAAAGCTTGCCTTCCTTCTTGAGATGTTTTCCCTTTGGAAACTTGAGGAATCGTAGGTAATTGTAAAACGGGTAAATTATCTCCTAATTGTTTTTCCCAATATGTAAGTAAGGTATTAAGTACCTCACCCTGCAAGCACTTTCTTTGCCAAGCAGCAAAGTCTGCATACTGGATATTTATCTCTGGAAGCGGTGAAGGTTTATCACTAGAGAAAGCTTCATAAAGTACTGATAATTCTCGGATAAACACTCCTTCTGACCAAGCATCAAAGATAATATGATGCATAGTTACTAACAAAATATATTCCCTAGTTTTCAATCGTAAAAGAGTTAACCGTAGCAATGGAGCTTGTCTTAAATCAAATGGTTGCTGGTAATTTGCTAACCTTAAGGCTTCTACCTGTGCTTCACGTTCATTGTCAGGTAAATGTTGTAAATCTACTATTGCTAAGGGTATCTGTAAAGCAGGAGCAATGATTTGAATTGGTTGCCCATTTACAATGTGTAAACATGTTCGTAAAATTTCATGTCTTCGCCCTATTTCATTAATACTTTGCTCCAAGGCTTTGACGTTGAGCGAACCTTCTAACAGTACTGCGCTAGAACCATTGTAAATATATGATTTTGGATCTAACTGATGTAGAAACCACAATCTCTGCTGTGCAAAAGATAGTGGTAATTCTATCTCTCGTGAAACTCGTTCAATTGGCAGCAGTGACTTAAAGATGATCTGTTTTTCTTCTATAATTTTGGCGAACTTTGCTATTGTTGACAGTTCAAAAATTTTGCGTATTGGTAACTCGATATCAAGATTTTTATTAATACGGGATATAACTTGGGTTGCTAAAAGTGAGTGTCCGCCCAATTCAAAAAAATTGTCGTTTATTCCTATCTTTTCTAAGCCAAGTACTTCCATCCAAATCGTCGCTAATTGTTTTTCAATGGAGGTTTGAGGTGCAACAAAGCTTTCTTCAAATTCTGTTATTACTATATTAAGTGCAGGCAGCGCCTTACGGTCAACCTTACCATTAGGTGTTAGTGGGAGTGCCTCTAAAATTACAAAATTTGTTGGTATCATGTAGCTTGGCAATTTTGACTCCAAAAAGCTACGCAGTTCAGGAATTGTTAATGTTTGTTCGTTTTCAGGGACTAAATAAGCAACTATTCGTTGAGAGTCTACTGAATCTTTGCGTACTACAACTACAGCTTCTCGAACTGTGGAATTTTGGGCGAGCAGTGCTTCAATTTCTCCTAGTTCAATACGAAAACCACGGACTTTTACTTGGTGGTCAATTCGACCAATGTACTCTATTTCTCCATTTGATAGATAGCGGGCTAAATCTCCTGTTTTATATAAACGCGTAGCTTTTTCACTAAATGGATTTGGTATAAATTTCTCTGCTGTCAAGTCAGGACGGTTCAAATAGCCTCGTGCAAGTCCATCGCCACCGATGTGTAATTCTCCTGCTACACCCACAGGAACTAACTGGTTGTATTGATTTAGGATGTAAAGTTGCGTATTAGCGATCGCCTGATTAATTGGTACAATTTTGCTGTCAGTTTCTATCTGAGATGCTGCTGACCAAATAGTGGTTTCTGTAGGGCCGTACATATTCCACAGCGAGGCACACCGATGCAATAATTGATTGGCTAAGTGTCCAGGTAAAGCTTCTCCACCACAGAGAATTTTTAATTGATGATTCCCACTCCAGCCTGCTGTTAAAAGTAATTGCCAAGTCGCTGGTGTGGCTTGCATGACTGTTGCTTTTGAGTCTGTCAATTTTGCTGATAGTTGGATTCCGTCTGACGCTATTTCCCGACTAGCAATTACCAAACGACCACCAACTATAATTGGCAGAAAAAGTTCTAAGGCAGCAATATCAAAGGAATAAGTCGTAACTGCTAGTAAGGTATCGTGTTGGGTTAATCCTGGCCTTTCCTGCATGGAGTACAAAAAGTTACTTAAAGCGCTGTGAGGAATTTGTACGCCTTTCGGTTTGCCTGTAGAACCAGAGGTATAGATGACATAAGCTAGGCTATCAGTAGTTAGTTCAGAAAATAAATTTTCCTGACTTTGTTGTGCAATTTTCTGCCAATCTGCATCAAAACAAACAACTTTAGCTTTGTTTTGCGGTATTGCTTCTAACAAGAATGTTTGAGTTAACAATACTGGCACTTGGGCATCTTCTAAAATAAATCTTAATCGCTCTTTAGGATAACTAGGATCTAGTGGAATGTATGCTCCACCCGCTTTGAGTATCGCTAATAATCCAATGAGCATATTCAGCGATGCCTTCGGCAACGTCTTCGACGAACGCTCTACACAAATTCCCACTAAAACTTCTGCTTTTACTCCCAATTCTTGCAAATAATGTGCAAGTTTATTTGCTTTTGTGTTCAGTTCAGAATATGTTAATTGTTGATTTTCAAATATTACTGCTACTGCGTCAGGTGTTTTTTTTACTTGCGCTTCAAATAACTGATGAATGCACTTTTGAGGATAGTCAATTTGGGTATTATTCCAATCTATCAATAATTTGTGATGTTCTTGTGCAGTCAGCAATGGCAAATCTTTAACACGCTGTTGTTGGTTGGCTGTCATACCCAATAATAATGTACAAAAGTGCCCCAACATCCGCTTAATTGTAGTTGACTCAAACCTAGAGCTTTCATAGAAAATTTCTAATAATAATTCCGAATCCACCTTCACTGACACAGTGAGGGGATAATGAGGATGCATAAAACTACGAATATTAGATATTTTTAAGTTACTGACTTCCTGTAATTTAGAAAAATCTGTTGGGTAATTCTGAAAATTAACTATACTTTCAAACAAAGGTTGCCCAGCGGGTATATCACTGCACTTTTGAATTTTGATTAATGGACATTGCTCATACTGTCGTGTTTCATTTTGCTGTACTTGGAGTTGTTTTAACCAAGAGACAACAGATTCTTCTGGATTTATACACACTCGCACTGGCAGAGTGGTGATTAACACCCCCACCATTGATTCGGTTCCGGCTAAACTACCCCGACCAGAAACAACAGTTCCAAAAACAACATCATTCTCTCCATTGTAACGGTTTAAAAGGATAGCCCATGTACCTTGTATTAAAGTATTTAAAGTTAGCTGTTGCTGTCGTGCAAAAGACTGCAATGCTAATGTTTCGGCGATTGATAGTTTAATTTTTTGTTGTTTATATTGTTTATTTTCATCAGATAAATTACTAGAAGGATGGTCTACGATCAAAGGAGTAGTTCCTGTAAATTCTTGCAAATATTTTCGCCAGAAAGTCTCACTCTTGGATATATCCTGCTGTTGCAGCCAAGCTATATAATCTCGGTAAGGACGAGGTTTTTTTAAAGATAAATTTTGATTTTGGCTAAATGCTTTGTAAAATGCAAAAACTTCATCCATAACCAAAGATGAAGACCATCCATCTAGTAACAAATGATGTTGGCTCCAGACAAATTGATAGTTATTTTTGATTAATTTAATTAGAGTTAAGTGCATCAAAGGTGCTTGAGAAATATTAAAACTTCGCTGTTGTTCTGCGGCTAATAAAGTTTCGATACGCTTTTGTTGGGTAATACTTTCAATTCCAGACCAATCTTCTTCGTCCCAAGGCAATTTAACTTGCTTATGTACAATCTGAGCAGGTTCTTTTAAACCTTCCCAAACAAAAGATGTTCGCAAAATTGGGTGGCGTTCTAGCAATTGCTCCCAAGCTTGCTTGAATGCTGAAATATTAAGTTCTCCCTGGATATTACAACTGAAAACTTCGCAATAAACTGCTGAGTCTGGGGCATAAAGACTGTGAAATAGTATGCCCTGCTGTGTCGGTGAAAGTGGATAAAAATCTTCAATACTTTTCATTTCATCAATACTAATAAACTCTATTTTTTCTCAATTATTTTGTAGGATCATCAATTATAGGAAATTTAAATCCTAATTTTTCCGCTGAATCTATACCAATTTCTTCTAAATATTCCGCTCTTAATGTATTATGTTCCATCACATTACCTGATTCTGTATTATTTCCTTTATAAATAAAAATTTGATTGCGATAAAAGTGGATGCCAACGATATTTTTATCAAAATAATTAGGTAAATACCCAGGATTGAAAAATTCCTGATGACTTAAACAATCAACTAGTCTTTTAAAAAAGTTCATCATCGTTTTCTGGTCGTATAAATCTAAGCTTCCCCCATACTGTGACCATTCGGGAGGCTCGGTATCATCAGAAAAATTAGACCAATTTTCGTAACTAGGTATATAAGAAGTATGAGTATCTTCAATTATATAAATTCCACCATCATTGAGTTCTGGAAACAGAACTTTGAATGTTTTAATTACATGGTCATTGTGATGACTACCATCATCAATGATGATGTCTAATTTGCCTGTTTGTTGGATAACATTTTTCAAAAAAACCTCATCATCTTGGCTTCCTTGAAAAATTTTAATTCTGTTTGACTCTAAAGCTGTTTTATCTACAATATCAATACCATAAATCATACTATTAGTAAAATAGTTCTTCCACATTCTTAAAGATTCGCCACCAGAATATGGGTCATCAGCATAACTACCCGATACGCCAACTTCGAGACCACCTATACCTATTTCCAAAATTTTTAATTTTTTAGTTCTTAAAGGTGCAAAATGAAATTGATAATGCTGACCGAACAAATGAGGATTCCATTTACAGTCATATAACTGCAATAATTTAGTTAAATCCTTACGGTGGATAAATAGCATTAACTTATGGTACAAATTTTGCAAAATTGTTCTGGGATATGTATCTTGCTTCACTACGATCGCTCCTATCAATAATGAGTATATTTTTGTAAAAATAAAACTTTAAGAGTTATCAATTTTTGCCAGAATATTATCAATATCAGCTTGACTCCATTGACTGGATTTAAATTCTGCAAAGTCAGAAGGTGTGTAATTTTCTAATGAAGAAGGCTGACAATCATTAATTAGCGATCGCAAAGTTTCTACAAAGTCTTCAATCAATTGTTTCACCGTCTCTGCTCGATGCATATTTGTGCTATAAGTCCAATCTACTTTTAACTTATTATCAGCAATCAAACTATTAATTTCTAACAGATGGCTGCGCTTTCCTTGCAAACTAACAACATGTCCAAAAGATTTTTGAGATAGCTTCCACAAAGGAGATTTTGGTAAGGTTTCTTCTAAGTTACCAAGGTAGAGAAAAATGATTTCTGCTGGTTGTAACAAACGTATTTTTTCAGTAATTATTAAGTCATCACTCAAATATCGCAGCACACCATAACCAAGACCTTGATTTGGAAAATTACGTAGTTGCTCTTTCACTAATTTCAATGCTTCTCCTGGCTGATAAGTTTCCTCTAAATCCAAAAATACAGGAGCAATATTAGTAAACCAACCCACAGTCCGACTTACGTCTATATCATCAAAAATTACCTCCCTACCATTTCCTTCTAAATCAACCAACAGCGATTCTGTTCCAGTCCATTTACTAATTACTTGTCTTAAGGCAAATAGTAAAATTTCCTCCATTTGAACTCGATAGGCTACTGTCACTTCTTCTAGTAGTATTTGGGTTTCTGCAACACTTAATGTTATTGATATAGTCTCTGCTGATGCTACAGTGTTCGCGCCTTGTGGATAATCTACGGGTAACGGTGATACCGACTCACGAGAAGCTGACAACCAATAAACTTCTTCCCATTGCAATTCAGTTGATTTAGCATATTTAATTAAACGTTCTGCCCACTGTTTGAAGGAGGTTGTTTTGGCTGGCAATTTAATTGCTTTGCCTTCATTTAACTGTTGGTATGCTGTTTGCAAATCATCAAGTAAAATTCGCCAAGAGCCAACATCAACTGCTAAATGATGAATCACAAATAGTAATCTTTGAGGTTGCTGTGTCCCTAATTCAAAAAGAGCAACCTGTAAAAGGGGACCGGATAAAAGATTTAAAGATGCTTGCAACTCATTAGCAGCTGATTCAAAAGCAGATTCTTGCAATAAATCTGGTACTGCTGACAAATCTATTTGCACAAAGGGCACAAATTCATCAGGAAGGGTATTAATCTGCTGGACGCCAGATTCATTTTCGACGTAACGTAAACGCAAGGCATCATGATGTCCGAGCAAATATTGTATTGCCTGAGCTAGTAAGCCTGGAACAATAGGTTGTTGTACTTCTAGTAAAATAGCTTGGTTCCAATGATGTTTATCGACTAAATTCTGTTCAAAAAACCAGTGTTGGATAGGTGTTAAAGGGAGTTCTCCCTGTATTAATCCTTGTTCGCTCAAAACACTCTGAGTTCTGGTTGCTACTTCTGCTAATTCTGCAATCGTTGGGTATTCAAATAAATGTTGATTATTAAGACGTAACCCCGCTTTATTTGCCCTAGCTGTAACTTGAATACTGAGAAGAGAATCCCCTCCTAACTCCAAAAAGTTATCGTATATACCTACTTGTTCAAATCCCAAAGCTTCTTGCCAAATGTTAGCAATGATTTGCTCTGTTTCATTTCTAGGAGCAACATATATATTGTGTAACTTTGGTCTAGAGTGGAGCGATTGGGAATTTTCTGGCAGCAAAGATTTGGTATTTTTTAATGATTCATGTCCAACCCAGCGTTTGATTCTAGCTGGTAAATTAGTCGTTGAAACAACTACTTGAGTTAGATTTTTCAGAGTTAAGACACCTTTAAATACTTCTATTCCTTCGCTAGCTGTCATGAATACGTCATTCGCAGTTTCTTGTTTACCAGCCAATTCTCCAGCTAATTGATTTGTGAGCCAATTATCCCAATTTACACTTATCCAAGGTGTCGAGTTTGTCTGATTATGTTTATAAACAAAGGCATCAGTAAATAAATGCGCTGCTGGGTAAGCTGCCATGCCTAAAGCACCCAACATTGATGATAAAGAAGATATCAATATACAAAAATCAAGCTCTATCCCTTGCAAAATTTTTTCTAAAACAAACAGTCCCTGACCATTTGCTTGTAGTTGCTTTTCACATTCACTGCGATTTATTTCTCGAATAGTTCCAAATAATTTGATGCCTGCTGCATGGATAACTCCGTTAATTTTACCAAAGCGATCGCCACTTTGAATAATTACTGCTTGCATTTGCGCTTCATTGGCAACATCAGCGCTTTCTGCAATCACCTCTGCACCAAGTTTTTCAAGTTCCTCGATTTTCAATATCTTCCGGCTTACCTCATCTGTCTCACCATGAGTTTTTAGCCATTGCTGCCATTCCTCGCGCTGGGGAAGAAACGATCTTCCGACCAAAATCAGCTTTGCTTTTACTGTTTTTGCTAGATATTCAGCCAGTTCAAGGCCTATACCACCCAAACCACCAGTAATTAGGTATACACCAGATTCTTTGAGAGTACAATCCAAGTTGAATGTAGAATCATCCCCAGGAATTGGCTCAAAAGTCTGTATCCAACGATGATGTCTGCGGTAAGCAATCACCAAATCCGATGATTCGTGGCATACCTCCGCCATTAGTTGGTCTATATTTTCTTCAATCCTACCGACATCTATACTCCGACAACTAATATTTGCATACTCTTGGGGAATGACTTTACACATTCCTAATACAGTTGCCTGTTCTGGATTTAAGCTCTCAACACCCGTCACGTCGTGTATATTGTTTGTTACGACAAAAATCTTTATTGGTTGAGTAATATCCTGTTTTTCAAGAGACTGTGCCAGAAATAATAAACTATAAAAACCCAGATTTTGACAATTTTCAAAATACTCTATTCTTGGTTGTGTCTGTTCGTCTGCTGTGATACTCCACAAATGAATAATTCTGTCGGGAATTTTACCTAATACTTGTAATTGTGTTAGTAAAGTATCATAATCTTCTGGCTGCTGGGGATTAAGATTAAATTGGCGATCGCTAATTTGATGAAACTGTTCTTTTGCCTCTACAGTAATAACATCATGACCGCTACTTTCCAGGCGTTGGGCGATTTGTCTGGCGAACTTATCTGTATCTCCAAAAATTAACCAACATAATTTTTTATCTACTCTTTCCCCTGATTTGACACTTGAAGATAAAATCGCTTGTTTCCACACAGGAGCATAAAACCAGTCTGAAATATTTGGCTTTTTGTGATTTCCTTCAACCAAATCATTGGAAGTTTTCTCACGTTCAATCCAATAACGTTGGCGCTCAAAAGGATAAGTTGGCAAGGGAATTCGGTAAGGAAATTCATTAGCACAAAAACCAGACCAATTTATGTCAACTCCAGCTAACCAAAGACGGCCTAATGTGTTTAATAAAAAGGCAACATCTGACTTTTGTTCTTGCGGATGACGTAATGAAGTTAATACTATTTCCCCAGTAGCAGGAGCGCTTTTTTTAGCAAAGGTAGATAAAGTCCGCCCTGGCCCCACTTCTAACAAAATACGATTTTTTTCTCGTAATAATTGGGAAACTCCACCACTAAAGTTAACTGTTTGCCGTAAATGCCCCGCCCAATAATTTGCATCTATAGCTTGTTCTGCTGTAATCCAAGTTCCCGTAACATTTGATATAAAAGGAATTTGGGGAGAATTTAATTTAATTTTTTTAACTTCCTGAATGAATCGCTCCTTCACTGGTTCCATCATGTGAGAATGGAAGGCATGGGAAGTATGTAGACGACGATATTCTATACCTTTAGCTGTCAGTTTTTCTTGGAGTGCATCTACAGCTGCATCAGTTCCCGAAACTACACAATAACCAGGAGCATTGATGGCAGCTAAAGATAAATTTGCATTTAGTAGACTAATAACTTCTGCCTCTGGTAATGAAACCGAAAGCATAGCTCCTGGTGACATTTCTTGCATTAATCGCCCACGCATGGCAACCAAAGCTAAAGCATCATCAAGAGACATCACATTTGCCAGAGATGCTGCTATATATTCCCCGACACTATGACCAATCATTGCACTAGGAGAAATACCCCAGGATATCCACAACTGAGCCAAAGCATATTCAATTACGAATAGTGCTGGCTGAGCGATATCAGTCTGTTTTAATTTCTCTGTCGTCGCTTCAACTTCACTTTCCTCAGGATAAAGTAATGAACGCAAATCTATTCCCAAGTGAGGTTTTAAAATTGAGCAACAACGGTCTACTTCTTCGCGGAATATTGCCTCATTTTGGTAAAGTTCTTTACCCATATTCACGTACTGAGCGCCCTGCCCAGGAAACATAAAGGCAATAGTAGGATGGGTACTTTGTTGAAAGTCTGTAAAAACTCTTTGGGAAACTTGTTCTTGAAATGCGCTCAGTGCATCTTGACTATTTTCACACACTAATATCCGACGATGATTGAACTGTCTGCGACCGACTTGCAGCGTATAAGCCAAATCTGCAAAGTTAATTTCTGGGTGCTGTTGCAGATGATTAACCAAATTTTTAGTCGCCGTCTCTAAAGCAGAGTTTGTTTTGGCAGAAAGTACCAACAATTGATGCTTTCTTCCCTGGTTTCTTATTTTAGAAACAGGCGCTTCTTCAAGAATTACATGGGCATTAGTGCCACCCATACCCAAAGAACTTACACCAGCACGGCGAGGGGTTATTCCTTGTTTCCATTCAGTCAGTTTTGTATTGACGTAAAACGGACTATTAGCAAAATCAATTTGTGGGTTGGGTTGCTGAAAATTTAAGCTAGGTGGTATTTGCTTGTGTTTGAGGGCGAGAACAGTTTTGATTAACCCTGCAACTCCGGCGGTAGCATCGAGGTGACCGATATTGGTTTTCACAGAACCAATGGCACAGAAACCTTTCTTATCGGTACCGGCGCGAAAAACTTGGGTCAGTGCAGCTATCTCAATGGGGTCGCCTATAGGTGTGCCAGTACCGTGAGCCTCAATGTAGCTGATTGTATCAGGTTCAACTGAGGCAAGCATCATTGCTTCGGCGATCGCCTCTGCTTGACCATCTACACTAGGCGCTGTAAAGCCGACTTTCGCAGAACCATCATTATTAATAGCTGCACCTTTAATTACAGCATGGATGCAATCACCATCTGCGATCGCTTCACTCAGTCGCTTGAGGACAACAACTCCTACACCATTACCAATAGTAATACCCTGCGCCTTGGCATCAAAAGCATAGCAGTGACCATCTGGGGATAAAGTTCCCCCTGGTTCATGTAAATAACCAGTTTTTTGTGGAACATTAATAGAGACTCCTCCCGCCAAAGCCATATCACATTGATAATTCAACAAGCTTTGACAAGCAAGGGAAACCGCAACTAATGAAGTAGAACAAGCTGTTTGAACCGTTAAACTCGGCCCAGTAAGATTTAATTTGTAAGATACACGAGTAGTGAGAAAATCTTTTTCATTGCCAATAGAAGTTTGATAGCATTTTGCCGAACCAACACTATCAGTATATAAATTGAAGGATAAATAGTTATTTTGGCTTGCCCCTGCATAAACCCCAATCCGACTTTCACATCTAGTGGAGTCATAACCAGCATTTTCTAGAGCCTCCCAAGCACATTCTAGAAACACACGGTGTTGTGGGTCAGTCGTTTCAGCTTCCTTAGGATTAAAATCAAAAAATGCCGCATCAAATAATTCAATATCTTCTAATATAGAGCCTGATTTTATATAATTTTTATCATTGAGTAACGCTGAATTAATTCCAGCAGATACTAACTCCTCATCCGTAAAAATAGAGATAGATTCCACACCAAATTGTAAATTATGCCAAAATTCTGCAATATTTTTCGCACCAGGGAAACGCCCCGCCATACCAATAATAGCTACCCCTTCTATTAATTCACTCGTTTCTACCCTACTCATTACTTTCTTTTCCCTTAATCAGCACTTCTAAAAATTATAAAATTACCTAGAGCTTAGACAAAAAACTCTTAAACTCTTATTCCTCCGTGTCCTCTGCGTTCTCTGCGGTTCGTTCCTCATAACTTCCTTTAATATCACTAAGTAAAGTCACAATTCTCCGACGCTTATCATTAAAAGATTTTCGCCCATGTAAAAATCTGGAATTATCAATCATCACCAAATCTCCAGACATCCAGGGAATAAAACCAGTCAAATTATCCATGATTTTCTGGATTTCATTGATAACTTTTACAGGAATTGCAGAGCCATCTGCAAAAGTTACGATTCCTCTAGGATTTCTGTATTCCGAAATTATGCTATTAGCAAATGCATCTTGATGACCATACTTTGTTTTGATGACACCAGAGCAAACGTATTCTAAAATAATTGAGTCATCTTGATTAATTTTGTAACTTAAACTTTCGATAGATTCTAATGTTTTTGTGACATCATCTATCGTAGCATTTGCCCCTAAAAATTGCTGCCAATGAGAAGCAAGAAATTTTTGGACATAGCGAATTTTTTGGGAAAGGAATAATTGTCTCAATTCTTCACTCATTGCTTTCCATACTTCAACACCATCCCAAAATAAAGTTTCACCACCTTCTGCTGCTGGCACAGCACAACAAAACCAAACTACATCAGGCCTAAAAGGAGAATTAGCATTTTCACAATGGGGAGCAATATAATGCATTCCTGAATCTACTAAGGTGATAAACTGATTGTTTAAATCAACAATCGGTCTACTGTATTGACCCATGAATGTAGAACTAAATTGCTCCGCAAATGCTTTCATTTTTTCATAATTCACATGAAATCCTCGAAACATAAGCATACCAGATGATTTGAAATTTTCTAAAATTTTTGATACTGGTAATTGCAGAATATCTTGCCCAGTGTCATTAAAGATAATATTTCCGCTACTATTTTTTAACAATTCTGCTGCGATCATTTAAGTTACCTCCTAAATTATGTAAATCAATATTATTTAACAGCTAAAATAGGCTTCTCAATAAATCTAATTAGCCAAGGAAATTCCAAGAACAAGCCTAAAAGATTACCTATTATGATATTTGCCTCACTTGCTGCATCTAAGACCATCTCTAAATTCCACTCATTAACTGTGTTGAAGCCCAAGGCAATGCTGTTTTCCAAGTTTTCAGCTTGATGCCACCACATAGAAGGAATATAGAGAATTTCTCCAGAATTTAAGAGAAATTCCACTGGTTTTGCATTAGCGTACAATGGGAATTTTTCTAAATCTGGCTTGAAAGCATCAACTTGCCCATCGTATACAAATTTTTGTTGATCGGGTGATAACAAAACAAATCGCTTACTTCCAGAAATTACTCCCAACCATCCTTGTGTACAAAATGAATCAATATGGAGACCTAATGATGATTCTTTGCGACCGATAATCAGATAAATATATTGCTCGAAACCATATTTATTCAACAATTCTTCTGGCAAGTTTTGTAATAAATTATCGCAGTAAATTGGAACTTCATAATCTTCGTAAAGCTCAGGATGTTCAAACATTGTCCATATTAAATTACGTTTATTTCTGAACCATATTCTTCTCAAAAAATATGTACTTATTAGTATGATTAAAATCAATGCTAATATCGCAAAAGCTGAATCAACGATCGTGAGTAATGAATGAGAAATTGTAGCTAACTTTGCTGTCTGCATATTTCTGCTGAAAGTTCTGAATTTATTTACGTGATTTATGAGCTTGTTTTTGTCGGTTTAAAGCCAATTTTTGTTTTTCAGAGCGATTACGAAGTTCTTTAAACGAAGGTTGCTCTTGTTGCTCTTTATTAAGATATTTTGCTAACAAACTGATGGTAGGATATTGAAACATTTCTACCACTGAGATATCACGTTGCAGCTGTTCTCGTAGTTGTGTGTTTACCTGAGAGATCAGTAAAGAATGTCCGCCCAGATCGAAGAAATTATCGTTAATACTAACTTTCTCGATACCAAGTACTGTTTGCCATGTACTAGCAATTGTCTCTTCTAACTCTGTTTCAGGAGCTACATAGAGGTTGTTTTGGGTAGAGTAACTCTCTGGTAACGGTAAGGCGCGACGATTGACTTTGCCATTGGGGGTTAAAGGAAGTGCGTCTAAGAAGATAAAAGCCTTTGGCACCATGTATTCAGGTAGTTTTTCTCTGAGAAAATCTCGGAGTTGAGGCACTCTTTCACGAGCTAAACTTCCTTGCCAGGGAGTATTAGCATAGTCGCGCCAAGGACGGGACAATGAAGGTAGAGCATTAGGTAAGGAAAAACACTGTGCAACATTAGGCGTAGAACGCTTGAAGATAACGTCATAGCTGCCTACACTATTCCAAGTAATATGAACTGAATAAGGTAGGTCTTTTTCTAATGCCCAGAATGCTTCTGGCTCTACGCTCCGACCTTCAAAGGAGTTTAAGACCTGTTTCATCTCACCTACAGTTTCCGGTGGCTCATTATTTGTTAACCACTGCACAATCTGAATATCTGCAATGACGCGAGCATTCGGTACATGGGCAAGACTTAAAATTTGGGGTGCAGTTTCTTCGAGCATTTGGCGGACATCAGAAACGGTTACCTCTTCCTTGTTCCAATCCAACGAAGGGATATCCGCCGTTGGAACTGGTTTATTGTCCACATGCAGAATCACGTCGTAACGGAATTTAGTTAGTTCATTCTGGGAGCAACCGCGCTCTAGTAAAATATCAACATGACTAATTTTAGGTAGATGCTGTTTGAGAGCAGTAAAGAAAGCGGGATCGATGACTAATTGTTTTTCCTCAAACAACTGTTTCTGCACACGTTGTTGCAAGGTTTCTCTAGAAAGAGTCTCTGGTGCCCGATAAAGTTGAACTGAAGCGTGGAATGCTTCTAATAAGGGCAGACTGCGAACATCTCCCAGAAAAATGAAGCCGCCTGGTTCTACAGCTTTGACTGCTTTCTCCAAAACCTGGAGCAAATAATCAATGCTTGGGAAGTACTGAGCCACAGAGACAATTAACACGCTATCAAAGCTATTCTCTGCCAGATCATCAAAATCTATAGCACTTCTTTGGCTGAGTGTGACTCCTGTTAATGGCTGTTCTAAAGTATCTAACTGCTGTTGGAGGATTTGCAGGGCATTTTCTGAGGGGTCTGTTGCCCAGTACTGCTGGCAATGAGGGGCAATGTTGAAAAGCATCAGGCCGCTACCACCACAACCTATTTCTAAAACCCGCCTGGGCTGCAAACCTAAGATGCGCCCGGTGGTTTGCTCCATCCACTCGCGCACTTGTTCGTCTGGAATCGATGCTCCTGTGTAGCTACTTTCCCAACCTTTAATATAGAAGCCGGAATTTTGAGTACTATCAAACTTTTTATAGAGGCTATCAAAGACAGTTTGCCACTCTAAGGTTTGTTGAGTGTCTAAGGCTTCTAGTGTTTCTAGCTGATACTGCCCGACCACATAAGCAATCAAGCGCTGGTGGTCTGAATCATCGTTATGAGCAACAACCACAGCTTCTCGAACAGCCGGGTGTTGATTCAGTAAGGCTTCTATTTCTCCTAATTCAATGCGAAAACCCCGAATTTTGATTTGGCGATCGCTACGTCCAACAAATTCCAGGTTACCATCCCTGAGGTAGCGAACTAAATCGCCTGTTTTGTAAAGACGCTCCCCAGGTTTTGAACTGTAGGGATTAGGAATAAACTTTGCTGCTGTTAAGTCCGATCGCTCCAAATAACCCCTAGCAACACCAACACCCCCAATATACAATTCGCCAGGAGTTCCTACAGGCACGAGTTGCAGTCCGGGATCGAGGACGTAGGTTTCAACTTGGGGAATGGCTTTACCAATGGGCACTTCATCAGCCGGCGATACTGATATGTCACAGACTGTGGCCACAATTGTTGTTTCTGTAGGACCATAAGTGTTGACAAGGCGTACCCGTTGACCTACTTGCTCCTGCCATGTTGTCAGGTGTTTTCTATCGGCTCTTTCACCCCCAATAATTACTAATCGCAGAGTATCAGGAAGCACCAAATTTATTGTTGCTAATTCAGCAGTTAGTTGATGCCAAAAGGCCGTAGGCAAATCTAAGACTGTTATCTCCCAATCACCACAATGCTGTAAAAATTGAGGCATCGAACTGATTGTCTCATCTGTACGCAGTATGAGAGTAGCACCGCAGATCAGACAGGGAAAGATTTCTTCGGCAGCGGCATCAAAGCTGATGGAAGCAAATTGCAGCACCCTATCGCTTGCTTGTAGTCCGTACTCTAAACAAGCAATCTTGGCATAACTGGCTAAAGACTGATGCTGAATCGTTACACCCTTGGGAGTTCCCGTGGAACCAGAGGTGTAAATAATATAGACAAGATTTTCTGGTTGGGTGTGATTGACAAGATTTTCCTGACTTTGTTGGGCGATCGCGTTGTCTGTATCCACGCAGACGATTTGCGACTCCAGCGGAGGCAGAACAGCTAGCAGTGATTTTTGGGTGAGAAGCACTGGCACTTGAGCATCTTTCAAAATTAGAGCGAGGCGTTCTTTTGGATAAGCCGGATCTAAAGGTACATAAACTCCTCCGGCTTTGAGGATTCCTAAAAGTGCGATCGCCATTTCTAAGGAGCGCTGTATGCAAATACCAACTCGCACTTCTGCACCAACTCCCAAGGAACGCAGATAATGTGCTACTTGATTCGCACGCTGATTCAATTCTCTGTAGGTTAAATGCTGGTTTTGAAAGACTACTGCAACTGCATTTGGTGTCCGCTCTACTTGTGCTTCAAATAGTTGATGAATGCATTGTTCGGAGAAATTGGGAATTGGAGATTGATTTCTACTCAGTTGTAGTAAATCCTGACAATCTGCCGCGTTCAATAGTGGTAAGTTGGATAGCCGAGCTTGAGGATTAGCAGCAATGCCTGAGAGTAAATTCTGAAAATGCCTCAGCATCCGGCTAATGGTAGCAGCATCAAATAAATCAGTATTGTAATAGAAGGATGCTGCCACTTCTTGCTTTGTAATCTCAATGGACAAGCTCAAATCAAACTGCGCTGTTTCGGTTTCTATTTTTACCAAGCTCAATGCCAAACCAGGTATTTCTGGTAACTGTGAGTAATCTTGAACATTGAACATGACTTGAAACAGCGGTGTCCGACTTGTATCCCGCTCTGGTTGCACTGCTTCTACCAGTTGATCGAAGGGCAAATCCTGATGTGTGTAAGCTCCTAAAGCTACCTTTTTCACCCGCGTCAGCAACTCATCAAAAGTTGGGTTACTGCTGATATCTGTACGCAGTACTAAGGTATTGACAAAAAAGCCAATTAACCCTTTGATTTCATCACGATTGCGATTAGCGATGGGTGAACCGACGGCAATATCATCTTGTCCTGTGTAACGGTAGAGGAAAGTCTGAAAGGCTGCCAATAGCAACATAAATAAGGTTACACCCTCTTGACGAGCGATCGCCTTGAGTTCTTTAATTACTTCTTCAGATAACTCAATAGATTGTTGAGCGCCGTGTGAGGTTTGCACCACCGGTCTTGGTCGGTCAGTAGGTAATTTTAATGCTGCTGGTATACCCTCAAGTTGTTGCTTCCAATAAGAGAGTTGACTTTGGAGAATTTCCCCTTGTAACCATTGTCGCTGCCAGTGTGCAAAGTCTTTGTATTGGATAGAGATTTCTGGTAATGGTGAAGCAGTTCTAGTTAAGAATGCTTTGTAAAATAATGCAATCTCTTGTAAAAATACTTCAGTAGACCAGCCATCAGAGATGATGTGGTGCATCTCTAGCAAAAGAATATGCTCTTGCTGTGCTAGGCGCAAAAGTTTAGCACGGAACAATGACCCTTGGGTTAAGTCAAAAGGTCGTTGACTTTCTTGAGTCAAAAATTCTTGAACTACAATATCGTCGTGTGGTTCTATATTTATTACTGATAAAGATAATTTTAGGGAAGAGGCAATAATTTGTCCTGGCTGTCCATCGATTTTTGTAAATGTAGTTCTTAAAGTTTCATGTCGCCGGATAATTTCATTCAGACTTTCTTCTAGTAAAGTAATTTCAAGTTGACCTTTGAGATTGACAGCTAAAGAAATATTATAAGCTGGATTACCTGGTTCTAATTGGTCAAGGAACCATAGTCGCTGCTGGGCAAAAGATAGGGGATAAACTTCTGCTGGCTGGATTTGGATCAGAGACTTTGAAGGGATGAAAGCTTCTGTGGTCAGTTGAGCGAGTATTTTTGTTGCGAGCGATCGCAAACTCATTCCTTCAAATAAATCTGCTATAAAAACTTCTATTTCTAAGTCAATTTCAATCCGATTTTTTAATTCAAATACTTTTAAAGAATCCAGTCCCAGGGTGCTTAATGGTTCTTGTACATTAATATCATCTGCTGTAATTGAAAGTAGTACCGCAAATAATTCAATTAAATAACCTTCTAAAACAGGTTGACATTCTCTTGGAGAAAGTGCCAACAATTCAGAACGCTGTAATCGAGTTTCTTTTCTGGCAATATCACTAATTTTCAGAATATTACTTGCAACTATATTCAGTTCACCATTTTCAAATTGAACGCGAGTTGCACGACGTTGAATCTTTCCGCTAGAAGTTTTAGGAATACTACCTGGTTTAATTAAAACTACGCCATAAACTTGTACTTCATGTTCTTCAGTAATTGCTTGGCGAATTGCACTAGTTACTTCTGGTAAATTTGGCTTGGCGCGAAACTCTAATTCTTGTACAACTACTAATCTTTCTTCGTTATTAACTTCTACTGTAAATGCTGCATTAGCACCGGAACGCAATGATGGATGACTGCGTTCTGCGGTTAATTCTATATCTTGCGGGTAAAGATTGCGACCACGAATAATAATTAAATCTTTGGCTCTACCTGTAATGAAAAGTTCGCCATTGTCCAAAAAACCTAAATCTCCCGTCCGGAGAAAAGCACCTTTACCTGTGTCTGATAAATAAGCGCCGAAGGTTTCTTCTGTCTCTTGCAAACGATTCCAATAACCTTGACCAACACTCGGTCCAGATACCCAAATTTCCCCGATTTCATCCAGTTGACAAGTATTGAGTGTTTCCGGATTGGCAATTACAATCTCTTGTTTTGGTATGACTCGACCACAACTGACAAAATGACAAATATTCTCATCTTCAGGAGATGATTGAACTACGCGATCGCATTCTAATGCAGACTTCTGGACTGTTTTGATTGTCGGTGCTGTTGCCTTCTCTACGCCAGAAACCATGAGAGTTGTTTCAGCCATTCCATAACAAGGATAGAATGCCTCTTTGCGGAAGCCACACTCGGCAAAAGCTGCGGCAAACCGTTCTAAAGTATCATGGCGAATCGGTTCAGCGCCGTTAAACGCCACACTCCAACTACTCAAGTCAAGAGTTTGTTTTTGTTCAGGGGTAATTTTTTGAGTACATAATTCATAGGCAAAGTTAGGCCCGCCACTGGTTGTCCCTTTGTACTCAGAGATAGCCTGCAACCAACGATATGGACGTTGGAGAAAGGAGGCTGGAGGCATGATGATGCAAGGAAAACCTCCATACAAAGGTTGCAATATTCCACCAATCAGACCCATATCGTGGTACATCGGTAACCACGTCACGAACTTACTTTCTGGGGAATGCTCCATGAATTGGTAAGTCGTAGCAGCATTGTGCAATAGGTTCCTATGACTAATCATTACACCCTTGGGTGTGCCTGTAGAACCAGAGGTGTATTGTAGAAAAGCTAAGGTGTCTTGATGAATAGAAGGTTGTTGCCAAGTATCTTCTATTCCCTGTGCAAGGTTATCTGTAGTCAACCACTGCAAAGATTCTAAGTCAGTCTTTTGTGTCATTAAAGACCGGACTGTTGGTAAAATTTCTGTTGTTGTTAGAGCGATTGCTGCTTGTGCATCTATGGAAATCGCCTTGATTCTGGGTGTATTACGCTCATTTCGCGGTGGATATGCAGTTACTGCCACAACTCCCGCATACAAGCAACCGAAAAAAGCAACTAAAAAATCTAGTCCTGCTGGATAAAGCAGTAAAGCCCGTTCTCCAGTCAAACCCAATGCTTGCAATTGAGCTGCTATTCGACGCGATCGCCTATCTAATTCTTGGTATGTTAGTGTCGCTTTTTCTGTTTCCCCATCTAATAAAAAGGTAAAAGCGTCTCTGTCTGGTTGCGTTGAGCTTCTAAAACGCAGTAATTCGACAACTGTACAAAAGTTGTCCAAAGAATTAAATAAGCTCTGAGAAAATTTATTCATTTTTATATGAAACTTAACACCCTGTACAACTTAGTATTCTCAGCAAAATATCAATCAAACATCGTCTTCAAAAATCCCATAAAATCCTTACTTCATTTGAAAAAATTTCAATACACTGAAATCCCCAGCAGAAATTGAATGATATAAATAATGAGGTGCGGTGTGAAAAAAAACTGATAACATCTTTTTTTGCCAGAAAAAATCTTGAATTTTCACATAATACCAAAATGATAGTGATATATTATCATCTACTGCGGTCATGTGATGCCACCAAAAAGGAGGTAGGTAGAGTATTTCTCCCGGTTGAAGTACAAATTCTATTTTTTCTTGCCAAGGGAATTTCGGAAATAATTCCAAATCTAAAGAATCCGGATTTACCTTGCTACCATATAGTGCGCCAGAACGATCTTCTAGAGGTGGATAGAATGATAAATAATTTGTAGGTGGATATAAAAGTATTCTTTTTCTCCCTCGAATTTGAGCAAAAATATTATGTTCTGCGTCAAAGTGAAGGCTACTATTTGAAGAAAAATGTTTTTTTGATAAACCAAACCACAACCTAACTAATGGCTTACTATTGAAGTATTGTGGATAATTTATATCTCCAACAATTTCAGGAAAACGCTCTTCAAAAACTGCCTCATTTAAATAACATTCTACCCTGTTTTGAGTATTGGTATCTTCTATATAGTTATTTATATACTCCGCCAATTTCATTTCTTTATGAGGTTCGTAACTACCTTCATAAGCAAAGTTCTTATAATCATTCCAAAAATCTTGTTTAAAAAATCGCACTGGAACTATATTATTTCCACACTTTTCTATCAGATAATCATTTGACCAATGCTTATAAGCACCCCAATATTTAGCAACATCTTCAATTATAAAAGGCTGATATTGTTTCGCTATCTCTGAAAATTGCTTTCTACTAGGATTTTTGATTCTTAGAATTGATTTACTAGCTTGAACTTGCATAAAAACTCCAACATCTTTACTGGTTTTCAATCGAAGTTTGACGCTGTTTTATTATTGCCACATACAATGAATGTTAATTTTTAATTCATTGATGAAGGCTCGGAGCAGTTTATTAGCTAACTTCGTCTTTTTGACTCATAATTAATATTCCCGACGTGTCTAATCAGACATTTTTCCCAGTCAAGCCTAATGTTTTTAATTGAGCAGCTATTTGATGCGATCGCCAATTCTTTAGCAGAATCCAGAAGTCAGGAATAAAAAAGGCTTTTTATCTGGCTTATAGACCAAAATACTGAAAATCACTAACTTGTAAGCCAACCACTGAGATTGTCTCAACGCTAAATAATAGTGATTTACCTGGATAAATATCTAGGTTATTGCAACTAATTTTTATTTATCCTTGATTACACTAACGAGAATGAGTTGCTTTAGCAAGAGTACAACTATAGATATTTATTTTCGATACAGCTATAAACATTAGTTTTACTTATGAAAGTTTTACTTTGTTAGATAAACGAGTATTTTCACCTCATGACAATCAATCACAAGCTGTTTGCCCACAATCAGGGCATGGAAACTTCCGGACTCCTAACACCGATTCGCTACTCTACACTGACACTCAATTGTTTCTGATTGGGCGCATTTTCCTAATTAAAGAGGCTATTTTGGGTTTTTAAAATATTTTTTAGACAAGTATTTTTAAATACTGGTATTTTAATCAAATATTTATCAAGCAAATAAATGCTCAAGAAAAGTTATTGATTGTCATGCAAATTAAATAAAAAAAATTATGAATTATCTTGTGTCTGGTATCACTTCATAATATGATTCAACTAATTTAAATGACAATCTTTTTCAAACTTTGTCATTGCGTGTTCAGGTGTGGTCAAAGTAGTGCGATCGAGTGTAAGCGGATAAATGAAGTTAGATAGATTTTTTCAAAGCCTGCTGCTAACAGGTGCGGTTGTTGTTTTTATAAACACTCCTGCTAAAGGTGAGCAAGTACGAGAGGATGTTCAAGGCGAATCTTCTACCCAGAGGGTAGGGAAATCTAGATTTGATCGGAAGGTTGCAGTTACAGATAAAGAATTTGTCATCAGCAAATCTCAAGTATCAGCCCCCAGTACCAGGAAACCCCGACTCTTGAAGTTTCAGCTTGGAAGTCCACTACAACGACCAAAGTCGGATGAAACAACTAAAAATATCCTTCAACTAAGCGAAATTGAACTTCCTGGTACTAGCGCCCAAATGCTGGTACAGTCACCCACACCAACCAATCCTCCTAACCCAGAACAAACAAGTGGGGATCAAGTCATACCAATCACGGGAGTGAAAGCAAATCCCACACAGACTGGTGTGGAGGTAATTTTAGAAACACCTCTTGGAGAACAACTGCAAGTTACAAATCGCAGTACGGATAAGAATTTTATTGCCGATATTCCTAATGCTCAGTTGCGTTTACCTAACGGCGATGCTTTTATATTTCGTTCGGAAAAACCAGTTGCGGGAATTACGGAAATAACGGCTACGAATGTTGATGCAAATACTGTTCGGGTGACCGTGGTAGGTGAGAATGCTTTGCCAACGGTTGAGTTGTTTGATGATAATACAGGGCTGGTTTTTGGTGTAACTTCTGCCCCTGCAACAGCAACGCAACCACCACAGCAGCCTGAAACACCACAAGCACAAGAGCCAGCCAATCAGACACCGCAACAGGAACCAGCTGCACAGCAGGATGAACCAATTGAGTTGGTGGTGACGGGGGAGCAAGATGGTTATCGGGTAACGGATACTACGACTGGGACAAAAACCGACACACCTTTACGTGATATTCCCCAATCGATTCAGGTGGTACCACAACAAATATTGCGCGATCAACAGATTACCGGTTTGGATGATGCCCTGAGAAATGTCCCTGGTGTAACTGAGAGTTTTAGTTCTGCTGCAAGTAACTTCTTTTCAATTCGTGGTTTTGAAGCAGCAGCTACAAATCTTCTCCGGGATGGGCTAGTTGACCCTTTAGCTGGACAACTGACTGAATTAACCAGTATTGAGCGAGTCGAAGTTCTTAAAGGGCCAGCATCCGTATTATTTGGTTTGGGTAATCCGGGGGGAGTTATCAACCTAGTATCCAAACGTCCCTTAAGCGACCCTTTTTACGCCATTGATGCGACCGTTGGCAGTTATAGTTATTATCGAGGTGCCCTTGATTTATCGGGGCCATTAAATGAGTCAAAGACAGTATTGTATCGTCTCAATACTGCCTACAGAAATAGAGGTAGTTTTATCGATTTCTATAGTGGCGAGCAATTTAATATATCACCCGTTGTCACTGTGGCGATCGGCGACAAGACTAATGTGACTTTAGAGGGAGAATACATCGATAGTAGAGATTCTTACATATCTGGTGTGCCTGTTATTGGCACTATATTACCTAACCCCAATGGGGAAGTGTCGCGCAACCGCAGCTTTGGTGAACCTTCTGATGAAATCAGACAAACTATTACAAGGCTTGGCTATCAACTAGAACATAAGTTAAGCGACAATTGGTCGTTACGTAATGCTTTTCGGTTTACATTTCGTGATTATGTTGACAAAGTAACGATTCCTCTAAGTTTGGATGCAGACAATCGAACTTTCAATCGTTTCTATCGAGAATACGAGTTGGAAAATGAAAATTACACGCTGACGACAAATTTGACTGGCAAGTTCTCCACCGGTTCAATCGAGCATCAGTTACTATTTGGGGTTGATTGGAATCGTTTGGTAAACTTCTCACCAAGATATATCGAACGCCAAGCAGAATCAATCGATATCTTTAATCCTGTATATGGTTTACCACTAGGTGAGATTACTTTCGATGAGTTTAGTGAGAAATCCCAGACGAACTCATTAGGAATTTATCTCCAAGACCAAATTGCACTAACGGACAACTTCAAGCTGTTGTTAGGTGGGCGGTTTGATACTTATGACCAGAAATATCAAGGTTTCACCAATAATACAGAAAGCAGTGGGTCAGATAGTGCATTTAGTCCTCGATTTGGGATTGTCTATCAACCAACTCCAGCTATTTCACTGTATGCCAGTTATACGCGTTCATTTACTCCACCAAATGGTACATCCTTTTTTAGCGTTGACTCTTCCTCACAGCCAGAACGGGGTACTCAATATGAGGTTGGGGTGAAAGCAGATTTGAATAGTCGCCTTTCAGCAACACTAGCATTCTTTGATTTGACTCGTACTAATGTCTCAACAGCAGACCCCAATAATGAAGGGTTTACTATCCAAGTAGGTGAGCAAAACAGCCAAGGTATTGAATTGAGTCTGACAGGCGAAATTTTACCAGGATGGAATATTTTTGCAGGATATGCTTATATCGATGCACGGATTACTGAAGATAATACTTTTGCAGTTGGGAATCGATTACCAAATACCCCAGAACATTCTTTCAATTTATGGACAGCTTACGAAATTCAAGAAGGTGAATTAAAAGGTTTAGGGGGAGGAATTGGCTTATTTTTTGTTGGCGATCGCGCTGGAGATTTAGACAATACTTATGATGTGCCTAGTTATGTCCGGACTGATGCAGCTATTTTCTATAACAGAGATAGATTCCGAGTTGCACTCAACTTCAAAAATTTATTTGATGTAGACTATTTTGAAAGTGCGCTGAGTTCTAGTCGTGTTTACTACGGACAGCCATTTACTGTGCAAGGAACTATATCATGGCGATTTTGATAGTTGATTTCAGATAAAGTCTGTAGTCATTCACAGAAAATATGTAGGGTGTGTTAGCGACACGGTAACGCACAATTTTTAAGAATTTGTGCGTTACGAACTTCATTCTAACGCGCCCTACAATACTGTTATATAAAGCAGGCAATAATGCGAAAATTTTTCTGTTGGCTAATATTAGGTATTTTAGGATTTATTTTGATTGCAGCCTGCAACTATAAAATTCCTAAAACTGTATCTTCCCTTCCTCATGCGTCACCCGTCGAATGCCATATAGTTAAACATACAATGGGAGAAACCTGTGTTCCCAATAAACCCCAGCGTATTGTTACTTTATCTTTGTCTACTTTAGGCAATGTGCTGGCGCTTGGTGTTAAACCAATTGGCACTACGAATGAATATTACCGGGAAGAAAACTTTTTAAACTCCTCATATAAAACAGATGAAATAAAATTAATTGGATTTGATAAACCAAATTTAGAAGCAATATTACTACTCAAACCAGATTTGATTATCGGTGTAGATTGGTTCAAGTCAGTTTATCCTCAATTGTCTGAAATTGCTCCGACAGTTTTGGGTGAAATGGATTATTCAACCTGGCAAAAACATCTGAGTTTTGTGGCTGAAGCATTAGGAAAGCAAGAAGCTGAAAAAATGCTTTGGAATCGCTACTATCAGCGAATAGAAAGGCTAAAATTAGCATTAAGAACTCACCATCAAGACAAAAAAATATCCTTGATCTATGTTAGTGGCGATCGAATATTAATTGATGTCAAAAACTCATTTGCTGGTTCTATTATAAGTAATGCTCGTTTGCAGCGTCCAGCCTCACAAAATATCGAGTCACCTTATGGAGCAGTCAGTATTTCCCTAGAGGAATTAGAAAAAGCTGACGGCGATATTTTATTTGTGGCTACTTTTGCCAATGGTGGAAATCAATTTCTAGAAAAAAAACAACAAAGTCCTCTTTGGAAACAGCTAAAAGCTGTTCAAAAAAATCATGTTTATCATGTCAACATTACATCCTGGTCTGCGACACATATGATTGCCACTGATGCAGTAATTGATGATTTATTCAAATACCTTGTCAACACTCCCTAACTCTATGTCTAAACACACCATATTTGTATGTAAATCCTGTCACCGTTCATCTGAAGAACGTCCAAAAAATCCGCCTTTTGACGGCGATATTTTACTTGACGAATTAAACAGTTTATGTGTTGACAAATTACCTCATAACGAACTTGAAATTCAGCCAGTTGGATGTTTGTGGGCTTGCGATCAAGGCTGTGTTGTAGCTGTATCGAGTGAAGAGAAACCAACGTATCTGTTTGTTAAACTTATCCCAGAAGAAAGCGCAGCAGCCTTACTGGAATTTATGCAAATCTATATCAAAAGCCGTAAAGGCGCTGTAGTT
Organism: Desmonostoc muscorum LEGE 12446; assembly: GCF_015207005.2. Taxonomy (GTDB): domain Bacteria; phylum Cyanobacteriota; class Cyanobacteriia; order Cyanobacteriales; family Nostocaceae; genus Nostoc; species Nostoc muscorum. Next base: position 6,393,733 of record NZ_JADEXS020000001.1, read on the forward strand.
TGGGAACAGCTTCCGCAAGTTTTAAAGTCTGCTATTTTCGCGCAAATTCCATCTGTAAAATCATAACTATAAGTTATTCCAAGTAATAGCGATACCTTCTCTACGAGACGTTACGCGTAGCTTGCTTCCCGTTCGCCCTTGGCGTCCCGTAGGGAAGGGTACGTGATCGCACTTGCCTTAAACCCAATTTAATTTATCTTGCTACTAACCAAGCTTCTAAATCAGCCGAGCTGGTAAAATCTAACAATGCTTCGCTCAAATCTTCCAGAACAGGCAAAGGTAAACCATAAATTGAGGAGCGCATTTCCTCGGTAAGTTCTCCAAACCGCTTAGTCAACAGTCGGATAATCAAGTTAGCAGCCTCTTCTTGTCGCCCTTCTTGTCGTCCTTCTTGTCGTCCTTCTTGTCGTCCTTCTTCCTTAATTTCGCGGTAAACCCTTGTTTCCTTGAGTGTGATTCCTAGCATCGACTCTACCTCTGTTCGACTTAATTGTTCAAACCTGTACACCATTATGGTCGTGACTAACTCCATTATGACGCCAGTTGATGGTTGAGGTTGTTCTTGGCGCGATCGCTCCAGCAAATATCTAGCTTCTTGTGGTGCTTGTTCTTCCTCCACAGTAGTTAACACCATCAATGCTACCCATAAAGGTAATTGACGAATATCACCCAATTCATCCAAATAAACCCGATGCACTTGTCCACCATTCAACAATGAGCGATGGGGATAAATATCGCTTTGTTCAACACTGCGTGATGGATAAATTATTACTGTCTGCCAATCCCTGAATCTAGCACGGTTGCGATAGAAATATAACGAGGATTCTGCAAATACTCTTTCGTAAAGTTGTTCATCTTTTTGAAACTGCACCTCACAGAAATATACAACTCCTACACCTTCGTTTTCTGGTGGGAGAAATACCCCATCTATTTCAAATTTGGGTTCTTTGACAGCTACGGAATCAAATCGGTAAGCGTCTGCATTTGTCGGGGGATTTGTCAATAGTTCAAATAGCAAAGTGGGGTATTGTTGAAAAAGTTTGTAGAAAATTGAGTCTCGCCGCATAAATAATTCAACTCATTTCACTCCAGATTGCACCTGCCATAAACTAGCATAAATCCTATTCTTATCTAACAATTCCTCATGGGTTCCCGACTCAACCAACTCCCCGTATTCCATCACATAAATGCAATCAGCATTGCGGATAGTCGAAAGACGATGAGCGATCGCTATTGTGGTTCGATTCACAGTAATCCGTTCTAAGGAACGCTGAATAGCAGCTTCAGTTTCATTATCCACCGCTGATGTAGCTTCATCTAAAATCAAAATGGGTGGGTTCTTCAAAACAGCCCTGGCGATCGCAATTCTTTGACGTTGTCCACCAGATAATTTTTGTCCTCGTTCTCCAACAATTGTTTCATAACCTTGGGGTAGCCGCATAATAAAATCATGGGCTTCGGCAATTTTACTAGCTGCAATTATTTCTTCATCCCTCGCATCAAAGCTACCATAGGCGATATTTTCAGCAACAGTACCATGAAATAAGAATACATCCTGGCTCACCAAGCCAATACTGCGACGCAAATCACCTAAATTTAATTCTTGGATATCAATACCATCAATAGTAATTTTGCCAGCAGAAATTTCATAAAATCGGAATAATAATTTCACTAATGTACTTTTACCAGAACCTGTAGAACCAACAATGGCGATGGTTTTACCTGCGGGTATATGTAAAGATAGTTTTTTAATTACTGGCTCCCTGTTGGCATAAGCAAAAGTGACTTGTTTAAAGTCAATTTCACCACGTACTTGCTCAATAGGTAAAGATTTATCTCCTGGAATAATATTGATGGGAGCATCTAATAAATCCATGATGCGATTAGTAGAAGCCATTGACCTTTGATATTTGTCAAATATTTCTCCTAATGTTACTAATGGCCACAACAATCTCTGTACTAAAACGAGTAAAACACTATAATTACCAATAGATATCTTACCCGAATATGTTGCCATGCCTCCTCCAAATAATAAGGCGGTAAATCCTACTAAAATTAGCATTCTAATTAAAGGATTAAATGCGGCAGAAAGTTTAATTGCTTTATTGTTACTTTTTCTATATGCTTCGCTTTCTCCGGCAAATCTAGCACTTTCATAAGCTTCAGCAGTAAAACTTTTAATTGTGGTAATCCCACTGAGGTTATTTGCCAATCGTGAGTTAAGAAAACCTACTCTTTCTCGCACTTCGGCGTAACGATCTTCTAGCAGCTTTTGATAAGTAAAGGAACCCCAAAGAATAAAGGGCATCGGCAACATTGTTACCAAGGTAATTGAGAGGGGTAAAATCCAGAAAGCACCACAAATTAAAATAATAACTGAAGTAGTAATTTGGATAATTTCACTAGCTACAAAATTCAGGAAATCTTCCAATCTATTGATATCATCATTCAAAATTGACATCAACCCGCCAGTACTACTTTCTTCAAAGTAAGCTGAATCTAATTCTTGTACATGATTGTAGGCATCCACGCGTAAATCATGCTGGATATTTTGGGCTAAATTCCACCAAAGTCTATTATAAGCGTACTCAGAAGCTGATTCTAGTATCCAGATAATGATGGTGACGACTGAAAGCAAGAAAAATTGCCAAATTATCTCTTTGACACCTAATTTGGCAATGAAGGAATTCTGCTGTTCTACGAGAATATCTACCGCAACACCAATTAACCACGGCGGTGCTAAATCTAAAATCGTATTGATGATAGTAAATAATGTTGCCTGCCAAATTTGTAGGCGATATTGGCTGCCATAATTGAGCAAGCGTTTTAGAGGATTACCTGAATTTTTAGGCTTGTGAGATACTCTTGTCACGACTGTTTATTTTTTGTATTTAAGAAACGCTGCATATAGCTTGCTTCCCCGTAGGGTTCCAATTTAGTAGACTTCAATTAGTGGGGAATTCAAGCTCGCCACTAATTGATTCTGAATTCTGAATTCTATATTCTGTATTCTTCTTTATTTTCCCCTTGCGTCCTATTGGTACGCACATAGGAGTCTCCACAACAGGATCGAGAATAATACGACACTCCAATCCAAAAACCTCCTGAACCATTTCTTTATTCATCACTAGGTTTGGTTCGCCAGCAGCAAAAATTCGACCATCTTTAACAGCAACTAAGTAATCAGCATATCGACATGCCTGATTTAAATCATGGAGTACCATGACAATTGTTCGTCCTTGAGTTTGGTTCAAATCATACAATAAATCTAAAATCTCTATTTGGTGTGCCAAATCCAAAAAAGTAGTTGGTTCATCTAACAGTAAAATATCTGTATCTTGAGCCAGCGCCATAGCAATCCAAGCTCTCTGTCTTTGTCCACCAGACAAAGTATCTAATGCTCTATCTGCCAACTTCAATAAATCTGTAATCTCTAGCGCTTGCTGTACGATTTTTTCATCTTTTGCCGACCATTGTTGTAACCAATTTTGATAAGGATAACGTCCTTGTGCTACTAAATCTCGTACTGTTAAACCTTCCGGTGCTACTGGCCCTTGGGGCAAAATACCCAACTGCTGTGCTACTTCTTTGGTGGAAAGATTCAAAATAGAAGTTCCATCAAGATATACTATACCGCCATGCGGTTTTAGCAATCTTGCCAAACCTCTTAACAATGTTGATTTACCACAACCATTGGCACCAACTAAAGCACTAATTTGTCCGCTGGGAATTGCCAAATTCAGGTCACGGATAATGGTAGCACCATCGTAAGCTAAAGATAGACTTTTGGTTGACAATCCTTTCATAAGTGAAACCATTTTAGATTTTAGATTTTAGATTTTGGATTTATGAAAATCTGATTTGTTAGTTGATAAAATATCCTTTTTCCCAGTCCCCAATCCCCAATCCCCAGTCCCCAATCCCCAGTCCCCAGTTCCTTATTTTTTCCGATTACGAATTAATAAATACAGAAAATAAGGAGCGCCAATGGCAGCAGTTACCACCCCACAAGGAAGTTCGATAGGTGCAAACAATGTTCTGCCTAAGAAATCTGCTATCACAACAATCACTCCCCCCAACAGTGCAGAAGTAGGAATCAAGCCTTCGTGGGTTGTACCTACTAACTGTCGTCCTAAATGGGGTGCAATTAAACCTACAAAACCAATATTGCCGGCGGTGGCGACTCCAGCACCCGCTAAAGCTACTCCCACCAAAACGAGTAAACCACGTTGCCATTCCACCCGACTACCTAGACTTTTAGCAACATCATCTCCCAAGTTGAGAGCGTTCAAATGTCTTGCCAATGTCAAAGCCATTGGGACAAAAATAACTAACCAAGGTAATAGAGAAAAGACTTGCTCCCAAGTACGTCCATAGACACTTCCAGCTAACCAAACTAAAGCATTGCTAACGTTATAAATTTCGCCGAAGGTAATCATTAAGCTGGTTATGGCACTGGCGATCGCAGATAACCCAATACCCATTAAAATTAACAGAATCGGCGAGCTACCGTTATTCCAAGCCAGGGAGTAAATTAAAATCGCCATCAGCAAAGCACCAGCAAAAGCCGATAACGGCAAGGTGTAAATTGGTGCTGATGGAAATAAGACAATTACGCTAACTGCTGCTAGACTCGCCCCAGCATTAATCCCAATAATACTGGGATCTGCCAATGGATTGCGTGTCAGTCCCTGAAAGATAGTGCCAGAAATTGCCAGCGCCACCCCCACCATCAAAGCTACAAGGGTGCGGGGTAGACGCAAATTGTAAATCACGAATGTATGGTCTGGGTTTCCCGTATCTAAACTCAATAAAGTTTTCACGATATCCCCAGGCGAAATTGGATATTCACCCCGCCCTAAATTCATCACCATTGCAACTACAATCGCTACTGCCAAACATAGCACCATGATTGGTACACGTCGGTCTATACGAAAGGATATCGTCTGGGAACGAATGACTAGCCAATCAAAATTCATTTATTTTTTCACCTTTGACTTAGCCAGGTAGACAAAAAAGGGCGCACCAACAAACGCTGTCATCACTCCTACAGGTAACTCCTGTGGTTTGAGCAACACACGGGCGCCAATATCTGCAACCAAAAGTAAAATAGCCCCCAAAACTGCACAATGAGGTAATATCCAACGGTAATTGGCTTTAATGTAAAATCTCACGATGTGGGGAACGACTAAACCAATAAAGCCGATTGGCCCAGCAATGGCGACGGAGCTTCCTGCTAGTAAAACTACGCTGATAGCAGTTGCAATTTTTACCCAGGCTGTTTTTTGACCTAAGCCTTTAGCTACGTCTTCACCCAAACTCATGGTAGTAATTTGTCTACCAAGGGCAAAAGCCATGACTAATCCAATAAGGACGAAGGGCAATGCTTGGAAAAACATATTGATATCGCCGCCAGCTAGTGAACCAGCTAACCAAAATCTAATTTCTTCTAGGGTGCGTTGGCTGACAATCAGAATGGCAGTGGTGATAGAAGAGATCAGAGCAGTTAAAGCTGCACCTGCTACCGTCAAATTTAATGGAGTGGCTCCTCCTCGTCCTAAAGAACCAAGGAAGTAAACTAATATTGCCGTGGCTCCTGCTCCCAGAAATGCCACAATCGTGTAAACATTTAGGGATGGGCTGCCAAATACAAAAGTCGCTACAACCACCGCTACTGCTGCACCCGACTGAATACCCAAAATCCCCGGATCTGCTAAGGGGTTGCGTGTTAAGCCTTGCATTAACGCTCCGGAGACTGCCAAGGCTGATCCTACAAGAATAGCAATAAGCGATCGCGGTAATCTCACAGTCTGGATAACTAAGTGATCGTAGGAACCATCAAAGGCTATAAAAGATGTCAAAATCTTACCTAGAGGTATTTCTGCTGCACCCAGCGTCACACTGTACACCAAACAAATTAGCAGCATACAAAGTCCCAAAATCAGACCAGATAAGGCTGACATTTGTGGCTTTTTCAATCCTCTAGGTAACACCATGCTGGCTTTTATCATGTTTCTTGCTGGCATCTGGAAATATTAGGCTCTGCTGGTTATCTGTTTTTTACACTGTTTTTCCGGTAATTAAATCGTTATGGTAGGGGCGCACAGATGTGCGCCCCTATTGTGGTTCAAATAGATGAAAAATACTGTAAATTACCACTCTCAACATTTAGGAGCTTCTAGTTATTAAATTGATAATCTTTCTTGATAAATATATAGATTACATTATCATGCAACCATTTCACTATTTTTTAACCGAATAAAAGATACTCATAAAGTTTTGATATATTTTCTCAATAAAGTGGTATTGTTTAGAACAACCTGAATCTACCTTGTCAAGTTCCTGCCATAGACTTCTGCCTCCTCCTGACAAAGGACAAATGACCAATACTTCTCTACGAGAGGCTGCGCCCTAAGCGTAGCTATGCCGCAGGCTTTACGGCTTTGCTCAGTACAAGTGACGAATGACACAGGCGTTATACCTCACACATGGTGGTGTTAATGAGGATTGATATTTTACTCAAGGTTTACAGAAGGAAACCAATACGTGTTTTACCCTTAATACTCAGTTTGATACTAGTTTTGTTCATGGGCAGCCAAACTATAGCTGTACCAACAAAATCCACAGAGATATTATGGGATACCTATGGTATTCCGCATATTTACGGTAAAGATGACCAGAGTGCATTTTATGCCTTTGGTTGGGCACAAATGCAAAGTCATGGAGATTTGCTTTTGCGTCTTTACGGCCAAGCACGGGGACGCGCGGCCGAATACTGGGGAGAGGAATATCTAGAGTCAGATCGTTGGGTACTGTCTATGGGAGTACCAGAACGCGCTCGTGATTGGTACAAGGCACAGAATCCAAGTTTTCGTAGTTATCTGGATGCTTTTGCTGCTGGGATCAATGCTTATGCTGACCAAAATCCTAAGTTGATTGACGATCGCTTTGAGGCAGTCCTACCAGTCAAAGCAGAAGATGTGATGGCTCACTTACATCGCGTACTCAATTTCACCCTTGTGGTCGATCCGGAGTTAGTATTCGACCTGGGCAAAAAAAAGTTGCAGCCAGGATCTAATGGTTGGGCGATCGCACCAACTCATTCTGCCGGTGGGAACGCCATGTTACTAGCCAATCCACATCTACCTTGGTCGGATTTATTTTTGTGGTACGAAGCTCAAATCACCACACCGGGAATTGATGCTTATGGAGCAACACTCGTGGGTATTCCCGTATTGGCGATCGCTTTTAACAACAATTTGGGTTGGACTCACACCGTTAACACCTATGACGGTTGGGATTTGTATGAACTCGCCCTGGCAGATAATGGCTACCGCTTTGATGGCAAAGTTCGCAAATTCCTTGCCAAAACCCTGTCGTTGAAGGTGAAGCAGAAAGATGGCTCTTTACAAGAACAACGGTTACTAGTCAAGAGTTCCATCCACGGGCCTGTGGTAATCGAGAAAAATGGTAGAGCTTTAGCACTGAGAGCTGTTGGTCTTGACCGACCAGGTGTACTCCAACAGTGGTGGGATATGGCACGAGCAAAAAACCTCAACCAATTTGAAAACGCACTCAAGCGCTTGCAACTATCGATGTTTACGGTGATGTATGCCGATAGAGAAGGACATATTATGCACCTATTCAACGGTCAAGTTCCAGTACGTCAAGAAGGAGATTTTGCATATTGGCAAGGTGTGATTCCTGGCGATACATCTAAAACTTTATGGACAAAAATTCATCCATACCAAGATTTACCCCGCATAGTCGATCCCAAGAGTGGTTGGTTGCAAAATGCTAACGATCCACCTTGGACAACCACCTTTCCAGCCGCCATTAAAGCAGATGATTACCCGTCTTACATGGCACCTCGTTTCATGGATTTCCGCTCACAACGTTCTGTGAGAATGTTGGCTGAGGATGACAAAATCTCTTTTGATGAAATGATTGCATACAAGCACTCGACCCGTATGGAAATGGGCGATCGCCTGTTGGATGATTTAATTCCTGCTGCCCGCAAGTACGGCCAGGACTTGGGACAAAAAGCAGCTAATGTTCTGGAAACCTGGGATCGGCAAGCCAATGCAGATAGTCGAGGAGCAGTACTATTTGCCTTTTGGGTTCAACAGCTCGACTTAGATAAGACATTTAGTCAACCTTGGAGTGAAAAATCTCCACGCACTACACCCGATGGTTTAGCTGATCCCCAAAGTGCAGTTGCAACACTCGAAGCAGTAGCAGCAGAGATAGAAAAAACCTATGGAACTATTGATGTGGCATGGGGAGATGTTTTTCGGCTACGTTATGGCAACATAGATTTACCTGGCAATGGTGGCCCAGATCCTCTTGGCATCTTCCGAAACCTCTATTCATCACCGCAGTCAGATGGGAAGTTTAAATCCGAGGCTGGCGATTCCTATGTTGCGGCCATTGAATTTTCTAACCCTGTACGAGCAATGGCACTCACCAGCTACGGCAATGCAACTCAACCGGGATCGCCCCACATTGGTGACCAGTTAAACATGTTCGCCAAGAAAAAATTGCGTCCTGTGTGGCGCGATCGCTCTGATATCCTTGCTCATCTGGAAGCACGAAAAGTTTTCTAAGGGACTTCCAAAGAAAAAAATATTCCATCCCTGCGGGACGCACTCGCGTTCGTAGGGTAGCACAGCTGTGCTACCCGAAAAATGTACAAATAAAAAGAGAGTGGGAGGAAGCATATCAGTTAGCTTTCAGACTCCCACTCTACCATTTGCTACTGAAGTGGACAGGAATGTATACAGACTTTGCTTGTGATTTGGGGGCTAATGCGTAGTTCAACAACAATGCCCATATACATTTAATATTCCTGTTGTAGCAAATGTCAAACTTAATTATTGATATTTATCCGTCAAAAAAATCCTTTCATAATAATTTTTTGAGATGGTTTTTTCTCTGGAAATCACTTAGTAAATAGTGTTTTTACAAAAAAACCTTGCTTGGTAGTCCCTGATAACAACACCCTTGAAGTCGTTTATCTTCATATAATTTAGCCTGGTTAATCAAAAGCTGGTTGCCATTTTGGCAGATTTATAACTTTCCTAATTGCTCATATCTCAATACGTTTGGATTCAGCCCAAAAAATAAATCGTGTAGATTTGAGAGTCGGTCTTTTGGTTTGGTTCCCAAGGTTTTAGCAACGAAACCCAATCTACAAATCCAAAATCTAAAATCCAAAATAATATAAAATTCCTGACTTCTTAGAGAAATCAGGAATCTTAGTCACCTTAATTTAAAAAAAGTATTAATTTGACAGGCTTTTACTTTACTGTATTATTAATACTGGCGTAAAATCGCAGATAATGAACTGTCTTTACGAAGATCCATCAAGTCTGCTAAAGATTCTGGGCGCGTGTCCAGGTGGTGCTTGTGTTCTGCTGGTAGAACCGTCACCAAATGCTTTGTTTTAGGTAGTGTCTGCATCACAGGCATTAGTTGTCGCTGGGGCACAAAAATTGGCTGGTTTTTGGGAAGGCTCGGTTCCAATCTTGTGTAGCGAGCTTCTGCTAAGCGTGCGTGATGGCGGTTAACCTGTTTTGGGATTTTTTGGGGTTGCGTTTTCCGGTTGAGCATTCGGAAAATCACCAAGCAACCACTACCACAACTGAGGGCGATCGCAGCCACCATCCATAAAGGTGTAGCATTACTATTCTCAGAGGGCGTATTGATTGGTTCCTCAATGATAACTGGAATTTGTTCTGGTTCTTCTTGTGCTACCTGTCCAGGATTACCTAAGCTGTACAAGGCAAAGGTGCCACCCCCGATAAACATAGCTAAAGACCCAGTTAACAATAGCCAAGGATGATGTGCAACCAAATATATCAGACCATTTGAGCTTTTTCTTAATCTCGATTTTTTGTTTGTCAGCTCTGGAGTGGCCCCTATTAGTTGGGTTGGCTCGTGCTGTACACTCTGACTTTTTTCCATGATTACTTTCAGATTTGTACCCCTCTAGTCCATAAATTGTACTGGAGGAGCTAAGCATCAGGTATCCGTAACAAAAGTTCAGATTTGAGTAACTTTTTTGTAAAACAAAGGCTACTAAATCTGGCTAACTTTTGCCCAAATTCTGTATTTGTTGCTACTTTTTGCTGTAATCAGAAAGCAAATCAGCGAGTTTATTTTTTTTGTTAGCTAGGAGAATATCTTTCAACAGCAAGTTGAATTAATCGATCAACTAATTCTGGAAAAGAAACTCCACTATGCGCCCAGAGTTGAGGATACATACTAGTTGCAGTAAAGCCTGGTAAGGTGTTGATTTCGTTAATCAAAACTTCTTGTGTGGCTTCCACGTAGAAAAAATCTACCCTTGCCAACCCTGCCGCGTCAACAGCGGCAAAAGCTTGTAAAGCCATGTCCTGAATTTGACGAGCGATGGCATCTGGAATCGGTGCAGGTATCAGTAAATCTGCCCTACCTTCAGTATATTTAGTTTCATAATCATAAAAATCGCTATCATATGTAATCTCTCCAACGACAGAGGCTTGGGGTTGGTCATTACCTAAAACGGCACACTCTACTTCTCTGGCTACCACACCAGCTTCTACAACTAGCCGTCGGTCATAACTAGCGGCATTATCTAAAGCAGCCTCTAATTCTGGGCGCGATCGCACTTTAGCAATGCCCACTGATGAACCTAAATTAGCAGGCTTAACAAAAGCAGGATAACCCAGCGTTGCCTCAATTTCATCACAGAGTTTCGGAAAGACACAAGGATTAGACCAAACTTGCGCCCTAGTTATTGCCTTGTATTTCACCTGTGGTAGTCCCGCTTGCTCGAACGCCATTTTCATGGCAATTTTATCCATCCCCATAGCCGAACCTAACACCCCAGAACCCACAAAAGGCACTTGCATCAAAGTGAGTAACCCTTGAATTGTCCCGTCTTCACCGTTGGGGCCGTGGAGAATCGGAAACCAAACATCCACTTGGGCAACTTGAGAGGGTGATTGCCATTGGCTGAGGGTTTGGGTTTGAGGGTTGGATGTCAGTCCCTCAGAAGTTGATTCTTGGGATTCCAGTAACGGGACGCCGGTTTCTAAAACCTTTTGGGGTGCTTCCCCCGCTAGCCAGCGTCCATCTTTTTGGATGTAAAAAGGCAATATTTCGTACTTACTAGTATTTTGCTCTGCACTTAAGGCTTTAGCGATCGCCCGTGCTGAGTTAATGGAAACTTCATGCTCTCCCGAACGACCACCAAACAATAACCCCACGCGCAGTTTAGTCATTTTCAGTACCTCAACACTCCTCAAGCAGATAGCGTATCACAACCTACAAAAGTTGCCATGTTTTTCCATATTATTGTCTGTTCAAACTTCTGGTGATTTTTGCACCACGGTTAACCTAGTGGTTTTAATTTCTGAGAAACTTAAAAAGGGAGTTCGTAATTGTCACAATCTCTGAAGATAACTCAGTTTTGACACTCCCAGACTAACCCCATAGCAAAATGGGGCGATTGAAATCCAGAATCAAAAGTCAACAGTCTTGCAATCAAGGGCTAATTAAAAGGATTGTTTGACCTTTACCAATGCTGTTAGAATGCATCGATGTTAAAAAAGCAACATCTCTTAAACAAAAAACCCGGTTGGTCTTTAGATGAACGAGATCCGAAGTTCATCGAATCTCTAATGCCCTTGTTTAGCTTTTTGTATCACTACTATTTCCGAGTTCAAACTAGTGGTTGGGAGAATATTCGACCTGAAGAAAAAGTTTTGTTTGTCGGTTCGCACAATGGAGGACTCGCTGCACCAGATATGACAATGATGATGTACGACTGGTTCCGACGCTTTGGTGTGGAGCGACCCATTTATGGTTTGATGCATCCCAAAGCCTGGGACGTTAGCCCGCCCCTAGCGCAACTAGTTGCTAAAGCTGGAGCTATCATGGCTCATCCGAAAATGGCTTACACTGCTTTGCGCTCTGGAGCTAGTGTGTTAGTTTACCCAGGCGGAGCCGAAGATGTCTTTCGACCGCATCATTTGCGTAACAAAATTTATTTTGCCGGACGACAAGGATTTATCAAGTTAGCCTTGCGGGAAAATGTGCCAATTGTGCCTGCGATTTCTTGGGGTGCCCACGATACGCTGATTGTGCTTGCCGACTGCTACAAAATTGTGAAGCAACTCCACGAATGGGGAATGCCTTGGCTATTTGGAATTGACCCGGAAGTTTTTCCCATTTATCTGGGGTTACCTTGGGGATTAGCAATTGGGCCACTGCCAAACATTCCCTTCCCTGTGACCTTGTACACGCGGATTTGTTCTCCCATTGTGTTTGAACGGTACGGTCGGCAAGCAGCCAGCGATCGCCAATATGTCAATCAATGTTATGAATTAGTTGTTAGTCAGATGCAGCAAGAGTTAGACAATCTAATAAAGCTCTCTGCTAAGTCATAGCGGACTTACAGGCTTAAGGGCACAATTTGGAAGCATCCAATTTTATCAAATTGAGATGCTCCCAGTAATGAGTATAAGTTTGCTAACTTGCCTGCGCGGCATTCTTAGCTCACATTGTTTAACCTTTGTTTGATTTAACAGCCATGAATCAGTAAACTCATACTGACTGCTAACTTTTTTAACTCCCCAGGCCGGATTCGAACCAGCGACCAATCGATTAACAGTCGATCGCTCTACCACTGAGCTACTGAGGATCACCCACGATTTATAATATTAAGGTAAAGGATAGGATTTGGCAAGTACTTTGGCTAAATTTTTTTTCTTAGATTTTTAATTATAGATTTTTGCAGATGAAACCCGCTCTACAGGCTAAACAGAGACTTTTGCATACTAATATCTACTGTAATCCCATTCGTAATTCAGCCAGACGCTGCCGTGCCTTGGCGTCGATCGCATTCGCTAAAAATCTACTCTTTGACTGTTTGCGTGTATGATACTTTTGTCGCATCCGACAGACGGTAGCTTCCACCTCACCACAGAGTTGTTGTGCGGACAACCATTCAGCCCCATACCCCTGCACCATCAACTGCTGCGCTCGGTCTGATGTGGCAACAATCACACGAGAAATCAAAGATTGAGCTATTTGCTGGCGAAAAGACGCACACGATTTTTCAATATAAGTATCTGCTGTTTGTCCAAAATCAGTGTAATAAACAGATAAAAGCTCTGTAATAATCTCTTTATTACTAGAAGAATTTTGATATTGGGCATCAAAAACTATTTGAGTTGCATAACCTTGAAACGCACTATAACCAGTCATTGCTTCCACAAGTTCGCTACGTGCAGCCTCTAGTCCAACGCTATCACGGGTTTTTTTCAAGCAAGGCCAAGCGCCTATTATGTTGTAGCCGTCCACTAACAAAACGGCTTGGAGTAACGAACGGGGCATGGTTTTTAATCACAATTTTCTAGAGTTAGCAAAATTCATTCATAATTTTTATAATAATTGATGCATTGTATGTAACACTATGTTACACAAAACAAAAAATACTCCAGGTTCATAAAACTAACCTGAAGATAGAGGTAATAACATAAAACGCGCCTTTATTAAAAAGGCGCGTTTCATATCAACAGTGCTGAGTAATGAGTGGGGAGATGGGGAGATGAGGGAACGGAAAGTGTGGGAAGCATGGGGGGATGGGGGAGTGTGGGGAGATTATAAAAAAGCTTCCTAACCTCCCACACCTGTCACACCCCCCACACCTCCCAATGCCCATCAAGAGGCTTCAGTGTGTACTTGCATCAGACGTTGTTTAAGGCGTTCGGCTTCACCCCTATCTACAACAGAACCTTTTTCTAATAAAAAAGCGCCGTCACAGTAATTTAGCTCGTCTAATCGATGAGTCACCCAGAGGGCTGTGATACCTCGACTTTTAACCAGGCGACGGACACCAGCCACTAAATCCAGCTGGCTATCTGGATCTAATAAGGCAGTGGGTTCATCTAATAATAAGACTTCACAGCGACGGGCGATCGCACCAGCGATCGCTACTCGCTGCTTCTGTCCCCCAGAAAGTGCATATATAGGGCGCCGTTGTAGGCTAAGCAAATTCACCGCCCCTAGCGCCTCCTCAACTCTTGCTCTCACAGCAGCAGGTGGCAACTTTTCTTCCACCAATCCAAAAGCCACGTCAGCGCCGACTGTTGGCATCACCAATTGATGATCCGGATTTTGGAAGACAAAGCCAACGGGGTGCAAAACCCCAATTTCGCCAGACTCCGGAGCTAATAACCCCGCCACCAGCCTCAGTAAGGTTGATTTACCGCTGCCGTTTGTACCCAAAAGCATCCAAAATTCACCCTTGGGAACTTCTAAAGAGCAAGATTTAATAACTTTCTCTCCATTAGGCCAACTGAAATTTAAATCCTTTACCTGAATGCCCACTTGAGACATTTGTCAACCTTGGTTACTCAGCAGCTAGAGCGAAAAAGCCAGGTGGTCTACCACTAGCAGTGGTTACACCATCTTTCTGAACAATCTGCACCCCAGAAATTTCACTAGCACGGACGGCAATCTTCTTCTCTGTTTTGCCTTCACACTTTAGTTCTACTATGTCAGGATTGCCAGAACGTATCGCTGCCAAAATTAGCTGATAGACAGCCTCAGCATCCTCTGCTGACTTACGTTGCACTGAGATTGGGAAAGCAGTGTTTCTGATGCTTAGGTCGATGGTAAACATTTAGCATTAATCAAATTTAACTGTAGCACCCATTTTAGCGTCAGCTGACTGATTCTAGGGAAAAGGGCATTGGGCATTGGGCATTGGGCATGAGAAGAGGACAAGGGGGACATGGCAGCAATTTTTCTCCCTCATCCCCCTCATCTCCCTCATCCCCCTCATCTCCCTCATCTCCCCATGCCCCATCTCTATCAATAGTTAAATTTTATGACAAATCCCCTAGAAAAATTAGAGATTTACACTTACTATGATTAAAGGTTAGTAAAAAATTGTAAACTAGGTTAACGACTTGGTTAACTTTCTGCATTGTAGAGAAGCTCCTGAATAGCTATCTATAATACAGATACAACCTGTACTTATAACATTTGGAGATTTGCTCTAATGACCATCGCAGTTGGACGCGCCCCAAGTACAAGAGGGTGGTTTGACGTAGTAGACGACTGGCTCAAGCGCGATCGCTTTGTATTCGTAGGTTGGTCAGGGTTACTACTGTTCCCTTGCGCTTACCTAGCACTAGGCGGTTGGCTGACAGGCACAACCTTCGTCACCTCTTGGTACACCCACGGTTTAGCCTCCTCCTACTTGGAAGGCTGTAACTTCTTGACAGTGGCAGTATCTACCCCAGCAGACAGTTTAGGACATTCCCTATTGCTGTTGTGGGGACCAGAAGCCCAAGGCGACCTCACCCGTTGGTTCCAATTGGGTGGATTGTGGCCATTCGTAGCCCTACACGGAGCCTTTGGTTTAATTGGCTTCATGTTGCGGCAATTTGAAATTGCGCGGCTAGTAGGAATTCGTCCCTACAACGCTTTGGCATTTTCAGCCCCCATCGCGGTATTCGTCAGTGTATTCCTGATGTACCCCTTGGGACAATCATCTTGGTTCTTTGCCCCCAGCTTCGGTGTGGCAGGAATCTTTCGGTTTATTTTGTTTGTCCAAGGATTCCATAACTTCACCCTCAACCCCTTCCACATGATGGGTGTAGCAGGTGTGTTGGGTGGTGCGCTGTTGTGTGCGATTCACGGAGCCACCGTCGAAAACACCTTGTTTGAAGACGGTGAAGCAGCTAACACCTTCCGGGCATTCAATCCCACCCAATCAGAAGAAACCTACTCAATGGTGACCGCAAACCGTTTCTGGTCACAGATTTTCGGTATTGCTTTCTCCAACAAGCGCTGGCTGCACTTCTTCATGTTATTTGTGCCAGTTACAGGCTTGTGGATGGCAGCGGTTGGTATTGTTGGTTTGGCACTCAACCTGCGGGCTTATGATTTCGTCTCCCAAGAATTGCGGGCGGCGGAAGACCCAGAGTTTGAAACTTTCTATACCAAAAACATTTTGCTGAATGAGGGTATCCGCGCTTGGATGGCTCCTCAAGATCAGATCCACGAACAATTTGTATTCCCTGAGGAAGTTCTACCTCGCGGTAACGCTCTCTAATCACAAAAGCCGACCATAACCAGAATCAGGGTTGTGGTTGGCGATATATTGACACCACCCAGATGAAATAATCTCCTTGGCTGATGCCAAGAAGGTGTTAATATTCTTCATTCTCCAGTCATCTCCTGCCTTTTAGTGGGAGATTTTTTTGTATTTATGGCTAATACTCTAAATTTATGTGTTATGTTAGGTACAGGTTATAAACCCGGAGCGAAATGCTCTGTCCCTTTGAGACTAAGACCGCTTAGGCAACAAGGAGGTGATGCCCATGATAGAAAGTAGTAAAAGCATGGGTCATCAGGTTGCAGTTAGCCGGCTGTGTGCCGGGGCTGTTCTCTAAAAGTTAGCCTTAGTCATCTTGAGAGACTAAGTTAGCTCAAGTAGCTAGGCTAAGCTCGGAGTTCCTTCCGGCAGTCTGGTTGCAACCTGAAGACCCGCTAGACCGCTCTGACTTAGATCTCCCGATCTAAATCAGAGCGGATAGTTTTTTATGGGTAATTTTTGTTTTATCGAAACACAATAGAGGCGTCAGTCGTCAGAATTCAGAATGAATAATGAATTTTGTGCAACTGGTGGATAGTGGAGCGTTAGCGAGTACTCGAGCGTCGCGTCTGAATCCAGTGGTTTAAGACCCCCACTAAATCTGCATATTTAGTGGTCAACAAGACAGTGGTGGGTCTGAATCCCCCACTGATAGCTAGCTCCCGCCGAGTCTTCTCCCAAAGGGAGACGCCAAAGGCGAACGAGCGTCTTCATTCTGACTCCTGAATTCTGACTTCTGAATTCTTCTTCAACAGTGGTTGCTTTTGAAAGCTCAGATACCATCGTCTTATAGTTTTTTCCGAAGCTTAAATTAGTGAAGTTTCACCCTCCCATCCTTCTGTGTGCAGAATCAAAAAGGTTTGGTTTCATGATATCCAATATGTAACCAACATATAGCTAGGAATTTTTCAATATGGCAGAACTACTAACTGAAGCGGAAATTCAAAAACAGGCAAAGCTTCTTTCAGGTTGGGCAGTTGAAGGGGCAAAGTTGCAGATCACTCGCAAATTTCAGGATTTTATCCAAGCAATTGAGTTTGTCAATAAGCTAGTGGAACCTGCTGAATCATCAGGACATCATCCAGACATAGAGATTTCTTACAACAAAGTCAAGATTACACTCACAACACATGATGCAGGTGGGCTGACCCAGAATGACTTTGATCTTGCTGGGGTGATTTCCGAAATTCAGTAACTGATTTCCCCTGACATAAGGTTGGGCGTAGCGTATGGGGTATGGCGGAGATGGGGAGGTGGGGTGAAATTCTCTCCCTAATCCTCCCAATGCCCCATACGCCATGCCCAATCTTTGATTTTTATTTACTTATTTATGACTGCAATTGGTTTTTTGATCTTGTCTTTGTTCCAACAATACTAGACGAACTTCGTTGGTATAACCGAGCGATCGCATTGCCAATGGTGATAATTTCTGATTTTCAAGGCTAGATGCAACATTTGATTTCTACCCAGAAGCTGCTGGGTATCTAAAGCTTTCAAAAATTTAGCTTAAGTTAGGATTAGCGATCGCCCGAAAGCCTACTCCCTACTTGGATATATAAATGGCTGATGTGTGACAGTTATTAAGGCGTTCGCTTCAATCTTGCCATCTAAATTTCATGTTTTATAATATTTTGATATATGGATATGTTTTTGCATAAGTTAATCACATCAATTTTTAACTAGAAATTAATCGTTTATTAGCTTTGCGAAAACTAAAATCGTATTAGAGGCAACCATGCCTCATCCACAGGTTTCAATGAGATGCCGCATTTTTAAGAATTAGGTGCAACGAACCGAATTATCTATACAAGGTGTGAGGAGTAAAGAAAAGATGTCTAATCTCTTGTGGAAATCCTTAGTGGTTAGCCCAGCAGTTTTGGGAGCAGCATTACTAGTTTCAACAACAGCAATCGCGGCTCCGAATACAACCACTGAAGTATCACCAACTGAACAACCAGGTGTCACTGAAGTTGCCCAACAGCCAGAAATATTGGCTCAAACAACCTTAGATCAGGTTAACCGCTACAGTAACGAAGGCAACCAGAATAACTCTCAGTCTCAAGTCACATCAGTTTCCCAATTTTCTGATGTACAACCCACTGATTGGGCATTCCAAGCATTACAGTCCCTGGTTGAGCGCTATGGTTGTATTGCAGGTTATCCAAATGCCACTTATCGTGGTAACCGTGCTTTAACCCGTTACGAATTTGCCGCTGGTTTGAACGCTTGTTTGGATAGAGTTAACGAATTGATTGCCACAGCAACAGCTGACTTGGTAACCAAACAAGACTTAGCAACCTTACAGCGTTTACAAGAAGAATTTTCCGCAGAATTGGCAACCCTACGCGGTCGTGTAGATTCCTTAGAAGCTCGCACCGCCGAATTAGAAGCCAATCAGTTCTCTACTACCACCAAACTAGTTGGTGAAGCTGTTTTTGCAGTTAGTGACGTGTTTGGGGGAAACACTGGTGATAATAACAACACCGTCTTCCAAAATAGAGTACGTTTAGACTTGCAAACCAGCTTCACTGGTAGAGATGTGCTGCATACCCGCCTTGCTGCTGGTAATGCACAAGCCTTTACACAAGTTGATAACAATGGTGTTGGGATCGATACCGCTGAAGGCACACAAACATTTCAAGTCGGTGTTGGCGATGGTAACAACAGCGTCAAGATAGACCGTTTGACTTATGAAGCTCCCATAGGACCAGCCAACGTTTACCTCGCAGCTAGTGGCGGACGACACAGCCATTATGCAGCCGTCAACAACCCTTACTTTTTCGATCAAACCGACGGCGGTAACGGTGCTTTGTCCACCTTTGCTTCTGAAAGTCCCATCTATCGAATTGGTGGTGGTGCCGGTATAGCGCTGAATATACCTTTGGGTAAAGGTGGCGGTATTCTGGGTAACAGTTCAATCACTGCGGGTTACTTGGCATCGCAAGCTAACGATCCTAATCTCAGTGCAGGTCTTACCAACGGCGACTATGCTGCTTTAGGACAGTTGAACTTTAGTGTTGGTAATCGCATAGCTTTAGCTGCAACCTACGTCCACGGTTATAATGGCGCAGGTGGTTCTTTATTCAACTCCGGTTCTACGTCAAACCCAGATGTTGTTGCAGTAGGTACTGGACAAGCTAACGCTCTACTAGGTGCAGGTTCCAGCAACTCCTACGGTGTCTCCGCTGCGTTTAGACCCAGCGACAAACTATCAGTTAGTGGCTTCGTTTCTTACCATGATGTCACAGGCTTCGGTGTAGGTGATGATTATGAAGCTTGGAGCTATGGTCTTGGGATAGCGTTACCTGATTTCGGTAAAAAAGGTAACGTTTTAGGTATTTTTGCTGGTGCAGAACCTTATTCACGTAACCGAGGATTGGTTGGTGCTGCTGGCAATGATGTACCTTATCACTTTGAAGGCTTCTACAAGTATCGCGTGTCAGATAATATCTCAATCACCCCTGGTGTGATCTGGTTGACCTCTCCCGGTCAAAACAGCGCTAATGACGATGCGATTATCGGTACACTGAGAACAACTTTCACCTTCTAGAACGTTGACAATCTGCCAATAATTTAACTTAATTGCTCCCCGCCATAAGGCGGGGCTTTTTGTTGTTGGTAGCAACAAATAAACCCCAGTGGTTCACCGGAGTATACTAGAAAAGTTAGGAGTTAGGAGTTGTGAATTAAGAAGCAAAAACTTCTAACTTTGCCAATTTTAGATTTTGGGTCACACCTTTGGTGCGCTAACAGCGCAACTTCGATTCTGGATTGAAGGAAAAATCTAAAATCCAAAATCCAAAATTGAATAACTCCTAACTTCCAACTCCTAACTTATTACTGCTTGTGGAACTATCGTGTAAATCTGAATACGGAATTCTAGCATTATTAGAGATCGCCGCCCGTTACGAAAGTGGTGAACCTCTGCAAATTCGAGAAATTGCAGCACAACAAAACATACCCGATCGCTATTTGGAACAACTACTAGCAACCTTAAGGCGTGGGGGTATAGTCAAGAGTCAGCGCGGGTCAAAAGGTGGCTATCTATTAACGAGAGAACCTCGAAAAATTATCCTTTTTGAGATTTTAGAATGTTTAGAAGGGTTGGAGGTGAGGACGTGTCAAGAAGACTTTAATCCCAAAAAAGTAGACAGTTCAGTTATTGAAGAAATTTGGCAAGAAGCAAGTCGCGCTGCAAACTCAGTGTTACAAAAATATACACTCCAGGATCTTTGTGAAAAACTAGATTCCCGACGGCAGTTAGACATTATGTACTACATTTAGTCAATAGTCATTTGTCCTTTGCAAATGACCAATGACTAATGACTAATGACTAATGACCAATGACCAATAAGTAATTAACTAAGGAATGAATTATGCGAATTGCTCGTAACATTACAGAATTAGTTGGTCGTACACCCCTAGTGCAGTTAAACCGTATTCCGCAAAGTGAAGGATGTGTTGCTGAAATTGTGGTGAAATTAGAAAGTATGAATCCATCGGCATCAGTTAAAGACCGAATTGGGGTAAGTATGATTAATGCCGCTGAGGAGGAAGGGCTGATTACTCCTCTTAAAACGGTGTTGGTAGAACCTACCTCTGGAAACACTGGAATTGCTTTAGCAATGGCGGCAGCAGCTAAGGGATATCGGTTAATTTTAACAATGCCAGAGACTATGAGTGGAGAGCGACGCGCAATGTTGCGGGCTTTTGGAGCAGAACTGGAACTAACGCCAGGAATGGAAGGCATGAGTGGGGCAATTAGCCGAGCGCAGCAGATAGTTAATAGTATGCCCAATACTTATATGTTGCAGCAGTTCCGCAATCCAGCGAATGCAAAAGTGCATCGGGAAACTACAGCCCTTGAAATCTGGGAAGATACTGATGGACAAGTAGATATAATTGTGGCAGGAGTGGGTACAGGTGGTACGATCACTGGTGTGGCAGAAGTGATTAAAGCACGCAAGCCTGATGCTAAGGCGATCGCTGTTGAACCAGCCAATAGCCCAGTTTTATCTGGGGGACGACCAGGACCGCACAAAATCCAGGGAATTGGCGCTGGGTTTATTCCCCAAGTGCTAAAGATAAAATTGATTGATGAAGTGATTACCGTCACTGATGAAGAAGCGATCGCTTACAGTCGGCGTTTGGCAAAAGAAGAAGGGCTACTATCTGGAATTTCCAGTGGAGCAGCTTTATGTGCAGCAATTCGCGTTGCTCAGCGTCAAGAAAATCAAGGACGTTTAATTGTAATGATTCAACCTAGTTTTGGAGAAAGGTATCTCAGTACACCGTTGTTCCAAGACTTGGAGACCAAGTTAGCCGCTAGCGTCAGCTAACGATAAATTGAATTAATGGTCAATTCTAAACACGTTTCTAACCATTACGAAACTCTCAAAGTTAGTCCAAATGCTAGCCAAGCGGAGATTAAGCAAGCTTATCGCCGCTTGGTGAAGTTGTTTCATCCCGACAGTAATCAGGAAACAGCCGATCGCGAACAAATTATCCGCATTAATGCAGCGTATGAGGTCTTACGCGACAACCAAAATCGCCGCAATTACGACCAGCAACTGCAAGATAAGTCTGGAAGATTAGATAGCGATCGCCAACAGCGTACAGCATCGGCGCAAAAACGTTACCAAGCAACACGCAAAACGGGACGCGATGTTGATGAGCAAGTCGAGGAATGGCTACACCAAGTTTATCAACCAGTAAATCGCTTGCTTTGTACTATTCTTTATTCCTTGGAAGAACAAATGGAGCAATTAGCTGCCGATCCCTTTGACGATGAGTTATTGGATGAATTTCAGGAATACTTAAGAACCTGTCGAGAAGACTTGAAGCAGGCACAAATTACCTTTCGCTCCCTCCCCAATCCCCCCAGTCTGGCAAGAACAGCGGCTCACCTCTACTACAGCCTCGATCAATTAGCAGATGGACTCGATGAATTAGGTTATTTTCCTTTAAACTACGATGAGCGTTATTTGCACACGGGTCACGAACTATTCCGCATAGCTACGAGATTACACTGTGAAGCACAAGCATCTGTAAGTTAATAGTTATGGGGCATGGGGGATGGCACATTGGTTATTCACAAATTACTAATAGACTTCTTGCAGAAATTAAGTTTTTATCTCACGCAGGCGCAGAGAAGAGAACGCAAAGAAGGACTTTTGCAAGAGATTCCATGAGTTGCAATCACTTGGAGCAATGAAAATTTATTTTCCCTACTCCCTACTCCCCATTCCCATTTTCAATTCAGGTCTAATGACTAATGACACAGGAATTAGTCTATGCTGGAAGTGGTGAAAGGTTAAGAAATTTGAAGTTTTATTACTTATGAAATGCATTATTAATCGCCGCGCTCAGTTTTCGGCAAGTCATCGTTATTGGCTATCAGAACTCAGTGAAGCCGAGAATATTGAAAAATTTGGTGCTAGATCGAAATTTCCCGGACAAGGGCATAACTATGTCTTATTGATCTCCCTTGGCGGAGAAGTGGACGAATATGGCATGGTGTTGAATTTGTCGGACGTGAAACATGTCATCAAGCGAGAAGTTACAAACCAACTGGACTTTTCTTATCTCAACGATGTGTGGGCAGATTTCCAAGAAACTTTACCTACCACTGAGAATATTGCACGGATAATTTGGCAACGGCTAGCACCCCACTTACCTCTAGTCGGCGTCCAGTTGTTTGAACACTCTCAACTTTGGGCAGATTACAGGGGAGAGGGAATGGAAGCCTATCTCACCATCAGCACTCACTTTAGCGCCGCCCATCGGCTAGCTCCTAACATTAGTCCTGAGAAATACGGTAAATGCACCCGTACTCACGGACACAACTACCATCTAGAAATCACTGTGAAAGGGAAAATCGACCCACGCACTGGCATGATTGTAGATGTAGATGCCCTGAAGCGAGTAGTGGAAGATTATGCAGTGGAGCCATTAGATCACTCCTGTTTAAACAAAGATATTCCCTACTTCGCCGAGATTGTTCCCACTACTGAAAACATTTCACTTTACATTAATAGTTTATTGGCTTCACCTATTCAAAAATTGGGAGTCGAACTCGACAAAGTTAGGCTTTTTGAAAGTCATGAACTTTGGGCAGATTATGCCAAAAACGGAACGGAAACCTATTTCACTGTCAGTACTTATTTTAGCGCCGCCCATCGGCTGGCTGACCCCAACCTAAGTCAGGAAAAAAACACCGAGATTTACGGTAAGTGTGCGCGTCCCAATGGCCACGGACACAACTATTACCTAGAAGTTACTGTCAAAGGAGAGATTGATCCAACTACTGGCATGATTGTCGATTTAGGTGCTTTAAATCAGATAATAAAAGATTATGTGGTGGAACGATTCGATCACACCTTTATAAACGAAGACGTGCCTTACTTTGCTGAAGTTGTACCTACTAGTGAGAATATCGCACTTTACATTAGTAATTTACTGCGATCGCCAATTCAAGAATTAGGATCTGAGCTTTACAAAGTTAAATTGTTTGAAAGTCCCAATAACTCCTGCGAAATCTACTGTACTGAGTCTGATTCAAATTCAGTCAGTGCAGCGGTGAATCAGCAGGTATTGGCAGGGGTTTAGGTAATTGGGCATTGGGTATGGGATGAGGGAGATGAGGAGGATGAGGGAGATGAGGGAGAATAATAACTCCTAACTCCTAACTCACCACTCCCAATGCCCAACTAAAAAAGTTTACTTACTAAGCAGTTAAAACCAGGTAGCAAAGGACTTGTTAATTCATCTTGATTAAAAATACCGACGCCGGGCGGAATGTCGCAAATACTGATAAATGCCCCAGGCTAAAACTCCAAAAAAGAGATTTAGCAAAAAGCGAGTAACTATAAACCACAAAATATAAGTGTCAAAAAGCTTCAATGGACTCAAAGGACTAATTTTCCTGCCTAAGAGAAACAGCCCAAAAATAGCATTTCCACCCAGCAGGAGGGCAAATAACACTAAACTCCTCTGCCAGTAACGGCGCTGTGGTGTACGCTCCCAAATCAGGGTAATTACAGGTTTGCCTTGTACTTTTCGCAGTAATTGTTCTAGTCGCCAAAACATCCACAACAGAAACGGAAATAAACCATAACTCAGGAAACGTAGGGGTAATGAGTAACGCCAAGCACTAGATAGAACATTAACTAAGGCATGACAGATTACAGAATTTAGCCAAGCCCTAAAAATGAACTTCCTGTCTCGATTTAACCGATTTTTAGAGGAAATATAGATTCCTAAGGCATATCCCCAAGGCGCAGAAAACATGGCGTGGACTGGCGTACCGATACTACGATCAAGAATAGATGCTGTACCGTGGAAAAGGTAAATCCAGTTCTCTTCAGCTGTAAATCCAAGGGCAACGGCTATAGTGAAGAGGAAAACGCTAGAGTGAAGTAATCGATAAGAGCGTTGCAGATAGTAGGTTGGGATAACAACCGCAGCCAACTTGCAGCCTTCTTCAATTGGGCCTATTTCCACAAGCTGGCGCAAGGCTATAGCAGGAAGCGATTGCTTAATCTGCTGCCAGTCTAGAACCGAGTTGACTACACTTTCAAAAATCCATTCCAGGCTCAGGGCTAAAATACCAGATATTGCCCCGATGATAAAAAACATCAGCAACCTGAATACAGGTGGGGCAAATGGCATCCGATAATAATAGTAGCCTAGCAGCAGCAACGGTGGTATTGCTGCCCACAACACCAGGGATAAATCAACCACTCACCTGAGCAATAATTGTACGGTGACGGTGGGTATTGTTAGCGATGGTGGGAGGTTGGAAACCCGCCTCAATAATAGCTTGCTGAATGTCCAAACCAAAATATTCATCTAAATACGGTTCGGTACTTTTGAGCAAAGTTAAAATATAAGCTGGCATTTTTTTGTACACTTCCGATTTAGGATTCATGTCCATGATTGCCAAGTAACCACCTGGACGCAGAACACGCCGGGCTTCAGCGAAAATCTGTCGAGTTGCTGATTGGGGTAATTCGTGGCACATCAAGAAAATCGAAACTAAATCAAAAGAGGCATCAGGTAATCCGGTAGATTCAGCTTGGGCATGAAGCCAATTGATTTTAGCTTGGCGCTGCTCGGCGCGGTAATGGGCAACAGCTAAGAAGTAGGGAGATAAGTCCAAGCCTGTAATTTTGGCATGGGGATAAATTTCTTGCATCGCAAAGGTACTCAAACCCACACCACAGGCCAAATCTAGAATGTTTTGGGGTTGATTGGGGAGTTGCGCTTTGAGGACATCATGATAACTTTGGCGGAGTTTAGCATCTCCTTGCGCTCCAGCATCTTGCCAAATTCCGGCATGGACAGTACGAGCCGCAACTTCTAACTCGCAAGCAGCTTTCCAAGTTAGGTTTCCACCTTCGTAGGCGTGGAATGGCCGCAAGTAGTATTCTGGGTAGGAAAGCTGGGGATTTTCTACTTTAGCTAGATCGGTTTTCCAATCACGTGCCTTTAGTGTTTCGACTTCTTGCGTCCAAGGCACACCAATTCTCTCGGCACGTTTAATCATCATCTGTCTAGCTTGATGCTTGGCTAGGTTGGCTAAAGGCTGGATTGCCAGTATGGCATTGACCAAGCGGGAAGCGAAGCCAAGATTAGTGTTTACAGCAGCAGTCATAAATCAGTTTGCATTTAACAGCCTCTTTTACTTATGACATACTTGCTGGACACGAGTCTAGAAATGAAATGAATTGAATTGTATTGAAAATAGGGAATGGGGAATAGGGAGTAGGGAGCAATGAAAATTTCGGCGTTGCTGAATCTGGGGATGAATTTATGTTACGCACAGACGCAGAGGTGGGGAGAATAAGAGTTTGAGAGATTGATTTTGTGATTTTTATACTTGTATTCAGCAATGCAGTTTGATGTTTGGAGATTGCTGGGGTTGGTGTCTTTAGCAATTAGCAATATCTATCTCAGCAGAGAGGGCAAAAAGCCGAGCGCCATATAAAAAAAGACTACAACTAATTTATTGAGTCTCAAGTATGGCAAGAGCAAGAAGAAGAGCAAGTGGCTTTTTTGGAGATTTTCAAGAATTTGCCCTCAAAGGTAGTGTAGTTGACTTAGCGATCGCCGTGATTATTGGCACTGCCTTTACTAGGGTGATTACCTCCTTAGTTGAGAATGTGATTATGCCATTGATTAACCCCTTAATTAGTGTGACTGGCAAAGACTGGAGAACAATCACCATTAGTCCAGGAATTGCGATCGGTCAGTTTCTTGGTGCAATCCTGGACTTTTTGATAATTGCTTTGATCTTATTTGTAGCAATTCGTGCCTTACAAAAATTAAAGAGGCAAGAGGATGTTGCCATTGAATCTCCACTCTCAGATCCTAAGCTTGCAGCTCAGGAAAGACTGACTGGTGCATTGGATAGGCTCAATCAGACATTGGAAGCTCGGAATAATCAAGTTTTGTAAATGGGAGTGGGAAAAGAGGACGCGGGGACGCAAAGACACAGGGAGTTCTTTCCCTGCGTCTTCCCCATGCCCTATTTTGCAGCAGGCTTGAGAGCTAACAGCATCTCTAATTCACTGGTGGATTTGTCGGGGCTGGTGGCGGTGATACCAAAACCACGAATGGAACTGAGGATGGTATTGGCTTCAGCAGAGATGAAACTATTGATTACGGGTAAAGTTTTAGTTTTGTCCATATCTAGGTAGAAATAGCCACTGTTGGGCTTTTGCAATGAACCAGTAACGGCTTTGAAAGCTTCGCTCTTGTCGAGAGATTCACTTTTGCGATTGGCGATCGCCTCAGCAACAGGGCCACCAACAGCTACAAATACAGTGTCTTGATCTAACCAACCATGTGCCAATAAAGCTCCTTGTTGGGGGATTTGCCATTCAGTTACGTCTTTACCGCCGATATTTCTGTTGGCAATGTTGATTTGTTGAGTTTTGGCGAGGGTATCTAATTTTGTCAAGGTGGCTTCGGCAGTTTTGCGATCGCTGGTGTCAAATACTAAAGCACCTCCAAAACCAACACTTGCTAATACCCCTTGATTTGATGGTATGGCACCTAAGGCGAATTCCCCGTTCATCCAGCCAAAAACATCCTTATCCAAGTCGATATTGACAAATTTCAGTTGTCCGCGCACTTGTTCCAGAGCTTGTTTTAATTCTGGAGTATTTTTGGACTGTTCTACTACTGTTTCCCAGCCACGACTGATGCCATTTCCGCTAACCAAAGCAAAGGTATCAGTGGGAAATTGCCCGACTATATTCCCAGGAGTTGATTGATACTGATATTTGATCAGTTGGGGATCTAAATTGGCGATCGCTTTGACTCGCACTCCTGCATCATCAACACCAACTCCCGCCACTACAGATTTCACCTGCTTTAGTTGTGCCAAGGTTTGTGGGGGTAACTGGGTTGCCTGAGGACTTGCAGCAGCTAATTGCTGTACCATACCTGCATAGTCTGGTACATAAATTTGGGCAAGGGTGTTTTTAACATCTACTCCTTTGAGAATGGTGCTTGCACCTTCTTTGCTGGCAAAGGAGGACTGTCCTTTAAACGTGTCAATTGCTTTTTCTACAGCTTGTTTTTCGGGGGCTAATACTAAGTGACTATTATCTAAAACAACGCTATAAGTGGGTTTGCCATTTTCTGTAGTTTCAATAATTTTTTGACCTTGGTAGTCGGATTCCTGGAATTTAACGCCTTTTTGTGACTTCAATTTATTGGCAAAATTTAACGCACTGATTTTGTCCTTGATTCCTACTACTACCAAAATATTTGGTTCTGGCTGTACATTTTTCGGTGCAGTAGGTGCGCCAGGGGGCAGATTTAATTGTACGGGTTTCACGGGATTTGGTGGTAGCAGAGCAATCATGACACCACCAGCCCAAGGCTTGATGTCTTTTTCATAAGAAATGTTATTGTCACTAAACATTTCCTTATTCAAATCTTCCAGACCTTTGGCCACTAACTTTTGTGCTTCTGGAGTGCCAAACTGTTGTAACTTTGCCCAAGCTTGCGGGTCAGTAGTAATATAAGTAGCCATCATCGCTGTTGAAGGTACTACTTTGGCACTGCCCAGAGCATCCGAGCTACCCCCTGATGGCCCGCCTTTTAAATACGTATAAGCCGCGATACTTCCTGCTATAACGACAGCAGCGCCAACAGCAGGAATGAGAAACTTTGATTTACTTTCAGGCATTATTGTTATCCTCTTTTGCTGAGATTGTTACCGAGATTTATACAAGTGTCATTGTAGAGTTTTCGGATTTATTGATAATTTTCCCTAATCCATTGTTACTGGAGTTTAGACTAACGCATGACAAAAGGACTCAGGAGCAGGCTTGTTGACAAGCTATACACCTGAAAATGTAAAAACTGAAAGGTCAAGCTGACTTTGTTGGTTGTTTATTGCATTTATAAGTAGCTTTTTTTAAATTTATCTACTTAATTATACGTAATAGTAGTTTGTCGTTAGTACACCCAGAGGACTTTCTAGGGGGTTTGCGTGTAACAGCAGGTGTGAAAAAAATTTAATGCATTTACAAATATTTACATAGTTGCCAGGTGATTAATGGTAGTTAGTCCTATATTTTCCTATGAATAAATAAAAATAATTGTAGCTACTACGCATAAATTTTTCAAAGTCTTTAATAATAAGGGTTTTTGATTTTTAGCTGACGAAAATGACACAAACAAGAAAGCTAGAAGCGCAGTTTGTTAAGATAATTTATCTGTTAAGGCAGGGAGAGATAAAGCTTAACTCAAGCGTATTGTTTTATTATTTATTGAGAGAAGCTTAACTCTCTTAACTGTCATTGCATTTTTATTAAAGTTATGAAAAAATATAAAAGACAATTTCGGTTGAAAGAAGACAAATATTATGATTTTTCGAGACCGGGAAGGAAATTTTTACAGTATTTCACAAGAAGTTCTGAGCAAACACATAATCAACGAAGAACTTCCAGAGAATATAGAATTAGCAGGTAGCGAAGCTGATTGGACAAGTTCTCTAAAAACAGCAGCATCTTATAACTACACTGCGGCAGAAGCAGCATCTTATAACTACACTGCACCTGAAGCAGCATCTTATAACTACACTGCGGCAGAAGCAGCATCTTATAACTACACTGCACCTGAAGCAGCATCTTATAACTACACTGCGGTAGAATCGGCATCTTATAATTACACTGCACCCGAAGCAGCATCTTATAACTACACTGCGGCAGAATCGGCATCTTATAACTACACTGCACCCGAAGCAGCATCTTATAACTACACTGCGGCAGAATCGGCATCTTATAACTACACTGCACCCGAAGCAGCATCTTATAACTACACTGCGCCAGCAATAGTAGGTTAAACCTACACAGTTCTGGTATCGTAAGTCAGAATAGCCTGCTATTGGAAAGTTGTGACCCACAACTAACTCATTTTGGTTGGCCAATTAGTGGTTCTCGTTGACGTGTGGTTTGAATAGCCATCTCAACGAGAACCTGATAATTATTAGCTAATCTTATAGCTATTTCTGGTCTGGTGAGGATTGAATAGGTTGTTAAACCAGGCAGAGTTAATAATTAAATCGAGAAGAAAAATTAAAAAAATGTAACGCTGGTGTTGCAAGCTAAGTGCGGAACAGCATAATTCATTAAACCTGAAGAAATTACAGTTTTTAGTTAGTATTTTAGTGATAAAAATTCTAAATTCAGTAATGAATTGCTCCCAATAAAACAGGATTTTATTTCATGTTTAATTATGGTTACCTACTTATCAATATAATGATAATAATGCGGTTAAAATCAACAATTTACATAACTATAGGAATCCGATTTGATTTCTGAATCACTCGTAGAGGTAAGGGACTGGGGATTGGGGACTGGGGACTGGGAAGAAGGAATAAAAGTGTACTGAGTTTTGTTCAAAAATCAAATATGAGTCCTATAGTAACTGAAGTTGAATATATGTGCTTAGATAACAGACAACACATCTTAGAGGAGGCAGACAATCTAGAAAAAAAGATTACTGTGATGAAAACGGCGTTTGAGTTGATTCCGCCAGGAGCAATAAAAGATAAAAAGGACTACGTAACGTTTTACTTAAATTTGAGCCGGACTAATGAAGACGTAGTGTCTTACCTAGTAGATGGGAGAACAGCTTTCCTGATCAATCAACCAGAACACGCTGAGTATGTGCTGGTCAAAAATCAAAGTAACTACAAAAATCCATATCATCAATATGCCGAGTTGACAGGACAATATACTCCAACAGGTGCATTTTTGCTGAATTTAGATAGAAGCTCTGGCAATCAAGTGGAAATATTTGAAAGCATAGTCAGTGAACTAGCTAAAGCGGCTACAGTAACAGTTTGGCAATGGCAGAAATGCTCAAAAGTAGCACCTATTCAGATTGATACTGAAACGAAAAAAATGATGTTTGCCGTCTATGTCAAAATTCTGTTTAATGTAGACGCTAACCATTGGAGTGAAGCATTTGTAAGTGCAACTAATTTTATAGAAGAGTACTGCGCCAATCAATCACACTTATCGCAGAATCTTTCAGCGACAGAACTAGTGCCGATAAAACAAAGCTATCAAGAAGCTATTGAAGTGCAGAATGCAATAGCGGGAAGGATTGCCCGGTGTGCTGGATTAGTAGCGCCTGATAGCGAGGTATCGAAGCAGTTAAAAACAACTATCGTCCGAACATTGTTGAATAGTTACAATGGCATGGCAACAGCACTGTGTTGGATAATTTATCAATTAGTACAGTGCCAAGAAGTGTTAGAGCGAGTATTTAGTGAGGTTGATCGGGTTATTGGCGATCGCCAACCCACAGCTAAAGATATTCCTAAACTATCCTATATGCGGCTGGTGGTAATGGAAGTATTGCGTTTATACCCACCCGCATGGATGTTGGGCAGGCAGGCAATTAATCCAGACAGAATAGGAGATACTTTAATTCCGCCCGGAGCAATTATTTCTATATCTCCATACACAATGCATCGAAAGGCACAGCTATGGGAACGACCAAAAGATTTTATTCCAGAACGCTTTGCACCAGAGAACTCACAAGTACGCCCAAACTTCGCTTACTTTCCGTTTGGAGGGGGAACACGTAAGTGTCCAGCAGGGCAGTTAGTCTTTAGCCAAATACAAATTATTTTAGCGGCGATGCTGCGCTTGTGCAGTTTTGAATCAGCCTCAAACGAGGTTTTAAAACCACGTGGTTTGGTATCACTGCGTCCTCACCCAGGAGTATTGATGAGGATAACTGCCAACAAACAGGGAGTGGTGAGTGGGGAGTAAGGAGTGGGGAAAGAAGGTGTTTGTTTCATTGATAACGGGTATCAGAAATCGGAGAAGAACTAGGGCGCAAGGTAACGTCTAAGTTGATTGATATACGTTCACCTGCAACTTCTACCTGATTAACTCTATGGGGTAAGAAGCTTGGAAATAAAAGAAACATACCAGGTTTGGGGTGAATAGAATAGTGTGCAGTTTCCCAATTAGAACGAGAAGTAACTCGTCCACTACGCGGATCGATGAGAGTTAAGTTGCCAGATGTTTTTGTTGCAGGTGCTGTCGGAACTTCTACATAGTAAATGCCAACAAGGTCAGTTTTAGTATGAATGTGTTCGTGTTGGAAACCGCCCTGTCTCAAAATAACTGCCCAACTTGTATGGTTGTATTGAAAAACTGAAGGAGTAGAGGAGCTAAAACTTACTTTTCCCCACTCTTTCAAAAAAATTTCTATTTGGTCGTTGATAAAATGTTTCAGCGTTTGAATAGCAGGAAAGTCAGAATTTAAGAAATTTAAGCTTGATTGCCAGCCATTATTAACTGAGGTAAATTGTGAGTAATTGCGCCCGTTTTGCTCTTGATTGCGAACATAAGCTGCTAAGTCTCGATTGAGTGCTTCGCAGTCAGGAAACTCTGTTTCTCCTACTAAGGTAGGGAACAAAACATTTATTTTTAATCCCTGATAGCTCATTCTTGTTATTGTAACTAGTTGCTGAGATATAATATCAGAAATTTGTTAATTTTATACCAATTTAATGAAACAAATAAGCTTAACAGAATTTAAGTCAGAGCTTTTATCAGAAGCGCAAGTTAGCCTGGGGCTGGCAATTCCTTTAGCAATTGCTCAACTAGCTGAAGCTGGCATCCCTGTTGTGAATTCGGTAATGATGGGCTTACTTGGCACTCAAAATTTAGCTGCGGGTGCTTTGGGCACAATCACTTTTGTTACCTTATTAGTTGTTTGCGTTGGTACTCTCACAGCAGGAGGAGCGCTGGCTGCTGAGGCTTTTGGAGCCAAAGAAATAGATCGTGTCAGCCGTATTACTTCTGGGGGGCTATGGTTGGCGATCGCTATTTCTTTACCTGCAATACTTGTAATATGGAACTGTAGCTCTATCTTGCCGTTATTAGGTCAAGAAGAAAGTAACGTCGCATTGACAAAAAGCTATTTACACGCTCTTGTTTGGGGATTACCTGCTGCCCTCTGCTTTTTACATTTAAAACGCATGGCTGCTGCAATTAATTTTCCCCAGTTTGGCATAGTAATTATAGTTACCTCTTTACTCTTGAATGTGCCTGCCAATTACGTGCTGATGTTTGGCTACCTGGGTTTTCCTGCCCTTGGTTTAGCTGGGATTGGTTGGGGAACTACCCTTATTTATTGGGTTAGTTTCTTAGCATCAGCTATGGTGTTTTATTTCCATCCCAAAAGTAGAGATTATAAGCTTTTTCGCAATCTCAATAAGTTTGATCCAGAGCTATTTATCAAAATTTTCCAGACTGGATGGCCAATGGGAATCCAATTAGGAATGCAACTGGGGTTGTTCATGGTCACGGCTTGGTTGATGGGAAGCTTGGGAACGGAAACTTTAGCAGGTCATGAAATTGCTATTCAGACATCAGACCTTTTTTTGACAATTCCAGTAGGGGTTTCTTCTGCCGTTACAACTAGAGTAGGGCAGATGATGGGAGAAAAGAATGCTTTGGGGGCAATCAGGGCAGTATTTGTGAATATTGCATTTTACGTACTGTTTGCCACCCTTGTAGCTTTAGGTTTTGAGTTGTTTTCCCAGCGGATTGCAGCCATTTATTTAGACATTAATAATCCCGATAATGCTGTAGCAATTACTCAAGCAATTTCTTTTCTCAAATTAGCAGCAGTGTACCAACTTTCTTGTGGGATTCAAATCATAGGAGTGGGGGCTTTGCTCGGATTGCAGGATACTCGTGTGCCCATGCTAATTAACATCTTGATATTTTGGGGTATTGGGTTAGGTGGAGGATATTTAATGACAATGATTTTAGGTTGTGGAGGGATTGGTTATTGGTATGGTTTAATTCTGGCTACGGCAATTTCGGGGATAATTTTAATAGTGCGGTTTTATGTTGTGAATTTTAAAAAGATTAGTAACAGTGAAGTGTCGTCTTATATGTAGCGGTTATTTAATATAAAATTAACTTTTTATTTGCTGAAAATTGTGGCTTTTAACATATATCATTTCATAGGATATGAATTGCCAAATTTTTTAGCTAAATGTCATGTTTCAATCAATAAACACTCAAATTGCAGGTTATTTTTCCCCAGAAATAGTGTTACTACAAATGAGATATGGCAGTTGGATCTTCCAGTCAATCTATGCAGCCGCCAAGCTAGGGATAGCCGATTTGTTAAAGGATGGTTGTAGGAGTTGTGAGGATTTGGCAAGTGTAACTTCAACTCACGAGGGTTCCCTCTATCGCCTTTTACGGGCACTTGCGAGTATGGGAGTTTTTGCGGAAACAGAACCCAGTTTTTTTTCGCTCACACCACTGGGAAATTATTTACGGAGTGATGTCCCTGACTCCCTAAAGGCGAGAGTAATTATGAATGGTGAGGAACAGTATCGAGCTTGGGGTGAAATAATTTACAGCATACAGACTGGCAAGAGTGCTTTTGAGCATTTGTATGGGATGAATCTTTTGGATTACTATGCTCAAAATCCAGAAGCCGGAAAAAACTTTAACCAGGCTATGACTAGTAGTTCAACCCTTCAAAACCCAGGGATAGTTTTAGATTACGACTTTTCTGATGTCCAAACTTTAGTAGATGTTGGTGGCGGACATGGGAAGTTATTAACGGACATCCTCAAAGCCTATCCCAAAATAAAGGGAATTTTATTTGACCAACCGGAGGCGATTAAAGGAGCAAAATCACTCATTGAACAAGCCGGAATTTTAGACCGCTGTGAACTAATAGCAGGTGATTTTTTTAAATCTGTGCCAGCAGGAGGGGATGCTTATATACTCAAGTATGTTATTCATGATTGGGATGATGAAAGAGCGATCGCTATCCTCAAGTGTTGTTACGAGGCAATGCCAGAGCATGGAAAACTCTTACTTGTAGAGCAAGTCATTCCATCCGGAAATCAAGCCTCTTTTAGCAAGATGCTCGATCTACAGATGTTAGTGCTTTGTCCGGGCGGGTGCGAACGCACAGAAGCAGAGTATCGCATCCTGATGGAGAAGTCAAAATTCCAGCTGATTAAGATTGTTCCTACCCAGTCCTCTCTAAGCGTGATTGAGGGAGTAAAGGTTTAATTTAACTTAGAAGATGTCTGAATCTTTAAAACTGAATATGACGCTATGCATTAGTGACATCTTGCTTAATCAAAGAGTGGAAGGCTGTGAAGTAGATATGGCAAAGTTTTGAGTAATCCAAGGTGACAATGCAAGAATTAGCGATCGCTTTAAAATTAACACAAGTTAACTTGAGTTGCAGATTGAGGATATTTGACGGAAAATAGCGATCGCTGAAGTTAGATTAGATTTGAGTGACAAAAGGCTTTATTTTCAGGAATCTGGCAATTGACCCTCTCATATTTTTGCTGTGTAATTCCAGTTGCCTTATATTCAGCGATCCTGCATTTAGTCTCAACTCCAGTCAGTATTTACTGATAAAATTAGTAATCCTACAAATTAGCGGTTTAAAATTAGTCTCAAAAATACTTCAATCAGATGAGGAGCGAATCCGCAAATGATATCCTATTCATCTCAAACAAAATAGCCCAATTCACACCGACAAGTTATCCTAAGTTATAAGAATAATTAGGAGTATTTGTACTTAATGACAATCTATCGAGGTGCAAGAGACTCTTGACTTGATGACAAAAAAGTGCAAAACATCAAGAAAAGTGAATGCGGAACAGATATGGACAAAAGTCCAAGGATCGGTAGCCGACTTTAGGAAATTCGGGTGAGATTAATTTCAATCCCCCGATCCCGAAAGGGAGTTGTCACCCTGATATTACCCTATTGATTTGGGAAAAAGGTCAGACACCGCTATTTTGCTTAACAACATCCAGCCAAGCCAGACTTTTCAGGATTACAAGGTCAGTAAGCATCAATGTCGCAGTCTTATTTTGATACAGATAATAATGGACACAAACCTTTTGAGTTACCAGGAGCAAAACCCCACTACAGCCCCGATCGCCCCGGGCAAGTAGAGCATATTTTTCTAGATCTGAGCTTAGATATTCCTGGGCAAATCTGTCAGGGTAGTTGTAGCATTCGCCTGTTGCCAATTCGTAATGGTATTGACCGTTTGACTTTAGATGCTGTCAACCTGAATATCGAGTCTGTGCAGGTAGACGAGGTGTCACAAAATTTTGACTATGATGGCGAACAGCTTTCGATTCAACTTTCTCAAAGCACTCAGATTGGTAAACGCTTGCTGATTGCGATCGCCTACTCGGTAACTAAACCACAACGCGGTATTTACTTTATTCAACCAGACAAACATTACCCAAACAAGCCAACCCAAGTCTGGACTCAGGGAGAAGACGAAGACTCTCGTTTTTGGTTCCCCTGCTTTGACTATCCAGGACAACTCTCGACTTCGGAAATTCGCGTTCGTGTCCCCAATCCTCTGGTGGCAATTTCCAACGGCGAATTGATTAACACCACAGAAGATGGTAACTACAAAATTTACCATTGGTCACAGCAACAAGTTCATCCCAATTACTTGATGACTTTGGCAGTAGGTGATTTTGCGGAAATCCGCGATGAGTGGAAAGGCAAACCAGTCACTTACTACGCAGAAAAGGGACGGGAGGAAGATGCTAAACGCAGCATGGGCAAAACTCCCCGGATGATCGAATTTTTGAGCCAAAAGTATGGTTATCAATACCCTTTTCCGAAATACGCCCAAGTTTGCGTCGATGACTTTATCTTTGGCGGAATGGAAAACACTTCCACAACCCTGTTAACAGATAAATGCTTGCTGGACGAACGGGCGGCCTTAGATAATCGCAACACCGAGGGTTTGGTTGTCCACGAACTCGCGCATCAGTGGTTTGGTGATTTGGTGGTGATTAAGCATTGGTCTCATGCTTGGATTAAGGAAGGGATGGCTTCTTACTCTGAGGTGATGTGGACAGAACATGAATATAGTCTCCAAGAAGCAGCTTACTATCGCTTATTAGAGGCTCGTCGCTACCTGAGTGAAGATAGCAGCCGCTACCGTCGGCCGATGGTAACAAATGTTTACCGGGAACCGATTGAACTTTTCGATCGCCACATCTACGAAAAAGGATCTTGTGTCTATCACATGATTCGCGCCCAATTGGGAGATGATTTGTTTTGGCAAGCAATTCAAACATTTATCCAAGATCATGCCCACAAAACTGTAGAAACCGTAGACTTACTCAGAGCAATTGAAAAAGCAACCGGACGTAATCTTTTGTTCCTCTTCGACCAGTACGTTTATCGTGGTGGTCATCCCGAATTTAACATAGCTTACTCTTGGGATGGGGATGCTAATTTGGCAAAAATTACAGTCACTCAAACCCAAGCGGCTGACGGTAAAAATGGCAGTAAGGATTTGTTTGATTTAAAAATTCCTATTGGTTTTGGTTATACCCAACAACAAGGAGTTAGGAGTGAGGAGTTAGGAGTTAAAAATAATTCTAAACTCAGCACTGGGCAAGGGTTAAACGCCCCGCTACCGCTAACAGCACTCAAAACTTTCACGGTGCGCGTGAATGAACGCGAACAAAGTTTCTACTTTCCACTAGAAAACAAACCCCAATATATCAGTTTTGATGTTGGGAATAATTATCTTAAAACAGTATCTTTGGAGTATCCACTACCAGAATTAAAAGCACAGTTAGAATTTGATCCCGATCCAATTTCCCGTATCTATGCAGCGGAAGCTTTAGCGAAAAAAGGTGGATTAGAAGCTACCATTGCACTGTCTGGGGCATTAAAAAATGACCCCTTATGGTGTGTGCGGGTGCAAGTAGCGAAACAATTAACGCAAGTTAATTTAGACCAAGCATTTGACGGCTTAGTTGTGGGGTTGAAGGATCGAGATGCTTACGTGCGACGTGCTGTAGTCGAATCACTTGCTCAAATCAAAACTAACGAAAGTTATAAGGCTGTCAAAGAACTAGTACAGAAAGGCGATCCCAGCTACTATGTGGAAGCCGCAGCCTGTCGGGTGCTAGGTGCAATAGCGTCTGCTAACTTCCAAGAAAAACCCAAGGAAGACAAGGCATTAAAGCTGCTGAAATCGGTTTTAGAGGAAAAGGCGGGTTGGAATGAAGTCGTGCGGAGTGGTGCAGTTGTTGGTTTAGCTGAATTCAAAACCTCTGAAGCAGCTTTAAATCTGCTGATAGAATACACGAAACTCGGTGTACCACAACCTTTGCGTTTAGCTGCAATTCGCGCTTTAGGGCAGATTTCTGTTGGTCAAAGTCCGGTTAATTTAGAACGGATTTTAGAAAGATTAACAGAACTAGCCAAAGAAACCTTCTTTTTAACGCAAGTGTCAGTAGCCACAGCATTAGGACAAATGGAAACATCCAAAGCAATTGGAATTTTGCGATCGCTAGCTGAACAAACATCTGATGGGCGTGTGCGTCGCTATGCTGAAGAAGAAATTTCCAAGGTGCAAAATAATATTGGTTCCGAAAAAACACTGCGCCAATTGCGTGAAGAATTCGACCAACTCAAACAACAAAATCAGGAATTGAGAAGTCGTTTAGAAAACTTGGAGGCTAAATCTAAGTAACACTAAATTATCAAAAAACTAGCCTAATTAGCAGTAGCTATTTGGTAATTCGTAATGATTTTTGGAAAATTATTAATAACCAAATAGCTAATTTTTGTTGTGTTTAATTATAAATCAATACGGTTCAGTTAAGCCGTAAAAATAAATTTGCGTAGGTTGGGTTGAGCAACGAAACCCAACATTTTCGAGCATTTGTTGGGTTTCACTCTGTTCAACCCAACCTACAATTATCCTTAACTGAACCGTATTGAATTATAAATTACCAATAGATTTCTGATAAAGTCAGGACTTACCTATTGACAGAAAATACCAAATATGGGTTATTGAAAAACCACATCTGTCGTAGGGGCGTACAGCTGTACGCCCCTACCCATGTATTTGTATCAGTTATTTTGATATAGCAATCCTATTTGATTTGTGAGAATTGAAAATCATAGATATCCGACTTCTTTGAAAAGTCGGGGATCTTGTACTTCACTAATGATTTAGAATTGTTAGAGTTATTATGGACACATAGAAATTTTATTTTTCAGCTAAGTATCTATCTTTAGAAATACAACAAATTGAAGAGGTAATTAAGTTTCGATGTAGATACAACAAAGATTACCTCTGTGTTTATTGAACGTGAGTTTGACGAATCAAAGCCGAAAGGTTTATTTAGAAATAATTCCTAAATTCAAAATGCACATTTAGTGTCAATTGAGATATTTTATTGAGAAAATTCTCGATAAATTAGCTTTTTTGGCTGTAAAAGGTGCGATATCTGACTACAAGTCCTCTTCGTCAATCCCAAAGGGTAACACAGCCGATTGCGTTGGACTAACCTTCTTTGACATTTAGATGTTTGAAGATATTCAAGCATCTGTGGGAATCAGCTAAGGAAGGTTACTTGACAAAGATTTGAGAGCTATTTTGCTGATCTAATTCACATTGTTGAATGTGGAAATATATCTGAGTGTTTGCACGCAAGTTGTGTAGGGTTGACTCCATGCGTAAACCAGTTCTGACGATTTTTTATCAATTTAATCCTTGGAACAGTAGTATAGGCGGAATTCAGACATTAATCAAAATGTTTATCAAATACGCACCCAAAGAATTTGAGGTGCGGCTTGTAGGAACAGGAGATGATAACTTTCAGCCTACTCAAAAGTGGCAAGCAGCAGAAATCGCAGGTAGAGAAATTAGTTTTTTACCTCTATTTTGCTTGAAAAATGATAACGTTAGAAGTCTAATTCCCACCACAATCAAGTATACGGCTGCCCTTTTAGGGCGTTATTTGTCCTCAGATTTTATGCACTTTCATCGGCTAGAACCAAGTTTGGCAGCT
Source organism: Desmonostoc muscorum LEGE 12446 (assembly GCF_015207005.2). Taxonomy (GTDB): domain Bacteria; phylum Cyanobacteriota; class Cyanobacteriia; order Cyanobacteriales; family Nostocaceae; genus Nostoc; species Nostoc muscorum. Next base: position 6,433,284 of record NZ_JADEXS020000001.1, read on the forward strand.
TGGAATTGGCAGGGAGAAAAAACTTTGTTTGTCCATAATGATATTCACACACAGATGCAAACTGTGGGTGAGCAAAAGGCGATTCTCTGGCGAAGATTTCCCGCAGGATATTTCGCTCTGGAAAGTTTACTAATTCGCCAATTTAGCGAAATTCTTTCATGCAATACTGATGCAACACAATTTTATCAACGGCGTTATCCTGATTTAAAAAATCGCGTTGCATACATCAAAAATTCCTTTGATGGTCAAATTTTTTATCCTTTGAGTCATTTACAACGGCAAGCTTCTCGACGGGAACTAACTATCAGGTTGGGTTTGGATGACGAAACACGTTTTATTTTATTTGCGGGTCGTTTGCATCCGCAAAAAGATCCCCTACTGTTAGTCCGTGGGTTCGCTGCTTTAAATCAACCGCAGAGTCATTTACTGATAGCAGGTGATGGAGAGTTAGCGACAGAAATATGTGAGGAAATTGCTCGGTTGGGATTATCTGGTCGGGTGACAATGTTGGGGGCAATTGGTATAGAAGAACTGGCGAAATTACATCGGATATGCGATGTTTTTGTCCTATGTAGTGCTTACGAAGGTCTACCTTTGGTAGTTTTGGAAGCGCTGGCTAGTGGGATACCAGTAGTCACCACTAGATGTGGTGAAACCCCAAAATTGTTAGCTGCTGACAATGGTGTTGTTTGTAAACAACGTACACCAGAATGTGTGGCAGATGCCTTACGCCAAGTAATACTGCATCCGGAAAATTATCCAAGTGCTTCCTGTGTGGCGACTGCAAAGCCTTATAGCGCTCACACTGTTATCGAGGATGTTTACAGCAAAATGCTAAGTCGTTGGAAGTTAGCAGGTTATTCAGTTAGTTGATAATACGATTTTGGATTTTGGATTTTGGATTGAGGATCACCTGATGTTGCATTTATTTTTCAACTTGTTATGACTCAAACAAACATTTTTTTTCAAAAAATAACTCATTGCCATGAAAATAGCCGTCATTGGTGTGAAAGGTTTACCTCCCAAACAAGGAGGAATTGAGCATTATTGTGCAGAAGTGTATCCTCGGATAATCGAACAAGGACACTGTGTTGATTTATTCGCTCGGTCTTCTAATACAAATTCTCCTTGGTTTGACCATTATGACTTTTGGGGTGTGCGAGTCATCTCCTTACCCAGTTGGGGTTTGCGTGGGGTTGATGCTTTTATGACCTCGGCACTGGGAGCGATCGCTGCTTGTGGTCAGCAATATGATATTGTTCATTTTCAGGCTTTAGGCCCATCTCTATTTACTTGTTTACCCAGAATTGCTAGCTCTACAAAGGTTGTAGTTACCTGTCACGGCTTAGACTGGCAACGCGCCAAGTGGGGTAATTTTTCTAGTCAGCTAATTCTTTTGGGCGAAAAAGCAGCTGTGCGCTTTGCCCAAGGGCTAGTTGTGGTGTCAAAAGACCTAAAATCTTACTTTCTGGAAACCTATAATCGAGAAACAGTCTACATCCCCAGCGCTCCCGCTAGCTACGGTGCTTCAGACCCCAAATTTTCCTACGTTACCTCTTTGGGTTTGACACCAGGGCGCTACATTCTGTTTTTAGGCAGACTTGTACCGGAAAAGCGTCCCGACTTGCTCATTGACGCTTTTTGTGCATTGAAACCAACTGGATGGAAACTCGTTCTGGCTGGAGGTGTCAGCGATACTAAATCTTTCAGTGCCAAGCTATTAGAAAAGGTTGCCAATCATCGAGATATCGTATTTGCAGGCGAACTCCAAAGAACTCGTCTTTGGGAAATTGTCCGGGGGGCGGGGTTGTTTGTCCTTCCTTCTGACGTGGAAGGACTACCTTTGGCAATGTTAGAAGCGATGCGGGAAGGTATACCGGTGCTGGCGAGTAACATTCCACCGCACCAGCAATTGATTAATGATAATCGGGGGATGCTTTTTAGAGCTGGAAACGTAGACTCTTGCGTACATTCCCTAAATTGGGCGATTAATCATCTAACTGAAATGGCGGCAATGGCTAAAAATGCACAAACATACGTGCAGTTTAACTACAGTTGGGATCACATTACTTCTGAAACCTTAAAACTATACACAACTATTCTGAATTCCTCTGAGCCAGTAGGGGTATCGGAGCCTAGTGTTCTGTCACGGGTGACGACTGACGCGGGGACGGGGAGACGCTCTGACGCGGGGACGCGGGGATGAGGAGGGGATGAGGGGGATGAGGGAGTAGGGGAGGTAGGGGGAGAAATAACCAATAGACTTCTTGCATAAATCAAAAAAAAGAACCCCACCCCGCCTTTGACTTACGTCAAAGTCTCCCCTCCCGAAGAGCGGGGTGGGGTGTTAGGGGACTTTTGCAAGAGACTTCATGAGTTGCACTCACAAGGAAAGAATGAAAATATCTCTTTCCCAGTCCCCAATCCCCAGTCCCCAGTCCCTATTTTTAAGGCAGGTCTAATGCCCAATGCCCCATGCCCCATGCCAATGCCCAATGCCCAATGACACAAAGGTATATGTAATGGAGAAAAGCGTTTCATCTTTAGTAGTGGTTTTGAAGCGGCGAAGTTTGCCGGCTTTGGCGATGTTTGTTGCTGTAATTGGGGGAGCGGTAGCCTACTTAGTATTGGCTCCAAGTTTGTATCGAGCATCAGCACAATTGATATTGGATGACAAACGGGTGAGTATTTCTGAGTTGGGACGCGACCTCACACAGGTACCTGTGGGTGTACCTGGTGGCCCTAGTCCATTAGCTGAGCAGGCAGAATTAGTCAAATCACTACCTATTTTAGAGCGATCGCTGGCTAAGGTTTTTCCTGTTTCTCAAAGCAAGTTGACAACTAAGAAATTTAGTAAAGGTTTGCGAGTGAAACTTGTCCCAGCGACGAATATCTTGGTTATCAGCTATCAAGCCCAAGACCCAATTCTGGCTGCTAAACTTGTCAACGCTGTTTCCCAAACAATGGTTGAGGAAAGTGCCGAACAAATCCGCAAAGAAGCTGCAAATGTCAGGAAATTTTTGCAAAAAGAGGTGCCTTTCGCCCGTCAGCGGCTGCAACAAGCAGAGGCTATGGAAAACAGATATAAACAAGCCAGTGGTCTGATCTCTTTTGCTGACCAAAGCAAAAGTTTAGTTGATAGTTTAGCCACTTTAGAAGACGAGGAGCGGACTTTAGTTGCCCAACTCCAAGAAACGCGATCGCGTGATGCATCCTTACGGAAAATTACTACTACTAGAAACCTCACCAATGCTTATGCATCTGTACGCGGTGGTCAAGATGAACAACTCCAGAAGTTACGCACCAAGTTGGCAGATTTGCAAACTCAGATAGCTACTGTGCGTTTGCGCTTCACAGAGAACCATCCAAGTTTGATATTGCTCCTACAACAACAGCAAGCTCTGAGTACCTTGTACAATCGGGAACTAGCTCGCCTTTCGCCTCGAAATCCAGCTATTTCCCCGAATCATGTTGCATCCGATCCTCTGAGTCAGGATCTGACTTCGGAACTGATTGGAAATGAGATTGAACGCTTGGCAGTGGAAAATAAGCTCAAAGCTGTTCAATCTTTAAAAGCTAATCTCCAGACTCGTTTAGCACAACTGCCAATTCAACAACAACCCCTGACTGTACTGACTCGCCAACGAGAAGAAGCAGCCGCATCTTTAAAGTTGCTGCAAACTAAACTCGAAGAAGCGCGGATTGCTGAAGCCCAATTAGTTGGCAATATCCGAATTATCGAAGAGGCTAAACCACCAACTTCTCCCACCTACCCCAAACCTTATCTAGTATTAGGGCTAGCTACTGTATTGGGAAGTATCTTAGCTGTTGGTGTAGTGTTGCTTTTGGAAGCAACAGACAATACCATCCACGATACTTCCGAAACCGAGGAAATACTGCCAAAAATTCCCTTGTTGGGCACATTACCGTCCCTGCCTACCAAAGCCCTCAACCTGCAACCAGCAGAAGGATTTTTAGACGATATTGCTTTGGTTGAGCCTTACCGAATGTTGCTCAAGACGCTAGAGTTTCGCAGTTCTAAAAAATTGCGGAGTATTGTGATTACTAGTACTAAATCTGGGGAAGGTAAATCAGTAGTTGTCTCGCACCTAGCTGCTGTTTGTGCGATGTTATCTCGACGAACCTTGATTGTGGATGCTGATTTACATCGGCCGATGCAGCACAACCTGTTTAACTTACCTGCCGAACCAGGGCTTAGCGATGCGATCGCTAAAGAGCGATCGCTACTAGATACCGTGCAAATTAGAGATATTGAAAACCTTTCGGTGCTGACTTGTGGCGAACTACACCCACGCCCCTCACAGTTACTAGAGTCGGAGGCGATGAAGTCGCTAATAGCAGATGCTATAGAACATTATGACTTTGTAATCATAGATACTCCACCTCTGAGTGTCAGTGCTGATGCAGCTACCTTGGGGCGCTATACCAATGGCGTTGTGTTGATTACACGTCCTAGTTTTACCCTCAAAGATATCCTGAAAAAAGCAGTATCAGAACTCACACAAAATCAAATACCAATTCTCGGAGTAGTAATCAATGGCATGACATCTCAAACTGAAAAATCTTACAGCTATTTATCGCGTCCTCTGAAACATTCAACTCCTCCAAGGGATACCGTCAATTCTGCAAACGGTTTGAAGTCGAAGTGATGATATGCAAGAAAATTCAGAAAATAGATCATTTGTAGAGACGCGATTCATCGCGTCTTAGCCCAACCATATGTTGCTTTCCTTGAAATCTGCTGTAGGGGCGTACAGCTGTACGCCCCCACCTATATCTATATATCTGTATCAGGTATTTCGTGAAATGGTATGAAGATATTGACTAATCAACGCTCGATGATACTGAGGATTGGGTTGATAGGTGTGGGGATTGGCTCACTCACAGCATTTGAGCCTCTTTATCTGGGGTTGGTGGTGGGCGCAATAGCGGTAGTTTTCTTATTCTTTGCCAGATTCGAGCAAACCGTACTCGGATTATTAATCTTGCGTAGTGCCCTCGATCCTTTCTCTGCTTACCAAATCCCTTCCCTATTCGCCATTGCTGTAGATGTCCTAACTTTACTTTATGTCGCAGTCACATTACTAACTGGTCGAATAGTACGTACTGATAAGTTTTGGTGGTTATTTGCAGGTTGGGTAGCTCTCCAGGGTTTAGGAGTAATACTCATACCTTTGGAAGAACAGGGGTTAGATGGTGGTGCTTTCCTAGACAGCATCCGCGAGTGGGTACGTCTTTTTTCTTGGCTGATGGTCTACTTGCTGGTGATGCAACTGCAAGACCGAATCCATCCCCAAAAGATTATTTCTGCATTATTTTTTGCTCTCATCTTGCCCCTGACGGTAGCAACAATCCAGATGCTTGTTCCCGTTTCGCTGCTACCAGCCATACTCCAAGCTACCAAAGACCCAATCTCTGGAGAAATTTCCCGAATTAATGGCACTCTTGGTCTGTCCAATACCTTCGCAACTTTTTTGTTGCTGTTCATTGGTTTAACTTATTGGAAAGTTAATCAGTCCCAGCGGCGTTGGCCTTGGCTAATATTGCTTGGTGTACTCGGCTTTTTCTATGTGAATACTAAAACTTTGTTTAGCTTGATGATGCTGGGTATTTTGATTATGGTTTTGATTGCGCCAAGATTGAGCCTGATTAATCTGATTGGTGGGGTATTTTTATTTGCGGTAGTTATAGTCTTATTTGGCAGCACCGAATTTGGGCAACAACGCCTCACTTCTCTAACTCAAACACCCCTGTTAAATCCAGATTTAGATATATCGCGGGCAATCATTTTGTCACACGGAGACGGCAATAGTTTTAACTGGCGGCTTGCTCAGTGGTCTTTACTTATACAGGCTTGGGAACAGTCACCTATTTTGGGATATGGTCTGGCGAGTAGCCGCTATTTAACTATTTACAATAACTACGCCCACAATGATTATGTCCGAGCGTTAGCAGAAGGCGGAATCTTTGGGCTTTTAGCTTTTCTATTCTTTCTTGGTCTTCAAGCTACACATTTGATTGAGTTACTTGGGCGGACTTCCTCTACTAGCGCTCAGCAAGACCTGTGTCGAGTATTGTTAGCTATCCTTGCAGCTGTGGTTGTCGGCATGATTAGTGAGAATATTTGGAGTCACACAACTTTCTTTTTCTACTGGTGGACTCTGTTTGCAGTTGCTGGTTGGAATTGGGAGTGGGGAGTGGGGGAGATGAGGGAGATGGGGGGATGAGGGGGATGAGGAAGATGAAGGAGTCAGAGATAAGAATTAATAATCAATCCCCAATTCCCAGTCCCCAATTCCCAGTCCCCACTCCCCACTCCCCACTCCCTTGCTATAAATGAACCTTTTATGATTCAGCGCTTGATTGATACTGACGATCGCCCCCAGATGACAGCACAACATCAACGATCCTATCGAGTGGTTTTAGTGCATCCGAGTGCGGGAGTTAACTGGAGTGGTGGCTCGGAGATTTTTGCCATAGAACTTGCCGATCGCCTCAGCACTTACTTCGATGTGGAATTATTAGCAGGCGATCGCTGTAGTCAGTTTTACTATCCAGCTGGTGGTATTGGCCGCACACAGGCGCGGCAGATTTTGAATAATTTAGCGATCGCTTCCCTATTGAAACGTTTTTTTACTCATTCTGATATTGCGATCGAACACTTGACAAGCTTTTTACCTTGTGCTTTTCGACTACTCACACACCCTGCTGACCTAATTTTTCCCTGCAACGATTATGGAGGCTTAGCGATGGCAGCCTTCGTCCGTACCCTGATTGGTACACCAATTATTTATACAGAACATACTGGATTGCTGAGTCAAGGGCGATCGCTTGCACGTAATTTGCGATTTCGTCCCGATCATCTCGTAGTTTTTTCGGAAACTATGGCGAATTTTGCCCGAACTTTACGACCCGATCAATCTACCACCATCATTCCTAACGGCGTAGATACCAACCGCTTTACACCAGAAGGAGAACATATAGACTTGGGTTTAAACAAACCTCTAGTTTTGTGCGTAGCTTCTCTCAATCGTCACAGTCACAAGCGTGTTGAACTGGCAATCAAAGCTGTAGCTTTGTTACCAAAAGTCAGTCTTCTGATTTGTGGAGATGGCATAGATCGAGAATACTTTCAATCCTTAGGCGAAAAGTTGTTGGGAAGCGATCGCTTTGCCATCAAAATCTTTCCCAGTAATCAGATGCCCAAAGTTTATCGAAGTGTCAATGCATTCACTTTGCCTTCGATTAATGAACCATGTGCTATTTCTTATTTGGAAGCAATGGCTAGTGGTTTACCAATAGTTACCACAGACGATGAAATGCGTCGCTATATGGTCGCAGATGCTGGAATTTTATGTGATGTCACAGACATAGAAAATTATGCTGCTGCTATTGCCAAAGTCTTGAGTGGAGATTGGCTGCAAAAAGCAACAATGAATGCCTCACGTTTTAGCTGGGATACTATTGCAATATCTTACCGTAATGTCATTTTACAGACAATTCTTCAGTCTGGAAAAATACACTGTAAAAATATCTAATTAACGAACCACTCCAGACCCAGAGTTCACAAAGCAAGAACCAGTTAATACTTTCCCCATTCCCCACCCCCCACTCCCCATTCCCCAATTATTATGTCAGTTTCTCGACGAATTGCTTTTGCAGTGAGTGTTTCTTGGCTAAGTCGAGTGTCAATAATTTGTTCAGGCTTAGTTTTGACTCCAACTCTCTTCCGATTTATGGGAAAAGAGGAACTAGGACTATGGTATTTATTAGGTAATAGCCAATCTTTTTTATGGTTGTTGTCTTTGGGAATTACGCCAACATTGACGCGGCATATAGCTTTGGCAAAAGGAAAAAGCGGCTTCGATCCAGAAGTAGAATTAACAGATGAGACTCAGCAACATATTGGAGATTTAGTAGTCACAGGTCGGTTAATTTTGCAATGGTTGGCAGTAGCTGTTTTCTTCATAGCGTGGATTTTGGGTTACGTTTTAATCAGTCAAATTCAGTTACATGAAGTGTCTCAAGAGCAAGTAATTTGGGCTTGGACATTAATGTGTGCTGGTTACGCGATCGCAGTTTGGTTATCTTACTTTGACTGCCTACTGGCGGGCATGGGATATGTTGGTTGGGATGGTCTGATTGCAGTATTAACCTATTTTTTAATTATCCTGAGTAACATGATTGCAGTCATGTTAGGGGGTGGATTATTAGCATTGGCAACAATTTCTGTAGTTGCTGGTTTAATCCAGCGGGTGATATTTATCACTGTTATTCGTTGGCGTTTTCCTAATTTATTGCTTTTTCAGGGTAATTGGAATATTCAATATGCCAAGGCACTATTTAAGCCCTCATTATATTGGTGGTTAACTGATTTGGGAGCATTTTTAATTTTACGCACCGATACTTATTTTATTGCGATATTTAAGGGTTCTCAAAATATTCCCAGTTATCAAGCTACTTATAATTTGATAGCTAATATTTCTCAAGCTGCTATTGCTTTTGCAGGTTCTTCAGCAGTTTTTATTAGTCAGGCATGGCAAGCCGGAAATTTAGCAGATATTCACCGAATGACTTTACGTAATGCACGCATAGGATTGTCAATTGTGGCTGCGGGAGTTGCATTTTTGATTGTGGCAGGTGGAGATTTTATCAAATTGTGGTTGGGTAAGGGTAACTTTGTTGGTCTTGATGTCTTGTTGATTTTTTGTATTATCCTGACCCTAGAAACGCAACATGTGATTCTGATAACAAGTTCACGAGCCACAGAAGATGAAAAGTATGCACCTTGGTCTTTAACTTCAGGTGTTCTGAATTTAGTATTTACCTGGGTTTTGATTAAACCTTTGGGGTTGCTTGGGGTAGCAATAGCAACAATGTTGGCACAGATGCTGACGAACAATTGGTATGCAGTCTATAGACCAATGGTGCGTTTGCGTCTCAACTTTGGCGTCTATTTACGTCAGGTAGTCGGTTTATGGGCTAGTGTCCTGGTATGCTGTTTGGGCTTGTCTTGGTTGGCGAAGAAAAGTCTGTTTCTGTTAGGAATAACTTCAGAATGGGCTGTAATTATAACTACCGCAGTAATTTGTGGAGCTGTTTTATCAACTTCACTGTGGACAAGTGTTTTAGAAGACCATCATCGTAGAAGTATTCAGGGAAAGCTAAAAGCTTGGCTGAGGCTGTCTGAATTTTAAAATGATCAAATCTTAGACTGTAATAGTACTGTGGCTATCTGTAACTGATAGTAAATATGGTTACTAAGTCCTGAGATCGTTCTCTAATTTGTGTATATGGGTAAATATTTATATTTTTATAAATAATAGTTAAGAAAAGATAAAATCATCTGAAACTTGGATAAGTAGTTGTAGTTTTATAAAGTATAATTAAGAAAAAGATAAACAAATCTAAGCAGTAACGTAGGCTAAATTTGCCTCGAACAATATCCGAAAAGGATAAAGTTCTAATTGTTTTAGATCAGAGACTATCGCTATCCTGTACATGCAAATAACTTGCAGGTCAGGAGAGAAAGCAGCAAAAGTGTAAATTTCCGAGTTGAAGAGGCAAATAAAGGCGTGGGTCAGCATCAACCTGCTCAGCTAGAACGCTACAATCCAGACGCGATCGCTCGCTACTATGGTTACCGTCCCTGGCTAGCCTGGGGGCGATTGCTGAAAATTATCTGGTCTTTCGCAGGATTTATACTCAGTATAAAGTTGGATGAATGGCAAGATAAAGTTGAGCAGAACCAGGTAAAACGAGCTATCCACCTGCGAAAACTGCTCACAGGTCTGGGGCCTACTTTTATAAAAGTTGGTCAAGCCCTTTCCACCAGACCTGACCTGATACGTAAAAATTTTTTAGAAGAACTGGTGAAGTTGCAAGACCAGTTACCACCATTCGATAATGCGATCGCTTACCAAATTATCGAAACGGAACTAGACCGACCCATTCACGACTGTTTTAGTGAGCTGTCACCCAACCCAGTAGCTGCGGCTAGCTTGGGTCAAGTATACCGTGGTCGTTTGGTCACTGGGGAAGAAGTCGCAGTCAAAGTGCAACGCCCCAACTTACGCCCGGTTCTCACACGCGACTTATATTTGATGCGGTGGGCGGCGAGTTGGCTAGCTCCTTGGTTACCCCTCAATCTGGGTCACGACCTGACTTTAATTGTGGACGAGTTTGGCACCAAGTTATTTGAAGAAATTGACTATATTAATGAAGGCCGCAACGCCGAAAAATTTGCTAGCAACTTCCATAACGACCCGCAGGTAAAAGTCCCAGGGATTTACTGGCGTTATACCAACACCCACGTTTTAACCCTGGAATGGATTAACGGCTTCAAGCTAACAGACACCCAACGCATCCGGGAAGCAGGTTTAGACCCAGAAACCATCATCCAAATTGGCGTTACCTCAGGTTTGCAACAGTTGTTAGAACACGGGTTCTTCCATGCAGACCCCCATCCTGGTAATTTGTTTGCTATGCCCGATGGTCGCATGGCTTACATAGACTTTGGCATGATGGATCAATTGGAGGAAACCACCAAGGAAACACTAGTAGATGCACTAGTGCATTTGGTGAATAAAGACTACACCGATTTAGCCGAAGACTTTGTAAAATTGGGGTTTTTGACTCCAGACACAAATATTTGCCCGATTGTACCCGCATTAGAAGCGGTGTTGGGAAATGCGATCGGTAAAAACGTCGGGGATTTTAACTTCAAAACGATCACCGATGACTTCTCGGAACTGATGTATGAATATCCTTTTCGAGTTCCGGCGAAGTTTGCTTTAATTATTCGTTCCCTGGTGACTCAAGAAGGTATTGCTCTCTCGCTCAACCGGGATTTCAAAATCGTCGAGGTGGGTTATCCATATATAGCACGGCGATTGCTGACGGGAGAATCGCCTGCATTGCGGCGACGACTATTGAATGTGCTATTTAAAGATGGTAAATTCCAGTGGCAGCGGTTAGAAAACTTAATTATGATCGCTCGTACTGATGGCAACTTTGATGTCGTACCCACAGCCCAAATGGGATTCCAATATTTGATGTCCGAAGAAGGCAAATTTCTCCGGCGACAGCTAGTGCTTGCTCTCACCGAAGATGACCGCCTGCACACCGAAGAAGTCCAACGCCTGTGGAACCTGGTTAAAGATGACTTAAAACCAGATCGTTTATTAAATGTGGCGATCGGTATTTTAACAGAATTATCCAGAGAAGGCGCGGCTGCCATCTTACCAAAAGCTACATTCCTTGGATCTTTTGTTGGAAACCAATCAGGAACTAAAAACTAAAAAATTTTAATAAGAATTCAGGAGTCAGGAGTCAGAATTCAGAATGAATTATGTCACTGATTTATTCAGAATTCTGAATTCTGAATTCTGAATTCTTTTTTTTAATATCAACCAGGAGTTTCCATGTACTATTTCCCCTTGCAACCCCCTTACTTTCTCTTAATTGCTGGCTTTCTGGCAGCATTAACATCTGGCATAGCATTATCTGGGACTTTGAAAGTAATTGTACAGAAATGGCCAAGCGAGCCTACAGAAAATACTAAACCGCGTTCTCCATTGAAACAATTATTTGTGCCATTTCTGGGCATAACTGCTGGTATTTGTTTATTTATGTCTTCAGGCTTGGAAATATTTGGCTTTCCTTACTTGCTAGCTTTAGGAGTTGGTTTACCAATTAGTCTGCTGACTTGTTTGTTAGTGTGGTTGCAATTGGGAAGTATGCTCGTTTTTATCGAACGCGAAGGAATGCAATCTCTAGATTTAGATGCCGAGGGATGATGTAGAAGAGACCTCTTGCATAAATAAGTTTTTATCTCACGCAAAGGCGCATTCGGCGAAGCCGTTCCCGTTCGCGTAGCGTCTCCGTTCGCGCAGCGTCTCCGAAAGGAGAAGGAGAAGGGTAGGCGGAAAGAATAAGGTAAAAATAAGGACTTTTGCAAGAAGTCTAAGGAACAAGGAGGGCGATCGACGATTAGTTTCACCTCCAAGGTCATCCTGAAGGGCTAGCGAGTCACCAATGACCTAGAAATTGCAAATCCCTCTTAGCGCGGGCTAGAGAGGGATTTTTGGTATTGGGTATTTGGTATTGGGTTTTTTGACCGTGCCAATTTTAGATTTTAGATTTTAGATTATTTCGGTACTCCTTTCCTGCGGAACGCTACGCGAACCCAGAAGCAAGCTACATGCCCCGCCCGTTCGCGTAGCGTCTCGTAGAGAAGTCAAGCGGAACAAATCCAAAATCCAAAATTGTTTGACTGCTAGGTTAAATTATTTGCTTTCTCAACTGCGTTCTTTAGCTCTTCAAAGGTAATACTACCGTCTTCGTCTGAATCATACTGTACTAGTAACTCCTGGGGGCTACTGGTATTTGTTTCTGATGAGACGATTGCACTTAAGCCAGGACTTAAAAAAAGATCATTAATGGAGACTTTGCCGTCTTGATCGTTATCTAAGGTATTAAAAAGAGATTGAAGCTCTTGCTCGGTTGCCATAAATTTCTACCTGAATTAGTTTTTCAATTTAATATCTCATTAATATGTCAACATTAAACAAACTTATATCCTTAGACGTAGAAACAGATATCGCTGCGGCTTAGATCAGGTGTACGCTGTGATACAAGGTCTACATCTGACCGAAGACAAAAGGGATACAGAGCCAATAAATTCATTTATGAACAATGTAAAAACAATTGTGCCGCGATGCGTCAGCACACAGCCCAAAAGTCCTTACTCATCTTTATTTAGTAATTCTATCTTTGAAATTGCGGTAGTTTAGCTTAAAATTGTTGATTTTTTGCTGGATAAAACTGGTAGTAGATTTTTGCAGAAGTGTTAATTGACTTGGGCGCGTAAAGGTTTGAGGGCGTTTTTCAGGTGATTTTAAATAGCGATAGTATAAGAAAACGTCGCGGTAAGGAATATCAACATCTTCACCTGCACAAAGCCGCGTAAAATTTGACGAAGATACACTCATATAGTGAAGATATGTTATGGGTGTTTCCTCAGCGTAAAGGATATTATCTACAACATTAAATTTAGAAGCCCAATGACAACCCGTACCGCCGTCATAATTGGCGTAGTTATAGTAAGAAATTCCACTTTTTAAAACTAAATAATTAAGAACTGTTTGGTCGGAATCTGCCCATGCGAGTGCATCAGCTTCACCTGCTTCTAAATTTTCTAAGATATTTGCTAAAGTAGTAGCATCAAAAATCTTCTTTTTAGAAGCAAACCAACCAGAACAAAAAATGCGATCGCTAATATTTTCTTGATGAAAAATTTCTTGGAGTTTGTCTTCTGTCCAATCAAAAATGTACTTCAAATCTGATTTATATTGAAAGTCATTCGTAACCCAATCATATTGATCTAACTTCTGATAAACATCATCTAGTGGTTTCATCAACAGGGTGTCTCCATCAAAGAAGATAAACTTGTCAAATGGGCCATCTAAACAACAAAGTTTTCTATGTCTTTCTATACGAAAATTCTCTGATAAGCCATATTCTCTCCAGAGTTTTAATGCTCTTGGATGAGCTTTCCAGATACGAGTACCAAATTCTTCCCAGCGAGCTATTGAAGCATAATCTTCAAATAAAGTGACATTATCTCTAGCTGCTATCTCTGCCTTTACTTTGTCTAGCTGCTCATTATATGGAATTACACAAACAGGAATTTTTCTACCTGCATTAGCTTCTATACTGTTGAGCAAAGCAACTAGTTGATCGTAAACGACATCATTGGCTAGGGTATAAATACCATCAATCATCGGGGTACTCCTGATATTAAGTGCGAGTAGCGACAAAGGGAAATAAACGGCGAGTTAATTTGGGAATAAAGGCAAATTTCCCCTCGTGAAGATAGCGATAGTGTTCCCACAATTCCCAATAGGGGCTACCAGTTTTAATCCGTATGCCAGCCCAATGTAGATATTTTAGTCGTTGTCCCTGGTCATAGAGCGCGTAGTCTTGCTGTTGGAAATTTCGTGAACCCGCCCAACTACCAGGCCCTCCTCCAGGAATTTTGACGAGATTACCACGTTTGGCAATCAGTTTGAGAACTAAATAATTTAAAATTGGTTGGTCTGTAACTCCTTCGGAAAAATCAAAATATTCCCGATGCGTTGCACATTCGCGCAAGGTTTCATCCATTTGTTCTTCGGTAATTGTTCCTTTTTTGGCAGCCCAAAAACCGCTGTTGAAAACATCTTCAAGTTGGGTATCTGAAAAAATTTGTTGTTCTTTGACTAATGGCGAAAAAATATTTCGCAGCTTGTCATTGGCGTGATGATAATCACAACAGAAGAAATCGACTTCTGCAAGTTTGTCTAAATTGTCAGCAATTTTTTCAAAAACTACAATATCTGTATCAATATAAATAAACTCATCTAAAGGACCAAACCACGCCACTAGTTTACGCATTTTGTTGGGTAAGGCGAGGAAATCTCGATCAAAAATTTCGCCGATGCGTTGGGTAAATTTATCAATAAATTCTAAATCGGGGAAAATTTGCACGTTGTGTAAGGTACTAAGTTGCTCTGCTACCTTGTGATAATTTTCATTAAAAGGTATGAGATAAATTGTTACTTCTGGGTCATAGTAACGAATACTATTAAGTAAGGCGATCGCATTATCGATAACTCGATCATTGGCAACGATATAAATTCCCCTGCTCATAAATTATCCTTGTTTAATTAACTTAAGTTTTTTCAAAGTCCTAGTCAGGAAATTTGGTGGTGAAGCATTATAGTGTTTGGGAGGATGTTTAAATACGGGAAGTTTCTCTGGTTCATGTAGGTAACGATAATAAAGAAATAAATCTCGATAAGGAAACTCAATATTTTCTCCAGCGCATACTGCTTGATTAACTGTAGGAGGAATTCCAATATAATGAAGGTAAGTTAATCGATTACCTTTGTCATACAAAATTCTTTCTTTTTCCTCAAAATGTAAAGAAGTGACAGTACATCCAGTGATCTGATTATTTGGTAAATGATGAGCAAAGTTGTAAATGGGTATACCCAAACGCATAAACATATAATTGAGAACTGGCTGGTCTCCTGTAGAATAGAGAATTTCCTGTTCTCCATTTCTTAAATAAGATAATAATTCTGCTATTTTTTCTTGATTAAATAAACCTTTTTTAGAAGCATAAAATCCAGAACAAAATATTTCTTTAGAGATGCGCTGTTCAGGAAAAACTTTAAATAATTTGGAGGAATTGACGTTATAAACTTTATCTGGGTATTTAAACTGAAAATCGTAAACAACACAGTCATATTGATTCAATCTATCAAAAACAAAATCTAGTGAATTCATCACTATAGTATCAGCATCCAAATAAACAAATTTATCAAATGGCCCATCAAAGGCACAAAATCTTCGATGACCACCATAAATTCTATATTTATGTTTGTTCATACTAGCAGGACTAGCCTCTAGCATAAATTCATCCCAGCGCTTGATAGATTCTTGATCGTCGAAAAGAAATACATTGGGACGTTTAGCTATTTCTTCAGCAATGCGTTGTGTTTGGTCATCAAAAGGATAGATACAGACAGGGGTTTCTTTGCCTAGTATCACATCAATACTATTGAGCAAAGCTACCAGTTGATCGAAAACATAATCATTAGCAAGAGTACAAATACCATTCATAATTTATGAGTGTTGAACAACAAAGTCTGACAACCAATTAAGCAGATTTAATTTGTGTAAAATGATTTGACGTGCTTCGGCGATCGCATCTTTTGCCTGATACCAAAAGTCAGGCGTTGCTGTCACTTCTTGGATATAAGCAATGCCTTTTTCATCTAAACTGGGCAATCTTAAAAAACTACCCGGTGGTAATAATTTATCAGCAGCCGGGCCACCATAATAAATTGGCAGGCACCAAGCCAGTAAACTATCCCAAAGTTTTTCACTTACATACCAATTATTATCAGCATAGTTTTCAATTGCTAAATTGTAATAGTATGGTGCCATGCCATACCATTTATTACCCAATTCTCCTGATTTTTTCGCCCATTCTGGTAAATTGCGCCCATACAAATCAAACTTAATACCACTCGATTGTAGAGATTGCAAAAAGTCTAAACGCTGGCGATGGTTGGCTGTGCGGTTAATTCCTGAAGTAATCCAACTACATGGGGCAACTTTTTGGGGAGGTGGCATTTCATTTAAATCTTGAAATGTATTTGAATGATACCAAATAGCGGGCATATAGTCAGGAATAGGGGCAAAATCATCAGGACCAGAAATGTAACCGCAATATTTTTGGGCTTGTTGATAATTATGATTATTGATTTCTAAAACTTCATCTAAGGGCGGTTCTCTTAGTAGATAAATAATCCGTTCTTTGTTGACACCACGCAGGAGAGAATCAAGATTAACGGCTGATTTTTGCTGGCGTTTGCGGAAGCGATCAAACCATGATTGTTGCGGCGCTGGTTGGGGAAAATCAAATTGATACATTAGCAAAAAATCTGGTTTTGCTGCTAGGGCTTGCATTTGTATATTGCCCCAAATTCCAAATTGATGGGGGGTTTGCTGCCAAAGCCAATCGGCTCTAGTTTCTAAACCTCGATAGCTGCTAATCATTCCTACTGTTTTCATCGTCATTTGTTATTTGGAAATAATAATTTGTTGGTTCATGCAGGGGCGCCGAGAGGAATGAGGAGTTTAGATGGGTTTTTCTAGCGGTTGAAGTAGAGATTTATCGACGTAATTTAGGATTTTTGCGGCTCTGTTTTCCCAAGAGAATTGTTTTACAAATTCGATGCTATTTGGGTAACCTTCTATTTTTCGGGGATGAGTTTCTAGGACTCGCTTTAAACTTTCGGCAAATTTGCTGGGGTTATCTGGTTCACACCAAGCAGCTATGGCTTGGGTATTTTGGAACTCAATTAATGATGGAATTTCTGTAGCAACGATGGGAGTCCCTGAGGCGAAATAGTCAAACAATTTTAAGGGAGATGTAAAAGTTGCGGCTTTTCCTGAACAATGGGGGTGAGCTAAAACATCTGCTGCTTGTAACAAAGATGCTAATTCGTTCTGTAAGACATAACCCAAAAATTTAATGTTGTGAACTTGTTTTTCTTTGACTAATTTTTGATAGTATTCGACTTCTGTTGGTTTACCGCCTGCACAGGCAAATTGCACATTTGGCATTTCTTGAGCTACTTCAATTAATACATCAATACCTTTAAATTGCTGTATGGCTCCTGCATAAACTACTAATTTTTGGCTTTCGTCTCGCAAGAGCTTTTGACGCCATTCTGCTGCTTTTTGTGGTTGTCGCTCCATAAATAAGCGATTAAAACCGTTGTGCAGCGTAATCACTTTTTCTGGCGGCATACCATTTTTAATCATGCTTTCGCGGATAGTTTCTACAACTGTGATGGTAATTTGTAACAGCGGATTGTTGACTATTTCTGGCTCAAATGGTTTTTCTTCGTGGTGGTGATGTTCGTAAATTGCTGGAACACCATTTTTAATAGCAGCTTTGATAAAATTCCAGTTGCGGCTGTGGACAATTTTGGTAGTTGGAAGTATGTGAAAGGGTAAATAATATTTGCAGGCGATGGTGTTAGAATCGGTGAATTTGCTGGGGAAATGGTCAATTGGCCAAGGCATCGGTAAGGGCGCAACTTTTAATTTGTCATGGAGGTTGTAATATTTAATAAGTTCGGTTGGTGTTTTTTTCGGTTGAAAAGGACGCGCTAAATTAATTAGGTTACTGGGATTTATTTTTTTGTCCAGGTATACCAAAACTGCGGAATAACCCAAGTTGGCGGCGGCATTAGCAGCATTTGTAGATTGGACTAAATGAGCCTCTGGCTGGGGCAGTTCTTCCCCAATGAAGTAAATATAGTGTTTTTTATTATTACCATTTTTCATAATTTTAGGCTTTAATATTATCCTCAAATTTTTCTAAGTTATCCAGCAAATATATAGCAGATTCATAACTTTCAGAAATAAATTGAATTTGTTCTTCGAGGCTGTATATCAAATTATCTGATAGAGAGCGGAGAGAGCTAATAATGAGATTCAAAGAAGTCCGAAATTCAACTGATATTTGATTAAAAGTTTGATAATGAATACTGATAACATTCTGATTTTGGTCGGAAATTGAAAGGATTTGCCCCCTGATTTGCGAGTTAATAACGTCATCAAAAACATCAATGGTGTTGAGAATTCTCCAAGCTGATTTGTAAGAGTCTTCAATTAATTCCTGGCGTTCTTCGGCATCATCTACCAAATCATCAAGTAATAAGCGCAAAAATCCAATCATCGAATTTAATTGGGTGCGAATTTCGTGGGAGATGCGGAGTAAGCTTTGATTTTGTTTGGCAACATTTTCAGGACGTTCAGCAAATTGCATTGAGTAGAGGCGTGAGTAATAACCACCTTTTTGTAAAAGTTCTTCATGGGTTCCTACTTCTACTACTTGTCCTTGATCTAATACGGCAATTTGATTGGCTTTTTGGACTGTGGAAAGGCGGTGAGCAATTACTAATGTGGTACGATCGCGGCTGAGTTCATCGAGTGCAGCTTGTACTAAGCGTTCGGAAACGGTGTCTAAAGCGCTGGTGGCTTCATCTAAAATCAAAATTTCGGGATTTTGCACTAATGCGCGGGCGATCGCTAATCTTTGCCTTTGTCCGCCAGATAACATAACGCCGCGATCGCCAATTAAAGTGTCAAATCCCTGAGGTAATTTGCTAATAAATTCATAAGCATTCGCCCGCTTGGTGGCTGTAATAATTTCATCATCAGTCGCCTCAGGGCACCCATAGGCGATGTTATTTTTTACTGAATCATTAAAAAGAAAGGTATCTTGACTAACAATTCCCATGCGCCTACGCAGGGATACCACATCAAATTGCCGTAAATCGATGCCGTCAATAGTAATAGCACCAGCGATCGGATCGTAAAATCTCGGCAAAAGATCTGCTATGGTCGATTTTCCAGCACCAGAACCGCCTACTAATGCTAAAGTCGTGCCACGCGGTAAATATAAATTTACATCCTTGAGGACTAACTTTTCATGACCAGGGTAAGCAAAACACAGAGAATTAAAAGATACTCCCTCTTGTAATTTTGTGTAGGGAAGCTTACCGTTGCCCATGAATGGCTTATCATCCAAACTTAAAAATTCATTTGCTACATCCACGCTGGCGGCGGTACTAGCAAAGTTGCTGCGAATAGTATTTAGCTGAGAAAGTAATGGTAATACTCGCAGCAACACTAATAAATATGTCAGAAGTACCGTAGAAAGCGAAGAAATTTCATTAGCAAAGAAAGTTTTACTCAAAATTACAATCAGCAACAAAGCTGTAATACCCATCACCTCACCTATGGGTGTGATTGCTTCTGAGTTAACCTGAGATCGGAAATCTGCTAATTCGCGATCGCGGATTAATTTTTTAATCCGTTCGTATTCTTTTTCTTCATTTCCTGTGGCCTTGACTAACCGAATTCCGTTCAAAGTTTCCAGCACAGAAATTGAATATGCTTTCGACATCTCACTCAGCATCTTCCCAAAAATTTTAGAACGGGAAATAGCATACTGATTGACTAAGGTCACCAACGACAACAACAGCGTAGCCGCAATGGTTAACTGCCAAGAGATTGACAGCAATAAACCAACAAAAACTAAAATAGTGATTCCCAAAATAACTATTTTAACTGTACTA
Source organism: Desmonostoc muscorum LEGE 12446 (assembly GCF_015207005.2). Lineage (GTDB taxonomy): Bacteria > Cyanobacteriota > Cyanobacteriia > Cyanobacteriales > Nostocaceae > Nostoc > Nostoc muscorum. Next base: position 6,453,014 of record NZ_JADEXS020000001.1, read on the forward strand.
CCTACAGCACTAGCAGCACGTCCAATTTCTCCACCAAGACGGTTGATTAAATCACCAACTTTCGTTTTTGCATAATAATCTATATCAATTTCTAGTAATAGTTTTAATCCTGATTCTCGCATATCCGCTGTCAGCTTGCGAGTTAGAGAACTCGATGCTAATGCGCTAGCATAAGTAGCTAAATTTTTTAAAATAATTGTGAATATAATTGCCCCAGCCATTACTCCTATCCGATAATTTTCTGGAGTATTATCAAATGGAGATATCATCCTTCTGAGGATGGGAGGCGCAGTAGTTAAATCTACTTCTTGTCCGACAATTTTTAAAACTATCGGCACAATTAAAGCTGTGCTAATCCCATTAAATAAAGCTCCAGAAAATCCTAACAATATTGTCAGCAGAATCAAACCTGGATAGGGTTTTGCGAATCTTAGTAGTAGTTTTCTGGTAGACATGGGGTATTTTAATTAATATGATTCATAACTGGGCAATTACTGACTTGAGTGTAGAAGCCATAGCCTCTATACTATAGTGTTCTACACATCTTTGTCTTGCCTTAATACCTTGAGCGTTTGCTGACTCTAAATTGTGAAAAATAAATTGAATTTTTTCAGCAAGTTGTTCGGGACAACCAGGCTCGACTAAATAACCAGTGTCACCTAAAATTTGGGGAATATCTCCAACGCTTGTTGATAATACAGGTTTAGCCATTGCCATACCATCTGTCAACTTCAAGGGAAATTGAGCGCGGGTTTCTGGAGTATCTCGTTGTGGAACAATTACAATGTGAGCAGCCGCTACTAAATCAGGCATAACATCAGCTGGATAATTTGGTAATTTGATCATCCAGCGTCCCCATCGTTGTTGAAGTTGTTCATCATAATTATCATAAGGACTGCCACCGACAATCACCAGTTTTAAATCTGGCTGATTAATTTTATCCAGTGCTATGAGAACATCTTCTAAACCTTTATAAGGTCTTGGTGCGCCAGGAAACATTAAAATTCGATATTCAGATAAACCGTAACGACTTCTACTTTCTTCAGAATTGTATCGAGCAGGGTCAAATAAGGAGGTATCCTTACCGTTGGGAACATAGTGACCGCCAAAACGCTGCTGCAAAAAGTTAGTATGTACCGTTACTGCATTAGCTTGACTCACTAAACCTTCCATCCATTTCAAGTACAAAGGATGATTAGGTTTCCTCAAAACTCCATCTTTTTTAAGTAAATCTCTAGCTAGTTGGTTGAGTGTAGGACGATAACGCCATTCGTCACCACCATACCAGCTAAGTTCCCAGTCATCTATATCTAAAATTACTGGTATTTTGCTGTAGAGTTTATTTAATAGTGCAACACCAAAACTTGCTGGCTGAGGTTTGATTGCATAAATAATATCTCCATCAATATTTTTTAAAATTTGACGAATAGATTTCAAAAAACCTGGATAATTTGAGCCATTGACAGCATAAACTTGATCTTCAGAAGAAATTGCTTTGTATAACTCTTGACCAAATATAAAACCCAATATTTGCACTTCATACCCTAAGCTAATCAGGGCTTTTTTTAATAAAGATGCACGAATAAACCCATCGTTAGTTGATAAATTCCAGACCAGCAGTGATATTCTTAATTTTTCTCTCATTACCACCTGTTTTCCTATTTATAAGTTATTTTTTCCGCCAGGGATTTGTAATTTGATTCGGTAAAAATACTTTAGCCAATCTATCAAAAATCCTTGTGTATAAGGAACGAGTAATATTTTTAGCATACTGGGGTCGATAAGGATATGTACAGTGAAGGACTTTTATTTGATCCTCAACGTTATAAGCATCCTGCCATTTACTGAGATAATTATAGGTAGGTGGTAGTATTTTCATGTGGGGGCGTACAGATGCGATCGCTGAAGCAAAAGCCCCTTGGTCTTTTAAAAGCAATTTATCTTGGTTATTTTTGACAATCTCAAAATAATATTGAAATTTATCAAAAAATACCTGGTTGATTTCTGTTTTCCTAAAAGCTATAAAACCGCCATTATATTGCACGCTATCCGCTTGCAAAGGTAACCCTAAAGATTGCAGAATTGGCAAGACATTAGGCAAAAGTTCTTCTTGTTTACCACGCAATAAATTTGTAGCTTTTGCAATAGAAGGTTGCACATCTTCAGTTAATAAGAAATCATATTCATCCATATACTCAAATACGTCATTGATATCGGAAAGCAAGCAAATATCTGAATCTAGGTAAATAGTTTTATCAAATTCAGAAGCAGCATAGAGAGCCAGTTTTGCTTGCCGTGATGCTAAAACAGTATTTTCATTCGTGGGGACAGGCTTTAAAATTACATTTTTGAAAGCCTTGAGCAAAGGATAGAGAACTGGTGGAACCTGGTCAATTAAAATAATTATTGGTTCCTGATGAAACTTTCTAACCGCAGCTAGGAAATGAATACAATCTTGAAAAGGGTAAAGTCCAGTTAAAATTGTAATAAATCCTCTAGTTTCTGTTGTCATAAATTCAACTAATAATTATTTTGTAGGTAAGGATTCAGGCTATGTATCTAATTTCAGAAATTTTGCTCTAGTTTTCGTTATAGCCAAATACGATAAAATATCAACTGGATAATTTCTGATTTTTAAAAGCAAAAATAATAAAATAAATCTAACTTTGCATTTGTATATTTTCCCAGAGAAATTTTACTGATAAATTCATCTGAAGTTGACTTTTTTTAAGTATAATTACCGTAAAAGCACGGTTGTATATTATCATAGTTAAAGTTGCATTAGAGCTATAATTAATCAAGTATAAATACTTGATATAGCTTGTGCAGGTAGCACTATTACTTACTTAAATGTAGGATTGCTACTCAATACTAAACATCTATGTTGTAAGGGAGACAGAGGTAATGCAAGTAATCCGTCTGGAAGCACTCTCAGACAACTATATATTTTTGTTACACGTAGACGCGGAGCGGCTTGTCGGCAGACATCGCCAACAAAACATCGCTGCTGTTGTCGATCCAGCGGAGCCTCAACCAGTATTAAAGAAACTGGCAGAACTAAAGGCTGATTTGGTAGCGATTTTCAACACCCACCATCATAACGATCATGTGGGTGGTAACAAGCGGTTGATGGAACAATTCCCCCAACTGATAGTTTATGGGGGAGCCGAGGATCGTGGTAGAATTCCCGGACAGCAGGTGTTTTTGCAACAAGGCGATCGCGTGCAGTTTGCAGACCGCATAGCTGAAGTAATCTTCGTTCCTGGACATACTCGCGCTCATATCGTTTACTACTTTCCCCCTGAAAAATCTGGTGAGACGGGCGAATTATTTTGTGGCGATACCTTATTTTCTGGAGGTTGCGGTAAGTTGTTTGAAGGAACGCCGACACAAATGGTAGATTCTTTAAGCAAAATTCGCTCATTACCAGATGATACACGCGTCTGGTGTGCCCACGAATACACTTTAAAAAATCTGAAATTTGCTCTCAGTCTCGATAGCAACAACACAGACTTACAAAAGTACTTCGATCAAGTCCAGGCTTATCGGAATCGAGGAGAAGCCACCATACCCTCGCTGCTGGGAGTCGAGAAACGCACCAATCCCTTTTTACGTTGGGATCACCCGTCATTACAATCAGCTGTTAACAAGAGCGATGCAGTCCAAAGCTTTGCACGGATACGGGAAATGAGAGATAACTTTTAGTTATTGGGGACTGGGGATTGGGGACTGGGGAATAGGAAATAAATAAGGAATACTTTCTCAATACCCACCCAATATTCAATACCCAATCCCTAATCCCTAGTCCCCAGTCCCTAATCCCTTCAACTTTCTAACTCGAATAGTTGCGATCGCCCCCTGCGTTTCGCTAGGATCTGTAAGCTTTAGGGTATAGGCGAAGCCGCTCTTAATACGGCACTGACATTGTGGAGTATTCTGGCGAAACCCAAATTAATCATATCTTACAGGAAAAACGAAAAACGATGGCGAAGCGCGTGCAGTTAGTTTTAAATAAGGATATCAGCAAGCTGGGCAAATCTGGCGACTTAGTGGAAGTAGCTCCTGGCTACGCTCGTAATTATCTGATTCCTCAGAAATTGGCAACCCATGCCACTCCTGGTATTCTCAAGCAAGTAGAACGCCGTCGGGAACAAGAGCGTCAACGGCAATTAGAACTCAAGCAACAAGCTCTTGAGCAAAAAGAATCTCTAGAAAAAGTTGGCAGCTTGACAATTCCCAAACAAGTTGGTGAAAACGAAGCTATTTTCGGTACAATTACCGCTCAAGATGTTGCAGACGCAATTAAGGCAGCCACCGGTCAAGAAGTAGATCGCCGTGGTATTACCATTCCCGATATTAACCACCTTGGTACTTATCAAGCTGAAATCAAGCTGTTCTCAGAAGTAACAGCGCAAATTGATATTCAAGTCGTGGCTAGTTAAGTTACGCGGGGGATGAAGGAGATGAGGGAGATGAGGGGGATGAGGGAGATGAGGGAGATGAGGAGAATAATTCTTAACTCCTAACTCAGCACTCAGAATTCCCTACTCCCTACTCCCTACTCCCCACTCCCTACTACCTTTCATCTCAAAACTTAAAATCGTTTTATGGCTGAACAACTGAGTTTTAAAGGTGATGGTAGCGATCGCTTGCCACCCCAAAATATCGAGGCGGAAGAGGCGATTTTGGGTGGTATTTTGCTAGATCCAGAAGCGATTAGTCGAGTTAGCGATCGCCTGGTTCCCGAAGCTTTTTATATTAGCGCTCACAAAGATATTTATCAAGCAGCAATCAGGCTCCACGCACAAGGCAAACCCACAGACTTGCTCTCAGTTACAAGTTGGCTAACTGACCATGAAATACTTGCGCGTATTGGTGGGAGAAATAAATTAGCAACTTTGGTAGACCGCACAGTGTCAGCTGTGAACATTGACGCCTTAGCAGGGTTAGTGATGGAAAAATACCTGCGGCGAGAATTAATTAAAGCTGGCAATGAAATTGTGCATCTTGGTTATGAAACAGAAACCGAATTACCAATTGTTTTAGACAAAGCAGAACAGAAAGTTTTCGGCGTTACTCAAGAGCGTCCGCAATCAGGTTTAGTTCATATTTCTGATACTCTAATTAATAATTTCCAGGATATTGAAGATAGAAATCAAGGCATTGCCTTACCTGGAATTCCCTGCGGATTTTACGATTTAGATGCTCTTACCAGCGGCTTTCAGCGTTCGGATTTAATTATTGTTGCTGCTAGACCTGCAATGGGAAAGACCAGCTTTTCGATGAACATTGCACAATATATTGCCAATTACGAAATTAATATCAAGGGTGATAATAATATTGACCAGCGGAAAAAACTACCAGTTGCTGTTTTTAGTTTGGAAATGTCTAAAGAACAGCTGACACAACGTCTCTTAGCCAGCGAGGCACAAATTGAAAGTAGTTATCTGCGGAGTGGACGCCTTAGCCAAACACAATGGGAACCTTTAAGCCGTGCTATTGGTACTCTTTCTGAGATGGCAATTTATATTGACGATACGCCCAATATTACTGTTACACAAATGCGTAGTCAAGCAAGGCGACTGCAAGCAGAACAAGGAATATTGGGTTTGATTGTCATAGATTACTTGCAATTAATGGAAGGTGCAGGTGATAATCGCGTACAAGAATTATCAAAAATTACGCGTCAACTCAAAGGTTTAGCGCGTGAATTATCTGTACCAGTTATTGCTTTATCTCAGTTGAGTCGGGGTGTGGAAGCACGTACTAATAAACGCCCGATGTTGTCAGATTTGAGAGAATCAGGTTCGATCGAACAAGACGCAGATTTAGTAATCATGTTATATCGAGACGAATATTACTCTCCAGATACTCCCGATCGCGGCATTGCAGAAGTGATAATAGCTAAACACCGTAACGGGCCTACAGGTACTGTGAAACTTTTATTCAATCCACAGTTTACCAAGTTTCAAAATCTTAAACTTTGAATTGGGGACTGGGGACTGGGGACTGGGAAATAAATATTGACGTACACGGGTAGGGGCACAACATGTTGTGCCCCTACGATTATCGGCGTTGCTGATTTCATGTATGAAAACGATTGTGCATGATATCAAAATCCTTGTAGAGACGTTGCATTGCAACGTCTCTACACCTGGATTCATACCGCAATTCACCAACGCCCGATTATCTGTACCTCAGCAAGTTGCAATCTGCTGTAATACCCAATACCCAGTACCCAATCCCTACTTAACTCCTAGCAATTCCACATCAAATAGCAGGGTAGCGTTAGGCGGAATTACGCCACCAGCACCACGAGAACCATAACCTAACTCTGGCGGGATGATTAACTGACGACGACTCCCTACTTTCATCGTGCTAAGTCCTTCGTCCCAACCTTTGATTACTTGGCCGAGGCCGATTTTAAATTTAAAAGGTTGACCGCGATCGCGTGAACTATCAAACTGAGTACCATCTTCTAAGGTGCCGACATAGTGAACCTCTACCGTTTGTCCACGTTCAGGAGTCGCCCCAGTCCCCTCTGTTAACTCAACGTATTTTAATCCAGAGGGGGTGGTTACGACATTGGCATCAGACGAGGGGGTGTTTACCGCATCGGCATCAGACATAATATGACTCGCAATTAAGATATTGTTTTCAGTTAGAATTGTGGCCGCTGGAGGCGTTGAGGTTAATTGGTCAGCAATGGCAGTATTCTGTTTACTGCTTATTTGCCCCACAACCAAAAGCACAACACACACCAGCATGAACGCCACACTCAGGAAAATTGGTTTCAAAATCAGTTCTCCCTACTTAGGTAGCCTGGTAAAAACATTACCAACAGGACACATTTAGTTTAAATCAGAAAGGACAACCTAACGCCAAAGCTTATTTTCTAAATCGCGCACTTGACGCTCTAAACGGTCAATTCTACCCCGAAGTTCGTCCACTTCCGACTGACGAGCCACCCCCAAATCCTGCATCATATTTCGCATTTGCCTTTGCATCTGGACATCCCAGTTTCCTTGCTCTGACTTTAACTGCTGGGCAATATCATCTATAACCGCCTTGGCTTGTTCAGGATTGAGCTTACCATCCTTGACCAATTCATCGCTGACTTCCCGCAGTTTTTCTGCAACTAAAGACGTTGTACCAATACCCACCATCATTAGCTGTTGCAACCAGTTGTTGTTGCTGTCCATACTCCCTATCCTCTTAAATTTATTTCAAACAGCCGACCCTAGCTCCTGAGTGTACGCGATCGAGCTATGCTATAAGCGTAGTTACTCTAGCCTACACCTCTATTTTGGCAAATTGCCGGAGGCAGGCATCAAAGAACGTGGTTATAGAACTCCTCAAGTTTAAAGTTGCCCCTGATTTCCAGGAAAATTTTATCCAGAAAGATGCAGAAATTTGGACAACAGCACTGGCTGAGTATCCTGGATTTCTTGGTAAAGAAGTTTGGCTCAACCCCAACGACGCCTCAGAAGTTATCTTCATCATTCGTTGGGAAACTTTTGAACACTTGGATGGAATACCCGAACAAGAATTAGAAGCTATTGAAGCTAAGTTCGTCCAAGCATTAGGAAAGTTCTACCCAATTGTGGAGTCTGCAAACTATCAAGTTTTAAAAGGATTGGCTGACTAGAGTCGCTACTACACAAAGTTTAGCCCACAACAAGTATTCAGCTAGATGCTGGTTGTAATATATTATTTAACAACCTGTAGTCGTTGGCACTAATTATAGCTACGATAAAGAATGTGTAAATTTTTTATCTTCGAGCTACAGTATTGCTGATTCACATACAGGTAAAACTACTGACATGGATACTAACGAGTTAAAGTTTCTCTTAAAGTTATTGGGATTTACCGATTATCGAGCAGGGCTTAACGCCTTTGATGCTTTTAAGACTGAGAAAAATAAAATTTGTAAAGCATTAGGCGATCGCGAGCTGGTAGACTATACCCGCGAGATTACCACAGTTAAAATTTTACCGCCTGGTCAAGCGGTACTCAAAGATCCAGGCCAAGTGCCCATCGCAGATAAAGAACTCAAGGTACTAGAGAAGATCGGTAATGCTTCGGCTAAAATCGCTCCCAGCAAAATCACTTCACCGAAAGCTGCGGAACGAGATGCGATATTGGAGGTATTGAGCGATCGGGGTTTGATTGAAGCTGAAAGAGGAATTAAAAAGGCAAAAGCTGAAGTTTGGCTAACCCAACGAGGAATTGAGTATTTACGGGATGATTACAGCCCCAACAAAGGCTCTAACCCAGTCCTCAGCTTGGAATTGCTGGGTAATTACCTACGCTTTTTACGAAAAACTCTGCGGGTGAAGCCAGAGGAAGTTTCTACTGCGCTACCTACCATCAATACCGCTGATAAAGAAATCAGTGATGAAGAAATTTTACAAATTATTGAGAAATTAGACCGAGAAAAGGGTACTGACAATTATTTGCCCATTTTCCATCTGCGGCAAAAATTACAACCGCCATTATCACGGGATGAATTAGATAAGGCTTTATATCGTTTGCAAGCGAGCGATCGAATTGATTTGAGTTCCCTATTAGATCCGACACCCTACACTCCAGAACAAATTGATGCTGGAATTTTACAAAAGGTGGGTGGTTCGCTGTTCTTTATCACTGTGAACTAACAATACATACACTTTTTTCATCAAAATTAAGTTTGCTCAATTATCCGAATTAATTATGGCATCTATCAACGACATTATTAAACGCGAGGTTAACCCGTTTGACCTAGTAAATTTGAAGACGGGTAATTTTTGGGGTCAAAATCAAGAATTAGAGTCTGTGGTCGAGTCAATTCATCAAGAAGCAATAACAGAAATTGAAGGATTTCTCGATTTAGTAGCTAGAGATAATCGTAGTCGTACTGTTTTACTTGTAGGTGATGCTGGTTCTGGCAAAAGCTATCTTTTAAGTAGACTAAAACACACCTTTAACTCAAAAGCCTTTTTTGCTTATATAGGGCCTTGGGTTGATAACGATTACATGTGGCGTCATCTGCTAAGGAATACAGTTGATAGTTTAATTCAAGTACCAGAAGGACAGGAAGAGTCTCAGTTAATACTGTGGCTGAAAAATTTATCTATTTTCACAAAAACCAATCTGAAAAAGCAGCTTTTTAATGATAGCTTTTGGCAATTATTATTAGGCGATCGCCAAAAGTTTATTAATCATCTTAAAAAGACCTATTTAAAAGCAGGTATCTACAATCCTGATGTTTTTTTTGGAGTGTTACACGATCTGACAGATCCAGAACTGTACCCTTTAGCCTGTGAATGGTTAAGAGGAGATAATTTAAGCGAAGAATCAATGCAAGCTTTGAGACTTAGACACTGCATTGATGCAGAAGACGCAGCAAAGAATATTTTAGCTAATTTTGGTAAAATTTCTAGTGCAACTCAACCGATTGTCTTATGCTTTGACCAAGTTGAAACCTTGCCAAATTGGACTTCTAATCCTCAACCTTTATTTAATATAAATACTACTATCCATAGCGAAAATCTCAAAAACTTTCTAATTATTATCAGTATAGTCACCAATGGTTATAAGCAAAGTTATCGTTACATTCAACAGTCAGACAAAGCCAGAATCGATCGATTAGTATCACTAAAACCCATTAATTTGAATCAAGCAGAAGCACTTTGGGCTTATCGATTACAAAGTATACATCAACAAGCTAATCCTAAGCCTGATTTACCTATTTTTCCCTTAAATAGACAATTGTTACAGGAAAATTTTCCTGGTGGTAAAACTATGCCAAGAACTGCGTTTATTATTGGCAGGTTAGAGTATCAAGAATATAAACTTTTTCTATTGAAAGAAATTATAGTAATTAATATACCATCAAAGACGCCAGAACAGTCAAAAGGTCAACCACGACTAATAGATATTAAAATAGTAAAAAATGATTTTCCTCCAAATATTAATGATCAACAAAAAGAACAGGCTGAGTTTCAATTAATCTGGCAGCAAGAATATAAAAAAGTTCAGGATAAGATAGCTAAAATTTCTCTTTTAGCAGCACCTGACCTCATACGGATGGTGCAAGAAACTTTAGAGGCATTACAAGTACAGACAATTAAGCCTAAACTAATCAGTGGTACTTATGCAAGCTATTCGTTAAGTTATCAACTGCCATCTAAGCGAGAAAATATAGGAATAGTCTGGACAGAAGACGCTAATATGAATAGTTTTTATAACGTGATGAATGCTTGTCAAAGAGCGATTCAGAACAATCTTTGTCAAACTCTATATTTAATTAGAATTGCAAGTGTAGGAAATGCAAAACTCGTTGGTAATCAAATTTATAGTCAGATTTTCACTGGCACTAAGCATATTCACCTCAAACCAAATCTTGCTTCCGTTCACTACTTAGCGACATACCATAGCTTAGTTAATTCTTCACTTGCTCAGGAATTAGTTGTTGCTGGTAAAGCTATTACTTTATCAGCACTACAATCTTTAATCCGTGAGTCTAAAATTTTAGAACAATGTACTTTATTGCAAGATTTAGGAATTCTTGCCAAGCAACAACCTGAAAAAATTAATGTAAATAAAACTAAAGATTTACGACCAGTTAAAGATTTCTTGTTGAATTTAGTAAAAACTCAAGGTTATATGGGAGTACCTACTTTAATCTCACAGGGAGTTAGTCAATTTTCTTATGTAGAAGAAACTGAAACTAAACATCTAATTGACTTATTATGTCAGGAAAATAAAGTAAAAATTATTAACCCTAAATCTAAGTTGGAAGATCAGTTAATCCGTTTACTCACTAACTAGATAAATGTTAATCAAGCTTTAGCCAATGCACTACCTAACAAAAGCTTCTGAAATCCAGACACAAATTGCAAAATTCGCCTTGGCTAAAGTGCTATGGCTAGATACAGAAGTAGCTAATTGGAATACCTCTTATCCCAGATTATCATTAATTCAGATATTAGCAGAACCCGCAGACTCTACAGGAAAGTTTGCTTATATTCTTGATGTGTTGGATAAACCTGATTTGATTGCATTCTTTATTCAGCAAATCATGGTTAATTCGCAAATTGAGAAGGTATTTCACAATGCAAGTTTTGATTTAAAGTACTTGGGTGAAAAATCTGCACAACATATTACCTGTACTCTGAAGCTAGCAAGAAAGATTACCCTCAAAACATTACAAACATCCAATTTAAAACTGAAAACTCTAGCAACAGAACTTTGTCGATTTTCTCATGTAGATACAGAAGAAGGAATAAGCGACTGGGGAAAGCGTCCTCTCAGTGAAAAGCAGCTACATTATGCGGCGATGGATACAGTATATTTGGCTGCTGTTCATCGCCGTTTATTAGAAATTTATAACCCTAATTTTGTAAATAATATTTTTAATATGATGCCTCATGACTCCAAAAATACATCTTTAACAGCTACTAAAGTCAGAGTCGCTTTTGAGTGTCCTCGCTTATTTTATTTACATCAAAAATTTGGCGGTAATACTTTATTCATACCACCAGATAATCACATTGGTATTGGTAATAGTTTTCATCAATTAGCTGATAGTTTTATCAAATTAGCTGTTAGTGAATCAAGATTTACAGAAATATTCCAAACTAGTATATCTCAATTAAATATTGAGGAAATTGACTCTCGTCTGCGACAGCTTTTTTATGAAATTAAATTTTCTACTTATCTAGAAAAAGCTGTTGAAAAAGATGCAAGTGCAGCGCAACCACTGTACAAAGTTTGGCAAGGATTGCAAGGATTAATCAGACGCTTTGCAGAATTACTTGTTGTCAATCGACGTTATTGTAGTGCAGAAGCAGTTATTCGCAACACTTTTGTTTCTGAAGAACGTAAGCTTGAGCATTATTTTCAGCTACCTGATGGCACACAACAAAGGGTAGGAGGTGAATTTGATTGCTTGGTCTATAATTTTGAAATTAAGCGTTTGTGTGTGCTTGAATTCAAAACTTATCGGCCAGTAGATCCATCAGCACAATTGGCTCAAGTTGCTCTTTATAGTTACATGCTTTGGCATCAGAAAAAGGTAGCAGTTGATTCGGCGGTTTATTGTGTTTTGCCAGAATTTAAAGAGTATCAATATTCTTGGGAACAGCTAGAAAATAACGTGCATCAATTGATTCCCTATAAATTACACCAGATGCAGCAATGGCTGACTTGGGAATCACCTCATCCTAATTCGCCACCGCCAACAACTCAGCCTTATCTATGCGAAATTTGTCCCCAACAGCAAAAGTGTAAGAGTTTTTTTGCTTCGCCTGTTGTAGTTCAAGTATCTAGTTTAATATCAGAAGATGAGAATAATGGCGGGCAAGATGCCCACCCCACAAGAAGAAATTCTGTTAATGCTGATGCTATTGGTGAAGAGTTGGTTACTACTTTACAATCTTTTAAAATTAAGGTTGATTATCAAGGTTCTATTCTTGGGCCGGCTTTTATTAGGGTAAAGTTGAAACCGCATCTAGGTGTGAGTGTTAACTCAATTCTTCGCTTATCCAATGATTTACAAGTACAGCTAGGGTTAGCTAATGCGCCTTTAATTACTCCACAAGCTGGTTATGTTAGCGTTGATTTGCCACGTCCAGATAGGCAAATTGCGAGTTTTGAAGAGTATATTCAGCCGCAATTTTTACCTCCAACAGTACCTATAAAAATTGCAATTGGAGTGAGTATCGAAGGAGAGTTGGTAGAAGCAGATTTATCCGATGCGAATACTTGTCATTTTTTAGTTGGTGGTACAACTGGTAGTGGTAAGAGTGAATTTCTACGATCGCTCCTTCTCAGTCTCCTCAATCGTCATTCCCCACAATATCTGAAAATCGCCCTAGTTGACCCCAAGCGAGTCACATTTCCAGAGTTTGAGAAAATGCCCTGGTTGTATTCGCCAGTTGTTAAGGATGGCGATCGCGCGATCGAACTGATGGATGAATTAGTCGCAGAGATGGAATCGCGTTACCACCAGTTTGAAAAAGCTGGGTGTGCCGATTTAAGTACTTACAATCAACGCTCCAGTAAGATTTTACCTCGTATAGTCTGCATTTTTGATGAATATGCAGACTTTATGGCAGAAAAAGAAATCCGCACATCACTAGAACAAAGTATTAAACGACTCGGAGCAATGGCACGAGCCGCAGGAATTCATCTAATTATTGCCACTCAACGCCCAGAAGCCAAGGTTGTTACACCAATAATCCGCTCAAACCTACCAGGACGAGTTGCTCTGCGTACCGCTAGTGAAGCAGACTCTGCGATCGTCTTGGGGGGAAAACAAACAGCAGCAGCTTATCTATTGGGCAAAGGCGATTTACTCTACCAAATAGGCGCTCAAATATACCGCTTACAAAGCTTATTTGTCAAAAATATTCAACTGCCATCAGCATAGAAGATACTACAAAAGTCATATTGAATACTCGAATCCTGGTTTTAGGGCAATACGGTTCAGTTAAGGGTAAAACTCTTTGTGAAGGTCAATTTTTTTTAACGTAGACGCTTCGGCTTCCCGCAGGGTACCACAGAGGCGCAGAGAACGCAGAGAGAAGGAAGAAATGCTTAACTGAACTGTATTGAGTTTTAGGGTAATACAGGGGAAGTTGCAGTAATTCTTCCCCCCACTACCTGTTATTAGAACTTTGTAAAAAACTAGTACCAAATCAGGATAAAATTCAGTACAAGCTAATGCACTATTTTCCATGAAGATTGTCATTAATCATTGCTCATTGGTCATTTGCAAAGGACAAAGGATAAATGACAACTGACAAAGGACAAATATTAACTTTTGAATTATGAACTTATTTCGCGTTAAGCGTCCGCAATTATCACGCCGCAAATTTTTAGAAATATCGGGAATTTCCGGCATAAGTTTTTTTCTTGGTGGCTGTGGAACACCGATATTTGAAGATATTGTGGGTAAACTTTCCGAACCACTCAATCAAAAGGTAGAAAAGTTAATATTTCAACCACAAAAGCTTGTACCAGAATTTACTCTCAGTGAGATTGAACCAGAGGCATTAATAGTTAATAGCTTCAGATATAATCCAATTATTGATTTAGAAAAGTATCGTTTAATTGTTGATGGTGAGGTTAACAATCCTCTCAGCCTCAGTATGGCAGAAATTCAAGCTTTGCCGCTAACTTCTATGATTATTCGCCATATTTGTGTGGAAGGTTGGGCTGCGATCGTTCAATGGGGTGGTGTACGTTTACAAGAAATTATTGCCCTTGCTCAACCTAAGCCCAATATCCAGTATGCTTACTTTAAATCAGCTGATGGCTACTATGAAAGTTGGGATATAGCTTCAGCATTACATCCCCAGACTTTGTTAGCTTATGAAAAAAACGGTGATACTTTACCAATAGAAAATGGTGCGCCTTTGCGTTTAGCTTCACCGATTAAACTCGGTTACAAGCAAAGTAAATGGGTGACTCAAATTACACTGACTAGCTATTTATCCCCTTTTAAAGGCTACTGGGAAGATCAGGGTTACGAATGGTTCGCAGGAATTTAGTAAAGACGCCCTTTATCGCGTCTTTACTGTACTTTTAGAATAAACGAATTGCCAAATATATAAGCTTTTGTTTACTTTTTGTATCTCTATTACTTCATCCATGAAGAATATTATTTTTATAACTTAGATATTTATCCTTTTAAACCAGAAAAATATGAACTTTTTTGATAAATTGAATCGAAATATTCTGCAAAATCAAAGCTTACTATTTGTAGGACTCGATCCTAATCCAGAAATGATGCCTACTCGTTATGAATCTGAAGATATCATTGCTGGTTTGTGGGAATGGTTACAATTCATTATTTCTGAAACGTCCGATTTTGTTTGTGCTTATAAACCGACATTTGGCTTTTACGAAGCGCTAGGTATTCGAGGTTTAGAACTACTGCACAAAACTTTAGCAGCTATTCCAGCCCACATCCCAATTATTTTAGATGCCAAACATAGTGATTTAAATACAAGTAGCATTTTTGCTCGTACTGTGTTTACACAATGGCAGGTGGATGCAATTACTTTAAGTCCCTATACAGGACAAGATCATGTAGTACCTTTTTTGGTCTATCCTGATAAAGCAGTGTTTATTTTATGCTGTACTTCTAATCCAGGAGCAGAAGCTTTACAACAGTATCCAACAAACGAATCACCTCTTTATTTGCAGGTAGTAAAAGAATCAAAAACCTGGGGGACTCCAGAGCAATTGGGTTTGGAAGTGGGAACTACAAATTCTGAAGTTTTGGCACTTATTCGTGCAGTTGCTCCTGAAAGAATTATTATGGCGCGTAGTATTTGGGCGGAGGGAGCAAACCTGAAGGAAATTTTAGAAGCTGGCTTAAATACTAATGGTGATGGTTTGCTGATTCCTGTTCCTCAAGATATGTTGGGAACCCCAAAATTATCTGAGGAAATTCAGTGTTTACGCACAGAAATTAATCAAATCAAAACTGAAATTATTCACGAAAATTCTACTTGTTCTGTGTGGTTTCCTGATGTTTGTTTGCTAAATCAGCATCCCCAACAGGATTTAATTTTACAACTTTATGATATTGATTGCATTATGTTTGGTAACTTTGTCCAAGCATCAGGAGCCATATTTCCTTATTACATCGACTTACGCAAAATTATTTCCAATCCCCAAGTTTTTAATCAAGTTCTAACTGCTTATGAGGAGATTTTGAAGAATCTCAATTTTGATAGGTTAGCAGGTATTCCGTATGGTTCTTTACCAACTGCAACTGGTTTAGCTTTACGCCTTAATTGTCCGATGATTTTCCCTCGTAAAGAGGTAAAAGCCCACGGAACTCGAAGAGTAATTGAGGGTAATTTTCATCCTGGTGAAACAGTTGTAGTAGTTGATGATATTCTCATCAGTGGTAAAAGTGTGATGGAAGGAGCAGAAAAGTTAGAATCAGCAGGATTAAATGTGAATGATATTGTGGTATTTATCGACCATGAACAAGGTGTGAAAGATAGATTACAGCAAAATGGTTATCGTGGTCATGCGGTTTTAACTCTTTCAGAAATTACCAATACTCTATATCAAGCAGGAAGGATAAATGATGAGCAGTTTTTAGCTTTTACTGAAAATTAGAATTTGAGTAGAGATGCGATTAATCGCGTCTCTAGGGAAATATTTTGTCGTTTTACGAAATTTATTAAATATGAATTTTTCGCTCAATCAACTACTTAAATGGTTAATTTTGACGCTACTATTTCCTTTAGTTTTTCTCAATGCTTGGCTAGCATTCCGGGTTTTTCAAAATTTGCAACCTGTGGTGACAATTCTTTTATTGGCTACTTTGCTGGCGTTCATTTTAAACTACCCTGTTTCAATTCTCCAACGGCGAGGAGTTAAACGCAACTATGCAGTAGCTTTAGCTTTTATAATAGCATCAATAATTTTTGTGGCTTTGGGTATCATTTTATTACCTATTGTTTTAGAGCAATTTAATGAGATGGCTAAAGTCCTTCCCCAATGGATTGATTCTAGCGAAGAAAAACTTGAGATTTTAAATCAGTGGTTTTCTAGCCATAAATTAAACGTAAATTTCAGACAGTTATTAACACAATTTACTGAGCAATTGCCCCATGAATTAGAGTTCATCTCAGATAAACTGTTAAGTATTATTATTGATACAATTGATAATATATCTGAGGCGCTAATTATTGTAGTGCTGACTTTTTATCTGTTGTTAGATGGTCCGAGAATTTGGGAAGGATTATTTAATAAATTACCTGGAACTTTTGCTCCCAAAATCAGCCAATCGATTCAGCAAAATTTTCAAAATTACTTGATTGGTCAGGGTACTTTGGCTTTGCTGATGGGAGTTTCAGAAACATTAGTGTTTTTAGTTTTTCAAGTCCAGTTTGCTTTACTATTTGGTTTGGGAGTTGGGCTTTTGAGCTTAATTCCCTTTGGTGATGTCGTTAGTCTTGTTGTAATAACTTTAATCATAGCCTCGCATAACTTTTGGTTAGCAGTGAAAGTTTTTGCGGTAGCTGTTGTAATTGACCAGTTAATCGATCAGGCGATCGCACCTCGTCTTTTGGGTAAATTTACTGGCATTAGACCAATATGGGTATTAATTGCTTTGCTTGTGGGCACCAATATTGGCGGAGTCTTAGGTTTGGTAATCGCTGTACCTGTAGCTGGTTTTATTAAAGATGCAGCAGACGGTTTTTCTAAATCTGGTGATTCTGAGAATGTAGTTGAAGTTGAACCAGCATCAGAATTGTTAGCAGAGGAATCAATATCCCAATGAGTCATTAGTCATTTGTCTTTTGTTTATTAGACCTCTTGCATAAATCAAAAATAAAGAACCCCACCCCGCATTTGAGTAAAGCAAACGCTCCCCTCCCCTTACTAAGGGGAGGGGTTGGGGGTGGGGTGTTAGGGACTTTTGCAAGAGGTTTATTGACGAATGACTAATGACTATTTTTCTGTGTTTAGTTGCTCTCGTTGCTTGCCATATTCCCGCAGTTGCTTCAAGAGGTTTTCTTGGGATGAATTAGGGATAGGCTGACTAGGAATTAATTCAGGGTTCGTGGTGCTAGTCTCAAAAGCAGGAGGTTGATTAATTGCATCAACGTTAGTATTAGCCTGGAATTTAGTCTCCGGTAAAGGTAACTTCAAAAGCGGTTTATTATCAGATATTTCCTCTTGAATTACTGGGGTACGAATTATATTATTTGGTTTACTCACAGCAGTTTTTACCGAATCTAGAGTAGTAGCAACCTGCACTTGTTGCTGCATCTGTTGTGTAGAAGATACTAAACTACTTAGACCATTTACAAGTTGTCGCAGATTTTGTCGGAAAGTAGGATCGCCTGTCAATTCATCCAAATCAGATGTAATTTTTTGCGTATTTTCAAATGTTACTCGTGCTGAGTCTAAAGTTTGTTGTAATACCACGATATTCTTTGGATCGTTTAAGGTTTTAGAAGCATCACGTAAATTAGCTGAAGCTTGTGCCGCATTGTTGGAAAGGGCTTCTAAATTGTTTAATAATTCTCCTTGAGTCAAGCGATTGACAGCTGGCGATAGGCTACTAACTGTAACACGTAATTGATTGCTGGTTTCGGTAATATTATTCAGGGCACCAACTAGTGAAGAACGATTTGTTACCACCAATTTATCTAGGTTACTCAGCAATCGATTCGCTTGAATTGCAGTTGCACCGAATTGATTTACTGTTTCAGTTGCGGATACATTAAGTTGGCTAGTCGCCCGCTGCACTGAATTAGCAGTAGCTGAAAATGTATTTAATTGTTGTCGCAAACTTTTAGTCAAACCTCTTAAATCCTGACTTAAATCTGTGAAACTGGTTGCTGCGACTGTAGTAGCTTCTAAAACTCCATTGATATTTTTATAAAATTTTGGATCGTTGTATACATTAGTGAGTTCAGTTGAACTGCGAATTAGTTGATCAACACTGATGCCAACCTGACCTTTTAATCGAGAGCCATTACAAATTATCAGGCTAGAATTACAATTTTTCTCTAGAGGTTTTGCGATGGCAACCCCAGTGGGAAGTGTTGTTTTTGGTGTGATGTCAATAATACTTTCGCTAATTAATCCGGTTTGATTAGCTTCTATCACTACATTCCGGGGAATAATTAGGTCAGTTTGGACAATTTCAACTTCTACATCAATGGAATTTGCTCCTGGTTTAACCCTGGAAATATTTCCTACCTTAACGCCACGATACCTAACTGGTGTTCCTTTTTGCATTCCCCCGGCGTTAGCAAATTCGATAATAGCTTTGTATGAACCGCGAGTAGCATTAAATCTATTTAACCAGAGGAAGAATATTCCAAATACCCCTAGTCCTAGCAAGACTAACAATCCCACAGAACCTTCTCTAAATGTTCGCCCAGACGCGAAGCGGCTTGTCATTAAACCTCGCATTTTTTCCTCCACCCAATAATTAGTTAAAAGTTAAAAGTTAGGAGTTAAAAATTAGGGGGTTAAGAGTTAGGAATTAGGAGTTAGGAGTTATAAGTTGAATTTTACTCTTAACTTTTAACTTTTAACTCCTAACTCTTCACTCCTAATTTTTTAACCGGCCACCTGAATTGGCCCTTGAACACTGCCACTAATAAATTGTTTAATCAAAGGATTTTCTGTGCTGTATATTTCACTAACTGTACCCTGCCACTGCACTCTACCTTCATACAAAAATATAAGTCTATCAGTTGTACGGCGTATAGTACTATCTTGGTGGGTAACAACAGCGTAGGTGCTACAGACTCCATGTGTACATTGCAAAGAGCGGATTAAATCTTCTATTACTGTTGAAGCAATGGGGTCGAGTCCGGCTGTTGGTTCATCGTACAGTAAAACTTCTGCACCTTCTCTAGGGTTATCGGGGTTAGACATAATCGCACGGGCAAAACTGACTCGTTTTCGCATTCCCCCGGAAAGTTCGGCTGGGTAAAGGTCACTTATTCCTGGTAAGCCTACCATTTCCAATTTTTCTTTTACCAAATCTCGAATGCGCGATCGCGGCAGCTTGGAATTTTGATAAAGTAAAAATCCCACATTCTCCTCCACCGTCAGCGAATCAAATAATGCTGCCTGTTGAAACACCATACCAATACCAACGGACTCGCCGCCATCCTCAATCAAACCGTCTCGTCGCACTCCTTGAACATAAATTTCTCCTTCATCAGGAGCCAATAACCCCGCTATTACCCGTAAAATTGTCGATTTACCAGTCCCTGATGGCCCAATAATTCCTAGCGCTTCTCCCCGGTAAATTGTTAAATCTACATTATCTAGAACTTTATGGCTACCAAAGGACTTAGAAATACTTTTGAGTTCAATTAATGGTTCAGTCATTAGTTATTAATTACTAGTCATTAGTCATTGGTCATTAGCATTCGGACTAATTACAAAGGACGAAGGACAAATATACCCAGTAGTGATGTCATAGTTATTGGTAGGGCATTGTGTAGTACATTATAAGTATATGATTAGCACTTTAATTGCCAAACTTTATTTTTTTAGCACAATATTGAGTTAAAACGTTTAACATCGCAAAATACCTCAACGTCAGGTTGACAAAGACACCGTAGTAATTGAATCTCTCAAAGTAATACAATGTCTCAGTGATGAGCAACTCATACTGGAGTTTTCTGTAGACATCACTAAAGCAATGATTCAGCGGAACCACCAAGCACTGGCTCAACGCCTCGCTAACGCTAAGAGTATGCTTGTATAATCAAAAATATTGAGTTGGCAAGTGGCAAAATTATTCACTAATATTGGAAAAAATACTGATAAAAATCAACTTAGATGATGATGACTAGCTACTCAGAGCAGTTTGCAAGTGACAATTCCTCTGGTATTTGTCCAGAAGCCCTAGAATATATGATTAGGGCAAATCAAGGTAGTGTTCCGGCCTATGGAAATGATGAATGGACTCAAAAAGCCGCAGATTATTTTCGGGAACTCTTTGAAATTGACTGTGAAGTATTTTTTGCCTTTAATGGTACAGCAGCAAACTCTTTATCTTTAGCTGCACTTTGTCAGTCATATCACAGCGTCATTTGTCATGAAACATCTCACATTGAAACAGATGAATGTGGCGCTCCAGAATTTGCTTCTAATGGCTCTAAACTGCTACTTGCTCAAGGTAAAAATGGCAAGTTAACATCACAAGCCATCGAGGCAGTTGTTACTAGGCGTAATGATATTCATTATCCCAAACCTAAAGTTATTAGCATCACACAATCAACTGAATTAGGAACTTTATATTCTATTGAAGAACTTCTGCAAATTAAAGAAGTTGCGAAAAAGTATAACTTAAAGATTCACATGGATGGCGCTCGTTTTGCCAATGCAGTTGCTGCGATAAATAAAAGTCCTGCTGAAATTAGTTGGAAATCTGGCGTTGATGTGTTGTGTTTTTGTGGTACTAAGAATGGAATGGCATTAGGTGAAGCAATTATTTTCTTTAACAAAGCCCTAGCAGAGGATTTTGATTATCGGTGTAAGCAAGCAGGTCAATTAGCTTCAAAAATGCGGTTTATCTCTGCTCCTTGGTTGGGTTTATTGGAAACTGGTGCTTGGCTAAAAAATGCTAGACATGCTAATCAATGTGCTGAATATTTAGAAAATAACCTATTAAATATAGAAGGCGTTGACTTGATGTTTCCGAGAGAAGCCAACGCTGTGTTTGTCAAATTACCTGAACAAGTAATTCACAGCTTAAAAGCAAATAACTGGCAATTTTATACATTTATTGGTGTGGGAGGAGTACGTTTTGTGTGTTCTTGGAATACAACTAAATCAAGAATTGATGAATTGATTGATGATATTAAGAACGCAATTGCTTAGAAAAATTAAATATGAAAAATCTCCGATAATGAAATAAGCAATTAATTAATTGATGTCAGTCCTTGATCTAACCTTCGATATACGCCCTCAAAGAAGCCAGTTTTCTAGCCTTAAGGCAGGTAAGCGCCCAAATTCACGGACATTTGCCGTAACAAGCGTCAGATTAAGGGACAAGGCATGGGCAGCAATCAGTAAGTCATTAGGGCTGATGGGTGTTCCCGCTTGTTCTAAGTATTTACGAATTGCTGCATAGTGGTGATCCACAGGAGGTTCTAGGGACAGAATCGACAACACTTCAAGGATGCTTTCTAGTTGCTGAACAAGACGAGGGGAGCCGCTCTTAGCTGCACCAAATCGTAGTTCACACGCCACAATAATGCTAGTACAAATTGAGTTTTCCCCTACGGTTGCGATCCGCTGGAATACCAAACCTTGAGGGTGTCTAACTAAATCTGAAATGATGTTGGTATCGAGCAGGTATTGATAAGTCATTGGGCAGAGCTAAAGCGTAATGTCATCAAGTGGTAGTAGCTCCTCATCTACGTCAGGAAAATTTTCTGTAATTTCTTCCAATGTGGCAAGTAATGAAAGGAGAGAACTGGGGCAAATTGGTTCGATGATTAATCGATTTCCTTCTTTGCGTAACAAAACTTCTGTACCGGGTAGGGCAAATTCATCAGGAATGGTTAAAACTTGATTTTGCCCATTGCGTGAGAGATAAACATGGCATGAGTTTGGCATAAAGCAATCTCCGTATTAAGAGGGCATATAGCGTGAACAGCAAATCTATCCAACAACAAATTGATTGTGGCATACAATAGATGCAAAAATCTGACATTCATCTCAATCAAAAGTTCTGATTATTAACTACAGGTAATTGAACACTCACAGTAGTTCCTGTTAAAAGGTCAGAAGAGATTAATAGTTCTCCATTATGAGCATTGACGATGCGTTTGGTAATAGCAAGCCCTAGCCCAGTACCACAAGGTTTTGTCGAGAAGAATGGCGTAGCAAGCTTGTCAATAACTTCCGATGGAATTGGTTCGCCGCCATTTAGAACATTAATACAAATTTTACCTGTACGGGAAAAGTCTATCGTCCATTTAATAATATCTCCTGGTGCAACTGCTTCACAAGCATTGCGAACAATATTGATAAATACTTGTTTAAGTTTGTCTTTATCACCCAAAATTTTTACCGTAGGCGATGCTGGAATAAATTCAATTTGCCGTTCCACAGCTTTTGGCATTTGACGAATAGGTACAAGTAACTCACCAATGAATTCATTTACGTCCAATTCACAAAGTTGCAAAACTTGGGGTTTAGCGTAGAGTAAAATTTCACTCAATAAACGTTCTAGACGACTAGCTTCACTGAGTGCTAACGCTAATCGTTCTTGAGCAGATTCAGTGAGAATCGTTTTTCGGAAATACTTTAATCCCATGATCATTGTAGTCAAAGGATTACGAATTTCATGGACAATAATAGCAGCAAATTCACCAATAGCTGCTAGTCGTTCTTGTTCTACAAGTTTGGCTTGGGCTGCTCGTAATTCTGTCGTGCGTTTTTCTACTTCAGCTTCCAGAATATGATTAAATTGACACTGTTGCTGATATAGATGATAGTGGTCGATCGCAGTCGCTGCTCTTTCTGCAAATAACTCCACAATTTGGATTTCATCACCAGAAAACTCCCGTGGCTGGCGATGAAAAGAACAAATAGTACCAAATACTTGACCCTCTGAAGTTTGCAGCGGTATCCCCAGATATGCTCGATAACCAGAGGCCGGTTTGCCGTACTCTGGATTAGCCACAGCATCTTTAACTGCTAATGTCCGCCCAATCTGCAAAACTGTAGCAATTAATCGACCATGCAAAGCGTAAACACGGGGCGCATCTTCCGCCATTTCCAAACTACTTGCGAGAACAGTTTCAAACCCCTCTTGGCAAAAAGTAACAACTGTCCAATCTACTCTAATTAATTCGCTGACTCCACAGGCAATGTTGTGCAAATAGCTTCCCAGTTCACCAGTTCGATAGTTCAAAGAAGACAAACGTGCTATGATTTGTCGCTCACGCTGCCAAGTTTGGTTGTGCAAAAAAGCTTCGTCATCACTGGTTTTGCTCATGGATGCATATTGCATGACTTAAAAAAATAACTTTGAAAAAGAATTCAGAATTCAGAATTCAGAATTCAGAATGGGCTACGCCCCGTTGCGCTAACAGAAGTAAAACAGGCTTTACGCCAGGGTTTGAGAGGAATATTTGTGTACTTCGCTTTTCTTGAAATCTGGTGTAAGTTTTCATTTAAATCGCAGATGTTTTGAGGGCACAGCATTGCTGTGCCCCTACAGCATGGGGTATCTACCTGAAAATAACTGTCAGTAAAAATTCCGGTTAGTTTGATAGAAAGATTTTACTAAAAAAATTCTATTTGTATACAACCAAATTGTGAAATTTTACTTAAATTAAACAAACAAATACTCTTATTAGCACTCAAACATAACAATCACAAGTTGAGAATTCAAAACCACAGAACCCCGACTTTTTTAAAAGTTAGGGTTCTTGTTGATAAATAATTTAATTTTTGCAGGCGATCGCTACTTAACTTACTTCACTTCATTGGGTTCAAACTTTGTCACTTTACCTTTCTTAATAGCGACAATTACATCATAAGTTGAACAGTAAGAAAATGTAACATCATTAGCTTTGTTGTAAAGATTAACTACATGACCTGCTCCACCTGGTTGGATACCAATTGGCTCTAGGTCACCAAAAAAGAAACGACGCAGTTGATCGCCACTACCAAATTGACCTTTACTCTTAGTGAGCAAGTCTAGTTTTTGTGAGATAGAGAATTCTTCGGCTGCTGATGCTTGAACTAATGAGGGATTAATCGCCTTGAGTGGCGCATCCCAAACTGTGAAAAAACCAACCAAAGCTACACTTGTAAGTAGTGGTGCGAGTTTCATTTGTTACTCCTGAAGTTTGATTTATCCCGAACAACCAAAGCATCGCAGTTGGGACTGAACCGGAACTGAAACTAAAGCAGTATTTTGATGAATTTATTCCTGAAGAAAATTTAGTGAATTCTCAGCATTTTTTCAGGGAAGAATGGTAGCTGAAAGTCACAGCATAAATTAAGTATTTTTTCAGCAAAACCTCATTCTGAAGTGGAATAGAGCAAATTAATATAATTAACAATGCTTTGATTGCGGTGATGTTATTGTGACTAGACCCAACAGACTACCTCGCCTAATTCCAAAAACAATTTCCGGACAAACATATCTCTGGCTAGCAATGCTCATTTTTGCAGCGTCTAATGCAGTCACCCGCAAGCTTACAGAAATTGGTGCCCAACATTTTATGGGTGGTCGCAATCCGATTTCTTTGTGTAATGTTTTGTTTGTAGGCAATCTGTGTGCCTTGATACTTTTAATTTTAATCTATGGGCGACAGTGGAACAAAACGACTTTGAAGCAGCTTTCCAAAAAGGATTGGGTCACTCTAACAGCAGTAGCTATTTTATCAGGAGCGATCGCCCCTGGCTTATTTTTCCAAGCACTGGCACTCACAGGGGTGAACAATATTATCTTGATTGGACGCTTAGAACCACCGCTAACTCTGGCTTTATCGATTTGGTTATTGGGTGAAGGGGTACATCTTTGGGAAATTGCAGGAGCGATCGCAGCCTTTGTTGGCGTTATCCTAACTATTATCCTCCAACCCCCACAGGAAGCGATGATGAATATGGGAGGTTTGAGTTTAGGTATCGGAGAACTTTTAGCAATAGCAGGATCGGTGGCCATATCTGCTTCTACGATTATTGCCAAGAAATACCTTTCGCAGATCCCAGTAGGAATCTATAGTATTTTTCGCACTGCACTAGGAACCGTAATCTTTTTCTTTATTGCTTTAGTCCTCTATGGCAAGGATCATTTTGCTGATGTCCTCTCACCATTTCTCTGGCAGTGGATGTTTTTATATGGTGGGTTGATTGTAGTAGTGGGTCAATCATTCTGGATTAAAGGCTTGAAAAGTTCCACTGTATCTATGGCTTCCTTAATTGGCTCATTTAGCCCAATTGCAGGCATCCTAGCAGCCTATCTAATTTTAGGTGAAGTTCCTACCTTAGCTCAATATATTGGCGGTAGCTTGATTTTAGTAGGCATATTTCTGAGCCACCTTGGCATTAGGCGTAAGACTCATAGCAGAGTTGCCTCTGCCAAGGTCAATTCTATGCAAGCACAACAACAGGTAGAAACTAATATGGGATTTAAGGGCATTTAAATTCATTGGGCATTTAAATTCATTGGTCATTAGTCATTAGTCATTTGGCATTGGTTATTCCCCGCGTCTCCCCACGCTCCCCACCTCCCCACTCTTCACAGCTGCACTAGCTATGTCAAAATGAAGATACCCGATATCTCCAGGTGAGCGATCGCTCAATCAAGCAAGATTAAAGGATTGACCTGAGTAATGGCAGAAGAACCAAATCACAATGAAACCGGAGAAGTAGCTCCCAGCACTGTTGACAAGCAGGCTCCCAGTGTCGCCGAAGAGAACGCTCCTAGTACAAACTCACCCGAAGCGACAGACATCCCTACTGCCAACACGCCAGATCCTAAACCAGCTGCGGCCTCAACCAAGCGAGAAAAACCCGCCGCCGCAACAGCAGAAGAAAAACCCGCCGCCGCCAAAGCCGCCAAAAAGGAAAAAGCCCCATCTGTTGAAGATAAACCATTTGTACAGTTTATTGAGCAAGACTACTTGCCAGCTTTACAAAAAGCGATCGCTCAACAAGGTGTGCAAGATTTACAAGTGGCTTTTGCCAAGCAAAAAGTGCCAATCAAGGGTTTTGAATCCGCTGAAGAATCCTGGCAAGTTGTCGGCAGTTGGCAAAACGGGGCGTACAATTTTAATCTGTATTTCCCTGAAGAAGATATTCAAGGGAAAAAAGGTTTTTCTTGTAATGAAGGCAAAAAACCCAGCACCCTTGAGTCATTCTTAATCGATGAACGCAAAACTACACTAGACCTATTGGTATTTGGTCTAGTGCAGCGTTTAGACGGTCAAAAGTGGCTAGGTAGAAATTAATCAATCAATTTTGGATTTTAGATTTTAGATTTTAGATTTTTATTTCAATCCAAAATCCAAAATCCAAAATCTAAAATGAACAATTAAAGTTCATGGAAATGATAGACAACGGCTCCAGTAATGGGGTCGTTATCAATTTTTACATACCCCGATTTATACATCTCTTTAAGAGTATTTTCTACTTCAGCAAAGCTAGCTCCCGTGCCTTTCACCCCTTGAGTCACGGTGAGAGTACCACCCTTGCTTTCCGCCACTTCAATGAGTTTAATCATCAGTTGATTACCGGTTGGGCGGTGAACTTGAGAGGCGATCGCCGCAGGTTGATTTAAAGGTACACCAAACGGGGATACACCTGCTTTTAGTCTCAGGTTGCTTTCGTATTCGTCAACCATACCGGGGATAAGAAGCAAATCCACGGCCTGTCCGATATAAAACAAACCAAAAGTACACAGCCATAACAATCCCGTCCCGATCTTGCCATTGTATAAGCGGTGTAGCCCCCCCAAGCCAAAAAATCCGACTCCACACAAGATGTAAGAGACAAGAAGTCGGTCTTTATGCTGATTATTTTCAGGATTCATCTTGTTGTCAACCCTTTGGATTTGCTTTTGTTGTCTAAAATGGTTCTCCCATACTGATTTGAGACCAGTATGGACAGCTAGGCTCATGTCTTGCGCCAGTTATTTGATGACAATTTTTGTAGGTTGGCACTGCTGAGTATCTGCTTAAACCCTGATTTTTCTGTTGTGGAGAGTGCCTTGTCTACAGTTATTAATAGTGGTGCAAGTTCTGGAGTAGAGTCATTACAAGTATTTACTAATCGTGCCAGTCATGGATTATTAATTTTAAGATGAGCAACTTATTGATCAGACCGCTTTACTTATTGTAGTCAGAACCACGGAAAATTACTGTGATAGTACTAAGGGACTGGGGACTGGGGACTGGGGACTGGGGACTGGGGACTGGGGACTGGGGACTGGGGACTGGGGACTGAGTATTTCCCTTGCCTTCCCATCCACCTCATCTCCCTCATCTCCCTCATCCCCCTCATCCCCCTCATCCCCAATCCCCAATCCCTAATCCCCAGTCCCCAATGCCTTTTTGTTGCAACTCTTAATGTTTTGCTTACTTTTTTCTCACCCGCAGCTTGGTAGACTGAACTTTATACAAATGAATTATTTGTCGGCTGTCGAGCGTTGCCAGAGCATTATCCTTGGCTTTCTGGTGTACTCAAGATAATAAAGACACTCATTGCAATCAAGACATGGTAGATTCCCTCAAAAAACCAGGCTTTGAAGAAATACGGCCAGGAATTAAAATCCCGGCAAAAGAAACCCTGTTAACACCTCGGTTTTATACTACCGATTTTGATGAAATGGCGCGGATGGATATCTCCGTCAACGAAGACGAGTTAAGAGCCATTCTCGACGAGTTTCGCGCTGACTACAACCGCCATCACTTCGTTCGGGATGCCGAGTTTGAACAATCCTGGGATCATATTGACGGAGAAACTCGCCGGTTGTTCGTTGAATTTCTAGAACGTTCCTGTACGGCGGAGTTTTCCGGATTTTTGCTGTACAAAGAACTCGGTCGTCGCTTGAAAGACAAAAGCCCCGTCTTAGCAGAATGCTTTAACCTGATGTCACGGGATGAAGCACGTCACGCTGGCTTTTTGAATAAAGCTATGTCTGACTTTAATCTGTCCCTAGATTTAGGGTTTTTGACTAAGAGCCGCAATTATACCTTCTTTAAACCGAAATTTATCTTCTACGCTACTTATCTTTCTGAGAAGATTGGTTATTGGCGCTATATCACCATTTATCGCCATTTAGAAGCACATCCCGAAGACCGGATTTATCCGATTTTCCGGTTCTTTGAAAACTGGTGTCAAGATGAAAACCGTCATGGTGATTTCTTCGATGCGGTGATGAAATCCCAACCGCAAATGTTGAATGATTGGAAGGCACGGCTATGGAGTCGGTTCTTCTTGTTGTCGGTGTTTGTAACAATGTATCTCAATGACATCCAACGCAAGGACTTTTATGCAACCCTTGGGCTGGATGCGCGAGAATACGACATCCATGTAATTAAGAAGACCAACGAAACCGCAGGTAGAGTCTTCCCGCTGATGCTGGATGTGGAAAATCCAGAGTTTTATGGACGGTTGGATACTTGTATTAGCAATAATGAGAAGCTGAGTGCGATCGCTAACTCCAACACTCCCAAATTCCTGCAATTCTTCCAAAAACTGCCGCTTTACATCTCTAATGGCTGGCAGTTATTAAAACTGTACTTGATGAAACCCATTGATGCTGCTTCTGCTCAAGGCGCAGTTCGTTAAGTCATAACAGTTTTGCGAAAGCTTTAGTGGTTCTGTTGATTGCAGAACCACTTTTTTTTGCTCGAAAATAGTACCCCTAAGGGTACTATTCGTCAACAGGTTTAAGCAGTTACGTTAGATATGTAGTTTCGCTGTAAGCAAACATATGACAGACATATCAAACGGAATTGAAATCATCAAAAAAGTAAAACCAACTCTAGTCTCAACCTTTGAGTTGCTAGTGAAGGCAATTACACCCGTTACTGCTCCTGGTACTGAAGCAGTTGCTCGTACCGTTGTCCAAGGTTACTTTTTGACCATTGCCAATACCAGCAACTCAAATATTGCAGTCAACCTGCAATTTACTGCAACTACTCCAGAGTTAAACTTAGACGACACAGTGGTGGCTCAAGATGCTAGCGTAGACGATGAATTTCAAGAGCTAGTACCCACAAGCGATCCCAGAAAATTCACTCACTCTCTGAAAATTGCTGCTCATGATACGGCTTTGGTTACCTTATTACCTGATGTTACCAAGACAGAAATCATCAAGGCAGCAAAATTAGAGATTCGTGGATATGTGGAAATTTCTCTGATCTCTGCTTCTGACTCAACTTCAGTTGACGTGTTGTTGACACCTGAACACAGAGGTACATTCCTCCCTCAAAACTTATTAATACCTTCTCGTTTACCTCTTGACTTCGATCAATTGGCGTATTCTCTGCCCACATCTACTGGTGGAAGCTTGTTTACCCTTACAGCACCAGTTTTTAAAATTGCCAAAGAACTGAAGATTGAAGTTAAAGAATTCGAGAAAGTTCAGAAAGATAAAGACTTCGAGAAACTTCAAGCTGAAAAAGTCGCTGAAATAAATCAAGTTGAAAGTCTGGCTTCAGGAGATGGTGCAAATGACCTACGGCAGCTAATTGGTTTGATGGCTGAACGTCTCGATCAAATAGAACAACGCACGGCAAATGGGCAAAATGGGCAAAATGGACAATCTTTCATCCAAGCCCAAGAACGCCCAAATGTTGGTCAACAAGTAGTTAATCAACCAAGGAATTAAGCAAGGGTGTTAGTTGTTGTCGCCAGTCGCCATGACAAAGCCGCCGAGGCGCTGGTTGCTAATTGGTCGGCTTATGGTGCCAGCCTCCTGACACCTGAAAATTTGTCAGTGGCTGGATGGCGACACTATGTGAGGGGTGGGGGAGATGAGGGAGATGAGGGAGCAGGGGGAGCAGGGGGAGCAACATCTTCCTCATCCTCCTCATCCTCCTCAGCAGTGGTAGGTGGAGTTACAATTGCTCTCGATCAAATCACCGGCGTTTTAACTCGCCTACCTTCCATTTTTGAACAGGAACTTCTGCACATCATTCCTGAAGACCGGGGATATGTGGCTGCGGAAATGAATGCGTTTTTAATTTCTTGGTTGTCCAGTTTAAAATGTCCAGTCTTAAACAGACCAACCCCAACATATTTGTTAGGACCTGCTTGGCGACCTGAACAGTGGGTTTATGCAGCTGCTCAATTGGGTATTCCAGTACGTCCCGTGCGACGGCAAAGTTCATTGTTGGCTAGTGTGCGTCCCCAGGTGATGGAAAAACCTGCGGTAAAAGTGACGGTGGTGGGCGATCGCTGTTTGGGTGAAGTCGAAAAACCTCTAGCATCTCACGCCAGACGCCTCGCTGATGCTGCTCAAGTTGATTTGTTAACTGTTAACTTTAGCAGCAGGGAATCCTCCGCAGAGCTTTTGGGCGCTGACTTGTGGGTTGATATTTCTGCACCAGATGTAGCCGATGCCATACTTGAGTATTTGAGTGGAGGTCATGCCAAATGCTAATTTTATTGTGGGGTATTTCGGAAGAATCTCCCTTAGCGGCAGTCCACTCAGAACTAACTCGGCTGGGCATACCTACAGTATTCCTCGATCAACGAGATATTTTAGATACTGAAATTGAACTTTCTGTAGGCGATGCCTCAGAATTATCAGTTCAAGGGCAAATTCGTACTTGGTATCAAAAAATAAATTTGAGTGAAATTACCGCAGCCTACCTCCGTCCTTATGACTCGCGCCGCCTTCCCCAAATTGCCCAAGCTGGCGTAAATAGTCCAGCTTGGCAACATGCGATCGCACTTGATGATGCTTTGATGTGTTGGTCAGAAATTACACCTGCATTTGTCATCAACCGTCCGTCAGCGATGGCTGCTAATGGTTGCAAACCTTACCAACTAGAACAAATTCGATCGCTCGGCTTTAAAGTTCCCGAAACCCTTGTTACCACAGATCCCGAAGCTGTGCGAGCTTTTTGGCAACATCACGGCAATGTCATTTATAAATCAATTAGTGGTATCCGTAGCAAAGTCTCGCGTTTGGGAGCTGAACATTTAGAGCGACTGGAAAATGTATCTTGGTGTCCGACTCAGTTCCAGGAGTACATAGCAGGTAGAGATTATCGCGTCCATGTCGTAGGTACAGAGATTTTCGCCAGCGAGGTAATTTCCCAAGCTGATGATTATCGCTACGCTGCACAGGAGGACGAATCTACAGAAATTCGTGCTTGTCATTTGCCCGAAGAAGTAGAACAGCAGTGTAGAGTATTGGCAAAAGCGATAAATCTACCTCTTTGCGGCATTGATTTGCGCCGGACACCTGGAGGTGAATGGTATTGCTTTGAAGTTAATCCATCGCCTGGGTTTACTTATTACCAACAGTTTACAGGTCAGGGGATTAGTAGAGCGATCGCTCATTTGCTAGGGAGTTCCAACAAATAAATTATCCAATCTTGTAGGGTGGGGCGTATTGCCCGCGTTTGCCTACGCGCAGTTACCTAGCGAGCTTTTAATCCAAAATCCAAAATCTAAAATCCAAAATTGGTACTATTCCCAAGTGGATACATCTCGCAGCAAATCTGGAATTTCCCCTTGAGACAACGGAAACTCTAACATAGTCTCTCTATGACCCAAATACCCAGATTCAGCAAACGATAACAGCATCCGTGAAAGCGCCAGCCAAACTTCCGGTTCGTATTCCCAATCACGATAACGCGAAGCTTGACCAGCAATTGAACGCAGCGCCCAGAAATATGAATTTCTTACCACCGAACCACCCTTCTTAAACTCTGGCAAATCTTCATGGTGGATAAAAAGCACTTTATTTTCAATTTTGGCTCTCATGTCAGCTATTTTTATTGAAAGAAAATAACAAAAATTGGACGTAAATTAAATTTTTCATCTCATAAATAACATGGAATTTTATAGGATATTTGAGGTTATTTGTTAATTTAATTCGATTTTAATTTGCTCATTTTTCTCTGTTGCTACTAAATAAACCACTTATCTGAAGAGTCTGTTTGTAAAGGATTATAAAGATGTGTATTGAGGTTTTTTGAAGTGTTTTAACATCATATTAAGCATAGTGTAGCTTACCCTACGAGCGGAAGATTTACTTTATCAACCAACTTTTAAAGTAGATTCTATGGACTATTTTAAAAAAAATTACAACGCAAGTGAAAAATTGTTAATTGAGTAGTAATTGTTACGATTTTGATGATAGGGTTTTTTACTACGTATAAAACTAATTATACAATTTTTAGAGGACAAATCATGAAGAATAACTTCAAAACATATACAGCTATTGCTGTGTGTTGTGGAACATTTGCATGGGGAAATTCAGCTTATGCTGATGGCTGGCCGGCAAGTGTGGCTGGCACTTGGTCTGTAGTAGGAAATCAAAGTGTCGGCTCTCTTGTTATTAACCAACCTAGTAGCACTCTCAACTGCAAACCCATCTCTGGCACTATCTTTGGAACTACGGCGATTGAAGGCTTCTATTGCCCTAGTTCCGGACGTATTGCTTTTGTCCGTAAGTCTTCTAATAACTTTCCTTATCAATACTATCAAGGTAATCTCTCACAAACAGGTTCTACTCTACGAATCGGAGGATCTTTTTCAGCTTTCTTGAGTAATGGTAGTGGTGGTAGTCTTGGAGAGTATAATTTCTCCGCCAGCAAATAGTAATACAATTTCTGGCGTTGCATATTTGCGGGATGATTTTACTATTTTTGTGGGATGGGCATCTTGCCCGTCCCTTGTATTTTTGGGCGGGCAAGATGCCCACGCCACAAGAATCATCCCTCAATTCAGCAAGGCCAATTTCTATGTAGAGAGGTTGTAACTACAACCCTCTACATTTAATACTTACAAACTTGAACTTAAACCTACACGAAAAGTAAAACCAGGGCTATATATGCGATTAACTCGCTCATATTGCTCACCTAGCAAATTTTCTAGGTAAACTGTCAGTCCTAAATTGCTAGTTAAAGGTATACGACCAGTGAAATCTAAATTCACAAAAGATGGTGCAAAATCTGTAGTCCTGTCACCAGGGTTATTAAAGATAGATCTGCGAGCGCCACTGTTGTAAGTAACATATAAGTTAGCTTGCCAACCTGCATTTTGATAACCTACACCAGTTTGGAGTACAGAGTAAGGAATTAAACCTAACTGTAAGCCTCTTTCAGCGCCTGTTTTGATTTGGGCATCTGTATAAGTATAGTTGAGAAAAGTTGACCAACCAGAAGCAATTTTTAATTGGAATGCGGCTTCTAAACCATTGGTATCAACTAATCCAATGTTTTCCCACCTTCCTGCTATCACTCCCAGGCGATCGCTGATACTACTACCAAAGTAAGTGAACTGTCCAATCAAATTGTTAGAAAATTTGACATCCACTCCCGCAGTCCAGGTAGAGCCATTTTCTGGCTCTAAATTAGGATTAGGTTCCCAACCATGAACTGTATCATAAACATATAACTGATCTAACCCAGGATTGCGCTGTCCCCCAGCCCAACTTCCGCGCACTGCTACTATTGGTGTAACGGCATAACGTAAACCAACACTAGGATTGAGATAACTTCCAAACTCGCTGTCAAAGCTTTGTCTTAGTCCTAAATCAACCAGAAAACTTTCGCCAATATTTAAAGTATTCACAGCAAATAAAGCTGTATTGAACAAACTCCTATTTTCACTTTCGTTATTACCAATCCTAGTAGGATTTGTACTCAAAACATCACCGTTTAAATCGGTGTTTTTCAAATCTAAACCCCAGCGCAATTTATTATTGGCAGTAATTCTCCATTCATGATCTACTCTAGCTGTGAGTTGTTGTGTATCTAAAACTCCTGTACGGTAAAATGCTCCTGTAGGGCCATAGGTGCTGAAGTAATCTTGGTTATAACCAATTGAGGTTGTTAGATTAGAACTTTCCCCATTACCAAGCCGAGTTTTCCAAGATAAACCAATATTTAAACCATCGTGGTCTAATCTATCTTGCTGGAGAGGAAAACCGAAATAAATTAAACCCCGACGACTGCTGAGTTTAGTAATATCTAAATTCAAAGAATTTTTTTTATCTAAATCTAGACCAATGCTACCAAAGTAAGTACTTGTAGCTGTGTCTGCATTCGATAAATACCCTTGACTATCACGATTTGCTGCACCTACAGGAACGCGATAACGGTTATCTGTAAAGAACCTTTCAAAGCTGAAATTGTACTTAACAGAACCAGCGGAACCACCATAGGTTACTTGTTGATTATTTAAACTCAATGAGCCAAATTCTGTAGTCCCAGAAAATTTCGGCTGTCCATAACCTTCTTTGGTGATGATATTCACAACTCCCCCAAAGGCTGAGGAACCATACAAAGCCGAGGCTGTCCCGCTGTATAATTCTACTCGCTCAATAGCTTCTACAGGAATGCTATTTAAATCAGTTCCACCATGATAAGTGTTGACATTATTGTTAATTGGTCTGCCATTAATCAGAAATACAGACTGATTAATTGAGGCTCCCCGGTAGTATGTTCCTGTGTGAATATCTGCACCATGACCGACATCATTGATAGCAAAACCAGGCATTCTTTTCAAAATATCCGCTAAGCTGGTTGCACCTTGCTTTTCAATTTCTTCTTTTTCAATTACGTAAGTTGGTGTAGACTGGGGCAGGTTATCTGGTTCTGCGATCGCTTCTATGTTAATGTCTGCATTCTCGCTGGGTTCTGACTCTATTTCCGGCTGAGTTTCTGGCTCTATTTCCCTCGGTGCAGATTCTTGAGTTAATAATTCAGCATTAGTGGCAGGTAACTCAATTTCACTCAAACTAGGAATATCTAAAATAGCTCCGGTTGATTTATCCGTATTTCTCTGCTTAATTTCAATATCAGCACCAAAGCCAGGAAACGCTATCAGTAAACTCGGTAAACCTACTGTTAGCAACAAAAAATCCTTTTTCACTTTCTCTTTCACACCAAGTAAAAACAGTCACTACGGGTAGTATCCCGACTGGAGTGCAACTATGTCAAAAGACATACTGTCGTATTTCCACCATTCCAGCAACTTCAAAAGCGCCTACTCCAAAAGAAGTAGTTGCATGTTTTTTTGATTTGGAAGTTTCTAAATTAGCGATCGCTCCTCATACTCAACCCCACTTAGATTTACGAACAATGCTACTCTCTGCCTATAATCCTCTTCTAAATAGCACTGTAAGAGTTTTCATCAAAAGTTAGGTTAGCAAGTCAGGTAACAAATATATCAATTACACGCATTTTACAGGCTTGGATATACAGAATAGATGTAGTTATTTTTTATAATGCAAATTTTATATTTTTTGTCAACCTACCAAAAAGCATATATTTTTATACTAGATCTATTTAATACTTCTATTTGATGTATATATTAATATCTTTCTTTTGATTGAAGATCCTATTTCTATTAAGGATTTTACCTTTTTACCTAAATGGGATATATCTTTTTATAACATGCTTAAATGTTAGGTAATCATAACATTTAAGTAAAAATACATAAATATTACGTATATAAACTCAAAATTTTATTTTTCTTATGATATTTTTGCAACACGATACATAATGTTAAACTTATTTATTGAATAAGTATAAATTAATGAATAATACTTAAGCATTTACAAGTAAGTAAAAGTAGTTTTATTGACATATAGTTTCTATTTGATTTTTCAAGCTAATATTTTCGCTCAACCACTTAAATAAAAACCTAGTTCAATTGAAAGAAGAAACTAACCCATAGAATTAGTAAGCCCAGGTTAAAACCTTTGACCGAAAAAGAATCATGAACAGAGCGATATTTATTTATGGAGAAAAATAGATGCTCAAACTAACTATTCAAGAAAGAAGATTCATCTGCGGGATCTTCCATTTTTAATTTTACGAAAAGTCAAAAGCTAAGGCTTGCGGCTTACAGAACTTTCCAAGACTAATTTTAAATTTTGAATTAAGAGTAGGGGCTGACCTATTAAGTAAGTCTCTGTAAAAATTACAGCTTTCTATAATGTATTTTAATAATTTTAAGTAGCTGGAGACATAAAAAGGGTATAATATGGTATACAGCATTATATTATACTTTTTGCTAAATATAATTACTTAAGAATACGGTTACTATTATAAAAAAAAAATTAAATAATTATTGATAAGTCAACAGCTTCCAGTAAATACCACTAAAAAACAATTTTCTACTTAACTACTCTAGTAGTTAAGTAAACTTTTTCCCATTAAAAAATTATTAAATAAATTGAGATATTAGTAAAATGCTAAAAAATTAATTATTCATATAAAGTCCTAAATAAAAATAAGCATTTGGCGATATCTAATTGTTCAAATTTTCCAAGAAGAAATTATATATCTTACATGGAATTTTTGTACTGCCTTTAGCCAAACATATTTACAAATTCAAATAAATATGTGGATATAAATATTTATTTTTTATATTTACATATTCTGATATCAAAATTTTAGTTACAAGCTTCCAATATCTAGGTTTTTTACACGTCAATTATTAGAACAAATCTCATGTTGGAAGACTGATTAAAAAGCTTAATTTAGTAGTGGTATAGAAGTAGTAGTTTTCTATGCAGTAGCTTTTAGTAAAAAAAGCTGCTTTTATGATATTGCTCATTCTTTCTGACTACAGCAATCCTAAATTGATTGTGAACACTAAAGATTTTTCGTAATCTCTTTTCTAGGCGTCTCTGTCTTGGAAAGTTTTGATGGTTGGTTTCCAAGCATCAACGCCAGTATGCTAACACTAAGCGACTGGCTAGACTTTCTCCTGCGTCTGGTGCGTGAGATTATTTTGAAAACCTATGTTCACAAGCTAAATAGGATAGCTGTACTACTAATTTAATTTGACAATTACTAAGGATAAAAAAATCAATGGATGCACAAACTAAACTTGTATCTTCAAATTTTGCAGCAATAAATTTATACAACAGCCTGTTTCGAGAATTGCATTTACTTTGGCAATTTACTGGGCGTGATATTTCGAGTACTATCATACCACCAATACTATTTATAGTAGCTGCGTGGCATTATGTACAATCATCTTTTAGTGAATTAGTTTTCGCATTGATATATGGCACACTATTTGTCTGGTTGTATCTTTTTTCATTTTGTTTATCTAACCAAATAGCTGGTGTTGAAGAGGATCGAATTAACAAGCCTAATCGCCCACTAGTTACAGGAAAAATCTCGGTTCAGGGAGCTTTAGTGAGATGGTTTTTGAGTATGGGCTTATTTACTTTTGTAGGCTGGTACTTTGGGGTTTTAGAATGGGCTTTAATTTGCCAGATGGTTGTGATCCTGCATAACTTTGGCGGTTGGGATAAGTACTGGATTAGCAAAAACTTCTTAATTGGATTGGGTACATTCGCGCACCTGGCAGCAGTCTGGCAATTAGTGACGCCAATTACACCGATCGCTTGGCGGTGGTTATTTCTGATCGGTGCTATCTGGAGTACACTAGTCGCGGTTCAGGATCTTCGGGATATAGAGGGCGATCTGGCTGTTAATCGAAGCACATTTCCCATCGCCTTTGGAGAAACAGCAAGCCGATTTATACTGAGTCTCGGTTTTGGATTATTACCATTTATTATCCATTTCATATTAATGATGCCCACGGAAAATACTGTAAGTACCTTACTGTGCGATATTGTACTGGCAGTATTCAGCTGGTTCATTGCAGCGCGGATTGTGTTTAATCGCTCTCCAAAAGAAGATCATCATACTTACATGCTGTTCACTTACTGGTATTGTCTTGTTCTGGCAAGTGCGATCGTTGTTCTTTAACTGATACAGCAGAATTCAGGGGCATTGCCCACCCAACTTTTCTCAAAAGGTAAGAAGCATGACCAATTTAGAAGTATTTACTTCATCTCTACAATCAACTGTCCGCCAGCCTAAACAGGCTGTTGTTATCGGGGGAAGTATCGCTGGACTGCTAGCTGCAAAAGTACTGACTAAATACTTTGGGCGAGTAACAGTTATCGAACGGGATAACTTCATACCAGAAGCAGAACACCGGCATGGTGTACCCCAATCTCCTCATGTTCATACCCTGCTCAAGCGTGGTTTGCAGTCTTTGGAAGAACTTTTTCCTGGTATTGAGGCTCAATTAGCTGACTCAGGTGCATCCGCAATAGATTGGGGAAATGATTTGCCTTGGCTGGGTTTTGCTGGCTGGGCACCCCGTTTTAATTCTGGTTTAATTACCCACACTTGCAGTCGAAATCTTCTAGAGCAAAGTATCCGCAGCCGATTAGCTGCTGAAGACAATCTTGTATTTATGCAAGAAGGACAGGTAATTTCTTTATTATCTAGTTCAGACCGAAGTAGTGTTACAGGTGTGCGAGTGCGCTTTCGCAACCAACCAGAAACAGATTTAACTGCTGATTTAGTTGTGGATGCGAGTGGACGCAATTCGCCAGCGGCTCAATGGTTAGAAGCAATGGGTTACGCCGCGCCCCAAGAGACAGTAATCAACGCTTTTTTGGGCTATGCTAGCTGCTGGTATCAGCCTCCAGCTAACTTGCAATATGATTGGCAGTGTTTGTACGTAACAGTACAACCACCAAATAATAATCGTGGTGGTGTAATTTATAAAGTTGAAGGTAATCGCTGGATTCTCACACTCATAGGTGTAGGTAAAGATTATCCACCTACCGATAAAGATGGCTTTTTAGACTTTGCCCGTAGCTTGCGATCGCCAATTATCTACGAAGCTATCAAAGATGCCCAGCCACTCTCATCTATCTATGGTTATCGGCGCACAGAAAATCGCCTGCGTCATTATGAAAAACTGAAAAGATTACCAGAAGGCTTTGTGTTAGTAGGTGATGCCGTCTGTGCTTTTAATCCAGTCTACGGACAAGGGATGACGGTTGCCGCTTTAGATGCATTAACTCTAGACCAATGTTTAAATCAGCAATTATCTAAACATTCCGACGGTAATTTAATCGGTTTATCTCGACATTTTCAAAAACAACTAAACAAAGTAATTGGTGTACCTTGGTTAATGACAACAGGCGAAGATTTACGTTGGCATACCACTGAAGGAGGACAACCCGATTTCATCAGCCGACTTATGCAGCGGTATCTCGATCAAGTTTTATTACTACAAACTGAAAACGCCGAGATTCACAAGACATTTTTAGAAGTAATACACATGCTAAAGCCACCTACTGCATTTTTCCAGCCAAGTATCAGCACAAAAGTGTTGAAGCGAGTCATTAATTGGCAAAGGAAAAATGAGCAGCCTGCTGATGAACAAGATGTTCCTAAAAAACTCTCTCCCGTTACACAATCATAATTTTGCAAAGGGAGTAGGTAGGGAGTGGGGAATGGGGAGATGAGGGAGACAAGGTGACGCAAATAAATAGACTTCTTGCATAAATCAAAAAAAAGAACCCCACCCCGCCTTTGACTTACTGTCTCCCCTCCCGAAGAGCGGGGAGGGGCTGGGGGTGGGTGTTATACCATTTCACCAAAACCCTGATACATATAGATTTCGCGTAGGGGCACGGCATTGCCGTGCCCCTACCAACGTATTTGTATCATAATTAAAGTGAAACGGTATTAGGGGACTTTTGCAAGAGGTCTAATGATCAAATACTATCTCCGCGTCCCCGCGTCCTCTTCCCATGCCCAATTATCCCTGTCGTATCGGTATCTCAATTATTAAATCAGTTCCTTCTCCTGGAAGAGAACGACAAGTTAACTGACCTTTGTGTTTGTCCACAACAATTTGATAACTAATTGACAACCCCAACCCCATACCATTTCCTACCGATTTAGTGGTAAAGAACGGGTCAAAGATTTTTTGTTGCACCTGGGTAGTCATCCCACAACCGTTATCACAAATCTGAATCATCACTGTATTAGAATTTGTCAGTTTAGTAACGATGCGAATTTGTCCTTGAAATTGCGTCAGCGAACCTCCTCTTAGACATCGCTGCAACTCTCCTGTGTGACTTATCTGTTTGTCTAGCCATGACATAGGCGCTTCGCCTTCCTCCAGGGTATGATTAATGACAAATGACTCTTCCAAAGCATCGATCGCATTATTTAAAATATTCATAAACACCTGATTAAGTTGACCTGCATAACAAGTAACTTCTGGTAGATGTCCGTATTCTTTGATGACTTCAATTTCAGAGTGTCCGCTCTTTTCTTTGAGTCGGTGCTGTAAAAGCATCAAGGTGCTATCAATGCCTTCATGAATATTTACAGGCTTCATTTCGGATTCATCTAAGCGGGAGAAATTCCGTAAGCCCAAAATAATATTTCTAATGCGCGAACTTCCAAGCTTCATAGAATCAAGTATTTTTGGTAAATCATCTACTATAAAATCGAGGTCAAGTCTTTCATTTTTTTCATTAATTAAACTAGAAGGATTTGAGCATTCCTGTTGATAAGTAGTGATTAAATCTAGCAAGCCTTTGACATACTCATTCACATGAGTAATATTTCCATGAATAAAGTTAATCGGATTATTAATTTCATGTGCAATACCTGCCACCATTTGTCCTAGTGAAGACATTTTTTCACTTTGAATTAATTGAGTTTGGGTACTGTGCAATTCTTGTAGTGCTTTTTGCAAACAGTGATTTCTATCGTTCAATTCTTGAGTTCTCTCATTGACTTTCTCCTCTAGAGTCTGGCTATATTTTTCTAATTTATTTTTAGCTTGTGCTAAGTTTTTATAGAGGATCGCATTCTCCAAAGAGATTGCTGCTTGAGTGCTTAGTAGATTGAGAATTCCAATGCGATCGCGCGTAAATGCTGCCATTGCTAAATTGTTTTCTAGATAAAGAATACCCAGCAAATTACCTTGATTAACAATCGGAATACACAAGAGGCTTTTGGGTTGCTCTTGAACAATGTAGGAATCATTTACTAGAAAGTTAACAGTCTGTGCATTATCGCTGACAAAGATTTCCCTTGTACGTTTGACGTAATTAATCAAAGTAATAGGAACATCGGAACTGGAATCTAAATCAATTGATGGAAACTGTGTGGCAATACTCCCAAATGTTGAACTGAAACCGACTGCTGCGACGATTAAGTTCAATTCATTACCTTCACTCAAAATCATAGCGCACTTAGAAGCTCCTGCATTCTCAATCACAACTTTTATTAATGCAGAAAGCAGTTGCTCCATCTCAATTTTCCCAGAGATTGCTTGAGAGGCTTTAATCACAGATGCCAAATCTAGCATATCTGAAATGCTAGTACTCAGAATAGTTTCATTATTACTAGAAATCGAATGTGATATACGTATAGAAGCAGTACTATTATCATTAATATGGATGTTAAGTTTTTCTTGCTGGATAATCGGAGCAAGTAATTGAGAATAGCGTTTTTGCAAATCTTCAACTTTAGCTAATGCTCCCCACTTCACATAGCTATAATAGGCATCAGTCAAGTAAGTTTGGGCAATCTTTTGTTTATTGATTTCTAAGTAAAACTTAGCCGCAAGTTCGCCAGCCAGAGCTTCTTCATTAATATATCCATATTCTTTAGCATAGCTAATAGCTTGGTCATAATCATCCATTGCTTCAAGATATTGACCAAGGACTCGATGTCGTTCTGCCTCTACTAAATAAAATTTATGTAAATAATTCATTGGGGCATAATGTGCCCACTGCTTCATATTTTCCTGATTAGCAGCTACCTTTTCAAGGTTTTCTTTTTGTTCAATTTCCCCAATATTAGGATATACACCTAATCTAGCTAGTGAATCGTAAAAATGGAAAAGAGGAACAACTAGTTGTCCTATGCCACCACCTAAAAATTTCTCTGCTAAAATGGCATTTTCTACTGCTTGAGAATATTCTTGAAATAAATAGCATAGATGTAATTTACCTAAATAAAAGTATAAAAGACCTACTCCATCTTGAGCTTCTAAATGAATAGGCAGCATTTTGTTTTCATCATAAGCTATACCAATTAAACAAGATGGATTTTCCGTGTTTTCAAGTAAATTTAAGACAATCTGCCTATAAATATTACTCCAATTCAAAGGTCTTTCTTGTTTGATTTGACTAATGGCATGATTGTAATTATCCATCTCTTTTTCTAGCTCAGTCAATTCTTTACCGATGAAATATGAAAAGCTAGAATAATACATTAAACAATAAGCTGCAAATTCTAAATCACCCGTTTCTAATCCGGCAGAGTAAGATTCAAGCAAAGGTTTCAAGGTTTCTCTAACATGTTTATGCCAAATCTCGATGAGAGAATAAAATCCTTGCATAACTCTGGCTTTGATCTCTTTAGCACCAGATTGAGCCAATAAATTTAAAGCTAGCCTGCCAAATTGATAACCAGATTCAAAATCTTTGATTACTCCACAAAGCATTACTCCATAGACAACATAAGCATAAGCAGACAAGGAAGCATTACCATATTTTATTGATAAATTTATTTGCTTAAGACAAATAAGTAAGAACAATTCGGCAGCAACTTGATAAGCAACCGGAGCAGTACTAGATAAAATACGCATAGCTGCTAATAGTTGAGGCTGCTTCATCTCTGGGAGATTAATTAACTCCTCAATGCGCTTTCCAGCTAGATTAGATGTTATTTCTGTCATAGCTAGTTGCACATCAAGCTCGTTTGGGCGATCGGGAAATTCCACCCCCAAC
Source organism: Desmonostoc muscorum LEGE 12446 (assembly GCF_015207005.2). Classification (GTDB taxonomy): domain Bacteria; phylum Cyanobacteriota; class Cyanobacteriia; order Cyanobacteriales; family Nostocaceae; genus Nostoc; species Nostoc muscorum. The sequence continues at coordinate 6,495,813 of NZ_JADEXS020000001.1, forward strand.
AATTTCAAAAAGCTTAGGGAAGTATTGACAGATGCTAATGCTTTATTTTGCGCTCCATCAGCTTGAATTTTGATTTCATAAACTTTTACTTTTTCCAGTAATGTTTTTGCTTGTGCTAATACTACTTCTATTAATTCCTCCATTTTTTCAAAGTTACCACTGAGGTATGCAGCCTCCGCTGCTGTTTCATACAAAGCAATACTTATCTCATATTTTGTCTGCCAACTATCATTGGATAGTAGTTCTATACCAGTAGTTAAATACTTAGTTGCGGCGAGATAAGCAGTCGAGGCTATAGCTTTACGTCCAGCAACTAAATTCATCTGAGCTAATTCATCACGTTGAGTCCGAACTGTGATTATTTCAACTGCAATATTAAACTGATTCACTAACTGAAAAATCTTTTCTTCCCGTTCTACAACTGAGGTATTTTTTAATAAAAGTTGCCCAATACGCAAGTGAATTTGCTTTTTTTGGTCTTCGGGAATGAGAGAATAAGCAGCTTGCTGCACTCTATCATGTATAAATTTGTATCGAGGGCACAGAGAATTATTCAGTGGTAAGTTTTGTGGTTTTTGCCTGTCAAAAACTTCTCCTGAAACATTGCCATTTTGAAATATTTTATAAGCTTCAGTTTGAGGTAAAACTAGTCCTTCATATAAAGCTTTCCAGATTTCAGATGCTGTATCTACCGCAGATTTTTCATTAATTATCGCCAAAGACTTCAAGTCAAATTCATTACCAATACAAGCTGCAAATTTTAAAACATCTTGGGTCATTTTGGGCAATTTCTCTATTTGAAGTGCCATAAATTCGACGACATCATCTGTAAGAGCTAATACTTGCAAGTCGGCTAGATTATATTGCCAACAGCCAACGCTATAGTTAAATTTAATAATATTATCTTTATGTAAAGACTTCAAAAATTGAATAGTAAAGAATGGATTACCTTTAGTTTTAGCAAAAACCATTTGTGTCAAAGAAACAGCTATATTTTCTTGACAAACTAGAGTATCAGCAATCAAAGAATTTAAATTACTTTGGTTTAATGATTTTAAATAAATGTAATTAATAGATGTTCCTGCTTTTTCAATCTCCTGTATTGTCAAATAAAGTGGGTGTGCTTGAGAAACTTCATTATCTCGATATGCACCAATCAACAATAAACTACCTTGATTATCATCGATATTCTGTGTCCGATCAATTTCCCAAGATTCTCCATCAAAGTTGGGAATCCAGAGGTTTTCTTGACTTTCAATAGCAGATAAGAGAGATTTCTTCTTGACTGTATTAGCCTGAGTCATTAATGCTTGAATCAATTTCAAAGATGTTGTGTCTGCCCATTGTAAATCATCTAGAAAGATGACTAAAGGATGTTCTTTGCTGATGAATACCTGAATAAATCTTTTAAATAATAAATTGAAGCGATTCTGGGCAGCATTACCAGAGAGTTCAGCAAACTTTGGTTGTTTGCCAATAATTTGCTCTAATGCAGGAATCACATCACTAATTACCTGAGCTTGTTCACCCAGTGCTGAAATAATTTTGATTTTCCACTGTTGAATTTGAGCTTCAGTTTCTATCAATATTTGCCCGATTAAATCACTAAAAGCTTGTACTAATGCTGACAAGGGAATCTCTCGTTGAAACTGGTCAAATTTACCTTTAATGAAGTAACTACGTTGTCGGACAATGGGTTTATGAACTTCGTTAACTACCGCAGTTTTGCCAATACCAGAGAAACCTGCAACCAAGACCATTTCCGTTCTCCCTTGCGTCACACGGTCAAAAGCTGCAAGAAGGTTTGCTACTTCTGGTTCACGACCGTAAAGTTTTTCAGGAATCAGAAAACGGTCTGAAATATCTGTACTCGCTAACTGAAAAGGTGGAATATTGCCAGTTTCTTCCAAGTGCTTATAGCACATCTGTAAATCATGCTTAAGTCCGTAGGCACTTTGATAGCGGTCTTCAGCATTTTTGGACATTAATTTCATTACGATGTCACAAAGTACTTGGGGAATCTCTTGATTTATGAATTTTGAATTTTGAATTTTGATTTTGTCTGGTTGTTTGGCAATATGAGAGTGGACCAACTCCATCGGGTCATTACTAGTGAAGGGTAGTTGTCCGGTGAGAAGCTCAAAAAATGTAACTCCCAAGGAATAAAAATCGCTACGATAATCAATACCACGATTCATTCTTCCAGTTTGTTCGGGGGAAATATAAGCTAATGTTCCTTCTAGGACATTAGGACTCGTAAGGAATTGAATTTCTCTTGGTAATAGGGTAGCGATACTGAAGTCAATAAGTTTGACTTCGAGAGTGCTAGGATTAATTAGGATATTGGCTGGTTTAATGTCTTTGTGGATAATGCGATCGCGATGCAGTTGCTCTAGGGTAGATACTATTTGTATGGCGATGTGGAAAAACTCCCCTAAGCTCAAAATATCTTTTTCTTTCCTCTTTCCCCAATCTTTGAGTGATAGTCCGCTAAAGTCCTCCATCACCAAGGCATAGGCGTTACGGTAATTTTCTAAGGTTAGAGGTTTAACTATCCCCTTCAAATTGAGGTTTTTAGTGATTGTATATTGATTCCGGAATTGGGCAATTTCATGGATGGTAGGATACTCATTCCGCATCACTTTGATGACTACTGTTTTTTGGTCTTGTTTTCTGATAGCTCGATAAACTAAGGTTTTAATACCTGAATAAATTTGCTCTGTGATGTGATATCCAGAAAGCGGGAGTATATCATTGGATAATACTAACATTGCAGTGTTATTTATAATATTGTGACTCAGCCTTAGTATTCCCCTTTACGTATTCTTAATATCAGTTTTTGTAGATCTAGTTATGAGTTTGATCAAAAGCTCAACTATTTCTTTATCAGAGATTTTACTTAATTAAATGTAAATTTAAGTTAAAGTCTACGTATAAATTTCACCGCATAATCCAGTACTATAGCGTTTCCCCACAAGCGTGAAGTACAACTGTAAAGGCACGGCAGTGCTGTCGTGCCCCTACACCTTGCGATATGGTGTTGTACTGGATCTGAATGGGAACCGCTATACTGATGCTAATTTGAAATAAAAATACGACAGAGTATAGTTAGGGGCGTACAGCTGTACGCCCCTACAGACAATTAGTATGTTGCAAATATTTTTGAAAATAGTATGATAATTTCCGCAGTAATAAAATTAGCGGGGCTTTGTGTCCCGCTAATTATTAATCTTTGAAATTACAGTAGTTTGCAACTAAATGAAGTACGGAACCTCAGATTTCAAGCCAGATATGAAGACTCTTTTACTCCTGAATTCTGAGTTATGAATTCTGAATTCTGAGCATTTCAGTTCTACTTCCATTTATCTGCTTGTGAAAACACATAAGCAGCAACATCTTCAATCTGCTCAGGCTTTAAACGTTTGCCAAAAGCAGGCATGGCAGCTTTACCGTTTGTAACTTGAGCAATAATCGCCTCTGCTGAGTACATGCCATACTTTTCCAAAGCGTCCTTTTTCAAGCTCTTTTCTGCTTTCACTAAATTCTTGCCACCTGCATGACAAGAAGCACAATTAGCACTAAATAATTTAGCTCCACTAGCAACATCTGCGGCTAAAGCTGGACTACTGAAGGCAAAGGTGAAGATTGCTATGCCTAACAGCATGACTGTAATAATTTTTTTCATTTCGTGTTCCCTCTGCAATAACGGCTGATTCGGTGGAATATCCTCCATAATTGTCAGTTGAGCCGCTGCCATAGTCAAATGACAAGCTGTCAAACTTAGTCTTAAAAAAGAATTCAGAATTCAGAATTCTGAATTCTGAATTCAGAATTCAGATAACATACCCTACAATAATTTGATTTTTACACAGCCCCTAACTTATTCAGTGCATCTTCTGTTACACGACAAATTCGCCAATCATCTAATATGGATGCTCCCATGCTACGGTAAAATTCTTGGGCTGATTCATTCCAATCCAACACACTCCATTCTAACCGTCCACAATTACGTTCTACGGCTATTTGGGCTACTTTAGTCAGGATAGCTCTACCAATACCTTGCCTGCGATATTCTGGTAAAACAAATAAATCTTCTAAATAAATTCCTGGCTTGGTCAGAAATGTTGAATAATTATGAAAAAATAGGGCAAACCCAACAGCTTGACTGCCAGATTCTGCTAGTATTGCTTCTATATATCTGTGGGAACCAAATAAATGTTCCTTAAGTGCTAGAGCATTGCCGGTGACAGCGTGAGATAATTTTTCATACTCAGCAAGCCCTTCAATTAATTTAAACAGTACGCTGTAATCAGCTGGCTCGGCAAAACGCACAATCAAATTGCTACTCGCAGTCATTAGTCTATAGTCCATAGTTCATAGTCCATAGTCTATAGTCAACTGTGCAATTTTTTTTGATTAATGACTAAACAAAAGCCGAAAAAAGGTACAAAACACCCGGTTTTTTTGCAGTGGCGATCGCCCCCGCTCAAAAAATGTTTCGTGATGAGAGATAATGAGGTCAGGTATCATACCAATTTGGGATTTTAAGTCGCACCTCTGGTGCGCTGGAAGCGCAACTGCGATTTTGGATTAAATGTCTTTGCTAAAGACTATTCCAATAATCTCTATTTATCCTAACTTGGTATTAGGTCTTAATTATCGGGTAAAATTGTTAGATCAACCAACCTTTTAACCGTTTTGCTATGTGGGGACGCCGCAATTTTCGCATGGCTTTACTTTGAATTTGTCGCACCCGCTCACGCGAAAGATTGAACATATTGCCAACTTCTTCCAAGGTACAGGGTTCGCTAGTTGTCAAGCCATAGCGTAAAGAAATTACGTCTTTTTCCCGTGGAGTTAACACGTCACCCAATACTTCCCAAATCTCCTGACGCATCATGTTTTCGTTCATTTTTGCTTCTGGAGATAGGTTATCTTCGTCTTCTAACAAATCCATCAATTCTGTGTCTTCTTCTTTACCAACACGGTGGTTGAGAGAAAGTGCTTGACGGCGTAATTGTTGTAGTTGACGTAGTTGTTGGACACTAATTTCTAAAGCTTCCGCCATTTCACCTTCGGAAGGATTACGACAGAGTTTTTGCTTGAGTTCTCGTTGTGCTTTTTTGAGTTTGTTAAGTTTTTCAACAATATGAATTGGTAGCCTGATTGTTCGCGCATCATTAGCGATCGCTCTAGTAATCGCTTGTCTAATCCACCAATAGGCGTAAGTAGAAAACTTATATCCTTTATCTGGATCAAACTTTTCTGTAGCACGATTTAAACCCATTGCTCCTTCCTGAATTAAATCCAGAAAAGGTACTCCCCGATTCAGGTATCGCTTCGCAATAGAAACTACTAATCTCAGATTAGAGCGAATCATTTTACGTTTCGCTACTCTACCTTGATATAAGCGACTTTCTAATTGCTTTTCTGTCATTTCTAGCTCAGAAGCTACTTCTAACTTACTAGGTTCCTGTCCCAATTTTGACTGTAAAGTAGCTTGTAATTCCCTAATTTCTTCGAGAAACCTAACTCGCCGTGCTAACTCCACTTCTTCATCCGGTTTTAGCAGCGGATAACGCGCCATTTCCTTAAAAAACGCGCCTACAGCATCATCATGTTCGGTTTTATTGTATCCCGAAGGACGAGCCGCTGCCATTTCATCTCCATCCCGTTCCTCCGATTCCAAATTTTCTACTAAAATTTGAGGCTCTTCATCAGCTACTGCATCTAAATTCTCCAGTAATAGTTCTTCACTCTCAGCAGTATTCTCCAGTATTTCCATTTTTCCCAATTCAACAATATTCATAGTTTCCTTTAGGGATCGTTGCTTTGTTTGGTACATAATTTAGTTACAGCTACTCGTTTGAGGCTTGGTAGTTTTCCCTAAGGTAAGAATGCACCCGTTTATATAGCCGAATACAAGCTTATGCTAATTTCTCTTCAGGAATAAAAATTGCTAGTACCTACTAAATAAGGGTTACAGTTAGATACAAGCTATAACGTAACTGGCTTTCGCACCCAACAACACTTGTTTCTCAGGCTGAAAACAGATATATTCTTCATTCTTTTCTTAATTACCAAATATGTCAAACCCCCTCAAACTTTCTCAACTTAACAAATATAAAAATCTCAGCTAACTATCCAGATTTCTTAAATCTTCATATATCTTTCTAAATATTTTTAATGTCTAGGTGCTGGAAGTCACTGGATAAAACGAAAACCTGGTGTTGGGGTTATGCATTCCCGAATGTAAGTTACCCTGATGATACAAATTACAATGATGGCAGCTTAATTTCGGGATATTCTTATTTGTATAAAAGCATCTCATATGCATAAAGGGTTGAATATCTATCGATAGGCGGAAAAAGGCTACTCCCTATTTAGTAGATAGAGCAACTTTTGCAGCAATAGCCAAGATGCTTTTATTTGTATAGAGAACCCCAGATATTTATTGCATGTAAAGTTGATACGAATTTGTCTAGTAGATTACATAAGAGGAAACTTATCAAGTATTATGAGGAATAACAGTATTGAGAAATACCATTTATGTCTAAGAAAGCAAAAAATTAGAGTTTAGTTATTCAGAAGCTAGGTGAGTAAAATATCTAACTATTAAGTCAGCGACTATGTATATTAATGACGTAAGTTTATCTTCTTTAGTAGTAGCAGAACCTGGGGAATCTTACCAGTCAGGTGCAACTGTTAATCGTTGGGTTGAAGTACTGGTAGACTGTCCAGGAACTGCAACAGAAGTAGAAAAAGGTGGAAATCTATATGTATATCGATCGCCAGCCGGGTTAGAAGTAAAACCTGGAGATATTTTGAATGTGCCATTTGGCGCACAACACCTAACAGGAGTAGCCATTAGATTGCTGGCAAAACCTCCGACAGACTTACCGCTAGAAAAAATTCGGGATGTGGAAGATGTTATTCAAAAGAAATTTTTCCGCGATAGTTATTGGACTCTGATGGAACGGGTATCGCAGTATTACTACACACAAATGATTCAGGTAATACGTACAGCACTACCACCAGGATTATTGGGGCGATCGCAGCGTCGCATCCGCTTAACTGTGGCCGGTGCAGCAGTGTCTACTAACACTAATATTAATGCTTGGTTAGATACACCTTTGATGCGTGTGATTCCTCAAGCTTATTCTTGCCTAATTGAGTTTTATTTACTCAATACAATCGAAAATAATTATTTGATTAAAATTTTGGCTTTATTAAGCTTTCAAAGTTTAGTAGCCAAAGTTAACAATAAAGATGCTGATAAAATTCTCCAACTCCTACAGCAACAAGCAGACGGTGATTATAGCTTTCGGTACTTACAAAATCAAGTCCAACGAGCTTACCAGGGAGTCCGCGAACTATTGCGACGAGGTTTAGTAGAAAGTTACTTAGAACCGCCCCAACTGACTAAGCCGAAATTTGAAAAAGCAGTGACGCTAGTGGGCAGTACATTTGATCGTGAATTAACAACTCGCCAACGAGAAATTTTGGAAGTCTTGCGGCGGCGTGGTGGGGAGTTGTGGCAAAGTGAATTATTGCAAATTTGCAATGCTAGTTCCTCGATTTTGAAGACCCTAGCACAAAAGGGTTATATCGTCATCGAAGAACGGGAAGTATTGCGAACAGAACAAAGCCCGACATTAGCTCAAGATCGACCAAAAACGTTAAATTCAGCCCAAGCCAGCGCCCTAGCAACAATCGAGTCATTAAATGGATTTGCTCAAGTTTTGTTGCATGGGGTGACAGGTTCCGGAAAAACCGAAGTATATTTGCAAGCGATCGCTCCTCTACTGAAAGTCGGCAAATCCGCCCTGGTTTTAGTCCCAGAAATTGGACTCACACCCCAACTAACCGATCGTTTTCGCGCCCGCTTTGGCAATAAAGTGAGCGTATATCACAGCGCCCTCTCAGACGGTGAACGTTACGACACCTGGCGACAAATGCTCACCGGAGAACCCCAAGTTGTGATTGGCACCCGCAGCGCCATTTTCGCCCCTTTACCCAACTTGGGTTTAATCATCTTAGATGAAGAACACGACAGCAGCTTCAAGCAAGACTCACCCATCCCCACCTACCACGCCCGCACCGTCGCCCAATGGCGAGCCGAATTAGAAAATTGCCCCCTGGTTTTAGGTTCCGCTACCCCTTCCTTGGAAAGTTGGTTGAGTGTGAGGGAGCAGAGGGGTAGAGGGGCAGGGGAAGCAGGGGAAGCAGGGGAAGAATTCTTAACTCCTAACTCCTCACTCCTCACTCCTAACTCCCCACTCCCCACTCCCCACTCCCCACTCCCCACTCACTACCTTTCCCTCCCCAAACGCATCAATTCCCGCCCACTACCGCCAGTCGAAATTGTGGATATGCGCCAAGAGTTGCAGCAGGGAAATCGTTCTATATTTAGTAGATCCTTGCAAGAAGCTTTGCAACAGTTAAAAGAAAGACAGCAGCAAGGAATTTTATTTATCCATCGTCGGGGACACAGTACTTTTGTATCTTGCCGCAGTTGTGGCTATGTGTTGGAATGTCCCTACTGTGATGTGTCGCTGGCATATCATCACACCGAAGAGGGAGCGCCGGAATTATTGCGGTGTCATTACTGTAACTATACGCGATCGCATCCCAAATTTTGCCCCGATTGCAGTTCCCCTTACCTCAAATTCTTCGGTAGTGGTACTCAGAAAGTCACCCAGGAACTAGCGCGACAGTTTCCGCAATTACGCTTAATTCGGTTTGATAGTGATACCACCCGCAACAAAGGCGCACACCGTACCCTACTTACGCAGTTTGCTAACGGCGAAGCAGATTTATTAGTAGGTACGCAAATGCTCACCAAAGGTTTAGATTTGCCGCAGGTGACACTGGTAGGCGTTGTTGCCGCCGATGGGTTGCTGAATTTATCAGATTATCGTGCCAGCGAACGCGCATTTCAAACCTTGACTCAAGTAGCTGGACGTGCTGGGAGAGGCGACGATCCAGGTAGAGTTATTGTACAAACTTATACTTCCGAACATGCAGTAATTCAGGCAGTGCGATCGCATGATTATCAGTCTTTTTCTCAGGCAGAATTAGAACAGCGCCAAGCCTTGAATTATCCCCCCTATGGAAGGTTAATTTTGTTGCGCTTGAGTAGTCTCGATCCCATTCAAGTGCAGAATACAGCCCAGATAATCGCCACAGCTTTAAGTGCAAACGAAGAATTAGAGATATTGGGGCCAGCACCAGCGAGTATTTTACGAGTAGCTAATCGTTATCGTTGGCAAATATTGATTAAATTCGCTCCTGATGAATTGCCGCAATTGCCAGATTGGGAACAAGTGCGATCGCTTTGTCCCCAATCTGTGAGTTTGACCATAGATGTAGACCCATTAAATATTATGTAAATTTTGGTTGATAAAAAATACTTGAAACCAATATTCAGAATTCATTCGTACAGAATAATTCTGAATTTTTACTCCTGAATTCTTTTCAATGCTATGCTCAATCCACAAAAACTAATGAGAGCGATTAACTAATTTCTTGAAAACACAGAATAAGGACTGATTCTTGTAGAGACGGCGATTTATCGCGTCTTTGTGATCTAAAATTTTCATCAAAAAACCTTAACCGAACCGTATTGACGCCGCACCTGTAATTATTGAAGGTGCGTTAGCCTACGGCATAACACACCCTACTGACATTTATATTTCTCTTTATGGGTAGAGTATTCTGACTCCTGAATTCTGACTCCTGACTCCTGTTTATAAATCAACTCAAAGTAATAAAATGACTAGCGTTTAAATTGGATGCCGTAATTCCAGTTAACAAACCAATACTGAGGTTACCAGAAATAACCTTAATTAACGCATCATTCCCGCTTTGAGTAATAGACAAACCTGAGTAGCTTAAACCACCTGATAAAGCAATCAAATCTTCACTGATATTGAAGTCTTTGATAGTATCTCTACCTTCATTTTTAGCAAGCACAAAGATATCACTACCTGCACCTCCTGTAAGATTATCAGTACCCAAACCGCCGTAAAGTTGATCGTTTCCTAGCCCGCCAACAATCACATCATTACCAGCAAAGCCAAAAATCAGATCGTCTGAGCTAGTTCCCTGCAAAGGGTTATCATTATTGGCTGAACCAGTAATGATGCTATTAATTTGATTGCCACTTTTAATGTTAACCACATCAACATCATCAGCGTTGAAATTATTATATTTGGTATCAATACTAACTGCTTTGGCAGTAATGATTTGGTAAAGAATATTGTCATCTGCAACACCATCATCAACACCTGTCACCGTGATGATTTGAGGCGTATTCCAGTTAGCTGGGGTAAATGTGACGCTAGAAACTGAAACAGTACCTTCACTAACCTTGGAACTGGTTAAATTTAACGTGACATCAGCAGTGGGTTGGGTATCGAGTTGAATACTGAAGTTAGCAGTGCCACCAGCTTCGGTAGTTACGAGTGCAGTGGTAGGAGAGATAGTAATACCCGCTATGTCGTTGTCAGTAATAGTACCACTAGCTTGGTTATCAGTAATGGAAGCATTAGTGGGATTAGTGAGATTGACAAAAAAGGGCTCACTAGATTCATCAACAAAATCTTCGAGAATCGGTATCGTGATTGTTTGAGTGGTAACTCCAGGGTTAAAAGTCAGGGTTCCTGTGAGTGGGGTGTAATCAAGGTTGGCGATCGCAGTATCATTACTAGTGTTGTAATCGACTGTGATGACATCACTACTTGCGTTGGAGAGTTGGACGGTAAAAGAGAGATTACCAATGCTTTCGCTACCACTTTTATTGGCGATGGAGATAGTGGGTGGGTTGTCATCGTTAACTATGGTAACTGTAGCTGGGTCGGTAACAGGAGCTAACTGGTTCGGGTGACTCAGCGTCAGATTAATGGTTTCATTAACTTCAGTGACCTTTTCACCCAGAACATTAAATGTAATAGCCTTTGTTGTTTCTCCAGCAGCAAAGATTACAGATCCCGATACAGCACTTGTTACACCTGCAACCTTAATAGTGTTGTAATCAGTGCCAAAAGTTGCCGTGCCATCCAGAACATAATGTACAGTACTGGCAATGCTAGTATCGCCACTACGGCTAACGGTGAAAGTAACAATTTGGCTACCACTATTACCTTCAGTCACATTTGGGGTCGCAGTTGAAATGGCGTAATCGATATTAGCGGGAGGAACAAAGTTAGTATCCCCTATGTGATTTAAGGGCTGACCAGCAAAATTTTCAGGTGATGTGTTAGTAAGAGTACCTAATATCAAATTCGGTGGTGTGCCAGTAACTATACTTGCTACCCAATCCAAGGCTGTTGAACCTGTGGTATTACCTGAACGTCCTACATATCCTGCTACAAATGAGGTATCAACAACTGTGGCATTAGCTGTAACCAAACCGCCAGTAGAACCTTTTCTAAATACAATTGAGCCGTATGCTATGTCTGTAGCTCCCCCATCTAAAGCCGAAACTGAATCCAGGACAATCCAATTTGAGTAAGTAGCACCATCAGCAATACCATCGTTATTCGAGTCAATATCATTGCTAAGAGTAGGAGGTACAGTAGTACTTTGAATCAATAAGAAACTAACAGACCCACTTTCGATGTCGGTTGAACCAGTATGACCGATTGAACTTGAAGCCCCGCTCCCCCATCCAGTTCCACTTCCATTATTAGTTACGACATTTGCACCAGAGTTGGGTACATAAGTACTGCCCTTTTGCAGAAGAACCAGCAACCCATTGCTGCCAAACTGCTTACCAGACAAATTAAAAATATTTTGAACAGCGCCAGGGTTACTAGCCGAATCACCCTCAATTCCAACTAAAAAAGTTCCAGCTGCTAGAGTTGCACCAGGAGTACCACGCAGTTCAATATATTCTTTCGGGCTATCTGTACCTGGTGGATCAAACAGAATTTCGTTAATGAGTATCGGCTGAGGGGGAACAGGTTCATAGGGTTCATCGGGATTGTTAAATAGCAGCGAAACATTTCTAGATTCGCTGTTTGCCACCGCCAAGTCAGATTTACCGTCTTTGTTGAAGTCGCCCACAGTGAGAGAATAGGGTTTTGTGCCCACATTAAAGTTAGTGGCATCTCCAAAGCCACCAGTGCCATTTCCCAGCAGCACTGAAACTGTGCCAGAGTCTGCATTTGCCACTGCTAGGTCAGAGTTACCATCTTGGTTGAAGTCAATCACTGTGACGGATACGGGATTTAACCCCACATTAAAATGAGTAGCAATTCCAAAGCCACCAGCGCCATCTCCTAGCAGCACCGAGACATTGTTAGATAGCGAATTCACCACCGCCAAATCCAATTTGTTGTCTTTATTGAAGTCGTCTACGACCACAAAGTTAGGATTTGTTCCTACCTCAAATGAGGTAGCTGAGTTAAAAGTGCCATCACCCTTTCCCAACAGGATTGAGACGTTATTGAAGTAAGAGCTCGTCACCGCTAGATCAGATTTTCCATCTTTGTTGAAGTCGCCCACTGTGACGGAAGTAGGACGGCTGGGAACTTTAAAGTCTTTGGCAGTTGCAAAGCCCCCAATACCATTTCCCAACAGCACTGAAACATTTTGCAAGGCATTATTCGCCGTTACTAGATCAGATTTTCCATCTTTGTTGAAGTCGCCCACTGCAACAGATATGGGAGATGATCCTGACGCCAGAGCAAAATTTACAGCAGGTGCAAAGCCACCAGTGGCCTTAGTGTCTCCAAACAGCACTGAAATGTTATTTGAGGAATTGTTTGCCGTTACCAGATCCAATTTGCCGTCTTTGTCGAAGTCGGCTACAGCAACGGAATAAGGACTTACCCCCACACTAAAGCTGGTGGCAGGCTTAAAAGTGCCATCACCCTTTCCCAAAAGCACTGAAACGCTGTTGGAGGACTTGTTTGCCGTTACCAGATCGATATTACCGTCCTTGTCAAAGTCGTCGGTAACGATGGAATAGGGTCTTAATCCTACAAGAGGTGCAATGGAAATCCTGGCAGTCTCAGTAGCACTACTGTAGGCGGTAGTGCCACCACCAACGCCGGGATCTACGTGACTAGTGCCACTGGCCTTGCCGTCTGAGGTATCCCAAGCGCGAAAAGTAATTGCAGCCATTCCGTTGTACCCAGCGTTGGGGACAAAACGGATTTTTTCTGTATCTCTGAGCAATGTAGCAGAAGTCTGGGATACAGCGAAACTAATCCAGTTGCTACCGCCATCTGTGGAGTATTGCCAAGTACCGTTGGTATTATCTACGGCAATGACCGCAATTCCTTCTACTGCACCGGTGTCAGCATCACTGATGGGGTTACCACCTGCACCTGTAGCAAGGATGACAGAAATTAAAGTACCTGAGTTATCAGCATCAATTACATTTTGGGTAATAGCGGCGAGTTTGGGATTACCAGTGTTGTTGAGTGTTGGCGCTGTGTTGGAGGCTAAAATTGAGGTGTAAGCGTTAGTTACCTCTGGTGTCAAGGCTAAATCTGACTCAATTTCTCCAATCTTCACTTCTAAATCCCAGTCACCCCCCAATTCGGGATTTCCTGTGATGTCATCAGAAGCTGCCACATCTGCGCCTGTAATTTCGCTCAGACGCTGTACAAAAACTCGATCAAAAGATGCCACGTTGCAACCGTAAAGCAGAATGTCGGCATCCTCAGTTAAATAATTTCTCCACTGCTGCAATTGATTAGTGTAGGAGTTCAAATTGTTGACATTGAGTAGGGTTGTTCCTAATTGCAAACTTCCGCTACTGCCGTGGGAGATAATTTGAACTGATGCGAAGTTGCCATCTTGCAAAGCTTGAGTGATTTGTTCTACTCCATCTGTGGTGGAGTCAAGGATTACTACACTAGTGCCTGGTTGGATACCAGCAATCAAGCTTTCGTAGTCAATAACTGCTTGATCAATAAAAATAATATTCTGATTTGGCATTTCTAATTCCTCAGTAAAATTAATTTGTGTTTTAAAAGTTTTGTTTTCTGGCAGTTGCGCTCTGATTATTAGAGGGTGTTTGAAAAGCTATATTTATTACCGAAAGTGTCTAATACCCCCCCTTACCCCCCCTTGTAAATGGGGGGAATAATCTCTTAAAGCCCCCCTTTATAAGGGGGGTTGGGGGGGTAATGTCAGAATTTAATGTGTTATACGACACTTTTCAAACATCCTCTTAGACCTGGCTTGAAAATACGGAGTAGGGAGTGGGGAGTAGGGATTAGTCGGGCAGCACTAAATATCCGCTTCCTTACCTAAATTGAATCGGTAATTATAACGTTTGTTTTGAGGGCAAAAAGGAATATGATAAGTAAGTACAAAATTACGCTAAAAATCCTATATTTTCTACTGTATTATTACTGCGATCGCTCAAATATCCTAAAAATTAAATTTGAGAGTTGAGTTATAAACTTAAATACTTTTAATTTCCATATCTAAATTAGTCAACGTCTTGTCGGATAAACTTTCTAGCAGTAAAATTCCTACAGTTATAGCAGTTGCCAGCTAGGTTAGGACATAAACTGATAATAAAACCCAGACACCAAAAGACTTTCAAGCCTATTGTCTGTTGCCTATTGCCGGTTCCCTACCATAACATTTGTAAAAGCTAATTATGTAATTTTATTAATATAAAAAATTGATAAAGCCAATTGAGCTAAATCAATCGGCTAAAGTTGCTCTATTGGCGTCTTGCTGTACTAGTAAGTAATGAAATTGCTAGCGTTTAAAGTTGATGCCGTAATTCCAGTTAACAAAGCAAGATTTTCGTTACCAGAAGTAACCTTAATCAAGGTATCATTGCCACTCTGAGTAATAGACAAACCTGAGTAGCTTAAACCACCTGATAAAGCAATTAAATCTTCAGTAATATTGAAGTCTTTGATAGTATCTCTACCCTCACCCTTAGCAAGCACAAAGATATCATTGCCTGCGCCCCCTGTGAGATTATCAGTACCCAAACCGCCATAAATCTGATCGTTTCCTCCTCCAGCAACAATAGTGTCATTACCAGCAAAGCCAAAAATCAGATCGTCTGAACTAGTTCCCTGTAAGGAGTTATCATTATTGGATGTACCAGTGATAATGCTATTAACTTGATTACCATTTTTAACGTTGATGACATCAACATCGTCAGGGTTGAGATTGTTATATTTGGCATCACTACTAACTGCTGCACTAGTAATGATTTGGTAAGCAATGTTGTCATCTGCAACACCATCATCAACACCTGTAACTGTGATGATTTGGGGCGTATTCCAGTTAGCTGCGGTAAATGTCACGCTAGAAACTGAAACAGTACCTTCATTCACATTGGAACTACTTAAATTTAAGGTGACATCGGCAGTGGGTTGGCTAGTGAGTTGAATATTGAAGCTATCAGTGCCACCAGCTTCAGTAGTTATGAGTCCCTTGGTGGCAGAGATGTTTAAACCGGCTGTATCGTCGTTAGTAATCTTACCACTAGCTTGATTATCGCTAAAACTGGCATTGGTGGGGTTGGTGAGATTAACAAAAAACTGCTCAGTTGATTCGTCAACGAAATCATTGAGAATCGGTATCGTGATTGTTTGAGTGGTAACTCCAGGGTTGAAAGTGATGGTTCCTGTGAGTGGGGTGTAATCAACGCCAGCGATCGCACTATCATTACTAGTGTTGTAATCAACTGTAATTACGTCACTGCTGGCACTGGAGAGTTTGACGGTAAAAACTAGATTGCCGCTATCTTCCTTGCCGCTTTTATCTACGATGGAGATGGTGGGTTGGATGTCATCGTTAACTATGGTAATTGTAGCTGGAGCGATCGCAACTGTTTGGTTAGGGTAACTCAGCTTCAGATTAATGGTTTCGTCAGCTTCAGTGACCTTTTCACCTACAACATTTAATGTAATATTCTTTGTTGTTTCCCCAGCGGCGAATTTTAAAATCCCAGATGAACTACCTGTGACACCGGCAACTTTAATACTGTTGTAATCACTCTTAAAAGTTGCTGTGCCATCCAGAGCATAATTTACGCTACTAGCAACGCCAGTATCGCCACTACGGGTAACGGTGAAAGTGACAGTTTTGCTACCGCTATTACCTTCAGTTACAGTTGGGGTAGCAGTTGAAATGGCGTAATTGATATTAACAGCAGGAGCAAAGTTAGTGCTTCCAATGTGATTTAGCGGTTGAGTAGCAAAGCTTCCAGGTGATGTGTTAGCAACAGTACCTAATGTCAGATTCGGTGCTGTGCCAGTAATTACACTCGCTACCCAATCCGAGGCGGTTGAACCGATGGTATTCCCTGAACGCCCCACATATCCTGCTATAAATGAGGTGTTAACAACTGTGGCATTAGTTGGAACTGAACCACCAGAACCTTTTTTAAATACAATCGAGCCGTAGGCTTTGTCTGTAGTTCCCCCATCTAAAACAGAAACTGAATCCAGTACAGTCCAATTTGAGTAACTATCGCCATCAGCAATACCATCGTTATTTGAGTCAATATCAGTGGTCAGAATGGGTGCAGTAGTAGCTTGAATCAGAAAAAAACTAACAGACCCACTTTCGATGTCAGTTGTTCCACCAGTGTGACGGATTGAACTTGAGGCTCCATTCCCCCATCCCGCTCCACTTCCAGTATTAGTTATTACATTTGCATCAGGGTTGACTGCATAAGTATTGCCTTTTTGCAGAAGAACCAGCAACCCATTGCTACCAAACTGCTTACCAGACAAATCAAAAATATCCTGAACGATGCCAGGATTAGGGGAGCCGGAATCACCCTCAATGCCAACTAAATAAGTTCCAGGTGCTAGACTCCCACCGGGAGTCCCACGCAGTTCAATATATTCTTTCGGGTTATCTGTACTGGGGGGGTCAAACAGAATTTCGTTAATTAGTGTCGGGATAAAGACATCATCATTAATGATGTCTACTTGGGCTGAACTGGTAGTAATTGTGGAACTTTCCGGCGCAGTTGTGAAATTGGGATTACTTAGAGTAACAATAATGTTTTCATCAAGTTCAACTGTATACTCACCCAAAACATCGACTTTAATCGTCTTTGTCGTTTCTCCGGCTGCAAAGTTTAAAGTCCCCGATGAAGCAGTGCCTCCATTCGTAACCTGAATGTTGTTATAATCACTATTCAAAACTGCTGTACCGCTAAAGGCATAATCCACTGTACTCGCCACGCCAATACCACCACTGCGGGTGACGGTAAAGGTAACAGATTGAGTGCCGCTATTACCTTCAGTTAAAGTTGGGGTGGTGGTGGAAATTGCGTATTGAATCGCATCGTTAGCAGCAATATTTAGAGTAGTTTCAGTGATTGTCCCAGCAACAGCCCCCGTCAGTGTGCCGAAGTTAAGTACAACCGTTTCGGTATTCTCAGGTAAATCGTCTGGTTGAATGGTGAAAGTTACTAGTTGAGTTAAATTTGAACCTGCTGCCCCAGCACTAAAAGTAAGACTAGCGGGTGAAAATGTATAATCGTTGCCACTGCTAGCAGTGCTACTGTTGTTAATGACAATGGGAACTGTGACATCAGTATCGGGAGTCACGTCTAAAGTAACGGTAATAGTTACCTCAGTAGCAGTACTACCTTCTGTAGTGTTGTAGGTAGCAGCACCAAAGTTAACTTTTGGGGGTGCAGTAGTATTCAGTGGCACTGAAACGTTATTGGAGCCTGAATTAGCCACTACTAAGTCCAAGTCGTTGTCTTTGTCAAAGTCTCCCACTGCTACAGAAACAGGATTGCTTCCCACCCCAAAATTACTGGTAGTACCAAAATCACCACTGCCATTGCCCAAGAGTACTGAAACGTTATTAGAGCCTGAATTAGCCACCGCTAAGTCCAAGTCGTTGTCTTTGTCGAAGTCCCCCACTATCACCGAAGTAGGATTGCTTCCCACGGCAAAATTGCTAGCTGTCCCAAAGCTACCAGCCCCATTGCCTAACAACACAGAAACTGTGTCGGAGCCATAGTTAGCCACTGCTAAGTCAGAGTTGCCGTCTTTGTTAAAGTCCCCAACTGTGATGGAATAAGGGTTGTTTCCCACGTCAAAATTGCTAGCAGCCGCAAAGCTACCAGCCCCATTGCCTAACAACACAGAAACTGTGTCGGAGCCATAGTTAGCCACTGCTAAATCAGAGTTGCCGTCTTTGTTGAAATCCCCCACTGTGACAGAATAAGGATTGTTTCCCACGATGAAACTAGCGGAAACTGTAAAACCACCACTGCCATTGCCCAACAACACTGAAACTCTATCGGAGCCAGAGTTAGCCACTGCTAAGTCATGGTTGTGGTCTTTATTGAAGTCCCCCACTGTCACAGAATAAGGGTTTTTTCCCAGATTAAAATTTTTGGCAGCCCCAAAACCACCATTACCATCACCCAACAATACTGAAACTGCATCGGAGCCATAGTTAACCACTGCCAAGTCGGAGTTACCGTCATTATTGAAGTCTCCGACTGTTACGGAAGCGGGACTACTTCCAACACTAAAGCTTGTGGCAGATCCAAAACCACCATTGCCATCACCCAACAACACTGAAACTTTGTCGGAGTCATAGTTAGCCACTGCTAAGTCGGAGTTTCCATCATTATTGAAGTCCCCCACTGTCACGGAACGGGCATTACTTCCCACATCAAAGTTGCTGGCAGGTGCAAATGATAAGGGTAAAATTGAGCGGTAAGCCTTGGTTACCTCTGGTGTCAAGGCTAAATGTGACTCAATCGAGCCAACCTTCACTTCTAAATCCCAGTCGCCTCCCAACTCGGCATTACCTGTGATGTCATCAGAAGCTGCCACATCTGCGCCTGTGATTTGGCTCAACTCTTGCACAAAAATTTGATCAAAAGATGCCACGTTGCAACCATAAAGCAGAATGTCGGCATCCCCAGTTAAATAATTTTTCCACTGTTGCAACTGATTGCTGTAGGAGTTCAAATTGTTGGCATTGAGTTGGGTTGTTCCTAGTTGCAAACTTCCGTTACTGCCGTGGGAGATAATCTGAACTGATTGGTATTTGCCACCCTGCAAAGCTTGAGTGATTTGCTCTACCCCATCTTTGTTCGAGTCAAGGATTACTACACTAGTCCCTGGTTGAATGCCAGCAATCAAGCTTTCGTAGTCTATGACTGCTTGATCGATAAATACAATATTCTGATTTGGCATTTGCAATTCCTGTGTAAAATTAGGCTGGGATTTAGAAATTTATTTTTCCGACAGTTGACCCTGATTATTGGCCAATCAAACTGGGCAACTCGTGATTGTTGACATAAATCTAAAGTGTTATTTACACACAGCTATAGCGTTTCTCCACAAGCGTGAGGTACACCTGTAAGGGCACGGCAGTACCGTGCCCCTACAACTTGCGATATGATGTTGTACTGCATCTGGGGAAACACTATAAACAGAAAGCGCATGTCTAAACATTCGCTTCCGTATCTAAATGAAATCGGTAATTATAGCCTTTTTTATTGAGGTGAAAGAGAAAAAATAATCTGATAAGTAAGTACAAAATTATGCTAAAAGCATCACAATTACTACAGTATTATTACTGTAATAACTAAGATTTGCTCAAAATGGTATTAATGTATTAAAAGTAAAAGGCTTGGCTGTCATCATTTCTGATTGTGGCAATGCCTCGATTATCTGCGATCGCCACATTCGTCGTGACTGACCAATCTCAAGACACAATTTAGATGTTTTCACTGTTTTATTAATAATTCTGGCGCTACCAATCCTTTTTGGATAGCTAAGACTGCGGCTTGAGTGCGATCGCGTACTTCTAGTTTCTGCAATATTGCATGGACATGAACCCGCACTGTACCAGGGGCTATGTAGAGAATTTCAGCAATTTCTTGATTGCTTTTGCCAGCTGCTACTAGTGCTAAAATTTCTTGTTCGCGTTTTGTTAAGGGATTTTCTAAGGTTTCGTCAGTTTTTGTGGCTGGAACCGTCATAGAATTACCCTCAAAAGCTGCCCTAATTTCTGTTGTTGCCGTTTGATCCCACCAAGAAGCCCCTGCTGCAACCGATCGCACTGCTAATATCAGAGACTCAGCGGCAATACCTTTGAGGCAGTAACCCTGTGCCCCAGCAGCAATTAACCGTGAAATCAGAGGTTTTTCGGAACGAGACGTTAAAACGAGAATTGGTAAAGTTGGGTGCTTCTGCTTGATTTGACGGCAAGCCTCAATCCCGCCAATTCCGGGTAGACCGATATCCAGCAAAACCAAATCCAAAGGATAACGATTGGCTAATTCTACAGCTTGTTCTCCATCTTCTGCCTCTGCAACAATTTCCAAACTAGTCTCTTGTTGCAACCGCATCCGCAGACCAAGCCGAAATAATTCATCATCTTCAACGAGTAAGATTTTAGTCATTGGTCATGGGGCATGGGGGCATGGGGCATTGGGCATTGGGCAAACAGGAAGTGTGGGGAGTGTGGGGAGTGTGGGGGGAAAGATTTCTTCCCCATCGTCCCACACCGGACACACCTCCCTCATCTCCCTCATCTCCCTCATCTCCCTCATCTCCCTCAACTCCCCGGTGGTGGACAAGCAGGAAGTCGGAAACCAAACACAGCGCCTCGTGGTGAACGATTCTCTGCCCAAATTGTACCTCCATGAGCTGTAATTATTTGCCTGGTTAAATAAAGTCCTAGTCCCGATCCTGAAACATGGCGATCGCTATGTCCTTGATAAAACCTCTCAAATAAGTGGGGTAACTCTTCTTCGGTAAAGCCTGAACCAGTATCAAGTATTTTTACAACTTGCTCGCTAGAGTAACTTTCAAGTACTACTTCCACTTTACCGCCACGGGGAGTATGGTTAATGCCATTACTCAAAAGATTGGTGAAAACTCGCCCCAGTTGCAATGAATCACCATTTACCCAAAGAAAGCTGCGAAAATCGGATTCGCCATAATGCAGAGAAATATAAACCTGACGTGTTTTTGCTAGTTCCATCAGGGTGGCTATTACCTCTTCTGCCACAGTTGCTAAGTTAATAGGCGATCTCTGTAGTTTCAGCCCTTCGGCATCATTGCGGTAGACATCTAAAAGAGTTTGGACTAATTGCAGTGTACTGCGATGACTACGAGCCATTGTTTGCAAAACTTTTGCTTGCATGGGCGTGACTTGACCAAATTGCTCATTTTGAAAATATTGCAGGGTTTCAATTGCTCCAAGTAGGGGAGTTTTCAAGTCATGAGTCAGGGTAGAAATAAAATCTTCACGCATTCCAGCTAGTTGTTCTTGAGAGCGTAATTTTGCTTGAGTATGAGCGATCGCTTCTTCATTACGGCGGTTACGTTCGCTTAAAGTCGCAGTTACCACTAACGCCAATACTGCAATTAATCTATTTGCCAAGGTTGGAAGATTAATTATTTCTCTTCCTGGGATAAACAAATTTAATAATGTTAATCCTGTAGCGGCAAGAGTGACCCCGAATACTGCTCGCCGATTCAATCGAGAATCTGCTAATAAAATGGTCGCTGTGTAGAGGTAGCCAAATACGTACTCAGGCGGTGTCATGTATTCTAAGACTATCACTATGATAAAGGCGATCGTTATTAGCAAATATGTCTCACCACGCTCTCTCAGTGCTTTTTTGATAGCCAATAATTGACTTAACATAGTGATTATTTATCGTCCCTAATACTAAAAATCGGGTACAAATTATATTATTTTGGATTTTATATTGGCAAGAGCGTTTTTAATCTGGGTTTTGTGAATTCATCACTCGCAATCATTCTTTTAATTAGTATAGTAATCCGCTTTGATTTTTTAATTTATTTGTGTCGTGCGTGATAGACATTAAGTATGGATAGGGAATCAGTCTTTTGGAGTTGCACCTAGCTTACAAAAATCAAATATAAATCCTATACATTCTCTGTTTTAGTTCAAAATTCAATAATCAGAAGTCAGAATTAAAAAATAATCCAAGATGTTGAGTATATTAAATAATCAGAATAAATTATGATTATTTAATTATTCTGACTCCTGAATTTTTAATTCTGAATTCTGACTCTTTTAAGGTAGTTATGTTTCCACGCTGAAAAACCTGTAAACATAGCTACCTTGTGTCTTCAATATAACTGTCTTTCTGTTAGTGAAGACTTGTGTAAAATGTTAACCTTCAGACTCTTCAGAGATAGACTCAGATTCGGTTTCAACTTCTGTTTCAACTTTGACTGGAGGTTTGACAGGTTTTGGGCCACGCAATAGTGCAGGATTTACAGGTTGTTTGTTTTCATCTGCAAACGATCCTTTTTTTCCTTTACCAGAGGAGCGATTACGATCTGGTTTTGAGCTTTTGGGGTTGGATTCAACAGGAGGTTTGGAATCCAAATTTTCCAAATTATTGTCAGTACTTGGTTGAGACTGACGTTCTGATTTTTTGATTGGGCGTTCTACCATTGTTTATTTTGATAAATTTACCGAAGAAGAATTCAGAATTCAGGAGCCAGAATTCAGCTTGGGAATTCTGTGCGACTTGATAGAATTCATCAACTACTTGAAAAAGCATTCACAACAAATCAGCAATTAATTTACCAAATGTAGTAATGAGTGCGTTATCAATAGCGTAACGTAATCTATTACCACTACTCAACAAAATTAGGTCGTGCCTGTTGCGTTGATTTCAATTTTGACTCTAAAAGTGCCCAATTTTCTTGCTCAATTAAGTTAGTCAACTCATCGAGATTGTGGCGATACTGTTGCAGCGATCGCAGCAATGCTTGACGATTATACCGCGCCATCATAATCCCCAACTCTGGATTTCCACCACCCACACGGCTGGTATCCCGAAAACCTGAACTAGCAAGCTTTTGGGCTAGTTGCAAAACCTCTGGATCAGTTTCACTCAAACAAGCAGCAATCAACGAAGAACTGACCATCACGGGTAAATGAGAAATCCAACTCACAGCCTGGTCATGTTGTTCTGGTTGACAATGATAGATATTCGCCCCTAGCGATCGCACAATTTCTTCAACAATTGTAATTGCAGTAGTCGGTGTTGTGGTCAGGGGTGTGAGTACATAAGGTTTATCGACAAATAAATGCCGTTGTGCAGCTTCTATGCCACTGTCTGCTGTTCCCGCCATTGGATGACCACCGATAAAATTATCCCAAAGGGGAGAAATAGCTTCGACTATTTGTACTTTCGCCGAACCCACGTCAGTCACAACTGTAGTGGGAGACAAATAAGGGATTAATTGTGTAAATTGGGGCACAATAAGTGCTAAAGGTGTGCAAATAAATACAACTTCTGCGGTTGCCAGTAGGCTCAAATCAACTGATGCGCTATCGACACTACCAAGGGCAACTGCCTTTTGGCAGGTAGATTCACGGCGACTAACTCCTAAGATATGATGTCCTTGCGATCGCAAATCAAAACCCAAAGACCCGCCAATCAGTCCCAGTCCTAAAATCCCAATATTCATTCTTTAAATTTTGACATTTCATTTTTTACACTATATAAACTTGGCATCCCAGAGGTAGCATTGATGACTGTAGAGGAATTGCTGGAACAATACGCGGCAGGAGTCTTAAACTTTAGTGGTATTGAACTGTCTGAAGCTAATCTCAGTGGGGCTAAGCTCAGTGGCGTAAATCTGAGCGATGCTAATTTAAGTGTAGTTAACTTGAGTGGTGCCAATCTCAATGAAGCTAACTTGAGCAATGCCAAGTTGAATGTAGCAAGATTGAGTGGTGTAAATCTATGCAGCGCTGTCCTGAATAACGCCAGTCTCAATGTAGCTAATTTGATTCGGGCTGATCTCAGTCGCGCTCAACTCAGGGGAGCTTCCCTCATTCGTGCCGAGTTAATTCGCGCTGACCTCAGTCGTGCTGATTTGTTCGAGGCTAACCTCACCAGCGCCGATTTGCGAGAGGGGACTCTGCGCCAAGCGAATCTCCGTCACGCTAATTTGAGTGAGGCTGTGTTGAGAGGCGCTTCCATGACAGGAGCCAACTTAGAAATGGCTAACTTAAACGCCACTGACCTGAGTCGTTGTGACATCACCGGCGCCAATTTGCGAGATGCTGAACTCAGACAGGCAAACCTCACCCATACTAACCTCAGCGGTGCAGATTTGAGCGGGGCGAATCTCCGATGGGCAGATTTGAGGGGGGCGAATCTCCGGTGGGCAGATTTGAGCGGGGCAAAATTGAGCGGTGCAAATTTAATTGGTGCAGATTTAAGCAATGCCAATTTAACGAATACAAGTTTAGTACATGCGGATTTAACTCAGGCAAAATTAATTAGGGCAGAATGGATTGGTGCTGATTTAACCGGTGCAACTTTAACCGGTGCAAAACTTTATGCCACCTCCAGATTTGGTTTAAAAACCGAAGGTATGACTTGTGAATGGGTTGATCTTAGCCCCACAGGCGATCGCTCAATTATCCAAAAATTCGATTCTGAAGATTCACGAGATTTTTTTAACGAAACACCCCCAACAATTCGTATTATTGTTGATGCAGCCCTAGAACAGGAACCTAACTTTGCCCTTGCTGGTGCCTACTACCAAATTGCTCAAGAATACCGGGGACTAAAACAACCCCCAAGCATAGAAAGTGGCCGTCGCCGCACTATTTTCACCTTCCGTGTAGATAGCGACGAAGCATTATTTCCCACCGCTTATATTGCAATCCTTCCCTTTCTAGATGCGGCATCTACCCAAAAAAATATTTCCCAGATGCTGGAAATGATTAATACTGAAATTGTTGCCAACCCAGATTTAAAATCTTTCAAATCGCCGCAGATGGTAAAACAATTAAATATGTTTTTAGAGCAAGCGATAAGTAAAGCGACAACAATCAAAGGGATGAAAAAAAATCTAGAAGTAGCTGCCAAGTTAAATTTTTGTAAAGCCCCAACCCAAATAATTTTAACAAATTCTAGCGCCCAGACTTTGATTGTGTATGACAATCCCAACTTTGGTAAAAGATTTATTAATCGGTCTTCTCTCAATGCTTCAGTTTATGATGATAAATCTAGTGAATCAACAAAATATATATTACCTTCTTTAAATATGGTTATAGATTTTGTTAAAGGGTTTCACTATATTAGTCATTAATCATTGAGCATAAGACATAGGATATTAAATATTAGTTATTGAACCAGCGATCAATGACTAATGACTAATGACAAAACTTTGGAGGAAAAATGCGCGACTCATTTAATAAAATGATTGGTCGGACTCGGTATGTGGTCTTTCGCCTGTTTCTGCACTTGGGGGGAGGTGAGGTAGCACCTATTTTGGGAGTATTAAATAGTGCTGGTAGGGATGCGATCGATGCCGATGGCGACTTAGAAGTTTTGGGCGAAGCATTGGTAGAACTCTCCCAAACCCTCTTGCAATACGATGATTACTGGCTTTCCGCTGCCAATGAAGGAGATGTATTTTGGAATGAAGGCGAAGCAGGGGATTATGTCAATGAATTGTTTACTGACTCCGCCCAAAGATATCTCAGTGAACCAGATTACAGTTCTACCTCTGGATTTGATGAACCTTTATCTGTACCTGTAACTCGCAACGTTATTGTGATGATTACAGTAGCTTATGAAGGAGAAGTGCCAGATTTGGAAACCGATCTTTCTAGCGCTCAGGCAATCAAGGAAGCATTGAAAGCCTTGATCAATTTGCATTACAGTCATAAACTACGGGCAGTCCAAGTACATTTCTCACCAGCGCAGTTAGGCGATGAACTGACTAGCGATCAACTGTTGGAATATTACCCTGAATTGGTTCCCTTGTAATACAGCAGATTACAAAGAAAGTGAAGTACACAACGTCAGTCTCAAAGCCTGGCATAAAGCCTGTTTTACTTTCCAATTCTGTTAGCGCAGCGGGGCGAACGCGAGTGCGTCTCCAAGAGTTGCCCATTCTGAATTCTGAATTCTGAATTCTGAATTTTCCTCTATGTTGGGTAGTCCGTACTTACTACTCACATCAAGAAATTGTTAAGCTCGGACATAGGACGATAATGCAATGATCATGACCATACTACGTAAATTTACAGTCGTTGTTTTAACACTGAGTTTGTGTTTGACAACTGTAGCTTGTGGAGGCCCAGAGCAAGCTAATCCTCCAGCTAAGAACGTTAGCCAAACCTCGACCACCACCAAATTGAGTGATGGTCAGTATCAAATTCAACAAGTTACTTACGATGATGCAACTGGGCAGTACAGCCTGTTTTTACTAAACAACACACCCCCAACCTTTGCAACTGAAAATTTGCAAATGGCACGGCTAACTGATGACGAAATTAAGCAGGGTAAAAAAACTTATCTGAAGGTAGAAAATGGGCAGCCAAGTTTATATCTCACAGAAGATTTTAAAATTGCCTACGTCCACAACGTCACCGAGAACAAAACTAATCCCCAAACAGGAAAACAAGAAACGGTCGTAGTTCGTCAAGAAAATAGCTTCTGGGCACCCTTTGCCGGGTCTGTGGCTGGTAGCTTAGCAGGTCAAGCCATTGGTAGTCTATTATTTAGACCCCAGTATTATGTACCCCCTGTCTATCAACCAGGAGGAGTGATGAGTGGCTATGGTGGATATGGCAACAGCTATGACCAAGCAGTTCAAAGCTATCGAACTCGCTATAACGAACCACCCGCAGCGGTGAGAAATCGCACTGCTTTCCGCAGTACAGGGACGATTAGAAGGTCATATCCCGGCAGTTCAACTGTACGCAATACGCCACGTACTACTACAGGTAATAGCCGTCCCTCTGGTTCTGGTTTTGGTGGTAGTAACTTGCGACCCTCTGGCAGTTCTAGTACTACCAAACGCAATTCTGGTAGTGGTTTTGGTACTGGCCGACGTTCTTCGGGCAGTCGCTCATTTGGTACGGGTAGACGCCGTTAGGAAGTAGATTCAAATTGAAAAAATGGCAGGGGCGTACAGCTGTACGCCCCTACAGTCGGTTTATTTGTTGCAAGGTATTAGTAGGGACTCACAAGAAAATTTATTGCAACTTTTTAGTCTTGCCACGCCACTAGGAAAATTACTAGCTCCTAACTCTCTATGCCATTACCATCCCACCATCAACATTAAAAACTTGTCCGGTGATGTAGGCGGCGGCGGGGTCGGCGGCTAGGAAGCGCACCATACCAGCGACTTCTTCTGCTTCACCGAAGCGACCAAGTGGGATGAATTTGAGAATATCTTCGGGGTTGTTGAGGTCGCTGGTCATGTCCGTGGCGATGAATCCAGGGGCGACGGCGTTAACGGTGATCCCACGAGACGCAAATTCTTTGGCAACGCTTTTAGTAAAGCCAATTACACCTGCTTTGGCGGCGCTGTAGTTTGCCTGACCTGGGTTGCCCATTTGCCCTGCAACTGAGCTAATGTTGATAATCCGCCCCGATCGCTGTTTGAGCATTATTTTACTGACGGCGCGTGTACATAAGAATACACCAGTTAAATTCAGGTCTATCACGGCTTGCCAATCTTCTGGCTTTAAGCGCAAAAGCAGTGTGTCACGGGTAATACCTGCGTTGTTGACTAAAATATCTACACGCTTAAACTTTTCCATGACGGCGTTAACTAGCGCCTCTACTTGCTCGATTTTAGAAACGTCTGCTTGTAGGGCGATCGCCTGACCTCCCGCTGCTATAATTTCAGCAACAACTGCCTCAGCTGCTGCACTGGAACTGGCATAATTGACAACTGCGATCGCTCCTTGTGTGGCTAATTCAATGGCGATCGCTCGTCCAATTCCCCGCGAAGCACCTGTGACAATTGCGACTTTATCTTTTAATAGTGTCATTTGATGTTCCTCAAACTGAGAATACCGCGCTAATTATCTTATGGTGATTTAGGGAACATCGGAATATTGTTTGGGTAAAATCTTACTATTGCGGCGTCACAATCTTGCTAGCATCATGCAAATTAGATAATTTATAGATAATAAATAAATAAGGTTCTACATCGTTTTTAGCTAGATATAACTCGATTAACTGTCCTTTAAAACTTTCAACTTTAGTAATAATTTGGTGGATACGATTAGCAAAATTTTCCCAATTGCGATCGTTATTATAGCTCCGTAGGTGAGCTTGTCGTAGACATGGCCAGATTGGATAAACTAGTAAGTATTTGACATACTCCCCGCCGTGAACGGTCGGGGATTCTAATTCATGGTTCACAGAAATCCGCTTGCTATATCAAGTAACAATCAATAGTATTGGCGGTCTTCTCCCCATGCTTTCCCTCAATAGAGGCAGATCCCTTTTGCCCAAAGGTACTGTTATTCTGCCACTCAACTCCTAATATCTTCATTCCCTTCTGCAAAATATTGAGAGCCGCATTGGTATCACGGCAGATCAATATTTTGCAATTAGGACATGAATGAGTTCGGGGAAGAAGTGACTTTTTTACTCTATGTCCACAATTACTACAGTCCTGAGATGTATAGTTTGGCGACACTGCCACAACTGCTTTATCCCAGATTTTTCCGTAGTAGTCTAGCCATTGAGTGAACTGATACCAACTAGCGTCAGAAATCGATTTAGCCAAATGGTGATTTTTGACCATGTTCGCAATCTTCAAATCCTCATAAACAATCACATCGTTAGAGTGAACCACGCATCGGGCTTGCTTTATAGCCCAATCTTTACGCTGTCTTTGGATTTTTAGATGAACTCTACCTAATCGTTTTCTGCAAGAGTGATAATTGATTGACTGCGGTTTTCTACCTTTGACAAACTTTTTACTCAACCGCTTCTGCGCTTTTTTAAGTCTGCGCTCTGACTTCCTCAAAAATTGCGGATAAATTACAGCATTATCATTTTGGTCTTTGGTAAAATATTTTAACCCTAAGTCCAATCCAACAACGTTACCAGTGAATTCCCCAACTTCCTTGCGATCAGCATCAAAGCAGAATTGAGCGTGATATCCATCCGCTCTCCTTACTACTCGGACACGATTAATTTTAAGTCGATGAAGGTCTTCTCGTGTGGATGAATTGCAGAATACAGATAAAGAGCCAACTTTAAAGCCATCCGTGAAAGTAATAATTCTGCAATCATCAGATAGTTTCCAGCCTGACACTTTATACTCTACAGAGCGAGAATGCTTTTTAAACTTGGGATAACCTTTCTTTTTCTCCTGCTTTTTACAACGTTTATAGAAACTTGAGATAGCAGTCCATGCTCTTTCGGCACTGGCTTGACGCGCAGCCGAATTTAACTTTAAAGCAAAGTCAAATTCAGTCGCTAAGTCTTTGCACAGCTTATACAAGTCAGCTTTACCAATCCCTTGATTATCCATCCAATAGCGAATCGCTTTATTCCTAATAAATTGGGCAGTGCGAATGGCATCATCAAGAGCTTGATATTGTTCCTTAGTTCCGTTTAGTAGCTTGGCTTCTCTTACTATCATTTCTATATTTTATCATGGAATATTGCAGATAAAAGAATATAATATAATATAAAGCCGTACTAGAAGCACGGGGCTTTAGACCCAACTTTTCGGTAAACATCAGTCTCGTAAACCTCTGTATAATTATTTGGTTGGTCAAGATAGGTTGAAATAGACATTTAATTTCCATACACAAAAGAATATAAAATGTATATTTTCTTAGAATTATTTAATATTTTTCCTGCTGAATTAGTCTATGATTGACTAATCTAATCTTTTCCTCAGAAAAACCCATAAACATATACCGATTTTATTTTCTAAGAATTAATATTGAAACAAACAATTGAAAAGCGGTGTGTATCACATGGCAACTCAAAAACAATTTAACAGCTTTGAAGAGATGCTGTCGGGTTCTGATGTACCTGTACTGGTGGATTTTTACGCTGAATGGTGCGGGCCATGTCAGATGATGGTGCCAATTTTAGAACAAGTGAATGCCCAACTCAACGATCGCCTGCGGATTGTAAAAATCGACACAGAAAAATACACTGAATTGGCTAGCAAGTATCAAATTTATGCCCTACCAACCCTAGTACTATTTAAGAAGGGTGAGCCTGTGGAGCGAATTGAGGGTGTAAGACAAGCAGCGCAGTTGGTGGAACATCTAAAAACAATTATTTAAGTAGATTTGGTGTTAGTTCCCAAAGGCGCGAAACGTCGCGTCTTTTTTAGTCGGTTAGCACTGCTTGCTAGCCTACGAATCCCCGTTTGATTCAACTACTAGCAACGAAAACCTTAAGCAAACATTAAGTATATCTACTTATATGTCTTGAGAAAGTAGTTTAAGAATTAGGAGAGCTATATTGTATAGATATAATAAATTATTTTGACAAGTGAGACAAACTATGGGTAAAAAGCAAGAAATACCCAACAAAGCCTATATTTGGGTGAATATTGATTTTGATAAGGTTAAAAATAGAATAAATGTGGTGACTTCTAAGATTGAGCAAGTTATCCAAAAGTATGAATTTTCAACTAGAGCTAGTGACTCAGGCAAAAGAAACAATTAGGTTGTTTGCGGGGTGATTGCAGTTGATATTTTTGGTTAAGAACGCCTGACATTCAAGCAACACCATTCTTTGCGTTTCCACAGAGTAGCAACCACCCAACCATTTTTTTCTAAAGCGTCAGCAACATCTTTAGATTGTTCGAGTAAAATACCGCTGAAAATAGCCCAAGTGTTAGGCTTAGCGATCGCACTCATTTCTGGAACCAACTCAATTATCACATTAGCCAAAATATTGCAAACAATACCGTCCACTGGCTTTTCCAGCAGTTTTGTCAAAACATCTACGCTTCCCTGTGCAGGTAGTAAATGTTCTGGGCTAATGTCATTCAATGCGGCATTGCTGATAGTTGATTGCACCGCTAAAAGGTCAGTATCCACTGCATAGACTTTCTCTGCTCCCAGTAGCAGCGCTCCAATGGAAAGGATACCAGAACCACAGCCAATATCCGCAATTACCGTATGTTCTTGTTTGCCACCAGTCCCCACAAATGATTGTGGTACTTCACTCAGACGCATTTCCAGAGATTCCAAACATAACTGGGTGGTGGCATGGTTACCCGTACCAAATGCTACACCAGGGTCGAGACGAATTACTAACCGTTCGGTTGTTTCTGGTAATGGTAGCCAAGCAGGGTTAATGAGAAAGCGATCGCCAATTTCTTGGGGTTGCCAATATTGCTTCCAACTAGTCGCCCAATCTTCTTCATCAATCAATTGCCAGCGTAGGGTGGGAGATGAAACTCCAACACAAAGAGCATCTTGACGCAGCCGCAGCGATAGTGCTGCCAAATCTAGTAGTTGTGTTTGAATTGTCGGCAAGTAACCCCTGACTAAAGAGGAATTTCCTTTGCTTTCACTGGCTGTGCCACGACAACCAAAATCTTCCAGTCGCCAAAAGATAGAATCTTCTAGGTCTGGATCGCATAAAATTTGTAGTTCCCACCAGGTGTTTGCCATATAATTTTAGATTTTAGATTTTAGATTTTAGATTGGGGAATTGGTAACGGTTAATGGTCAATGCTAAAAACAATGAGCAATTATCCATTACCAATCCAAAATCCAAAATCCAAAATCCAAAATTAAAGTGTTACTGTGTACGCGTCCCGAATGCCAGGGACTTTAATAATCTCATCTAAAATGCCCTCAGGTAAAGGGTCATCTATGCTGAGAGCCATGACTGCATCACCACGGACGATTTTTCGACCGACTTGCATACTGGCAATGTTCACATTGAAACTGCCAAGCAGCGAACCGAGTTTACCGATAATCCCCGGCATATCACGGTGTAGGGTAAACACCATATATTTACTGGGTGGGACGTTAATGGGGAAACCATCAACGTCGGTGAGATGGATTTCTCGCTCACCCAACAAAGCTCCTGTGACGGAATGAGTACCTAAAGTACCCGTAGCTTCTAGATGCAGTGTGCCAGCATAATCTCTAATGGAAGCATCGCGGGTTTCAATTACCCGAATTCCCCGTTCTTTGGCTTCTATGCTGGCATTTACGTAATTTACGCGTTCGCGCAAGGCTTGGTAAAGCAGTCCTTTGAGGGCAGCTACTACCAAAGGCTGACTTTTGTTAGTGGCGAGTTCCCCTTGCAGTCGAATATTGAGTACTTCCACTCGTCCGCCAGCTAGCTGTCCCACTAGGTTACCTAGAGTTTCTGCTAGTTGCATATAGGGTTTGAGTTCTTCCAACACATCGGGGCCGAGTCCGGGAATGTTGACGGCTGAACGTGCTGGTAGTCCTAAAAGTACATCCCGAATTTGTTCGGCGACATCGATGGCTACATTCACTTGCGCTTCTGCGGTGGATGCTCCCAAGTGGGGGGTGAGGATGACTTCCTTGCCTAGCGATCGCAATTCCGATTCTCCCAGTGGTTCTGACTCGAACACATCCAAGGCTGCACCTGCGATTTTACCAGCTTTGATCGCTGCTGCTAAAGCACTTTCCTCAATGATCCCACCACGAGCGCAGTTAACAATCCGGGCTGTGGGTTTCATCTTTGCCAGGGTTACGGCATTGATTAAGTGGGTGGTTTCTGGGGTTTTAGGGATGTGTAGGGTGATATAGTCTGCTTGCTGGAAGAGTAAATCCAGTTCTACTAACTGACAGCCAATTTGTTCAGCTCGTTCTGTAGAGATAAAGGGGTCATAAGCTAGGAGTTTCATCCCCATCGCCCTGGCGACATTGGCCACATGGGAGCCTATTTTACCCAAGCCGACAATGCCGAGAGTTTTTTTGTAGACTTCCGCGCCGACAAAGCTATTGCGATCCCATGCGCCGCGTTTCACCGAAGCGTTAGCATCGGGGATATGGCGAGACAAAGCTAAAATCATCGCTAAAGCATGTTCAGCAGCAGCGATGGTGTTTCCCTCTGGAGAATTGACTACTACAATTCCTCGGCGTGTGGCGGCGGGAACATCCACATTATCCACACCCACACCAGCGCGACCGATGATTTTTAGCTGGGTACCGGCTTCAATAATTTCTTGAGTGACACGCGTACTAGAACGAATCATTAGCGCGTCGTATTCACCAATAATTTCTCTCAGTTCTGCTGGTTTTAGACCTATTTTGACATCAACGGTAGCAACTTGGGAAAGAATGTCAATTCCAGCTTGGTCAATAGAATCAGAGACAAGAACCTTAGACATGATTACTTTATTTAGAGCTACAGGTTTTGCTGCACAAGACTTTTTAGTTTAGTCTTTATCTGTCGCAATTCAGCAAAAATTATGCGTTTTAATATGAACTTAACCTTGAGTTAGACTGCGTGCTGATGGTATGCGATCGTGAGTTGCTTCTGGTGATGTGTATTGCCTCCTAGTCTCTGTAGATGAGTGGGTGTTTGCACTGCCCTGTCGCTAAATATAAAGCATGAATGGTATCAACCCCGATATATTTATTAATAGTTAAGAGTTACCAAAAATTTTATTGGCTTCAGCAACTTCTCGGAAGGGGAGTGGGGAGTGGGGGAGATGGGGGAGATGGGGGAGATGAGGGAGATGAGGGAGATGAGGGAGATGAGGGAGAAGTTATAGCAAGTCTTTCCCCTCTCCCCTAGAGCCTCTTTCCCTATGCTCCATGCCCCAGATAATTACCGTTGGCGGTTGATCCTGAGTTGTTCAATTTCGACCAGAACTCGTATAGATGCGATCGCTTGATCTATTAACCCAGATCCAGGCGCGAAATATGCCAAATCTGCCTGGATTTGCTCTTGAAATCGGCGACATTTTTTTCTGCTAAATTCTTCTAAAAAACTAATATCGTTTCCCAACCAAGAACTATACTCATGTTCAATTATACTCTTAATAACCCTTAATTTCTCTACATAATTACGCGTGTGAACAGCGATTATGTGTCGTTTTTGTTCCAACTGTTGCAAATATCGAGCATATTTTGAGGCTGTTTGTACAAGGTTTTTAATTTGAACTTCTAATTGATTTAAATCCTCTTCTGTTAAATTGTATCTTTTTGTTAAATTTTCCAATTTATCAATTTCTTGTTCAATATTTTTGTAGTTTGCTTCCAGCATTGGAAAAATTTCACGACTATGAGTATATGATTGAATTATTTGATTACGATAGCAAAATAAATCAATAAAATCTTGATAGCAATTAGCAAATTTTTTATCAGCTTCGTGGGTGCAGAATAACCAGAGTAGAATATGCTGATAAACTGTATTTTTGCTAAGAATTCCGTACTCAAAAATAGGGCTGCCAAATAATTGTCCTTGGCGATGGAGTTTTGGTTGTTTTTGGCAATCTGGAATCAAAGCATTCAGACATTCATTAGCGAGTTCTATTAAAGCTATTTCACTGAGCTTTTGTTGGTCATCAGGAAGTTGCCAAGGCTCAGAGTAAAGCTCCCTTTGTTTCTCTGGCAGCCAAGCCGTAATCAGCAAAGTTTGACCTAATGAACCGGCTATAAACTCTGGAAGTAAGCAATTATCGGGATTAAACTGTTTTAAGAATGAAACATTTTTCTGGCAATTTTGACCTTCTTCTGGACAGCGAAGATTTAAAGCCAAGGCATAGCTATCATCAATTCGTAACGGATAAGCAAAGCCCTCAATTTTTATCTGTTGTTCATCTAGTAAAAGCTTGCCCTCAAAGGGTGGAGAAACATTATCATTTTTGATTTCTTCTTCTTTGATTAAATCTACACGAAACCTATCTAGCTCTTTGTCAAGATTAATTCGCTGCTTGAGATTGAAGTCTGAAATTTTCAATTTATCTAAAAGTTCATCGCATTTTTCGTATAATTGCTTAGGGTTTTTACTATTTTGAAAATGGTATGCAAACAAGTGGATATTAGGTGAATAGATGACTTGATGACTCATTATTATTATCTGATTTTGTTTTTGTGAATGAGAACTAGATAGGTTTTTAGGTGTTATTAATTTCGGGAGCGATCGCAACTTTCTAGTAATAAATGTATTATTACTTAAATAAAAACTAATCTGCGATCGCTGTAATATATTTGTTACAACACGTCTTGCACTAAAAATCGCTATAATTCTGGTGACCCAAAAAAACCAAGTATGATTTGAGTTTTCGGGAGACCAAGCGATGTTAGAGTACAACTTACCAAGGTACTTGCCCTCAGCCGAGGAACTACCCGACTCTGATGAAACCCCTGTGGATAATGAACTCCAAGAATTGATACCAGGCTTGCTGAAGGCGATACTGCTCATACTCTGGGCAGAACGTATGGACTGGTTTTTTGGCATAGACATGGGTATTTATTATCATCCCGATAAACCGCCCATTGTGCCAGATGGGTTTTTGAGTTTAGGAGTAGAGCGGTTTTATGATGAGGAACTGCGTCCCAGTTATGTACTGTGGGATGAAAACGTTCTACCGATTTTGGTACTAGAAGTAGTTTCCCAAAATTATCGCAAGGAATACAGCACTAAATTAGATGAATATGCAGCATTGGGCGTACTTTACTACGTGATTTATTCTTCTCGTCGTCGCCGCAAACCGCATCTAGAAGTACATAAGTTAGTTAATGGTAGGTATGAATTACAAGAAGGAAACCCCGTTTGGCTACCAGAAATTGGCTTAGGAATTGGTTGCGAAAGGGGAAATTATTGCGGCGTAACGCGGGAATGGATGTATTGGTATGATGAGCAAGGACAACGGTATCTCACACCCGCAGAACAAATAAAACAAGAAGTACAACGCGCTCAACAAGCACAACAACGCGCTCAACAAGAAACACAACGCGCTCAACAAGAAGCACAACGCGCTCAACAAGAAACACAACGCGCTCAACAAGAAGCACAACGCGCTCAACAAGCACAACAACGGGTGCAACAGTTGACGGAACAATTAAGAGCGCTGGGAATAGATCCAGATAATGTAGGTTAATTAAATATTTTGCAATATTTTTAACAAGACCAAAAAATCACGTTTTTTAGATTACAGAATTCAGCATGAATTTTGACTCCTGAATTACAGCAGATTTCAAAGAAAGTGAGGCACACAACGATTCGTCTGTTATCCAGGTATAAAGCGTGTTTTATTCCTCAATTGTGTTAGCGCAGCGGGGCTTAGCCCATTCTGAATTCTGTTGTATTAGAGAAAAACTATTGCTTTTTAGGAATAACGTTCCTGATTCCACTTTTAGTAGAAATAGTATCACCTTTGTAACGAGGGATGATATGAATACTGGCGTGCATAATATTTTGGCCTGCTTCTCGATTAATGTTCATTCCTACGTTAAAACCATCAGGCTCAAATTCACTTTTGAGAATTTCTTGCACTTTATTTACCATAAACCAGCAAGCAGATTGTTCTTTGAACGGTAGTTCAAAATAATTGCTAACATGACGTTTAGGAATAACTAAAACATGTCCTTTACTTATAGGATAGCCATCAAATATTGCGTAGGCGGTTGCTGATTCAGTTAATAGTTTGAGATTTTTACGAGGATTACAAAATATACAATAATTAGATGAATTTTGCTGATGGTTATAATGAATATATTCATAAACTTCCCGATGTTCATCTGAATAAATTGAAGCGAAGGGAAGTTTTACAATACATTGATATGTAGGCTTTTTATGAACATAATGTTCACGAAATCCTTCTTTTTTAATATCTCTTCTGACGGTGTAATAAGCTTTACCTCCGGCTTTTAATAAGTGTGATACTTGCATCAGAATATTAGCTTGTTCTTCAGCAAATAAAACATTTAAAACATAAAAGCAAATTATTGTATCAAATTTATTATCAGGATATTCTGGAAAATAATAAGGGTCATAACCTGTGATATCACAGCCTTTTTGGCGTAATATTTTCACATCATTACCCAAGCCACAACCAAAGTCTAGTATTTTGCCTTGTAGGAGGTTTTGATTTAATAAAAACTGTGCTGGAAATGATAGATAAGTTCTTTCGATCGCAGTTAAATGACTGAATTGATTTTTTTGCTGTTTCATGGAATTTTGGTGCAGATGTCCCAAAATTATTATTCCCAGCATTGCTTGAGGTTATGCGATGTCTACGACGGGCTACGCCTACGCATCAGGATCAACACCTAGCTCACGTAACTTAGCTGCTAATATATCAGCACGTTGGCGTTCTTGTTCAGCACGTTGCTGTTCTTGTTCAGCACGTTGGCGCTCTTGTTCAGCACGTTGGCGCTCTTGTTCAGCACGTTGGCGTTCCTGTTCAGCTTGTTCGCTGCTCCAAAAGAGCAAATTTCCTTCTGCATCCCACCATCGCAGCCAATTTGTCGTATTGCAAAGTCTTTCGCCATACCAAATTCCAAGGAATAAATCTAACTCAGGAATCCAGAAGCGTCCATTGCTATCTGCTTGCTGCAAAGTATATCTTCCATTTTGCAAGCAGCGTACTTCTAAACTTGGTTCGTAGGGGTCGTAGGTTACGTAGGTTGGAACCTTCAGAATTCGTTCGTAAAAATAGAGCTTACCATAAGGTGGAGTTGAGCGAACTGAGAGTTCTCCACCTTCTGTGTCTGAGAGAAATTCCATTACCACAGCAACAGCAGCGCCTTCGAAGTTCTGGGTATAGCTACGGCGAATTACATCAGCGGCTACAGGGTGTACTTGAGGGACATAAAACCAGTCTGGTGCTTTGACGACGATTTTTTTATTGACTGTGGCTACCAGTCCAAAATTAGAGCCAATTAGCATCTGCGGTTGGATGCGTTCTGCGGTTCCCAAAGCATCGGTAAGCGCCGCAGCAAGAGCGGGTTGTTGAATATTTTCCACTGGATCGTCGGGTAAAATGAAGTCAGCTGGGAGTGCTTCCCAAGTAACAATTGGTTCTTTTTGGGTGGGTTGAATTTGTAGAACCATAAAATGACTCCTAATATCAATTTCCAAGTTATCAGTTATTAGGACTGTCTAACATACTCTATGGCGGTTCCCATTCAGATGCGGTACATTGAAGACCCCGACACCCGCTCGATTCTCAAAGACCGCGCCACTGCTGATAATTCTGGGAATGTGCGAGGTGCAGCCATCCAAGCATTAGCCAAACAGTTCAGAAATCAGTCTGAATTGTTTGAAATTTACTACAACTGCGCTGTCAATGACTCCTTTAAAGGTAAACATGATCTCCCATTTAACCCCAACCCTCGGCGCATTGCACTAGAGATAATTATCAAGCAATTTCTTCAGCATCCCCAGACTTTACGACCGTTGCGCGACAAAGCAACGAATGACGCAGATGAAGAAGTGCGGAAATTTGCTCAAGAGAAGTTGGCAGAATTAGAGAAGTAAAAGAGTTTCAAAAGTATGAACAACACAAAAGTTCGTAATTCGTAATTCGTAATTCGTAATTCGTAATTATGTTTCAGAAGAATGAAATATACAATCGTTATTCAGTGGTCTGATGAAGATGAGTGTTTTGTTGTCAGTCTTCCGGAATGGGGAGAGTTTTGTCATACTCACGGCGATACTTACGAAGAAGCTCTCAAAAATGCTCAAGAAGTTTTAGAAATGCTGATTGAATCATCGTTGGCAGATGGTCAATCTCTACCAGAGCCAAAAATACTAGACCTGCCTTGAAAATAGGGAGTAGGGAATAGGGAGTGGGGAGTAGGCAAAAGAAATTTTCATTGCTTCTTGTGAGTGCAACTTATGGAGTGTCTTGCATAAATAATTTTTTGTCTCACGCAAAGGCAAGGCAGCGCGTTGGGGGGTTCCCCAACTTGAAGCGACTGCCGCGCAAAAGCGCAAAGAAGAAGGCGAAAAAAAGGACTTTTGCAAGAGGTCTACTCACTACACAACCACTATGATAAACAATTGTCAAAATTTCTCAAGAACTTTTAAATATATTGAATGAATCATTTTCAGCAGGTAGGCATGGTGGACTGTTACCAGAGCCGAAAACACCAGTAAAACGACAAAAAGTAGCATAATTACAAAGAAGCGTAGTTTACCGCCGTAGGCATCGCTCAACATCTACCAAAGTAATCCTAAGTTATAGTTTGTTGATTTAACTAACAATATTATGCATTAATCTGACTTTTCACAGTCAAAAAGTATCACAGACGACAAAACTTTTCTCAATCATCGCACCCAAGAAAACTTTTCGAGTTATTTAACACTGATAGAATTGATTTAAAGACTTGTGGAATCTGCTTTTCCTGAACAGACTGGACTTGCATAAATTACTATCAACAACTTTCGACTCAACATCATGAAGCGCTTTGCCTCTATTTTTCTCGCAGGCTTGATAGCCTCTGCTTCAGCTTTGGCTATTTCTCCAAAAGCTGATGCGTCCTCTCTTGCTGAATTAGATAGCTATCATCACAACGATGGTGCTAACTATGAACTTCAGAGTCGTCACTATAGAAATGGTGATTATGACCGCGATCGCGACTTTCGCAACATTCGTGACGATTATCGCCGCCATGACCGCGATCGCCGCCGCCATGACCGCGATCATCGTCGCCATGACCGCGATCATAATCGCCGCTATGACCGCGATAACGATCGCCGTTATGACCGCGACAATGATCGCCGTTATCGCGATCGCGACTTCCGCAACATTCGTGACAATCGCCGTCGCTATGAACGCGATCGCGATTGGGGTCGTGGTTAATCCCTCCGCGTTGATTTATTAAATGAATCGGCTGTAGGGGCGTACATCTGTACGCCCCTACTCCGTTAATCGACCTGAGAAAACTGGTCTTTCAGACGCGATGAATCGCGTCTCTACATGAATACTTTATTCACCTCTAATCAGCAACCCGAAAAAAATCAACTAATTTTCACGCTTTCCTCTACCAAACTGGGAACTTTGACTTCTTGTTCAACTCCTAAGTCAAAGTCATACCACTCGTTACGCCATTGCAAACGAAACTTCAAGCGCGTCCAATGAGGTGGGAGATTCGGACAAGCCACTGGGCCAAATTGAGTCATGCGGATACCACCAAAGCCAAAGACTACTGCTTGCCAAACTCCTCCAGCACTGGCGGCGTGAATTCCTTCACTGGCGTTGAGCCGGACATCTTCCAAGTCTACCAAGGCCGATCGCATAAAATGTGTATAAGCTTCGGTTGGTTGATTCAGGTCGCAAGCTAAGATGGCGTGAATGGCTGGGCCAAGTGATGAACCGTGGGTGTGGTCGGTGCGTTGGCTGTAATAGTCCCAGTTAGTAGCGAGGGTGTTATAGTCATAACGCTCCCGCAGTAAATACAAAAGCATCAACACATCTGGCTGCTTGAGAATCTGTTTTTGGCTTGTGGCTTCAATTCCCAACAGACCTTGCAGGGATTTGCTACGCGGTTCGTAATCAGCAAGATTAACGTCTTCTAGCTGGAAAAACCCTTCATATTGCTCAATTAAACCTGTTTTTGCATCTTCATTCACAAATAAATGCTCTGGGATTTCTGCCCAACG
This sequence comes from Desmonostoc muscorum LEGE 12446, assembly GCF_015207005.2. Lineage (GTDB taxonomy): Bacteria > Cyanobacteriota > Cyanobacteriia > Cyanobacteriales > Nostocaceae > Nostoc > Nostoc muscorum. The sequence goes on from NZ_JADEXS020000001.1 coordinate 6,536,149, forward strand.
GTGCAAACGTTCTGTAGTTAAGTTGAGTTTTTGCACCAATTGTGCTGAGGTTTCGGGGTAGGCTTGCTTGAGCCAGTCCCACAGTGCCAAAGCTGACTGTAAGTGCCACTGTACCATGACATTGGTGAAGGCGTTATTATCGACGCGATCGTGATTTTCATCAGGGCCAATCACATCCAGAATGTCATAACTGTGGCGCTGTTGGTTCCACTGCACGCGACTTTCCCAGAAAACCGCAGTATCTAGGATGATTTCGGCGCCGTAATCCCGCATCCACTCATCATCGTTGGTGGTGTGCCAGTAGTGCAAGACTGCATAAGCGATATCTGCGGTAATATGCACTTCAATGTCACCGCACCAAATACGGATTAATTCACCGTTGGGAGCTGGCACCCAGCGCGGGGTGACTTCATCGCCAGTACTAGCACTTTCCCAAGCAAACATCGCTCCTTGATAACCTGCTTCCTGGGCTTTGCGCCTAGCTCCTGGTAAAGTGTGATAGCGGTAGGTGAGCAAGTTCCGGGCTAGGACTGGCTGAGTGTAGGTGAGGAAGGGAAGAATGAAAATTTCCGTATCCCAAAAGATGTGTCCGCTATAGGCAAAACCGGAGAGGGTTTTGGGAGGGATGCTGACTCGGTTATCGTGACGTGGTGTGACGGCTAGTAATTGGAAGAGATTATAACGGACACTTAATTGAGCTTGGCGATCGCCTTCAATAATAATGTCACTATCTTGCCACACTTGCTCCCATGCAGCAATGTGAGCTGCTAATAAAGTAGCATACCTGGGTTCGTTACCTAGCCTTTCTATGGCTGTGGCGATGGGAACTTCTGTCTCCCGTGACGTAAACACAGTGACAATCTTTTCCACAGTCACCGTTTTTCCTGGGTAAAACTCAAAGGTGGTTGCCAAAGTGGGAGAACTGGAAGCATTTTCGACGCCCACAGGTATAGTGTCGTCATCTTCTATCACTAACTTAGCCGCCATCCCCAGTTGAATAGCTGAGTGCAGAGTTTGACTATTTAGCCAGATAATTTGATCTACACCACCTTGGTTTATCGTTCGCCAATGTCTAACGCCTTGGGTATGTGGTTCGGCATCAAACCCAGCTTCAACGGTAATCTCACCCTCAAAGTCCACCGATGTGATTTGTGTGCGAATCGCTAAAACATGTTGATCTGCTAAACTAACGAAGCGCTGAAAGTGAAAATCTAAAGTATGACCAGCAGGACTACGCCAGCGCACATCACGGCTAACTAAACCCAAACGCAAATCAAGCCGACGCTCGTAGTTGAGAATTTCACCACTGTCCATGCTAAAGCTTTCACCAGCTACTTTCACCACCAATGGCAGCCAGTTAGGACAGTTCACAAGTTCAGTATGAGCAATTCTCACGTCATCATAAACACCATGAATAAGTGTCGCCGGCAAATCCTGGGAATACCCTTCCTCGAAAGAACCTCGCACTCCTAAATAGCCGTTACCAAGGGTGAAGACAGTTTCTTTGTGATGCAACTGTGTCGGATCAAACTCCGTTTCAATCACGTTCCAGTCAGTAGTGTCAATCAGTTGCTGATTTTGTTGAGAATTGTGAGTGGATACGTTGAGCATGAGTAATAAAACCTTAGTCTTGGGACTGGCTGTGGACGGGATGAAATACACTTAAGAGCAATATCAAATGATTCACTCTTTGCCTCTAGCGTCTACACTTGAATATAAGCTAAACACAAAAAATACAGATTCCTAACAACACTAACGTTTCACATTTCATCTGTCTACAGTTAGATTTCCTTGATAATCCAAGTTAAAACTGATAAATCTCAACCAGATACAAATTAATAGAGTTTTTCTTGAATTTCTTTCATACGGCAGAATAAAGCTGTCAGTCGTCAGACTTGGGAAGTTAAAAGGGCGGTGAGAAACCGCGTCTAGTTGATGACTTTTTGTTCTTTTATCAGAAGTGGTATATTGGCACTTGAACCCGCCGAGTATAAACTATGGATTGCCCAAAAGAAGCACCAGGTAGGCAGATGATCCAAAATCCTGAATAAAGTGGGCTAAAAAGCAGAATCCGCTCTGGGTGAGACTAAAGAAGCTGCTGAAGTAGCAAATCGTGCCAAAAGCACCTTTTTAGCAAACATGAGTCAAAAACTCAAGACTCCTCTAAATTCTATGCTGGCGATCGCCAAAACATTGCAAAATGAAGTATGCGACCTTTTGAGCGAACAACAGCGCCAGTCTCTAAATCATCTAGAAGATAGCGCTCGGAATCTCTGGGAATTAATCAACGACATCCTCGACCTAGCTGATATTGAATCTAACAAAATGGAACTGCAAGTAGCTTCGACTTCAATTCAAGAATTATGTGACTCTAGTCTCAGTTTTGTCAAACATCTGGCATTAGAAAAAAATATCCAGTTAAGTGTACAAGTACCGGAAGAACTCACACCCTTCCAAGTCGATGAAGAACGCATTCGACAGGCCTTCATTAACCTGTTAAGCAACGCTATCAAATATACTCCAGAGGGAGGCAAAGTTTGGATTGAAATTCAACCAAATTCCACAAACCAACATATCTTTTTCAGCATCGTAGATACTGGCATTGGTATTCCCTCCGATGACCTATTCAAATTATTTCAACCTTTAGTCCCAGATGACAGTTCATACACCCGCCGTTCTGCAAACACAGGTTTAGGATTACTAATGGTGCAAAGAATTGTAGAGTTGCACGGTGGTAGTGTCCATGCTGAAAGTCAATTAGGCAAAGGCAGTAGATTTACAGTCAAGCTTCCTTGGAGAAAGAGAGCGGAATAGGAAGTAGTAATGAGACAGACAAGGGAATGTGGGGACGCAGGGAAAGATTTCGGAACTAAAAAATAGGCTTTTTCAGATTGATGTGAAAAATCCAGGACTTACCCACAGCTAACGGAAAATCGTAGACGCAAAACGGTGAGGGGGTCGCAGTCTTCTCTACGAAACGCTCCCCGTTGGCAAAAGCCTCTCGTAGAGAAGGCGGTTCCCGTCGTTAGCGTAGCGTTAGCGAGTCTTCGAGGGTTTTGTGTTAGCGACGTTCGCGTAGCGTCTTTGTTAGGAAAACGAGCGTCACCCCCGAACCCGTTGGCGTAGCCTCTCGTAGAGAAGGGCTTCCCCCAGAATACCGCAGAGGAATAAGAGTTTCAGAGAGTTGTTGCATCAGTCCTCAAATCTATCCTTATGAGGCCGTGGGGAGCAGAGGAGAATTTGCTATAAGTCTTTCCCTAGACCTCCGTAGCTCTTAGTATATCGATTTGCAATTCAATAGACCACAGTAGGTTAGGACAGCTCTGGTAACCTACCGTAATTTAATTTTTAAACGGTGTATTCCATTTAATTCAAAACCGCTGTAATAAGTGATTACCCTTATTTTATCTGACCTAAGAGGCTTGAGAGCCAAGATGCACAGAGATTTTAATAAGTGATTATCCGGAACAGAGATTTTAATAAGTGATTATCCGGAGTTAATATCAATTACGTTTAGATACTTACAGTATTTTTCCATATTCACGTATTATCAATATTCTGCTAAGTTATATATTCAGATATTTTCGAGCAATCGAAATTTACACTTAGTGAATTCGATTTTGATTATTTTTTGCGTATTTGCACTGAAATTATTACCCAGAAAAACCCAATTTATTATCAATATAAAAAAATCATAAAGAAAATGGGTTGATATGTAAAAGTTAGACTAAAACTTCCCTTGAATCACAATTAAATAAATACAGATTATGTCAGATAGAGTTAATAAAGAGTTGGGGAATTTTTTACAGCAGATAGAACAGCGATCGCACTTTCATGCAGGTTATCCATACAATTTAACTTGTGATTACAGTGAGATTATAAAATCTTTCAATTTCATGTTAAATAATGCTGGAGATCCATATGTTGAACCAGATTTTGGTCTGCATTCTCGTCAATTTGAACAAGAAGTATTGTCTTTTTTTGCCCAACTTTATAAGATTCCAGAAAATAAATTTTGGGGTTATGTTACTGCTGGGGGAACTGAAGGTAATTTATATGGAATGTTTTTAGCAAGAGAAATTTATCCAAATGGGATTCTTTACTCATCACAAGACTCTCATTACTCAATTCCCAAAGCCGCTAGACTATTTCGGATCAAACATCAAGTTGTGGATTCGCAAATTAATGGGGAAATAAGTTATGACCATTTTGAGCAACTAATTAGCCAAAATCGTGATTATCCGGCGATAATAAATTTAAATATTGGCACTACTGTTAAAGGTGCGATCGATAACTTAGACAAAGTTTTAGAAATTTTAGATCGTCATCAAATCAAAAATTACTACATTCATTGTGATGCTGCACTTTCAGGATTAATATTACCCTTTTTAGATGGCGCTCCTCAAGTGAATTTTCAAAAACCTATAGATAGTGTAGCTATTTCTGCTAAATTCATGGGTTCTCCATTGCCTTGTGGTGTAGTTTTAACTAAGAAAAAGTGGGTAGAAAGAGTGGAAACAATGATTGAATATATTGGTTCCAAAGATACAACTATTCTCGGTTCTAGAAACGGTCATACTCCTCTGATTCTCTGGTATGCACTGCAAAGTAGAGGTTACAATGGGTTAGCCAGAGAAGCAAAGACCTGTATTCGGAATGCCCAATATCTTTTTCAACAACTTCAACTCAGAGAATATCCATGTATGCTCAATAATTTCTCTACTACTGTAGTGTTTAAAAAACCTTCTCAACGGTTAGTTAAAAAGTGGCAGTTAGCAAGTTTTGAGAATTGGGTACACATTGTAGTCATGCAGAATATTGATAAAGAGAAAATCGATACTTTTATTGATGAACTTGTTTTAGAACAGAGGCTATTTGAGCAAGTAAAGGATTTACAGCTACAGGCAGTAAGCTAAATTATCGGGCATGGGGCATTGGGCATGGAGTATTGGTTATTAGTTAAAGATTAGACCTCTTGCAAAAGTCCCCTAACACCCCACCCCCAGCCCCTCCCCGCTCGCGGGGAGGGAAGACTTTGACGTAAGTCAAAGGCGGGGTGGGGTTCTTAGTTCCTTAACAAGTCTTTGTAACAAAAATTAGCGGCAAGTATTCTTTCTACTTCTGCACTTTGCATAGGTGGTAAGAAAAAATATCCTTGTCCATAATCACATTGCAATGCCTTAAGTTGTGCTAATTGTTCTACAGTTTCTATTCCTTCTGCTGTGACAGACATATTCAAATTATGAGCTAATGTAACAATCGCTCGAACAATTTCTAAATTTTCTCCTCGACTACCTATATTGTTGACAAAAGAGCGGTCAATCTTAATGGTTTTGATTGGCAGCCGATGCAGATAATTCAAAGATGAATAGCCAGTACCAAAATCATCCATGTGCAATTCAACATTCAGCGCATTTAGCTGGGAAAGCACAGTAGTAGCTAATTCAAAATTATCCATCAACAAGCTTTCAGTAATCTCTAATTTCAAACTACACGGCTCTAGTCCAGTTTGCTGTAAAGTCTGTTTAACTTGTTTAAAGATATCAGGTTGCGTAATCTGTTTCCCAGAAAAATTGACGCTAATTGTCAAGTTTAGGGAACTAGGAAATTGTTGATGCCATGTGTGCATTTGGTGGCACGCTTGATAAAGTACCCATTGGCCGATATTAACAATCATTCCAGTTTCTTCCGCCAAAGGGATAAAATCATGAGGAGAAACAATTCCTCGTTGTGGATGATGCCAGCGTATCAATGCTTCAAATCCAATAATTTTGCCAGTTAGCAGTGAAACAATTGGCTGGTAGTAAAGGCGAAATTCTTCTTGCTTGAGCAACAGTGCATGTCGCAGAGCAGTTTCTAATTCTAAGAGTAAAGATGCACCCTCATGCATCTTTTGGTCAAACACTTCATAACGTGCCTTACCAAGGGCTTTGGCAGAATACATTGCCACATCGGCATCGCGTATAATCTGGGCTGCTTGCTGATAATCTGCTTTACTGAAAGCAATGCCAATACTAGCGTTGGTAAACACGCGATGTTCATTCAATTGAAATGGTAAAGCTAGCACCTTTTTAATGCGTTCAGCTATGTGTGTAGCCGTGTTAAGATCATCAATTTCCTCAATTAAGATTGTGAACTCATCTCCACCAAAGCGGGCAACTATATCTCCGGCTCGAATAACTGACTTGAGCCGATGAGAAATTGCAATTAAAAGTTGATTTCCTAGTAAATGTCCAAGACTATCATTCACAACTTTAAAGCGGTCTAAGTCTAAGAAAAGTACAGCAAATAGATAATTTTTGTCGTGTTTTGTACGTTCTATTGACTGCTGCACTCGCTGGATAAATAAAGATTGATTGGGTAACCCGGTTAGCCCGTCATGAAGGCTATTGTGTAGTAATTTTTCTTGTGCTTCTTGACGCTTGATAATGTCTTGCTGGAGTTGTTGATTAACTCGAATAAGTTCAATAGTGCGTTCTAGGACTAGTTGCTCAAGCTGGCAACGGTATTGCACTAATTCTTCCTCTGCTACCTTACGTTGAGTGATGTCACGTACAATGACAACATACTCCCGTAGTTGGGGATTAAATCGCCGTGAAACAGTCGATTCAACAATTCGTAGACCTTGGTTGATTTTTAAAGTTTGCTCACTCCTAATAGACCATTGCTCTGGTTTGCCGTGATAGCACATTAAGAGTTGATTCAAGTTTTGTCCAACCAACTGCTGAACACTTAATTCAAATAATTCTTCAGCAGCTGCATTGGTTTGACAAATCATCCCGTCTTCATCTAAAACTAAAACAGTATCTGGAACCGTATCGAGAGTAGTGATAAATAGATTTTTTGCTTGTTTGCGTGCCTCATCAATAGCAACAATTTGTGGTAGAGTTGTCCAGCAGGCGATCGCTACTCCTGTAAAAGAAAGCGTCACTAGCAAAATAGCTAATAAAGAGTTAGGAGTATTATTAGTCACTTTGCCTAATAAATCGCGGATAAACCAACTACTTGTAGCAGTGATGCAAATTAATGATACTAAGACAATTACTTGTAATACAACAAAGTCTGGGTTGTTTCTACTAGACTTTGCATCGTAACGTTCTTTCCACCATTTTGGATGTAATACCGCTAATCTTAAGCGACTTAGCACTGCATCTGCTAGCATCAGAGCAATGGGTAAAAATAATCCTACTAAAAAATCTCTCGAATTCCAAGCTAAACCTCCCACTATCAGAACTACCGCTTCTACAAAGAAAAAACCAAGTGACCACCAAGGCCATAAAACCTCCGGTTGGCCTCGACACAGCCATAATCCTAAATGTAGTCCCATAATCGACAACAGATAACAAGTACCTGCTACTGTCACCAGTTGAGATACATTTCCCAAATTCAAACAAAGCAGACTGAGAATAAATGCAACTAGAATCGCAGGTCCAAGAACACCTTGGCGGGAAACTACTGTAAATATCTCAGAAAGCTGTCCATCTAAGGCAAGTTGGTATAATATCCGAGGAGAATTACAAACTGCCGTAGCAGAACTTAAAAGACAGGATACAGTAATTAGAAGTGTTACTAAAAAAGAGGCATATTTACCCCAAAAAGGTACAGAAGCTGCTAGCAAATTTAGGAAAACATCGTCTCCTATTGCTGGATTTTGAGCCGAACACGTTAATATCCAAGAACTGCCTAGAAACACCGGAGGAATTAGCCAAGCAGCCACAGTTAAGAACTTCAAAGTTTTATCTGGATTGTGGCTATCAGCAACAAAAGAAGAAGTGGTTTCACAAGCATAAATTGAATAGCTGGCGAGGAAAAACCACTTTGCCCATTCTTCAAAGCTCAAGCTATGTATATTAGCTGGAAGTAAGTTAAGAGTAATGCTTGAGAAAGTTAACCAGACTACGCCTTGGATACAAAACAAAAACAGTAGTAAAATTGCTGGGAATACAAAAAATAAATGCAGCAGCGCTAAAGCACGGCTACCACTGAATGCAACAATAAAAGGAATCGCTGTAAATACAACTTTTAAAAAAGTTTCTGGACAAGAAATATTTAATGTTTCAAAATTGACTTTAATCAGGTTTGTCAGAATAATTGCGTACAGCGCTGGTGCTGCTGCCCAGCTAAAAAAGTACCCTAAAGCTACGTAACGACCTAAGCCAGGAAAGTTTTTTAATAGCCTTGTGGTATAGTTCGGTGTTCCTCCTGCGACATCTGGCCAATGTCTACCTAAACTTTGTACCTGCAAATTAAGTAAAAAGGAGACGATAGTGCCAAACAACCAAACTAAGATAGCTTTAGACCCTAACGCTGCATGAATAATGGGGGCAGTTCCAATCCATCCAACATGACCCGTCAACCCAAAACCCCAGGTTTCGAGATAACTTAAAGTACGTGGTAAGCGCATTTCCAAATGCTGATTTTTCTCTGCCTGTAGAGAATCGTTACTAGTCATTGTTTCTTAGCTAGATTTACTGGCCTTTTCACTCAATAACTGAATCTTCTTACTTAAAGCTTCAGTATAAGTACTGAATTTAAATAAATCATAGCTGAATTATTACCAAGTTGTATTTTTGTACATAATAATCAACATGGTGAAATTCCCTAATTCTTAAAGAATTAGGGAATCTTGTTATTTATGAATGATTAAGTAGGATTATAGTTTTTGTAACAACTCCTGAGCTAACTGAAAAAACGCTTTTGAACCGGGTGATTGAGGAGCATTTAAAACAGCTGGCATAAAACTATCAACAGCCTTAGCAACATTAACATCAACTGGTATTTGTACCTTACAAATTTTTTCTACACCGAAATCTTCAACAACGCGGTGCATTACTTGTTTATAGTATCTACCAGTCAGAAGGTTAGCACTAGACATACTGAAGACAATTCCTAGCATTTTTATATCTATCTTGGTTTCATGTCCATGACTATCTTTTAATTGGGCAATTCGTCTTTCTAGTAGTTGAATTCCAACTACAGATAAGGGTTCTGGTTTGGCAGGAAGTATGTAGAAATCGCTGGCAGCTAAGGCGCTACGAGTCAATAAATTATAACCAGGCGCACAATCGAGAAGGATAAAATCATATTGTTGCCGCACAGGTTTTAAAATGTTATTTATCAAGACTCTTTCAAAGCGATTCCAAATTGTTTCAAAGTCTTGTTCCCCTAAAGCAGTTGCTTGTTGATGCAGCATTTCTGACACAACAAATTCATCATACAAGTCTATATCTCCCGGTAATAAATCCAATCCAGGAAGATTGCAAACCTGGGATTGAATGATATCTTGTATTGTCAACTTTGCTTGTGGTTCTGGATTGATAATTTCGTCTATGAGATATCTAAATGTCTTACTTTGTTTACGACGCTTAGCAAAATCTAAAGGTGACATCAGACTGAGTGTGGCACTAATTTGGCTGTCTAAATCAAGGACAAGTACCCGCTTGCCATGATTTTTAGCTAAACACGTAGCTAAGTTGACAGTGAGGGTGGTTTTACCAACACCGCCTTTCATATTTGCAGTTGCAATTACATATCCCATTGATTGAGTCCTTTGTTAACACATTCCCATGTAGGTAGCGTACACCCCTCTGAATCTATCAAATCTTCCATTAAATTTAATATTTTGGCAAACTCAAAACTGTTTTGAGTTCTGAGTAAAGAAGTGAAATTATACACTCAGTACTCTCCCTTTTGTCCGTTTACCAAAACATTGACTCTGTAAGTTGAGAACCTCCTGCTTGACGCCCTAATAAAGAGTGAATCACTGCAAATACGATAACCATTGGTACTGAGGTAAAGTGAACGATTCGTAATGCTTGCCAACTACCAAACAGATCCACAATCCAAGGAAATTGAGCAGGTTTATACATTCCTATTCCTGTAAATAATGCCAACAGTAAGATTGGAATAATTGCTGTATAGGCAATACGATGCCAAGCATAAATGAGGCGCTTGGAATTTTGAGTTTTTTGCAATGCTTTGAGGTCGTTAGCCCCTACAAACCTATGTCGCCAGCGTCGGGTAATTAAAACGTAAATTCCATACCACAAAAGATTTAATGAAAATAGCCACATTGCTGCAAAATGCCAATGTCTACCTCCTGCAAGCCAACCTCCGAAGGTAAATATTGGTGGAATGTGCAACCCTGTACGTCCACCAAAAACAGGGTTGGCGTTGTAAATTTGTAATCCACTAGTGAGCATGAGAAACAGGCTAATGATGTTACACCAATGAAATATTTTTGCTCCTATTGCTTGGGTAGGTAACTTCGGAGTTTTGATGGAAATGTTTGAAGTCATAGATTTTAATTGATAGGATTTATTGTTTATCTAGGAATAAAATACGGAGTAGGAAGTATACTAATGGCTTGTAGTAGCAATGGAGGCTTTAGGAAGCAACGTGATTTTATGAGGTTGGGGAAAAAGTGCGATCGCTACAATATTGGTTATGGCGAAGCAGGTCATATTTTAACTTGAAACAGTTGCTTAATGAATATAGAACAGATAGCAAAATACCAGCTATGGAGAGAGACATAGACTTATCTGGTGCTGAAAGTTGAGTTTCCAGTGGATTGGTAGCGGATTCTTGGAAAGGACAAATTTCACCTTTGTGGCGATCGCCTTAGCTATTTTTGAGAAAAAAACAGCTAAATTGCGTGCATATACATTCTAAGATGCGTCTAAAAAAACGAAATCCAATCACATAAAATTACCGAAAAACTCAGAAAAATTTGTAAAAAAAATTCTATGATGAAATCACGTTAAATATCTGAGGATAGAAAAAAAATTATCCAGACTTATTTGTAGCTTTTTGGGAAACGGCTGACTGTTACCCACACACAACAAGCTACATTCAGTTCCCAAGAATAATGGTGTGAGAAAATTTCCTGCTGAATTAGAGTCAATGAGTAATGACTATAGATGAAGTAGTACTGCTATTAAAAGCTAGTCAAGCAACCGGTTTAACAACACTCCAAGAAATTGTATTGCGTTCTTCCTGGGAAGGAAAAACCTACACCAACATTGCAGTTGAAGCAGACTATGCTGAGGATCGCATCAAGAAAGTTGCCGTTGATTTATGGCAAATATTGAGTGATTTTTACAAAGAACCGATAAATGAATCCAACTTGCGCCAGACTCTAGAAAATCATCGTCTTGGCAAAGCACATCAGCAGTTACTTAGGGAATTTTATCAAGCTGCGGCAGCCATGTCCTTAGAATTTCCTAGTGGTCCAGTATCCCTAAATTCCAGATTCTACATTTCTCGCCCGCCAATTGAGGAACTTGCTTACGCAGAAATGGCTCAACCAGGGAGTGTGATCTGCATCAAAGCACCCAAAAAAATGGGGAAAAGCTCTCTGGTGCTGCGGCTGCTTGCACGCGCTAAAAAACAAGGCTTTCGCACCGTGAGTTTGGACTTTCAACAAGCAGACAAAACAGTATTTGCCAATTTGGATAAATTTTTGCGCTGGTTTTGTGCCAATGTCAGCCGAGAATTACAGCTAGAACCAAAACTCAATGATTATTGGGATGAAGATATGGGTAGCAAAATTAGTTGCTCTATCTATTTCCAAAAGTATTTGCTATCTGCGTTGGAAACTTCCCTGGTTTTAGTCTTAAATGAAGCGGATTGGGTGTTTGAGTATCAGGAAATTGCTGGAGAATTGCTAACATTAGTGCGATCGTGGCACGAACAAGCTAAAGCAGGAGAAATTTGGCAAAAACTGCGCCTGGTTCTGGTTTATTCAACGGAAATTTTTGTTCCCATAAAACTTACTCAATCAGCATTTAATATTGGTTTGCCGATTAAATTACCTGCTTTTACAAAAGAACAAGTGCAAGATTTGGCACAACGTCACGGTTTGGATTGGACAGATGGTAAAGATGCTGACAGTTTAATGGCTATGGTGGGGGGACATCCTTATTTGCTGCGATTGGCTTTGTATCATCTTGTAGGTAAAGGGGGATTACAAGGTAATTTAGCACAGCTATTGCAACAAGCACCCACAGAATCAGGAATTTATCACGAATATTTAAAGCAGTATATATTAGTACTCAAGGATGAGCCACAATTAGCAGATGCTTTGTATCAAGTAATTCATGCTACAAATTATGTGAAATTAGAACCAATATTGGCAGATAAATTACAGGGTATGGGGCTAATTAATTTACAGGGCGATCGCTGTACTCCTACATGTGAATTATATCGGTTATATTTTATCGAACATCTGAAAAATAATCAGGAATTAAACAATAATCATGTTGAGCGTTTGAAACAAGAAAATCAAAAATTGCTTATCCTCTCTAGCTTGGATGAACTAACTCAATTAGTAAATCGCCGCTATTTTCAAACCTACCTACAAATTGAATGGCAAAGTTGTGTTCGTCAACGTACCCCAATATCACTAATTTTGTGCGATATCGACTATTTCAAAATTTATAATAAAAATTATGGCATTGCCGCAGGAGATAAGTGTTTACAAGAAATCGCTAATACTATCTGCAACTGCGTAAAATGCTCCCTGGGTAATAGTACTTTCTCATATGCTAATAGAAGTATGGCTTATCCTACTACTAATTATTTTGCAAATTTACCAAAAGGAGATTTTAGAGATGAAAACAGCGAAGTGTTAGTGGCTCGTTACGGTGGTGAAGAATTTGCCATTGTTGCGAAAATAGATGTTGCTGCTGCAATGTACGTTGCCGAATATATTCGAGAGCAAGTGAAAGCTTTGGCGATTCAGTGTGAGTATCCTAGTATTGGTGGTTTACCTGCTGCTGTTTTAACTGTCAGTTTAGGTGTAGCAAGTATTATTCCTAAAGTTGAAACTGAGCCGGCTAATTTAGTTAATGCTGCTGAAAAAGCACTTAATCAAGCAAAAAGACAAGGACGCGATCGCGTTGTTTTAGGTTAAGTTTTTCTAAGAAGCTGGAGTAACACATCTAGTTATTTTTTATCGTCCTGTTAAAAATGGTATTCAAGTTGAGAGAGTATTGAGCGGATATCGAGATTTTGAAGATATTTTTGATGACAGTGAGTAAAAATAAAGCGATCGCTCATGATGTCAGCACCTCATCTAGAATCACAACAGGCAAGTTTGTGGCTGTCCTCAGTTGCTGATCGTTGGTGAGAAACTGAGTACAGCTAGATGTTGTGGCAGTCGCAATATGAATGGCATCAGGTGTTCTCAAAGAAGGTGTGCTTGCACGTAGGCTTGCTGCTTCACGCAAAATGGTCTGACTTATAGGAATCAACTGCATTTGAGGCGATCGCAACCATCTCTCAACTATCAAAGGCGATCGCCTCTCATTTTACACTCTGAACAGGAGTGATGTCTTTTACAGGCTACGCCTACGCCCTCAAAACACCATCATTCCACCTCAAAACAAGAACATTCTCACTTCAAACAGAAACGTTCTCGTTTGGAACAAGAACATTCTCACTTCAAACAGAAACGTTCTCGTTTGGAACAAGAACATTTTCACTCCAAACAAGAACGTTCTCGTTTAGAACAAAAACATTCTCATTTGAAACAGAAACGTTCTCACTACAAACAGGAATGTTCTCGTTTAGAACGCGAAACTTGCAGATAAAAGCTTGATTGATGAGGTTGGGAACTGGAATTTTGCTATTGTGAAGAGAGGCGATCGCGTAGATATGCTAAATTTTCACGAACACCAATAGTATTGGGATGATTCACCCCTAACCGTCGCTCACAAATATCTAAAGCTTGAATGTAAAGGGGTTCGGCTTCGCTGTATCTGCCTTGGGACTTGTAGAGTAACGCTAAGTTGTTGAGGCTAGCGGCGACAGATGGATGTTCATCTCCCAGCAGTTGACGCGAAAGTGCCAAAGCTTGAATGTAAAGGGGTTCGGCTTCGCTGTATCTGCCTTGGGAGTTGTAGAGTTCTGCTAGGTTGTTGAGGCTAGCGGCGACAGATGGATGTTCATCTCCCAGCAGTTGACGCGAAAGTGCCAAAGCTTGGATGAAAAGGGGTTCGGCTTCGCTGTATCTGCCTTGGGAGTTGTAGAGTCCCGCTAGGTTGTTGAGGCTAGTGGCGACAGATGGATGTTCATCTCCCAGCAGTTGACGCGAAAGTGCTAAAGCTTGGATGAAAAGGGGTTCGGCTTCGCTGTATCTGCCTTGGGAGTCGTAGAGTAACGCTAGGTTGTTGAGGCTTTGGGCGACAGATGGATGTTCATCTCCCAGCAGCTTGCGCGTGAGTGCTAAAGCTTGGATGAAAAGGGGTTCGGCTTCGCTGTATCTGCCTTGGGAGTTGTAGAGTAACGCTAGGTTGTTGAGACTAAGTGCGACAGATGGATGTTCATCTCCCAGCAGCTTGCGCCTAAGTGCCAAAGCTTGGATAAAAAGGGGTTCGGCTTCGCTGTATCTGCCTTGGGAGTTGTAGAGTAACGCTAGGTTGTTGAGGCTACTGGCGACAGATGGATGTTCATCTCCCAGCAGTTGACGCCAAAGTGCCAAAGCTTGGATGAAAAGGGGTTCGGCTTCGCTGTATCTGCCTTGGGAGTTGTAGAGTAACGCTAAGTTGTTGAGGCTAGTGGCGACAGATAGATGTTCATCTCCCAAGCGCTTTTTAGTGACTTCTAGACATTTTTCATACCAGGGTAAAGCTTGGTTATATAAACCTTGACCATCATAAAATCCAGCGTTGCCGATGAAAGGCCAAAATAAATCATCATCGCTGAGGTATTGAATGAGATGATTCGCTACTTCAGCTATATGAGGAATGGCGCTAGAAACGGCGGTGATTTGCTCAAGAGTGGGCGAGTCAGGAATATATTGGGCAACTGCTACCATTACTCTGCAAAAACTTCGCTTTAATTCTTCTGCTTGCTGTAAATCTATAAGCTTATATTGAAAAAACTCCCTTAGCAGTGGATGTAGTTGATAAATTCCCTTATCTTTGCGCTGAAGTAAATGCAAATTCAACAACTTATCATCTCTAATTTCTTCTAACTCTCCCTCATATTCTTCTGTTACACACTGTTCCACCAACTTCCAAGATATAGGCGCGGCGGCAAATAAACTCAGCAAACAACCAAGCTGCTTATCGCTGTCTTCTAATTCTTGCCAACTCAACTCAAAGGCTGCTAACACACCTCGTTGTGCTGTCATGTCGGTTTCTGGTTTATCAAAGGCGGCTTGTTCTAGTCGCTTGTTCTTCAACCGCCGCAACATTTCTGTGAAAGATAAATCCTGTTTTCGCGCCAAATATCGCCCGACTAATTCCAAACCCAAAGGCAAATATCCCAACCACTCACACAACTGATTTGCAACAGCTAATTCTTGCTCAATTCGCTGTGGTGTTTCTTTAAAAAATGACTTTAATAGCTCCAGCGCTTCTTCTGGTTGCAATACATCCAGAGATAATTGCTTAATAGATGCTCCCAAGTATTGGCGCGTGGTAATCAACACTTTAAACCGGGAAGATGACGAGGGTAAATAAGGCTTAACCTGCTCATATTCCCTAACATCGTCTAACACTAGCAGCACATCGCCCTCGCGCCAATGCCGCCAGCAGTATTGCACTTGGGCGAAGACATCCAAACCTTCTGGTAAGTTTAAATCAAGCACAGTTCTGGCAAACTGCACAACTTGAATGCCGACATCACCAGCCTTTGCCAGCAACCAGCAAATTCCACCCTTGTAAGTTTCGCGGTGATTCCTGGCATATTGTAGGGCAAGTTCTGTTTTACCAACTCCACCCATACCAGCAACAGCAGCTATAGCCACCTGTTCATTTTCCTGCAAAAGCTGATGGAGATTTTGCAAATCTTTTTCACGTCCAACAAACTCCACCACTCCACTTAAGGGAATATTTTCGTAAAACGTCAGCTTGGGTTTAGCTTTTTTTGCCTCAGCACGCTGCACACCGGGTAATTCTTCTCTACGGCGTTGCCATTCTGCATCAAATTTACTTAAGTTCCCCTCTTTGTCCCCTTTGTCGCACCAAAGCGTCAGCTTAAAATGCCAGTTCTCCGAACCTCGCTTGTGTTCGCGCAAATCTTCCAGAATACCCAAAAACTCAGCAAGTGCTTTTAGCGCTTCTCGAACTTGTTCTTTATCTAAACCACCAAGTTCTGCCAAAACTCTTAGCTGTGTCCTCACAACTAGTTGCTTTGGTGTTTGCCAATTAAAGTCAATTTTAAAACGCTCACCGTTATCTATCTCATCATTGGCATAAGCCAACAACCTTTCTAATAGCTGCCTTACCCGCGCCTTGACATCATCGCCATAGCTAACACGCGTCATCGCTTATCTTTTGCTCAAATTGGGACAAAGTTTCGGGAATCCCCAAACTTAATCTAGCATCCCCAAACTCAAACCTCCGAGTATTCACCCATTACAGTCAACAGACAACTGCATTTGCTTTCACTGACTACCCCAAATCTACCGTTGCTTCAGTATTCAAGGTGAAACCAATGCAGAAGGCAACGAAATCTATCAATATTAAAAAGCTGGTGACAGTTTTACTATTTGTGATTCCCTTAATTGCAGACTGGTTAATCCCAGGTTCAGGTATTTTCATTGAAATTACCTTTCTAATTTGGGAATTGCTGGAATCAGAGGAGACAGAGGGGGATGATTTGAACTAAAAGTGACACTTTACTAGAAAAGGCTTGTAGTTGCGCTTTAGATACGTAGGGTGCGTTACGCTGTCGCTAACGCACCAAAGCCTTAAGAATCGTGCGTTATGGCTTATATCGTTTCACTTTAATTATGATACAAATACGTTGGTAGGGGCACGGCAATGTTCCCTACGCGAAATCTATATGTATCAGGGTTTTAGTGAAATGGTATTACGCCTAACACACCCTACAAATACTTAATTTTGTTCCAAAATAAAACCGGATTCCTATATTTGCTAAAAGATTGCTGAATTCTTCTTCAAGAGATCATTCTCTGAAGTTTTTTGCTAGATTTTTTCATAAAACGATTCATTTGTGACATCACACCAGGAACTTTCAACTCTTTGGGTTTTCGTTCTGGTTCTTTGAGAAATCGATAATATAAAAACTCATCTCTATAATCAATATTCACATCTTCTCCTTGACATAAACGAGCAAAGTCAACAGAAGAATAGCTCATATAGTGAATGCGATGAATTGGTTTTAAGCCCTCTTCATTGTAAAGAACATTATTAATATTCACGAATCGATCTGCATTAGCACAGTTACCTGTTCTATCTTCACCATTCGGACTGAGGGTAAAATTAAATATTCGGGGATCGCCGTATAAAGTTATATAAACGAATATGCCAGAACTCGACCACCAAGAACCTGGACGAATCCATTCAAATTCACGTTTTTCAATCCATCTTTCTTTGATGATATCTAAATCTTCCCCACCGAAAAGCAACCGCTTTGAGCCAAAAAAGCTATCACAATGAATTTTCTGACGCAAATCAGCTTCTGTTAGCTGCGTTACTTTCTCAAGTACATCAATATTTAATTGTGTTTTTTCTCTGGGTTTAGCATGTTCCCAATCGTTAAATATGAGATCGTAACTATCCAGTTTTTCAAAAACGTCATCAATTGGTTTCATGGCTAAACTATCAGCATCATAAAACACAAATTTCTCAAAATCGCCATTAAAAGAAGCAAACTTTCGGTGTACAAAGCCTTTGTACCATCCGGGACGATTGACTTTAGAATCATTTGCTCTGGGATGAGCATCCCAAAGCTCATTGATAAAATTATCCCAGCGATGAATTGCTTCCCAATCTTCAAAAAGCGTGACATTTTTTCTAGACTTGAGTTCCTGCTTAACCAGGTCTAATTGCTGGTTATAAGGAATCACACAAACAGGAATATCTTCTCCAACATTGACCTCAATGCTGTTTAGTAAAGCAACTAATTGGTCGTATACAGCATCATTGGCCAGCGTATAAATGCCAAATGATTTCATTTTGCTAAATCCTACTTAACTTATAGACTGGTTTGTTTATAGCGGTTCCCATTCATATGCGGTACAACATTATATCGCAAGGTGTAGGGGCACGGCACTGCCGTGCCCTTACGCGTGTACCTCACGTAAACGAGAACCGCTATACTCAGCTTTTTCAGTGACAGTTACATATTCGCTTACAGTTGACTGTAAAAACAACAGTTCAAGTGTAACTACACAGTAAATTTACCATTGTGGTCTGTAAATAGGTAACTAGCTTGTTGTTGACTTTAATTTATGAAAATTTTACAAATCATATATTAAGGGATACTTATGATGACATACAACCACAAATCAGGTCATGGTGTATGTATCACATTTGATGCATTACTTGTATGAACATTTTAATGATATCTTGCACCTTTCCCTACCCACCAACAAGGGGCGGAACCCAAGTCAGGACATTTAATCTACTTAAGTACTTAAGTCAACGTCATAGTGTTACCCTCGTTACTCAACGAGAACGGGATGTTACCGACGCTGAACTAGTAGGATTACGTGATTGTGTGGATCATTTGGTAGTTTTTGATCGCCCGGTAGATTCTGCAACCACAGCCAAAATTTTGAAGAAGATACAGCGCTTTGGTAAATTTTTGTTACAGGGTACACCGCCAAGCGTATTCAACCGCTATTCAGTGGAGATGCAAACCTGGGTTAACAACTGGGTAGAAGCAGGAAAATGTGATGTGATTACCTGCGAACATAGCGTCAATGAAATTTATGTGCAACCACATTTTCAGAAACAGCTAAAAACCATAGTTGATGTTCATAGTTCTGTGTACGCTACTTGTCGTAAACAATTAGCGATCGGCATTTCTCAGAATGTAATCAGAGACAAAATTAATCTGCCACTTTTGCGTCGTTACGAACAAAATTATTGTGCTAAATTTTCGGAAATTGTTGTCACAACAGAAGAAGATAAACTTCAAATACAACAATTTAACCCCAATAGCAAAATTACAGTTATCCCTAACGGCGTAGATTTAGTTTCTTTCCCTTATCGTACCAGCGATCCAGGGGGACATCATTTAATTTTTATTGGTGCAATGGATTACTTGGCGAATGTTGATGCTGTCTGCTTTTTCAGCAAAGAAGTATTACCAGAAATCCAAAAAACTTATCCTGATACAACTTTCGATATTGTCGGTTCTCATCCTGCACCAGAAGTTTTAGCACTTAATCAAAAACCAGGAATTAATGTCACTGGACGTGTACCTTCAATGGTAGAATATTTACACAAAGCAACTATCTGCATTGTACCTATGCGGACTGGGTTTGGCATTAAAAATAAGACTCTAGAAGCAATGGCAGCTGGTGTACCAGTAGTGGGAAGCGATCGCGGTTTAGAAGGATTAGCTGTAGACGGTACTAACGAACCACTGCGTGCATTACGAGCCAATCAACCTGGGGAGTACGTCAGCGCAATCAGTAAATTATTCGAGAATCCAGAACTGCGATCGCAACTGTCCCAAAATGGCAGACAACTAGTAGAAACAGAATTCACTTGGGATATCGCTGGTAAAAGCTATGAACAAGTTTGTCTGGCGTAATTCGTAATTGTTTTGAATTCCAAGTTCTGAATTATTAAAACAAATATATGTAGAGACGTTGTATTACAACGTCTCTATACAAATTATTGGTGATGCAAATTATCTTATCTAAACCGTATCGGGTTTTAGTTATACCAATTTGAATCATCATTGCGATCGACGGAGTTACCAAAAATCTGCTGAGTAACTCATTCTCTACAAGACGCACTCTCGAACACAATCCAAAATCCAAAATCTAAAATCCAAAATGGTATTACCTTGTCAAAATACGACTCAATTATTTTCAAAATCAGCCGCAGTCCTGAACACAAGTATTTTTTTATGCTTACGCTTATTCTTATTCTTGAGGGCAGCCAAATAATTATCAACGTAACGAAAAGCAGATGCACAATCGTAAGCAGCAATGGCTATAGCTTGTAAGAAAACCTTCGGGGGAATTTCAAACCCTAAAAATTTTTCTGTTAAAATTAACAAATCATTATCTGTGGCAGGAAAAGTAATTTCTTGTGCCTCTTCTGAATCATTAAAGATATCTTCAATTAATGCTCTGGACATTTTGTACCTCCCCAAAAGCATAGGATGCAAAGCCAGTGATGAAATTTAGCTGCTGATCGCGAGTTCGTAAGTTATCTGGGAGTTCAGTACCAGGACATCCTATTTCCCGCAAAATTTCTAAACAATAAGCACCGAGTTTAGTATATGGAGCTTGCTCCAATTCTTGAGCTACCTCCAGAGCCATCTTCAGATTGACTTGAATAACCGTCGTTACAGGGCTGGTCATAAATAAACCCTAATCAACTGGATGCTCTCAGTTTTGATCAGAAGCAAAAATTAGGTAACGGTGTTTTTGCGGAATTTATGAAGAGGGGAAATTAAAGTATCAGGACATTTGCGGTAGAACATCCAAATCAGAAAACTGCGATCTTGGTGAAGCGCGGTTCTCAGTGAATTATAGGATAGTTATGATGTCCGCTGAATTGCCCATAATAGACTCTTTGCTCCAGCCCTCAGAACTTCGCTTACTGGGCACTACTGACAATTTTTTGCTGTTGATAACGCTGTTTAAACTGCTGTTGCTGTATTTTATGATCCACAATTGGTTGAGGATAGCCAGCAGCATGGCGTTCTAAAGGTGGAATTTTACCAGTAACTAAATATTCTGTATCCACAGACCGTAATTCTGACACCCATTGCCGAATATACTCCCCATCTGCATCGAATTTTTGTGCTTGACTGGCTGGGTTGAAAATTCGCACGGGTTTGGGGTCCATCCCGCTAGAAGCACTCCACTGCCAACCGCCATTGTTAGCAGATAAATCACCGTCAATCAGCTTCTGCATAAAGTATTTTTCTCCTAGTTGGGGATTAATTAGCAAGTCTTTGGTGAGAAAACTAGCGACAATCATCCGACAACGGTTGTGCATCCAGCCGCTTTCGTTCAACTGGCGCATTGCTGCATCCACAATCGGGTAGCCAGTTCTTCCCTCGCACCAAGCTTGGAAATGTTCTTCGTTAGTTTCCCAAGGAAAGTTTTTGAAGGTGTTGCGGAAAGCGCCATCAGCCAATTCGGGGAAGTTATACATTGCATGTTGATAAAACTCGCGCCAAGCTAATTCTTGTTGCCATGTGCGGATACCAGCTGTTGCTTCCTCACTGCGGCTGTTTTCTTGTGCTTGTGTTGTGGCTTGCCAAACAGTGCGAATGCCAATTACGCCAAATTTCAAAGCTGCACTCAGTTGCGATGTTCCGTCAACTGCGGGAAAATTGCGCTGTTCTTGGTATTCAGTAATGGCTTTAGTAGTGAATTCCTCTAGCCGTTCTTGCGCCGCCGCCTCTCCTGGTGAAAGAATCAATCCTCCATCCCAAATAAATCCTAAATCTTTTGCTGAAGGTAATGCTAATGCTCCTGCAAGTTTGGCAACTTTCTGTTCAGCTTCCGTTAACCCCTCGGCATTTTGCAGAGTTTCTACTGGTTGACTCTTCGCCTTAGTAATCCAATTTTTCCAAAAGGGAGTATAAACCGTATAAGGCTGATTACTACCAGACCGTATTTCTTCTGGGGAATTGAGGATTTGATCCCAGTTTTGGTTGAGAAACTGAATACTTTTTTCTTTGAGGGCATT
Source organism: Desmonostoc muscorum LEGE 12446 (assembly GCF_015207005.2). Taxonomy (GTDB): domain Bacteria; phylum Cyanobacteriota; class Cyanobacteriia; order Cyanobacteriales; family Nostocaceae; genus Nostoc; species Nostoc muscorum. The sequence goes on from NZ_JADEXS020000001.1 coordinate 6,557,790, forward strand.
TAGAATGGTGCGATCGCGTTCTTGCGAATAAGGTTCCACATCCCAATTCCAAAAAACTGCTTTCGCTGCTAACGCCTCAGCCAAAGCTGGTATTGCTTGCACAGGATCACCATGAAGTATTAACAACTCGCTGCCAACTTCGGCATATCGCTGTTGTAATTTCTCCAAACAGCCAATCATATAAGTTACCCTCACCGGAGCAACATCATCTCGTTCCAGAATATGCGGATCGAGGCAAAACACCCCCACCACCTTCGGACTCTGCCGCCGTGCCGCAGCCAATCCCGTATTATCAGAAATGCGTAAATCACGACGATGCCAAAACAGAATTAAGTCAGACATTCCATACTCAACATAGTTCACCCGTACTAGCTTAGATGCTAACGGTACCTATCAGCATCATTCTGTTGATAAATTTATTCTGTGAATGGGGGACTGGAGACTGGGGATTAGGAAATAAATATTTAGGAATTCTTTCTCAATACCCAATACCTAATACCCGATACCCAGCCCCCAATCCCCAATACCCAGTCCCCATGCCCCATTCCCCGGTTTGTCAATCGGTAATAGTGGCTTTTGAGTTAAAAGTTGAGTATACTCTTGTTAACAGTTAATTAGTCTTTTTGTCATGGCCAACCTACTACTTGATGACCGTACAATTGAGAGTGATTTAGGCGAAATATCTCGTGAACTTGCCCCTCTTGGCATTGAACTTAGACACTACGACCCAGGAACATCGCTCCTTTTCCCAAACCTCCTAGACCAAGAGGTTTTAAGTGAGTCTGAAAGACTTTATATTATAGAACTCCATAACAGCGTCTTTGAATTTATCCAGCAAGAAAATGAGGCTCTCTGGTCTGACTTACTGAATCTACATCCAGGTTCCCCCAATCTTCACCACCTAATAGCAACCTACAGTCGTTACCATACTCACACTGCCGCTGAACCCCTCTACGTGTTGGCAGGAGAAATGATCTATGGCTTCGTGCGACCTGATGGCAGCCAAATACAGCTTTTAATTCAGGCACAAGATTATCTCTACATACCCGCTGGTGTTGAGCATTGGTGCAGCCCAAATGCATCGTTGAATTTTAAGGCGGTACGCTATTTTACAAATGCGGAAGGATGGGTTCCTAACTATACAGGCACTCATGTGAGTGATTCCCTCAATAAGCCGCTTTAAAGCTGATTTATTTTATAGATAATTGTAATTTTTATTACTTAAGTTTCTTTTTTTGACATCAATATCCATTGATAAAGTTTGCCACTATCTTTATCAGCAGTGGCAACATAATTGGCGATGGCAAAAATGAATTCCCGACTTTTTTAAAGAGTCGGGACTCTACGTGTATTAACTTTCTTAACCGTCATTTTATGTTTAAAAGCGATCGCTCTTTAAGACTGATTAATTTCATAATGGTGATGCTGGCCCAATCAGCAGTACTTGGGGACCTGTAATGAATGACAAACCCTGAGTAGAACAAGCATCAATATCCGTTGTCGCCAAGGTAATGATTCTGGTTACCGATCTTTTTTGGAACACACCATTCTTGACGGTTCCGTAAGAGGTTAGGATAGTTTGGCCGTCAACCACATTGCTCTCAGTCGTGGTGTATTCTACTAGGCTAGTTTGATTAGTAGGAACCCAATTGTACTGAATTTCATACGTTGGGAAAAACCCGATGTTGTTACAGGAGGTCGGGGCTGTAAACGACAGGGTGTAAGTTCCTGATGTAATTCCTTGAGCATTTACGCATCCACCCACAGAACCTCCTATAGTAACGGTAGTATTTTGCACTTGGTTAGTGAGTGGTGGGTTGTAAACAACTGCCTCTGTCCCCGATGGGCAAATCGTCAAGGGAAGAATCTGGGCCTGAACAATTGATTTAGTTCCAATGAAATCAACACCTATGGTTGCAGTCACAATAGCACAGGCAAAGGCTGACAGTTTGCAACCCTTAGCGAAATTACTATTAACTGGAGATATCATCGAGAAACTTTCCTTCCTTGGGTAGATGTATAAAAAAAATTACACAATGATTGCAATTTTTAGAAAACCTACTGCTTAGAATACAGTTAATTAGCTGTTAATTTAAATATAATTGCTTGATTGAAAATGTTTTTTTGATTAATTATTTGTATAAATAAAAACTTCTATATGAATCTTGTTTCGTGATATGTAGTGCGACTAAAAATAATCTCCGGCTTGGCACCCCTATACCCAGTTATAATAAACTTGTATATAGCAATCCGATTTGATTTCTGAATGACTTGTAGAGGTAAGGGACTGGGGATTGGGGACTGGGGACTGGGAAGGAGCAATAAAGGTGTACTGAGTTTTGTTCAAAAATCAAATATGAGTCCTATAGCAAGGCTTACAGATGTTGTTCTGGTAATGCGATCGCGGCTGAAACAGCAAGAATCAATCATTGACTCTGGGCTTATTGATATTATTCTCAACTAATCAGATAGCGATCGCCTGTTTTTTTTGATTTTATCTAATGCATTTTTTATCTATTTTTTAAGAGGGAACAGGGAACGGGCAACAGGGAACAGTTCGATACCCCATAATTAAAATTAGAGGATTTGTTAATGACGGACGTATTTTTTCAGAGCATAAGTGTCCCGTTAAAAAATAGACCTACCTTGAAAATAGAGACTGGGGACTGGGGACTAGGAAAGAGATATTTTCAAGGCAGGTCTAATGTTTTTACTCAACTTCCTCACAGCGAATTAACAGCATTTCCATCGCTTCTGCTAGAGAAATCAACTCTGTCCAAGAGGAACCAGTGACTAAATTTTGGGCGTGAGCTAATCGGTTTCGCAACTGTTCAGCAGACTTGAGAAAGCGTTCGCCAAACCGCTTGGATTTTAGTCCCAGTTGCTCAAGAAGTTCTGGTTGATTTAAAACCAACTCTCGCTTATCGCAAAATTGCAGGTAATCTAACAAATCTGTAGCTTCGTTTCTTTCCTGACTTTCTCGCCATAGCCGTCGAGCAACTTCTAAGCGCTCTTTTTTGAGGACTTGTTGCCAAGAATCTTGGGGATAGTAAAGCCGCACCAGCCGCAGGAGATTCATTTCTAGCAGCGTTACCAAGCCAAATAGTAGCATTCGGGCGGGTGCTTTCTGTAAGTCGCCACAGGTAACAATTCCAGTCACTTGATTACAGTCCAGAACAAACAATCGGGGAGTTTGTTGCAAAATTGGTAGTAACTTCATCAGTGGGGTGGAAATGGCAATTAGTTCTTTGGGATGAAATACCCGTTGATAATCGCTACATTTGCCTTCTTTACCTTGAATCAAACTAGAGCGTTCTACATAGCCACTAATGGTATCTCCCGTTTCAACGCCGATGACATCAAAATTTTGTGCCTCCATCCAATGCAGCACTTCTGTCACCTGAGCATCGGCTGGCATAGCTTTGAGGGGTTCTGCTACGTATTCAATGGTGATATTGTTCTCAAACAAGCTCCGCAGGTCTTGAGAACGCGATTTGAGGTGTTTCATCACCCTTTTATAAACTCACATGAAATAATCCTATGGTACTCGGGCGATCGCTTGCCAAATTAATCCTACAACAGCCAAATCGAAGATTCCACCCAAAAAGCTACTTATAGACAAGATATCAAGCCCAATCAACCTACCCATACAAAATAAAAGCGCTGACATTGGCTAAAACGCAGGGCAGTTAGTAAGCATCATTTTTTTACCATTTTTGTTGGTATATATGTAATGACGGTTATGCATTATCAAGTAACAAATTATTTTGCATCTACAAAAAATAAATATCTATGTAGTTAAATGTATGAGATTAATTGATGAATTTTCCAGGAAAATGCAGAAATTCCTGGAAAAAAAATGTTATTACTAAAACGATACATCGAATTGATACTTGGTAGAATCGTACCAAGATAACCAAAATTGATAACATTATGCCAAGAAAAGAACAAGGATGGGTCACATTTCAAACCTCTGAGGACGAGCGGAAGATTCTAGAAGAATTCTGCGAACAGTCTCAACGCACCAAGACTGAGATTCTGCGAGAACTCGTGCGTAGTCTCAATCAGCACTCTTCAGCACCAATATCACTACCAACCAAGGAGGAAAAACAAGAAGATATCTACACTCAAAAGCCTGAGTTTGAAACTAACATTCCCAAAAAATCATTAAAAGTTAGCTCTCGGAATATTCTTAAAGGTGTCATTAAACGAGTTGTTTATGGAGCTGTTAATAGTGAAGTGACTATCGAGATTATTCACAAAGTAGAATTAACTTCGATTATCACCAGAGCTTCCGCTGAAGAGTTGGAACTAGCTGAGGGAAAAGAAGCTTATGCAGTTATTAAGTCTAATGATATAGTTATTGCCAGAGAATAGAAATATGTTAATTTGCTGCGTGACATATTAGGAAGATGAATTTTATTCATTAACATTTTTGATTTTCAATAAGTGTAATATAAAGAAGGAGTCAGAATTCAGAATTCAGAATTCAGAATACTCTACGCATGTACCCTTACAGGGAAGCAAGCTACGCGCAGCGTCCCGTAGGGAAGGGATAGAGTTTTAATCAGGAAGAATGTTTAAATTTCTTTTCGCTCACGAACGCAAGTGCGTCTCGTAGAGAAGTACGGTTTTAACCTATACTCATCAGCCACTTGTGCAGAATACCCAACTGAATTCTGACTCCTGACTTCTGAGTTCTTCTTGATAAATTGAGTATTGAAAACCTTGACTCAAAAGATAGTCATATCTATAGGATTCCTATTTTATTAGATGAGTTATGTGAACTAAAGGGCAGTTTCTAGTATTTATAGTCAATGCGATCGCAGATATCAAAGATGAGACTCTGATCGTGTGACTTGATAATTTCTGTGCGTTAGAGCGTCCCCCACTCTTTGCCTCCTCTGAGTACGGTAAACCGTATTTGTCCATTAGTTCCCAAAGATTAATTTAATTGTTAAGTTTAGTTACATAGATTAAAAATCGCAGCCAAAGTTGCTGAAAGTGAGAATTGATTACTGTTGAGGATGAAGATAAAATGAACGACTTAGCGTAGGTGTAGCCCGTCGGAGACATCGCTAAAATTGGGCAGATACCCCATCTCAGCCTGGATTTACGCCAGATAAAAGGGGTCATCGCGCCATAGCTTTGGTCAAGCTTCTCAAATTCCATCAAAAATAAAATTTATTTAATAATGTTTAACATTGCCATGAAAGCCACAAATCAGTTAGTGCATTTTTTAGAAAAAGAGTTGGCTATTTCTGGGAAAGCAATTTCCCTGGCCTTGCGACATTGCGAACAGACTCCCAACTTCCTAGCAATGACCCTCTGGCAATATGGGCTGATAACACTAGACCAGTTAGCTCAAATTTTTGATTGGCTAGAGGAGACTGGGGATTGGGGCTTGGGGGCTGGGGAATAGCGACTGGGGAGATCAGGGGAATAAGCAATGACCAACGACCAACGACCAACGACCAACGACTATTTTGACTTTAAGGATTGATAACATCTATGACAATTAAAGAGCAGCCTAAACAACCCCGGTCTCGAATTATTGCCAATGTATTACTGGCAGTATCAGGGCTATTCCTGCTTTTAAATCTGTTTTTACCTGGTTTATTTGCTTCTGGTCCTGCTGGGGTTCCCTACAGCTTATTTATTCATCAAGTACAGGAAGGCGAAGTCACCCGTGCTTCCGTCGGTCAAAACCAGATTCTCTACGAATTAAAAACAGAGAATGGCGAACCAGGACAGGTGTTTGCAACTACACCAATCTTTGATTTGGAATTGCCCAAACTCCTAGAACAGAAAGGAGTTGAGTTCGCGGCTACACCTCCACCGAAGAATACTTGGTTTACAACCCTCTTGAGTTGGGTAATCCCACCGTTAATTTTTATTGGCATCTGGCAATTCTTTATTTCACGTGGTGGTGGCGGCGGTTCTCAAGGTGTCCTCTCTATAGGTAAGAGTAAAGCTAAGGTTTATGTTGAAGGTGAATCAGCTAAAATTACCTTCCAAGATGTGGCAGGGGTAGAAGAAGCTAAAACTGAATTAGTGGAAATTGTAGATTTTCTCAAGACTCCGGCACGTTTTACGCAAATTGGTGCGAGGATTCCCAAGGGTGTGCTGTTGGTTGGCCCTCCGGGTACTGGTAAGACACTTTTAGCGAAAGCTGTAGCAGGGGAAGCAGGTGTTCCATTCTTCAGTATTTCTGGTTCGGAGTTTGTGGAACTGTTTGTTGGTGTGGGTTCTTCCAGGGTGCGAGATTTATTTGACCAGGCAAAGAAACAGGCTCCTTGTATTGTATTTATTGATGAATTGGATGCCATTGGTAAGTCTCGTAGCAGTAATGGCTTCTACGGTGGTAACGATGAACGGGAACAAACCCTCAATCAGTTACTAACTGAAATGGATGGGTTTGCGGCTGGGGATGCTACGGTAATCGTCCTTGCAGCTACCAACCGTCCCGAAAGTCTCGATCCTGCATTGCTGCGTCCAGGTCGCTTTGACCGCCAAGTGTTGGTAGACCGTCCTGATTTATCTGGTCGTGAAGCAATTCTCAAGATTCACGCTCAAAAGGTGAAATTAGGAGATGATGTAGATCTAAAAGCGATCGCCACTCGTACTCCTGGTTTTGCTGGTGCAGATTTAGCAAACTTAGTAAATGAAGCTGCATTATTAGCAGCGCGAAATCACCGCCAAACCGTTGCTCAAGAAGACTTTGCTGAAGCCATTGAGCGGGTAGTCGCCGGTTTAGAAAAAAAGAGTCGTGTATTGAGCGATACCGAGAAAAAGATTGTTGCTTACCATGAAGTCGGTCACGCAATGGTAGGGGCGCTAACGACAGGAAACGGTCGTGTAGAAAAGATTTCCATTATTCCCCGTGGAATGGCTGCTTTAGGCTACACCTTGCAATTACCCACCGAAGACCGCTTTTTGATGAATGAAGCAGAACTGCGGGGTCAGATTGCAACTTTGTTAGGAGGACGTTCCGCCGAAGAGGTTGTGTTTGGCAGTATTACAACAGGTGCATCCAACGATTTGCAACGAGCAACTGATTTGGCAGAACGGATGGTGACTACTTATGGTATGAGTAAAGTCTTAGGACCACTGGCTTACCAACAAGGACAACAAGCAATGTTCTTGGGTAATGGTGCCCCTAATCCCCGGCGGGCGGTGAGTGAAGATACAGCCAAAGCCATTGATAGTGAAGTCAAGGAAATCGTGGAAACAGCCCACGAACAAGCCCTAGAGATTCTAAAACAGAATCGAGACTTGCTAGAAGCGATCGCAACTCAACTATTGGAAACAGAAGTCATTGAAGGTGAAAAACTGCATAATCTGTTAAGCCAAGTTAAACCTGTAGGTAATTGGTAAAAGGGACTGGGGACTGGGGACTGGGGACAAGGGGGAATGGCGTTGCTGAATCAGAATATGAAATGCCAAAGTTACCTTTCTTTTTATTTGTACCTTTGCACCTTTGTATGAGACAAATTCATATTTTCAGTCAGCAACGCCAGGGGAATAACTCCCCAATCCCCAATCCCCAATCCCCAATCCCCAATCCCCAATCCCCAATCCCCAATCCCCAATCCCCAATCCCCAATCCCCAATCCCCATCTCTGCGTTAAATCTCTGCGTTACTTGGCGTTTGAGAAATACCATTCACGGCAATGCAAACACCAGCGAGGAAAAATGCCATTGCACCCCCAACTGCACCGACAAAAGGTGTTATGGTTTGTGGTTGGGGAAATACGACGCCAAACAAACTCATGGCCGCAGCAAACCCACCAAAATACGTGCCAATTCCTAATCCCGCCCATCTTTGGGGTACTAGTCCTAAAGCAAAAGGAACTGCCCCGTTAACAATTAAACTAAAGCCAGCAACTATTAGCAGAATTATGGGAATTTGTGCGCCGACAAATACCATTATCAGTAATGAAGGAATGGTTACACAAATACCACAAAGCATTGCTTGACGATTGCCAATTTTGACGGCGAAGATTCCAGCTGGTATATTGGCGAGAGCGATCGCGATTCCAATCCACACCATTTGCATATCAATATTATCAGTATTAAGTTGGGCTTTGAGGACTTTGCCCAAGACATCCATCAAAAATCGGATACCCCACGCTACAGCAGAACCAGTTGCTAAAATCAAAGCCAATTTTTGTAAAGGAAACTCTACTATCTGTGCATTGTGTCGATCAGCTGGTGTTTCTGGGGGATTAACTAACCGCAACATAGCCACAGCCCCCAACAACACAAAAGAACCGATGGCAAAGGTCAAAACTGGCCCTAAACTAAGAATATACTTATTGGCGATCGGTCTAAAAGCACCAATAAATCCTCCTACTAAAGTGACAGCACTGGCAGCCAATGGTAACTGAGCTGGTGTAGAATACATTCCCAACAGGCATATAGCAGGAGAGCGAAATATCGTCATTGCTAATGCCCAGGCTACCAGAGTTATTGGCAAGAGCGATCGCAATACCATAGTCGGCGGGATCAAGCTGACAACACATGGTATGGCAATAAACAAAGCTGATGCCAGAATTACACCTACTGAAATGAAGGGAAATCGAGTCCCTACCCAGCGTCTAGCTTGATCGGAAAGTCCCCCCATCAATGGTTCCAATACTACACCCAAGGCATTTTCCACCACTAATAAACCAACAGCCAATGAGGCAGGAAAACCAAATTGAGTCAAAAGTTGGGGCAAGTACGCATTATAAATTAACCAAGTCAGGGTAATTGCCCCCTGCATCGCTGCCAACACCCAAACTTGCACCCATAAGATATTAAAAGAAGATTTTGAGGTAGTCATAAGCAGAGGGGATGAGGGAGTAGGGAGTGGGGAGTGGGGAGTGGGGAGTGAGGAGTGGGGAGTGAGGAGTTAGGAAATTAACTCCTTGTCTCCCTCATCTCCCTCATCCTCCTCATCTCCCTCATCCTCCCTCATCTCTTCTTTAATACTCCGGAACTGAGGGATCGATTTCCCGACTCCAGGCGGTAATTCCACCTTTGACGTTCGTCCCGACGATCCCGGCTTCTTTGAGGATACCGAGGGCTTTTGCCGATCGCCCGCCCATCTTACAATGAGCAATTAGGTGGTGACCGTTTAATATTTCCTTCACCTTGGCAACACCATCACCGTTTTCAATGTCTGGTAAGGGCACCAAAACTGAACCAGGAATCTTCGCAATCTCGTATTCATTGGGGTTGCGGACATCAAGTAGTACAAAATCCTTCGCACCACTATCTAGTAATTCCTTCAAATCCTTAACGGTCATTTCTTGAATTTCCATCTGCTGTTTTGCCTCCTCTGCCTTAGCTTGTGGAATTCCGCAGAATTGTTCGTAGTCTATCAGCTTTTCAATCACTGGACGAATGGGGTTAGGACGCAGTTTCAACTCCCGGAATTTCATGTCTAAGGCGTTGTATAGCAGTAACCGTCCACTCAAGGTGTTACCTTGTCCGATAATAATTTTGACAGTTTCCGTTGCTTGGATGACACCAATAATTCCTGGCAAAATTCCCAACACACCACCTTCTGCACAAGAGGGAACCATTCCTGGTGGTGGTGGTTCTGGGTAAAGGTCACGATAATTCGGCCCGCCTTCGTAGTTAAATACGGTGGCTTGTCCTTCAAAGCGGAAAATGGAACCGTAGACGTTGGGTTTGTTTAGCAATACGCAAGCATCGTTAACTAGATACCTGGTGGGGAAGTTATCGGTGCCATCCACCACGATATCGTAAGGTTCAAAAATTTCCAGCGCATTTTCGGAACTCAGGCGAGTTTCGTAGAGATCCACCTGACAATAGGGGTTAATCTCATGAATGCGGTTTTTTGCAGATTCAATCTTGGGTTTACCCACCCAGGATGTACCGTGGATTACTTGACGTTGCAAATTGGAAGTATCGACAACATCGAAATCAACAATTCCAATGCGTCCAATACCCGCCGCCGCTAGATATAAAAGTAGTGGCGAACCTAGTCCACCTGTACCGATACAGAGTACACTAGCAGCTTTCAGGCGCTTCTGTCCTTCCAATCCTACTTCCGGCAAAATCAGGTGTCGGGAGTAGCGTTCGTAATCATCTTTGGTCAACTGGATTTCATCCAGATTTGGATTTAACATAGCAGTTGTCTTGTGGAAGAGCGGGAATATTAATCCTATCGAAAAATGATATCTGTCTTGAAATTAACCCGTTAAATTATGTTTTCGATTGTCTCCGCTTGGAACTGATGAGTATCATCAAGACTCCAGCTTCGCAGTTCTGTGGCTTTGCCGTTTTGGACGGAAACTATTATATACGAGTATCCTTGCCAAGCGTATAGGCGATCGCATTCTGAAGGTATGGCAGGATGATCTGGGTGGGAGTGAAAAATGCCTATGATGTTCAAAGAGCGATCGCGTGCTTGTTTTTGTGCTTGTAACATCACTTGGGGTGCGATCGTATATTGTCGCTTTTTACTTTCTGGTGTGCGTAGACGCGTTGGCGAAGCCTCTCGTTGGCGCAGCCTCTCGCAGAGAAGAGAAGCGGCTTGTCGTGAGACATCGCCGGAAAATTCAGCAGATGCCTCTGTATTCCAGACATTTTCTGTTGGCATGACCTCTACTGTCGTTTTGCCCTCATTAGCCAGATAACCCAAAATTATACCACAGCATTCCTCTGGGTAGATGTTTTCTGCATGGGTGCGGATAATTTGCAAGTGTTGTTCACTAAACTTAATCATATCTGCGTTTGTAATTTTATTCACCTATAGGAATTTTGGCTTGGGTAAAAGATATTGCTACGTACTAGTTTGATTTCATGATAGTCAATTACCATACAACCAACATTAATTTTTCTGAGTCCAGGTAATCATTTACGCTGTCTGCCTCCCACCTCATTTTCAAGCTAGACGGTAATGTAATAAATCACACAACGAGGTCATGAAAATATTCCTTTCCCCTATTTCCAAAACAGCGATCGCTACAAACTGACTCTTAATATGCTTACAATCGCGCCTATTACGATCTGATTTCTTCACCTTTTTTACCCAATTCATAGCGCTCTTTTATCTCTCTGAAAAGAGAAAAATAAGATGCCGATCTGGAATCTTTTTCCAAGCCTCACTTTATCAGTAAAGTCACAAAATCTTTGTTTGGAAAAAGCACCGATAAATCAGATTTTAAATATTCTCTAATGACAAAAATAAAAAACAGCTAGTACCCAATACCCAGTCCCTTGTTCCTTAAGTCATTTGTTTGCTAATTTGGGCAAATTATCTACCATCAAAGTATAAATAATACATAAACATCAGCACATAAATCATACATTTTTCCCCAAATATATAAAGAATATGCAAAGATATGTATTTCAGTGTAGACATTCAAATAAATGTTTAGTATATAAATATTATCAGGTTATTTGATGTTCTCTATTTTTTTCAGGCTAGAAACGCCATATCAGAGTCAGGTGACAACTGGATTCCTAAATCAAGGATGGTTAAAGAAAACTTCAAACATCCTATTAATAGGAATGCATAAGCTGACGAACTTCTACAGTAAGTAAGACCTAGATTATCCTAAATAGGTAGATAAACCACGTCTACTTTAAAAACCGTAGTTTTTTGTAATGAGTGTAAAGCTCAAAATTACTGCTAAGCCTGAATATTATACTCTCGTTAAAAACTAAAGTTTTTAAAATTGATGGGGTTTAATTGCGCTCTTGCAAACTGAATAACATGGCGAATTTTTGGAAAAAATTGCTGTTCCTGAACAGTCACAGATAAGTGTGTCAAAAGCGTCAAATTTCGGCTAGTTCTTTTTGCTCTAAGGGATTTCCAACAAATAAATTATCCAATCTTGTGGGGTGGGCAGCGTTCGACTGAGCGCTCACGCCGAAGTCTTGCCCGCCTTTGGCTAGGGGCGGGCGAGACAGTCCGAAGTTCTGAGCGCCGGCTTCCGCCGCTCAAGCTTCTCTCCACCCCACAAGAAGTAGTTGAGTATTTTTTTATTTGGAAGTCCCTAAAACAGCATTATCTCCAAATTGAGAACTTCAGTTACTCAACAAATTAATTTACGTAGGTAAAAAATCATGGCAAATATCAATGGTACCAGCGGTAATGATTACCTCTATGGCACAACGAGCGATGACCTCATTCAAGGCCTATCAGGTAACGATCAAATATATGGCAATGGGGGTAACGACACTCTAGATGGTGGTTCTGGCAATGATGGACTGTATGCTTCCTATTCTGCTGGAAACAATATCCTCAAGGGCGGAAGTGGGTCTGATGTTTTGGATGTTTCCTATTCCTCTGGAAATAACACCCTGACTGGGGATGCGGGGGCTGACACTTTTTATATTAGCTACTCTACTGGCAACAATACCGTTTCCGGCGGAGATGGGATTGATATCTTTTACGCCTATGGAGCTCAAGGTGCAAACACCCTCAGTGGAGGGAATGGCGATGACTCCTTCTATTTGAGCGCCCCGTATACTTTCCCCTCTTCCTTGTTCAGTCAAACGGTGGATGGAGGAACAGGTAATGATTACTTATACATCGATTACACTTATTCTAGTGTGGGAATTGATACAAATCAGATTACCTACAACTCTATTGAACGATTAGAGGTCAGAGGTACAGCCTACGATGACAACATTGTGGGGACCAATGGCAACGATGTGCTTTACGGTGGTAATAGTGGCAATGATACCATCGCTGGCGGTGCAGGTAACGATACCTTAAATGTTGACTATTCAACAGGCGATAACTCCCTCCAAGGTGGCGCTGGGAACGATAACTTGAGTGCTATCTCTTCAAATGGTGATAATTTGCTCTCTGGTGGAGATGGCAACGATGTGATCTCCACGTCTGCCTACTACTACTACTACTACGACTACTACTACTATGGCTACTACAGCGTAGGGAGTCCCTCCTCAGGCAATAACACGCTCTATGGTGGCGCTGGTAGCGATAACTTGAGTGCCAACTATTCAACAGGTAATAATCTGCTGGACGGGGGCGATGGCAATGATTCTCTCTCTGTCTCTGGCTACTCTTTCTACGACTACTACTATGGAAGCTATTCCTACTACAATAGCTCAGGCAATAACACCCTCTATGGGGGCGCTGGTTATGATTACTTAAGTGCTGAATATTCAACGGGCAATAATCTGCTGGATGGTGGCGATGACAATGATAATCTGTATGCCTATGGCGCCTCTGGTGAGAACACCCTCAACGGTGGCAATGGCGATGACTATCTCTATGCTGGGAATGGCAATGATATTCTCATAGGTGGTAACGGTAACGATATCCTTTATGGAGGAAGTGGTACTGATACCTTCGTTTTCAATAGTTTCAATGAAGGAATTGATACTCTTTATGACTTCAATGCCATTGATGAACTGATTCAGGTATCGGCCACTGGTTTTGGTGGTGGCTTATCAACAGGTGTACTATCCGCTAGTGAGTTTACCATCGGAACATCTGCAAGCACTAGCACTCAGCGATTTATTTATGACTCCACTACAGGTGGATTGTTCTTTGACCAGGATGGTAGTGCAGGTGCGTTTGCTCAGGTACAATTTGCACAACTATATGCTGGTGTGTCATTAACCAACAACAATTTTGTGGTTGTTTAGTCGTAATTACAGTTCTATCACTTAGCCGCAGAGGACAAGAATAAATTTTGAGAATGCGAGGTGTTGAAAATAGCACCTCGCATTTGATTGCTGAATACAGTCAGGTTTAGAAACCAAGGCTTACGCATTCCCAAGGTATTTGAAAAATGCTGATAATGTTTAATGAGCGATCGCATATTGCCGATTTTATTTTTCGCTGCGCTTAATTTTTATTCAAAAATCTCCAATTATCAGTAAGTTGGCACATACTTATCAGCAAATATTACGAAAACTATGCAAAAGTTTTTATTTAAATGTAGACATCTCAGTAAATACTCGGTATTGTATTTTTTGTCGGGTCATTTACATGTTTTTTAGGCTAGACGTTCATGCGATCGATTACACAACGAGGGCATGAAAACATTTCTTTCTGATTTCTTTCCAAGTATTGAGTCCCTATTCTCAAAACAGTCAGAATTACGCATTGACAAACCAACCAACTTATAAGGTGTGGATTGAGGGCATTGGAGCTTGATTTTTCAACTGTTTTTCAGCAATGCCTGGTGTAAATACTTGCTTAGGCTACTGATGAAACATGATGTTAATCAGCCTTTTACTAATTGTTTTTGTGAATCCACACCCGTCAGAATTTGTACAGTGCTTAAGACTTAGATAGTCCTAAATACTTGGATAAGTAATACTTGCAAGCCAATCAAAGAGGAAATGTTCAGAGAAAATTGATGACTCTCAAGGGGGAATAAAGTATGCCGAAAGTGTCGTCTAGGATCGAATTTTCGTGCCTTCAAACAGCACTAACAATTGAAAACTCAAGTTACTGAAAAAATCGATTTAGGTAGGTAAAAGTGATGGCAAATATCATTGGAACCAACGGTAACGATACCCTACAGGGTACTTCTGACAACGACACCCTAATTGGTGGCGGTGGTAACGATAAATTTGTTTACAACAGCTTAGGCTACTACGGCACTAACGCGATCGCCGATTTCGGTGGAGTAGGTAAAGGAACAAACCCCACAGCAGCAACCATTGGGGAAGCTGACACTCTGGTATTCACTGGTGCTGGATTAACTGCCCAAAATTTGCTGCTCACTCAGAATGGCACAAATTTGGAAATCACCTTTGAAGGGGACTCTAGTAATGGCAAAGTCGTCCTGGAAAACTTTGCCTTGGAAAACCTGGATAACCTCAGCAAATCCACTGGAGCCGCTGTAGACTTGGGCAATATTGTGTTTGATGGGCAAACTAGCAGCACCGACAGCTTTGATGTCTTCAATGCCAACTCCACCCAAAGCACTATCTTCAACAAGAACACAGTCACCTTCCTCAACGACCTCGACAACAATGTTAGTGGCTTTGACAACTCAGATGATGTCATCAATGGTCAAGGGGGTGATGACATTATTGACGGTCTAAGTGGCAATGATCTGTTGAGGGGTGGTGCGGGCAATGACCTTTTGAGAGATGGTGCAGGCAATAATACCCTCAACGGTGGTGCTGGCGATGATACTTTGAATGCTAGTGGTTCAACAGGCGATAATCTTTTGGATGGGGGTGATGGCAATGATTTTCTAGACATCTCTGGCATATACTTCAATCCCGTGAATTATGACTCTCGCTCATTAGGCAATAACACCCTCAACGGTGGTGCTGGTGATGATACTTTGAATGCTAGCGGTTCAAGAGGTGATAACCTGCTGTCTGGGGGCGATGGCAATGATTCTCTAGATATCTCTGGCAATTTCGACACTAATGGCGGCCAAGAAAACGCCACCGACTCTCGCTCTTTAGGAGATAACACCCTCAAAGGTGGTGCAGGTGATGATACCTTGGATGCTAGTGGTTCAATAGGCGATAACCTCTTAGATGGAGGCGATGGCAATGATTCTCTAAAACTGACCACGAGTGGCGGCGGAGGATACGTCTACTCTGGCTCAGAAGGCAATAACACCCTCAACGGTGGTGCAGGTGATGATTATCTAGACATCTCTGGCTATCTTGATAACTTGCAAGGCGCCTACATCGATTCTCGCTCATATGGCGATAACCTCCTAGATGGGGGCGATGGCAATGATACTCTAACAGCCTTTAGCACTCTTGGTAATAATACCCTCAAAGGTGGCGCTGGTGACGATATCTTGACTGCTGGCAATTCACAAGGCAATAATCTGCTAGTTGGCGGTGATGGCGATGATAGTCTCTACTCCTTCGGTAGCAGGGGTAATGATACCCTCAAAGGTGGCAATGGCAAGGATAAATTTTTTTACAACCAGTTCTTCAGCAACTACGGGATAAATACTATCACTACGATCGCCGACTTCGGTGGAGTAGGTAAAGGAAAAAAACCCACAGCAACGGTTATTGCTCAAGTGGACACTTTGGTATTCACTGGTGATAGCTTAACTGCCCAAAATTTGCTGCTCAACCAGAATGGCAATAATCTGGAAATCACATTTGAAAGTATTGGTGGTCGCAAACTCATCCTGGAAAACTTTACTCTAGAAAACCTGGATAACCTGAGCAAATCCACAGGAGCCACTGTAGATTTAGGCAATATTCTGTTTAATGGGCAAACTAGCACCACCGACAGTTTTGATGTCTTCGATGCCAATTCCACCCGAAGCACTGTATTTAGAAAAAACACAGTCACTTTCCTCAACGACCTATCCAACAATGTTAGCGGCTTTGACAATTCAAATGATGTCATCAATGGTCAAGGGGGTGATGACATCATCGACGGCTTAAGTGGCAATGACATTTTGAGGGGTGGTGCGGGCAATAATACCCTCAACGGTGGTGTTGGTGCTGATACTTTGAATGTTGACTTCCTCTCAAGCAATAATCTGCTTAATGGTGGTGATGGCAATGATTCTCTAACAGCCTCTGGCGAAAAATACTACAACAGCTACTATCTATATGGCGAATCTGGCTATGACCTCCGCCGTTTAGGGAATAATACCCTCAACGGTGGCGCTGGTGCTGATACTTTGGATGCTAGGGGTTCATTAGGCGATAACCTCTTAGATGGCGGCGATGGCAATGATTTTCTAGACATCTCTGGCAGTGAAAGTGCAGAAAGTGGACGTTACATCCCCGACTCCAATTCTAACTCTCGCTCTTTAGGCGATAATACCCTCAACGGTGGTGCTGGCGATGATACTTTGAATGCTAGCGGTTCATTAGGCGATAACCTCTTAGATGGGGGCGATGGCAATGATTCTCTCTCCATCTCTGGCTATTCGGAAATTGATGAGCGGTCGTTCGGCTTATACTCCACATCTAACTCTCGTTCATATGGCAATAACACCCTCAACGGTGGTGCAGGTAATGATACCTTGACTGCTAGCGGATCATCAGGCAGTAACCTGCTCTCTGGGGGCGATGGTAATGATTTTCTCTCCATCTCTGGCTCTTCAGGATTTGACTCCAAGTACGACTACGACTCTCGCTCATATGGCGGTAACATCCTCAACGGTGGTGCAGGTGATGATACCTTGATTGCTAGCGGGTCAATAATAGGTGGTAACCTGCTCTCTGGGGGCGATGGCAATGATTTTCTCTCCATCTCTGGCTATTCAGAAGGTGGCTATGACGAGAACCTGCTCTCTGGGGGCGATGGCAATGATACTCTGACAGCCTCTGGCGCTAATAATAATAATACCCTCAACGGTGGTAATGGCGATGATATTCTCATAGGTGGCAATGGTGATGATAGCCTTCATGGAGGAGGTGGTACTGATACCTTTGTTTTCAATAGTTTCAATGAAGGACTTGATACTATTGATGACTTCAATGCCATTGATGAACTGATTCAGGTATCAGCCACTGGTTTTGGTGGTGGCTTATCAACAGGTGTATTATCTGCTAGTGAGTTTACCATTGGAGCATCTGCAACCACTAGCACCCAGCGATTTATTTATGACTCCACTACAGGTGGATTGTTCTTTGACTCTGATGGTAGTGCGGGTGTATTTGCTCAGGTACAATTTGCACAACTATCTGCTGGTGTGTCATTAACTAACAACAATTTTGTGGTTGTTTAGTCGTAAGGGACTTCCAAGAATTAAATTACTCAATTCCTGCATCCAACACCAGTATCCAATTTCTTCTCCCCCTGCCTCCCCTGCTCCCCCTGCTCCCCCTGCTTACCTAAACGATTGATTATTTTTTTCTTTGGAAGTCCCTAATTACAGTTCCATCACTTAGCCGCAGAGGACAAGAATAAATTTTGAGAATGCGAGGTGTTGAAAATAGCACCTCGCATTTGATTGCTGAATACAGTCAGGTTTAGAAACCAAGGCTTACGCATTCCCAAGATACGTGAAAAATGCTGATGATATTCACTGTCGCGATCGCCTGCTTGTTTTTGTGCAACACATCGATCATCTGTAGGGGCGCACAGCTGTGCGCCCCTACCCAATGTATTTGTCGCATTGTTTTTTCAAATTGGTATTACATGAGCATGTTTGATAAATTCGGCTAAAGGGTTTTGAAATCAACTTTGAGTTACTCTAAAGAAAGTTATGAGGACGCAAATATGACTGATAAAAATCGTTCTCAATGGGACTTAGGCAGGTTTATCGAAACCCTGACTTACTTTGAGGTAATTCCTTTCCTTAACTGGGTACAGCAATTAATCCAAGGCCGTCCTCAGGATAATCAAGATAAACCCAATGGAGGAAGAAACGTGGGTGTAATATTAGTAGCAGGTGCCACAGGCGGTGTAGGTAAGCGAGTCGTAAAGCGATCGCTTGAACGAGGTTATAAAGTTCGGGCGCTAGTAAGAGACATTGACAAAGCACGGTCAATTCTTGGTAATGATATTGACTTAGTAGTTGCAGATATCACCAAACCAGAAACTTTAACTCCTGTAGTTATGGCTAATATCGAAGCTGTAATTTGTTGCACAGCTGTGCGCGTGCAACCAGTAGAGGGAGACACAGCAGATAGAGCAAAATACTATCAAGGTGTGAAATTTTACCAACCGGAAATTGTCGGCGACACCCCAGAAAATGTGGAATATCAAGGTGTCAAAAACTTAGTCCAAGCCGCAGCAAAATATCTACCCCAAGCAAATGAAAAACTCATATTTGATTTTACAAAACCATCAGCAGAACTAAAAGATGTTTGGGGGGCGCTGGATGATGTCGTCATGGGTGGTGTAAGTGCCAGTAATATCCAATTATTAGAAAATGCAGCTTTGTTTGCTGGCAATGTTTCCACTGCGAACTCCGGTGGATTTGCTTCTGTGAGAACTAAGAATTTTGATCCGCCATTTAATTTATCTGGCTACGAAGGTGTGAAATTGCGCGTCAAAGGTGACGGTCAGCGTTATAAAATCTTCCTACGAACAGATACAACATGGGATGGCATTGGGTATAGCTATTCTTTCGATACCGTAGCTAATACCTGGGTAGATATTCACATTCCCTTTAGAGATTTGATTCCTGTATTTCGGGCAAAAATTGTCAAGGACGCGCCGCCAATTGAGCAGAGTAGAATTTGTTCATTTCAACTAATGTTAAGCAAATTTGAATATGATGGCGCATTAAATCCCCAATTTTCTCCAGGTGGCTTTGCTTTGCAGTTAGAATCAATTAAAGCTTATGGTGGCGCCAATTTACCCCAATTTATTCTTGTCAGTTCAGCAGGCGTAACTCGTCCAGGACGCCCCGGTATTAATTTAGATGAAGAACCCCCAGCAGTAAAATTAAATGACCAATTGGGGGGAATTTTAACTTGGAAGTTGAAAGGAGAAGATAGTTTAAGAGCAAGCGGAATTCCTTATACAATTATTCGACCTTGTGCTTTAACTGAGACAGTAGGAGGTAAGGAATTAATATTTGAACAAGGGGATAATATTAAAGGCAAAATCAGCCGTGAGGATGTCGCAGACCTTTGCGTGCAAGTGCTAAAAATAGCAAAAGCATTTAATGTAACGTTTGAGGTAAAAGAGGGAGACAACACTATTAACTCTATCGATTGGCAGAGGCTATTTTCTAATTTAGAACAAGATAAATAAGGAGTCAGAATTCAGTATTTTTTGTCGGATGGGTAATGCTTAGGGATTTCCAAATAAAAAAACCTTAAATTTTTCTTGTGGGGTGGCCTAACGTAAAACCCTTGTCAAGAGGTGATATTGAGTTCATTAGACTTCTTGCATAAATCAAAAAAAAGAACCCCACCCCGCCTTTGACTTACGTCAAAGTCTCCCCTCCCCTTGCCAAGGGGAGGGGCTGGGGGTGGGGTATTAGGGGACTTTTGCAAGAGGTCTATTCACTTAGCGTTACTCACCGCGTCACCCCACCCTAACCCTCCCCTTGCCAAGGGGAGGGAATAGTTATTGAGAAAAATGCAAGATATTAAGATGAATAAAATTAAGATGCTAATACTTGCCGGGATTTTAGTAATGATTATTTGGGGTGGGTTATTCCCAAATACTGCTTCATCGCAGCAAATCGAGTCCCGCGTGAACAACTTGGAAGCGGATTTTAATCGTTTTGAGTCGCGGTTAAACCAGATAGAATCTCAACTAAATAAAACCCGCCAGTCTCCATCATCAAGAACAACACTTACTCCACGACAGTCAACAGGTTCCAGACAGAATTTATCACAGCAAGATCCTATGTTTGATCGGCTTGCAACTTTAGTGATTGAATTGAAACAACAAGTCAATAAACTAGAGGAACGAGTTTCTAAAATAGAATCACGCTGAATATTTCAATTGGGTAAAATAGAAGTCAACTCCAGCCTTAGCGAATTACATTCGCTAAAGGTTAGGAAGATTTTTTGCCATCGGAAACCATTTGCGAGAGAATATACGCTGTAAAATCTAGCAACTGATCCAGCACAAGGCCAATAATACCAATGTAGAGTATTGCCTCGATTATGGAATCGATGTTACCAGCTTTATAACTATCCCAGAGAAAAAAGCCGAGTCCTTTTGGGCCTATCAACATTTCTGTGGCAATAACTGTAAACCAAGCTACCCAAATCCCAACTTTCAGAGCATGAAATATATGAAATATAGCTACTCGAAAGTTCTTATTTTGTCTATGAAAATGTCGCATACCTATTGCCGTATTAATGATTATTGTCCAAAGAGTTCCAAAAAATATTACGACAATAGCAGCGGCTTCACTTTCTCTAAACACTATTAAACTAATAGGTAGCAAAGCTATAGGAGGGATACTATGTGGTATCTGGAATATCCGCCTGAATAGCTGATAAATCATGCTATTTATACCGATGAAATATCCGATAAAACTACCCAATACTGCGGCTGGAATGTAACCAACAAATAATCGTTGCAGGCTAGCTAAAAATTCTAAAAACATGTTATTTTTCATGCCTCAGTTCTCATTGAGAACATGTAGGAAATACTGGGGCAACAGCACAAAGCAGCATGTCTGGCGAATCATTTACGACTGTTATAGAAAAGTGATTTTAATTGCACTTCCTCTTTTCCCACTACAAGATTTCCTATATCTTCTCCTCCTTGGCAGTTGCTCAAACAAGTTTACGTATTCTGACGATGAGATAGGAGTAGTACAAAGAAAAGGTAAAACTTGGCTTTCCTAGAATTTATCATCAAAATAAATCCTGATTAGTAAATTCAATACAATTTCTCTAATTAACTTGCTCCTTAACAACCAGAACCCGGACTTCTCTAAGAAGTGGGGGTTATAAGGCTTGCAATTTTTATAAATTAAATAAGATTACTATAGTTAAACTTGTAATTAGCAATACAGATAATCAATAAAATAAGAAATATGAAGGATGAAATGATAATGTTTAACTTTCATCCTGAATGCTGTATAATCTAGGGCTATTTTCCCATATTTCGCTTCATTTGTTCTAATTCGTCTTGGGTTTCCCAATGGCGGAACTTTTCTTCTAAGTCGTCAAAACCAGTAGAATAAGTGCTAGTTTGATTCGACCAACCATTGGTTTCCAAGCGCTCCTGGGTTTGGGCTTTAGCACGGGCTGTCTGTGCTTCGGCGGCTTTGGCTTGTACCTCCTGTCGTCGCTGCTGAATTTTCCGCAGGAGTTCCTGAGATTGGTTAATGCGTTCTTTCAGCCCTTGCATGTGTCCCCAGCGCTGATTTCCTTCTCGCAACAAAGCTGCTTCTCGTTCACTCGCCGCAGTCACCAAATCTTGTCTACCAGCGTCTTTTGCTTTTTGAACACGGATGTGCCAACGCTGGATTTCTTGAGCGGTAGACAGAATATCGTCTTGCGATCGCTTCTCTTGTAATTGTAAATCTGCAATCAGCTTTAATGTATCTTCCTCTTGCTCACGCAGCTGTTCTAGCAGCGCTTCTAACTCCAAATGTGGATTGTTACGCAAGAATTCTTCTAAACGGTTTTCTAGAAACCGACTCAAATCATCAAATAAACCCACTGCCAGAACTCCAGAGGTCGGGTATGTGACTATTTTATTGTAATAATTATTATCCCAGGCGGAATGTAAATTTTAATAGTTCACTTCATCAAGTAATTTAAATCGCTGAGATAAAAGTTAAATTCCACAAAAACGCACTAATTTTGTGTCAAAAAAAGCACATTTTTTTGCGGTTCGAGATGCGAACTTCACAAATCTCAATCATCCTGTGATAAATATAGATGTGGCAATCATCTCGTTCATCGAAATCGCAGTATAGTTTACTTATCCTCTATGGTTAACATTGGCAATAAAGCCCTTTGTATGATTGAACAAGATACAACATTAGACAGAATTGATGACTGAGATATGCGATACAAAGTAAAGTTAAATAAAACAGATGAAGGATTCGCTATCTGGTGTCCTGCTTTACCCGGATGTTGGTCGCAGGGAGAGACAGAAGAGGAAGCTTTAGAAAATATCAAAGATGCTATTCAAGCCTACCTCGATACTGTTGAGGAATTGACTAAGGATGCAGAATTTCGTTACGTAGAAGTGGGATAATTATGCCCAAACTTGCAGGGATTAATCACCTACGAGCTATCAACGCCTTTGAAAAAGCAGGTTTTTCAGTTGTACGACAAGGTAAGCATATTACGATGACCAATGGCGAAAGGATTATCACCATTCCAAGAGCTAATCCGATTAATGCCTACACAATGGCTGGAATTATAAAAGATGCTGGTTTAACAATTGAATAATTTCAGGATTTTTTATAAAAACTGAATCAGGCGATGATGAGAAGTACTTCGTCTTACATACAGAGTACGCCTCAATTTTATGTTTAAATATGGTAGAACTAAGTTAAGATTTAGCAGTTACGACAATTTCTTTCAAGCTACTGCTAGAGTCAGTTATAGTTTTCAAGCTCTTATTTGATGAGCCATGAGAACTCGTAGTTATTTCTCTCAAAATAAGTTTATTGTTGTCGATAGATAGATAAATATCTGTTCCTTCAATAACTTTTTTCAAAAATGTTGTCAATTTGGCACCATGCTTTTCTCTTTTTTGGTCAAAATCTGGGATGTCGTTTCTCAATATTTTGTGAATTTGAGAGATATGAATACCACCTTGTCTCAGCTGACTTACTTGCTCAATATTTTGCTTCAATCTCTGCAAAACTTTGTTAGTTATCATAAAAATATCATTTGATGGATTATCGCTAGTCACTTCATTAAGTTGAATTTCCTCTATTTTGGTTTGAGGAGCAGGTATAGATATAAAGCGATCGCAAACAGATTTGAGGATACGATTTATTTGTGCTTCATAAGCACATCCAATTACAGATTTTCCATATTCATGGAGCTTTTTAGCTAAAGCAGCAAATGCACCATCACCTGATACAATAACGAAAACTTGCAATGTAGGACGACTCTGGGCTAATTCCATGACATCAATTGCCAGTTGCATATCTGCTGCATTCCGTTTATGACTGTAATCAAAAATTTGAACTGCTTCAATTCCGAGTTCTTGAATTTCATTCTTAAGTAGCCTTAATCGACTATCACTCCAGTCAGCATAAGCACATTGGATAGCAATTTTATTAACTAGTGTAGTTTTTTCTATATTTGTTTGAATTTGTTTCAAAGAAAAATTTAAATTTGGGTTGCTTCTACCCATTGTCAAGTTTTCAATATCATAAAAAATAGCTGTATTAAACTGCTCAGTATTAGATGAAAAATTCGCCGTAGTAGTCAACTGTTCTAAGCGAATCTGGCGCTGTTTAAACTCTTGAAACTCAGTTATTAAAGATGTTGAATTGGAAGTACTTGCTTGCTGTTTTAAGTGTGCAATTACTGTACTTAAGTCACTGAATTGTAGCTTTGCGTACTGTAATTCCTGCTGTAATTGCTCAGTTACTGTCTTAATTTGAGTCTGAGTTTGGACAGTCTGCTGCTGGAGTTCGCCAAGGGTTTTGGAGAGGATATGTTGGCGTTGCTGATAAGCTGTGACTAAAGCTTGCTGGACGATATTCGATTCTTTGGGAAAAGCTTCACGGGTGTAAACCTGTAAAATTGCTTCATAACCAGCGATCGCAATTTCCAAATTACTCCCAGGATTACCTTGCTCAAAGCCTTGAATAATCGTACTTAGTTTGAGAATGACTCCGGCTATATTAATAGCGTTGGCAGGTTCTTTAGCAAAGCGATCGCTTACCCATTTTCGCAACATTAAAGCCAAATTATCATTTAGTTTGCTTAAGTTATGTTGCAGAATTGGATATAGTTCCTGGTTTTGATATGTTGCTCTTAATAACTCCATCAGGAAGCTTTGCTCCTGATTACCAGCTTCATTTGGCATAGCTAAATCCCTGACAATGCACCTTTTGGGTTAGTATTCCCAATTTTGTATAGTATCTAACAGAAGAATCCAGAATTCAGAATTCAGAATTCAGAATTCAGAAGTCAGAAGTCAGAAGTCAGAAGTCAAAATCTTCTAAGTCAAGATTAAGAAGATTTTAGTACCTGAATGATTACTCTAAACTCATAACTCTTAATTCCAAATTCCTAACTTTTACTTAAAGTGGCGTAACCCAATAATTAATACCCCGAACAAGTTTATTTTTCAAACCAAACAAAGCTAATTTATTCTCAGATAAACCTATATAAGTCCAATGTGGAACATCGTTCTCTACAGTTTGAAACCAACCATTTTTATTTAATGCTTTTCTCTGTTTTTGGCTGGATACACGTAAATCAATCGCTAATCCCCAGAGATGTTGTGAAGTTCCAGGAGGTGCAACTACACCGAGAATTTTTGTTTCTTTACCCTGTTGAACTCTTGCCAAAGTTTGATTATTCGCGTATTTGTGCCAAAATTTTAAATTCGTGTCAAAAGTGCGAGTACAATCTCCAGAACCATAACCAGATTTCAGTTGAATTTTTTCTAGATCCCGCGCTTTATTTAAAGCGTCTGCTGCTGATTTTTGTAAGTAACAGTCTCTAGTTCCATCAACATGACCCATTGTTAGAGTAGCTTGAAAATCTTGGGTTTCTTGTTCATTAGCAAAGATTTCTTTTGGCGGTAATTTAATTCCTACGTCTGGATTGGCGAAAACTGCACCATAACTCCGTAATAAAATATATTCATAAGTATTCGGCTGAGGAATTACCGATAATTTTCTGGCGATCGCAGATAAAAAACGCTGTTGGTCATTTAATGTTTGATCGGGAATAAATGGTTGTGATGTTTCTTTTGAGACACCCGTGCAGGGTAATGAATCAGTACTTAAACATTCGTTTAATGGTTGAGCAGTTATAGCTAATTTGTGGTGACTAATTTCATTACTAGCTACTAATGTAAAAATCATGAAGATAACAATACTAATAAATTTTATCTTTCTGAAAATTTTGTTCATAAATAGATTAACTAACTAATTAATTTAGGTTTGATTATATTGCAAAAATTTATAAAGCTCTGAAAACTAGGTAAGTCGTGGTTTCGATCTTGAATCCTTGTCAATAATTGTTCTAGATAATGTTGTTTCTGTACATCACCAGGATTTTTTTTAGAATAATTAATATTTTTGGCTCTAAACAATTCTTTTAAATAAGCTTCATGAAACTGAGCATGAGTGTTGAATTTATGATATTTACCCATTTGCTCTGGGCAATTAACTGAAATATCATAATAACGGGCATAATCTAATAAAGGTTTGCTTTGTGGTTGCCTTGAGTAAATTTTTCTGTTTCCTAAAAACCAAGTTTCAAGACAACGATTTTGTATGATTAAAACAAGTTGTGTACTTCCCATCTGAATTTTTTCAGCAGTTAAAAAATCATCAATTTCCTGTTGTACACAGCTAACTGTATTTTCTTCTGCATCTAGGCAGACTACAAAGTAGTCATACTTACCAATTGCATGGATGTCTGCTATGGCATTAGGAAGATGATCGTAAATAATTGAAGGATAACCTTCTCCGCTAAATAGATAGTAGTTGTTTTTATTGACTTCATCGTAATTCTGAACTTGTTGTAGTTCTGGTAACAAATATTTTAGCCAAGCTGGATAAACTTTTCTTTCAGTTCTTTTTCCTTCTACAAGAAAGTATAGATTCATCAGACTGCAATTCCTTCCTTGTAAGCATCAAGATTAATCAGTTGCATAAAGGCTTGATGCCTAGATTTACCAAGATTATAATCTTTGGCATCTCTAACTTTTACTACACCACCTCTACGAGTAACAATTTTCCAATGTTCCATTCCAATTTTATTGATAATATATGGATGATGGCTAGTAATTATCAATTGTAAATTTCTTTTTTCCAGCAATAAATCACTTAAAATATCAATACAATTAACTCCTAAACTATTTTCAAATTCATCAATCAAAATCACAGTTCCTTCGGCAGATAAATAAAGTTCACTAATATGCATTAGTGTTCTAAACATCCCAGAAGATATACGTTTTTGGCTAATCCAATTATTAACACCTTTTTCTTTTATATGAATGAAAGGATAGTCTGCAATCACTTTAGGCAAATCTTCATCTTTATCCGGTTCCATTTTGATATCTTCTATCTGGTCAAATATATCTATAAAACGCTGTTTAATCTCCTGGAAAATTTCTGGATGTTTATTATAAACTAATGCTAATTTTATTTGAATTGGTAAGTTAGTTTCCTGAATTTGTTCTAGCGATGAATATTTTTCTTCTGATGATTTATTACTAATAATTGAAGAAAATATCATATCATCTACCGATACGGAAACATGATTTTGTCCTCTTGATTGGTCGCTATAAATAACTTTGTTAAATCCATATTTAACGGGTGAAATATCTTCTTCTTGACTTAATATTTCAACAGCACTTTGAAAAGGTGAGAGTTTTGGTAATTTATTACCCTTAAATATTATTTCATTATTGCTTCTTTCTATCAGAGTTGTTCCATTTACAGATAAGTGTTCTCTCTTGATTTTAAATTTATCCTTTTCAGACTCTTCGTCATCAATGATGAATGCATTAATTTCTTTTGTTTCAAATTCACCAATCCATTTATATTCATAATTATTTGAAGAAAAATTTATATCCCATTCAACACCATTCAATGAGCCACCTCTAGCTATTTTTCTCAACCTCATAATAGATTGAAGTATTTGGGTTTTACCAACACCTGATATACCAACTAAAAGATTTAGTTCAGAAAAATGTATCGGTTCAAACTGCCACTCTAGCTCATGGTCATAATAAGTTATCTTGTTGATTTTCATATTTATACTTACACAAGATGAATGAATATAAATTTAATTATAACTTACTTGAAATACATACTATTTAAACTCATCATTTTTTAGTAATTAGCAAATATACAAATCTACTTTTTACCTCAATATATATCAAGTCAAAAAATAAAAATATATTATTGTTTGATTGCTAGTTAATTTGATAACTTACTTATCAGAAATATACATCCCTGAAACCACTGGAAAGGTTAAAATTGAAAAGAACTCTCAATTTGCCTTTCCTGTAAGTATGACCATGCACAATTCCGTTGAATTCCAAGACGCTTTTGATGTGATTGTCGTCGGTGCAGGTCACTCCGGTTGCGAAGCAGCTCTCGCCTCTGCCCGCCTCGGTTGTCGTACCTTGCTATTGACACTCAATTTGGATAAAATCGCTTGGCAACCTTGTAACCCCGCAGTGGGTGGCCCGGCGAAATCCCAGTTGACTCACGAGGTCGATGCACTCGGTGGGGAAATTGGGAAAATGGCAGACTGCACCTACTTACAAAAGCGCATCCTCAACTCTTCACGAGGCCCTGCTGTTTGGGCTTTACGCGCCCAAACTGACAAGCGCGAATATGCAGCGGTGATGAAAAATATTGTCGAAAACCAAGAAAACTTGACCATCCGTGAAAGTATGGCAGTAGATTTGGTGTTGGGCGCTAATGATGAAGTCATCGGCGTGGAAACTTATTTTGGTGTGGCGTTCCAATGCAAAGCCGTCATTTTGACAACTGGCACCTTTTTGGGTGGGAAAATTTGGGTAGGTAATAAATCGATGGCGGCGGGACGGGCTGGGGAATTTGCGGCTGAGGGATTGACACAAACCCTGAATCGCTTGGGATTTGAAACCGGTAGGCTGAAAACTGGAACCCCAGCCAGGGTAGACAAGCGATCGGTGGATTACAGTAAAATGCAAATCCAGCCAGGGGATGAAGATGTCCGCTGGTTTAGCTTTGACCCAGATGTGTGGGTGGAACGGGAACAAATGCCTTGCTATATTACCCGTACAACCACTGAAACTCATCGCTTGATTCAGGAAAATTTACACCTATCGCCGGTTTATGGTGGTTGGGTGGAAGCCAAAGGACCGCGTTATTGTCCGAGTATTGAAGATAAGATTGTCCGTTTTGCTGATAAAGAAAGCCATCAAATTTTTATTGAGCCGGAAGGACGAGATATACCAGAACTTTATATTCAAGGATTTTCCACAGGGTTACCAGAAAATTTGCAACTACAAATGTTGCGGACTCTCCCCGGTTTGGAAAAATGTGTGATGCTGCGTCCGGCTTATGCTGTGGAATATGACTATTTACCTGCAACTCAGTGTTATCCGACGCTGATGACTAAAAAGATTGCGGGGCTGTTTTGTGCTGGGCAGATTAACGGCACCACAGGCTACGAAGAAGCCGCAGCACAAGGTCTTGTGGCGGGAATTAATGCAGCTCGGTTTGTTCGATCGCAGGAGATGATTGTCTTCCCTCGTGAGCAAAGTTACATTGGGACACTAATGGATGACTTGTGTACCAAAGACCTGCGGGAACCTTACCGAATGCTTACTAGTAGGTCAGAGTATCGGCTGATTTTGCGTTCTGACAATGCCGACCAACGCCTGACACCCTTGGGGCGGGAAATTGGTTTAATTGACGATCGCCGTTGGAATTTATTTACCGAAAAACAAACCCAGATTACCACAGAAAAAGCACGGCTACATAACACGCGCATCAAAGAACATGATGAAATTGGTATAGCGATCGCATCTCATACCCAACAAGCAATCAAAGGTTCAATTACCTTAAATGACTTACTGCGGCGTCCGGGATTCCATTACGTTGACCTCGACAGGTTCGGACTGGGAAACCCCAACCTCAACCGCGCCGAGAAAGAAGGCGCAGAAATTGACATCAAATATTCTGGATATCTCGCTAGGCAACAAAATCAAATTGACCAAATCGCCCGCCAAGCCCACCGCCAATTACCTGGGGATTTGGATTACACAAAAATTGATACTCTTTCCAAGGAAGCGCGGGAAAAACTGACTCACGTAAAACCACTCACACTCGGTCAAGCGGCGCGTATAGGTGGTGTAAACCCAGCCGACATTAACGCTTTATTATTATATCTGGAATTGCGTAAAACCAAGAGCCAGCCAGAGTTTCCAGCGTTAATTTAACAAAAACTTCATAAAGGGCGAGTATAGTAGTAAAGAGGGAGATGGGTATGATAGATGACATAAGTCTTAGTACTGCCATCATTAACAATCCCCAGATTGAAGTTCATTTTAATACCACCCCTCAAGAACTCGTCATCATCAGACGGGGGATTGAACATTTGATCGACAATCCTGATTAAAAGGCAGTAGGAGCGGCGTTTCCCTGTCCTAGCAACAACCCAAAACGTCTATGTTACAACAAGCCACCACCCGTCTCATAGTTCCGGAACCATCAGAAGACTTAATCGCCAACGAACCTTGGTCGATAGAAATCTATGCTGATGGCCTAATGGATGAACTCTTTGCGGATATCGACTACATCCTCGATGCTAGCGGTAATCTGGCTTCTCAAACCTTTAGGCAAAGTAGTCAGAAAAGATCCAGCCAGTCCGTTGACGGGGTTTCTCCAGTTGTAGCAACTGGCATAGGGAACCCACTGCAAACAGTCGCCATACCGCAGGTTATCTTACCAAACACAGCCAATAATCCGGCACAGTCAGTTGCTCAAGCTAACCACAAGCAATTGAGTACCGTCGTGTTTGACACCGCCACCGTAAAACCAATTAGTAGAAAGCGTCAGAAAAACAGTTCTGCTTTGGGCAAACTGCTGATTGTGGGAACAACATTAGGCGTGGCGATCGCTAGTATGGTCTACTTGGTACAGTCTGGCGTTATCCATCTTTTAAATACCAAATTGCCCGAATCTGCTCTTGTATTGCCCCAGCCCCAATCACAATTGGCGACAAAACCAGAAATTGAGGCAGAATTAGTTGACTACATGCTCAGTGCCCTGATAGTTATAGATAAGCAAGGCGTAAAAAATCATCAAAACTACGTCAGACCTGGATTTTCCACTCAGGCAAATACTAACCAGATAAGCGTTGCCAACCAGCTACCAACTAATAATTTACCACCACTGCCACCTTTAGCAGCTAACAATACAACACCAATTCCTAATCGTTCGGGAAACGTTGTTGAACGCATTTACGTGCCTGTACCATCGCCGATGCGCTACGCCCTCCCAGCGATTCCTGGCACTCCCACACTATTACCACAAGTTGCCACTGCATTGCATGGTTCTCAACCTAATGTTGTGAAAACTGCCTTAAATACTGTGCGACAAGCTGCTAAACCCGCCACTGTCAACATGTTAGCTGCGGCTGTACGCCCAGACATCAAAGCTGTGGCTACCAAAACTGCACCCATTACCGTGCAACAAACACCCAAGCCTCTACCTGCATTACCAGTTGTGCCATTACGTGCTGCACTCGCGCCAGAACCAGAACCAACCATCACCCAGCATCAAGTGTATATGCCAACTGCGATCGCCGAGACTCCCAGTAGTACCTTAGAAGGACTGCTAGAGTTAGGCAACAAATCTGCCGCTTTGTTTAAAATCGATGGCGTGACTCGCCGCATCAATATGGGTGAAACCATTGGTTCTAGTGGTTGGACACTTGTAGATGTCAGTAATGGCGAAGCAGTCATTCGCCGTAACGGCGAAGTGCGATCGATTTACGCAGGACAGAAATTGTAATAACTTCTAAAAAATAAAGGAGTACAATCTGTTGGAGATTGAGATTCCAAGTGATTGTAATATTCTTCTTCAACTATAGTGCAGCCAACTCATACCAATTGGAAAAAGCACTGTACAAATTAATCATGGTATGAATTTACGAAAATAAATAAGTCGTTTCACACTTTTATTAATCATTGTTTGATGGTAGGGAAAGGATAAAGCAAGAGACGCGATAAATCGCGTCTGCTGCTGAAAATCAATACGGTTCAGTTAAGCATTTCTTCCTTCTCTTTGCGTCCTTCTCTGACGAGACGCTACGCGAATGCGTCCTTTGCGGTTCGTTAAAAAAATTGACTTTCACAAAGACTTTTAGCCTTAACTGAACCGTATTGTGCTGAAAATCCAAAATAGTATCACCTAGAATCAGCCTCTTAGTGGTGGGTTGATTTCAAAATGAATATGATGATCGTGACCAACTAAATAGGTACATAGAAGTCGGGTTTCTAAGTCTTCAACCAAATCCGCGAGCATTCTGAATTCAGTTAATCTTTTTCTATAACTTTGGCATGTCCCGCAAAAACAAAATGTTCATCTCGGTTTCCTTTAGTTTTATCAGGCCACTTAACCCAATAATGATTTTCCTCAAAACGGACATCTAAAACTGGATAATTTCCTGGTTCAATATCGAATAGAGATTCTTTTGGTAGTTCTGCTCCCTGCTCTGTAGAAGGCTTGAGAATAGTTTTTGTTGTAATTTCCAAAACGTATTTCTTATCAGATATAGGCTGAATGTCATCT
The DNA here is from genome assembly GCF_015207005.2 of Desmonostoc muscorum LEGE 12446. Taxonomy (GTDB): domain Bacteria; phylum Cyanobacteriota; class Cyanobacteriia; order Cyanobacteriales; family Nostocaceae; genus Nostoc; species Nostoc muscorum. The sequence continues at coordinate 6,589,622 of NZ_JADEXS020000001.1, forward strand.
GACTCACCAATTAATCCATGTTTAATCGCTTCTGCCATTTTTTCGGCATCAAAGCGATCCATATCTACTTTGGCGTCACAAAAGCAGCACTCAATTAAAATAGCTGGCATTTGTGTATTCTTCAGAACAAAAAAACCTGTATTTTTAACTCCTCTATTATAAAAACCAAGTTTAACAATTTCTTTGAGAACAGATTGAGCAATGCCTTGTGATACATTACTGATGGCAAAAATTTCTGTGCCATTGGCTTTAGTATTGAATTTATTAAAGTGAATCGAAACAAAGACATTAACGTTGTTCGCATTTGCCTTATTAGCTCGTTGTCTGAGAGAATCCGTGACACCGCTAGCGTTAGTAGGAGTGCAATCAATAGCAGTATGACCGGCTGCTTTGAGTTTTTGGATTAAATGTGTACCAACAGCTTTAGTTAAAGTATCTTCTTGTTTGATGCCTGTGGCTCCTGTATCGTGAGGAGGGCAATTGTGTCCGATATCAATACCAAATTTCATAGAGTTAATCTCCTTATAGATTTCGAGCTACGGATTATCTCACTACAGTGTATTAATTATTCAGCGAAATGCCATCGCTCTGTCAGTGAAAAAAAGTGAGTAATTACTGTAAAAATTTGTAACGTTCAACATCATCATGTTCTGGAAAACAGAAAAAGGCACTCATCAAGAATAATTTGAAACTCTTATTCCTCTGCGTCCTCTGTAGTTAGATTTTCCGCTACCTCTGGATCAGTTCTGTGGACATTACTTGAAAATGGGACAATGACTGTAAACGTAGTTCCTACATCGATCGCACTTTTGACAGTAATCTCGCCGCCGTGCAAATCTACAGCTTTTTTGACGATGGACAACCCTAATCCTAGCCCTGGAATATTACCGGTATTACTAGCACGATGGAAAAGTTCAAAAATGTGTTCCATGTCAGCAGCGGGAATACCAATACCAAAATCTTGAATTTTGAATATGGCTCCATCGCTGGTAGTACTAACAGAAAACTTAACTGTGCTGCCAATAGGAGAGTATTTTAGAGAATTAGAAAATAAATTATTTAAGATTTGTCGCAGCAGATGAGCATCGAACTTAGCTTTAGTGGATTGGGACTCCCAGCTAAAAGCGATCGCATGTTGGGAACTATCGCCCTCTTTTAATTCTTTTAACAGGTACTGGCAAAATTCTGCTAAATTCAAGGGTCTTGGATTAAAGCCTAACTTACTGATTTCATCCTGACTTAGCACCAATACATCATTTAATAACTGAGTCATATGCATCACAGATTTTTGAATGCGACGGAGGTGGGTATTTTGTCGCTCATCACTCCATTGATGGCGATAATGTTCCAGTAATTCCGCAGAAGAATGAATAGCAGCCAAAGGCGTGCGAAATTCATGGGAAGTGGTGGTAAGCAAACGGGATTTGAGTTCACTGAGTTGTTTTTCTCTGGTGAGAGCTTGTCGCATCGCCTCTTCTGCCCATTGCAGCTTTGCTTGGGTTCGTTTACTTTCGCTAATGTCCCGCAATAGCCAGCGTAGACCGACTAACTCACCTTGTTGATTACGCATAGCAGCCACCTTAACCGCAACGATAATCGGCGTTTTCTCATATGGTCGCAGATTTATTTCCCACTCTTGGGTTTTCCACTCTGGAATTTCGGGGCGATCGCGCAGATGAGTTAGTTTAAGATGAAAAGGAATCAACTCTTTCTCAACTACAAAAAACTCCAAAAGATCGCCCATCAGAAAACTTTGGGAAATGTTCAACAGGTCACTAGCAGCCAAATTAGCTTCCTGAATTACTCCTTTTGTATCAGTTACCAAATAAGCATCAGGTACCTCCTCAAAAAGTTCCTGGTAGCGTTGACGTTGTGCTACCAAGGCTTGTTGAGCATTGGATAATTCTTCATTCTGTTGCTGTAGGTCTTCATTAGCTGTTTGCAATTCTTCCAAAGCTAAGTAGACTTCATTGAATATTGCAGCGACGAGTTCAGTATCTTCTTCTGCTTTTTGCTGTTGACTTTCGTTTTGTAAAATGGCCACGCGCTTACGCATATTCTGTATTTGTGGGGCTAAATCGTCCAAATTCACGCTTTTGCTCCTATTGGATATCTAAAGTTGGGTTTCCTTTCAGATTCCTTACTGGGACGATTTTAGCTTTTGAAATTTATATAGTTATTAATTACAGCAGATTTCAAGAAGTGTGAAGTACACTATTTATGTCTCAAAGCTAGGCATAGAGTCTATTCTAAGTTATAATTACCACTCCTTAATTCTCAATTCTATTTAACCTCAGTTCGGGATCAGCTGAGACATTGATTATATCGTTGGCTGAAACCTCCATTCCTGTGTAGAAATAGCACAGAAAATCGGTTTAACCCGAACTGACGTTCATTTACCTGAAATACGCTGTATATGTTTTTTATAGCGTTTCCCCACAAGCGTGAAGTACACCTGTAGGGGCACGGCAGTGCCCATAAGTGTCAACTTAACGTGAAATGGGCGGTTAGAAACCTTGGCTACACGAGGCTTTACCCACCGACCTGGGTTTCAAATCCTTAATTTGACCTTAGTCCGCACCAGGCAACTTCTCTGCGAGACACTACGCGAACGCCTGTGTAGCCGCGAATTCTATTCGCCAAGGCTTAAGTTGACACCAATGGGCACTGCCATGCCCCTACACCTTGCCATTATGATGTTGTACTGCATCTACATGGGAACCGCCATAGCTTATTAGGAACTATCACCAAAATCGGAGTGTAGGAAAACTTAAAAAGTAGAGGTAGCTGCTAAACTATTACCCATTTCAGCACCTTCGGATCTTTATCATAGCGATAGGTAAAGCCGTCTCTAGTAGTAATAGATTCCCCTTTACTTGCCTTACTTCTAATAGTAGTAATGGAATAGGATGTTAATGCATTCATTTCCTTGTGAGAAAATCCTTCGACTGTGCTTATTTCTGCTTTAATTAGGGATTTATTTTGAGACGAATCATCTATTTTTATTTGAGGATTTATGGGAGGAATAGTGACAATTGCTTTTCGAGTCCGATAATCCTGCACTGTCACAAGTTGCCAACTCGAATCTTGTGAAAGTTCCAAAACCCATTGATGATAATCAAACAGGCTTTCCCGATGCCCGACACTGATAAATGTTGTTTTCGTCTCTTGTAACTGTTGATATAAACTTCCTTCATTTTTCAAATCCAAAGCACTCGTTGCTTCGTCTAATATAGTGAAGCTAGGATGAGTAACTATTAGTCGTGCAAAAGCAAGGCGTTGTTGTTCTCCCAATGATAATATGTTTTCCCAAGGAACTTCTGTATCGAAGCCATCGACTCGACTTAGCAAGTTTTGCAGATTAACTTGTTGTAGAACCTCTTTGAGTTCCGCATCGCTAATCTGACGATTAGTATTAGGGTAAAGTAACTGTTCACGCAAAGTTCCCAAAATGATATAAGGACGTTGGGGTAGGAATAAGACTTCTTCTAAAGGAGGTCGCACTAAACGACCAGTCCCCGCGTTCCACAAACCTGCGATCGCTCTCAATAGAGAACTTTTACCTCGACCACTCGGCCCAACAATCAATAAACCTTCTCCCGGTTGAACAGACAGTGACAAGTCTTCAACGATTACCTGCTCATAGTTGGGCGTTTGTAAGGTGACATGCTCAAAAGCAAAATGATTTTCTTCTATTATTTTAATGGTACTAACATTCTCTGGTTGTTTGGTGACTTCTTCTAAGGCATCTGAAAACTCAGCTAAACGCTCAACGTAACTCGAAAAATTTCCAGAAGTGCCAAATGCAGTTATTAGTTCTCCCAAAGCAGTAGCAAACATAAAGCTAGCGACACTAGCTTGTCCAACTTGTCCGAAATCAATTTTACCTTGAATATATAAAGGCGCAAGTATAAATAACATAAAAAGTTCGATAGCAACCTGATATGCTCTGTTAAAAATGTCTCTATTTCTCTCCCAATCAATCTTGCGTTTATTATTTTTTATCAGCTTATTAAATCGGCGCTCAATTATATTTAATTCCTGTTTCTCTCCCCGAAAAAAAGCTATCGATTCAGCATGATTGCGAACATGAGTTAGGCAGTAATTATAGTCAGCTTTAGATTCAATTTCCGCTTGATTAATACTATTTAATTCTTGATTTAAGTAGACAGCAATGAAATTGCCCATAATCGTATAAATAATCAGAGCAATAGCAATCTGTTGGGAAATTGACCAGATAATTATTGCAAAAGTTATCATTTCCAGTACTTTTTCTAGGAAAGTAGCTGAAAAATTGAGGGCATTACTGGTAATTGGTTCAATTTCTTGGGATAAACGTTGATCTGGGTTATCAACATCAGTTCTAAAATTAATTTTATAATAAGCACGATTGCTTAAATATTTATCTAAAATTTGATTATTAAGCCATTGATACCAATCAAGAGCAATTTGTTTTCTAACAAATTTAGAAAATCCTAACAAAAGCGTTACCAAGACAAGTCCAGCAGCATAAAATGATATGCTATTAATAAACTTAGAATAATCTTTTTCTTGAAGTATGATATCGACGAGGTAGCGATTAAGAAAACTATTAAAAGCAGTGACACCTACAAATCCAATTATTAGTAATATTAGGAGAATCAGCATTCCCCATGCACGAATTACGTCTGAGAATGCTCTTTCTCCTGGCTTTGTTGGATACCAGTAAGGGCCAGCGATCGCTTTGACATTTTCCCAGAATTGGGTAAAATCTGAAAAAACATTTCTTGAGGGTTGAGCTTGAACAACTTGGGTTGGCATCTTTGAGAAATAAATTAAAATCTTTTATCAACTTTAATACTTATTAGTGCTGAATAATCACTAATAAGTACCGAATGAGTAACCCCACTCAGCGCTAATTTTTCAACTCATATTACCTAATTGTTGAGTGCGGCTCAAAGCAGCAAGCACTGCATTAGAGATCACAGTTCGCATACCACCTTTTTCTAACTCGTAAAGACCAGCAGCAGTCACTCCCCCAGGACTAGTTACCTTGTTTCGTAAGACTGCTGGATGTTCATGAGTCTGCAACATCAGTTCTACACTACCACCAATCGTATGCAATGTTAGTTCTTCGGCTTGTGTCCGAGTTAAACCCATATGAACCCCAGCATCAATCATCGCTTCGATGTACAGAAACACAAATCCGGTTCCCGCGCTACTCAACGCCGTTGCCATATCAAGGTAATGTTCATTTTGAGTAGTAAATTCCTTGCCTAATGCTTGTAAAATGACTTGAGCGTGCGATCGCTGTATTTCTGTCACACTTGACGATGCACTCCACACCGTAGTCCCATGACCAACTTGTACTGCAATATTCGGCATTGTACGAACAACAGCAGAATGATTCAACCCTTCGCACAGAGATGTAATACTCGCTCCACTCACAATACTAATTACTAAAGCATCAGGTGAAATTTTACCCTTAAGCATAGCCAGAACCTCTGCCAAAACCTGCGGTTTCACCGCCAATATCACAATAGACGCGCCTTGCACCGCTTCTATATTGCAGGTTGTAGTACGTACTCCATATTCCCTTTCTAAATGCAAGCATCGCGCAGAAACTGGATCGCTGACTATAATTAGATCGGGTTTTGGAACAATTTTTGTTGATAACAATCTAGTAACGATTATTTCGCCCATCGTACCACCGCCGATAAAAGCAATTTGTAAATCTGTGAGCATATTTTCTCCCGATTATCTAAGTCATTTGATATATCGTTGGCATTAAGATAAATTGGGCTGAATCACAGCTTTTAATACAGAGCCTTGCTCTACATCTGCCAGCGCTTGATTAATCTCTTGTAGTGTGTATGAACGGCTAATTATGCTTGACCAAGCAATATTTTTACTGGGATCACTATGACGTTTTAGTAATTCAATCATTCTGTAAAAATGGCTGAAATCAATTCCCCAAGTTCCGCGAATATCAATATGTTTTAAATTAATTTCTAGGTGGGGATTGATGAGAATCTCACCCGTGTTTGTGTAATGCCCGACAATAACATAGCGGCCACCATTTCTGGTCATATTCAAGCCTTCTTTGACAGCAATGGGAATACCTGTGGCTTCAATAGTGACATCAGCACCGTGTCCGTTTGTCAATTCCAAAACTCGCTCAATATGTTGTCGTGGATCATCAGCCTTAATTACTAAGGTTTCATCGACACCGAAGGATTTGGCAACTACTAATCGGCTTTCAAATTTATCAATGACAATCACTTTACCCGCACCTGAGAGCAAAGCTAGAATTGCCACACTCAAACCCACAGGCCCAGAACCCTGAACCACGACAACATCACCAATTTGAATCTGCGCTCGGTCGATAGCGTGTAGTGCAGTTGGTAAAGCACATCCGCCAGCAATGAATTGCTTTGGTGAGACTTCTTCGGGTAGAGTGAGAACTTTCACCCCTGGTTTGAGGTAAATCAGTTGAGACCAACCACCTAGTAACCCATCTTTGGCTGAGTAGGTGACACCATAAACTTTGCGTTTTGGACAGCGAGTGGATGCTTTGGCTACTAGACAATACCAGCAGTTGTAACAGGTTTCGTGGACATCTAAAAAAGTAGCGATCGCTCCAGGCTGAATTAATTTACCATTGACATCACTAACTGATCCACCTGTTTCCACCACACGACCAACTGAGAAGTGTCCAGGGATGATGGGATAGGGTACTCCCTCTAAACGCCCATGTAGTAAATGTACATCAGTTCCACAAACCTCAGAATATAAGGTTTCAAGAATAATTCCACCCTTTTCCAGAATCGGGTCTGGTAATTCTTGGACTTCAACTGGTTGATTAGGTGCAGTCATCACAGCTGCTAAGGGCATGAATTACTTCCTCACTATATTTACCAAATTGCTTCCTGCTTCTTAGTTATCTATCACATTCAAGACCACAAAATAATTTCACCGTTAGGAAGTAATCCCATCGCAGAGGTGAAAGTTACACGTTGTCCATCCATCGGTTCAACAGTGTGAAAATTGCGTGTATTGAAAATGAACACATCTCCTACATAAGGTTGGAAGGCGATCATGTCTGCATCTGCAATTACTGTATCACCATAGCCGTAGGAATCGAGTTTATATTGGTCATCTCCTGGTTGCCACTGGCGATCGTAAATACGTGTTTTGCCATGATTGTTGGGAGAACATTTCAAGTACAAATTCCAGGAAAGTTGATAAATAACTGTACCAATTTCCCATTCCGATTGTTCTAACGGGGCATAATCAATATGAAGTTGAGTACCCTGCTCTATTTTTCTGATCAGTCCTGCATAATAACCACCATAGAATGGTTCCGAAGCAATTCGCACAGTCGCGCCTGTACACTCTCGGATTTTCACCATTAAGCGTTCTAATGGATTGAAAGAGGCTGCCATAATGCAGTCTCTTAATTTAGTTGTGCGTTCTACTGCTTGAAAATAAGCTGCTTTACTAATGCGATTATATTCAAACACTGTGATACCAATTCGCTCAATCTTCGGATTCACATCTTGATAGCAGTCAAAGTTGAACAATTGAGCTTGATCAACTAACATTTCACACTCTTGGGGTGTAGCAAATTCTTTTAGCCGAATTAAAGGAATTTGGTTTTCCAAGAGCATTTTTAAAGACTCTGTAGTTAAAGGATACTCTTGCTTTTTGTCCCAAATCTTGGATTTAATCTGGTTAGAGGTAGCAGTCATAATACATTTCCTTATATTGAAATTTCAACTCAAATGAACTCACTTAATATCTACAGGATGCGGGTTAGATAAGAACTTGAGAGGGCGAATCTGATTATCAAATTCAGAGGATGTCTGAGAAGTATCAAATATTTGTTGATCCCCCCTACACCCGCTTAAAAAAGGGGGAAATAAGATTCTTAAGTCCCCCTTTAAAAGGGGAATTTAGGGGGATCTCGAAGGGTTAGGTGTATACAAAAAAAACTTTTCAGACATCCTCTCAGGTTCATATCCATCGCCTGTAACTTCTTGTGCTTTCTCAATGCAAGCTTCCAACTTTTCCGCTAAGACCTGAACGTGGGGCAGATTCATCATCGTCACATGATTACCTGGGACAAAATGAATATCCACTGGTTCGGCAGAAAATTTGCTCCAGCCCCAATGCAAATTCTGCGAAATCTCAGAAGATACTTCACTATTAGATTCATCAACCTTGACGATATTCTCCTTGGCGCGTAAGAGAGTAATTTTGTTTGGATAAACCTCTTGTGGTACATAATTCACTACAGCGTTAGCTTTGAGCAGTTGCACCATATTATTAAGCTGCGTAATTTCATCGTCAGGAGGTAAGATATCAGCAGTTTTTAACCTTTCTAGAACGTATTTCAGCTGATCTTCCCAAACCATAGATTGAAGAGTATCAACAGAACAATCCATCTTTTTGCCGTAAACAACTTCGATTGTGTTTGCTAATTCAGCCAACCATTTAGTGTTATCCAAATCAAAAGCTGATGGATTTTTCTGATGAAACGGTGCTGTAGTATCAAGAATGGCAACTAAAGCAACCTTGTGACCTTTACGAAGTAACTGCTGCGCCATTTCAAAGGCTAATTTACCGCCAAAAGAATGCCCTGCCAAAAAATACGGCCCCTGCGGTTGAACAACTAAGAGTGCTTGAATATAACGGGCGGCTACATCCTCAACTTGGGTAATTAGTTCTCCTCCTTCACCAGGAGCAATTGCTTGGAAACTGTAAAACGGTTGGTCTGAACCCAGACAACGGGCTAAATCATACAAGTAAAAGGGATAGCCCGCAGCCCCTGGAAGACAAAACAAAGGTGGCTTAGAACCGTGCGGCTGAAGTGCTACTAAGGGAGATCCACTCTTAGAATCTGAATCGAATGGTACAATTGTTGCCAATTGTTCAATAGTTGGATTTTGGTAAAGGCTGGCGATCGCAATATCTTTACCAAACTGCTTTTTAATTTGAGCCATTAAGTAAGGAGTTAAAAGAGAGTGACCCCCAAGGTCAAAGAAATTATCTTTTACTCCCACCTTGTCAACTTTCAAAATTCTTGACCAGATTTGCGTTAGTTCCAGTTCTACTTGGTTGCGTGGAGCAACATATTTATCTGAATTGCTGCTGTGTAAATCCGGTGCAGGCAATGCACGGCGGTCTACTTTGCCGCTAGGAGTTAGTGGCATTGACTCCAACATCACAAAAGCGCTTGGCACCATGTAGTCTGGTAGCTTTGCTTTCAGGAATTGCCGCAGTTCATTGATTGTGGGTGTACAGTGCTGATGTGCTACCACATAGGCAACTAGGCGTTTATCACCCGGCGTATCTTCGCGGGCGATGATACAACATCCCTCCACATCTCCATGCTGGCTCAGTACTGCTTCAACTTCTCCCAATTCAATGCGGAAGCCTCGCACCTTAACTTGATTGTCAATGCGTCCCAGGTATTCAATGTTGCCATCCGGTAAATAGCGGGCTAAATCCCCTGTTTTGTAAAGCCGGGGACTGGGGGCTAGGGACTGGAAATTAGGAAGAATTTCTGCTCCCCTGCTTCTTTTAAAAGGATTAGGGATAAATTTTTCTTGTGTTAACTCCCTTCGGTTGAGATAGCCTCGCGCCAAAGAGACACCACCAATGTGCAATTCTCCTGCTACACCCACGGGTACAGGCTGTAGATACTTATCTAAAATGTAAATTTGCGTGTTCGCAATGGGACGACCAATCGGAGGCAGTAGCGGCCAAGCCTCTACTGGATCAGCCAAAGTAAAAGTGATGATTACATGGCTCTCCGATGGCCCATAATGATTGTGCAAAGTACAATCATTTAATTTGCTTAACCATTGAGAAATCGCCGGAGTAATCTGCAACTGTTCCCCAGCAGTAATGATTTCCCTCAGATGACTATTAACTAATTCACTCCCAACAGCGATTTCAGCTAGTTGCTGTAAAGCAACAAAGGGAACAAATAGTCTCTCAACAGCTTTTTGTTGGAGAAAACCTAACAAAGCTGATGTATCTCGCCGCAATTCCTCCCCAATTAAGAATAATGTGCCTCCAGAACACCAGGTAGTGAAGATTTCTTGGAAGGAGACATCAAAACTAATAGGAGCAAATTGCAGCGTTTTTGCTCCAGTAGAAATTGTATTATTTTGCAGTTGCCACAGAATCAGATTGCAAAGAGCAAGCTGATTCATGGCTACACCTTTAGGTTGACCTGTAGAACCAGAGGTATAAATTACATAAGCTAAATTAGTTGCTTGTACACCAGAGATAAGATTGTCCTGACTCGACTGAGAAATCAGTTGAGTGTCAGTATCCAAACAAACAAGTTTTGCTTGATGCTGGGGCAGTCTGTCGAGGAGTGACTGCTGGGTTAGCAACACTGAAACTTGAGCATCTTCTAACATGAAAGCCAAACGCTCTTGAGGGTAGTTTGGATCAAGTGGCACATAAGCCCCACCTGCCTTGAGAATGCCCAACAATCCCACCACCATTTCTATTGAGCGTTCTACACAAATACCCACCAGCACATCTGCGGACACTCCCAAAGACTTCAGGTAGTGCGCCAACTGGTTAGCACGGCAGTTTAACTGCTGGTAAGTGAGTTGTTGATCTTGAAACACAACAGCTACAGCATTAGGTGTACTTAAACACTGCTGCTCAAATAACTGATGGATGCACAAATCAAGTGGATAATCCGCCTGAGTGTCGTTCCATTCAAGTAGTAACTTTTGTTGCTCTGTCTGTGACAGCAGTGGTAATTGAGAAATTCGCTGCTCTGGGTTAGTAATAATACTTTCAAGCAATGTCACAAAATGTCCAGTCATCCGTTCAATTGTGCTGGCATCAAATAAGTCAGTGTTATATTCCCATACACCCACCAGTCCATTAACAGTGTTCTGTATTGATAAAAACAAATCAAACTTGGCAGTTGCGCTTTCTACTGGTAAAGAACTGATAGTTAAGTCAGCAAGCTCTATCTCAGACATAGGCACATTCTGGAGGGCAAACATGACTTGGAAAAGTGGTGTATGACTGAGATCCCGTTCTGGCTGCAATACTTCTACCAGCATTTCAAAAGGTAAATCCTGATGAGCATAAGCATCCATTGCCATCAATCGAACGCGACCCAGTAATTCGTTAAAACTGCGATCGCCTGATAAGTCAGTACGTAACACTAAAGTATTGACAAAAAAGCCAATTAACCCTTCAATTTCACTACAATTACGGTTTGCAATTGGCGAACCCACCAAAATATCTTCCGTACCTGTGTAGCGGTAAAGTAGGGTATCAAACGCTGCCAACAACGTCATGAACAAAGTAACCCCTTGCTCCTGGCTCAGTTTTGTCAGCTTATTGCTTAACTCAACTGAGAGTGCAAACTCTTGATGTCCACCAGCGAAAGTCTGCACAGATCCTCTGGGCCGATCTGTGGGTAGTGACAACAAGGCTGGTGCAGCTTTTAGTTGTTGTTGCCAGTACGAGATTTGAGTTTGCAGTACCTCTCCTTGCAACCAATTTCTTTGCCAGATGCCAAAATCCGCGTACTGAATCGGCAGTGGTGTTAAAGGTGACGGCTCACCTTGAGAATAAGCGTTGTATAGTGCTGCTAATTCTTGGATAAACACACCCATTGACCAAGCATCAGAGACAATATGGTGCATACATACACTCAAGACGTGTTCTGTCTCAGACAGCACAATTAATGTTGCCCTAACTAATGCTTGGTTTGCTAAGTCAAACGGTTGATTAGCTTGTTGTTGCGCTAATTGCTGTGTAGCAATTTCTTGTTCAGTTGTTGATAAATGCTTCAAGTCAACAACTGAAACTGTCCAATTCGTTTGTGTTTGAATAAGTTGAGAAGGTTTTCCATCAACTATCACAAAGTTGGTGCGTAAGGCTTCGTGGCGATTAATGATTTCATACAAGCTTTGTTCTAAGGCAACTTGATTAAGTGTTCCGACTAGACGCAAAGCCATAGGAATGTTGTATATGGCACTGTTTGGCTCGAACTGGTCTAAAAACCAAAGACGCTGTTGAGCATAAGACAGTGGTAATTCTGCATTCTCTGCCCTTGGTAAGATGGGTGGGGAAACCAGTTCTAAGTTTTGTTGCTGTAATTGCCCAATCACTTGCGCCAATTCGGCAACTGTTTTTCTGGCAAAGAACTCACGCAATGGTAGTTCCACTTTGAAAATGTTGCGGATACGTGAAACTAGTTGCGTTGCTAGCAGTGAGTGTCCCCCAAGTTCAAAGAAGTTATCATATATACCCACTTGGTCTACTTTCAGCGCTTGTGTCCAAATTTGCGTCAGTATTTCTTCAATTGGGCTACGCGGGGCGACAAAACTTATTTCCAGTCCCTCACGAGAGTCTGGTGCTTTCAATGCGCGACGGTCTACCTTGCCGTTGGGAGTCAGAGGTAAAGACTCTAGCATCACAAAAGCATGAGGTATCATGTATTGTGGCAGTTGACTAGAGAGGAAGGATCTTAACTGGTTAATTGTAGGTGGATGTTGTTTATGTCCTACCACGTAGGCAACTAAGCGTTTATCACCGGGATTATCTTCGCGGGCAATAACAGAAACTGCCTGCACATCGCTATGTTGGTTCAGTAATTCTTCAATTTCTCCCAACTCGATGCGGAAGCCCCGAATTTTTACCTGATTGTCGATGCGTCCCAGGTATTCAATGTTGCCATCTGGTAAATAACGTGCTAAATCTCCGGTTTTATAAAGTCGGGGACTGGGGAACTCGGGGCCCCCTCTGGGGATTAGGGGCAATGGGGATTGGGAATTAGGAAGAATTTCTGCTCCTCTGCTCCCCTGCTCCCATGCTCCCCTGCTTCGACCGAAGGGATTGGGTATGAATTTCTCTTGTGTCAACTCTGGACGATTAAGGTAGCCTCGTGATAAACCAGTACCACCAATGTGCAATTCACCTGGTACACCAATCGGTACTGGTTGCAGATATTCATCTAAAATATAAACCTGGGCGTTAGCGATCGCTCGACCAATAGATATTTTATCGTCGTCATCAGTGCATTTTGCGATTGTGGCACAGACACTAGCTTCTGTTGGCCCGTAGGCATTGAAGAAGTTTCTGCCAGCAGACCATTGTCTGATTAATTCAGATGAACAAGCTTCTCCCGCTACAATTATTGTTTGCAATGTCGGCAGTTCCGACCCAGGCATAACTGCTAACGCCGATGGTGGTAGGGTGATATGAGTAATGCTGCGATCGCTTAATTGCTCAATTAATGGCTTCCCTGGTAGTAGAGAGTCTTTTGTTCCCACATACAGCGTTGCACCTGAACCCAAAGCCATCAAAATTTCTGAGATGGAAGCATCAAAACTGAAGGAGGCAAACTGAAGAACGCGGCTATCCGAAGTCAAGCCAAAAGTTTGAATCTGAGCTTGGGCTAGGTTGCATAATCCCTTATGCTCAACCATGACACCTTTAGGTTTACCTGTAGATCCTGAAGTGTAAATCAGATTAGCTAGATGAAAAGCTTTGACTCCACTGATTGGGTTATCTTGATTGTTTTGGGCAATTTGTCCCCAAGCTTCATCTAAACAGATAAGTTTGGCTTGATGCTCAGGAAGTCTGTCAATAAGTCGCTGTTGAGTCAACAGTATAGAAACTTGAGCATCTTCTAACATGAAAGCCAAACGCTCAGTAGGATACTCTGGATCAAGTGGTACATAAGCTCCGCCTGCCTTGAGAATCCCCAACAGTCCCACCACCATTTCTATTGAGCGTTCCACACAAATACCCACCAGCGTATCTGGTTTTATACCCAAAGACTGTAAATAATGAGCTAAATAATTAGCGCGACAATTCAATTGGTGGTAAGTCAGTTGTTGATTTTCAAATACTACAGCTATAGCATCCGGGGTACTCAAAGATTGCTCCTCAAACAACTGATGAATACACTTATCAACAGGATAATCTGCTTGAGTATTGTTCCATTCAACTAATAACTGCTGTTGCTCTTTCTCTGACAGCAAAGGCAATTGCGAAATCCGCTCAATAGGGTTAGCAACAATACCTGAGAGCAATGTCACAAAATGCCCACTCATACGCTCAATTGTGCTGGCATCAAATAAGTCAGTGTTATATTCCCATATCCCCACTAGTCCAGCACTTGAGTTGTGCATTGATAAAGTTAAATCAAACTTAGCAATTGTGCTTTGGGCGCTCAATGAACTGATAGTTAAACCAGCAAGCTCTACTCCAGACATGGGCGCATTTTGGAGGACAAACATCACCTGGAATAGTGGTGGATGGCTGAGATCCCGTTCTGGTTGTAATGCCTCAACTAGCATTTCAAATGGCAACTCTTGATGAGCATAAGCTCCTAGAGCTATTTGCCGAACGCGAGAGAGTAACTCGCTAAAACTGGGGTTGCCTGATAAGTCAGTACGCAACACTAAAGTATTGACAAAAAAGCCAATTAACCCTTCAATTTCACTGTGTTCGCGGTTTGCGATCGCAGACCCTACCAAAATGTCTAATTGTCCTGTGTAGCGGTAAAGTAGGGTATCAAAGGCTGCCAAAAGTGTCATGAACAAAGTCACCCCTTGTTTCTGGCTCAGTTGTGTCAGCTGATTACTTAACTCAACTGAGAGTGCAAACTCTTGAATTGCGCCAGCGAAAGTCTGCACAGCAGGTCTTGGTCGGTCTGTGGGTAGGGACAACAAGGCTGGTGCATCTTTTAGTTGTTGTTGCCAGTACGAGATTTGATTTTGCAGTACCTCTCCTTGCAACCACTCTCTTTGCCAGATACCAAAATCTGCGTACTGAATCGGCAGTGGTGTTAAAGGTGTTCGCGTAGCGTCTCGTAGAGACGGCTCACCTTGAGAATAAGCGTTGTACAGTGTTGCTAGTTCTTGGACAAACACACCCAATGACCAGGCATCAGAGACAATATGGTGCATACACAGTAACAATATGTGTTCTGCCTTAGACAGCACAATTAATGTTGCCCTGATTAATGCTCCCTCTGCCAAGTCAAAAGGCTGAATCGCTTGTTGTTGCGCTAATTGCTGTGTAGCGATTTCTTGTTCGCTTGGTGGCAGATGTTCGCACTCAACAACTGAAACTGTCCAATTAATTTGCGTTTGAATGATTTGACAAGGTTTTCCATCAACAGTAATGAAATTAGTGCGTAAGGCTTCATGGCGATCGATAATTTCTTGAAAGCTTTGTTCTAAAGCAGCCCGATTGAGATTTCCCACTAGACGCAAAGCTAAGGGGATGTTGTATATAGCACTGTTCGGCTCTAACTGGTCTAAAAACCACAAACGCTGTTGAGCATAAGATAGGGGTAATTCTTCAGTCATCATCTTTTGCTCCTTGGTAGAATGCGTGGAACAGTTAGGTCTGAGTTTTGTTGCTGTAACTTGCCGATTGATGGCGCTAATTCAGCTATAGTCGGGGTATTGAACAATTCGTGTAAAGGAAGTTGGACTTTAAAGCGATCGCGGATGCGTGAAAATATTTGTGTTGCTAGTAGCGAGTGTCCCCCAAGTTCAAAGAAGTTATCGTGTATGCCTACTTGCTCTACTTTCAGCACTTGTGACCAAATTTGTGCCAGCGTCTCTTCTATAGGGGTGCGCGGGGCTACATATTTTTCCGTGCCTTCACTGTGTAAATCTGGTGCGGGTAAAGCGCGACGGTCTACTTTACCGTTGGGAGTGAGTGGCATTGACTCCAACATCACAAAAGCGTTTGGTACCATGTAGTCTGGTAGCTTTGCTTTCAGGAATTGCCGCAGTTCATTGATTGTGGGTGTATGCTGATGCGGCACGACGTAGGCAACTAAGCGTTTATCACCTGGGGTATCTTCGCGGACGGTGACTACAGATGCCTGCACATCGTCATGTTGGTTCAGTAATGCCTCAATTTCTCCCAGCTCTATGCGGAAACCGCGAATTTTTATTTGGTTGTCAATACGTCCCAGGTATTCAAGATTCCCATCAGGCAACCATCTTGCTAAATCTCCAGTTTTGTAGATTCGTTCTTGTTTACCAAATAAGTCGAGTTCGATGAATTTTTCAGCTGTGAGTTCGGGACGGTTGAGATAGCCACGGGCTAAACCAGCCCCGGCAATACAAAGTTCTCCAGGAATACCGGGAGGCAGGAGTTGGTTTTGGTTGTCTAAAATGTAAATACGTACATTGGCAATTGGCCGTCCGATTAATAAATCGCCAACTAAATCCATTTTTCCAGTCGCTTCGTAGACACAACACCCCACAACCGCTTCTGTCGGCCCATATTCGTTAATCAGGCGGGTATCAGGAGCATGAGTCAACCAGGGAATTATTTGGTTAGCATGTAATGCCTCACCGCCTAAAACAAAGGCATTGACCCGATTCGGCATGGTCTCAGGCTCAATTTGCTGATTCAGGATTTCCAGATGCGAAGGTGTGATTTTGACGAGCGATAGATGATTGTTTTGTTTAACAATGTCTGCGAGAAGCTCCAACTCTTGTTTTTCTCTGACCAAGATAGTGGTACGCCCACAAATTAGCGGCAGGTACAGGGAGGTAATAGTTGCATCAAAGCTCAGGGAAGACTGCACAGGTGTACCTCGTCCTTGTGCTACCGCGTAGTACTCTTTAGCCCAGTGTAAATAATTACTTAAACCCCGATGCAGTAGTTGTACCCCTTTGGGTTGCCCTGTAGAGCCTGATGTGTAGATTACATAAGCTAAATCATCGGGTTGACTGTGCCTACTGGGGTTCTCTGTAGGTTGGTTGGCAAAATTATCGCGATCTAAATACAGTATCAAAGGGGATTGCGGAAAAGTTTCTTTATTCCCAGTCCCTGATCCCCAATCCCCAGCCCCCAAATTGAGTTGACTATGGGTGAGCAAAACCCTTGCCCCACAATCTTGCAGCATGAAACGAATTCGCTCTTGTGGGTAGTTCGGGTCAATTGGCACATAAGCCCCACCCGCCTTGAGAATGCCCAGTAACCCTACAACCATTTCTATGGAGCGCTCCACACAAATACCCACCAGTACATCTGCGGACACTCTCAAAGACTTCAGGTAATGCGCCAACTGGTTAGCGCGACTATTCAACTGCTGGTAAGTCAGTTGTTGATTTTCAAACTCCACTGCTACAGCATCGGGTGTACGCGCTGCTTGCTCCTCAAACAACTGATGTATACACTTATCTAGTGGATAATCTACTTGAGTATCGTTCCATTCAACTAATAACTGCTGTTGCTCTGTCTGTGACAGCATAGGCAATTGCAAAATCCTCTGCTGTGGGTTAGCAACAATTCCCTCAAGCAATATTTGGAAATGTCCTAACAAGCGAGTAATTGTTGCATCATCAAAGCGGCTAATATCGTAGCTAATCTTCACCAACAATTGCTTACCAACAGCAGCAATTACAGTCAGAGGATAATTAGTTTGTTCAATGGCGTGAATCTTGTCTATAGAGAAACTGTAATTGTGTTCTTGCACTGCCTCATCAACTGGATAATTCTCGAAGACAACAATGCTCTCGAACAAAGGCGTTCCTCTCTTGATTTCACTCTTACCCTGAATCTCCACCAATGAGCTATATGAATATTGCTCAGATTCAACTTGTTGTGCCTGTAAATCCTTCAACAAAGCCAACACTTGGGTATCTGCACCAACTTGAACTCGCATCGGCAAGGTGTTGATAAATAGCCCCACCATCGACTCGATGCCGACAATAGATGGCGGACGACCAGATACAGTAGCACCAAAAACTACATCAGTTTCTTGGCTGTAGCGACACAGCAGTAATGCCCAAGTCGCTTGCACCAGATTATTCATCGTCAGTTGATGCTTCCGTACAAAACTCTGGACTGCGGCTGTCGCTTGCACTGTGAGTTGAATTTGTTGTTCGCTATAGCTAGAATCTAACTTTTTGCGGTTTGATGATTGTTTTTTATCAACACTTAAAGGAGTGGGTGCGGTAAAACCTTGGAGTTTTTCTCTCCAAAATTGTTCAGCTTGGGCTAAGTCTTGTTTCTGTAGCCAAGCAATGTAGTCGCGGTAGCTTTGAGTTGCTTGAACTGTCTTAGTTTCACCCTGAGAAATTGTTTGATAAAAGTACAATAAGTCTTTGAAAACCAAAGGCATCGACCAGCCATCAAGTAATAAGTGATGAGAACTCCAAATAAATTGATAAGTATCTGCACTCAATTGAATGAGGCTCAGGTGCATCAGTGGTGCTTGAGACAGTTGGAAACCTTGTTTTCGCTGTGAGTGCAACAAAAGCTCTAATTGCTGTTGTTGGTCTTGTGTAGATAGATGTTGCCAATCATGGCTGTTGAGGTTAACATCCACCTGCCGATAAACTACTTGAAGTGGCTGTGCTAATTGCTCCCAAACAAAAGCAGTCCGCAAGATAGAATGCTGTGCTACCACTTGCTGCCAAGCTTGCTCAAAAGCTGCCACGTTCAACTTACCTGTCAAAGTGCAACTTAACTGCTGAAAATATACTCCTGAATCTGGAGCGTACAAACTCTCAAACAGCATACCCTGTTGTGTTGGCGAGAGCGGGTAAATATCTTCAAGATTTCTGGAGTTAGTTTTGCCTGATTGATTTTTGAATACTAAACTTGCCAACAGTTGGTCTATTTGTGGCTGATTGAGCTTGACTAGCGAGAAATCTGAAGGTGTATAACCTCCACTCTCAGGTGATGAACAATGAGCAATTAGTCCAAGCAATGTCTTGACAAATTCTTGCGCCAGACTCTCGATTGTGGCGTGCTGGTGGATATTTTTGCTGTAAGCCCAATTTATTTGCAACCGTTCTTCAGTAATAACGCTGTTGATATCTAACAGATGAGCGCGGTTGTTTTGCAAACTGTGGCTGTGTCCCGCAGATTCACTAGCTGGCTGCATCCAAGAAGATGTATTGATAAGTTGATCAAATTGACCCAAATAATTAAAACTGATTTCTGCTTGTGGTAATGCCTGTAGTTGGGCAGCGATTTCTGCATCCTGACTTAGATAACGCAACAAGCCGTAGCCAATTCCTTTATTGGGAATAGCCCGCAGTTGTTCTTTGACAGATTTTAAGGCATCGGCTGGATTTTCTGTTGCTCCCAGTTCCAAAAGTACAGGGAAGATGGTTGTAAACCAACCGATACTGCGTGACAAATCTACACCATCAATAATATCTTCTCGCCCATGACCTTCTAAGTTAAACAGCACAGAGCTTGAGTTAGTCCATCTGCTCAAAACCAGAGCCAAAGCAGTCAGTAGCACATCGTTAATCTGAGTGTTGTAAGCTTTTGGCACATCTTGTAACAAAGCACGAGTTTGTGCTTCATTTAACGACACTGTTACTGCACTAGCTGCTTCAACAGTGTTTGCCCCTTGTGTATAATCAACTGGCATAGGAGGAACTGCGGCGCGAGATTCATTCAACCAATAAGCCACCTCGGATTTGAAAGTTTCTGACTGTGCGTATTCGGTTAATTTGTTAGACCAATCTTTCAAAGAAGTTGTCTTGGCAGGAAATGTAATGGCTTTACTTTGAGCAAGTTGCTGATATGCTGTCTGCAAATCCTCTAACAAAATTCGCCAAGAAACGCCGTCAACTACCAAGTGATGGATAACGATAAGTAATCGCGCCCTTTTGTCAATACCCAGATGGAAAAAGGCAACTTGCACTAGATTCTCTGACAGATTCAAACTCGCCTGTAAGCAAGTTGCGCTAGCTTCAATGGCTGCTTGTTGCTCACTCTGTGGGAGTGCCGATAAGTCTACGTTAGAGAAAGCAACGCTATCAGTCACAGCAGAGTGAATTTGCTGCCAAGTAGAGTCAGACTGTGTAAAACGTAGGCGCAGAGCATCATGATGTACTAGCAATTGCTGCAATACTTCCTTTAATAGCTCTGGTTTGAGGTCAGATGGTACTGAGAGCAGAAATGATTGATTAAAGTGATGCGGCTGTTGTAAATTTTGCTCAAAAAACCAGTGTTGAATCGGCGTTAGAGGTAATCTCCCTGTCACCAAACCTTGTTCTATTTGGATAACACTGGCTATGTTTGCTACTGTGGCTAATTCTGCAATTGTTTGATGTGCAAATAATTGCTTGAGAGTCAGTTGCAATCCTGCAAGCTTTGCTCTACTGATGATTTGAATACTGAGAATAGAATCTCCGCCAAGTTCAAAGAAGTTATCGTGAATGCCTACTTGCTCTACTCTCAGAACTTCTGCCCAAATCTGCGCGAGTATTTCTTCGATTTGATTGCGTGGGGCTACAAAACTGACTTCCAGTTCTCCACGAGAGTCTGGTGCTTTTAATGCGCGGCGGTCTACCTTGCCGTTGGGAGTAAGAGGCAGGGACTCTAGCATCACAAAAGCATGAGGTATCATGTATTGTGGCAGTTGACTAGAGAGGAACTGACGCAACTGGGTGATTGTAGGTGAATGCTGTTGATCTCCTACTATGTAGGCGACTAGGCGCTTATCACCTGGATTGTCTTCGCGGGCAATAACACAAGATGCCTGCACATCGTCATGTTGGTTGAGTAATGCCTCAATTTCTCCCAATTCAATGCGGAAACCACGTATTTTTACTTGGTTGTCAATTCGTCCCAGGTATTCAATTGTGCCATCAGGTAAATAACGTGCTAAGTCCCCGGTTTTATAAAGTCGAGAATATGGTTCATCACTAAAAGGGTTAAGGATGAATTTTTCTTTTGTCAACTCTGGACGGTTAAGGTAGCCTCTTGCTAACCCTAAACCACCAATATGCAATTCTCCGGCTACACCTACAGGAACTGGTTGCAGATGCTCGTCTAAAATGTAGATTTGTGTGTTGGCTATAGGCTGCCCAATTGGTACTGTCCTAAAATTGGCATCCGGAAAGCATTGCCAGTAGGTGACATCAATTGCCGCTTCTGTTGGTCCATAAAGATTGTGCAATTCGCAGTCTAACCGAGCAAAAAAGCGCTCCTGAAGTTCTACAGGCAAAGCTTCACCACTACAAATAACTCGTTTCAAGCTACGGCAATTTTCCAGACTTGGTTCTTCTAAGAAAACCTGGAGCATAGAAGGAACAAAATGCACTATTGTCACCTGCTGCTCTAAAATCAGGTTGACCAAGTAAGCACTATCTTGATGTCCACCTGGTTTAGCCACAACTAAACGCGCTCCAGTGATTAATGGCCACAAAAACTCCCAAACTGAAACGTCGAAGCTAAAAGGAGTTTTCTGTAAAATACAATCTAGTGCTGTTAATTGATAAGCTTGTTGCATCCACAGCAGGCGATTGCAAATCCCCAAGTGGGTGTTCATTGCTCCTTTGGGCTTGCCAGTGGAACCGGATGTGTAAATCACATAAGCCAAGTTACTATCTTGCACTGTAGTAATTGGATTATCCTGACTGGATTGAGAAATCAGCTCCCAGTCAGTATCTAAACATACAACCTGTCCTTGATGCTGAGGCAACTTTTGTTTGAGTTGCTGTTGTGTCAGCAGCACTCTCAATTGAGCATCTTCGAGCATGAAGCTTAAGCGATCTTGTGGATAATCTGGATCAAGTGGTACATAAGCTCCGCCTGCCTTGAGGATGCCAAGTAACCCTACTACCATCAACAGCGATCGCTCCACACAAATACCCACCAGCACATCTGCTCCGACTCCCAAAGACTGCAAGTAATGTCCTAACTCATTTGCGCGACTATTCAACTGCTGGTAAGTCAATTGTTGGTTTTCATAAACCACAGCTACAGCATCCGGTGTACGCGCTGCTTGCTCCTCAAACAACTGATGGATGCACAAATCTTGAGGATAATCAGCTTGAGTATTGTTCCACTCAACCAATAACTGCTGCTGCTCAATTTGTGTCAGCAGGGGCAATTGTGAGATTTGCTGTTCTGGGTTAGCAACAATACTTTCAAGCAATGTCACAAAATGCCCACTCATACGCTCAATTGTGCTGCTATCAAACAAGTCAGTGCTATACTCCCATACACCCACCAGTCCATCAGCAGTGTTTTCCATTAGTAAGGTAAGGTCAAATTTGGCAATTGTACTTTCTGGCATCAATGGAGTGACACTTAACCCAGCCAACTCTACTCCAGATAAAGGCACATTTTGAAGTGCAAACATGACTTGGAACAGTGGTGTATGACTGAGGTCTCTTTGTGGTTGCAATGCTTCCACCAGCATTTCAAATGGCAAATTCTGATAAGTGTATGCCTCCATTGCCATTTCTCGAACGCGAGTCAGTAATTCACTAAAGCTCGGATTACCTGCCAAGTTAGTACGCATGACTAAAGTGTTGACAAAAAAGCCAATTAACCCTTCTGTCTCACTGCGATCGCGGTTAGCAATGGGAGATCCCACCAAAATGTCTGCCACACCTGTGTAGCGGTAAAGCAGAGTATCATAAGCTGCCAACAGCGTCATAAAGAGAGTACAACCTTGCTTTTGACTTAGTTCTATCAATCCTTGAGTGAGCCGCTGTGAGAGTGCAAACTCTTGATGTGCGCCAACGAAAGTCTGTATAGCAGGTCTAGGTCGGTCTGTGGGTAGTGACAATAAAGCTGGTGCATCTTTGAGTTGCTGTTGCCAGTAACTTAGTTGGCTTTGTAGTACGCCTCCTTGTAACCATTGTCTTTGCCAAATAGCAAAATCTGCATACTGAATCGGCAGTGGTGCCAAAGGTGTTCGCGTAGCGTCTCGTAGAGACGGCTCACCTTGAGAATAAGCGTTGTACAGTGCTGCTAGTTCTTGGAGAAACACACCCATTGACCAGCCATCAGAGACAACATGGTGCATACACACTAACAATATGTGTTCTGTCTCGGACAGGACTACTAATGTCGCCCTAACTAATGCTTGATTTGCCAGATCAAAAGGCTGAATAGCTTGTTGTTGCGCTAATTGCTGTGTAGCGATTTCTTGTTCGGTTGTTGATAAATGCTTCAAGCTAACAACTGAAACTGTCCAATTCGTTTGTGTTTGAATAATTTGAGTAGCTTGTCCATTAACAGTGACGAAATTGGTGCGTAATCCTTCGTGGCGAACAATGATTTCATGCAAGCTTTGTTCTAGGGCAAATTGATTAAGTGTTCCGACTAGACGCAAAGCTAAAGGTATGTTGTATGAGGCACTGTTCGGCTCGAACTGGTCTAAAAACCAAAGACGCTGTTGAGCATAAGATAGTGGTATTTCTGCATTCTCTGCCCTTTGTGCAATGAATGGTGTAGAAAGTTCCAAGTCCTGTTGCTGCAATTGCCCAATCGATTGCGCCAATTCGGCAACTGTTGATCTGGCAAACAATTCACGCAATGGTAGTTGGGAGCAATGCGATTTTGTGAGATGACCCCACCTGGAGAGCGATCGCTAATAAACTCTTACGTATATATTTAGTATTTTATACAAAAGTTGCAGCAATATTGCTTAGAAGATACAACCTGCTACCAAAAACAAAGTTTCTGTACATTGTTGCTACTAGAAAAAAAGGTAAAATTTCCTTTCAGGAATAGTTTTGAAATAGGAAGTATCTACCTTTATGAAAAAAAATATATCTGCAAATTTAAATTTTGCCGATTCATTATCAGATTTTCAAAAGGATGTGACTAACCTTTTAGATTTGAAAAATATCGAGGAGTGGTCTGGAAAAATAGTTAAAGAAAGAGAAGAAAAAATTAGACAGGCTGCCTTAGTTTTAGCGGGTCAATGTATCGCCATATTATTGCATAAGCTTTCTCAATCAGAGTCGGCTCATCAAACAGCAATTAATCAAACCAAAGGATGGTGGCATACCGACACACAAAGACACGGTTATACGAAGAGGGAAATATTAACAGTAGGTAATGTTGTAGTAAATCTTAAATTACCATACGTTGTTCAAAAAAGAGAAAAGAAAGCGAAGAATAAATCTACTAATGTTGGATTCTGCCCCTTGCTAAAATGGTTAGGAATGTCAGAAGGCTTGACCCCATTAGTTTGGTCAGATATTACAAAATATGGTGCCATAGCTAGTTCTTTTGAAGCCGCACATACAATCCTGGGTGATTGGGGAATTAATATTAGTCTTAAACGAATTGAACGATTGACATATAAATTTGGTCAAATCAGCATTGATTTACGTCAAACTAAAATATCTAACTTGCAACAAGGTAAATTACCTGGTGGGAATATACTTAAAGACCAGAGAGTTGTGATTGCTGTAGATGGTGGCAGGAGTAGAATTAGGATTAATAAAAAAGGTAGAAAAAATCTCAAAACAAACAAGCACGGCTTTACAGGGGAATGGGTTGAGCCAAAATTATTAACAATTTATGTGGTTGATGAACAGGGTAAAAAAGTTAAAAATGGCGAAATAAACATTGTAAATGATGGCACTTATGAAGACTATAAAGGCTTTTTGCCAATTTTAGAAATGCATCTGATTAGTTTGGGAATTAGTCAAGCAAAACAAGTTTTATTAGTTGCTGACGGTGCTGAATGGATTTGGAAGCATATTCCCCCTCTTTTAAAGAAATTGAAATCTCCCGATGCGACTTATCAATTATTTGATTTTTACCATGTTACTGAACGGCTACAGAAATTTGCTGATGTAGCGTTTAGTGATGATAAGGAGCGGAATAATTGGTTTAAAAAAGCACGGAGAACTTTAAAAAAAAGTAATGCCATGACCATAATTAGGCAGATGGATGAATTTATATCTGAAGCTACGGGAGAGCGTTGTAAAACTATGGTCACACAGAGAAATTACCTTTTACGTGCCTATCGTGAAAGGCGTTTAAATTACGCTAAGATACTAGACCAAAAACTACCAATAGGTAGTGGAGCAATTGAGAGTTTAATTCGTCAAGTTGTCAACTTAAGAATCAAGGGTAACAGTAAATTTTGGTTGAAAGAAAATGCAGAAATTATCTTACATCTGCGTTGTCAATGGATGGCTGGAAGTTGGGATAATTTTTGTGGTTCTATCTTTAATTCTTTTATCAAACCCCAAGCTGCTTGATAAATTTTATACTTTAATCTTGCCTTTAATTTACTTTTTGACATAATTCATACTAAGTATGAAAGGCTGATTGCAGATATTTTTATAAAAAATCGTCAAATGACTTGCTATTAATCTTTTTGAGATATTTCATCAAGATGAATTTTTGTGCAAACCAGTATTTTATTTGCAAATAAAATCACCTTGTACCTAAATATAATTTTTAGCGATGGCTACGCCCGCCGCAGGCATCGCTTGTTTTTGACCAGACCTCACAAAATCGCATTGCTCCCTGGTAGTTCCACTTTGAACCAGGTGCGGATACGTGAAACCAGTTGCGTTGCTAGTAGTGAATGTCCTCCAAGTTCAAAGAAGTTATCATGTATGCCCACAAGCTCTAGTTTCAGCACTTGCGCCCAAAGGATTGCCAGCATTTCCTCAATGGGTGTACGCGGAGCGACATATTTTTCTAGCAGTGTGGTGTCTAAGTCTGGTTTTGGTAGGGCACGGCGGTCTATTTTGCCGTTGGGAGTCAGGGGTAAGGATTCCAAGATGACAAAAGCACTTGGCACCATGTACTCTGGCAGCTTTGCTTTAAGGAATTCTCGTAGTTCGCTGATTGCGGGTTTACAGTCCTGATGCGCTACCCAGTAGGCGACTAAGCGTTTATCACCAGGGGTATCTTCCCGGACAATGACACAACATACTTGCACATCACTATGTTGGCTCAATACTGCTTCAATTTCGCTCAACTCGATGCGGAAACCACGTATTTGTACTTGATTATCAATGCGCCCTAAGTATTCAATATTTCCATCTGGTAAATAGCGTGCCAAATCCCCCGTCTTATATAATTTTGACTTTTGACCTTTGACTTTTGACTTGTCAAAGGGGTTGGGGATGAATTTTTCTTGTGTTAACTCTGGACGGTTAAGGTAGCCTTTTGCTAATCCTGCACCACCAATATGCAATTCTCCTGGTACACCTACAGGTACTGGCTGTAAATCAGAATCTAGGATGTAAATTTCAACATTGGCTATGGGGCGACCGATGGATGGTGAGATATTATTATCCTGCCCATTAGAAACTACTAGTCCTGAAGTTGCGACAACAGTATTTTCAGTTGGGCCATAATTATTCACTACCTGGAAAGGGACTAAACCTGATGGATATCGATGAAGCTTATCCCCCCCAGTTAGCATAGTTCGCAAAGTTGTACTTTCTGGCCATTCCAGAGACAATAATTGCTCTGCCATTGGTGTTGGCAGAAAACTGATAGTGATCTTTTTCGATTGCAACCAATCTTGCAAATCCACTGGGGATAAAAGAATTTCAGGTTTGACTAAATATATACTTGCTCCTGCGGTCAGGTAAGGCCACAACTCCCATACCGCAGCATCAAATGCTGTCCCTGCTAGCTGAGTAGCTTTGTCTAAGGTCGTGATTTTAAAAGTACGTTGATGCCAGAACACCAAATTTAATAATCCTTGATGGGCAATCAGCACTCCCTTGGGTTGACCTGTAGAACCGGAGGTGTAAATCACATAAGCCAAGTTAGCTGCTTGTGTCTCAGTGATGAGATTATCCTGACTTAACTGAGAAATAAGCTGCCAGTCAGTATCTAAACAAATACGCTGTGCAGTATGCTCAGGCAGTCTGTCGAGGAGTTTCTGCTGAGTCAGCAACACTGAAACTTGAGCATCTTCTAACATCAAACGCAAACGCTCGGTAGGATAGTCTGAAGCAAGTGGCAAATAAGCGCCACCCGCCTTTAGTATCCCTAGCAGTCCCACCACCATTTCTAAGGAACGCTCTACACAAATACCCACTAGCACATCGGCTTTCACACCCAAAGACTTGAGGTAGTGCGCCAACTGATTAGCGCGACAGTTTAATTGGTGGTATGTAAGATGTTGGTTTTCATACACCACTGCTACAGCATCGGGAGTACGTTCAACCTGCTCCTCAAATAACTGATGAATACATTTATCTTGGGGATAATCTACCCCTGTATCATTCCACTTTAGTAATAACTGCTGTTGCTCAACTTCTGTTAGCAGAGGCAATTGTGAAATCTGCTCAATAGGGTTAGCAACAATTCCTTCCAGCAATGTTTGGAAATGCCCCCTCATCCGCTCGATTGTGCTGGCATCGAACAAGTCAGCATTGTACTGCCACACACTCACCAATCCAGTTGCAGTGTTCTGCATTGATAAAGTTAAATCAAACTTGGCAGTTGCGCTTTGGGCTGGCAATGAACTGATAGTTAAGCCAGCAAGCTCTATCTCAGACATAGGCGCATTCTGAAGGACAAACATCACCTGAAACAGTGGCGTATAGCTGAGGTCGCGTTGTGGCTGTAATGCTTTTACCAACTCTTCAAAGGGCAAGTCTGGATGAACGTAAGCTTGCAGTGTCACCTGCCGCACTCGACTGAGCAATTGCTGAAAACTGGGGTTGCCTGACAAATCGGTACGTAATACTAAAGTGTTGACAAAAAAGCCAATTAACCCTTCAAGTTCCAAGCGATCGCGGTTAGCAATGGGCGTACCCACTACAATATCATCGGAGCCTGTATAGCGATAAAGCAAGGTAACATAAGCTGCGAACAGCGTCATGAATAGGGTGGCTCCCTCTTGCCTAGTGAAATTAGCAAGTGCTTCACTCAGTTCAACTGAAAATTTTCCATATTGAATTTCGCCCCGGAATGTTTGAATCGCTGGTCTTGGTCTGTCTGTGGGTAATTCTAGTAAGGTAGGAGCGTTTTTGAGTAGTTGCTTCCAGTAATCAAGCTGTGTTTGGAGTACTTCTGTTTGCAACCATTGCCGTTGCCAAATAGTAAAGTCGGCATACTGAATTGGTAGCTCAGGTAGCTCTGGCGACAAATTATTGCAGAGGCCTGAGTAAATGGTTGCTAACTCGCGCATCAATACGCCTATTGACCAACCATCCACTACAATGTGGTGTATTGTTAGTACCAAAGCGTGTTCTAACTCTGTGAGTTTAACCACAGAAGCTCGGATTAAAGAAGAACTAGCAAGGTCAAAGGGTCGATTAGCTTCAGTTGTGGCTAATTTTTGGCAAGCTATTTCTCTTTCACTTTCAGGTAGTTCTGATAGGTCTACTATTGGCACACTTAAAGTTAAGCTGTCAGTAATTATCTGGACTGGCTGCTCGTTGATGGTGCGAAAGTTAGTACGTAGGGCTTCGTGGCGATCGATAATTTTGTTGAGGCTTTGCTCTAACGCCACGACGTTCAATTTACCGTGAAGTTTTAGGGCTGCTTGTTCGTTGTAGGAGGGGTTATCTGGTTCCAACTGGTTTAATAACCAGAGTTGTTCTTGGGCAAAAGACAGAGGTAAGTTCTGAGGACGCTCGGCTTTAATCAGGGGTAAATCTGTATCGGTGTCTGCCTTTTTTTTGTGCAGCAACAAGATAAGTTCTGCTTTATTTTTAGCTAATAAGTCACGAGTTTCTGGTGTCAATACTCCCTTGGGAGCATTAGCACGCAACTGCTCACCTTCAACCCACAACTTTACACCCTGTTTACTAAGGTCAACTACCAATTGTTCGATATTCACAGAAACATTACCTCCACTCACCTAATTCGTAATTCGTAATTCGTAATTCGTAATTTAAAATTATTTATTATTCAAATTGCTATTTCTTCTCTATCACTTGCACCTAAGTTTGTATCTGGATATAGTTGTTTTTGTAGCTTTGTTGCTATGTCAGCTATGGTGGGTGATTCAAATAAATTTGCTACAGATAATCGGATAGAAAAAATATTTCGTATTCGGGACAAAACTTGAACAGCTACTAAAGAATCTCCTCCTAATGTAAAAAAGTTGTCATGGATTCCCACCTGTTGGATTCCTAATAGTTCTTGCCAGATATCAGCAAGTTTTTGCTCAATCTCGTCACGGGGAGCTAGATAAGAATTAGGCAAATCCGGTCTTGAGTGGAGTGCAGATAATTTCTCTTGCTGAAAAATATCCGGCTTTGTTTGTAATGAAATCTCTGATTTGTAGTCAGTCTCTTTCTGCCTAGATTTTGTGCTAAATGCGGCTGATGCAGAAGCTTGAGCCATAATAATCTTATGTTCAAACACTTCAGTTTCAGGAAAAGCAGCAACTTGAATAAAATCTTGCTCGCGTAGTGCTTCAAACCACTGGTCTTTGATAATAAAAGGCTGACCTGGGCTGCGTCTTTTATCGTCTAAAGGTTTCAATAGCAGACTCAAACTAATATCAAAGTCTATTTTTGGCTGAATCATTTCCCACAGTAATAGAAAGCCACCAGGAGCTAATAAAGAGCGTATATGATGCAGTGTTTGATCTATGTTTCGAGTGGCGTGCAACACATGAGAGGCTATTATTACATCAAAGCTATACTTTTCAAACCCTTGCTCAGTTGGCGACTTATCTATATCTAGTAATCGATATTTGACAAATGGATAGTCCTTAAACTTATGTTCAGCTTGAGTCAGGAAGCTGCTACCAATATTAGTAAAAGTATAGTCGGTTTGCTTGGGCGACAACACAGGTAATAATGCTTGCGTAGACACACCAGTACCCCCACCGATTTCCAGAACTCTGAGATGAACGGATGATGGCAATGACTTGACCACCTGTTCCAAACTTGAGCGCAAAATAGAGTTGTAGTAAGTAATTAAAGGAGATTCTGAATGTGAACTATTGTTTTCTTTTTCGTAAACCAGTTCATTGAAAATCTCTAATGGTTCTTGTTCACCAACAACAACAGCAGCTAGATTTTCACCACAGCGTTGCACTAAATCTAAATCTACTAAAGATGAAGCAGCAAACCTTGCTCTGACTTCTTCTAAATGTTCATTAATATAATCTTCTGAACATGGTACTAGTCCAGTAAACAAACTTTCTTGTTGCTGTAGTTGTCCTTGCTCAACTAGTATTTGTAACCATCTCGACAACAATTGTTGATAGCGGGGATTTATATGGTATTTCGCCAACAAACTCTCTAAGTAATACTTTTCTTTGGGATTACTAAAAGCCCCTAATTGCTGCAATGCACAGTTGATGTAGGCTGTACATAAACTATCCAACAACTGTCTATTCTCTTGATATGTTAATTCATTGAGTTCTGCATTTCTAGTATTTGCTTGTTTTTGCCCTCCTTGTACGAGCAATGTCCATAATTGTGATGTTGTGGGTAAGGTTTGTAACTGCCCCAAAGCCGCTTTTTCTGGGGGGTCAATCCAATAACGTTCGCGCTCAAAAGGATAAGTCGGTAAGGGAAGACGATAATATTCTTGGTGGCTATAGAATCCAAACCAATCTATATTGACTCCAGCCAGCCAGAGTTGACCTAATGTAGTGAATAAAACATGATTGTCGGATTGCTGTTCTTGAGGATGACGTACCGAAGTCAAAACCGTTTGTGCAGCTGCTTTGTCTGGATGTTTTTTGACTAATGTAGTTAGTGTGTGCCCTGGCCCCACTTCTAGTAAGACTTGCTCAGGTGTTGCCAATAATTTCTCGACACTTTGGGCAAACAGCACTGTGGAACGCAGATGTTGAGCGTAGTACTCAGGATTTGTGGCTTGCGTAACTGTAATCCAATTACCAGTCAGGTTGGAAATATAAGGAAGTTTTGGCGCATTTAAAGTAACTTTTTTGACTCGTTCTGTAAATGCTTTTAAGATTGGTTCCATCATTTGAGAATGGAACGCATGGGAAGTATGCAGACGGCGACATTCAATCCCTTGAACAGCTAGCTGATTTTGTAGTGCATTTACTGCTGCTGTGGAACCGGAAACTACACACTGGGAGGGTTGATTAATTGCTGCAACAGAAAGTTCTGGCCCTAACAGGGATTTTATCTTGTCTGGGGGTAAGGGAATTGAAAGCATTGCTCCAGTGGGCAGTTGCTGCATCATCTGTCCGCGTGCTGCTACCAGAGATAAGGCATCTTCTAGGGAAAAAACTTCTGCTAGAGTTGCTGCTACATACTCACCAATACTGTGACCGATCGCAGCTTGTGGTTCCACGCCATAAGACTGCCATAATTTAGCTAGGGCATACTCAATTACAAAAATAGCAGGTTGAGCAACGGCTGTTTGTTGAAGTTGCTTTGATGCCTCATCAATCTTTTCGTCACTGGGGTAAATAAGATGACGTAAATCTAGCCCTAGTAAGGGTTTAAGAACTTCTGAGCAATAATCAACTTGTTCTTTAAATACTGTCTCAGTTTCATAAATTTCCCGCGCCATGTTCACATACTGAGAACCTTGACCAGGAAACATAAAGACAACAGACCGTTCTGTAATCTCTGTATAGTTGGTAAAAACTTGTTGAGCTGCTAAATTACTGAGAGTTTTGACAGCATCTTCTAAGTCTTGACAAATCAACATCCGTCGGTAATTAAAACCCCGGCGACCACTATTGAGGGTATAAGCTACATCGCCTAAGTTAAGTTCTGGATGCTCTTTTAAATGCGTGATTAAATTAGCTGTTGCCTTCTCAAGCGCACTCGCAGTTTTAGCCGACAGACACAACAATTGATAATTTCTCCCCTGCTCCCTGCCCCCTGCCCCCTGCCTCAACAAAGGTGCTTCTTCTAAAATGACATGAGCATTAGTACCTCCCATACCAAAAGAACTAACTCCAGCACGGCGAGGGGTGTTATTTGTTTTCCATTCAGTCAGGGTTGTATTGACATAAAAAGGACTGTTGGCAAAATCAATTTTGGGATTAGGTGTCTCGAAGTGCAAACTAGGAGGCAGCATTTTATGTTGCAGTGCTAATACAGTTTTAATCAAACCTGCCACACCTGCTGCTGTATCCAAATGTCCTAAGTTGGTTTTTAACGAACCAATCGCGCAGAAACCTTTTTTATCGGTAGTTTGATTAAAAGCTTGAGTTAAAGCGGCAATTTCAATGGGATCTCCTAAAGGTGTAGCGGTGCCATGAGCTTCGATGTAGGAAATTGTTTCGGCATCTACACCAGCTATAGCTTGAGCTTCGCCAATGACTGCTGCTTGACCGCTAACACTAGGAGCAGTGTAGCCGACTTTCATTGCACCATCATTATTAATCGCCGAGCCTTTTATGATTGCATGGATGTGGTCGCGATCGCTGATCGCATCCTTTAATCTTTTCAATACCACAATACCAGCACCGCTACCGGCAATTGTTCCTTGTGCCTTAGCATCAAAAGCACGGCAGTGTCCATCAGGAGAAAGAATCATTCCCTCTTGATGCAAATAACCTATTTTTTCGGGAATGCCTAGAGTAACTCCACCAGCTAAAGCTATGTCACATTCACCATTTAAGAGACTTTGACAAGCAACATGAACAGCAACCAAAGAAGTAGAACAGGCTGTTTGTACATTTACTGCGGGGCCAGTCAAGTTGAGTTTATATGCAACTCGTGTTGGTAAAAAATCTTTATCGTTGGAGATTCCTAATTGGAGAGGGTCAATTGTTTCTAATAATTGATGAGGATAGAGATTATTGAGCAAATACCTACTCATCCCTACACCACCATAAACCCCTATTAAACCATTGTAGGTTTGTGGGTCATAACCAGCTTTTTCTACCGCTTCCCAAGCCAATTCTAAAAATAGGCGTTGTTGTGGATCTATTAACTCAGCTTCTTTGGCACTATAAGCAAAGAAATTTGCATCAAATAATTCAATGTCTGATATAAGACCGCTAGCTTTTACATAATTAGGATTATTTAACAAATCTGGAGAAACGCCAGAATTTATTAATTCTTCATCCGTTAACCAGGAGATTGATTCTACACCATCTCGTAAGTTTTGCCAAAATAATTCAATATCTTTTGCGCCTGGGAATCTACCATTAACCGCAATTATTGCTATTTCAGAATTATTAAATTCATTATTGTTATGCATTGAATTTATTATCATTTTTACCTTTTTCTCTGAGAGCGATATTGTTGTCTAGATTCCAATTGTTGATTCCTTAAAGATTTAATTTCACTATGAGATTGATGACGATAATTATTTTGCCTGATTGTATCTTCTTTATTAAGTTTAGTACTTAAATATTGGCTTAAGCTATGGATAGTTGGGTAATTAAACATATCAACTATTGACACTTCTAAACCAATTTCTTCTTGCAGTTGCTGATTAATTCGTACTAAAAGTAACGAATGACCTCCTAGCTCGAAGAAATTATTGTAAATTCCTACCTTTTCTACTGCTAAAGCTTTTTGCCAAATGCCAGCAATGATTCTTTCTACTTCAGTATTTGGCATTACATAATTTGATAGTTCCTGTTGTAAATCTGGAGCAGGCAAGGCGCGACGGTCTACTTTACCGTTGGGTGTTAGGGGTAAAGACTCCAGCATCACAAAAGCAGTTGGCACCATATACCCAGGGAGTTTATCGTCAAGAAACTGACGCAGTTCGTCCGTTGTAGGTGTCATCTGTAAATGCGGCACTACGTAGGCGACTAAACGCTTATTACCTGAAGTTTCTTCACGAGCAATAACACAACATGTCTGTACATCGTCATGTTGGTTCAGCAATGCTTCGATTTCTGCCAACTCAATGCGGAAGCCCCGAATTTTTACTTGATTATCAATGCGTCCCAGGTATTCAATGTTGCCATCCGGTAAATAGCGGGCTAAATCCCCTGTTTTATAAAGCCGAGGACTGGGGACTAGGGACTGGGAATTAGGAAGAATTTCTGCTCCTCTGCTCCCCTGCTCCCCTGCTCCCCTGCTTCTTTTAAACGGATTGGCGATAA
Source organism: Desmonostoc muscorum LEGE 12446 (assembly GCF_015207005.2). Taxonomy (GTDB): domain Bacteria; phylum Cyanobacteriota; class Cyanobacteriia; order Cyanobacteriales; family Nostocaceae; genus Nostoc; species Nostoc muscorum. The sequence goes on from NZ_JADEXS020000001.1 coordinate 6,623,352, forward strand.
ATTTCTCGATTGTCAGTTCGGGGCGGTTAAGGTAGCCTTTTGCTAACCCAACACCAGCAATATGTAACTCTCCTGGGATACCAATGGGAACTGGTTGTAGATTGCGATCTAGAATGTAAATTTGAGTGTTGGCGATCGCTCTCCCGATACTTGGTGATATCTGTTCTTGCTCCTTGGCAACTACCAGGCCAGAAGTTGTAACAACAGTATTCTCAGTTGGGCCATAATTATTCACTAGTTGGAAGGGGATTAAATCTGATGGATACTGATGAAGCTGATCTCCTCCAGTCAGTATGGAACGCAAAGCCAAATTTTCAGTTGGCCATTCCAAAGACAATAATTCCTGTGCTAATGGTGTTGGCAGAAAACTGATAGTAATCTTCTTGGAAATCAACCAATCTCGTAGCTTCACTAATGAGCTAAGGAACTCAGATTTGACTAAGTAGATACTTGCTCCTGCCGTTAGGTAAGGCCATAATTCCCATACCGCAGCGTCAAATGCTGTTCCTGCTAGCTGAGTGGCTTTATCTAAGGTCGTGATTTTAAAAGTACGTTGATGCCAGAATACCAAATTTAATAATCCTTGATGGGCAATCAGCACTCCCTTGGGTTGACCCGTAGAACCGGAGGTATAAATCACATAAGCCAAATTAGTTGCTTGTACATCTGTGATCAGATTATCCTGATTTAACTGAGAAATAAGCTGCCAGTCCGTATCTAAACAAACCAGCTTTGCTTGATGTTGGGCTAGTCTGTCAATGAGTTTCTGCTGAGTCAGCAACACTGAAACTTGAGCATCTTTTAGCATAAAGTGCAAGCGCTCAGTCGGATACTCCGGGTCAAGTGGCAAGTATGCCCCACCCGCCTTAAGAATACCTAATAGTCCCACCACCATTTCTATTGAGCGTTCCACACAAATACCCACCAGCATATCTGCGGACACTCCCAAAGACTTGAGGTAGTGGGCTAACTGGTTAGCACGACTATTCAACTCGTGGTAAGTGAGTTGTTGATCTTCAAACACAACTGCCACAGCATCAGGTGTACGCCCAACCTGCTCCTCAAACAACTGATGGATACACAAATCTTGTGGATAATCCACCTGAGTATTATTCCACTCTATTAAAAGTTGATGTTGCTCAACTTCTGTCAGTAGTGGCAGTTGAGAAATTCGCTCCTCTGGGTTAGCAATAATACCTTCAAGTAATGTCAGAAAATGACCCGTCATTCGCTCAATGGTGGAGGCATCAAACAAATCAGTGTTGTATTCCCACACCCCAACCAGTCCATTGGCAGTGTTCTCCATTCCTAAAGTCAGATCAAACTTGGTAGTTGTACTTTTTACCACCAGTGGACTGACAGTTAACCCAGTCAACTCCAATTGTTGAGATATGGGAGCATTTTGGAGGACAAACATTACTTGGAACAGTGGTGTATGACTGAGATCCCGTTCTGGCTGCAATGCTTCCACTAGCATTTCAAAAGGCAAATTCTGATGAGAGTATGCATCCATCGCCATTTCACGAACACGACCGAGTAATTCGCTAAAGCTAGGATTGCCTGCCAAATTGGTACGCATGACTAAAGTGTTGAGAAAAAAGCCAATTAACCCTTCTATCTCAGTGCGATCGCGGTTAGCAATTGGCGAACCCACTAAAATGTCTTCTGTACCTGTGTAGCGGTAAAGTAAGGTGTCAAACGCTGCTAACAGCGTCATGAACAAAGTAACTCCTTGTTGCTGGCTTAGTTGCGTGAGTTTATCAGTTAGTTCCTTAGAGAGCGCAAACTGTTGATATGCTCCTGCGAAAGTCTGCATAGATGGTCTAGGTCGGTCAGTGGGTAGTGACAACAAAGCTGGTGCGTTTGCCAGTTGTTGTTGCCAGTAACTCAATTGACTTTCTAAGACATCTCCTTGCAACCAGTTTCGCTGCCAAATTGCGAAATCTGCGTACTGTATCGGCAGTGGTGTTAAAGGTGACGGCTCACCTTGAGAATAAGCATTGTACAACGCTGCTAGCTCTTGAACAAACACACCCATTGACCAGCCATCGCTGACTATGTGATGCATACACACTAATAAGGCGTGTTCTGTCTCGGACAGCACTACTAATGTTGCTCTAACTAATGCTTCAGTTGCTAGGTCAAAGGGTTGTTGCGCTAATTGCTGTGAAGCTGTTTCTTGCTCGGTTGTAGATAAATGCTTTAAGTCAATAACTGAGAGTATGCAATTTATTTGTGTTTGAATGATTTGAGAAGGTTTTCCATCAACGATGACAAAGTTGGTGCGTAACGCTTCGTGGCGATGAATAATTTCTTGTAAACTTTGTTCTAAGGCAGCTCGATTGAGAGTTCCGACTAAACGCAAAGCTATGGGGAAGTTGTAGAAGGCGCTGTTGGGGTTTAACTTGTCTAAAAACCATAGCCGTGTTTGGGCATAAGACAGTGGTAATTCTGCATCTTTTGCCCTTGGTAAGATGGGTGATGCTGTTAGTTCTAAATCCTGTTGCTGCGATCGCTGAATGTTTTGGGATAATTCAGCAACTGTTGGTGCAGCAAATAAGCTACGCAATGGTAATTCTACTTTCAAGGTAGTACGCACGCGGGAAATGAGTTGCGTTGCTAGTAACGAGTGGCCTCCAAGCTCAAAGAAGTTATCATATATACCCACTTGCTCTACTTTCAGAACTTGCGCCCAAATTAGTGACAGGATTTCTTCAATTGGGTTACGTGGGGCAACATATTTGTCCAATAATTGGCTGTGTAAATCAGGTGCGGGTAAAGCGCGACGGTCTAGTTTACCGTTGGGGGTAAGCGGTAAAGCTTCTAAGATAACGATCGCACTTGGCACCATATATTCTGGTAATTTTGACTTCAGGAAGCTACGCACAACGCTTACTGTGAGCGTCTGCTCTTTTTGAGGCACAATGTAAGCCACTAAGCGTTTGTTCCCAGGAATATCTTCGCGGGCGATTGCACAAGATGCCTGTACATCAAGTTGGCTCAGTACTGCTTCAATTTCGCCCAATTCGATGCGGAAACCACGTATTTTTACCTGATTGTCAATCCGTCCCAAGTATTCAATATTGCCATCACTTAAATAGCGTGCTAAATCCCCAGTTTTATAAAGGCGATCGGAATTAAAGGTTTCCCCTCTGCTCCCCTGCTCCCCTGCTCCTCTGCTTCTTTTAAAGGGATTAGGGATAAATTTCTCTTGTGTTAACTCTGGTCGATTGAAGTAGCCTTGCGATAAAAGAACACCAGCAATGTACAATTCTCCTGGTACGCCAACGGGTACAGGCTGTAAATATTTATCCAGGATATAAATTTGCGTGTTGGCAATGGGACGACCAATGGGAGGAAGTAGCGGCAAAGTCTCTACTGAATTAGTCAGAGTAAAACTGGTAGCTAAATGGCTTTCTGATGGCCCATAGTGATTGTGCAAAGTACAATCAGTTAGTTTGCTTAACCATTGAGAAATCGCGGGAGTAATCTGCAACTGTTCCCCAGCAGTAACGATTTCTCGCAAATGACTATTAACTAATTCACTGCCAACAGCGACTTCAGCTAGTTGTTGTAAGGCAACAAAGGGAACAAACAGTCTCTCAACAGCTTTTTGTTGGAGAAAACTTAACAAAGCTGAGGTATCTCGGCGTAATTCCTCCGTAATTAAGAACAATGTGCCTCCAGAACACCAGGTAGTGAAGATTTCTTGGAAGGAGACATCAAAGCTAATCGAAGCAAATTGTAGGGTTTTTGCTCCACGAGGAATTTTGAGATTTTCCCGATGCCACAAGATCAGATTGCCAAGGGCAAGCTGATTCATCGCTATACCCTTAGGTTGACCTGTAGAACCAGAGGTATAGATTATATAAGCTAAGTTATTTGCTTGTACGTCGGAGATGAGATTGTCCTGATTGCACTGGGAAATCAGCTGAGCGTCAGTATCCAAACAAACAAGCTGTGCTTGATGCTGGGGCAATCTGTCAAGAATTGACTGCTGGGTTAGCAATACTGAAACTTGAGCATCTTCTAAAATAAAGCTCAAGCGCTCAGTCGGATACTCTGGGTCAAGTGGCACATAAGCAGCACCCGCTTTGAGAATCCCCAGTAATCCTATGACCATCTCTAAAGAACGCTCTACACATAAACCAACCAGAGCATCAGATCCTACACCCAAAGACCGCAAGTAGTGTGCCAACTGGTTAGCGCGGTAGTTTAATTCATAGTAAGTCAGTTGTTGATTTTCATATACAACTGCGATCGCATCGGGTGTACTATCCACCTGCGACTCAAACAACTGATGGATGCACAAATCTTGTGGATAATCCACACCTGTATCGTTCCACTCGACAAGTAACTTTTGTTGTTCCGGTTGTGTCAGCAGTGGTAATTGGGAAATTCGCTCCTCCGGGTTAGCAATAATACCTTCAAGCAATGTCACAAAATGACCAGTCATTCGCTCAATGGTACTAGCATCAAACAAATCAGTGTTGTACTCCCACACCCCTACCAGACCAGTAGCAGTGTTCTGCATTATTAAGGTTAAATCAAACCTTGAAGTTGTACCTTTTATTGGCAATGAACTGATAGTTAACCCAGTCAGTTCTAATCCAGATGTGGGCGCATTCTGGAGGACAAACATTACTTGGAACAGTGGTGAATGGCTAAGATCCCGTTCTGGCTGCAATGCTTCTACCAGCATTTCAAAAGGCAAATGCTGATGCGAGTACGCCTCCATTGCCATTTCACGGACACGAGTCAGTAATTCGCTAAAAGTGGGGTTGCCTGCCAAGTCAGTACGCATGACTAAAGTATTGACAAAAAAGCCAATTAACCCTTCTATTTCGCTGCGATCGCGGTTAGCAATTGGCGAACCCACCAAAATGTCTTCTGTACCCGTGTAGCGGTAAAGCAGCGTATCATAAGCTGCCAACAGCGTCATGAACAAAGTCACCCCTTGTTCCTGGCTCAGTTTTCTTAACTTAGCAGTTAGTTCCTCAGACAGTGCAAACTCTTGATGTGTCCCTTGGTAAGTTTGCACAGCCGGTCTGGGTCGGTCTGTAGGTAGCGACAATAAGGCTGGTGCCGAAGCCAATTTTTGTTGCCAATAACTCAATTGCCTTTGTAGTACTTCTCCTTGCAACCACTGTCTTTGCCACAGTGCAAAATCTGCATATTGAATCGGCAGTGCTGCTAATGGTGAGTTTTTACCTTGAGAATAAGCATTGTAAAGTGCTGCTAACTCCTGAACAAACAGGCCGATTGACCAGCCATCAGAGACTATGTGGTGTATACACATTAATAGTATGTGTTCTGTCTCAGATAGCACTACTAATGTCGCTCTCACTAATGCTTGTGTTGCCAACTCAAAGGGTTGAATAGCTTGTTGTTGTACTAATTGCTGTGAAGCTATTTCTTGTTCGGTTGTAGATAAATGCTTCAAATCAACAACTGATACTGTCCAATTCGTTTCTGTTTGAATGATTTGTGTTGGTTGTCCATCAACCGTAATGAAATTAGTCCGTAACGCTTCGTGGCGATAAATAATTTCTTGGAAGCTTTGGTCTAATGCGGCAACTTGCACAGTTCCTGCTAAACGCAAAGCTATGGACATGTTATAGAAGGGACTGTTTGGCTCGAATTGGTCTAAAAACCAGAGACGCTGTTGAGCATAAGACAGCGCTAATTCTGCATTCTCTGTCCTTGGTAAAATAGGCGGTGCAGACAGTTCTAAATTTTGTTGCTGTAATTGTTCAATTTCTTGTGCTAATTCAGCTAGTGTGGCTCTTGCAAACAACTCTCGCAATGGTAGTTCCACTTTGAAAATGTTGCGGATGCGTGAAACCAATTGTGTTGCTAATAGTGAGTGTCCCCCAAGTTCAAAGAAGTTATCGTGTATGCCTAGCTGTGGCAGTTGCAGCACTTGCGCCCAAATTTGTGCCAGTATTTCTTCAATCGGAGTACGCGGGGCTACATATTTTTCTGTGCGTTCACTGTATAAATCCGGTGCGGGTAAAGCGCGACGGTCAACTTTGCCGTTGGAAGTGAGTGGCATTGACTCCAACATCACAAAAGCACTTGGCACCATGTAGTCTGGTAGCTTTGCTTTCAGGAATTGCCGCAGTTCATTAGTTGTGGGTGTATGCTGATGCGGCACGACGTAGGCAACTAAGCGTTTATCACCTGGGGTATCTTCGCGGACGGTGACTACAGATGCCTGCACATCGTCATGTTGGTTGAGTAATGCCTCAATTTCTCCCAATTCGATGCGGAAACCACGGATTTTTACTTGGTTGTCGATGCGTCCGATGTATTCAATTGTGCCATCAGGTAAATAACGCGCCAAATCCCCAGTTTTATATAATTTTGAATTGTCAAACGGGTTGGAAATGAATTTTTCTTTTGTCAACTCTGGACGGTTAAGGTAGCCTCTTGCTAATCCTGCACCACCAATATGCAATTCTCCGGCTACACCTACAGGAACTGGTTGCAGATGCTCGTCTAAAATGTAGATTTGTGTGTTGGCTATAGGCTGCCCAATTGGTACTGTCCTAAAATTGGCATCCGGAAAGCATTGCCAGTAGGTGACATCAATTGCCGCTTCTGTTGGTCCATAAAGATTGTGCAATTCGCAGTCTAACCGAGCAAAAAAGCGCTCCTGAAGTTCTACAGGCAAAGCTTCACCACTACAAATAACTCGTTTCAAGCTACGGCAATTTTCCAGACTTGGTTCTTCTAAGAAAACCTGGAGCATAGAAGGAACAAAATGCACTATTGTCACCTGCTGCTCTAAAATCAGGTTGACCAAGTAAGCACTATCTTGATGTCCACCTGGTTTAGCCACAACTAAACGCGCTCCAGTGATTAATGGCCACAAAAACTCCCAAACTGAAACGTCGAAGCTAAAAGGAGTTTTCTGTAAAATACAATCTAGTGCTGTTAATTGATAAGCTTGTTGCATCCACAGCAGGCGATTGCAAATCCCCAAGTGGGTGTTCATTGCTCCTTTGGGCTTGCCAGTGGAACCGGATGTGTAAATCACATAAGCCAAGTTACTATCTTGCACTGTAGTAATTGGATTATCCTGACTGGATTGAGAAATCAGCTCCCAGTCAGTATCTAAACATACAACCTGTCCTTGATGCTGAGGCAACTTTTGTTTGAGTTGCTGTTGTGTCAGCAGCACTCTCAATTGAGCATCTTCGAGCATGAAGCTTAAGCGATCTTGTGGATAATCTGGATCAAGTGGTACATAAGCTCCGCCTGCCTTGAGGATGCCAAGTAACCCTACTACCATCAACAGCGATCGCTCCACACAAATACCCACCAGCACATCTGCTCCGACTCCCAAAGACTGCAAGTAATGTCCTAACTCATTTGCGCGACTATTCAACTGCTGGTAAGTCAATTGTTGGTTTTCATAAACCACAGCTACAGCATCCGGTGTACGCGCTGCTTGCTCCTCAAACAACTGATGGATGCACAAATCTTGAGGATAATCAGCTTGAGTATTGTTCCACTCAACCAATAACTGCTGCTGCTCAATTTGTGTCAGCAGGGGCAATTGTGAGATTTGCTGTTCTGGGTTAGCAACAATACTTTCAAGCAATGTCACAAAATGCCCACTCATACGCTCAATTGTGCTGCCATCAAACAAGTCAGTGCTATACTCCCATACACCCACCAGTCCATCAGCAGTGTTCTCCATTAGTAAGGTAAGATCAAATTTGGCAGTTGTACCTTCTATCAACGTTGAACTGACACTTAACTGATTTAACTCCACGGTCGATATGGGCGCATTCTGAAGTGTAAACATCACCTGGAATAGCGGTGTATGGCTAAGATCCCGTTCTGGCTGCAATGCTTCAACTAGCATTTCAAATGGCAAATCTTGATGAGCGTAGGCATCCATTGCCATTTCTCGAACGCGAGTCAGTAATTCATTAAAGCTGGGATTACCTGCCAAGTCAGTACGCATAACTAAAGTATTGACAAAAAAGCCAATTAACCCTTCTATTTCACTACGATTACGGTTAGCAATTGGCGAACCCACCAAAATGTCTGCCACACCTGTGTAACGGTAAAGTAAGGTATCAAACGCTGCTAACAGTGTCATGAACAAGGTAACTCCTTGTTGCTGGCTCAGTTGTATCAACCTACCAGTGAGTTCAACAGAGAGTGCAAACTTTTGATATGCACCAGCAAAAGTCTGCACAGCAGGTCTGGGTCGATCTGTGGGCAGCGACAATAGAGCTGGTGCGTTTGCCAGTTGTTTTTGCCAGTAAGTTAGTTGGTTTTGTAGTACATATCCTTGCAACCACTCTCTTTGCCAGATAGCAAAATCTGCATACTGAATCGGCAGTGGTGCTAAAGGTGTTCGCGTAGCGTCTCGTAGAGACGGCTGACCTTGAGCATAAGCATCATACAGCGCTGCTAGTTCTTGGACAAACACACCCATTGACCAGCCATCACTGACAACATGATGCATACACACCAGCAATATGTGTTCTGTCTCCGATAGCACTAGTAATGTCGCCCTGATTAATGCTCCCTTTGCCAGGTCAAAAGGCTGAATAGCTTGTTGTCGCTCTAATTGCTGGCTATTAATTTCTTGCTCGGTTGTGGATAAATATTTTAAGTCAACTACTGTTACTGTCCAATTCGTTTGTGTTTGAATAATTTGAGAAGGTTTGCCATCAACTGTAATAAAGTTGGTGCGTAAGGCTTCGTGGCGATGAATAATCTCTTGTAAGCTTTGTTCTAGGGCTGGTTGATTCAAATTTCCCACTAGACGCAAAGCCATAGGAATGTTGTAAAAGGCGCTGTTTGGCTCTAACTGATCTAAAAACCATAGACGCTGCTGAGCATAAGACAGTGGTAATTCTGCATCCCTCACCTTTGGTAAGATAGGTGGTTCAGAGAGTTCTAAGTCCTGTTGCTGTAACTGCCTAATTGATTGTGCTAATTCGGCTACTGTCGCTCTTGCAAACAACTCACGTAATGCTAGTTCTACTTTGAAAACGTTGCGGATACGTGAAACTAATTGTGTTGCTAGTAGCGAGTGTCCGCCAAGTTCAAAGAAGTTGTCATGAATGCCTAAAAGCTCTACTCTCAGCACTTGTGCCCAAAGGAGTGCCAGCATTTCTTCTATTGGGTTACGGGGTGCAACAAATTTATCTTGTAGTTCGTTGTGTAAATCCGGTGTGGGTAAGGCACGGCGGTCTACTTTGCCGTTAGGAGTAAGCGGCAGCGATTCCAAGATAACTATTGCATTTGGCACCATGTAATCTGGGAGTTTTGTTTTGATGAATTGCCGCAATTTGCTGATTGTGAGTTTACAATTCTGATGCGCTACCACATAGGCGACTAAACGTTTATCACCAGGGGTATCTTCCCGGACAATGACACAACATACTTGCACATCACTATGTTGGCTCAGGACTGCTTCGATTTCGCTCAACTCGATGCGGAAACCACGTATTTTTACTTGATTATCAATGCGTCCTAAGTATTCAATATTTCCATCTGGTAAATAGCGTGCCAAATCCCCCGTCTTATAGAACCCATTTGACATCTAAGAAGGTGCTGCAAGCCTCTTAATCATTAGCCTGATGAAGCAGATATTGAGTTTGGCAGTGGCACTAACCAGGGTTCGTTCAAAGTTCTTAACCAGAATTTTACAGCGCTCCATCCAAGCATTGGAGCGTTCGATCACCCATCTAGCTATTGCCGGAACAAATCCAGATTTTCCTTGTGCCGCTTTCTCTTGTTTTGAGGGTTTCGTAGAAAGTTGAAACTGAATTTTGGTCATGATCTCTGGGTAAATTCGCTCTAACTCCTGAGTCAAATATTCTGGGTGATACCCATGATCTAGCAGGATAGTAATCTTGGGAATATCGATAGGTTTTGACTTGAAGTAGTCGATGTTGAGAGTAAACATCTCAATTAATCCGGCATCATCCGAGACATTGGCGCGAGTACAGAGCGTAAAAAAGGGAAACCCAAGGGTGTCAATAGCCAAATGCCTTTTAATACCGTTGGTGGCTTTGTAGAAGCAAAAACCTTTCGACTCCACACTGGCGTTGCAGGTATTTTTCACTGCTTGGGAGTCAATGATGATCAATGTCGTCCAGTGCGGTTTTTTTTTTACCTGTTCACGCACTTGTCCATGTAAGACACTCATCAGTTCCTCAAATACCCCGGCTGCTCGCCACTGTTTGTAGTGCCAATATACAGTGGAATAAGGGGGGAGGTCTTTAGGTAAGTCTTGCCAATTGCATCCATTTTTTAGTTGATAGAGAATTCCATTGAAGATATCTCGCTTTGGCCAGTTGGTCGGTCGAGTCTGCTTCTTAGTCGGTAATATCTCTTGCAATAAGGGTTCAAAAATTTCCCATTCTGCATCAGTGAGGTTGCTGGAATACGCCATTAGTATTGGATTTTAGATGCTGAGGAGTACCTTAATTCAAAACCTCACAAGATGTCAAATGGGTTCTATATAATTTTGACTTTTGACCTTTGACTTTTGACTTGTCAAAGGGGTTGGGGATAAATTTCTCTTTTGTCAATTCAGGGCGGTTGAAGTAGCCCTGTGCTAATCCTGCTCCACCAAGGTACAGTTCTCCTGGTACACTTACTGGTACAGGCTGTAAGTTTTGGTCAAGGATGTAGATTTGCGTATTGGCGATCGCTCGACCAATGGGAATAGTTGTGGCTGTCGTTGCTAAGTCCTCTACCAAATACCAAGAAGAAAACGTGGTATTTTCTGTTGGTCCATAGACATGGAGCAAGTGTTGAGGAGCGCCTTTATCTTGTACTTCAAGCACCCATTTGGGATCAACCGCTTCACCACCAAATAGTAGATATCGTAGAGAACTAAATACTTCTGGGACAACACTGGCTAACTGATTGAATAAAGCTGTAGTTAAAAATAAGACACTGATTTGATGGTGGCGGATATTGACAGCAAATTCTTCCGGGATCAGCAATACTGATTTAGTGATAATCACTAGCTTGGCTCCGGAAAGCAATGCTCCCCAAATCTCAAAGGTGGCTGCATCAAAAGCAATATTTGCGGCTTGAGCAACGCATTCATCAGTTGTTAACTGTATATAGTTGGTGTTTAACACCAGTCGATTGACGGCCTGATGAGTGACAGCGACTCCCTTGGGTGTGCCTGTAGAACCGGAGGTGTAAATCACATAAGAGAGGTTTTGTGTACTGGCTGTGCTATTGAGATTATCTTGATTTGCTTGGTCAATGCTGTGCCAGCCGGTGTCTAAGCAAATAACACGGGCTTGATGTTGAGGAAGAGATTCTACTAATTTCTCTTGAGTCAACAGCACTTTTACGTGAGTGTCTGTGAGCATAAAGCTTAAGCGCTCACCAGGATACTCAGGGTCAAGTGGCAAGTATGCCCCACCCGCCTTGAGAATCCCCAATAGTCCCACCACCATTTCTAAGGAACGCTCTACACACAAACCCACCAGCACATTTTCACCCACACCCAAAGATTGCAAGTAATGGGCTAATTGGTTAGCGCGACAATTCAACTGCTGGTATGTAAGATGTTGATCTTCATACACCACTGCTACAGCATTGGGAGTACGTTCAACCTGCTCCTCAAATAACTGATGAATACATTTATCTTGGGGAAAATCTACACCTGTATCATTCCACTCAACCAATAACTGCTGTTGCTCAACTTCTGTTAGCAGAGGTAATTGCCAAATCTGCTCTTGAGGATTAGCTACAATGCCTTCCAGCAAGGTCACAAAATGCCCTGCCATGCGCGTGATTGTAGTCGCCTCAAACAAGTCAGTATTGTATTGCCAGCAGAGTTGCAACACTCCCTGAGCTTCCATCACCATTAAATTCAGATCAAAGTCTGCACCACGTTGATGTCCGAGCAAGTATGGCTCCATCTCAAGTACTTGCTCTTTACTGTGCAATGAATTTTCTGTTGGTTCGTACCAACGGTGTGCTTGCCAAGTGAAACTAACTTGACATAAAGGAGAACGACTAGGATCTCGTTCTGGCTGGAGTTGTTCTGCTAACAGAGAAAAAGGGTAATCTTGATGTTTTTGGGCTTCTCTAACTGTCTTGCTAATTTGAGCGAGAAATTCCGTGAATGTAGCGTTTTCCTGTACAGAAGTTCGTAAAACGGTTAGGTTAACGAAGTAGCCGACAATCTCTTTGAACTCTCTACCCCACCGACCTCTCATCGGGCTTCCTATGAGGATGTCTGTTTGATTAGTGTAGCGAGAAAGTTGGACGTAAAATGCTGCTAACAAAATCTGATAAAGGCTTCTTCCAGAAGCTAGAGCTAGATGCTTGAGTTTTTGAATTAACTCTTCATCCAGCTTTGAAATATGTACTGCTCCTTGATAAGTCTGTACAGTCGGGCGGGGTTTGTCTGCGAGCAAATTCAAAATTGGCAATTCGCCGGCTAATTGTTGTTGCCAGTATTGCCACAGTTTTTCTCCCCTGGAACTGGATAGCATTTCTGACTGCCAGCGGACAAACTCTAGGTAAGATTTATTGCCACTCAAATAATCTGCTGCTGCTTCTGTCTGCTCTTGACTAACTTGTTCAATTTCATTAGCATACAAAGCTTGAAATTCACTCACGAGTAAATCAAAAGACCACATATCACCTGCGATGTGGTGCATTGTTAGCAAGAGAATGTGTTCTTGTGCTGAACGAGTAAATAAATTAACCCTCAAGACTGAATCTTTTTCTAAGTTAAAAGGTCGGTCTGTTATAGAAAATATTTTCTCTCTTAAGTGGTCTTCACTCCAATTGGTGGCGTCTATTAACTCAAGATTAAATTGCTGTTGTTGATTAACTTGCTGAACGGGTTTCCCTTCCTGAAGGGTATATGTGGTTCGGAGAATAGGATGATTTCCAATAATTTTTTCCCATACACGATTGGCAGCACCAATATTTAAATAAGAATTAATTTTTACAGTAATAAATATATTATAAGCAACACTCTCTGGAGCAATTTGGTAGATAAACCACATAGCTTCTTGACCAGAAGATAGTGGGTAAGTTGTTTTTACAATTTTATCCATTAGAACTCCTTAAAATCCTGATAATTTCGGTTATAACAATATAAATAATGTGAAACTAGAGTCTTTATAACTCAAAAATTTTCCAAATTTAGATGAATTTACTCTCTTTGGTACTGTTATGATTTGACGGATCGTAACAGTTTTTATTGATTAAGACCTAGCTTGTTTTAGGAAGGTAAATTCTGCTCCTGGAGAATAAAACTAGCTAAATATAGTTACAGTGGATTCCAGGTTAATGAAGTACAGTAGCAAGAGTCTGTAAACCAGTTTTTTAGATGTTTCGGATTAATAAAATCAATAGCCGTCGCAAGCAATAAGAATATTAAGCATTTTTATTCAATAAACAAATAATCTCAGTTTTTTCAATAAAATGCAATAGCAGTTAAGACAGCTAAGTGGACAGTTAAGACAGCTAAGTGGACAGTTAAGACAGTTAAGTGGACAGTTAAGACAGTTAAGACATTTAAGCAAATAATAAAAATATTTAAAACAATTAATGAATATTAGTTACTAACTGTAACTTCTGTGTAACTAGCTAGAAAATTACCCCGCTCATGAGAGGTTAGAATAAAGTAGTTTTTGTCAATCAGTCAAAATACTTAAGATAAATTACCCAAAAATGTTACTCTGCTCCACTTAGTCCTTCCACCACTACCAACTTCTACTAGAAAACCAGTTTGTTGAAGTCTTCAGGAAGTCAATTTGGAGCTTTTTCCACCGTCACATTTTGAGAGTTTAATTAAGTTGAAAAGTCAGAAGCCAAATTCGTTCTTGGTCTGTGCCAAAATAACAGGAATCAACATCAAATAATCACAGTGTATATCAAAGATATGAGTCAAACACAACAAATCATTCCCACAGTGCGCCCTTGCAGAATCGACAGCGCCACAGCAAGAGATCCAGTGGATTTAGTAGTTGTCATCGATACTAGCCCTTCGATGAAAGATGAAGCTTGGAACCTTAGTAATGCTGCTGCCGCCGCTATTACTACCGCCTCTTCTAGTTGTCCTTGCGATTTGAGAGTGATTTGGCTTGGCATCGAAGGTACTTGGAAAGGGACAAATTTTAATCGGACAGTACGGGATTATCTTTTGACAGAGTGCCAAATTTCCAAGGGAGATCTCCGAGCCAGAAAGCGAGGACAATTACCTGATGCGGGGGCGCAAGAAGATGCCGCTCGAACTGTAGAAGATATCTCAACTCATTTTGATTGGCGACTGGGCGCAACCCGATCAATTTTCTATTTGGGAGATGAAGCCCTCGAAGCTGGAGGAGATAGAACCGAAGAGAAAGATATTATCGCTGCCAATAAAGCGATCGCCAAAGCTCAGCAGGCAGAAGTGAAGGTTCATACTTATTTTGGCACGACCAAGAGCAAATTTAAAGACAGTTTGCAGCAAGAATACGCCAGATTAGCTAAAGAAACAGGCGGACAAGCTTTTACTGATCGCGATTCTATTGGTGGCTTTACAGAGGTTCTTCAAACAGTAATTTGCAATAGCCGTCCAGTTGGGATTCAGTTAGAGATCCAGCAGCCACTACCGTGTTTTGAGTTAAGGAGCGATACTCAGCCATTAGCGGTGCAGGGGTCAGAAACTATTGCGATCGTAGCGTCTAACTGTTACTCAAATGTCACCTTCAGAAATTTAACAGCCGTTGTATCGGCATCGCTAAAAACCGATGGAGCTCCCATTCCCAATTTAGCCGATGGAACGCCAGGCGTTACGATTAAACCATCTCCAGAAATAGCCTTTGGTGACCTACTTCCCATTGGTTCTCATAACTCTACATCTACTGGAGAAGTATTGAGGGAAATAGTCATAGAAACCAATAGTTCTAATAGTGCAGACTATACCCTGAAAATTGAATACTCCTATCAGGCAGAGTTTAATTTTCAAGGTGGCGATGACTTTGCATTAGGACTTTCCCAATGAATTTGTAGGGTTGGAATTAGAGTTAAGCATTTCAAAATTTTTCGATGTACCACCTACATTTTCGCTCGCCCCTGCCCCTATTCTTTGGAATTCTGTAATTGACTTCGTATATCTGCCCATTTAACCCCTGCGAGGCTGGGGAAAACAACATGAGCGGCTCCAACTCGTTCAACTGGGCCAATACCTACCGCCCACATCCCGGCAGCTAGAGCCGCCTCAACGCCTGCTGCGGCATCTTCTACAACCACAGATTGCGCTGGCTCGATTCCTAACTCTTTAGCAGCATACAAAAACAAATCTGGTGCTGGCTTGGGTTGCTGTACACTATAACCGTCAGCGATCGCATCTATTTTATTGCCAATACCCAATCGCTCAATCACTGTGTGGGCATTTTTACTCGCTGAACCAATAGCTATTTTAATCCCGGCTTGCCGCAGTTCATCCAAAAGTGCGATCGCTCCTGGTAACAAATCCTTAGAGGTCATATTTTTTAGCAATTCCACATAGTAGCGGTTCTTGCGCTCCATCATTTCCTCGATTTGTGCTTCCGAATACCGTCTATCCCCAATAATCAGCATTAGCGAAGCACGCCGGGATACACCCCGCAGCGCTTCATTAGCTTGGCGATTAAACGGTATACCCTCTTCATCCGCTAGCTTCTGCCAAGCTAAATAATGAAGTTCTGCTGTATCTGTCAGCACACCATCTAAATCGAAGATGACTCCTTGGATGTTGGGGATTGGGGATTGGGGATTGGGGATTGGGGATTGGGGATTGGGGATTGGGGATTGGGGATTGGGGATTGGGGATTGGGGATTGGGGATTGGGGATTGGGGATTGGGGATTGGGGATTGGAGATTGGGGATTGGGGATTGGGGATTGGGGATTGGGGATTGGGGATTGGTTATTCCCCTTGTCCCCTTGTCTCCTTGTCCCCTTGTCTCCTTATCCCCAGTCCCCAGTCCCCAGTCCCCAGTCCCCACTTCCTGATGCAAATCAAAGTCGTACCATAAACCCTGCCAGTGCAATTTAAACTTCAGGCGTGTCCAGTTAGCAGGCAGATGGGGGTTGGCTACGAGACGATTTTCGCTCAACTGGATACCACCGAAGCCAAAAATTACAGCTTGCCAAACGCCGCCAGCGGTGGCGCCATGAATTCCATCGCTGGTGTTTCCTCGGTTATCTTCAAGATCTACCATTGCGGCCTGGATAAATAGTTTGTAAGCTTCGGTGGATATATTCAAATCTGAAGCTAAGATGGCGTGAACTGCGGGGCCGAGGGACGAACCATAGGTAATATCAGTGCGGGGTGCGTAGTAATCCCAGTTTGTCTGCAATGCTTTTTCGCTGTGGGGAAAATCTGCTGATTGTCGCATTAAATAAAGCAGCATTAAGACATCTGGCTGTTTGAGTACTTGATATTTGTTAGTTTTCTCAATACCCAAGATGGCTTGCATGGAGCGATCGCGCCCTTGATAATCTGCTAAGTTAATATCTTCCAATTGAAAAAATCCTTCAAACTGCTCGATTAGTTCTGTTGATGGGTCGTAAAACAACAAGATTTTGGCGATGATGTCTTGCCAGTGGTTTTGCTGTTCTGAAGTCAGTTGCAGTTTTTCTTCTAATTCCCTGGCTCGTTCTGGGTATTTGTGAGCCAACCAATCATAAACTGCGATCGCCTTTTCTAGATGCCATTGCACCATGCGGTTTGTAAAGACGTTGTTGTGGACGAGTTCATGGTATTCATCCGTTCCAATCACTCCCCGAATTTCATACTTTTGGCTTTCAGAATTGAATTCCACGCGGCTACCCCAAAAGATGGCGGCATCCAAAATAATCTCTGCGCCGCACTTTTGCATCCATTCATCATCCCTAGTGGCTTGCCAGTAGTTCCAAACAGCGTAGGGGATATCTGCATTAATATGAATTTCGCGATCGCGGCACCAAATTCGCACGTCTTCACCATAAAAATCAGTGGGAAGTGACCAACGTGGTGTTACTTCATCTCCAGTAACAGCGCTTTCCCAAGAAAACATTGCTCCTTTATACCTGTAATGAGTCGCCTTGCGTCTAGCTCCTGGTAAGGTGTGCCAACGGTAACCGAGTAAATTACGGGCGATCGCTGGTTGGGTAAACAGAAAAAAGGGCAACATAAAAATTTCTGTATCCCAAAAAATATGACCGCGATAGCCAAACCCCGAAAGAGTTTTAGCAGGAATGCTTACTTTGTCATCATGCCGTGGGCTAGCAATCAGCAACTGAAACAGATTGTAGCGAACAGCAAAAGCCGCTGTGATATCCCCCTCGATCGCGATATCGCTTTGTTGCCAAACCTCATCCCATGCCTGTTCACTGGCTTTTAGTAGTGTTGCGTAGTCTGGCAAGTCCGCGAGTTTTTCTTGAGCTGCTACAACTGGTGTTTCAATCTCCCGCGAAGTAAAAACCGTCACGAGTTTTTCCACCGTTACAGTCTGTTGCGCTTTAACCAGAAAGGTGGTGCTTAGGGTGGGATAACCAGGTGCAGTATTGACTTGCAAAGATGCTTCCGCCCCGAATATTGTGATTTTAGCTGCCATACCCAGTTCAATTTGGGAGTTGCGGGTGCGGCGTTGCAACCAAATACCTTCGTCAGTCTTGCCTTGATCTAGTCCTTCCCAGTGATTAAAACCTTGATTTTCTGTATAGCCATTAATGCTTCCCTGAACTTCAATTAACCCATCGAAATCTACCGGTGTTAGCTGACAGCGTTGCCCTAACACATGCTCATCTGCAAAACTGACAAAGCGTTCAAAGTAGATATCTATGGTTTTCCCACTGGGAGAACGCCAACGCAAAGAACGGCTGACAAGTCCCTGATGTAGATTAAGCTTTCGCTCATAATGCAATATCTCACCTTGATCGAGACGGAAGCGTTCGCCATTTACAATTACTACCAAAGGTAACCAGTCAGGGCAATTAACTAGTTCCGTGTACATCACCGGCACATCGTCATAGACACCGTGGATAAAAGTAGCCGGCAATGCATGAGGATAACCTTCTTCAAAACTGCCCCTTGTTCCCAGGTATCCATTGCCGATTGTAAAGACAGTTTCTTTGGAGTGCAATTGGTCAGGGTCAAACTGGGTTTCGGTTAATATCCAGTCTGTATAGATAAAGTGGCGAGAATGACCTTTTGTTTCCATTATGTGTTGGTGGGGAGTGGGGAGTAGGGAGTGGGGAGTGGGGAGATGAGGGAGATGAGGGAGATGAGGGAGATGAGGGAGATGAGGGGGTAGGGAGATAAATGAGTATTAAAGGTGGATTCATCCAGTTCTGAGGTGGATTCATCCAGTTCCGAGGTGGATGAATGAGTCTTTGAACTTAATGCTTCAAGTTCTAACTCCCCCTCATCCCCCTCATCCCCCTCATCCCCACTCCCTCACCCACCCATATGTTTTTCTAAAATCTTTTCAACTCTAGGTTTATAAATAAGATGAAATAAGGTTTGCATGTAACGATCTCTGGCTTCGTTATTTTCTGGGACAACAAAGTTCCAAAAGCTAAATATTTTCGCCAAGAGTAATAATTGATTAGTGTGTGAATGCCAATTGTATCTATTATGAATTCGCTGAGTCATCCATTCGGAAACTTCCTCCCAGTGTTGAACTTTAGTATCACATTTTTCAATGAAGTCTAAAATTTTATTTGCTGTTCCTTCTAAATCTGTAGGATTAATATTAAATCCATCTTCTTGGTTTTCAATAATTTCTAAAGAACCGCCAAATTGAGTTGCAAAAGTTGGTAAGCCAGAAATCATGGCTTCCAAAATACACCTCCCGAAGGATTCAAAGCGGGCAAACTGGACGTAAATTCCCTGAGAATCTGCGATTACTCGATAGGCTTCACCAAGATCGCGGCTAGAAAGACGCATCCCTAACCAGCGAATCTTGCTGTCCAGATGATATTGATTAATAATGTCGTGAATTTTTTGGATTTCTTCTGCTTCTTCTGGGTTTGTAGCTTCATGTGGATGCAGTTTACTAGTTAAGAGAATCAAGTTGCAATGTTCTTGCAACGCCTGACTTTTTCCGAAGCATTCAACCAAACCAGTGAGATTTTTAATTGGGGTGAAAGTAGCAATGGCAAAGATTGGTCGCTTGTGAGGATTATCTAAGTGACCAAATATTTGGAGGTCTTCTTTGCTAAAGAGTAGTTCGTGGAGTTGTGTACAAAGTTGAGCATCTCTGTCTGATTTTTTGCTGTAGGAGAAGAAGATATTTTCATTTACTCCCGGCGGTACAAAGTTGAACTTAGGACTAAACAAATCAATCCCGTCAACCACATGATAGAGTTGTGGCATAGTAAACCACTTGTATGACTCATACTGACCTATGGTGTCGGGTGTGCCGACAATCTCTTGATAAGAAGATGTGATGATGAAGTCAGCTGCATTCATACTAATTAAATCGGCGGTAAATTGTGCCGAAAAGTGGTATTGGTCTTCTAAGTCTTGCCAATATAAATTACTAAATAAATACTTAGATTTTTCCAAGGAATGAGCAATATTACACTGGGTAACTTTTAGACGATAGGATAACAGAGAAGCCACTAAATTACCGTCGCTGTAGTTCCCAATAATCAGATTAGGTTTACCTTTGAATTGTTCTAACAATTCTCTTTCAGCATCTAAAGCAAATGTTTCTAAATACGGCCAAATCTCAAACTTAGAAATCCAATTGTTGGTAACTTCTGGATTGAATTCCGCAAAAGGAACCCGCAATATCCAAGCGTTTTCAGTATCTTCAACTTTTTCCAAGCGCAAGTTACAAAATGTGCCTTCACAGTTAGGAATTAGCCGAGTGAGAATAATTACATGGGGTTTAATCCCCAACAAATCGAGGCCAGCGAGTTTGATTTCTTCACGGAGTTTGTTTTCTAAACTGCGGGCTTGTTCGAGGACATAAATAACTTGACCGAGTGTTTCATCTCTTCCCAAGACATCTTCTTGTCCTACCCAGCCGTGTATGGAAATCAGAACTACGCGAAATATGGCGGGGACACGGGCGACAAATGTTTCTAAAATGCCTGGTTCTGGAGAGTAAATCAGGCGATCGAAAAGTTCTAAAGTTTCGCGGACTCGCCCCGCAGTGTTACCCCAACCTGGTTCAAAGCCGAGTTCTTGGAGGTGAGAGCGAAATTTTTCGTATGGTTCCTCAGGGGGTTGCTGACTCAGGAATTTGAGGGCTAGCTTAATTTGCTTGGCTAGTTGTATACCTGAGGTAATGCGATCGCCAATTAGTAGCCTAATTCCTTCGTGATCAATTTTGCTTAAAGCCAGATACAAGAGTTCTAGCCAGTGTTGGGGGTCACTCAACAATTGACTCGACAGGTAACGGTTGAGAAAAGCTAAACCTTGACCGATATTTCTGGGGTCGTCAATTCTGGGGGAACCTTCGTAAAAGGGATGGAGGTCGATTTCCAGGATGTGATCTTGGTAGCGGTTCACCAAGCGATCGCTCACATCTAGCAACGCTTGGGGCGTCATCGGCTCAAAGCTACTAAAGTCCGCTGTCAATTGCCAAACTTCCTGGCTAGCAATCCTGGGTCGAACAACAAACCAACTATACTCCTCCTCCAGAATTATTTCATGGGTATAGTGGATGAGTTTCCCAATAGAAGAAGAGTGATAAAAGTAAGCCGGCTTTTGGGACTGCTGACAGTAATCTGCAAAATTTTGCAAAATCTCATTCCTCAGGAAGTAACGCTTACCTGAGGCATTCAACACATCTGTCAACTGACGTAGAACGGTTTTTTCATCACTGTTCAATACAGCTTGAAATAATTCGTGCATGACAAATTCCAGAGATTTGACTAATTCAGAACCTCATTCTTTTCTCCTCAACAACTGTAATTTTCAATGACGAGTGTTCTGTGAGGCACATTCCTACTTCGAGTGTAAATAAATGCGAAAATCGTTGCTTCTAGCTGTGGTATGAAATTTTCAAGGGAGACTCAAATTTATTAGGACTTACGCAATAATTAGACTTCTTGCATAAATCAAAAAAAAGAACCCCACCCCGCCTTTGACTTACGTCAAAGTCTCCCCTCCCGAAGAGCGCGGAGGGGCTGGGGGTGGGGTGTTAGGGGACTTTTGCAAGAGGTCTAATCCAGTAATACAAGTCTTTTTTCTCAAAAAACTGCCAATTTGGCTAAAGTAGCTGCAAAGACATATTATTCTATATGTGTATGTTCTCATTCAGGCATAAGAGACAATTTATAAAGTAAATCTTAAGTAGGGTGCGTTACGGCTTTGCTATCACGCACCGCAATACAAGATGATGCCTTAGGCGCAGTTCATATTTCTGGCGATCATTAATCTCAAAATATGCGCCTAACACACCCGACAATAATTTTATTTTTACTTTATAAATAGCCTCTAATACACCATAGAGTTCTTGTTAGTAATTGAAGACCGATTTAAAACTCTGCGGGTTGAAGTCAGGCACATTCTTGGTTTAACGAGTTCACTTAGCCAAGACAACCTTGCGGGATCTAAATCAAAAGCCAAAAATTTTTCTTGACGGCTGAATTCACTTGATCCAGACCAAATTTTTGAGTAATCAGTATCGGTCAGCACTGCTTCGGTAAGTCATACCAATTTGACAAATGATTGGGACAGATGGATTAATAAAACCCACATACAGAAGGCAATTCTCAATCCAAAATCGTTCGACTGAGCGAAGCCCTATCCCTACGGGGAAGCAAGCTACGCGTAGCGTTCCGCAGGAAAGTCTAAAATCCAAAATGGTATTACATCAGGGTTAGCCATGAACTACCAAATTTCTTCTTCTCAAAAGAATTTTCAAAAAGCCATTACTCCAGAACAATTCGAGCAGGTGATCGAAGCTATTACCGATGGTCGATATTCCTGGGCTTGTGTACTGATTTTACGTTTTGTGGGTTACAATCCACTACATTTTATTCCCCAAAGAACTTATAGTCGTTTAATCAAAGAAAATAGCCATACTCCGACCTTGCCTGTATCTACCACTAGGCAAAATTCGTAATTGTTAATTATCTTTGAGCAATGATTGAAAACATTAAAACAGATGGTTGGTGGATTCATATTGCAATCTACACCAAACCAATAAAACAGTAGAAAAACTACATCATAACTTGCCAAACCAACCGATTTTCTTGTTATATCAAGCCTAAATTAATAACTTTTTGCAGTGCTTTTTCAAATTCTATGCCCTGTTTTAACGCAATATATAACAATACTATTGTGGCTGAACGAATTGAATTATCACAATGGATGAGAGTCGGTTTTGGTAACTTAGCAATCTTCTGAAATATCTGGAACGTACCTTGCTCTTTAATGTCTTCAGTTTTGAACGGGAGGTTTATATAGTACAGTCCCAAAAGCTCAGTTTTCTCCTGTTCATCAACCAGGAAACCTGTTTCATCGGGTAAACGTAGGTTAAGTACAGACTTATAACCCTCATCAGCGATTTGTTTTAACTGATCTAGTGTAATTTGTCCAGCGATCGCTAACTCATCATTAATCTTCCTAACAATATTCATCGGGAGTATCCCAATTTTGGCGACATGTTACCCACCCTCCCAATTTACTGGAAGAATTTGAGGAAATTGTGAGCGAATTGGGAATTAAGAGTGCGGAGTTAGGAGTTATTCTTCCCCTGCCTCCCCTACCTCCCTACAGACGCGATTCATCGCGTCTCTACTGCCCACTCCCTAACAGCGGTAAACAAATCGTAAAAGTCGCGCCCTCATTGGGAAGACTGCTGGCTGTGATGCTGCCTTGATGGGCTTCGATGATGCGCTTGGCGATCGCTAATCCCAGTCCGTTACTATTGCCTTTGCGGGAGGGGTCTGTTGTATAAAACTGCTCAAAAATCCGGGGTAAATCATCCTCGCTAATACCTAATCCCTGGTCTTGAATTTTCACAACCGCTTGTTTACCCTTGGTATACCCAGAAATCAACACCAAAGAATCGGGTACTGAGTGTTTGATGGCGTTATCTAGCACATTTAAAATTGCCTGTAATAGCCGCTCCGGATCACCTTGTAGTTGTAAATCAACTACGTTTACCTGCACAGATACGCCAACAGCTTGCATTCGGGATTCCATCGCATTCACAGCACGGTTAATTAGACCGCGCAGTGAGAATATTTGCTGTTCGAGTTGAGTAACTCCTGCTTCCAAACGTCCTAAATCGAGCAAATCATGAATTAGTCGTGATAAGCGTTTGATTTCGTTCTCAATTGTTTGGAAAAAGCGATCGCGTAATTCGGGTTCTTCATATGCACCACTTCTGAGTGCGTCTACTGTTACCTGCACGTTGCTGATGGGCGTGCGGAGTTCGTGGGAAACATTTGCTAAAAAAGCCCGACGTTCTTGATCTAAAGAAGCCAGTCGTTGACTCATCCGGTTGAGTTCTGCCGCTAACTGATCCAACTCATTGTTTTCATGGATAATCAGCTTATCGCCAAAATGACCACCACCCAAGCGAATCGCAAAGTTTTGCATAGTTTCGATTGGTTTTGAAAGACTGCGAGCAAAGCGAGTGCTGATTAAGGCACAGAGCAAGATTGTTACCGCCAGGGTTCCTAAAACACTCCAAATCACCGTTGCGAACTGACGCTGAAGCTGATCCAAAGTAATGGACATTCGCAGTACGCCCAGTAATTGACCGTTACGCGCAATTGGTCGAGCGATGTAGAGGCGGTCTTCAGTTGATAAAACTCCTTTTGCTACCCCTTGTTCGGGACGATTTTGCAAAGCTTCCCATACTCCGGGAACTTTGTACCAGTCTGTAACTAGTTTGTCTCGGAGTGGATCGGAAGTTGCTAAGAGGCGAGCTTGTTGATTGAAAATGCGGAGTGTCACAGTTTCTGGCGCTCCATACCGCTGCACTAACACTTCTATTCGTTGGAGATCCTTTGCTTCTAAAGCATCTGCGGCACTCTCACTCAAGGCAGCTGTCCAATTTTCCAAATCCATTTGTCGCGATCGCATGAAGTAAGCATGGAACGACCAGAGGATATAGCCTGCCATGAAGGAGGTTCCCAAAGCTATCAGTAACAGATAGGTGGCTAGCAGCTTAGCATGAATGGAATTTAATTTGATTCTAGGCAACCAGCCCATTTTTCTTTAAAACTAATTCCCTAAACGACGGCGTAACACTGTTTTTATCCGTGCCAGCAGTTCACGAGTGTTGAAAGGCTTGGTGACATAATCATCTGCTCCCGCTTCCAAGCCCCAAACTTTATCAATATCTTGATCTTTTGCCGTCAGCATCACAATGGGAACATCCGAAAAAGCCCGAATTCGCCAACAGATTTCCATGCCATCAACCTCCGGCAGCATCAAGTCTAGCAAAATTATATCCGGTACTTGCTTGTGGAACTGTTTAATAGCATTATGTCCATCGGCTGCCGTTGTCACTGTATAACCTTCTTTTTCCAGTGTGTAAGTCAGGCTTTCCCGTAGGGCTGCTTCATCATCCACTAGTAAGATATGCGGCATTTTAGCTTTAGCATTAACATTAAGCTTTAATTTTAGCCGTCAATTAAGTTCGTTGGTACGCCCCTACTACACAAAATTAATTACTTCTGAATACCTGGTGTAAAATTTTCAACAATTCTTTGCCTGTGTAGGGTTTGGATAAAACTGCTTGCACATTAGTATCACCAGCTTCAGCAAACACTTCCATTGAGTTCAGTCCGCTACAGGCAATAATTTGAACTTGCTTGTTCATTTTTTGCAAGGTGCGAATAGCGGTGATTCCATCCATTTCCGGCATCATGATATCCATCAATACAGCTTGAATTTGATGCTTGTGCTGGGCATAAAGTGCGATCGCCTCAATGCCATTACTGGCAGCAATCATTTTGTAATTGTGATTTTCGAGGATGATTTTAGCAATGTCACGAATTTGAGCTTCATCATCTACAACTAAAATTAATTCTCCCTTTCCTGGGTGCGCTTCTGAATCTTCTGTATCAAATACTTGGCTTGCTTCCACTGCTGGTAAAAAAACTTTAAATTTGCTGCCTTTACCAACTCGGCTGGACACTTTGATAAAACCGCCGTGGCTTTTAATGATGCCAAGTGCGGTTGAAAGTCCTAGCCCGGTGCCTGTATTAACCCCTTTTGTGCTAAAAAATGGCTCAAAAATTTTATCTAATATTTCTGGCGGAATGCCAATTCCATTATCACCAACGGTAATCACAATATAATACCCAACTTTGGCATCAAGATTCATTTTCGTATAAGCTTGATCAATGAACTGATTTGTCGCAGAAATTTCGATATTACCCCCATCTGGCAAAGCATCACGGGCATTTACTATTAGATTCATCAGCACTTGATGCAGTTGTGTGGTGTCTCCAGTCACAGCCCAAATATCTTCTGAGATGACTGTAGAAAATTCAATAGATTTGGGGAATGTCTGCTTAACAATTTGGATAATTTCTGAAATCAGGTACTCGACTTGGATAATTGTGCGCTCTCCTTTAAATCCTCGCGCAAAGGACAAGACTTGCTTGACTAAACTTGCTCCCCGTTTGGCGTTGCTTTCTACAAGTGCCATTAGCTGCTCAGAACGCTCCTCGTCTTGGAAAAATTTGTCTTGTAACAATTGAGCTGCGGCTAAAATTGGTGTCAATATATTATTCAAGTCGTGGGCAATACCGCCTGCAAGAGTGCCAATACTTTCCAATCGCTGGGTGCGAAAAAACTGCTCTTGGAGTTGTTTCTTTTCTGTAATATCTGTGTCAACACAGAGGATGGATTTGGGTTTGCCGTTTGCATCCTGCATCAATGTCCAGCGGCTTTCGACGACAATTTTCTTACCGGATTTGGTAATTTTATCTAACTCACCTTGCCAAGAACCACTTTCAATTACGCTCTTTAGCGGTACTTCTAATTGCGTTTTAGTTTCTGCTTGGAACAAAATTTCTCGAGAGTCTGTTGTCATCATCTCTGTAGAAAGCCAACCGTACATCCGCTCTGCACCTTTATTCCAGAATAAAATTTGCGATTGAAAATCTCGAACTAATATAGCGTCGGTGGCAATATCAAGTAGAGCTGCTTGTTCGGAGATTTTTTGTTCGTTGAGTTTGCGATCGGTAACATCTCTGTTTGTACCGATCATTCGTATCGGCTCACCGATTTCGTTATAGTATACCTGACTTGTTGAGTTTAACCAGTGTATACTGCCATCAGGCCAGACAACTCGATACTCTGTGGTTCCTCTTCCTTGTTCGATAACGCGAGTTATACTTGCAACCACAGATTCGCGGTCTTCTGGATGGATTAAATTCAGGTAGTCTTCAAAGGGTGGACATGAAGTGCCGCTCGGTAGACCATAAAGTGGTCCCATATTGGCAGACCAAATAACGGTATTAGCCATCAGGTTCCTGTCCCAGATACCCATTTGGGCAGTTTCCAGAGCTAAACTCAATCGCGCTTCACTTTCTTGCAGTGATTCTTCTGCGAGTTTGCGATCGGTGATATCTTCGGCGATACCACCATAGTAGTTAATTTTTCCTTGGGCGTTGCATACAGGAAAACCCCGATTCCAAATCCAGCGTAATGAGCCATCAAGTTGGAAAATCCTGTATTCTGCTGAAGCTGACTGATTATTCAGCAGTTGTTCTATGAGTTTGGTGTGGCAATGGCCATCGTCTGGATGAACCGTGTTTATCCAAAACTCCGACTGCTCAAATAAATCCTGAGAAGAACGACCCCAAATCTTTTCATAAGCAGGACTAATGTACAAAGGATCGAATGAATCAGGGCTAGCAATCCAAATCACTGCTTGGCTGTTTTCAGCAAAATTGCGAAATTTCTCCTCACTTTGGCGCAATGCTTCTTCGGCAAGTTGGCGATCGCGCAGCGCAACTTGCTGTTCAGTAATGTCTCTTCCAACCCCTTGGATTTCAACAACCTGTCCTTTTTCATCTTTAATTGCAATACTTTTCCATTGAAACCAGCGGATACCGTTGACAGTAAATGCACGTCGTTCACCAGTTGTCAAGGTATAAGATGAAGATACTAAAGCTGTCACATTTTCCATTACTTGCGGCAAGTCATCTGGATGAATAAACTCCCAAAACGACTGACCGCAAAATTTATCTTGTTTCCAGCCGAAGGCTTCACAAGCAGCTACATTGGCAAAGGTCACCCGCCCTTGCAAATCAATGCGGATAATAATGTCCGTTTGGCTTTCCACAAGTTGGCGGTAGAGGTTTTCGCTTTGCTGCAATGCTTCCTCGACCCGTTGGCGTTGGCTAATTTCTTGTTGCAAGAGTAGGTTAGACCTGACAAGTTCAAATGTCCGTTCCGCCACTCGTCTTTCTAACTCATCGTTAGCTTGACGTAGTGCTTCTTTTACTTGTTTGCGTTCGGTAATATTGCAAAGTAGCCAGCGCCAGCCAACCTGCTTGCCCTGTGAGTCGTATATGGCAGCCACTTTGATGCTAGCCGGGAAAGGTTTCTTTTTCCGGGGTTTTAGATAAACTTCCCACTCCTGCACCTGCTGCAAATTATTCAGTCGGGTGGTAAAGGTCTGGCGGTCTTCTTGAGCAATAAACAATATTAACGGTTTGTTGACCAAATATTCTGCCACTACACCGAACAACGTCGTTGCTGCACGATTAGCCTCTTGGATAATACCTGCTGCATCGGTTACCAAATAACCATCTGGAGCGAACTCAAACAAATCCTGGTAACGCTGCCGTTCTAATTCTACTAGCTCACCAGCAACGAGCAGTTCTTCATTCTGTTGGCGTAGTTCCTCTTGTGCAGTCCGAAATTCTTCGAGGGCTTCTTGAAGTTCCTGATTAATTTGCATGATTTCAGCAGATTGTGCCTCAACCCATAGTTTTAAGTAATTTTGAGTTTGGCAGCGCACTTGGTCTATTTCGATTTGCTGATTAACCTGGCTGAATTCATCTGTGGATTTTTGTAAAGATTGCTGTAAGCCATCAACAACCCCAACCATTTTTACCAAATCAAAGGCTTGTAGCAAGCTAGTATCACTGATGATTCCTACCAATTGCCCACCGTCGTCCAAAACTGGCAGATGGCGAATTTGATGCTGATGCAATAACGATAAGGCTATGAAAATATCCTGAGAATCTGATTCTCTCAGGGTAACAACTGGCTGCGTCATTACCTCAGCCATTGTCACCGTCGAGAAGTCAATTCCAGAAGCTATAAGCTTAACTACATCTTTTTCTGTAAAAATACCTAATAAATATCCTCGCTCCATAACCAAGATGCAGTCACTTAATGATTGACCTGCAAGGCTTAAATCGAATGCCGTACTTAAGGTGGTGGGAGCAGAATTATTACATCTTTCCTGACTCATTAAGATAATAGCTTCGACTGCATAACTATTAGGGTTAATCGTTAATGGAGTACGATTAATAACATGATATAAAGTAGGTAAATTAATTAGCTGATCGTTGAATCGCATAGTTAATTAGTCAATTCTAATTATCTTGTTGATATCAGGATGAACTAGCAGAAGCTAGCAAAACTTATAACAAGTAAATTGTTGTAAATCAAGAATTTTTCTGCTTAAAGAAGCGATTAATCAAGTATATGGATAAATGCGTCCTGTAAATTTCACCAGACAGTACAGGGAAAACAGCATAATTTAGTAACCAAGCCAGGAACAGCAAGTAGATAGAATTTTAGAGTAGACAAACTCATTCTATTGTCAAATTCAAAATAGATGATCTGCTATTTAAAGAGATTACCTTAATTAATGCTCTTGTAGTATTACGTAGTGTCAAATTTTGGAAATTGATAATAGGACTAGACCCGGATTTATCACCACATCTCTCAAAACCTTGTGCTCTTGAGCTCTTGAGCAGAGGAGAGTTCAATGTGCCTCCCCTCTGCCCCTCTGCCCCTCTGCACATCTGATCTCAAGCTTGTGAGAAATGCGGGGTTAGCGCCCTACTCTTAAGCAAGCTATCAAGAGCGTCTCCAGAGTTGCCATACCCCCGCGGACAGGGCGTCATTTAAATTGCATATTTGCGTTCCTACGTCTTTCTAGGGATCTGAAATTATGGAACTTAAAAACACATCAGCTTAGCTGGGCGATCGCCAGAACACATACCTCAAACTTCTTTCTTTGTCCTCTGTAATTCTACCAGTAAAATATGAGGATCTCATGAAGATCTAGTTAAATATGCTGGGATCATTACTCAAGAAATATGTATAAATATTATAGAAATAATAAGTAATTTAAATTTACTCACAAGTTCCTCACATTCTAAGACTATAGTCAAAATATAGACAAATTAAGTTTAAGTAACTAAGGGTTTGTCAACTGGCTGCCTTGATTTGCAATAACACTTTTATTAACTGGATTTGACAAAACTATGAATTACTGTCCTTGCTGTTCTGGTTTACTTTTAGAACATATACGCGGTAGAGAGACTTATTGGTTCTGTCGCCACTGTTGGCAAGAAATGCCTGTTTATAATTGGCAGGAATCCAGTTCATTTGCAGAGACCGTAATGGGAAAACTACCTAGTAAACCTCAAACACAAGAACCTACTCATACAACTATTTACGCAAGGCAACGGCAATCGAGCAGTGGATGGATAGGACTACAACAGTTACCTGCTTAATACCAATTAACTGAAATCAAATAAGTATAATTTCCTGCTATTTGTTTTCAGTAATCAATTAATCGAAATGTGAGGCTCTAGCCTAATTATTAGGTATTAGCTGATACAAATTGAGAAAAATAGGGGAATAGGGAGTGGGGAGTGGGGCAGAGGAAAGAATAATAACTCTTCACTCCTAACTGAGTACGGACTAAGGGACTTCCAACAAATAAATTATCCAATCTGTTAGGGTGGGCATCTTACGCGCCTTTGGCTACGGGCGGGCGAGACGCCCCGAAGTTCTGATCTAGAAGCCTTAGCTCAGACTTCTCTCCACCCCACAAGAAGTAGTTGAGTATTTTTTGATTTGTCAGTCCCTAAACGCCCCACTACCGCTAACAGCACTGCCAATGCCCGTTTAATATCATGTCCGGATAATTAGTTATGATTCCCACAGTCATTGCACCCCACCCCCAGCCCCTCCCCGCTCTTCGGGCTACGGTGTATACACAAGTGCTATCTGCAAAGGTTTCAAGCCTTATAGACCCAATAAATTGTCATTACGAGTGCAGCGCTAGCGAAGTCCTCAATAAAGGGCACAGCAGTGCTGTGCCCCTACGAAAGATGTGGTTTTTGAATGATGCATGTTTGGTATTTCCTGTCAATGCGTAATACCATTTCACGAAAACCTTGATACAGATAGATTTCTCGTAGGGGCACGGCACTGCCGTGCCTTTACTAACTTGTGTATACACGGTAGCTTTCTAAGGGGGGATTAAGGGGGGTAATTCGACTTGTGTGTACACCGTAGGCTCTTCGGGAGGGGAGACAAAGCGTAGCTTTGACGGGGTGGGGTTCTTGGGGTTTAGTAAGTAATCAAGCAGACATGATATAACAAACAATATTGACTGCTTACTTATGTTTATAACCCCCGAATAAATTCGAGGGTTTTTCATTTGGAAAAATCAATTTGTAATTTGCTTTTTATTACGATGTTGTTAATAGTTTCAGTTTCTAGATGCAGCCTCAGTCTTCATCCCAAGATTCGTGTTCTAGGAGGTCAATAATTCTATCTCTGAGTAGAAATTCGTTTTTTTCTAGCTCAAGTTCAAAATTAATCCAGTCACGATGAGGAATATATTTACAGAGGGTATAAATTGGCTGCTGACGGTTAACAAGTCTCTTTTTAACAAGCTCAAGTGCTTCTTCCTTGATCAGCTCGATGTCATATTTAACCGTAGTCTTCATGGGTTGTTCCTTTATTTTCAATCAAGGAATTAAGAATCAAAACAATACTTGCTTTGACTCTACCTTAAACTTATCAAAAAAAATAGCAAAAATTGTGAAGAATCAAGACATTAATGCTTGCTGGAAACTAGATATGTCAGTAAGATACTCTTTGTACCTTTAAGTATACCTCCTCCAGACAGAAGTTTTTGGGGGGTAGGAAGGCTGACATGACAAGTTGTAAACAAAAAAGGATGTAGATGTTCTCTGGGCGACTTGCCAAAAGGTAGGCTAGGGTAAAGAACGTTCTCTAGAGGATTTCTACCATGCTCCTGAATGTTGATAAAGTTCGTCAATATTTTCCCGCCCTTGGTGGTGAATGGACTTTTTTTGATAATGCTGGCGGGTCACAAACCCTGAAAAAAGTAGTAGATAGAATTAGCGAATTTCTCTTGACTTCTGATGTTCAGTTGGGAGCTTCTTATGGAGTTTCCCAACTTGCAGGAGAACGATTAGCTTTAGCAACTAGGGGAATGGCTACTTTTATTAATGCCAATTCTCACACAGAAGTTGTGATGGGACCATCTACTACAATGATGTTGAGAGTTCTTTCAATTTGTTTGGGTCAAACCTTCACACCTGGTGATGAGATTATTGTTACTAATTGTGACCATGAGGCGAATATTGGTGCTTGGGTTGCTCTGGAAAAACAAGGAATGAAGGTTAAAGTATGGCAAATTCGCCCAGATACTTTGGAACTTGATTTAGCAGATTTAGAACCATTGATGAATCAGCGCACAAAATTAGTAGCTTTAACTCATGCTTCTAATGTTTTGGGAACGATCAACCCTATTAAAGAAATTGCTGCATTTGTACACGATCGCGGTGCGATGATTTGTGTCGATGGCGTAGCTTATGCACCACACAGATTGATTGATGTCCAAAATTTAGATGTTGATTTTTATGCTTTGAGTTTTTATAAAGTCTATGGGCCACATCATGCTTTACTTTATGGCAAAGAAGAACATTTATTAAGATTGCCTGGGCTGAATCATTATTTTATTCAACAAACAGATATACCTTATAAATTCCAACTGGGAAATGTCAACTTTGAATTAAGTTATGGAATGTTGGGTTTGTGTGATTATCTGAGTGAATTAGCACAATTACACTACGACAATCAAACTGCACTCGATTTGAGAAATCAGATGGTGCAAGCATTTGATTTAATTAGCATACACGAAGAGAAGATTAGCGATCGCCTTTTAAATTACCTCAACAACAAGTCTAATGTCCGAGTCATTGGTCAATCAAAAGCTGACCGCAATTCCCGTGTGCCGACTATATCTTTTGTCGTCGATGGCATCAATAGCTCAACTATTCCACCAAAAATTGACAAGCATTATATTGGAATTCGCTACGGAGACTTTTATGCTAAACGGTTAATTGAATATTTGGGTTTAGCATCCCAAGGTGGAATAATCAGGGTGAGTATGGTACATTACAACACCCTTGAGGAAGTTGACAGGCTGATTGAGGCTTTTGAGCAGGTGTTTTAAGGTTGGGCATTTGAAATTAGCAGGAGAATTGAAAATGGTCAGCAGCCTTAAAGAACTAATTGATCAGCCAGAATTACGGCATAGTGATGATCCAGAGGAAAGGTTTATCAGTAGTGGCGTAAGTTGGGAGAGTTATGAATCCCTACTAGCTAAATTAGAAGATAATTCTCATTACCGTGTTACTTATTTAGATGGAATATTAGAGATAATGTCACCATCAATTAGGCATGAAAAAATCAAAACGAATTTAGGGATGCTGTTAGAGCGTTTCTTTTACAGCAAGCGCATTCGTTTTACACCTATGGGAAGTTCTACTTTTAGAAACAAAGCAAAAAAAGCAGGGGCGGAACCAGACGAATGTTACTGCATAGGTGAAGAGAAAAAGATACCGGACTTAGCCATAGAAGTAGTTGTTATTAACGGCAACATAAATAAACTCGAAATCTACCGAAGATTAGGAGTTACAGAAGTATGGTTTTGGGAGAGAAACCAGTTTAAGTTATACCACCTACGGGACAATTCTCAAAAAGAACAAGCCACAGTTTACCCTGATACCTATGGATATGAGCAAATAGTAAAAAGTGAGATCCTGCCAGAATTGGATATTTCCCTGCTAGAGCAATGTATTTCAATTTCAGATTCAATTCAAGCTGTTGATGAATTTGAACAGGGGTTAAAAGCAGAGTAAAACAATTTTGGATTTTGGATTTTGAATTTTAGATTGACCGTGCCAATTCTAGATTTTAGATTTTAGATTTTAGATTATTTCGGTACTCCTTTCCTGCGGAACGCTACGCGAACCCAGAAGCAAGCTACATGCCCCGCCCAAGCGTGGGCGAAACAAATCCAAAATCCAAAATCTAAAATCTAAAATTCGGAGGGTCAAGTTTCCTCAAATAAACGATCGCCTTTATGTAATCGATAAGCGATTTGATAAGTCTGGCCTTGCGATCGCATTGTGGGAGAATGGGCTGCTAAATACCGAGAAGCAGCAACCAATACATGAATACCAGCTGGAGTATTACCCAGCAGGGAGTACTGACGAAAAGCTGCTTCTATTTCTTGAATTACATGAAAATCACGGTTTTCTCGCAACATCATTTTCCCCAGCATCGCCATGAGTCTTTCAGCAGAACCACCACTGTATAAATAATTTGCCACTAATTGCCCTGTCTGGTTTACTTGCTGCTGACGATTTAATAAATCGGGTAGCTGCTGGAGTAATTCTTCGGGATTTTTAACTGAGTCTTTGGGTTCTGGAAGCCTTGCTGGTGGTACATTCAAAAAACGATTTAAATACACACTCATCGCCGCATCAAACACACCTCTTAATAGTTCCACTGTTGGTACTCGTCGTAAGCCTTGATGCACGGCGTTAGCAAAAGTAAATGGATGATGTGCGGAATTCCAATCTCCAAAGTCATTGTTAGTATGAAAACGAGCTACACGCAAGGCCGCTGTATAAGTAACTACGCTTGCTAATTGTTCTTCAGTACAACCTGCTTGGAGTGCATTCAGTAGGGAGTCGGCGATCGCTTGGGGGTCTTCACCTAATAAAATTGGTACTAATTCATCCCAGTTAGACCAAGTTCCTTGTCTAGATTTCCCTGCACTTAAAACGGTGGGTAATTGCTCAAAAGCTGACTCTAAAATTGCTACCAAATCTACAGGGTAGCGCCAGGAATTAGATTCTTCCATGCGGGATGCATCGGCTAAACCCGAAACTAAGCTAGCGATAATAGGTTCGGCTGCTTGCCAATTCACAGTATCAAGGGCTTCTAGTGCTTTGTTGATAAAATCAAGGGTGTGCCCAATATCAAGATAACGATGATCTGTAGCAGCACAGAATAACATATCTGCAACTTCCTTAGAATTAGCTCCGGAGCGAATCGCAGATACCAAACATCTTTGAGCGGCTTCACTATCACGTACCTGAATAAACTGGCGAAACCAGCTTTTAAGAGTCGGAAAATCAACTTTAGAGTTAGGTAACGGGTGAACGGGAAACAGAGGCGGCGCACCGGCGCTATCATTAGCTACTGCCGAAAGTCCTTGAAATAAAGCACGGGGTTTGTCTTCTGTATCTAAATAAGGTAGTAGATTCATCATGCAGGTGTGGATAGTTAAACCTGTACTCCAACCTGCTTTGTTGTAACGAGTGCCAAATTCTAGCCCCGTTTGAAATGGTTCAGCTGGATTGACTCCTAGATCTAAAAGTGCGATCGTTGATTTAGCAATCACTAAGGAAATATTCTGCTTTAAACCATCTTCCAGACGTTCGCGTTGGTGGGTATGAAGATTAATGGGAGGTGCTAAATTTACCCAAACTTCACCATCGCGGATCTCTATGGGAAAAGAAGGCACATCATCTGCCCAAGAGTCAAAGGTTCCACCACTAGCAAGATCGAAGCGGGCATAATGCCAAGGGCAGGTAACAATACCATCTTTGCAAGTGCTACCTTCTAGGGGAAAGCCCATGTGTGGACAACGGTTATCAATTGCATATACTCTATTGTCTGAGTAAAACAAAACAATAGTATGTTTTTCCTTGTGGATTAACAAACTGCCTGCTGCCTGAACATCTGCAAGTTTAGCAACAGGCGTATAATGGTCTTTATCCGTTGGAAATTCAAATATTTGAGTCATTTAATTTGCACCCAAGTGGAATAAAAAGCTTTACTTATACTGTGGCAAAATTTTCCTTTATTTGAGCATCTTAAAATTCTAATTTTTGTTAAAAATACCTCTACCGCTTGGAGAGAAAGCAATACGCTTGGTTAAGATTTATTGGCAAATAAAACTGGTTTTTCAGACGCGATGAATCCCGTCTCTACATGAATACTTTTAGGCT
Source organism: Desmonostoc muscorum LEGE 12446 (assembly GCF_015207005.2). Lineage (GTDB taxonomy): Bacteria > Cyanobacteriota > Cyanobacteriia > Cyanobacteriales > Nostocaceae > Nostoc > Nostoc muscorum. Next base: position 6,658,633 of record NZ_JADEXS020000001.1, read on the forward strand.
TAACCCAAGCGTATTAGGCTAGTCGTGTTGAAATCACTTTGTTTTAAGGCTTAATCAACTGCAAAACTTCTACCTCTTCTTGTGGAGAAATTAATGTTTTACCCAGCGGTAGAACAGCTAAAGCATTGGTTTGAGCTAAATTAATTAAATTGCCAGAACTGTGACTACCACCAGCTTTGTGAAATTCATAAACTCCATCAATTAAATGCAATTTACCCCAAAGATAAGTTTCACGCTTACCATCCGATCGCAATTCATCATGCGATCGCACTTTTAAAAATACTGGTTCCCAACCTTCTCTAATTCCCGAAAGTTTTTTGATCGCTGGCAGCACAAACCGCCAAAAAGTTACTAATACAGATGCCGGATTTCCTGGTAAACCAAAGTAGAGGGGGGAGTGGGGAGTGGGGAGTGGGGAGTAGGGGTTTAGCATTGCTAAACCCGTAGAGGGAGTGGGGAGAGTGGCGACGGTGAGGGGTTTACCTGGCCTGATGTCTACAGCTTGAATGTGGATTGTAGCTCCTAGTGATTCGAGAATTTTGTCAACATAGTCATAATCTCCCACTGAAACACCACCGGAAGATAGAACTATATCAGCGATCGCAGCTGCATCAGTAATAACTTTACTCAGGGCAACTGGTTCATCTTTGACAATGCCCAATAGTAATGGTTCTGCCCCACTTTCTCTCACCAAAGCCGCCAGTGCATACTGATTAGAATCCACAATTTGCCCTGGTTGCAATGGTTGATCAACTGTTACCAACTCGTCACCAGTAGAAAAAATTGCTACACGCGGACGACGGTAAACATTTAATTTTGGACACTGTGCTGCTGCCAACACAGCAATTTCTGGGGCATTTAACTTAATACCTGCTGGTAGTAATTGTGTTCCAGCTTGGTAAAAAGCTGCTTTGTGTCTGACAAATTCTTGGGATTGTGGCGCGGCTAGGATAAAAACGCGGTTTTCTTCCCGCCGCGTTTTTTCTTGCATAACAACAGTGTCGGCTGCTGCTGGCATTAAGGCACCTGTGAAAATCCGCGCTGCTTGCCCTGCCTGAATCGTACACTTGGGCTGATACCCAGCCGGAATCTCTTCAATAATTTGCAAAACAGTTGGTTTTTCGGCGCTAGAGTGCTGCACATCTTCGTACCGCACTGCATACCCATCCATCGCTGAGTTATCCCAATGGGGAAAATCTAAAGGACTGGTGACAGGCGTTGCCAAAATCCGACTATCGGCTGCCAACAAATCTACAACTTCTGTATCCCGCTGGTTATCCAACGGCTGCACCAAATTTAAGATAATTGCTTGTGCATTGCTGACTGATAGCATAGCCAATGGCTCCGGTTTTGTACTCTTAGGTTAATTAATCAAAGCAAAAGACCCTTTTAAAACATCCCCTATACTAAGACAACATTGCAGGTAATTTACTAAAAGAAATTACATATTTCTCTCCAATGTTGCGTTTTAAGATCTGAATCGCCGCTTCATGATATTTCTGCCCAGCACTAGAAGCACAGCCATCTGATACAACGAACGTCTCAAATCCAGCATCAAATAGTCCCAAAGTTGTAGCCATCACACAAGCGTCTGTATCGACTCCGCACACTGCGATTGTATTAATACCATTACTTTCCAGGGCTTGAAGCAGAGTAGGTAAAAACGCAGAATATGAAGGCTTATCAAAGGTTTTGCTGACAACCGGAATTAAGGTTTTAGAAAGCTCCGTTTCCTGTCCAGATACCATCTCGTTCCAGTTGAGTTGACGCGAGAAGTTAGGATTCAAGTTAAAAAAGCGAGTTGCCCAAACCTGATAAAACTGACTAGCATGAGCAACCACCTTTGGTACAACCGCTTGACATTCAGGTGTGATTAAAAAGCCATTTTGTAAATCTACCGCTAACAAAATCCCTTTACGTTGTTTTAAAGTAGACTGCACCTGCGCTTTCTGGGCACAGGCAATTTGGACGGTTGCCAATGTTCCTGCTAAGGTGATAGCACCCTGAAGGATAGCTCTTCTATTGATTCTTTTTTCTAGCATAGTGTTTATTTACTACTCACCTGTTGCTGAGTCTAAATTGGGCGTTGCACAACAGCGCTGTAGGGGCACAGCATTGCTGTGCCCTTACGAAAGATGTGGTTTTTAAACTTATTTATATTTTGTATTTATTGCCAGTGCGTAAGCCCTATAGGACTCATAGTTGCAGGGGAAGGTTAATTTGAAAAGTTGAACCTTGACCAACTATACTTTTGACAGTTATTTGCCCATTGTATCCTTGCACAATTTGTTGAGCGATCGCCAGTCCGAGTCCAAAGCCGCCTGTTTGCCGAGAGCGAACGGTATCTACACGATAAAAGCGATCGAAGATATGCGGTAAATCAGTAGTGGGAATGCCAATGCCGTTGTCTTTAACTTGAATTACCGCACAGTGAGACTGGGTAAAAAGATTTAATTCTACCTTACCGCCTGCTGGCGTGTATTTGAAAGCATTAGTCAGTAGATTAATCACGGCTTGCTTGAGCAAATTGGCATCAGCTTCTAACATCACGGGTTGTTCTGGAAACTGGGCGTTGAAATTGAGGTTTTGGGCGGGAGCCTGAGCCGCAAAATCTTCGGCAAGGGATTTCAAGATTTCGCGCAAGTCAACGGGTTTTAATATGGTGTCCGTCAGCGAACCATTATGACGGGACAGGAAAAGCAGATTATTAATCAGCGTACTCATGGACTTAGCAGTTTCGGCAATATTTTGCAATCGCAATCTTTGTTCAGATAAATCTTCCGGTGGCATTAAAGCAACCTGGGCATTACTCAATACGGTAGCAACGGGTGCCCGTAATTCATGAGAAGCATCAGCTGTAAATCGCTGCAATTGCTGATAAGCCCGCAGACTTGGCCGCATTGCCAACCCGCCCAAAAACCAACCCGTGATTCCAATTACACCAAAAGTAACAGGAACCCCCAAAGTGAGAAACAAGCGGGCTTGGTTCAGGCTACTACGTAGAGAGTTCATGGGAACCGCCGTTTGGAAATAGCCAATTAACTGCTTATCTGACAAAACAGGAAGTGTGACTTGGCGAACCCAGCTTGTTTTAGTGGGAGAATCTGAATTTAGTGGTGTTTCTAGGGTTTCAAATCCTGGTTCACCTGTGAGTTGTTTATTAGTAGACGAACCGATAAACTGCACCAGTTGTTTCTGAGAGTTATACCACCGAGCGTATACTAGTCCACCATTCAACGATGCACCATTTTCTAGAGGAATTTGTTGGCTGCGCTGATTTTGCCATTGACTTTGATAAAGCGAGTATTCAGTTTTGGCAGCAAAAGCTTTACTTTGTGAAAATAGTTCGTCATCAAAAACCCGCAACTGTTCTTCCACACTCAGACAGTAGCCCACCCCAGCAAACGCAAACAAAATTCCACCCATCGACAGGGCAAACCAGTGAGCAAGATTACGGCGGCTATGTTCAAACATTGGGGACTGGGGATTGGGGATTGGGGACTGGGGATTGGGGACTGAGAGGTAGGGGAGAGGGGCAGGGAGCAGGGAGCAGAGGAAAAAGAGCTAATTTTTTATTCTCCACCTTACCCCCTTCCCCTTGATCCTGGAGCCTCTTCCCAATCCCCAATCCCCAGTCCCCAGTCCCCAGTCCCCAGTCCCTCGATTAATTTGGCGGATTTAACCGATAACCCATGCGATGCACCGTTTCTATCCAATCTTTGACGCCAATAGTTTGTAGGCGTTGGCGTAAACGGCGAACTAAGGTGGTAACTGCGTTACTTTCGGGTTCTTCTCCCCAATTCCAAAGGGCTTGCTCAATTTGGCCATGAGATAAGACTTGGCGGGGATGACGCATCATATATTCCATTAATTGAAACTCGCGGCTAGAAAGTTGAGTTGTTAAGGAACCACGTTCAAGTATCAAATTCGATAAATGAAGTTGCAAGTCGCCCAGGGTAAGTATATCTCCTTGCCACATTGGCGATCGCCTTCCTAATGCCCGCACCCGTGCTAATAACTCCACCACATCCACAGGCTTAACTAAGTAATCATCGGCTCCAGCATCTAAACCTCTGACTTTATCTGAAACGGTGTCTTTCGCCGTCAGCATCAGGATGGGAGCCACTTTACCTGCCCGTCGATATACTTGACACAATTCTACACCGCTGACTTTAGGCAACATCCAATCTAAAATCAGCAAATCATAGTTTTTGCGAAAGACAAACCACTGCGCTGTGTCACCATCAGTCAACGCATCTACTATATGCCCTGCTTTTAACAATGCTGCTCGCAGTGGCTCTAACTGTGATGGGTCATCTTCTACTAGTAAGATCAACATCCAATTTGCTTAGCTTGCTGTCTTTGGTTACTTCATAAGCTTAAGATTTAAGGTGAAATAATAACACAGAAGTAACAGTAAGTATTCTATCTCATGCCTTCCATGCAGCAACTTCAACGTTTTCAAGTGTTGCGATCGCTGGGCTTTGTGTTTTGGTTGTCCTTGCCGTTGATTGGACTAGTTTTTTGGTTGGGAAGCGGCTTTATTGGAGATCGGATTTTAAGTCACTCCCGCGTCACCAAAAAATATCTGCTAGCCGATACCCAATCAGCACGGCAGATGATGAAAAGAGTAGTAGCGATCGAAGTGCAAATGATTCCACAACAAGGAATTTCACGGGTGAACGTTAAAACGAGTAGCTCAGTTCTCAAAACCATAGTATTTGAATTTCCAGTCACCGATATGAGCCAACTTCAAGCTACTCTCAGTCAAGAGTTAGGCTTACCACGCGATCGCGTTAAGGAACTGGTTGTAGAAGTGGGGCAGTAGGGAGTGTGGGGGGTGTGGGAGGTGTGGGGGAGTTATACCAATTCTGTATGAAGATGCGCCAAACTATATGAGGAACGAACCGCAAAGGGCGCAAAGGACACAAAGAAAGAAAGAAGAAGCCAAAAAAATTTGGCGCAGCCTCACAAAGAAACGGTATTAGAACTTAAATTATTAAGCTTATAGCGGTTTGCAATTGCGTCGAGTACAGACAATTCGTAGGGTAGCACCGCTGTGCTACCCTACCGTGTACCTCATTCAAATGAAAATCGCTATAAATACTCGTGAATGAGTATTTGAACTCCACTAATGAGGCTTTTAACTCCATTAATGAGTATTTTAACTCCATTAATGAGTATTTGAACTCAAAACTTATATAGGACTTACGCAAAAACTCTCTGAAACTCTTATTTCTTTGTGTCCTTTGTGTCCTTTGCGGTTCGTTTTTTCATGATTTTGCGTAAGTCCTGTTTAGTATCCTATGCCCCATGCCCAACTTCGTTTGACATTTGCTTGTCATATTTATCCCATAAACTACAAAAAAGTAATGTAATTTTACATTTTTCCAAAATATTGACTTTTTGACTCCATCTTTAACCCTTAATAGCTCATTGCCGATATGGATGATACTTCTGAAGCTCAAGTTTCAGCCATTGAAACCCAACCAGATAGTTCTGCACCTTCTGAGTTGGCATCTAATCCTTCGGGTAAACCTTGGTTCTGGAGATTGCTTATTTTATTTCTGGTGACTGGTGGTATTATCCTCTGGCGGATGCTGGCTCCTGGTGGGGGACAACGTTCTTCTGTTGCACAACAGCAGCAAGCGCCAGCCCCAAAGGCAATTGAAACCATCGCCTTGGCCAATGGACGGGCTACAAGAAGTGTTCAGCTTTTAGGACAAGTGGAAGCCAGTCAGCAATCAATACTCCGCGCTCAAACGAGTGGAATTGTGGAAAAAATTCTCGTGCAATCAGGCGATCGCGTGCAAGCAGGTATGGCCATCGCCTTTCTGGACGATACCGAACAGCAATTGGCAATTAGCCAAGCACGGGCACAATTGGCACAACAACGTAGCAATCTGGCACGTTTGGAAGTTGGTACTCGAAAAGAAATCATTGCTCAACGTCAAGCAGCTGTCACATCTGCTAAGGCGCGGGAACTGGAAGCACAAGATAATCTCAAACGCACCAGCGATCTTGTTAAAGAGGGTGCTTTGTCTCAAAGATTATTGGTTGAAGCCCAAACACAATTAAATAACATCCAAGGAGAACGCTTAGAAGCTGAGGCAGAACTAGCTGAAGCCAAAGCCGGGCCGATTCAGGAAGAAATTGCTGCCCAACGGGCAAACGTGGAAGCCGCTAGAGCCACCTTAGCCCAAGCTGAATTAGTACAGCAGCGCACTCGAATTCTGGCATCGGAATCAGGTATCGTCCAGACTCGTCATGTCAGTAATGGTGATTTAGTCCAAAATTCCAGTGAAATTGTCACCTTAGTAGCAGGCGATCGCTTCGACATTTTCCTAGAGTTACCCGAAGAACTCAGTGGTACAGTTACCCCAGGTATGACAATCGATCTTAGCGCTCGTGCCTTACCGCAATGGAAACAACGCGCCAGCATCACCACTGTAGTTCCTTCAGCCGATCCTGCCTCCCGTCGTCAGCGCGTGCGTGTCCAAATTAACAAACCACCAACAGGCTTAATACCAGGAATGGCGATCGCAGGCAATCTCAACATCCCCTCAAACCGCCCTAGTTTTGTGGTATCAAGAGATGCATTAACCAGACGCCAAAATCAGTGGTTAGTTTTCACCGTTGCTGATGGCAAAGCCAAACAAATTCCAGTGGAAATGCTTGCTGACATGGGTAAAGATGTCGCAATTTATCATTCCACCTTACGCACTGGTCAACCCATCGTCCTACGTGGCGGCGACGGATTGCAAGATGGTGCGCCTGTAAAAATAGTCGATCCAACTTAAAACATAGGTTGTATCTATAGACTTCTTGCAGAACTAGGTTAAAGAGGAAGAATCAGAGGTATAAATTTTCCCTTTCTCTTTCTCCTTTAACCCTTTCTTCTTCAAAAGACTGCAAACTCAATTTAAATATGACTTTCTGAATTACGAATTACGAATTACGAATTAGTATGAGCTTTATTGAAACTGCCGTTCGTTGGCGACATGGTACTTTCGTTCTCTTTTGCTTGCTGGCAATGTTTGGGGTATTCTCGTTACTCAGGTTACCTTTAGAATTGCAACCAGGAGGCGATCGCCCCGAAATTACAATTACGACTACCTATCCTGGAGCTGGGCCAACGGAGGTAGAAGACTTAATTACCCGTCCCATCGAGGAACAGATGGAAGAGGTGCTGGGTGTCCAGGAAATCAGTAGTACTTCTCGTGCTGGACGTAGCAGCATCACCTTGGAATTTGCTCAAGATGCCAATGTTCAAGAACGGGTGGTAGACGTTCTCAACCGCTTGCAACAGGTGGAAAGTTTGCCCCCAGAAGCTCAAGAATCGAATGTAGAACTGGTGGGCGGTAATAGTTCGCCGATGATGTGGATTCCGTTTGATACCAAAGAAGGATTTCAACCGGATGCCAACCGCTATCGAGATTTAGCCGAAGAAGTGGTGATTCCCCGTTTGCGGCGAGTGGAAGGAACTGGACAATTTTTGGTAGTGGGTGGACAAGAACGAGAAGTTGAGGTGAAGGTAGATCCGAAAGCATTAAGCGATCGCAATCTCACAATCGGCGATGTAGTACGAGTTTTACAGCAAAACAACCGCGATATCCGGGGCGGGCCATTAATTCTAGGACGAAGAGAATATCGGGTACGCACAGTCAGCCGTTCCCAGGATTTATCAGAAATTGAAGGCTTTGTGCTGCGACGCGATCAATCCGGTACAGTTTACTTGCGGGATGTGGCGATCGCACAAATGGGACGCAAACCCCAAGATAGTGCCTTGGTTTTCAATGGTAAACCTGGGGTAGCTGTTGGTGTAATTCGCCAAATTGGGGCGAATGTGCCAGAGGTAGCTAAAGGCATTCGAGCAGAAATAGCCGCCTTGCAAAATGAGTTTGACAAGCAAAACCAAGGTATTCGCTTTGTCTACAACTACGATGAGAGTCAGTATATTAATCAATCGGTCAGCTTCGTTCGAGAGAACTTAGTTAGTGGAGCATTACTAGCAACCATCGTCTTAGTGCTATTCCTTGGCTCAATGCGGACTGTCGCTGTAGTTGCAATTACCATTCCCATTGGTACGGTTGCTGTGTTCATTGTCATGTCTGCACTTGGACGTACATTGAACATCATTAGCTTAGCAGCACTTGCATTTTCCGTGGGTATGGTTGTAGATAACTCGATTGTCGTGATTGAAAATGTCTTCACCCACATGCAGCAAGGTAAAAGCGCCATGCGGGCAGCCATTGAAGGTACCCAAGAAGTCTGGGGCGCAATGCTTGGTTCCACCTTAACCAACGTAGTAGTATTTGTACCATTAATTATGGTGACGGGTGAAGCAGGACAACTCTACACCGATATGGCGATCGCTCTTTCTGCCTCTTCGCTATTTTCGCTGTTTGCAGCATTGACTTTAGTACCAATGCTATCGGGATTGTTCCTCAAGGAATCAGAAGCCATACAAATGATGCAGGGCGGTGAATACCGGGGAGGCAATTGGTTTGAGCGCATGGTGGCTAAAACCTCCGTGGTTTTTCGCAATTTCCAAGGTAAACTAGAAAACTTTCTCGCTAGTACCGTCAGTTGGTCACTGGGACGTAAACGCATCGGTCGCAGATTAATAGTACTGTCGATTCCTGTTGTTTTACTCGTGACTAGTATTTTTCTCTTGCCACCTGCGGATTATTTACCCGAAGGAAATCGCAACTTAGTTGTATTGCGGGCGGAACCGTTGCCAGGAACCAGTATCCCGGAAGCCATTCGCCAATCTCAACCCGTGCAAAAATTTCTGCGATCGCAACCGGAAGTTGACCGTATTATGTACGTTGACCGTCCTGGGGCATTGCGCGGCATTTCAACTATTTTAAAACCGGAATTTGCCACTACCACCGGACTCGCCGACATGGTAAATCGGTTACGCGCCCAAAGTAGTAACTTTGCTGGATACCGCTTTGTCATCCCCACACGAATTTCTATCTTCCGCGATCCTGGTAAAGAATTTGAAGTGGATATTGTCGGGGATGATCTCAATCAAATTGGCGATTTAGAAAAGCAAATTACGGGTAAATTGCGATCGCTTCAGGGTGTGCAGAATGTGCGATCGAATTTTGTCTTGGGTGCAGCTGAATTACAAGTAATTCCCAACCGCGAACGCATCGCAGAAGTAGGACTTTCGGAAGCCGAAATTGGTTCAATGGTAGAAGCAGCATTGGGTGGTCGCATCGCTTCCGATTACATTGATGGTAAAGAAGAACTAGATATCTCAGTGGAATTGCAAAATACTGCTGTGGAAACCCCAGAACAACTACGGCAATTACCTTTGTATGCACGGGGACGACAAGTGCAACTGGGAGATGTTGCCGAAATTCGGGAAACAACGGGAGCTGATGCTATTAACCACGTTGATTTAGACCGTTCAATTACTCTCACAGTCTCCCTTGCACCCGACGCTCCCCTAGCGACCCTGGTAGAACGTACCGAAGAAGAAATTCTCGCTCCTTTACGTGCCAATCTGCCAACAGGTTATCGTCTAGAACTGTCAGGTTCAGCGGATCAGTTAGCAACAACTGTTGGTCAATTAGCCGCTGCATTTGCATTTTCAATTTTAATTACTTATTTGTTACTCGTGGCGTTATATCGCTCATTCCTTTACCCAGTGGTAATTATGGCAACGGTGCCAATGGGAATGAGTGGCGCACTATTGAGTTTAGTGATTGCCAACCAAATTCCGGGAATGAATGTGGCATTGGACATGATTACCGCTTTGGGATTTGTGATCCTCACAGGTGTGGTTGTAAACAACGCCATTTTGCTAGTCGATCGCGCCTTGCAACTCCAGCAAGCAGGTGAAGATTATGATGCATCGCTATACAATGCCACAAACGATCGCCTCCGAGCAATTTTCATGTCCGCCGGCACTAGCGTACTGGGAATGTTACCCCTGGCAGTGCTACCAGGTCAAGGTTCAGAGTTATATCAAGGGTTAGGCATTGTCTTGACTGGTGGTCTAGCTTTTTCCACCATTTTGACTCCCACCGTCGTACCTGCACTCATGGGTTTACTACACGATATCTCTGGACGGAAATCAGGGCGATCGGCAGTTCCCAAAAATCCAGACAAAGTAGTTACTTAATGGACTGGGGACTGGGGACTGGGGAATGGGGACTGGGGGCTGGGGACTGGGGACTGGGGGCTGGGGACTGGGGACTAGGGATTGGGGACTGGGTCAACTTTCAATAGACCTCTTGCAAAAGTACCTAACACCCCACCCCCAACCCCTCCCCGCAAGCGGGGAGGGGAGCGTTTGCGTCAGCAAATGGGGGGTGGGGTTCTTTATTTTTGATTTATGCAAGAGGTCTAATTCCTAATTACCAATCCCCACTCCCGAATACCCAAACTCGAATTCCGTATTCCCAATGCCCAATGCCCAATGCCCAATCCCCAGTCCCCAATCCCCAGTCCCCAGTCCCCAGTCCCCAATGCCCAGTCCCCAATCCCCAATCCCCAATCCCCAATGCCCAGTCCCCAATCCCCAATCCCCAATCCCCAAATCATCACCTTAATATTAAAAACAGGAGCGATCGTTATTCCCCAACCCCTAAATAAAAATACTTGTTTCGTATGACCATCGAACGCGTTCGGCAAAAACACTATCCCAAGGCTGATATTGGGCGGCGAGGTATGGCATTGGGGTTAGATTTCTTTGTTGTCTGGTTAATCAGTTCTTTACTGGGAAGCGGCAATATTGGGATTCAATTTGCTCAAATCCTAGTTTTTCTGATGTTTTGGCTGATTTTACGGGTGGTGGTGGCATACAACAATCAAGGACAAAGTTTAGGGCGTTGGGCGTTTGATTTAAAGGTGCTGGAAGTCAAAGATAGAGAAGTAATGGGCAGAGTCCCAGATTTACTGGCGCTAGTGAAGCGAGAGGCGATTCTTGGGTTGGGTGCGCTTTTAGTCTCAATTGCCTTAAGCAATATTAGAGACAATCCCACTGCTATACTGCTAGTATTTCCTTTAGCAATTGATTGTGGCACTGCCTTATCTGATGCCCAGATGCGGCAAGCTTTACACGATCGCTTTTGCGGAACTTTTATAGTTTCTTCCCGTCGTGGCTACTCGCTGGATATTAAAATCAAAAAATTAGTTGAAAATATCCGCCGGAATGTGAGAAGATAGTCATTTGTGTTAATTCTCTTCAGGCTTTATTGTTTGTAAGATTATGGCTAAGAGTAAAGGTGCCCGCATCATCGTGACATTAGAATGTACCGAGTGTCGGACAAATCCAGAAAAGCGTTCTGCTGGTGTATCGCGTTACACCAGTACAAAGAATCGCCGCAACACGACCAACAGGCTAGAACTGAAAAAGTTCTGCACCCACTGTAATAAACATACCGTTCACAAGGAAATTAAGTAGAGATGAGCTATTTCCGTCGTCGGCTTTCTCCGATTAAGCCAGGAGAACCAATAGATTATAAAGATGTTGATTTGTTGCGTAAGTTTATCACCGAGCGGGGCAAGATACTGCCACGGCGGATTACAGGGCTTACGTCTCAGCAACAGCGAGAGTTGACATTAGCAATTAAGCGATCGCGGATTGTGGCTTTGTTGCCATTTATCAACGCGGAAGGCTAAAGCAATTTTGGATTTTAGATTTTAGATTTTGGATTATCAACAAAAGCTGTATCTCAAGAAATATTTAGCTTGGTCTGTGTGAGTCCAAAATCTCCAATCTGAAAAAGAGAGTGTAAAATAGATTGCTGCATAAAAAATTGTTGGGTTGAGGATTTAATAATTCTTGGTTATTAAATCCAAAATCCAAAATCTAAAATTACTAGAGTGCGAGAGTTGTGGAGAAGGGGACGCTAGTTGAATTTAGGGTTCAAGGCGATCGCCGTCTGGGCGTCGTAGAACGTCCAGACGGAAAAACCCGCTGGTTTGTGGTAGACGAACGTGGTCAATCCCACAGCCTCGCGCCTAGACAAGTAACCTATACAGTTAACAAAGAGACCTATAAGCCATCGGATATTCCGGGCTTTCTAGAGCAGGTCAAGCCCTATCTAGATCCGTCTAGCTTGGAAGTAGCTTGGGAATTACTGGTTGAAGGTGGGGAAACAATCACCCCAAACGAAATGGCGAATCTGCTATTTTCGGAATCGGGTGCGCCCCATTGTTACGCTGCCCATTGCCTGTTATCAGACGACAAACTGTATTTCAAGCAAAAAGGAGACGCTTACGAAGCCCGAACTGCTGCTGCTGTTGCAGAACGCAAGCACCAGATAGAAGTAGAGGCACTCAAAGCTAAGGGACAGCAGGAATTTTTAGCTCGTGTAGAGGAGGCGCTCAAAGGTGAAGCAGTAGAGTGGGGCCGCCACGATCGCCAGCGTTTGGAAGGACTAGAAAAATACGCAGCGCTGCTTGCTGACACCATGCGGATGGGGGTAAATTATGATACTATGGCTCGTGCCTACCCTCCCTCAGCCCCAGTATTAGAAACTATGACCTTGCTGGGACGCCCCACAACACCCCAAGGAGCCTTTCAACTATTGGTAGATTTGGGTTGGTGGAGTCCTCATGAAAACTTGTTCCTGCGTCGTTCTTCAATTCCGATTCAGTTTCCTCATAAGGTATTAGAAGTGGCGCAACAACGTTTGGATTTCCCACCCATTGACTCAGATACCAACCGCTTGGATTTGACTCATCTCAAGGTCTACACCATTGATGATGAAACTACCACAGAAATCGACGATGGTTTGAGCTGGGAAGTACTACCCGATGCACGAGAACGCCTATGGGTACATATCGCCGATCCGACAAGATGGTTAGTCCCGGAAGATGAATTAGATTTAGAAGCTAGAAAACGAGGTAGTACAGTATATTTACCTACGGGAATGATTCCCATGTTTCCAGAAATCTTGGCAACTGGGCCAATGAGTCTGGTACAGGGACGGATTTGTTGCGCCCTCAGTTTTGGAATTGTTTTAGGTACAACTGGGGCAGTAGAAGATTACAGCATTCATACCAGCTTAATTAAGCCGACTTATCGCCTCACCTACGAAGATGTAGATGAAATGCTGCAATTAGGGGTGCAAGCAGAATCAGAAATTGAAGCGATCGCCACTTGGGCAACCCGGCGCAAAACTTGGCGTTATGCCCAAGGAGCCATTAGCATCACTATGCCTGAGGCGGCGATCAAAGTCAAAGATGACGAAATCAATATTGACATTTTGGACGATTCCCGCTCCCGGCAACTGGTAGCAGAAATGATGATTCTTGCGGGTGAAGTTGCTGCCCGCTACGGTCAAAGACACAACATCCCCTTGCCCTTTCGCGGTCAGCCACAACCGGAATTACCTCCAGACGAAGAATTACTTCTGCTACCAGCTGGATTCGTTCGCGCCTGCGCCATGCGGCGTTGTATGCCCAAAAGTGAAATGAGCATTACGCCTTTGCGTCATGCGGGTTTGGGTTTAGATACCTACACCCAAGCAACTTCTCCCATCCGCCGCTACAGCGACTTGCTGACTCACTTCCAACTGAAAGCCCATTTGCGGGGTGAAGTTCTGCCATTTTCAGCCGAACAACTCAAAGAAGTGATGATGACAGTCACCACCATCACCCAAGAAGTAACGATGGTAGAACGGCAAACTAATAGATATTATGCTTTAGAGTATTTGCGCCGTCATCCGGAGCAAATTTGGAACGTGACAGTATTAATGTGGCTACGGGAAGACAGCAACTTAGCCCTAATTTTGTTAGAAGATTTGGGCTTGCAATTACCAATGTCTTTCAAACGTTCTGTGAATTTGGGCGAACAGATATTAGTAAAAGTTGCCCACGCCGATCCGCAAAAAGATATGATCCAGTTTCAGGAAATAATTTATCAAGAAGCCCAAACAGCAACAAATTAACCAGGCTCAAACTCGTTTCGGTTACCATATAAAGTAAACGAAATGAGGTAATAGTTGTGAATATATCTTTGACCCCAGAACTGGAGCAGTTGGTTAAGGATAAAGTTAATAGTGGTAGATATCACTCAGTTAGCGAGGTGATGGGTGAAGCATTGAGATTGCTAGATGAACGCGATGCCTCCGGCGGGCTACGCCAACGCCATCAAGAACAGCGTTTAGCAGAATTAAAAGCTAAAATCCAAGAAGGCATAGAAGCCTCAGAGCGTGGTAAAGTAGTTGATGGTGAAGAGGTGTTTGCCGAAATTGAGGAAGATATCCGACGCGCCGAAGCTCAAATGCAACAAGCAGAGGCTGTTAAATAATGAGTCGGTACGTTTTAACAATTCCAGCAAAACAAGACCTCAAAGAAATTAGCGTCGCTTCAGTGCTAAAGTAAGTCCATCAGCAATGGGAACAAGAGAAAGGGTTACCCGTTCGTCATCGTGTAACTTCTCGTTCAGCGCCCGGATTGATTGGGTACTTTCATCTTGAAATTGTGGATCAGCAACTTGTCCTGACCATAAAACATTATCGATCGCAATTAATCCACCCGGACGCACTAATTGTAGCGATCGCTCATAATATCCATCATAATTTTCTTTATCGGCATCGATAAAGGCAAAATCAAATGTCTCGGCTTGGCCAGTTGCTAACAAGTGATCTAAAGTTTCCAAAGCTGGTGCCAAGTGCAGATCGATTTTATGGGCAACCCCAGCTTCTTGCCAATACCGTCGGGCGATCGCAGTAAATTCTTCACTCACATCAGCCGCAATAATCTTACCATCATCTGGTAACGCCAAAGCTACAGAAAGTGAACTATAACCCGTAAAAACTCCAACTTCCAGGGTTTTCTTCGCTCCGATTAACTGCACCAAAAGCCTCATAAACTGCCCTTGTTCTGGTGAAATCTGCATTGTACCTCTGGGATGGCTGGCGGTTTCTTGGCGCAATTTCCCAAGAATTTCTGGTTCTCGCAGGGAAACAGATAAAAGATAATTGTATAGTTGGTTATCAAGACCTATAGACTGTTTTGGCATGGTAGATGAGAAAATTTAGGGAATCTACAGCTATGCTATCGCTGATTAGTAGTTTATCAGGATTAATATGGTGCGGTTGGTTTTGACAGCAATATTGTTGGTGCTATTGACGGCTTGTGGCAGTATTGGACTGCTACCGACTAGCGAGTTAGTGCAAAAAGCGATCGCATTTGAGCTAGAACAAACTCAACAAAAGCTTAGCCAGCAGTTGGATCTAGATTTTCAAGGATTTGAAATCAAGCGGCTATCAATTACCCAAGAAGAACCCCTAACTATTGAAAATTTACCAGCTTTCCGTGTCCGGGGAACCTACGACTTGATTGTTAAATTACCAAAACGACGCTTAACACAACCACAAAAACCCTTTAATGTTTACTTGCAAATTCAGCAAGAAGGTAAAACTTGGCGATTGCTACTTCCAGATAAAGGTAGCAAAGATACTCAACCAATTTGGCGTAGTTATCTCATCCAATAGTTCTGAATTGTCAATTCACCAATTCTGCCATGTATGCACCTAGAAAAACTATCACAAGCATTTGTGTTACTAATTTTTACAAAAAAGTAGCAAAGATACTTAATCTATTTGATATAGCTAATCTCATCAAATAGATCGTATGTGCAACTAGAAAAAGCATCACAATTATTTCAGTAAATTTGCTGGGGCATAGTCACGATCAAAATGATGGTGTAAGAATAAAGGCGTCAGTCGTCAGGATCGGCTCAAAATGATTGGAAAATCAATGGTTGTATACCTGCTTGATTTTGTTCAAATTATCAAGCTTGACTATCCAAGGCATATTAATTCTGAATTCTGAATTCTTACATTATGGTTTCATCGGAGACAATGCAAAATGTATATTAACTTTTTCATCAGTTCCATTGCTAGTATTGTGGTTGTGGTGCTAGCAGCTTTTGGCTTACTGCAATGGTTGCACATACCTGCTGGTAATTTTCTCGACTGGGTAATTGGTGGTGCCAGTTTTTGGTGGTTGTTGGTAATTGTTACGGTACCGTGGAACGTGCATTTTCAAGCTAAAGAAGTTTTAGCAGAAGCAGCACAATCAACTGAGAAAGGAATTCCAGTCGATGAGAAACAAGTGAAGTATGTCACAGTTTTGGCAAAGCGATCGCTCTGGGTTGCCATTGCTTTACACTTACTCTCAACTGTTGGTCTTTATACTCTTGCTGTTACTGGTATTAGTACAGTAGGATATGTAAGTTCTGGTGCAGCTTTGTTATTAACAATTCTGCGTCCAGCGATTCGGGCTTACGAGTATTTATATGCAAGGTTAGCGATGATTCGCCAAGAATGGAAGTATCCCCGTGAAGATATTGTTGAACTGCGCGATCGCTTTTCCAATTTAGAACAAAAAGTGCAATCTTTAGAAGATCAACTTAACTTAGAACAACCCTATTCATTGCCAGCCACCCAACAACGTTTTGCCGAAGAAACTCGCAGAGATTTAGCGCGAATAGCTGCTAATTTGGAGGAATTACGCGCTATAAATCAGACAGAACATGAGCGTTTAGGGAGAGAAGCCAGAAATGCGATCGCCCAACTTTCAACTGATGGTCAATTTCTCGATCATGTCCGCGAAATCATTCGATTTTTTAAATCAGCCTGAACTATAGCTACATTCAGGAAGTTTTGTTCTTTTCTATAGGACTCATATTTGATTTTTGAAATATACGTAGGGTGCGTTATGCCTTTGGATAACGCACCACCCGAAGCTTTTGGTGCCGTACTTTCTGCGATAACACACCCTACAGATACTTATATTTTTTCAAAAATCAAATCGGATTCCTATTAACTCTTGTGGGGTGGGCGGGGGAGACGCCCACCCCACAAAATAAGTCGCCAACTCAGTTTTGCTAATATGAGACGATATTGTTACATCATGAAATATTTAGTTTGTTAAACTTTAACAATAAAATCAATTGGACTGGGCACTATTAATATACCAGTCGAATATTTTGTGAATTTAAGGTTTTTCCTTTCAAACACTTAAAAACATACCAGTTCACCTTCCTGATTTTTCAACACAGCACAAATTATGTTAACTCTTCCTGGCTATACTTTTGTAGAAACTTTGAACGAAGGTCTTGATAGCTTTGTTTATCGCGCCATCAAACAGGTAGATAACACTTCAGTCATCATTAAAGCGTTGAAAGCAGAATATCCTAGCTTAAAAGAGTTAACTGGAATAAAACACGAATATAAAGTCCTTAACAGCTTAATAGATGTTGATGAAGTTATTAACCCTTTAGCTTTAGAAAAATATCAAAACAGTCTAGCTCTAGTTATAGAAGATTTTAGTGCCACATCGCTCAAGCATTTTAGCGATACCCATAAATTATCACTAAAAACTTTCCTACTTATAGCTACTCAATTAGCATCGGCTTTAGCAAATATTCATAATAAGCAAGTTATTCATAAAGATATCAAGCCTCAAAATATTATTATTAATCCTCACAATTTAACTATTAAACTCATCGACTTTAGTATTGCTTCACACTTATCTAGAGAAAATCCAACTGTCAGCAACCCTAACTTAATCGAAGGCACTCTTGCCTATATGTCTCCTGAGCAAACTGGCAGAATGAATCGGTCACTTGATTATCGTACTGATTTTTATTCTTTAGGAATCACGTTTTATCAAATCCTTACTGGTTTGCTACCTTTTGATAGCAACGATCCATTAGAAATAATTCACTCCCACATTGCGAAAACTCCTGTTTCTCCTCACGAAATTAATTCAGAAATTCCGTTAACAGTTTCTGAGATTATCATGAAACTTTTAGCTAAGACGGCTGAAGATAGATATCAAAATGCCTTGGGTTTGAAAGCAGATTTAGAATTGTGTCTCCAGCAGTTAGAAAACAATGGTCAAATTGGTGAATTTACTATTGGACAATTAGATTTATCCAGTCAATTTATCATTCCTCAAAAACTGTATGGTAGGGCAACAGAAGTCAATACATTATTAAATGCTTTTGAGCGGATCAGCAACGGTCAAACAGAGATGATGCTGGTGTCGGGATATTCAGGAATTGGTAAATCTTCTTTGGTGAATGAAATTCATAAGCCAATTGTCTGCCAAAGGGGATATTTTATTTCTGGTAAATTCGACCAATTTAAACGTAATATTCCTTATGCTTCATTAATTCAAGCTTTTCAAGAATTAATGCGGCAACTCTTAACAGAAAGTGCTGAATCTTTAAAAAACTGGGAATCTAAACTATTAGCAGCACTTGGTCAAAACGGACAAATCATCATAGATGTAATACCAGAAGTAGAACGGATTATTGGTTCTCAGCCTGCGGTACCACAATTAGGGCCAGCAGAATCACAAAATCGTTTCAATCGGGTATTTCAACAGTTTATTCATGTCTTTACTAAACGAGAACATCCCCTAGTTTTATTTTTAGATGATTTACAGTGGGCAGATTCAGCTTCTTTAAAGTTAATCGAGCTAATTATTACGGATGCGGACAGCGAATATTTATTATTAATTGGAGCTTATCGTGATAACGAAGTCAGTGCGACTCATCCCTTAGTTCAGACATTAGAAGAGATTCAAGAGGTTAGAGGTAATATCACTAATGTTGTTCTGAAAAATTTGCATATTGACTGCGTTAATCAGTTAGTAGTTGATACATTAGGTAGCAGCACTTTAACGGTTGAACCACTAGCTGAATTAGTTTTTCACAAAACTCAAGGTAATCCCTTTTTCTTAACTCAACTACTCAAATATCTTTATCAAGAAAATTTATTAAATTTTAATTTTTCTGAAGGTAGATGGCAATGGGATATTGAGCAGCTAAAAGATATTAACAATACAGATAATGTTGTCGAATTAATGGTCAGCCAAATTCAAAAGCTGTCACCAGAGACAATTAATGTTTTAAAAATAGCGGCTTGTATCGGAGATAAGTTTACTTTAGAAGTTTTGGCAACTGTTAATCAAACAACTCAGTCGGAAACAGCAGCAGATTTATGGGAAGCTCTGCAAGCAGGTTTAATTTTACCCTTAAACAATTCCTACAAAATGCCCTTAGTATTTGGGCAAGAGGAAATAGAAAATGGGGTAGATAAATCAAGGAGACTAATTAATACATTTCAAACAATCAAATATAAGTTTTTGCATGACCGAGTACAGCAAGCAGCATATTTTTTGATACCTGATGAGCATAAGAAAGCAACGCACCTGAAAATTGGTCGATTACTACTGCAAAACACAACGCCGGAAGAACGAAAAGAAAATATTTTTGCTCTGGTTAATCAACTCAATTACGGTACTGAACTACTCACATCTGAGTCGGAAAAATATGAAATAGCCCAACTCAACCTCATAGCAGGTCACAAAGCCAAAGCCGCAACAGCACACGATTCCGCCGTCAAATATTTACAGGTGGGTTTAGGATTGCTGGCAGAAGATAGTTGGGACAAACAGTATGAACTGACATTAATGCTACACGAGGAAGCAGCAGAGACAGCTTTTTTAAGCGGTGATTTCGATCTGATGCAGAGATTTGTTGCCGTAGTGCAAAACCGCGCCACCTCGCTTTTGGACAAAGTGAAGGTATACGAAGTCCAGATTCAAGCTTATATGAATCAAAATAAGCTGTTGGAAGCGATTAATACAGGATTACAAGTTTTAAAACTGTTGAAGGTAAACTTTCCCGAAACAGTAAACCCTTCAGATATTGAGCAAGCATTAGAGGAAACAGCATCGATTTTGAGTGGGAAAGAACCCTCGGACTTGCTCTACTTACCTCAAATGACCAATCCTGATAAATTGGCAACGTTGAGGCTACTGTCAAGTCTATCTATTGCCGCCTACTTAGGCGCTCCAGAACTAGTACCTCTAGTGGTATGTAAACAAGTAAATTTATGCGTCCAATATGGCAATGCTTCTGTGTCTCCCCATACATATTCTCTTTATGGTTTTCTTTTATGTGGAGTTGTGGGAGATATCGAACGAGGCTATCAATTTGGTCAATTAGCTTTAGATTTAATTTCAAAATTAAATGCCAAAGAAGTTAGCGCCAAGACACACCAACTAGTATATATATTTATCAAACATTGGAAAGAACACATTAGCAATACCATAGAAACTTTTCGCTCAAATTACTCTGTGGGTTTGGAAACTGGAGATTTGGAATATAGTGCTTATGGTGCATTTGCGTATTGCTCTCAACAATATTGGGTGGGTAAGCAACTAGCTTCCGTTGAACAAGAAATGCCAACCTACTGGGATGCCATTAAAAAAATCAAGCAAGAAACAGCGCTTCATTATCACGAAATTTATTGGCAAACTGTCTTAAATTTGATGGGGAAAAATCAAAATCCCTGTATTTTAAAAGGTGAAGCTTATGATGAGGAGAAAATGCTTCCCCTGCACCAGGCAACCAACGATGCTGTAGCAATTTATTTTGTCTATTTAGGAAAACTAGTGCTTGGTTATCTGTTTGGAAACTACTCGCAAGCGTTGGAAAATATTAATCAAGCAGAAAATTATTTGAGTGCAGCAGCAGGGCAGGTAGTATTTGTTATTTTCCATTTCTACGATTCTTTAATCCGACTGGCGATGTATGGCGATCGCCTAGAATCCGAACAGCAGGACATTCTCGATCGCGTACAAAGTAATCAAGCAAAAATCCAAAAATGGGCGCATCATGCTCCAATGAATCATCTGCACAAATTTTATCTAGTAGAGGCAGAAAGGCATCGAGTACTCAACCAAAATCTTGAGGCTATGGAGGATTACGACAAAGCGATCGCACTTGCCAAAGAAAACGAGTACATCAACGAAGAAGCCCTTGCCTATGAATTAGCTGCCAAGTTTTATCTGTCATGGGGTAAAGAAACTATTGCTCAAACCTATATGGCTAATGCTTATTATGCCTATCAGCATTGGGGAGCGATCGCTAAAGTCAAGGATTTACAAGCACGCTATCCTCAATTGATTACGCAAAGACGGGTAGCGGATTTTCGTGAGACATCGCAAAGCATCCAAAAGTCAAATACAAATAACAAAGAACTTAGTCAAACAAATTCTACCATCATCGAAGACACTGACAGTCTCGACTTAATGACGGTGATGAAAGCTTCTCAAGCTCTTTCTGGCGAAATTGTTTTGAGTAAATTGCTGGCTAAATTAATGCAAATTGTATTAGAAAATGCTGGCGCACAAACTGGATACTTAATTTTAGAAATAGACGGCAATTTACTAATAGAAGCAAAAGCAGCCGTGGGACAAAAAGAAGTGATCGTCATGCAATCACAGCCAGTATCCAGTAGCCAGGAGTTACCCCTCTCTGTGATTAATTATGTAGCCAGAATGCAAGAAAATGTTCTATGTAGTAGTACAATTTGTGATGGTATTTTTGTCACAGATCCTTATATTGTTAACCACAAACCAAAATCATTATTATGCACTCCACTCCTTCATCAAGGAAAACTAGCTGGCATTCTCTACTTAGAAAATAATCTTACAAATGAAGCCTTTACTCCAGATAGATTAGAAATATTAAAACTATTATCTTCCCAAGCAGCAATTTCTATTGAAAATGCTCGTCTTTATAGTGATTTAGCAACAGCTAACGCGACTTTAGAAGCAAAGGTAGAAGAGCGAACCCAAGAATTACAAGAAAAGAATGTGCATTTGCAAAAAGCCGAAGCAGCAGCGCAATCTGCTAATCAGGCGAAGAGTGAGTTTTTAGCAAATATGAGTCATGAACTCCGTACACCTTTGAATGGCATTTTAGGTTACGCGCAAATTTTGCAACGAAATAAAGATACTACAAAATCTCAAAAAGATGGACTCAATATTATTTATCAGTGTGGCGACCATCTTTTAAATTTGATTAATGAAGTTTTGGATCTTTCCAAAATTGAAGCGCGGAAAATGGAATTATATTCCACAGAGTTTAATTTTCCAGAATTCCTTGAAGGAATTGCAGAAATTTGTCGGATTCGCGCTCAACAAAAAGGTATTGCTTTAATTTATCAGCCAACAAGTAATTTGCCTACAGGAGTGAAAACCGATGAAAAACGTTTGCGACAAGTTTTAATTAATTTACTTGGTAATGCGGTGAAATTTACAGAGGTAGGTGAAGTTAAATTAAAAGTAGGCTATCACAATCAGAAAATTAGGTTTCAGGTGGAAGATACAGGTGTGGGTATGGCTCCTGAACAATTAGAAGAAATATTTTTACCCTTTCATCAAGTAGGCGAACACAATCGCAAAGTAGAAGGTACAGGATTGGGGTTATCTATAAGTCGCAAATTAGTACAAATGATGGAAGGAGAAATTCAGGTTCAGAGTACTTTAGGTAAAGGCAGTATTTTCTGGTTTGATATTGATTTGACAGAAGTTGAACAATCTCCAGAGTCTCTGAAAGCAGCATCACAAAATATTATTGGTTATCAAGGTAAAAAACGGAGAATAATTGTTGCTGATGATCGGTTAGAAAATCGCTCAGTTTTATTGCAAATGCTAGCTCATTATGGATTTGAAACTGTGGAGGCAGTGGATGGACAAGACTGTTTAAATAAAGCGGCTCAATGGCAGCCTGATTGCATATTAATGGATTTGATGATGCCCACGCTGAGCGGTTTAGAAGCAATTCGCAGAATCAGGCGATCGCCAGAAATCAAAGATATAATAATTTTAGGAACTTCTGCTAGTGTTTTTGATTTTGATCGACAAAAAAGTAAAGAAATTGGATGTAACGACTTTATTGCTAAGCCTATCCGAACATCAGAATTATTAGGAACATTGCAAGTATATTTAAACTTGCAATGGATATATGAGGAGGAGTTAGAAAAAGTCTTTCATGCTCAACCTACTGCTGGAAAACAAAACTTGGTCTTTCCACCATCTGAAGAAGTAGCTGCTCTGTTTAATTTAGCTAAAAAAGGCGACCTTAAAGGAATTATTGAGCAAGCATCTCGCTTGCAAGAATCAAATGTTGAATATGTTAATTTTTGTCAAGAGCTACAACAATTAGCTAAAGGCTTTCAAGTTAAAAAAATCCGTGAATTTCTCACAAGTGCAGGTAATTAATCATGAATCAAGAGAATACTGAAAATGACGTTATTTTAATTGTTGATGATACCCCTACTAATTTAGGAGTCCTGTTCGAGTTGTTAGCAAACGGAGGTTTTCAAGTTTTAGTCGCCCAAGATGGTGAAGATGCAATTGAGCAATTAGAATATGCTGCACCTGATTTAATTTTGTTAGACGTAATTATGCCAGGGATAGATGGCTTTGAAACTTGCCGCCATTTAAAAGCTAAGGAAAGTACAAAAGATATTCCAATAATTTTCATGACTGCACTTTCAGAAACAGTTGATAAAGTCAAAGGATTGAGTCTTGGGGCTGTAGACTATATCACTAAGCCATTGCAGCATGAAGAAGTTTTGGCTCGCGTCAAAATTCATTTGAATCTGCGAAAATTGACCAAAAAATTGCAAGAACATTCTCTGCGTTTAGAACAGGAAGTTCAAGACAGATTAAAAGCAGAACAAGAGCTTTTGCAATTAGCTGCTGAATTAGAAAAACGCGTAGAAACCAGAACATTTGAACTGCAAGAAACAAATCAGCAATTGCATCAAGAAATTCAAGAGCGTATTTTAACAGCACAAGCTTTGCAACAATCAGAAACTCGTTATCGAGAACAAGCCAATAGCCTAGAACTTGCTTTTCGTCAGTTGAAAGAAACTCAAAGTCAGTTAGTTCAAAGTGAAAAAATGTCTAGTCTAGGACAACTCGTAGCAGGAGTAGCCCACGAAATTAATAACCCTGTGAATTTCATTTATGGCAACTTAACTCACGCAAGCCAATATATTCAAGATTTGCTCTATCTCTTACATTTGTATAAAAAAAATACTCCTGATACATCTCTAGAAATTGAGCAACAAGCAGAATTAATAGATTTAGATTTTATCATTAAAGATTTGCCACAACTGCTATCTTCTATGAGAATTGGCGCAGAACGCATCCGCGAAATTATTCAATCATTACGGAATTTTTCGCGGATTGACGAAGCAGAAATGAAGCCAGTTAATATTCACGAAGGCTTAGACAGTACACTCTTGATTTTGCAAAATCGGCTTAAAGCTACTTCAAGTAATCCAAGTATTCAAGTCATTAAAGAATATGGAAATTTGCCGTTAGTAGATTGTTATCCTGGGCAACTCAATCAAGTATTTATGAATTTAATTGCTAATGCAATTGATGCTTTAGAAGAGTATGAGCAAGCACAGCATCCGCAAAATTATCAATCTTGCCAAAAGCAAATTTGGATTCGGACTACAGCCATTAATGATGAATATGTTGCTATTCAAATTGCAGATAACGGGTCAGGAATGACTGAAGATGTGTTAAAATATCTTTTCGACCCATTTTTTACGACAAAGCCTGTGGGTAAAGGGACGGGTTTAGGATTGAGTATTAGCTATCAAATTGTTGCTAAACATGGCGGTAATATGCAATGTATTTCTGCACCTGGACAAGGGGCGGAGTTTACTATTACTATTCCTCTACAAGCGCGATCGCCTGAACGAGCCTGTTCTATTTTAAATAGAGTTCATTGTTGGTAAACCTACCTCATGTAGCAATCAATATATTTAAGTTGTAAGAATTATTGTTATCATTTGTAGTTAAAAGTAACTTCTGACTCCTGAATTCTGCTTTCTGAATATCCTTTTCAACGACAAAGCCCTATAAAATTCCTAGAAAAAGTTACTCAAAACTTAAAGAAGTCCTGCTGACTCATACAATCGTTTTAGCATTGCTGTAATTCTTGCCCCATAATCCAAATCTGCTGACCAACGCCCTGATAGTTGGTCAATTAATGGTGCAATTCCCCGCGTCACAAAGCGAAACCTGGGATCTACTACTTCCTGTACCAAAGGTTCTAAACTAGCGTAAGCTTTTAAATGTTGGATGTGCGCCCTTACCCCAATTCTGGCACTGGAAAAAGATGCAGCCTCCGAACCGCCACCGATCGCACCCAAGCCGGCAAAGTTATTTTGCTCAGGTTTAATATCGCCGCCAAACCGTAAAAATCCAGTTTCTACACACATTTGGCAAAAAGCAATATCATAATTTACCCCCTCTATACCCGCTTCTTCCCGATAAAGTTTTGAGATGTCAGGAAACTTTGCCAAAGCATTTTGATTATTATTTCTTAGAAATAGTTGTAACTGTACTTCTGAAGTATTACCGTTCGACATTACCCGATCCATTTGACCAGCACAAACTATTAAATTCGATCGCAAGCTGACAGTACGAGTTGCAGCATCCCAGCCGACTGCAACATTAAAATCCCGCAGTTCGATCGCTTTGACATACACTATTCTACGATAGGTAATTCGATTCACATTAGGCGCTTTTGATAAATCTATTCGTAGACGGTCTACTAAATCAATAGGAATATAAGCATTACCATTAACTAAAATTCCTTGTTCTGAATAATTTTGTCCATTAATATTAATATTAATTGCTGCGTAAGTCGGTTCTGTCGGAGTTCCAGTAGGGTCAATTACACGACTCCAAGTTGCCAATCCATCAGCAATTCCCAAAGCAAAATCGCGGCGACGACTTTGCAGCAAAGCCCGATCCTCTGGACTGCTAAGAAACCCCACTTGCATCAACAAAGCTGGAATCGTCGTCCGGCGACAGAATGCCAAACTCCCCAATCCACTATCTGTATCTGGCTTGACTCCGCGATTTGGTAATTGGGGTACTCGGCGCAACAACCCCACCAGCAACTGTTCAGCATTGCTTTTGCGCTCAGTATTGTTGGCAATGTAGAAAACACTAGCCCCACGTACAGAAGGACTGCTAGCTGCATCAGATTGAATTTCTAGCGCCACATCACCCCGTCCCCCACGAGAATTGATCCAGGTGATGGTTTGAGCGGCACTCAAATCATCAGGAACTGCTAAAATCTCAAAATTCCGCGCCCGCAGTTCTGTGACAATTAAATCCCGCAACAGAATCATTTCTTTAGCTTCAGTTGTACCACCTGCGATCGCACCCGGATCAATTCCTCCAGCTTCTTTCCCTCCGTGAGCCGCCGAGATAAAAATACGTCCCATCTTCAGTATTTCCTCTGATAAAATTAAGCGTAAGCAATTTTAGACATAGTTGGTGGCACAGCAACAACAATATAATAGCTATCAGAAGTCCAAAGTCATTTGTCCTTTGTTATTTCTCCAAAGTTGGGGATTGGAAATTGGGGACTAGGGACGGGTATTGTATTAGTACGGCACAATCAGCACTAATCCAAAGATTATGGTGTGGTTGAAAAGGCAATCTACTGCTGCTCAATGGCGTTAGTGCGATCGCATCTCAATATCTCAAGTTTGCGCGTTCCATCAAAACATTTTTAAGTGACTGGACGTACCACGCGAATTAGTTTTCCTTGCAACGGTTCTTCTGCTGTCACAGCCTCATCTATCCGTGCTGCAAACTGTTCCCAATTACGATTGTTCGTGCAAAC
Source organism: Desmonostoc muscorum LEGE 12446 (assembly GCF_015207005.2). Taxonomy (GTDB): domain Bacteria; phylum Cyanobacteriota; class Cyanobacteriia; order Cyanobacteriales; family Nostocaceae; genus Nostoc; species Nostoc muscorum. The sequence goes on from NZ_JADEXS020000001.1 coordinate 6,685,142, forward strand.
AATAATACCGAAGTGGTTAGAATCACGACGATGCAAACGGATAAAATCATCTCTGTTGATAGTTAATATCGAGCGTTCTTGACTTGTAGCAAATGCCAGCACTTCGTTATCAGGTATACCTCGATCTGCATTTCCAGCTTCTTGGACTGTCAAAACATCATGTCCCAAAGTACGTAATAATTCCACAACCGGGAACGGAAACTGCTCGTCTGCGTAAAACCGTGCCATCGACTAGGCTACCTCATTACGCTCAATTGCTAATTCGATTTCATCGGGGTTAGCTTCTGCATATATCCAAGCATTAGCTAAATCTGTAGCTGTAATGGTTGGATAACTCGTCAAAAGGTCAGCATCACTATATCCAAGACGGCGAGCTTCTACAAGTACCCAGAGGGGAATACGAGTTTTAGCGATGCGAGCTTCTCCACCACAGACTCTAGGAGTTTTCTCAATTCCTTGCCAATTGCTGCCAAGACTTTGAGCAAGTAACTGTATAGCCTGCACTTTTTCACCAGGACTGAGGGCAAGAAGTTGTTGTTTTAACTCTTTGAGTGTCACGGATGTAAATCCTCTAATGTTTTCTCAGGCTACATTTACAATTTTATCGAGGAATCCTTCACAGGTAAATTGATTAATGTGGTGCGCCCTAGTTGAAGATTGCGGCAAAATATAATCAATTATGAATAATGGCTAAATATGCAAATCCCCCGCTTACACCCAGACACAATTGAGTCAGTTAAACTACGCGCTGATATTGTAGATGTCGTATCAGAGTACGTAGTTTTACGCAAGCGTGGCAAGGATTTTGTCGGTTTATGCCCCTTCCACGATGAGAAAAGTCCCAGTTTCACCGTCAGCCCGACCAAACAAATGTACTATTGCTTCGGCTGTCAAGCCGGGGGAAATGCGATCAAGTTTGTCATGGACTTGGGAAAGCGTTCTTTTGCTGAGGTAGTGCTGGATTTAGCACGGCGTTACCAAGTACCTGTACAAACTCTGGAACCCGAACAACGCCAAGAATTACAGCGTCAGCTGTCTTTGCGTGAACAATTATATGAAGTTCTGGCAACATCCGCCCAGTTTTATCAACACGCCCTCAGACAATCCCAAGGGCAAAAGGCAATTCAATATCTGCAATCTAACCGCAAACTTCAAGAAGAAACTATACAGCAGTTTGGTTTAGGTTACGCCCCCGCAGGTTGGGAAACTCTCTCTCGCTACTTAGTGGAAGACAAACATTACCCAGCGCAACTGGTGGAAAAAGCGGGATTGATTAAGCCCCGCAAAGAAGGCGGCGGTTATTATGATGTGTTCCGCGATCGCCTAATGATTCCCATCCGCGATGTTCAAGGACGCGTGATTGCTTTTGGTGGTAGAACTCTGACTGACGAACAACCCAAATATTTAAATTCACCAGAAACCGAACTTTTTAGCAAAGGGAAAACATTATTTGCCCTCGATCTAGCCAAAACTGGGATTTCCCAACTCGATCAAGCGGTGGTGGTAGAGGGATATTTTGATGCGATCGCTCTTCACGCAGCTGGAATTAATAACGCCGTCGCCTCCCTTGGTACAGCCTTAAGCTTAGAACAAGTGCGGCTAGTATTACGCTATACCGAATCGAAACAACTAGTACTCAACTTTGATGCCGATAAAGCTGGAACCAATGCAGCCGAAAGAGCGATCGGTGAAATTGCCGAACTAGCATATAAAGGAGAAGTTCAGCTAAAAATTCTCAATCTACCCAATGGCAAAGATGCTGATGAATACTTGCGTGAGCGAACACCAGAAGATTATACAGAACTGTTAGCAAATGCGCCCCTTTGGCTGGACTGGCAAATTCAACGAGTTCTTCAAAATCGGGACTTAAAACAAGCTACCGATTTTCAACAAGTAACTCAGCAAATAGTTAAATTACTCAAAAATATAGCTAACAGCGATACACGAAATTATTATGTTTCTTATTGTGCAGAAATACTCAGCTTAGGTGATACCAGACTTATACCCCTACGAGTCGAAAATTTATTAACTCAAATTGCTCCCCCTGCGCCTACATATTCCAAACCTGTATCAGCGAGAAAAGCATGGGGAAATGAAAAACTTTCCCCACTCCCCACTCCCCACTCCCCACTCCCTAGCGATCGCAGCCTTTTAGAACACGCCGAAGCATTATTACTGAGAATTTACTTGCATTGTCCCCAACAGCGTCAAGCCATTATTGACGAACTAGAAGAACGAGATTTGCAATTTAGCCTTTCTCACCATCGATTTTTATGGCGACAGATTTTAGAAACAACGGTGGAACAAGTAGATTTAATTTCGACTCTGCAAAATAGATATTTAGAATTATCAGAAGATTTGGGATTAATATCGCATCTGTTTCATTTGAACGAGAAATGGAAGACAGAAATACTTCGGACTCCGCAAGTGGTGCAAGCTGCGATCGCTTGCATGGATTTGGTAATGCTGGAAAAACGCTATCGCCACTTTTTGGAACTATGGCAGCAAACCGATCCTGAAGCCGAACCAGAGAAATATCAATTTTATTATCAGGCTTTCTACACCGAAAAACTCAAGCTGCAAAAAATAGACAGACAACGGCTATTTTCCATTACAGAATTATTGTAGTTATGAACATGGCTGTGTCCCTACCCGTGTACTTCATTTACCTGAAATACGCTGTATGAGCATGGAGAAGTTCTACCATTTAAGATAGACATAAGCTTTTATTCTCCTTTCCCTCAGAAGGTGAGCATCGGTCGAGTATGTTTTAGTATAAATTTATACTATTTTTTATACTCAAATGCTGAAAGTAGGGTATTTGAGCATCAAGCGAGCATCTTAGCATTCATTATGCCCAAAAGCGTTGATGTACAGTTTTTCTAAGGTTCACTGCATAAATCCTGATTGTCAACGTCCTTATCCTCAGCCTTGGGGAAACAAATTTTGCAACAGTTGTGGCGCACCGCTACAGTTGTTAGACCGCTATATTCCACTTCAGGCGTTGGGTTCGGGAGGATTTGCTCAAATTTACACGATTTGGGATGAAAAAACTCAAACCGAGAAAGTGCTGAAAGTGTTGGTAGAAGATTCACCAAAAGCACTGGAATTATTTACCCAAGAAGCGGAAGTTTTATCTAGAATACATCATCCGGGTGTGCCCAGAGTTGAAGCCGATGGGTATTTTCAGGTAAATTTGTTCAATCCCAAACCACACCAACTGCCTTGTCTGGTAATGGAAAAAATCAATGGGCAGACTTTAGAGGAGATATTAAAAAAATATCCGCAAGGGTGTCCAGAGGATTTGGTTTTAAACTGGTTCGCCCAAGCTGTAGAAATTTTACAGGAATTACACAAACGTCAAATTATTCACCGAGATATCAAACCTTCTAATTTGATGCTGGATACCTCTTCACCAACTGTACCATTGGTTGGAGGAGAAACAAAAAGCGATCGCCTCGTATTAATTGATTTTGGAGGAGCAAAACAAGTTAGCGCCTCAAAAGTGGGTTCTCGGTCTAGTTCCACCCGATTATTTTCTTCTGGCTACAGTCCACCAGAACAAGTGACTGGAGGAATTGTGGGACCGAGTACTGATTTTTATGCCCTTGGTCGAACGATGATTGAATTACTAACGGGCAAGTATCCGCTGGACTTGGAAGATCAGCAAACAGGGGAGTTGCGCTGGCGAACTGAAGCGAATGTCAACCCGCAATTAGCAGACTTGCTGGATGAGATGGTACAGGAAGATGTGCGATCGCGTCCAATAAATGCAGCGATGATTGAAAAACGTCTAGCAAAGATTTCTCAACCATTACCGTCGCCGGGGTTATTTTCTCGACTGCGAGACAACCTGAAGCTTGCTTCAAACCAGGCTTCCCAGAAATTGACACTGCTAAGACAAACTGTTCAACAAGCTTTAGGTCAATTTAGCCAAGCTGTAAATCAAACCATTATATTTATTGCTCAGACAATCCTGAAAATTCTCCGAGCTTGTTTGGCGACGATTTGGGCGATGATGCTGACTAGTATTGGTGCTTGTTTTGGTGCGATCGCTGGTTTTATTTTGGCCTATCGCACAAGCTTGGGGTCTCGGATTGTAGAATTTCTTTTGACTCAGGCAAACCAATTAGTTCCAAATACTCAACCCACCTTCGGGGCAGATATTTTGGTCTTTGTTGCTGCGGGTTGGGGAACCGCGTGGGGACTGACAGTATCTGGGTGTTTTGGTCAACGGCGGCGATTTTTAGTAGCGTCGTTGATGGGCATGATTAGCTACGGCTTTGGTTGGTTGATTTTGCAATTGATCACCCCAAAAAACAGCGGCGAAGGCTTAGTAGCAGTGATTTTAGTGGGAGTTTCCCTACTTACCTTAAGTTTAGGACTTCGCAGCCATCATATAGTGTACGCCGTGTTCGCTGCCTTTGGTAGTGCGATCGGCTATGCAGCTTTGATTCTTTTGAACATAGCACCTCAAATGTTGGAATTTTCCAGTCAACCGGGCTGGCCAGAGCTGTACAAGCCTCTGATTTTTTTTGGTTCTGTAGGCTGGTTTCTCAGTTTCTGGTTAGGAGTGAGTTTTTACCTAATTGTGCCTGGATTGCGTCTTTTGGGATGGCGGTGAAAGGGATTGGGGATTGGGGACTGGGGAGTAGGGAGTAGGGAATAGGGAATAGGGAGATATTCTCCCCCTACCTCCCCTGCTTCCCCTGCTCCCCCTGCTTCCCCTGCTTCCCCTGCTTCCCCTGCTCCCTCATCTCCCTCATCTCCCTCATCTCCCTCACTCCCTGTTAATTACCCAAAAACAAGATCCCCCTAGTCGTCTTTTTCATCGAGCTAGGGGGATCACATATGTGGTAGTCTATAAATGGTTCGGTATAGTTCCTTACGACTCGATTGTATAGCTTAGATTTCACTTTGAGTAGTCTTACCGCAAGAATTTATAGTATATTCATACCTTCTTAATCAATGCTTCATTCCGGTTATTCACTTGACCGGTTTCATATGTAATTATGACAGTACCCAGTGTAAATTTGTCATAATTGTAAATATCTGTAACAAATATGAAACTTAAGATTGTCGCCACCGTCTCTTTGTTAGCTGGTTTCGGCTTTGCGGGGCAGACCTTTGCATCAAACGTACAAGACTTAGATCAGTTGAAGGCAACAAATGCTTGTCCCAGGTGTGATTTGAGTGGTGCTGACCTAACTCAAGTGAATCTAACTGGAGCAATTTTGCGGGGGGCAAACTTGAGTGGTGCGACATTATCTCAAGCTAATCTCACAAATGCCGATCTAACAGGTGCAAATTTAGAAGGTGCAATTCTAAATTCGGCGAATCTCACTGGTGCTTCTTTAACGGGTGCAAACTTGAAATCAGCATCCCTAGAAAAAGCCAATCTGTCCTATGCCGGTTTCATGAGCGCTAATTTAGAAGCAGCAAACTTAAAGGATGCCACCTTGCTGTTTACCAATTTTCGGGCGGCAAACTACCGACTCACAACTTTGAGCAATGGTGTTGTTACCTCCGACAAACCCTACAGCTGGTCGTTAGAGCGTCAAAATACCAGAGAATGTAACGAGTTCAAACCCGAAAACACTCCAGGCACTACCTGCTACGGAAAATAGAGTTGGGGACTGGGGACTGGGGACTAGGGACTGGGGAGTGGGGACTAGCGAAGAGTTTTCCTAACTCAAAGCCCAATGCCCAATCCCCAAATATATCGCTTTTTTGTTTGTTAACAGTTCTTTATCATGGAAGCAAGCCTGTAGATTAATTGATATCGATGCTTACTCGTATTAAAGACTTAGCAGCAAAACTAGCACCTCGCTTAATTGAAATTCGCCGCCACATTCACTCTCACCCAGAACTTAGCGGTCAGGAATACCAAACAGCTGCCTTTGTAGCTGGTGTTTTATCTTCCAGTGGTTTGCATGTGCAAGAAGGGGTTGGTAAAACAGGCGTCATTGGAGAACTGCAAAATACTAGCCAAAATGACAGTTTATTGGCAATTCGCACCGATATGGATGCTTTGCCAATTCAAGAGGGCACTGATTTGGAATACGCCTCTGGTGCAGCTGGTGTGATGCACGCTTGCGGTCACGATGTCCACACCACAGTGGGATTAGGAACGGCAATGATACTCTCCCAAATAGCAGAGGAGTTGGGTGGTAAAGTGCGGTTTTTATTTCAGCCAGCCGAGGAAATTTCCCAAGGGGCAAACTGGATGGTGAAAGATGGGGCGATGACAAACGTCTCAGCTATATTAGGGGTTCATGTTTTCCCTTCTATACCCGCAGGTTCTATTGGCGTGCGTTATGGGGCGTTGACTGCTGCTGCTGATGATTTAGAAATTTTGATTATTGGCGAATCTGGACATGGGGCACGTCCCCATGAGGCCATTGATGCTATTTGGGTTGCGGCTCAAGTTATTACTGGATTGCAACAAGCCATCAGCCGGACACAGAATCCTTTGCGTCCTGTGGTGTTGAGCATCGGCAAGATTAATGGTGGCAGAGCGCCGAATGTCATTGCTGATAAAGTACAGTTATTGGGAACAGTGCGATCGCTCCACCCTGAAACCCGTGCCCATCTGCCAAATTGGATCGAAAATATTGTAGCTAATATCTGCCGTGCTTATGGGGCAAGTTATCAAGTCAATTATCGTCAGGGCGTACCCAGCGTGCAAAACGATTATAGTCTGACCCAATTATTGCAATCAGCCGCAGAAGAAGCTTGGAGTAGCGATCGCGTTCAAGTCTTACCCGAACCTTCCCTTGGTGCTGAAGATTTTTCTATGTATTTAGAACACGCCCCCGGTTCGATGTTTCGCTTGGGTGTAGGCTACAAAGAAAGAATCATTAACCACCCATTACACCATCCCCAATTTGAAGTTGATGAATCTGCCATTATGACCGGGGTTGTGACTATGGCCTACGCTGCTTATAAATATTGGCAACAAGGTTAAATGCGTAAACTACTCCCACCTGCATAACGGCTGAGGTGGGAGCTTTGAGAAGCCCTAGAAATATCAAATAAGTTTAGTTGCACGTACTCAGTCTTTCTCCCGATACGCACATCTAACTTACAAGATAATCCCGAACCACGAGGCTGGTTTACAATCACAGCCCCAATTGCAGAAATGTTTTTCGCCCCATTCAAATTAGCGTCACCAATCCACCCACAATGACCACAAGCAAACTTCTTACCACTGCGATACGATTCACACTTCACAGGATGAATATGCAAACAGTTGTGGCAAGTTTGCGAGGTGTAGTGCGGGTCAACAAGAACCAGTTTTACGCTAAACTTAACCGCTTTGTAGTCTATGAATTGTCGCAGATGATAAAAGGTAACGAGCGCCAGTTTCAAAAATTTCTAGTGAGCGCTCACTAATTTTTTCTCGTAAGGCATGGGAAGCAAAAGCACCAGCAGCAACTGACAAACCGCCTAAAACAGCAGCTATGCTCAAGAAAATTTGCGTCATTAGACTTAGCCGTAAGTTGGTAAATTAGTCATTGGTCATTAGTAAATAACAAATAACAAATGACAACTAACAAAAGACAAATGACTAATGACAATTAGACATCAAAATGATATGATACAGCCCCTTCTTCATTCACTTTAAAGTTTGCATTAAATTCTTTAGCTTTTTGATCTAAATATTGTCTGGCGTCGGGTGCGGGTAGTTGTGATTGCATAGCAAAGCCTAAAACAGTCACACGTCCATGATTTTCTTCTAGCATGTCATAAAAAAGAGATTGCAGGCGATCGCTACGTTGTTGATTAAGTGCCTTTTTCTCTTGCCGACTTTGACGATACAATCCCAATGCTAACCATGCTCCTAGTGTGAGAGTAGGGACGCCAAAAATTAGACCACCAGCAACAGTATTATCATCTTGATAGCTAGCGTTTGGTGCGGAAAAATCATAGGCATCTTTCACTGGTATATAAACTTTACGTGTAGCAAATTTTTCAATTGCTGCTGATGCTGATAACGTTAAAAACATGAATCCGAGTGTCAGTAGCCAACCGGCAGCCAATTTTTCAGCAGTTTTCATATTTCCACTTCAGATTTAAACTTTGCTAGAGATTCTAACCTGACTTTCCCAGAGGTTCCAGTATATCAATCTACTCCCTGGGACAGTTTTTTAGCGAACGCACTACACTTTTTGGCGTACTTTGCTCGAAAAAGCAAGGTTATTAAGCGCTTACAAGATACCCCCGTAATCATGTAATATTTAAAATATACTTAATTCCCTGTAAGAATTCGGCGTTACCAATTTCAAGATGATTGTGGTACCGGTATTTTGCCATGTTCAACAATTTCACGATGGATTAGATATCCATACTACAAAAGTATCAATATCATCTCGTAAATATACAAAACTAAAAATTAAACGTCAAATACTTTAGAAGCAGCAAAACCCGAATGTCTCCAAACTCACAAAATTCTTACATCAGAAACCCTTACATTGTTGGTCGTCCTGTTCAAATGCCAGACGAGTTTTTCGGGCGAGAAATTCTTTTTACAAATATAGCAGATAGTTTGCAACAGAATGCACAATTTATTTTATTACATGGTCAAAGACGTATAGGAAAATCTTCTGTACTCAGAAATATTCCCCTTTTCGTATCTCCAGATGAATTTGTTTTTGTGCCTTGCGATTTGCAAGAATACGGTTCTGCGAGTCTAAATCAAATATTGTATGCGATCGCTAGGGAAATTTTTCAACATCTTGAATTAAACACAAATATTCTGGAACCTTTATTAAATGCAAATTTAGAAAATATTCGCCGAATTTTCAACAGGAGAGTCTTAGCACAAGTTGACGAGAAACTAGATAATAAAAAACTAGTTTTATTGTTAGATGAATTTGATGTTGTTAGTCATAACGACACAGAAAATACTGTGGGATTTTTACGCTTTTTAGAAACCTTGGTTAGACAACAGGAAGAATTGTTTGTGATTGCAGTAGTTGGAAGATATCTCAATGCTATGCCAAACTTGATGCAATCATTTAGAGGCGCACCATTTTATGAAATAGGTTTATTGGATAACAACGATGCTCAACAGCTAATTACTCAACCTGCCGCTCAGATTTTGGAATATCAGGAAAAAACAATCGCAGAAATTTTAAAAATTTCATCAGGACATCCTTTATGTACACAAGCCTTATGTTATCAAATTTTTCAGCTAGTAAGAAATGAAAATAATCTTAGCCAGAGTAAGATAGTACCCGATTATGTGCTTGAAGCCATACCCAACGCGATTAATACTGCTGAAGGTGGATTAGATAGTATTTGTCAAGGACTAAGTATCCCGGAAAAAGTAGTAATTTCAGCAGTGGCGGAAGCTCAAGAAAATAATACTATAGAAAATCCTTTAAAGTTACTTGAAGCCTATGGACTTGTGCTAACAGATTCTTTGGAAGAAGCAATTCAATTATTAATTAATAAGGGTTTTTTGGATAGCAATCCAGTAAAACTGAAAGTAGAATTAGTGCGTCTTTGGTTACTGCAATGTCATCCATTAAGGAATGAAATCAGGACTTTGGAGACACTACAAGAAAACAATATTAACCAACTATTGCCTGTGGCTCGTTGTTGTTGGATGGGAGAGAAACAGCAGGATGCAGCATTAGCGATTTACGAACAGGTTTTACAGCTAAATCCCAATCACTTCAGCACTATCGTAGAACTAGCAGAAAAATACTTGGAAGTAGAAAATTTTGATAAAGCTTTAAAGCTTTATGAGCGAGTTTACAAATTAGATTCAGGAAGGTATCAACAACAATTTTTAGAAGCATTAAATCGTTATGGACATTGGTTAATCATTAAAAGAAATTACGTAGCAGCCAAGCAGCAATATGAAAAAATTTTACAAATTCAACTTGGAAATACTTTAGCTCAACAGAAACTAGCAGAAATAAAAGCTTATCAAGCTAGTACTCATATAATGAGTACTAGCATTAATTATCTGAGAAATTTAATCAAGCCGAACTCTAGGTTAGTGAAATTAATTTTTATAGGATTAATTAGTGGTATTGGAAGTATGTTTGTTGGTCGTTATTTATTAACTAATTGCACAGCAGAACAACAAAAATCTTTAGATGGAAGTTGTATAAATAGGAATAGTATTACTTCTATTACTTCAAATAAGCCCAATCCAAATAAGAAAATTAGTAATCCAATTAGTAATAGTATGAGTAGAGGCGATCGCACTTTATTTACAAGCATACAAAATAGCGATCGCGATCGAGGTATTAACAGCTTTAAAAACACGAAAGTAGCTGCACAGCACTTTGAAGAAGCTGTCAAGAAGAATCCTAATGATCCTGAGATACTAATTTACTACAATAACGCTCTTGCCCGCCAAAAGGGCAATCCTTTAACTTTGGCAGTTGTAGTACCAGCCCAAAAAAGAACAAACTCTGCTCAAGAAATATTACGTGGGGTAGCACAAGCGCAAAATCAGTTTAACCAACCAAATCGATTTCAAGATCGATTAATAGAGATTGTGATTGCTGACGATGATAACAACGAAGATATAGCAAAACAAATAGCCCAGGAACTAGTACAAGATAAATCAATATTAGGAGTCATCGGACATGGTTCTAGCAAAGTCACTAACGCAGCTTTGCCTATATATACAATAGCTAATTTAGCAATCGTATCACCTACTAGCACTAGTATAGACTTACAAGGTTCTGTATTTTTTAGAATTTTACCTTCAGACAAGGCGAGTGGTGAAAAGCTAGCTAAATATGCATTAAAAAATAACTTCCAAAAAATAATAATTTTCTGTAATCCCCTCGATTCATATAGTAGAAGTCTTAAAGAAGAATTTAGACTTACATTTTTCAAAAATCAGCGTGAAGGAGTAGTTCCTTCTTCATGCATTAACTTAGCTGATCCAAATCTAGATGTAGAGCAAGAAGTACAAAAGTTAATAGACGATCCCTTAGTAGAAGCAATAGCATTGTTTCCAGATACAGATAATATTGAAGTTGCTATGAAGATTGCAAAGACTTACAATGACAATCTGACAAAAAGCAATAATGTCAAACAGATCAAAGTCTTAGCAGGTGATTCTCTCTATAAACCAGAGGTTGCTAATACTCTAGAAGGTTTGATTTTAGCTGTACCTTGGTTTCGAGATGCACCAAAATCACAGAGATTTGCACAAGAAGCTGAAAAACAATGGGGTGGTGGTGTGAGTTGGCGCACTGCAACCAGCTTTGACGCTACCCAAGCTCTGATTGAGTCTTTCAAACTATCCCCGGAAGTATCTAGGGTAACAGTTTTAAAAAATTTACCAAAAATCAATCTTTCAGAAAACACTTCTGGAGAGCAGTTGAAATTTGATCCATCCAGAGAAATTAACAAAGAGGCAACTTTAATTACGGTTCAAGATGGTCGGTTTGTTAATGCAGAGTAAAAAGAGGGAAAACTAACTTAAGATGCATATGCATTAGTCAGCCAACGCAAGCCATGTTATAATGAAGTTTGTGCGTAAAAACTAAACGAAAGCTTCTGCTTCAAGAATTTCTCCTGGTGCAATAGCTTAATGGGGATATGGCTAACAAATCACATGCTCACTAGACCCATCGCAGATATTATTATGATACAACTAAAATCTCAGAGAAACCCCTATGTTATCGGTCGCCCCATTAATGAACCGAAAACATTTTTTGGACGACAGAAGCAAATAGCGTTTATTGAAGAAAATCTGAGACAAGGTGAAAAAGTCATACTACTGCATGGTCAACGACGTATAGGTAAGTCATCTTTACTTCAGAATATTCCTCAACTTGTCAAAGTTGATAACTTTGCTTTTGTCAGCTTTGATTTAGAATATCATAGCCAAGATAAACTAGAAAACCTCTTAGAGAATTTAGCAGAAACTATTGTTGAACAATTAGAAATACCTCCAGACAAAGTAGCAATTCCCAAAGCTCAACAGATAGAGGAAGAAAAAGATATTTTTTGTGCTAAATTTTTACCTAAAATTTATGAACATCTAAAAGATCAGAATTTGGTATTACTTTTAGATGAATTTGATGCTTTAAACAATAAACATATCGGCGTAGAACTTGAATCATTATTCAAGCAATTAAAAAATATTGCCCATAAAAATTCCAAATTATTTGTGATAATATTTGCCGGGAGGAAACCAGCAGATATATCAAATTTGTTGAAAATATTTCCCAAAGTACCAGTCGCAAGAGTTGGGTTATTAGATAACGAAAGCATTAAGCAGCTGATTATCGAACCTGTTGGGGGTTCTTTAAGTTACGAACCAACAGCCATACAAGCAATTACAGATTTATCGGCAGGACATCCTTATTTCATTCAAATTTTATGTTTTGCGGTTTTCAGTAGAGCTAGAGAACTCCAAAAATGGGAAGTTGCCCAAGAAGATGTAGAAAATATTATAGATAAGGCAGTTGAGCTTGCAGAAGCTGGCTTTGCATGGTACTGGGAAGCTTTATCTGTAACAGAAAAGGTAGTTTTTTCTGCCGTGGCTGAGGCGCAAAAAATAACTCTTGAAAAAAATGACCAAGAGCTAGAAAAAGACCCATTGATGCTACTTAAAAGTCATCAAGATGTGTTGTCTAGAGATTTGTTAGAAAAATTAACTGAAGAACTAACATTAAAGGGCTTTTTAAACGAGCAAGGAAATAAAGTAAAAATAGAATTAGTCCAGCGTTGGCTAATACAACGTCACCCGTTATGGCACGAAATCAGGGAATTAGAGAAACTAGATAAACAAGAAGTTAAAGATACCTACGAAACCCTGAATCAAACACCTCAAATCAGCAATAATCAAAAGCAAAGTCCTATTATTCAAAGTCGTGCTTTGAGTCAGCAACCCAAGAGTTTGGAACCAAATATACCCTCTGTTAAGCCTGATAAAAATAAAGTTCATCGGAATAGAGGGGAAATCTGGTTACTTCCTGGAATGATTTTCTTGGGAGCAGCTGCGATCGCTTCCTTTATAATAATTTTTTACGATCACAACCGCAGCGATCAAAATAAAAACCAAAATTCAGTACCAAATGCGACATCTCCCAGCCAATAGTTAGTTTTTGGCGGTGCGTTAGGCTGAAGCCATAACGCACCCTACTTACTACTTACTTACACTTAGAAATAAAGAATATGGGGAAGTAATATCCCCCTCATCTCCTTCATCCACGCGTAGCTTCCAGTAAACGTGAAAAATAGAAGCGAGTTTTAGTCATCGCTTGGCGTTGCACTGCAAAGCCGTTCTTTTCCAAAATTCTCACCACATCAGCCTCACGATGCAAATATGCACGAGTGGCTTTACTAGGCCCAGGAAAGAAACTACCAATTTTCTTGAGTATAGTCAAGGCGCAGGTTTTCGGCGCAAAACTGAGAATTATCCGCGACTGTGCGAGAGAACAGAGGTGAGAAATCATTTCATCGGCTTTTTCTTGGGGGTAGTGAATGAGGACATCTAGGCAAATAACAGTATGGTAACTACCACTCAACGATTCCAAATCCTGCACAGCAAAAGTAGGATTTTCAGCATTTCCCAAGGTTTGCAAGGCTCTGTCTTTGCCTTCTTCTACCATTTTTTCAGAAATATCGCTTGCATAGACCTTAGCGCCATCTACCGCCAGCGGAATGCTGAGACTACCCACACCACAGCCAGCATCGCAGATTGATAGTTGTGGTAAATTGTTATCAGCTTTTAGCCAGTCGAGAACTGTATCCACGGTTTGCTGGTGTCCATTGCGGATGTCCAGTTGAACTTTGTTGACTTCGCCATCGCCGTAAATCCGCCTCCAACGGTCAAACCCTGTGGAATTGAAATACTCGCGAACAATTGTTTTATCGTCGGCTGCGTTCATAAACTCTGATTTTTAGGGGTTCTCAATGCTTAAAATTATCATTGATAGGAACCCACAAGAGCGGTCTTCCAGATTTTTCTAGATATGGCTGGCGTATATAGCGGTTCCCATTCAGATGCGGTACAACATGATATTGCGAGGTGTAGGGGCACGGCAGTGCCCATTGGTGTCAACTTAAGCTCAAATGCTTCTTGTCCCACATACCTTTTACCCCCCTTAATCCCCCCTTATAAAGGGGGGAAAAAAGAAATCTAGTTCCCTCCCCTTTATAAGGGGAGGGTTAGGGTGGGGTAAAACCTTTGCATGAGTGATTTGATTAGTTTCTATTGCTCTACATTACCAAACTTGATGTTGTAATTTAACAATATATTGGCATTCTTTTTACATTAAATTTATTAACAAGCTAATATTTTGAATTATTTTCAACATAAACTTCTATTTCTCTAAAATCTCACGATTTACAAATAATAAATCCTATTTACGGTTATTCAAATATCCATAATCTTCGCAATCTCCAAATCCATATTTATGTCTGTGGATCTAAACAAACCCTTCTTAAGATAGAATTGCGATCGCCATGCAACAATTATACTGTTAAAGATTTAATTAATGGTAATCAAAAAAACTTAAGCCTGCGGAAATTTTAAGTGAATTTTCGTATCCATAGAGAGAGTACACTTACAAATTAGGTTTATTTATTACAAATGCCAGCAAGCTTGTTAACAGACAGTCCGATCGTTGCATTTACCATTCTCCTGACAGTAATCTTTACTGTACCCCCTATATTTGAACGTCTGCGACTCCCTGGGTTAGTGGGATTGTTGCTTGCAGGGATAATTCTAGGAGAAAACGGGCTAAAGTTGTTAAACTCCGAGTCTGACACGATGAAACTGCTTTCGGATATCGGTAAACTTTATTTGATGTTCGTAGCAGGTTTAGAAATTGACTTAGAACAGTTCAAGAAAACTAAAAATCGCTCAATTGGGTTTGGGATACTCACATTCATAGTTCCATTAATTGCTGGCATTATTACCGGACGTTTATTCAATTTTAGTTGGAATTCTTCAGTCTTAATTGGTTCTTTGCTAGCCTCGCATACTCTCTTGGCATATCCAATTGTCAGCCGTCTGGGTGTGGTCACAAATGAAGCTGTAACTGTGACAATTGGTGCCACAATTTTTACTGACACAGGTGCTTTGCTGGTATTAGCAATTTGTGTGGGAATTCATGGAGGAGAATTTTCCGCCTTGAGTTTAGCAATGTTGTTAGGTGGATTAGCAATTTACTCAGTTGTTGTCTTATTTGGCTTTGACTGGGCAGGAAAAGAATTTTTTCGTCGCTCAGGAGACGAACAAAGTAACCAGTTTTTGTTTATATTACTAGCATTATTTTTGGCATCTGTGGGAGCGCAGATAATTGGAGTTGAAAAAATTGTTGGCGCTTTTTTAGCAGGTTTAGCTGTCAACGATGTTTTGGGACGTAGCCCAGTTAAAGAAAAAATTGAGTTTATTGGTAGTGTTTTGTTTATCCCTTGTTTCTTTGTGGACATGGGATTATTAATTAATATTCCGGCATTTATTAAAACCCTCAGTTCAATTTGGTTGACTGTAGTCATTGTAGTGGCTTTGATTGGTAGCAAATTTATCGCAGCATTCTTAGCTAAACTGTTGTACCGCTATAATACAGCCGAAATGCTAACGATGTGGTCGTTGTCACTGCCACAGGTAGCAGCTACACTAGCAGCAACTTTGGTAGCTTATCAAAGTATAAATCCTGCGGGTGAAAGGCTAATCAATGAAGGCGTGTTAAACAGTGTGATTGTCCTGATGCTGGTGACTGCAATATTAGGACCGATAATCACAGCAAGATTTGCTTCTTCTTTACAGCTGCAAGAAACAGATTTTGAAACAGATAGTCTGGCTACTTGGTGGGGAGGTAATGAAGGGGAATTAGCAGAAAAAAAACAAGATTCATTTACTGTTGTGGTACCAATATACAACCCTCAAACCCAGCGTTATCTGATAGAAATGGCAGCATTGCTGGCTAGTCATGAATCTGGAAAAATTGTGCCATTAGCTATTACTAAAGCACATATCCAAATGGACGATCCACAATTAGTAACAGCACTTGACCAAAGTCGGCAAAGATTGAATTTAGCTAGAGAAATCAGTCAAGAATTTGATGTGGAAGTGTCACCTGCAAATCGGATTGATGATGATATAGCTTTGGCAATTAGCCGCACTAGTCGAGAACAAAACGCTAATTTGGTGGTGATGGGTTGGTCGCGGACAACAGGTTTACGTGCCCGTTTGTTTGGTAATGTAATTGATAGTGTCTTTTGGTCTTCTCACTGTCCGGTAGCAGTCACGCGCCTTTTGAGTAGTCCCAAGACAATCCAAAAAATTCTTGTACCAGTTGGAGATTTAACTCGCCAAACCATAGGCGCTTTACGATTTGCTCAGATTTTGGCTGATGTAAATCAGGCAGAAGTTGTATTGTTGCACGTTTGCGATCGCAACACCCGCCCAAATCTAGTGGAAAAATTTGTCTCTCAATTGTCTGATATCGCCTCTAAGAGCCAGTTACAGGTGAATACGAGTATTCAAACCATCAAGGGTGATGATGTTGCTAGAGCAGTAATTCGCCAAGCTCAAGCCTTTGATTTAGTCGTGTTACGTTCCGTGCGTTATCGCACAGCCGGTGGACTAGCCGTTAGCCAAGTCACAACCCAGATGATTCAAGAATTGAAGTGTTCAATTGTCTTGGTTGGGGAACCGAATTCGTGATGAGGCAGGGGTTTTGGGTTATTGTGGGGGATGGTGGCGATCGGAAATACAGCGAATTGCAACAGGCGTGAGGTACAGATAATTGTAAGGGCACAACATGTTGTGCCCCTACCCGTGTCCTGAAATACGCTGTAATTAGCTTTCAATTATTTGTTGAATAGCAGCCACTAGTTTGCCAAACCATTCCAGATTTGAGGGTATATGATTTTTATTATTCCATAGCCATTTAATAGCTGTAGCGAATTCATCAAGCTGCTGGTGACTCATCAAATTGAGAAAAACTTTTTCTCGTGCTTGCAACCAGTTTTCATCTGTTTGTTGAAGTTCTTGAATTACCCAAAGCTCCATTATTGATGAACTCAAAGAATAAATCTTTTTAGCTTCACCAAAAGTTTGAGTAAGTATACCTTGTTCTTCCAGTTGGGTTAGCTCTCTCTGCATTTGAGTCAATATCAAATTAAAATCACTCAAGTCAAAGCGCAGCCTTGGATGCAAACGTTCTCTCAAACCAGACAGAGCAAAAAGCATTAACAAAGTCTGTTCTACTTCAGAACAACTGTGCCAAATACTTGCGAAAAACTGCTTAGTACTACTTTCTAATTTATTAACAAATTCTTGAGTATCTACTGGATTTTGGCTTTCTAGTTCTCGGTAAATCAAAGGACTGACAATATTTAGTAAAGTCGGATTCCCACCAGTAATTTCTCCTATTGCTTCCAGTAATTGTGGTGTAATTGGTTTATTAAATGATTGCAGGAATTGGTCAATTTCGGTATCAGTAAATGTCTGAAGTGGCAAAAATAAATAATGATTGTACCACGGAGAAGCGTTGGGACTGAGCTTTCGTAGCAGTTGATTAAGACGCTTAAGAGAAGTAACAATCATTGACAGATGTCGTGCTTCCGCTGAGTGAACAGCCAAATTACGACAGTCCATGAAGAAGTTTTGCATATCTTCTTCCGAGTATTCTGGATTTTGAACAAGAGCTACATCAAAATCATCTACTAACAGTACCAAGAATTTTTCTCTTTGCCCAAGTTTCCCTAATACCTGACGCAGACTATCTATAGATGTTTTACCCTTTGCTAAAAGAGTATCAATCTTAGTCTGTAATCCTGGTTCAGTGTACAGATTATGCTTCAGGAAGCTGAGTACTTTTTTCCAAAAGCCAGAGGGAGTAAAAGGTAGAATTGTCTTGCAACTAAAGCGAACAATTACAGCCTGCGATGAATCTAGTTTATGTTCTTGCCATACTTGAGGAGAAGCCGAAGCTATGTAGCGGAGAAAGGAGGTTTTGCCCATTCCTGGTCCGCCCCAAATCGCCAAGTGACTACGGTTATAAATTTGCTCAAAAGCAGCATCAATTTCACTTTCCCTTCCCACAAATAGTTCTGGAGAATCTGGGGAGTCGTGTATCTCTAATTGCAATATTTCATCCCGCAGTGGGTGACGTTCTAGTAGCCAAAGACGGATTAATTCTACTTTGACTTTAATGGGGTTAATATTTAGAAAATCTTTATTAATTAAGAGTTGTATGGCTTCTTTCAAAGCATATGTTATCACAAATCCATAGTCTTCAAGTAACTTTAAAGGGTTTTCTGAGGTATTTTGTTGTTGAGCCTCTGCTACTGCCGAAAAAACCACCCGCTCTAGGATAGATAAACAATCATAAACTACTGCTAATGGTGCTTGTAGTGTGTCAAATACTTCGGGGAAAATATACCTCACATTTTCATCAGTGACTTTCCAATTATCTTCACTTCTGGCTTGATTGAACAGCTGAAAACAAATCCCTTGGGTAAAATAAGGATGTCCTGACGATAGCTTTAGAATTGCTTCTATCGCATCAGGTTCGTATGTCAGAATTCCTTTTGCTGGTCGATTAATTAGCTGCCTAGCACTGAGTTGATCCAGCAAACCTACTTCGATAATTGGACTATCTTTGAATAATTGCAGCAAACTTGGCATACTATCGAGATATCTGCCAACTACTGCAATCACACATAATTTTTCTTGTTGTGTAACTAAATTTTCTAAGAAACGTAAAAATTCAACAGCGTTTTTTGTCTCATTTCCACTGACAACATCAAATTCATCTAACAATAAAACCAGTTTGTAATTATCTAGTACTTCGTAAACTAGTGGTAGAAATACAAGAGTAAAAATGCTGTGAATATTTTCTGAATCTGCATTTAATAGAGAATCTAGTATAGTATTTTCTAGTTGAAGTTGTTCCACAATGGCATGAGCGATCGCATGTAGTATTTCACCTAGAGTTGAATAGGCGTGTTCTTGTAAATCGCAAGTTACAAAAACAACTTCATCTTGAGATATAAAAAAGGGAATATTATTTAAAATAGAAGTTTTACCTATACGTCTTTGACCTTGTAATAAGATAAATTTTGCATCATCTTGCAAATTGTCTTGTATAAAATTGAAAATATTTTGTCGCCCAAAAAGCATTTCAGGTTTACGAATTGGACTACCAAGAATATAAGGATTGCGATTATAATTAATCGATGAATTTCTCTCCGATTTTTGAGGAATAGAAGTTACACGTTCGTGAGTGCTAATAATTTCTTGGCTGTGAGTTACCGCTTGAGTAATGTCAAGATTCAGCACCCTAATTGGCATCCCCCAATTATTCACCAAGGTTACCGTAATTTCTCCCTCCATTTCTTTTTGCGCGGCTGTCAGCAAAAACTCTGCCGGCCCATAACTCCCGCCAAAGCGGTGTAAAACCACAGCTGGCTCACCCAAAGGCTCACAACTAAACAACGGCGAAGTATCCAACATACAGTAAATTGGATATTCTTCTTCCTCATAAGGCCACTCATCAGATGATTGCAAGTCAATTGTCATTAGGTAAGTTTTATCCACCTCTGCTTGACCCGGGTAGCTAATAATAGGCTTAATAGATAAAGCTCGTTCCTGAGTATTAGACATGAGGCTATTTTCCTGATGGGGTAAGCCGGAGTACAGTCATTGGATTGCCGTAGTAGACATACATGAATGTATTGATAAAGAATTTAAGCTGTTCTGAAGTTGGCTCATCGCCTAAATTTTCTACTGCCTTTGACCGCAGCTTTTTTAATAGTGCAGCAACAGGAAGGTCAGAGGACTGTGAAAATTCTTGAATTAACTCACAAGCAAAGTCAGATGCAACATCATTATTTACAGCACCTAGTGTACCAATTACACCCCGCACTCCTTGCCTCAAAAAAAGTTCTATAAAATTCTTACGATAGCTATGACACTGAACAGGATCACTTACCTCACGAGCAGAATGACAGGCATTTATAAAGACAATTCCCTGAGATTTTCGACCCGGATTTAGCGGATGCTTAACTAAATCGTTTAACTTTAACTGTTGCTCCTTATCTTTTTGTGAACCTATAGCTATTTCGTCTGGACTATTTCCAAAAAATCCATGACTAGAGATATAAACAAAACTATGGTCAGCGTTATCGCTGTGTAAATAAGTGTGGAAATGCTTCATCTCATACTGACGACTGTGGTAGATTTCTGCTCGCAAATCTGTTAAAGCTTTAATCTCTTTTTCTACTTGTAATTCTTCGAGTACATACGCTACTGCTATACCATAGGAATATTCATGTTTAGGATCTAACACAAGAAAAGGATCACAAGAATCAACACTATCGTTGTTAATATTTCGCCAACGGACTGTTGTAATCAATGCACCTATATATTGAGGTGGTGATTGAGCTTTAAAAGGTGTTAATTCTAACATCTCCCAAGGAATTTCAAAATTTGTGTAGTCAACAATTACCAAACATAAATTTTCCCCAAACTTGTCCCTTAGACTCATTATCCACTTTGTAAGAGGACTATTTAAATCGGAAAATTCCTTCATATTATTCTTAATATTTTTAGCATCGTCTTTGCCATTTATTGGTACTGCTAAAGAAAGATGAGGTTTATTTTCTGGTTGACGTTTTTTTTCTAGTTTTTTGTATGAATTCACTCCCCATATGTTATATTTATTCTTCCCATCTGTAAAAATATGCAAAATTGCCATATTTTTTGGTGGCTTAGTCGTGATGCAAAGTTCCTTTATCTCGGGTAATTCTTCTTCTTCTGTTAGAATTACGGTACCTTTTGGTGTAAGCTCTTTGGTTCGCTTTGCTGTCTCTTTAGATTCAGGGAGTGAGTTTTTGGGTTGACTCACACCTTTTGGTCCAGAGGTCGCTCTTTGACGAAGCTTTGGTTTATCAGCCATCATTCCTCCTTCACTATTTCCAGTGGTGGAATATTAGATATAGATGCACCCATTTTTTCAGCTAGTTCTAAGGGCAAATCTCGATATTGTTTGGGCTGCGGATTCAGCAAAACCGCCTTGACTCTATCTAATTTTCCGATACTTTCAGCAACCTCGAAAGCATCCTGCACACCTTCATTTTTCACAGGTCGTGTAATACTACCGATGCGACTAGCTGCCAGTGGCACATTCCCCCGCCCGTCAGTAATTACTACCAACACCGCCTGTTGTACAGTACTACGTCCGTGTTGCAACGCATGGCGTAGGGTCTGCAACGCTAAATCCAGACCATGAGCAAGGGGAGTCGCCTTACCGGGTCTTGCTTCTAGTCCCTCATCAATTCGCTCCACAAGTATACTGTGTGCCATGATTCGCTGAGCTTGTAAAAAATTGCTGGCATTTGCTACTCCGACCTGGATTAAGCACACGCTAGCCCGCTCTACATACGCCCAACTTAGGTAGGGCAATAATTCTTCTTGCCAGTCGCAATCTTGTAAGCAGGTATGATCGATTACTAGCATCAGCATTTGCTCTGGTAGGGGCGATCGCCGATAGGAATAAAAATCTGTAGGAGACAACAGCAATAAGGGTTTTTCAGTTCCCCGATACTGTTTGCGGCGAATTTGCTGATATTTTGCCGCTTCTAGTAACGTCGTCACCAATGCTATGTCTTGGAGAGTCTTTGCTTTCTCTACGCCAATAATGGAACCTCGATCCGCAGCCTTAGATCGGAAATATCTCGTAGGCAAGCGTAGCGAATCTACTTCCCGCTCAACAGCAGCAGTATCCTCTGGGTAAGGATTTTCTAACTTAGAAGTCAGGTTGACGGGTATTGGTGATAAAGACTCAGGTTTATCCGGTTGATAAACAGGCTCAGCTATCTTCTTGGTTGCGCCTGGAAGGTTTGGATTTGGGATTGATGGCGGTTCTTTTTCTTTAGGCGGGGGTTGTGGGACGGGTTCAGGAATCGGATTTGGTGTTTCTTTTATCGGTTCGCTAATAGGTTCCAAATCAATCATCCCAGCAGCAATATCTACATGATTTGCGCCCATTTCATCTGCACCCTCTAGCCGCACATTTGCCAGAGACAATCGTGCTAAAGCAATTTCTCTCCGTGGGTAAATTTCCGGTTGTGGGGTGTAATCCAGTATCCTGGCTATGGCTTCCGGGGTAATTTGAGGATGATGTTGCAGACCTTTTGTTAGTTTGTCGCTAATTTCAATTGGTAGAGGTACAGGTTCAGGTTGCTTGGCTTTTCTTAATCCTTGGTCATCAATCAATTCCAGAATTTCCTTTGCCCTGTCTGTCGTCTTCCTCACCTGTCCCTTTAACCGCAGAGCAAACCTGTCTAACAAGTGTGGAGAAACCATTCCCACTTCGCCAGTAGTACAACCCGCCAACCAGCAGATATTTGGTTGGAATTGGCTCTGCTTTCCGTGACGTTCCAGGTGTGCGACATCTGCTCCCATTAGCACCACACAAGCTCGTGCTGCTGCGAGACTCAGCTTTGTCAAGTCTGGAATTATCGCCAAGCGAAGTTCGGAATCGTTTGTTAGTAAACCTGGTTTCCATTGCAAGAGTTGTTTTTTTGATTGAGCGCCCAACTGCCAGCTACCCCAGAGATTTTCCTCAGACTCAAAGCTGTTAAGATAAAGAATCTTCACTGGATACCCAACGACAACTTTCAGCATTTCGGCTGTGATTTGAGCAGTCAGCTGCAACACTTCCAAAGAGCTATCAAACAGCAGAATACTTCGCAAACCTGGAGTGATGGCAGCACAAGCAAGCGATCGCGTAAATGAGTCACTCAAACTGAGTTCAAATGATTTTGCCAACTCAGTCACCTTCCAGATTTAAAATATCTCTTACAATCAGCTGATATTTTTCATTCCACAGCATCTTGTTGTCTTGGAGACCTTCAGGGTGACGATGCTGAAGCGCCAGCTGAGCCACAGCTGCCACATGCTCGTTTGTTACTTCTTCTACACCGTGAAGCGCCGCGTAGGCACGAGCTGCCAAAGCGATAATATAATCACCCCGGTGGCCTTCTGCCTGGACACGTAGTGCTAAGTTGACGCAGTTTCTAGAAATGTTTTCGGGCATTGTAACAGAGGAAAACTTTTCCCTTGCTTTTTCCAGTACATCCTTGCGTTTTTTATCTTCTTGTAAAGCGTCATTAATATAAGGTGACGATTTCCCGGATTTGAATTCAGTTACTGCTCGATCAAACTCTAAAACTGTTTCTAGAATTTTTACTCGTTCATCTACATTAGTTTCTGCTGTAACGCTGACCATTAAACCAAAGCGGTCTAGTAACTGTGGTCGCAGTCCCCCTTCTTCTGGGTTCATCGTTCCCACAAGCGTAAAGGAAACCGACAGCTGTTTATTTTGCCCATCTCGTTGCACTTCCAGCACTCCTGTGGAGGTGACATCGAGAATAATATTCACAATATGGTCATCAAGTAGATTAACCTCATCAATATAAAGTAAGCTTTTATCTGCATCTTTGAGCAATCCTGGTTGTGGTTCCGGCTTACTCTGCATTAATTTATCAATGCGCCAACCCCCCACTACTCGGTCTTCTGTAGCATTAATTGGTAAAGTCACCGGGAGTTTATCGTACATCATCCTAGTAAAAGCCCGTACTGCCGTAGATTTAGCAGTTCCACGTTGTCCACTGAGTAACACACCACCAATGCGTGGGGCAATATATGCCAGTTCCAAAGCCAGCTTTACCCGTTCTTGACCAACAATCAGCGTGTAAGGCAATATATTAGCTAATTTAGGCGAAATTGATTTCACACTCATACCAATTTTGGATTTTGGATTTTGGATTAAAAGCCTTTACTATTGAGAATTCAGAATTCAGAACTCACAATTCAGAAGACTTAGAAAAGAAAAGTAAAGCTTGTAGTGAGCGCTTTAGCGTTGAAGCGCTCACTACAAACCTTTACAGCCGACTTATACCATTTCACGAAAATCTTGATACATATAGATTTACTGTAGGGGCGCACAGCTGTGCGCCCCTACCAAGGTATTTGTATCAACTTTAAAGTGAAATGGTATTACTTAGGTACTGAATTTACCAATTGTTGAGAAGTGTCCTGAGTTCTTGATTCTTGGGGAGTTTCTTTAAGTTTCCATTTCATCGTGACTTGTATTTGTGCTTCCGCACCACCTTTTGCTATTACTGGTATTACTGCACCGAACTCACAACCAACTTTTATACCCAGTTGTAGCTGTAATTCGTCGGGTTTGACAGTATCGTGCATTTGTTGAAAATTTTGTATAGCTTGGGCAGCACATTTTCGGGCCAGTGTTATGCTCTCTCCAAAAACATTGCCCACGTCCTGGGCAGCCTGGGCAGCCTTTTGAGCAGCCTTTTCGGCGGAACCGTCTCTTGTATTCGCCCAGTTGACGTTATCTACATCTGCTTGAGGTTGTTCATCTACCTCAATATCTGTTTGAGGTTGTTCATCTACCTCAATGTAAATCTCAACCCGCTGTCCTTCAACGAAGCTTGTACTTTTAATAATCGGCACAGGTATTGCTCCACCTAAGATTTAACTATTCCGTAGGGTAGATACATGTTATCTTTACACTATTACGGATAATTTTCTCAGTAGGTAGCGATGAGTGGCGATGTCTACGACGAGCTTCGCTAACGCACTTTCACTCCTGCACAGTCATCGGCAGACGAATAGTGAAAGTAGAACCAACTCCCGGCTGACTGTTGACAATAATTTCCCCGCCCATCATCTGACAGAAGTGACGGCTAATTGCCAAACCCAGTCCTGTACCACCGTATCTTTTCGTAGTCGATGTATCTCCTTGTGTAAAAGGTTGAAATAATTGCTGCTGTTGACGGTGAGACATACCTATGCCTGTGTCGCTGACAGTGAAAGTAATGCTGCCCAAAGGAGCATCTGGCCTCAAGTCGTCTTTTTCTCTTTTGACTGTCAGAATCACCTTGCCGTTTGTCGTGAATTTCCCTGCGTTACTAAGTAAATTTAATAACACTTGGCGCATCCGAGTTTGATCGGCGTACATGGTGCCAAGTTGCTCATCAAAATTCACTTCCAAAACATTGGCATTTTTTTCTATAGTTGATTTGACTGTGAGAACCACATTATGAATCAGCGTCGCAATCTCGAACGTCTCTGGGTAGAGAGTCATTTTCCCCGCTTCAATTTTTGACAAGTCGAGGATTTCGTTAATCAAGTGCAGTAGATGTTTCCCAGCTGAGTTAATTGTTTCTAAATCTGTGATGAAATCTGCCGATAAACCAAGATCGGTGGCGTCGTCTTCTAGAAGTTGGCTCAAGCCAATCACCGCATTTAACGGTGTGCGTAACTCATGGCTGACATTTGCCAGAAATATGCTTTTTGCCTTGCTAGCAGCTTCAGCTAATTCTTTCGCTTGTTGTAATTCTTTAGTTCGCTCAGAGACTCCCTCAATCAAACGATTCAGAGATTTGGCGAGTAGTCCAATTTCATCTTCAGTGGTAATGGGAGCTCGCAAATCGAAATTAGATTTCCTTGCGACTTGCTCAGCCACTTCGGTGACAACGATTACTGGCTCAGCGATCGCTCGACTAGTCCGCCAAGCTACAATAGCTGCGATCGCCACGGAAACCAGCATACTCGCAATCACTATAAATCGCTCAACTAGTTTTGCGTCCTCAAAGGATTTTTGCCTTTCTTGCTCTTGATTTTCCGCAGTTTGCAGGATATTAGTCAAATTTTGCGAAAGCTGATCTAGCCGCATGGCTGTATCACTACGCATGATTTTTAATAACTGCGATCGGGCTGAGGAAATCTCCTGAGGCTGTACTGGCCGGGAATCAATTTTCTCTAAAACCGCCTCAATTTGCTCAACATAAGCTTTTAAATTAGTTTCATAATCCTGCAATAACGTCTGTAAACTAGAACTTGTTGCAGCTAGTCTTCGAGGCTTACTGTCAATAAATCCATTAATTTTTGACTCTAGTTGCTTAGCTTTTTCAAAACTTTTCAGAAAATCAGCTTTTTTGCTTTGCAACCGTTGTGAATTTTCCAACACAGCAACTAAGTTAGAACTATGCAACTGTGCCCCTACTACTGCATCCTTATAATTACTCAGTAATTGTCCTTGTTCATGAGCTTGATTTAATTGCCTGACTTCCCTTCCTCGGTAATAGTTGGCGATTACCAAGCCAGTCAGTGAACCGAAAAACCCAATTCCAATAGCTACAAAATAGCCATAGCCAATTTTTTGATGAATGCGCCAAGAACTGGCTTTGAGTTTCCCTTGTGAGGGAAATTCTATGGTCGGGAGTTCGTCTGTTGATGGCTCTGACGCTGACACTTTTTTGCTTTCTGAACTGCTGTCAATAGGGGTTGGCTTTTGAGTTGGCATTTCTCAAACCTCCTTGCCTTCCCGCAAACATCACCAAATTAGTCTAGCTTGTGCAAACACTTTAACTGGTGATTACATCTAGATTATCCTCTTTTATAGCAAGAGCAAATCATTACTCACCAGATAATTAGGATAAGCTTATGCTGGGGACTGGGGACTGGGGACTGGGGAGTAGGGAGTAGGGAGTGGGGAGTAGGAATTGGATTGTAGCTAATCTTCCGCACCCAGTAACCAATCCCCAGTCCCCAATCCCCAGTCCCCAATCCCATCACCATAAAATAGTTTCCAAGTCTAGTATATGTAAACACAAAAAAACTTATATTACGTATTAATATCAATACCAATGGCTTGATTGACCATCCCGCCTTAAGATAGCTTTAATATCGGATAAAATCGGCTTTTAAGCTTATATAAATGAGAGGTGGATTAATTTTTGCATGATTTGTACTGAGATTTAGTACGATTATGAGCAAATGACACTGAATCGGATAATCTACAACCTGAGGATTCTAGTTGATGGCAAAAATACAACTTAAAAAGTTGATTATAATACATTCTGCTGCCTTCTGAGTTGTATCCTCCTACTGACTTTCTACCTTGTAGTTGATGCAGTAGATATTACGGGGCAATTATGGTTATAGGATACTAAAACCTTTTTCTGCCCTTGACCCAATTGTAGTGGTGGACTTGTGCATTACCTAATCAAGAGCCTTTTGGTTGTAATTATCCAGATTAGAAAAACTCAACTGTCAAATTAATGGGAGTGAAAATGTCAGAACAAGAATTTACGGAAACCACATCCAAAGAGGCTACAGTGCCAGGAATCAACAGCCAAACGGGGACTATAACCAAACTCCAGCCTCCCGCGCAGCCTCAAGATGAATTGCAAAAATATGCAGAGCAAGTTTCTAGCTTTTTAGCATCATTGCCCGAATATGTGGGAAACTTCTTTAATCAATATAAGCAGCCCCTGGTTACCGTTGGTTTAATTGTGGGAGCGATTGTTGGGGTTAAAGTACTCTTGGCAATATTAGATGCTTTGAATGATATTCCCTTGGTAGCTCCTACTTTTGAGTTGATTGGTATTGGGTACTCTGCTTGGTTTATTTACCGCTATTTACTCAAAGCCTCAACTAGGAAAGAGTTAACTAGTGAAATCACTACTCTTAAATCACAAGTTGTCGGTAAACAAATTCCAGAAGCTTAAGACCACAAGCACATTTGAATACTTGTTGAGACAGCGGCAGAGATAATTTTTTCTGACCACAACTAAGGTAGGGGTTTAGCATTGCTAAACCCCTACTAATTTTAGTGTGACTTTTTGAAGCTCTCTACTCCTCTATTCCTGGTTTATCCCTACAGGTGCAAGATATGAGCTAAGGCATCTGTCTAGTTTTAAGAAAGAAGCGTGATGTAAGGATAACTCCAGTTACAGACAGCCCAAGGTACTCGCCCAGCAATATCCCAACACTCTGAAAATTCCAATGAAATGCTAGTAGATAAGTACTCCCTAATCCTACTCCCCAGTAACTAATCAGACCGATTATCATTGGGATTTTTGTATCTTTAATGCCTAACAAAGCAGCAGTGGCAAGGGTATCTATAGGAATCATATTTGATTTCTGAAAAAGTGTACGAGATAATACGGAGAGAGATATCTGTCTAAGAGCGAACAATGATAGAGCAGCATCTACAACCTGCGATACCTTCGGTGAGCTTCGCTAACGCAGAACTACAAGAATTTATAGATAATCGCCCGGATGCCCGTGAGGTGAGAAAAGCTTTGGCAGTGAAACTGGTTTATCAAGGCTACAAGTATGAGGAAATTCAAACAATTTTAGATGTCTCTGTTGGTTCAATAACAAGCTGGAAGCAAGCTTATAAGGAATATGGAATTTGCGGATTGCGCTTAAATTATAAAGGCAGAAAGAGTTACCTGAGCGATGAACAGCAACAAGAAGTATTAAGTTGGTTGCAAACTAAGGAGATTTGGGAGCTTGGTGAACTGGAATACAAATTGGCTTTTGAATATGATGTCATCTACGAATCGAAACGGAGTTATTATGATTTATTTGACGCGGCGGGAATTAGTTGGAAAAAAACTACTGGCTTAAACCCAAAGGCGGACATTGAGGCTGTAGCTGCAAAAAAAAACAGATTGAAAAATTGTTGGACAGCAATAGAGAGGAGATAGAAGAAGGAAGACTGAGAGTATTACTAATAGATGAGTGCCATCTGTTATGGGGAGACGTAACTGGTTATGTCTGGGGAAAAACTGACCAAGAAATAGCAATTGGCATCGTTAACGAACGAGAGAAGCAGACATACTACGGGGCGGTTGATTATCTCGATGGTAAGTTGCTTCTTAAAGCTTACAATGCTGGCAATTCAGACAATACAATTGATTATTTACGTTATTTATTAGACCAGTCTCCCAACCAACGATTACTGCTTTTTTGGGATGGTGCTTCTTACCATCGTTCACATCTGGTTCAAAACTTTTTAGGAGAGATAAACCAAGGTTTGTCTCCAGACCAGTGGAAAATTCATTGCGTTCGCTTCGCTCCTAATTGCCCATCACAAAATCCAATTGAGGATATTTGGTTACAAGCTAAAACCTGGGTGCGGCGTTTCTGTGCTTTGATTCCTTCGTTCTCTCATCTCAAATGGATGTTTGAGTGGTTTCTCCGACACACTAACTTTGATTTTGACACTTTACAGATGTACGGAGCTTTTTCAGAAATCAAATACTAGTCCTATAAAAGGAGTAATTTGTCAAATTAACTCAGAGATCCCGATAGTGGATTTAACACATCAAATTCCACCACAAGATATTGCCTCTGCTAGATTTTGTTTGATGAATGCTTACCCATACTTTCCTTCAGGGACAGTACATTTGGCAGTTGTCGATCCGGGAGTAGGAAGTTTCAGAAGGGCGATCGCTATAGAATTTGCAAAAGGGTTTCTCATTGGACCGGATAATGGAATTTTCAGCGGTGTACTTTCTCAAAGTCCAGCAATTCAAGTCATTGAACTCACAAATCCAGATTACTGGTTAACTGACAAGCCTTCTAAAACCTTTCACGATCAAGATATTTTTGCACCAGCAGCAGCCCATATCGCTACTGGTATACCGTTACAGAAGTTAGGTAAGGAAATAAATGCGGAAACTTTGGTTAAACTGTAATCGGCTAAGGAGTTTGAATGGATTCAACGACACTCAGTAGACCGAAAAGTTTGGCGAGCGTCAAAAAATAGTAGCTTGTGATACAGTTTTTCGAGAACTTCGATTCTATATTCCCATGTCAAATCAGCAGATAATCCAACAACCACAGGCAAGTGTTCTCACTTTACTCAGCGATTTTGGCGATCGCGATGTGTATGTGGGTGTGATGAAAGGAGTGATTGCCCAAATCAACCCAGCGCTAACAGTCATAGACTTGACGCACCAGATTCCGCCACAAAACATCTTGGCTGCGAGGTTTTGCCTGTTGAATGCTTACCCCTATTTCCCCGTTGGAACCGTGCATGTGGCAGTGGTAGATCCTGGTGTGGGAGGGACACGCAGGGCGATCGCACTACAACTGGCTCAAGGTTTTCTCGTCGGACCAGACAATGGTATATTTAGCGGAGTTCTCAGTCAAAATCCTGCTGTTGTGGCTGTAGAATTAACCAACTCCCAATATTGGCGAGTCTCTTCACCAAGTAAGACTTTTCACGGTAGAGATATTTTTGCATCGGTAGGAGCTCATCTTGCCAATGGCGTACCTCTTAAACAGTTGGGAAAAGAAATCGACCCAACCACCTTATTCACGCTAGATATCGCTGAATGTAGTCAATCAGAAACTGGTGCAACCGGTTGCATTCAATATATCGATCGCTTTGGCAACCCAGTGACCAATATTCCTGGGAGTTGTGTACACGGCAAATCTTGGTGTGTGCAAATCGCAGGATTGACTATTCCAGGAGGTGAAGCGTATAGTGATGTCAACGTTGGAGATGCGATCGCTTTAGTTGGTAGTCATGGCTGGGTAGAAATTGCAATTAATAACGGTAACGCTCAGTCTCAGTTGCAAATAGAGTTGAAATCAGCAGTTGTCGTGTACCACGATAATTGACTTTGACAGTATAGCCTGCTGTAGCTCCTGCTAGGTCAATGCATTGATGGAGTGTGTGTTGCAACTTAGACTTGAATTGGAATGGCACTAAGAAAAGCCAAAATGGTAGTCTATTGAGATGAGCCGCCTGCTGATAAGTTAACCTTTGGGTTCTGTTTTGGAGTCGGCGAAAGTTCTGGCGATGCCTGGGTTGGGCTAGGCCTACGCACAATGTTCTCAGATGAAATTCCCTTCAATTTACCTTGTTTGACTAAAGCTTGATGAATCATTGCCGCCACTTCAGCACGAGTCGCTACTTTGTTAGGAGCAAGAATTTGGGGGTTTGGATAGTTAACTACAAGTCCATTGGCTGTAGCAGCAGCTATTCTACTGGTAGCATACGGCGGAATATCTTTAGCATCTTTATAAACACTTAAAATCTGATTCGGCGAAGTAGGTGTTTTCAAATTCAACCCACTAGCAAGGGCAACTAAAACTTGTACTCGTGAAATATTTTCTTGTGGCTTGAAGGTGTTTTTCGGGTAACCTTTGAGAAATCCGGTAGTGATGGCTTGGTTAATTGCTGGATTTGCCCAGAATGTTGCTGGTACATCTTGAAATGCGATCGCACTTTTAGACAGTTCTTGGTCAAAAGCTTTTTGCAGTATGGCAGCAAATTCAGCGCGGTTTACAGGCTGATTTGGTCTAAAAGAATAATCCGGAAACCCCTTGAGAATACCACGAGAAGAAAGAACATCTATAAAACGCCGACTCCAGAAGTTATTAGGCACATCGTTAAATGCAATTGGCGGCGGAATAACTGATTTTTGTTTTGCTGGAGTTACTAAAGGCAATGCTGATGATGTAATTGATGGCTCAAGCCCCAATGAAGAGGATATAGGCGTCTGTGGTTGTGGGGATTGAGTCGGGATTACCTCAGCAGGTGGTAACACTTCAGGGGAAGGAGTTGGACTACTAGCCGGCAATGAAGGTGTCTTGGGTTCAACAGCCTCAGGTCCAGATGAGTTGAATTTGGGGAATGTATTTGGTTCTACTTTGGGAGTAGGGGAGGGTAATACTTGATCGGGGTAAGCGCTACCAGACGAAGTGGAGGAAGGTGACAGCAACCCGTTGAAATTCCAGCTAGAATCTCTGCGAGACAGTGACCAAAAAAGAATTGCTCCGATAGTGGTGAAGGCAACCAAAATGGCTATAAATTCATCAAAGCCAAGGGCAGTTCTTTGGGATGACTCAGGTTCGGAAGGAGGTCTATTTGTCATCGTGATTACCCTGGTAGCAGTAAAATTTGTGTCTAAAGAAATTAAGCCACAGATGACAATTTTACACCAGTCATTTTAAATTCATAATTCGTAGCAAAATATTAAGCTTCTGGTTCAAGACCAAGCGATCGCAATTGAGCAGCTAGGCGTTCTGCTCTTTGGGATTCCTGTTCAGCCCTTTGGGATTCTTGTTCAGCCCTTTGGCGTTCCTGTTCAGCCCTTTGGCGTTCTTGTTCAGCCCTTTGGCGTTCTTGTTCAGCCCTTTGGCGTTCTTGTTCGGCTCTTTCTGAGCCAGTCAGCAACAAATTACCTTGTAAATCCCACCAACGTAACCAGGGTAATTCCACATTTTGATATTCTCCCTGCCATAAACCTAATTCAACTTCTAAGTAGGGGATGGAATAACGTCCTTGCTCATTTTTTGGCAATAAATGATACTTTCCTTCTATTAAATGATAAACTTCTAGACTGGCTTTATTCGCCTCATAAATGCCATAAAATGGAGGACGAATCACTTGCTCATAAATCCAAAATTTGCCCTTCCAAGGAGTTTTATCTCGTTCTTCATCACCATCCCCAGAGACAAATTCCAAGACAATCAATGGGGCAATAAATTCTCGCCACAGTACATAAGACCTCCGCGTTTGTCCATCAAGCAAGGGCGGTACATTTGCTACATAAAACCAATCTGGAGCTTCGGCACCTTTTTCTAGAGGGTCTGTCAAACGCCAATAAATACCTAAGTCCTGACCTATACAATATTGGCCTTCAGGATTTAGTTGTTTGAGGACGGGTGTAATAGAGTCAGTGAGTAAGATGCTTTGGGGATGCTCTTGCCAGTTTTTCACAAAAGTACCGTCAGACTCAGGAAGCTGGGTGTGGTCTGGGAAGGGGGTGAGGGCGGTGGATGGATTGGTTGCAGAGGTCATAGGGACTGCCTTTGCACTTTTTGTGAGGTTTGTTATTTAGTTTAACAACCACAGACGCAAAAATTTTGGTCTCTATAATTTAGTGCTGAGTAGGGAGATGAGGGGGATGAGGGGGATGAGGGGGATGAGGGAGATGAGGGAGTGAGGGATAAGAATTAATAGCCAATCCCCAGTCCCCAGTCCCCAGTCCCCAGTCCCCAGTCCCCAGTCCCCAGTCCCCAGTCCCCAGTCCCCAGTCCCAATTCTACGATTCCCGTCCGGTAGCCCAGGTATCACGCCATTTAACCGTACCTTCTTTGGCAATCACCCAGCGGCGGTTAACGAGGTTTTCCCGCAGAGGCGATTGCCCTTCCCGCCACATAGCATATTTATAAGCAATCAACTTACCTGCACTCTCATTAAAGGGAATCTCCGCAAACCAAGTATTGGTATTGATGTATTCCAAGGGATAGGCTTTGCTGATGTCCCAGTTGCCTAACTCTGGGCAGTCTCCAGTCACAACAATGGTTTCACCAGGTTGGGTTTGCACGCCATTGAGCTGCACGCGGACTATGGTTTGCGCTTTAATCCGTTCTCCAACGTGGCTGAAAACAATCACTCCCCGTTCTTGGAGTACTAAGTCGTAAATTTTACCGTCTTTTACCTCATACTTGTTGCGAGTCACGACACAAGTATGTTCGCCATCAGGTAATTCTGTGTCTACTTCTGGTAAAGTAACTTCTCCTCCCCGGTTTAAAGCTACAAAACACAGTGAATCACGATAGCGGCGAATGTAACAATAAACGTCTGCTGTTAAGTATTTTTGCCAGTGGCTACCCATTGAAACTGCGGGATTGAGTCGCCGTAAGCCGGACAATAATCTGATGTAGCGATATACCTCTGTATCTGTATCCCAACTTTCCATCATCGGGCGATTATATGGATCGTTACCGCCGTCAGTGTCGTTGTGTAGATACTGTTCTGTGCCGTAATATATACAGGGAATACCGCGACATGTCATAATCAGGGCGATCGCCACCTTCAACATCGCTGCATCGGGATTCAGCGATTGGAAACGGGGCATATCGTGGTTATCGATGAAGGTGACTAACTCTGTAGCCCCACTGTAGCGATGATCTTGGTCAAAAATATATTGAATTGTCTGGAATCCGTTTTCTGATCCTTGCGCTAATGCTGCCCGAATCGCCACACATAGACCAAAGTCTAGCATGGTCATGCCTGAGTGATTGGCAAATTCCACGGAGCGATCGTCAGCAGGATTACTGTAAATCCACTCACCAAAAATAAACACATCTGGTTTGTGATTGGTGATATCACCGGTGAATTCTTGCCAAAACCAAATCGGCATATGTTTGACAGTATCCACCCGCAGTGCATCTACACCCCGGTCTAGCCATTGTTTAATTGCTGACTTGATATACTGTCGGTAATCAGTATTGTTTTCATTAAAGGTTGCTAAACCGGCTAATTCACAGTTTTGCACTTGCCATTCGTCTTCCCAGTTTTGCACTTCGCCGTAGTGGTGATACCAGTGATTGACATCATCATTGAAGTCGGCAATTTTGACGCCATCATCATACAATTCACCTTTGCTACCGCTGGTATCAGGACTGCTATGGTTGCAGACAATATCTAACACCAGCTTCATATTGCGCTTGTGGAGTTCGGCAATTAAGCGATCGAAGGTCGTATTTTTTTCTTCTTGAGTGGCGTTTAAAGAAGGGTTCTCTCCGTCAGCAATATACCGAGGATTAATTCGCTTAAAGTCTTTTGTCCAATAGCCATGCATCGCCGCATTGCTAATAAATAACTCTTCCACCTGTTCAAACAACGGAGTTAGCCAAAGGGCGGTAACTCCCATATTTTTGAGATAGTCCAATTTGTCGATGACACCTTGCAAGTCCCCACCCCAGTACTTACCCCACTCTTGGCGAGTTGGATCGTACAATTCTGAGTTTGCACCTTCGCTGTTATCTGGATCGCCATCATAAAAGCGATCGACTACAAGAAAGTAGATTGTTTCCTGACGAAATTCAATATCCCTAGTGTAGAGAAAGTCTAGGTCAATTTCAGTATCTGATACAGGCGCTTCTATCAAAGCTTGGACTTTCTCTGTTGCAGAATCAACTTTGTATTGATCTGGCGAAAATTGGGATGGAGGGGTTTTTACCATAAAAAAACTCAAAATCTCGCAGAATTTACGTTTGTATACTCAAGAGTACGTGGTTTGAATATTTTGTGTAACTACAAACATCGGTATTGTGACATCCTGCCCACGGTGTAGGTATCTATCGCTAGCTAGTTTATAATTCTATCGATAGATATAATTCATCTGCTAGAGGATAAAAACAAAAGAATATAGCAGTTATCAATAGAAATTTCTTCTTAACAAAAATTAATATTTACATACCATAGTCAAAAAGTTACAGTAGCTACTGAGAATACCCTGTGTTTGAGTCAAGTAGACACATTCGGCGGCATAATTGTTAAATTTTATACATATAAATGAAATTAATAGTTTAAAAAATAACTAATCATCGTCGATATTTTTAAATAAAGTAATAAAGTCAATAAAAATTAATCAAATAAATTTGGTTCTTTGGCAATTCTGACAACACTAATTATATAGTGGCAACAGCTAGATCATCATAACAATTAAAAGCCAAGTATTTTTTATCAAAATGGTAATCATGTATGACAGATAAACAAAAAAGGGTGAGGTTGCTTAAAGGTCGCACAGCATTTTTATTCATCCACGGCATCGGCAACCAGAATCCTTTTGAGACTGTAGACTTTTTCACCCAGAATTTTCTTCAATACTTCGATCAGCAAAATTTAGCTTTCAACCTAGAGCACCTAATTGCTAAGCGCAGACTATCAAACGGTTCTCTTTGGACAGAAAGCTTTATCAGATTGAAGCCAACTGATAACAATGAAGATTGGCTAATTGATATTCATGAATACTATTGGTCAGCCTATACAGAAAATAAAATCACTGTCCCTGAGATATTGCAATGGGCAGAACAGACACTTGACGGCACAATTAAGTTTTATAACCGTAAAGAGAATCAACCTCTATTAGATGATCTCTTGGCTAACAGAAATAGGAAAACTTTTTTTACATACCGCCTGCGATCGCTCACTATATTGCTGCGGATATTTAACTTTTTATATCCAGTTTTACGAATGGGGATTTGGTTAATTCTGTTGTTAGCGGGGCCATTTCTCAAAGGTCGTTTTTTACAATCAGCTTGGCAGTTAAGTAAACAACTTGTAACTCCACCCATAGTTAGTTTTATTGGTGATATCACCATCTACTGCATCACTGACCAAAAATCGCCCTATAAAATGATTCGTCAGCAAATACTGACAGAATCCTTAACATTACTGAAAGCAATTCTTGAAGATAAACAAGCAAATTACGACCAAGTAATAATAGCTGGGCATTCTCTTGGTAGCTGTATTGCTTACGACACATTAAACCTTATGTGTGTTGAAGCAAGTCTTTCTCAAGACGAGAATCAAAGTCTGTTACTGGATAAAATTAAAGGGTTAATTACCTTTGGTTCACCACTAGATAAAATCGCCTTTTTCTTCCGAGAGGTAGCACAGGAGGGACAGTACATTAGACAGCGGATTTTAGAACACCTCAACTCCTTCCGTGTGAAACCAGAATTTACACAGAAAAATCAATACTCGATCAAAAACCCAGTTGAATGCAAACTCGATGGAGTTCGTTGGGTGAATTACTACCATCTCCAAGATCCAATCAGCGGTCACCTAGATTATTATGAAAACCTGGATAACGTTGAAATGAAATATCAAGCATCCTGGGGCGATCAAGGACACCAAGGTTACTGGTTCGATACCAGTTTTTACGAAAACATTGCCGATCGCTTCCTGTATGTCACGAATCAGGATGGGGAATGAAAAAGGGAGTGGGGAGTGGGGAATGGGGAGTAGGGGGTATTGGTAGTGGGATTTTCTCGTGATTGACTTTTTGGAAATTCCACCCAACAGCCTTTTGGTAAAGACTTTTAATTCCAAATCTCAAACCCAAAGTTGGTGTAAGCCACTACTAAAGTTATTATTTTGGAGATTCACTCCATTGGTAAACTGACCATTGTCACTTTCAAACTGTTATTACTATAAACCAATTGATGCTGGTAAGAATTATGAGCAAATATGACAAGATTTTTAACTCATCAGAGACATCAGAGGAATCGCTAAGTCCAGAGGAAGCCGTGGCGGCGATCGCAACTGTGACAGCGATCGCTGATTTATCCATTGAAGATGTCGATGCAGAAAGCTTAGCAGGTATTCTTTGGGAATTCGAGGTCTTTGAGGAATACTCAGAAGACGAAATTATCGAAATCGTAGATCGACTCATAGGTATTGCAGAAGACGAAGGACTTGGTGTCTTATTTAATACCGCTAAAATTTCTCTCTCCGATGAGTTAGTACTTGATGGTTTCGCCGCCGGGGTGATAGTGCTTTTAGACGATGAACTTGCCATTCCTAAACAGAAACAAGCCTACCTCAAAAAGCTACAAACAGCCTTGGAACTTGAAGATGAAGAAGCAGACGAAATCATTAAGGAGGTAATTGCAGCCTTTCAAGAAGCAGAAGAGGAAGAATATACAGATGACGAAGATGAGACAGTAATTATAGAAGAATATGCTCAAGAGGCATATCAATCCCCCTTAGGGAATTTTACAGTGCCGGTTCCAGTTGATCCCGAAAACGGCGGTAGAATTCAAAGTCAGGAAGGAGTAGTTGGCTTTTCCGATGACATTGGTACTTTGCTGAGAATCGATTATTATCCTTTTCCCGTGGAACAGTCAGAGGAACTCGAATCTCTTGGACAACAAAAATATTTACAATCAATCTTAGTAGACAAGTACGTGCCCCAAGCGATTTTGGCAAATGTACCAGATGCAACTGTAGAATATACTGAATACTTAGAAGATACTTTACAAGGAGCTTACTACGTCTTAATCAATATGCCGAAAGGTTCGACGATTTCCAAGCAAGAAAATAATGGAACTGCCGTTAGATTAGATGCGTATCGAGGGCTACTGATATTTATCAGTGGTGAATTTTTGTATATAGTTAGCAGCCAGCACAGCTTTCTTAACGGCGAAACTCCCGATTCCATTGAAGAAGAAGCCGAATATATCAAGGAGAATATTTTAGAGTTTGTTGAGACTATCGAGTTTGCGTAGTTAGGGAGTGGGGAGTGGTGAGTGGGGACTGGTGACTGGTGACTGGGGACTGGGAGATGAGGGAATAGGGAGATAGGGAGACAACTTGCAACCAGTCTTTACCTTGCGTCCCCGTAACCTGGTCTTCTCTTTTCCGTGTCCCACTCCCCACTCCCCACTCCCCAATCCCCAATCCCCTAACTTTCCCGAATATGCTAACCTAGTATGGCTAACTAATCTCGCACATCTGAGAATTCGGGTGTTTCCTTATTGGGAAATACGCTTGGATGGAGGTTTAACCCGAATCGGAGTTAAAAAATATATGCCAGTTGTTTCATTGGCTCAAATGATGGAGTCAGGGGTTCACTTTGGGCATCAGACCCGGCGTTGGAACCCAAAAATGTCTCCTTACATTTACACTTCCCGCAATGGTGTACATATCATCGACTTGGTGCAGACTGCCCAGTTGATGGATAATGCTTATACTTATATGCGATCGCAGGCAGAGCAAGGAAAGAAATTTCTTTTCGTCGGCACTAAGCGGCAAGCTGCTGGAATTATTGCCCAAGAAGCCAGCCGTTGCGGTTCCCATTACATTAACCAACGCTGGTTGGGCGGTATGTTGACCAACTGGACAACTATTAAAACACGGGTAGACCGCCTCAAAGATTTGGAACGGCGGGAAGAAAGCGGCGCACTAGATTTATTGCCGAAAAAAGAAGCGTCGATGCTACGTCGGGAAATGGCGAAGCTGCAAAAATACTTGGGTGGCATTAAAACAATGCGAAAAGTGCCCGATATCGTGGTGATTGTAGACCAACGACGGGAATATAACGCTGTTCAAGAATGCCAAAAACTCAACATTCCCATTGTGTCCATGCTGGATACAAACTGCGACCCAGATGTAGTGGATATCCCCATCCCCGCAAACGACGATGCCATCAGGTCGATTAAGCTGATAGTCGGAAAATTGGCAGATGCCATTTATGAAGGTCGTCACGGTCAACTCGATGTTGAAGAGGATTACGAAGACTACGATGGTACTGAGTATGACGAAGACTACGAGGAAGGCGAGTATACTGACACCCTGATTCCCGACGAAGAAGAAGAAGAATAGTAGTGAGTGCTGAGTGCTGAGGAACTACTGCGGTCTTCTCCCAAGGGGAGACGCCAAAGGCGATGGGGTCTCCCCAAGTGGAGCAAGTGGCATTGCTGAGTAAGATAGAAATACTCAGCAAATCGCATAGTGGTGAATCTGTTGATTTTTGAAGTTGTAAGTTGTGAGTTGTCAAAATTGATAACTGAACACTCAAAACTCAGCACTCAGCACTAAATTAGGTGAGCGATTACAACTCGAGGTCAAGTTAGAAATTGAGGCAACATGGCGGAAATATCTGCAAAACTCGTCCAAGAGCTACGCCAAAAAACTGGTGCCGGCATGATGGACTGCAAAAAGGCGCTGAAAGAAACTGATGGCAACATAGAAGAAGCCGCAGACTGGCTACGGAAAAAGGGCATCACTTCGGCGGGTAAAAAAAGCGATCGCATTGCAGCAGAAGGTCTAGTAGACACCTACATTGAACCTGGTAGTCGAGTGGGTGTACTCATAGAAGTGAACTGCCAAACCGATTTTGTTGCTCGTAACGAAGCTTTTAAAGCTTTGGTTAAGAACCTAGCAAAGCTTGCAACAAATGCTGACAGTGTTGAGTCCTTGTTAGCTCAACCCTATTCTGAAAATGAAAGCGTTAGTGTAGATGAATTTATCAAGCAAACTATTGCCACACTTGGTGAAAACATCCAACTACGTCGCTTTATCAAGTTTGCACTAGCAGAAGACAAGCAAGGTGTAGTAGATAGCTACATTCACACTGGCGGTCGAGTTGGTGTATTGGTAGAGTTGGGTTCTCAAACTGACTCAGCAGCTGGTAAGGAAGAGTTCCAATCCTTGGCACGGAACGCTGCAATGCAAGTTGCGGCATGTCCGAATGTCGAGTATGTGAGCGTAGACCAAATTCCTACCGCGATCGCTCAAAAAGAAAAAGACATTGAAATGGGCAAGGATGATTTGGCCAACAAGCCAGATAACATCAAAGAAAAGATTGTTCAGGGACGGATTGACAAACGCCTCAAAGAATTAACTTTGCTAGATCAGCCTTACATCCGCGATCAAAGTATTTCTGTAGAAGAATTGTTGAAGCAAGTCAAGGGGCAAGTAGGCGAAGACATCCAAGTAAATCGCTTTGTCCGCTATGTACTGGGCGAAGGCATTGAAAAGCAAGAAAGTAACTTTGCTGAGGAAGTCGCTGCACAAATGGGCGGCAAGTAAGATTTAGTTAGGAGTTAGGAGTTTGGAGTTTGGAGTTGGCTTGATAATTCATAACTCATAATTGATAACTCCTAACTTCTTAATTCATAACTCCTAACTTCTTTAAGGACAGGTCAAGCCAATAGCCTGACCTGTATTTTATTAATAGAGCAGCGAAATTTCCCATATAATTCAAAATTTAAAATGCTTAGGAAAGTTATAGCGATTTTCATTTGAATGAGGTACACCTGTAAGGGCACGGCAGTGCCGTGCCCCTACACCTTGCGATATGATGTTGTACTGCATCTGAATGGGAACCGCTATATATCCTCAAATAAATAAGTATATTTGTACTATTAATGATTGATATGGGTAAGAGCGAGAAGTTATGGCAAGAGCAATCGAGCGAATTGAGCGGGATATTGCAGCACTCAAAGAAGCGATTGGAGCGATCGCACTAGAATTACAAACCGCTTATGCTAGTTATCTAGCCACCTTGGGACTAGCTGTACAAAAACAGTTGATTCTAGCTACTTACCACCTTTGTACTCAAGGGTATCCTGAAAGCTTCCTGCATTTGTCATTGAGTCAGCGCCAACAATTGCAACAAGCCATCCGCAAGTTAGGCCAAGTGGCAGCTGAGCAGTTGGTTACTTATATTAAAAGTGAGGGAGATGAGGGAGATGAGGGAGATGAGGGAGATGAGGGGGCAGGGGGAGATGAGGGGGCAGGGGAAGATGAGGGAGCAGGGGAAGATGAAGAATTAGCACCAGATGAGGAAGAAAATACTTCTTTATCTCCCTCATCCCCCTCATCCCCCTCATCCTTCTTATCTCCAGACACCTCTAGTCCTATAGAACTGGCAAAATGGCAACAGAACTTAGAGGAGGTTACCCAAGAGATACTGAAAAAAGTTTCCCATGATGCTAATCTTTTATTACAAAAAGCCGGGATATTACCCAAAAAATTACCAGAACCGATTTTAGCAGCTGCGGCTGCGGCTGCATCAGAAGCATCTGCCGAGATAATGCCAGGGCCACCCAATTTATTAAACTTAGTAATTGAAATTGAAAATGAGCAGCAGTCAGAAGATTCTAGTCTGACGCAGATTATGGCTATTAATTTGCGACTAGGGGAAATTGAATTTGCTGATCCTACACTCTCATCTGAGCGCAGGCAAATCCGCGGTATCTTAGTTCAGCTAAACAAGCTAGAACGAGAGTATCAAAAGAAACTTCGAGAAAGAGCAGTTGCTGAAGCTGAAGCTGCATGGCGTGCTAGTTGGTTTGAATAAAGTTATGAGTTATGAATTATGAGTTATGAGTTATGAGTTATTTATTCGTAACTCCTCACTCCTAACTCTTCACTCCTAACTCCTAACTCCTCACTCTGCTGACCAATGAGTAATGAAAAACCAGATTGGATACGATTGCATAAAGCCTTGGCAATAGAAGCCGAACGTGGCTTTACAGACTTGATGGGCAGGGAATACCGCTTCAGCGAATTCCTGAGCCTAACTTTCGGGAAATTTCCCACAGGTTTACCCCAAAGTGAACGCCGCCGTTGGCAAGGACTAGCGGTGCAATTTGCTAGTTATCCACATCTAGCACTGGAGGAAAGGCAAAACTTGGTAGCAGAGACTCGTCGGTATCTTTATCAAATACAGCAGGAAGACGAGGCGGAGCAAGGGAGCAAGGGAGCAGGGGAGCAGAGGAGAACTTATCAATCCAAAAACCAAAATCCAACATCTCCAATTGTTGCTGAGGTGAGTCGGAGGCTTGCTCCAAAGATTGAGCAAAAACTCAGTGATTTACCGGAAATAGGCTTTAAAAGAGCTGATAATTTAGCACGTCTTGGTTTACAAACCGTCCGCGATTTGCTTTTTTATTATCCCCGCGACCACATTGATTATGCGCGTCAGGTGAATATCCGCGAGTTACAGGCGGGTGAGACGGTAACAATAGTGGCGACAGTGAAGCGTTGCAACTGCTTTACTAGCCCCAAGAATCAGAAATTATCAATTTTAGAACTGGTAGTAAAAGATAACAGCGGTCAAATTAAAATTGGGCGTTTTTACGCAGGTACACGTTTTAGTAGTCGCGGTTGGCAAGAAAGTTTAAAACGCCGTTATTCTGTAGGTAGCATTATAGCGGCGTGTGGGTTGGTGAAAGAAAGTAAATACGGCTTGACGCTGGATAATCCAGAATTAGAGGTTTTGGCAAATCCAGGAGATCCCATTGAGTCGCTGAATATTGGACGCGTAGTGCCAATTTATGCATTGACTGAGGGAGTGGTGGCGAATTCAGTGCGACAAGCGGTAATTGCTGCTTTGCCTGCTGCGGCTCAACTGAAAGACCCTCTGCCAAGTGGTTTGCGGCAGAAATATGCTTTGATGGAATTGAAAGATGCGATCGCTAATATCCACTTTCCTAAGGACGGCGAAACTCTGCAAGTCGCCCGTCGTCGCTTAGTTTTTGATGAGTTTTTCTACCTGCAACTCGGTTTACTGCAACGTCAACAACAAGCAAGGGCAATTCAAACCAGCGCTATCCTCGCCCCACGCGGTCAATTGATAGAGAAATTCTACGAAATACTGCCTTTTAAACTCACTGGCGCACAGCAACGAGTCATCAACGATATCCTCAACGACTTGCAAAAACCCGCACCGATGAATCGTTTGGTACAGGGCGATGTCGGTTCTGGGAAAACTGTTGTTGCTGTGCTGGCTATCCTTGCAGCAATTCAATCTGGCTACCAAGCGGCGCTAATGGCTCCTACAGAAGTTTTGGCAGAACAGCATTATCGCAAGTTAGTTAGTTGGTTTAACCTGCTGCATTTACCAGTGGAATTACTGACAGGTTCTACTA
Organism: Desmonostoc muscorum LEGE 12446; assembly: GCF_015207005.2. Lineage (GTDB taxonomy): Bacteria > Cyanobacteriota > Cyanobacteriia > Cyanobacteriales > Nostocaceae > Nostoc > Nostoc muscorum. Next base: position 6,728,163 of record NZ_JADEXS020000001.1, read on the forward strand.
AAACTGCTAAACGCAGACAAATACATTCTCAGTTGGAAACCGGTGAATTGCCGTTGTTAGTGGGAACTCATGCTTTGATTCAAGACCCTGTAAATTTCCAGCAATTGGGGTTAGTAGTGATTGATGAACAGCATCGCTTTGGGGTAGAACAACGGGCGCGTTTACAGCAAAAAGGCCAGCAACCCCATGTGTTAACTATGACAGCTACTCCAATTCCGCGAACACTAGCACTGACGATACACGGGGATTTAGATGTTAGCCAAATTGACGAGTTACCACCAGGACGGCAAAAGATTCAGACAACAGTGCTATCAGGTCAGCAACGCAACCATGCTTACGACTTGATGCGTCGAGAAGTTGCCCAAGGAAGACAAGTTTATGTAGTTTTGCCGTTGGTAGAAGAATCGGAAAAATTAGATTTGCGATCGGCTGTTGATGAGCATCAAAAGTTACAGGAAAGCGTTTTCCCAGATTTTCAGGTGGGGCTGCTGCATGGTCGCATGAGTTCAGCCGAAAAGGACGAAGCGATTACTAAATTCCGTGATAACGAAACACAAATTTTAGTTTCGACTACTGTTGTTGAGGTGGGTGTAGATGTACCTAATGCTACAGTTATGCTCATTGAACATGCAGAGCGATTTGGCTTATCGCAACTGCACCAATTACGGGGGCGTGTTGGTCGTGGCGCGGCTCAATCCTACTGTTTGTTGATGAGTAGTTCTAGGAGTCCTGATGCTCAACAACGGCTGAAGGTGTTAGAACAGTCCCAGGATGGCTTTTTCATTTCGGAAATGGATATGCGTTTTCGTGGTCCAGGGCAAGTACTGGGAACTCGTCAATCTGGAGTGCCAGATTTTACATTAGCGAGTTTGCTGGAAGATGAGGAAGTTTTACTTTTAGCACGCCAAGCAGCGGAGAAAATCATCGAGATGGATGTTACTTTAGAGCGCTGGAATTTGATGAAGGAAGAGTTGAAATATCGGTATGAACGGTTGATGGGTGGGGCGATTTTGACGTAAAACAATACTTAATTCAAAATTTGCGCTAAATCCAACACAAACCCACGCAAGACATCCTCTCCTGATAAACTAGTGGGCGATGGCAGAATCTCAACATCCTGTCCTGGGCGATAAATTTCTACGCGTTGATTCTGGGGGTCAATTAGCCAACCCAAACGCACACCATTGTTAATATATTCCCGCATCTTTTCTTGTACAGTTTTTAAGCTGTCTGAAGCAGAACGTAATTCCACTACAAAATCGGGTGCCATTGGTAGGAATCTGTCGGGGTCTGGATTTAGGGCTTCTAATCGCTGGCGACTCACCCAAGACGCATCAGGAGACCGATTTGCACCATTAGGAAGTTTGAAACCCGTTGAAGAGTCAAAAGCCAGCCCTGTACCATCAGCGTCAGCCCAATTACCTAAGCGCTGTGTCAGTCTACTATTGCGATTTCCGCTTTCCCATCCAGTTGGTGGCATAATAATTAATTCTCCCTCTGCCGTGCGCTCAAGTCGCAAATCTCGATTATTCTGACACAGTTGGAAGAATTGCTCATCTGTTAGTTCAATGGTGGGATATAAATTGAGGATCAGGGCACTCATATTTGCCTTTTAATTTTGCTACCAGTAGATTAGTATTGAGGTGATTTTCAGGAGTCCTGCCACCATAAGTGTTTCTGATTGCAGATTTTATGGTGATGGTGCAAGTTTCCTTACAAAACTTCATCAAAATCTAGAAATTCAGCTAGGATTAGGGCTTTTCAAACATTCTAAAAAAATTTATGCAAAATTGGCCTTCTTGGATTCCTACTCCCCGGTTTTGGGTGAATGCGATCGCTCTTATTCTACTAATAATTGGTTTACAACACGCGATCGCTTATCTTGGAATGATTATTTTCATGTTGATTAATTTGCTACCCAGGCTGATTTTTATCAAATTAATCTATTTATTTAGTTTGGTAGCCCAACTTTCTCCTATCATATTGGTGGCATTTGTTCACCATTGGCTACATCGGTTTTTAGATAACTTCTTCCCAGAAAGCCGAGTAACAGAAATAGAATCAGCCCCAGGAGTTTTTCCAAGTTTGCTCAGTTGGTGGGAAGGACTATATGGTTGGTCGGTAAATATTCTCTCAGCAGTCATAGTATTTGGTATTTTAGGACTTTTCTCGCCATCTCCTGATTTATTTAATTTATTAACTTTATTTAAAAATGAAGCACCACCTCTGTTGACAATCTCAAATTTAATTCAAGTAATTATTGCTGCTTATCTCTATCAATTTGAGTATTTAGTACATCAACATTTGATAGCAGCAGCTAGACAGTAGACTTCCAATCAAATTACTGTAATATACGCTTCTAAAGTGTCCTTAACTTTAGAAGCTTTACAATATGGAGTAATCTCAGAATAATCCGGTTTGACTGTCCAATCGTAATGGCGAAGCAGTGTAGAAAGCACGATTTTCATTTCCATTTGGGCAAATTCCATGCCTAAGCAGCTGTGGGAACCATTACCAAAACCGATGAGTCCAAAAGGATGCTTTTTATCTTCTTCACGAGGTGGTGCAAAGCGGTCGGGGTCAAAGCGATCGGGATCGGTGTAAAGTTCTGGTAGACGGTGAGTCAGCATTGGGGAAATCGTCACAAACCAACCAGCGGGAATGCGATAGCCTGCATACTCAATATCTTTGAGGACGCCACGATTATAGGCATACACTGGGGGATAAAGGCGTTCTGCTTCTTTAAGGACGTTGGTTAACTCTGGAAGTTGTTTGAGGTGAGACAGAGTTAGGGGATTATTTCCCACAACTGCTAACTGTTCTTTACGCAGTCGCTCTCGCCATTCTGGATGATGACCTAATTCAAATATTACCCAACTTAGCAAAGAAGCTGTGGTTTCATGTCCAGCAAACAGTAGTAATAATGCTTCGTTGATTACCTGTGCTTGGCTTAATTTATTGCCGTCTTCATCAACAGCAGCTAGCAATAATCCTAAAACATCTTTTGATTCTTCTAAATTACCATCTTCGATACGCTTGGCGATCGCTTGATTCAAAAAAGCGACTAATTTACTCCTGGCATTTTGACCGCGACCGTATAAAGTAAAAGGGGCATTCCATTTGAGTATTGCCAAACTGCTATCAATTAATTGTGTAAACCACTGACTAGTTTGCTCTACTTCGCTTTTGTTTTGACTCCCCAAAAACAGGCGAGTAGCAACTCTCAGGGTTAACTGGCGGAAACTAGAATTTAAAGAAATTGTTCCCTGTTCTCCCCAATCTTTGAGGAAGTCTTCCACTATATTTTGAATTGTGTGGAAATATGTGGCGATCGCTTTTCCGTGAAATGCTGGATACATTAAGCGACGAGTTAGCCGATGTTCTTCCCCGTCTTGTAATAAAATATTGTTGCCAAATGTGGGTTCCAGGAAATACCAGCCAATCCGCGATGACATATTTTCTGCTTGTTCCACCAGCACCAGGCGATTAGCATCAGGGCCAATTAAATAAGCACGTTTATGTCCCATCACCCTGGTCTTAAAGACTGAACCATATTGATGAAATCGCCGCCATAGATACAGTTCTAAATCGCGGAATATTTCCAAAGTCTCGCCCAAGACGGGCAAGCCATAAGTACCAGGCATTTCCTCGGCGGACTTTAGCTGCCCCATATTTGAGTACCTCCAGCAGTAATTAGCTACACTAATTCATTTTAAGAGGTGCGATCGCTATCATGATTATCCACTGAAATTTTTGATTTTTTGCCTCTTGTGGCGTAGAATCTTGTCCTTCTTTGGTTACAAGCGGACTTTGGGACAATTAGTGTAAAGTTAAAGCATCAGCTCGTCAAGCGACCTTGCAGCATTGCAGAGCGTGTCGCGCTCAGTGATACTATGAATATCTTTTGCCGCTCTCATCTCACAAATTAAAAATGATGGAAAATACATTAATTGATAAAACCTTCCGTGACAGCGATGGCAAAATTGTTATAGCTCAGATGCCAAACCTGCCCCTTATTGTTTGGATAGTAACCAGTTTGCTAGCTCTAATTTTTACAAGTGGCAAAATCAATACAGTGTTAGAAATACTGGCAAATGGTTCTTTGTTTACTTGGGCTTGGCTGGAATTATTTCAAGGCGTTAATTATTTTCGCAGAGCGCTAGGTCTTGCTGTATTTATTGCTATTATCGCATCAAAAATTCAGTAGCTATAACGGATTCAATAATTAAACAAAATTATTTATATAGGACTCATATTTGATTTTTAGGAAGCTAGGTACACCTTTATTCCTTCTTCCCAGTCCCCAGTCCCCAGTCCCCAGTCCCCAGTCCCTTACCTCTACGAGTGATTCTCCAAATCAAATCGGATTGCTATATATAGGACTGGTATTTGATTGCGACATCTTGTTTGGGTTTGGTTACGGGCGGGCGAGACGCCCACCCCACAAGAAGTAAGTAATTGGGTGTTTTTTATGTTCCCTGTGTCAGCGTCCAAGTAGAGTAAGCGTCTTCCACAAATGTGCTTTGACGGCGAGTTCCTTGACGCTTGGTCATTCTAACTTTGAGGGTGGTTATATAAACTCCATCCATTAACTGATGTCCATAACCTAAAACTTGACCAACCTGCCCTGTTCTTTGATGCAAAGCATAATCTCCAATGTTTAGCATGGTTTTGACTCCCTAATTAACTAGGTTCAGTAGTTCAATCGGTTACCAGTTATATTGATCACTGTTAGTTAAGCTGCAACCGGGGGTCGGCTATTGGATGCGCTTTCAGCTAGCAGACGAGTGTATAAGTGAGTTAGTCGGAAGGCGACACTATACCAACTAAAGGCAATTTCTGTGCGTTGCCTAGCCGCTTCGCCTAATTCGTCTCGCCAAGACGGGCTAGTAAGAATGCGGTCTATGGCACCCCCAAAAGCTACTTCATCTTTTGGGGGTGCAAGTAATCCTGTGACTTCTGGTACAACAGTAAATTGCAATCCACCAACATCACTAGCTACCACTGGAGTTTTACTCGCCATTGCCTCAATGGCAACTAAGCCAAAAGGTTCATAGTGGCTGGGCACTACGCAGACATCAGCAGCGGCGTAGTAGAAGGGAAGGACAGTATCATCTAGGCGACCGGCAAAAGTTGTACAATTTTCTAGTCCGAGTTCTGTGATGATGCTAGCAATGCGATCGCGTTCGATGCCATCACTCTGACCAGGACGGCTACCACCGCCAATCACTAGCTGGAAGTTAGCCTCACCCCTGAAACTAGACTTGGCAACGGCTCTGACTAAGGTTTCTATGCCTTTGCGGCGGTCAAAGCGACCAACGTAGAGAACCATCTTGGCATCTGGTGCAATTCCTAATTTTTCCCGCGCCACAGACCGCTGAATTTCCCCAAATTTGTCGATATCGGTGCCGCAAGGAATCATTTCAATGTTTCCCTTGCTGGATACGAGTACCCGCATATGCTTCTGCTCTTGCGGACTAGTTGCAACCACACAGTCTACAGTTTCCAAACAAGCTTTTTCTACAGCTAATCGCTGGACAGCAATTACAGGAACATCACTGATACTTCTGTATTTGACCGCTCCTAAAGAGTGGTAAGTGTGTACCTGAATCAGCGGTTGCTGTTTTTTCAATTCCATGCCAACCCAAGAAGACAACCAGTAGTTGGTATGAATTAGGGAGTAACGGAACCCTTGCTGGTGCTGGAATCGTTGGAATTCTCTGATGAATTCTGGTAGATGGTCGAATAAGTTATCTCGGCCGATAAACTCTGCTGGACCGGCTTTTAACCGAATAGTACGACAGTTTGGGCTATGTTGAACAATGACAGCTTGTTCAGGACTACTACGACGAGTGAACATATCCACTTGCCAACCTTGGTTTGCTAGTGCATAACCTACTTGACGCACATATACATTTTGACCTCCAGCTTCTTCTTGACCAATTTCAACAGCTGGGTCACCATCAACAGAAATTAGGGCAATGCGATGTTTCTTATTCTGGAACATGGTTGAACTTTACCTCAAGGTAAATGATCCTGCCTCAAACGCCAGAAATCAAGGTAGTATTATCCTCTCCTCAAGGCCGAGGGCAGGTACAACGAAGCTGCAAAGTTACCAGCCAAAGGACACTGACGAGAACAAGGCATTACTAGTAAGAATGCTGCTCGTTCAGTCTCCTCTCAATGCCGACGAAGTTAGCTGACGGGCTAGGACTGAGAGATGTCCTTCTGTCATCGATTTTGGATTTTAGATTTTAGATTTTGGATTAGTCTCCATTTTCAAATCTCAGATCCACTAAGTAATCGATTTCAAGATACGCCCCAGAATTGGTTCCTCCGCTCCGGTTTACCGTTTACAAAAGTTTTTAGGTAATAAAGTGGATTAGGCAGACTGATTTAATTTTCTTTAAGATTTTATAACGTGGGTTTATGAACTATGTCAAGTGTCATGAGGAAGAGAGACTGGGAGTATGCTGAGTGAGAAGTGAGGAGTGAGGAGTTATTTCCTTTCTCTCCCTCATTTTCCCGACTCCCCACTTCCTCCAGCCATCAATAAACCAATCTCTTCCACTGTCGCCCTTTGTGCATCTAAAATACCTACAAACTCACCTCTGTAGATTACGGCAATGCGATCGCTCATGGCCATTACTTCTTCTAATTCTGTAGAAATATACAAAATTGCTGCGCCGCGATCGCACTCTTGCAATAATCGTGAATGTACTGCTTGTGTCGCCCTCACATCATCAATGAACAGCTGATGGGATTAAAATCCAGGTTCTGGAATACAGTTTAACAAAGTTAAAATGGCATATGACGAATTCACACTTGGCAAGGTAAAAAGCGCCTTTGGGATTGCCACTCGTGAGGGCGATCGCTTTTTACCTGAAATAGAACCAATTAGCCCTAGTTCAAACTTGCAAGAATCGCTCAAGGAAAACTTGCCACTAGCAGTGGCGACAGGTAGCGAAAAGGCGCGATCTGAGTTAATAATCAGCCCTGTTCTAGTAGAGGCTCGTCGGATATTGGAGCGTAAAATCAGCCTTTTTTCTGGTCAAGATTTTACAGTGGATGCAACAGTTGGATTAGATGGTCGATGCGATTTTTTAATTAGCCGTTTTCCAGAACTGCTAGAAATAGAAGCGCCTACAGTAGTAATTGTAGAGGCAAAAAAAGGTGACTTAAATGCTGGCATAGGTCAATGTATTGCAGAAATGATCGCCGCCCAGCGATTTAACCACCTCAAAGAAAATCCCACACAAGCAATCTATGGGAGTATCACCAATGGAACTCAGTGGCGGTTTCTTCGGCTAGTAGAGCAGATAGTAGAAATTGATTTAACTGACTATCCTTTGCCTCCAATAGATCAGATACTAGGCTTTTTTGTTTGGATGGTACGGAATGCTTAAAAAAAGTAACGACACCTGAAGTGTATAGGTAGTCCACTATTCTAAAATGATGAATAGCTTTTTTGATTAAAGTTTTTGAGGGAATATTTTATGACTATTTGGGTAAATGAGCAAATCGATCCGTCTGGGATGATTCATGCTTGTATTGCTTGTTGTAACGAATCTCAAGCCAAAGATTGTCATCATTCCTTTGAGAATAATTTGACCGAGACACAAAAAGCGGCAGGTTGGGTAGCACGATTACGCACAGTCGATTCTTGGGATGAGGTGCCAGTGAATTCTTTAAAACTCAATTAGCAAGGAAGAATTCATGAGTCAGAATTCTGAATTCTGAATGAACAAATATAAATTTGATGTAGGGTGCGTTGTCGCCAAGCGCCGCACCTTAAATTGTTGGCGGTGCGTTAGCCTACTGAATTCTGTATTCTGTATTCTGTATTCTGAATTCTTTCTCCAACCTCAACGACACTCACGACTCATCACCAAATCTCCATTAGCTAATCGATACACCCCTTGCGGTTCTACAAATCGCTATAGCAATCCTGTTTGAGTTGTGAAAAATATCAGTGGTGACTGTTGACAGCCTGAGCAGCAAGATTTCACTTTGTCATTTAGGACTGCTATGATATCGTTTTTGATTGCCCATATTTCAACAGCCAACCCAGCAAATCCCATTTAAACAGGTTAATAAAGGATAAAAATCAGATTAAAATTGTCAAATTATTAACAACTACTTCCAAGAAAACTAATTTATTATATAAATTTGATGATTTTTTGCAACTATTAAGAGTTATCATCTATACCGTAGATTAAATTGAAAAACTTTGCAAAAACCGAATCAATTTAGTGAACTATCCCAGAGTTTACACTTCGGAGCAAGGCTATCCCATTAATTTAGTTGGCGAAACGGGACAAGCGGTTCAAATTTCAATTCATCCCCCCAGTCAATATATCTGTGCCAACTGCGAACGGATATTACCAGATTGGAAACAGCAGCCATTTTTACGAGTAGTGATTGTTTTACAACAATCGCGCTATCAACTAGTGGAAAAGACAGCCCAAGTAGAGACAGACAAAGAACGCTTACGGGAAAAGTTTATGAGATTTGGCTGCGATTTGGCATTTAATTTGCGCGATCGCGGTTATTTAACAGACCTAATCGACCCTCGTACAGGCTATCCTTTATTATCCCATCCCGGAGCAATTCCCCACGACGACACAGCAGTTGTTCAAGCTTTACTCAACTATCCAGTGATTAAAAATCAATGCCGTGTGTTAATTCATCCCGAATGGGGTGCAGCAGTTTATCCTAGCATCTTGATATCAGAAGCTCCCCCAATTGTAATTGAATGGGTTACTAAAGCTATAGCAGCTATGCATGGTTGGAAAGAAATTGATGATTAGTAATTTATCATTTGTGATTGGACATTCATTATTGATTATTCCCCTCTGCTGAAGATCTCCCTCATAGATAAGGGAACTCCAAGAAATAAATTATCCAATATTGTGGGGTGGGCATCTTGCCCGCCCTATGGACTGGGCGGGCGAGACGCCCACCCCACAAGAGTTAATTGAATATTTTTTTATTTGGAAGTCCCTAAGCTGTTGTGCTTTTAATTTGCACTTTGAGGCAGCAGAGGGGCAGAGGAGCAGAGGAGAGGTTTGCAGGTTTTACCTAAAAGATGATAATGCAACTTGTAGGCGCGACAGCTTACAGCAGATTTCAAGGAAAGTGAGGTACACAATCTAAGTCTGTTATCCAGGTATAAAGCGTGTTTTACTCTCCGGAGTTTCGTTCGTCGGAAGCCTTCGCTGATTCTGCTGTATATATTAGAAATGAGAAGAATAAAAAACAAGCATAATAGAATCTGTGTCTCTAGACAACTTGTTCCAAGAAGTTAGGACAGTGGAAGCTTCTAATAATTCGGCTTGCTACTTTCCCCTGATGAGTGGACGCTACGAAGTTAAGCCAGGGATGATGCCTTTTGGCTGCTGTTTGGGTAACACTCAGGTAGATGGGCAGGTATTTCAAATTGATGATAATTTTACCCAGTACCGTCAAGCTAAGTTGTTAGCCCGTGAGGAACGGTTGAGCAAGTACTACCAAACCTGCAATTATTCTAAGGCTGTGGCAAGTGCGGTCGCTCGTTTAATAATTAATCGCCTTACCCAAGAACACCCAAAGCACTTTTACTATCAAAAGTCAATACATAACACCCTCAAATTTCACAGCCAACTTACCAAAGAAACACTCTATTTAGATGCAGAGTTCCAGTTACACCAAGTCGAAGGTAGCCAAGTTGTTCCAGCTTATGCTTCTACCCTCGATGCTTTAGCAGCACAGGTGCAGGAAGACCTGACAATTATCTGCCGTTCTGCTGATGGTAGGAACTGGTTGAGTGGAGTTCATCTGTGCTATCCCAACCACTGGTCAGCTGAGGAAAAAATCGGTCAAGATTTTGCCACAATTCATGCGCCTGTGGCGGGGATGGAAAAAATAAATCGGCGAGGTTTAGCGATCGCTAATACAATGATTACTCACAAACCGATGGTACGCTTTGCTTGGGGTTTGAGTAACGATACCCGCCTGAACCACCATCCCGAACCACCGCTTGGTGTGTCAGTTAGCCAATGGCGAGGTAGAGATTTTGATCTGCAACATCCCAGGCTTTATTTGCGAATTGAGCGACAAGTCATTTGGGGAATACCAGAGTATGAAGCAGCGCTGTTTACAATTCGTACTTACTTTAGAGATTGTGGTGTAGTTAAAAAAGATTCACTGCTAAAGTCTAAGCTGTATACTGCAATTGAGTCTATGTCGCTGGAGTCACTGGTATATAAAGGGTTAGCAGAAAGTAAAGCCAGTATTTTGGAGTGGCTAAACGAGGTTTGATTTCTCTTTTAACCACCTTCCAAAAGCACTTTTAAAACAGAATTCAGAATTCAGAATGGGCTGCGCCCCGCTGCGCTAACAGAATTCAGCAATCTTTTTAGTGGGGGATTTAGACCCGCCACTACAAAAGTTGACCACCAGATTTTTAACAAAGTTTGGGGGTTTAATTCCCCTGCCTCTACAGGTAGCAGGTTTTGTGTCGGGGTTAAATCGCCGTTATATGATATCCGCCTAATTACCCATAATAAAAATTTCTCCGCGTCCCCGTGTCTCCGTGTCCCCGCGTCAGTCCTAACTATGGGTCTTTAACCGGACATGATATTGAATTAATTCTGAATTCTGACGACTGACGCCTTTATTCTTTCTTGTTAAATATTTTGTTTCTGGAGTTCTGCGGGTGCATTTCCAAACTTCCTTCCCCTTTTTTTGAGTACACGTCGTAGTCGATCTGCACTCAAATTTACTTGACGTTCAGATGCTAATTTGTTTGCTAGTTCTTTAGAATTATAAGTCTTTGCTTCTTGAGCTAAGCAATTTTCTAGATAAATCAAATCTGATTCCGAATATCGGGTTTTTCCTCCTCGGCCAGCAGCATCCCACAAGCCTACTAACCCCAACTTTTCCCAGCGATGAAGGGTTTGACGTACTGTTGAAATCGCCCAGTTCAAACCTTTAGCAATTTCCTCATTTTTTAAGCCACGAGCATTCAACAGTAAAACTTGGGCACGATCCTTGGTACGTTGAGGAACATCTTTGGCTTTTCTTAACTCTTCTAGAGTTAGCTTTTCTTCTTCAGTTAGAAAAATTTTCAATCGGCATCCCATAAATAATAACCTTTTACACAGTCAAATTTTGTCATTTTTATATCTATATCAGACCTCTATACTTGCTACGGCATACATCTGAATAATACGCTATTCAACTGAACAATAAGTATTAAGGATGCTCACGTCTAATCTGATGGCTACCACCCATGAAATATTGCCTTGATAACATTTTCAAAGTTGATAATTGATTGTCAAAAGTTACGCGCATCAAACTAGACAGCCTTAGCCTGTATAGGTTTGTTTATTGCATAGCCAGAGGCCGTAGCTGATGGCTATGAGGACAATAATTTGTTGGCATTGTCCTGATTGCTACCTAATGTCGAATACAAAAAACTGTATCATTAAACTTTTTCACATCTTCCTATTGATCCGGGCATTTATCAAAACTTTAAAAATTCTTTTTTGATGATTTTAGACTTGGATGAGCAAAAAAAGATATACAAGCACAGGTTTTTTTATTTTACTGCTCTGAGTAAATTAACTTTTATTATCTCCCAGAAAAAATATCTGTTTTCTCTAGTTTACATAAAATTTACATTGTACGTACCAATATTCTTGGCTAAGACAACAAAATATTTAACGCTCATTCTAAAAAATACTGCTCACTGCTTATTCTTTGATGATTATCAAAAGTGTGCAATAAACTTTTCATACCTTTCATACTTTTCATACTTTTCATACCTTTCATACCTTTCTTACCTTTCTTACTTATCAGAGGGGAGAGCATTTACTTTTACCAAATTCATCTTTCAACATAGGAAACTCCAAAAAATAAATTATCCCAATTTCTGGACTTAACACGACTGCCCCTCCCCCTACCGCTTGGCCTAAATGCGTTCTCGTAGGGGCGCACAGCTGTGCATTAGTGTCAACTTAACGTAAAAACCTTGTAATGACGTTAGAGAAAACTTACTCAATTACCAATCAATCTGGAGTCACCCCACCCCGATCTTCGAGGAGGGGGTTGAGGGGTGGGGTAAAACGATTGTGGGACAAAGGTTTGAGCTGAAGTTGACACCAATGACAGCTGTGCTACCCGAAAAATGTACAAACAATTTGGGATAATTTATTTTCTGGAAGTCCCTAAATAGAGGATTTTTTTGTTAATTCTGGTATCCCTTGAATATCCATACATCTTTAAAAAAAACGACATTATCATAGCCTGATATTTTGTGATAATTTTGGAATTTTTTCAGGTTTTATAGTCAAAAAATATTATGTACATGATATTTTGAAATTATCAGAAAACATAACTTATTGCAAAAATAAATACTCAGTATTAATTGATGGATAAATTAGTATTTAGTATATTTTTTGAGTTAAAAATCTTGCCAAAAAATAGCAATAATTAATACAAGTTAAAAATTACAAAAACTAATATTCATTACAACTTTCAAAAAAATTAATAGGGATAATGGGGACAGAAAAAAATCTGATAATTTGCGCTCGGAGACGGATAATGGTAGCGATCGCAGAGAACGTTCAACATCGGTTAACTATACAAACTGTAGAAATTGCCCCTAATACAACGGCGATTCGCTCTCTCGATTGGGATCGCGATCGCTTCGATATCGAATTCGGACTGCAAAATGGTACAACCTACAATTCATATCTAATTAGGGGCGAACAAACAGTTTTGGTTGATACTTCTCACCAGAAGTTTCGCCAACTGTATTTAGATACCTTGAAAAGTCTTGTCAACCCCAAGACAATAGATTACATAATTGTTAGTCACACAGAGCCAGACCATAGCGGGTTAGTGGAAGATGTGCTTCAGTTAGCGCCGCGAGCCACCGTTTTAGCTTCTAAAGTTGCGTTGCAATTTTTAGAAGGTTTAGTACACGATCCCTTTTCCAAGCGGATTGTTAAAAGTGGCGATCGCATAGATATTGGCAAAGGACACGAAATCGAATTCGTGAGTGCGCCTAACCTGCACTGGCCGGACACAATCTTTAGCTTTGACCGCAAAACCCAAATCCTCTACACCTGTGATGCTTTTGGGATGCACTTCTGTGACGATCGCACCTTCGATGAAGATTTAGAAGCGATCGAAGCTGACTTTAGATTTTACTACGACTGTTTGATGGGTCCTAACGCTCGTTCTCTGCTGAATGCAATGAAGAGAATGGGTGAACTAGGGAAGATTAATATTATCGCCAACGGTCACGGGCCATTATTATATCACCATCTAGATGTTCTCACTGGCTGCTACGAAAATTGGAGCCAAAGACAAGCCAAAGCAGAAACAACAGTTGGCTTGTTCTTTGTCTCAGACTACGGGTATGGTGAACGCCTTGGTCACGCAATTGCCGAAGGAATCCTGAAAACAGGAGTTGGGGTAGAAGTCCTGGATCTGAGTACAGCTGGGAGCCAAGAAATCCAAGAACTAGCTGGTAGAGCAGCTGGCATCATTATTGGTATGCCTCCAAGTACCGCCGCTGCCGCCCAAGCTAGTATCAGTTCATTGCTAGCTGTGGCCAAAAACAAGCAAGTAGTTGGGCTATTTGAATGTTATGGCGGAGATGATGAACCCATTGATACACTCCGGAGAAAATTTATTGACTCTGGTGTGAAAGAAGCCTTCCCAGCCATTCGGATTAAAGAAGTTCCCACAGCATCCACATTCCAATTGTGCCAAGAAGCAGGTACAGACTTGGGACAATTGCTGGTGCGCGATCGCAACATCAAGCAAATCAAATCCCTTGATGTCAACATGGAAAAGGCGCTGGGTCGCATTAGCAACGGACTGTACATAATTACCACCAAAAAAGGTGATGTCAGCAGTGCCATGCTAGCGTCCTGGGTGACACAAGCGAGTTTGCAACCACTAGGATTCACAATAGCCGTTGCCAAAGACCGCGCCATTGATTCCTTAATGCAAATAGGCGATCGCTTCGTCCTCAACGTCTTGGAAGAAGGCAATTATCAAGAACTGAAAAAGCACTTTCTCAAGCGCTTGCATCCTGGTGCTGACAGATTTGCGGGAGTGAAAACTCAAACCGCCAAAAACGGCTCCCCAATTCTGACTGATGCTCTAGCATACATGGAATGTGAAGTACAGAGCAGCATGGAGTGCAGTGACCACTGGATTTTATACTGCACCGTCCAAGAAGGTCGTGTCTCCAAAGCCGATGCATTGACAGCTGTTCGTCATCGCAAAGTTGGAAATTACTACTAAAGATTGGGTATTGGGTACTGGGTACTGGGAAAACTCTTCCCTAATTCCCAGTCCCCAGTCCCTAATCCCCAGTCCCCAGCCGATGCATTGACAGCTGTTCGTCATCGCAAAGTTGGAAATTACTACTAGGGATTGGGTACTGGGTACTGGGTACTAGGAAAACTCTTCCCTAATCCCCAGTCCCCAGTCCCTAATTCCCAGTCCCCAGTCCCCAGTCCCCAGTCCCCAGTACACTACCTCACTCAACACCTATGATCAATTCCAAGCCACGCGACGTACAAGTTTTACCAATTGCCACAAATAGTAAGGTTCTCAAGGCACGTAGTTGGTCACGTCTGCGGTTTGAAATTGAATACGCATTGGAAAGAGGTACTACCTCTAATTGCTATTTAATTGAAGCTGATAAAACCGCACTAATCGATCCACCACCAGAAAGCTTTACCGAAATTTATTTAGAGGCATTGCGGCAAACTTTAGATTTGACACGTTTGGATTATGTGGTCTTAGGTCATTTTAATCCCAACCGAGTTGCAACCCTCAAAGCAATTTTAGAACTAGCACCACAGGTAACTTTTGTTTGTTCTCTTCCCGGTGCTAACAATTTGCGTGCTGCTTTCCTAGACCGCGATTTGCAGGTTTTGGTGATGCGGGGGAAAGAAACTCTGGATTTGGGCAAAGGTCATGTTTTAAAATTCCTCCCCATTCCCAGTCCCCGTTGGCCGGAAGGACTTTGTACCTACGACCAGCAGACCCAAATTCTCTACACAGATAAATTATTTGCAACTCATATCTGTGGCGATGAACTGTTTGATGATAATCCAGAGGCGCTTAGAGAAGACCAGCGTTACTACTTTAACTGCCTGATGGCTCCCCAAGCTCCTCACGTGCAAGCAGCTTTGGAGAAAATATCAGATTTGCAGGTGAGAATGTATGCTGTGGGTCACGGGCCTTTAGTACGCACCGGCTTAATCCAACTGACCAAAGCTTATGGAGAATGGAGTCGTTCTCACAACGATCGCGAAATTTCCGTTGCTTTACTTTATGCCTCAGCTTACGGGAATACAGCGACTTTAGCACAAGCGATGGCTTTGGGACTGACCAAAGGCGGAGTTGCAGTCAAGTCCATCAACTGTGAATTTGCCACTCCCGATGAAATTCGCATCAACTTAGCACAGTCAGATGGTTTTATCATCGGTTCTCCCACCATCGGTGGCCATGCGCCGACTCCCATTCATACTGCTTTAGGTATTGTGCTATCGAGTGGTGACAACACCAAACTGGCTGGGGTGTTTGGTTCCTATGGCTGGAGTGGGGAAGCATTTGACTTAATTGAAGGTAAACTCCGGGATGCAGGATATCGTTTGGGTTTTGAAACCTTGAAGGTGAAATTTAAACCCGATGATGTCACTCTCAAATTCTGTGAAGAAGTAGGTACAGACTTTGCCCAAGCATTGAAAAAAGCTAAAAAGGTACGCGTACCCCAACAAGCTGCGACTCCGGTGGAACAAGCTGTGGGCCGAATTGTTGGTTCCGTTTGCGTGCTGACAGCAAGACTTGGAGAAGTATCTACTGGGATGCTAGGCGCTTGGGTTTCTCAAGCTACCTTTAATCCACCTGGACTTACCGTGGCGATCGCCAAAGATCGAGCGATCGAATCTTTAATGTATCCTGGTGGTAAATTTGCCCTGAATATACTACCTGAAGGCAATCATCAAGATTACATGAAGCATTTCCGTAAATCTTTCGCCCCTGGGGAAGATCGATTTGCGAACTTTAGCACAGCAGTTGCAGATAACGGCTGTACCGTTCTTACCGACGCACTAGCATATTTGGAATGTTCAGTCAACCAACGTATGGAATGTGGCGATCACTGGGTTGTGTATGCAACCGTGGATGAAGGTAAATTACTCAAGCCTGATGCTGTTACTGCCATCAACCATCGCAAAACAGGTACTCATTACTAACTCCGGTTTGGCTTTTCACATCATCTGTAAAAAGCAACGCCAAACCTAACCCCCTACCCCCTTATACCATTTCACTCAATTATTGATACAAATTACTTCCCCTGCCTGCCATCTGTATCAGTCTTAAAGTGAAACGGTATTACTAGGGGAAGAGGGAAAATTCAAAGTAAGACCCCTCCTTTCCCCACAAAAGTAGAGACGTTGCAATGCAACGTCTCTACTTATTTGCGTGACAAGGAGTAAATTTAACCAAAATGGTATGATTTCATCTCCCGATAGAGCTATGGAAGTATTCCTTTCTATCTTTGGAATATTACTCGAACTCTCTCAGAGGAATTAAGCCCTTGAATAACTATACAGAATGGATACAAATATTTGTAATAAAAACATCTATAGATAGAAGAATATAATTTTTTTAAAACGTATTCTATAAACATTGCAAGCCGAGTTCGGTAACGCAATCACGAATAAATAGCTAAACAATTTAGGAGTAAATTATGAGTCTCGAAGAAAGAGCAAAAGCCGTTGCTAAAAATATCGAAGGTAAAGCTCAAGAAATAATTGGCGATATCACTGGCAACCCTGATGATAAAGCTGAAGGTCAAGCTAAGCAAGTAGAATCACAGGTTCGTCACACAGTTGAAAATGTCAAAGATGAAGTTAAGAAAGCTGTAGACTAAATTGAAGTTTATATCGGTAGAAGGTGTAAGCAAACTCATAGTTTACTAAACCTTCTCCCTACTTCTAGCTTTTCTGTGTCTGTCTTGACTTCAGTTGTAATGTAGTATTTTGCAACTGAGTCAAGTAAAAAATCGACAACTCAAAACCAGATTTTGATAACACGGCTTACAAAATAATTTCTCAGCCATCTCTGAATTTTTGTTGAAAGGTGTCAACTCATGATTAATCTACTATTTACTTATCTTTTAACAGACATACCTGTTACATCAGAACCTAGTTCTAGTTACTCTATTGTATTGACAGGATTATTCGTAGTCGGCTTTATCGCTGCTGTAACTATAGGATCGATCGCTTGGTATAATTCCAAACGTCCTGTAGGTTGGGAAGATAAAGAACGTCCCAATATTGTTCCAGAAATAGATAAGTAATCAAATTTTTGTCTACCTCCTCCTGAAGTCCAAGTGTTTTCTTAGTGTTCACAGATTTTACCTGTGAACACTATTTTATTTGTGATAATACTTTGATTTTCACTAATACCAATTTAAAGAACTTCTAGTTTTCGTCAGCCACAGGTAGACGTATAGTAAATGTACTACCTTGCCCTGGCTCAGATGTGACATCGATTGTGCCTTGATGTGCTTCAATAATGCAACGAGATAGATATAGTCCCAAACCACTACCAGAACGCTGGTGTTTACCTTGGCGAAATCGCTCGAATAATATTGCTTGGTCTTGTTTAGAAATTCCCGGCCCTGTATCTTGGATATTAATAGTTACATCTGCCAAATTAAGATAGCACTGAATATTGACAGAACCTTTATCTGTAAATTTGATGGCATTGCCGATAATATTTGTCAAAACTCGCCGCAATTCTACGCGATCGCCCATCACCGTAGTCACAGTTTCACCTTTATCAAGGTTGACAGCTAATCCTTTTTCTTCAGCTAAAGGAGTTAATTCTTGAGCAACTTCACTCACTAATTCCTGAATATTACAATCAGAAATTTTTAAGGTTTTACAGCCTGCTTCATGACGATAAACTTCTAACAAAGTATTTACCATTTCTAGCAGGTCTTGATTACTGCCAATCATGGTATTAATTATTTCTTCCAATTGTGGCGAAACATCGCAAAACCTGCCTTCTAGCAATAATTTTAAAACCCGATTAGAAGCTACTAGCGGTATGCGTAAATCATGAGTAAAACGTGAGACAAAATCTGCCCGCAGGTTAGCCATTTGATCTCGTTCGTCGATGCTATGCTTGAGACGCAGGAGCGATCGCACTCGTGCATGTAGTTCATCTGGATCGAATGGTTTACGAATAAAATCATCTGCACCAGCATCAAGTCCTTGAACAACGCTGGATTCATAATGAGCCGTAATCAGCAAAATTGGGATAAATGGCAACGCTTGATTTTGTCGGATGCGTCGAGTAAATTCGTACCCATCGATCTCTGGCATCATCACATCTAAGAGAATTAAGTCTGGCGGTGACTGCTCAACCATATTCAGAGCAATTTTACTATCTTCCACCAAGCTAATTTCATAGTCATTATCTTGTAGGACTGCTTCTAATATCAGTAAATTGTCAAAAATGTCATCGACAACGAGAATTTTATCTTTTTTAACAGTTTTAGTTAAAGACATGGCTAAATAAAAAGTAAGAATTCACAACTTCAGAGCCAGAATTCAGAATTTATGTGGATTTGGCATGATTACCGACGAAACAAGGTAAATTAAGAGTTTGATTTTTGGATATTCTGACTCCTGAATTCTGACGCCTTGGCAAAGCGTCCTTAGCTTTGCTCCTGAATTCTGAAAATAAAAAAAACAAGTGCTTGGTTATTCCTCGCAAATCTAGTAATAGCTTACTCCAACAGCGTTGAGACTATTAAAATTTCACATTTTCCCTTAAAGTTTCCTTAATTGAGGATTTTTCAGTAATTATACTTAAATGGACATTGTTTAAATGTATTTATAAACAATAAATATAACTTTTTCCCAAGTATATTAGCTGACTGATTATCCATATCTGAAAGTAGAGTGCTAGGGTGGAGTAGTTTAGTCCATTTTGTATGCATCATTCCTTCTACAGCAAGGGTAAGGGATCAAATAGTCAGCGACTCCTGGTTGCTACCAGATTTTGATAATCAGTTTTAGACCATAAAACATCTATCTTCCGAGGAATGTATAAAAATATTTTTTGATGAAATTGAATTGTCAGATGAAAACTCTTGTGTCTTGAAAAACTTACAAGATAAACTTATTTATGTCTTAGAGGAGATGCAGTCCACGGAAAAATAGCAAACGTATTGCTTTTTGTATAAAATCCTGAATGTGAGAACAAGATTATTTTAATGTGTACTTTAGATAGATAACAGTAAAGTTAAGCAACTATGGATGAAATCAAGATCCTCGTGATTGAAGATCATAACCTCACAAGAATTGGTTTAAGGGCTGCCTTACAAACCCAGCCAGAGGTAAACATTGTTGGTGAAGCAGCCAATGCCGCAGATGGAATAGAGCTTGTGAAAACTCTCAAACCTGATGTTGCTACTATTGATATTGGTTTGCCTGATATGGATGGTATCGAGCTAACACGCACAATTAGGCAATATCAAGCAGAGAATGAAGATTATACAACAAAGCTGCTGATTTTAACAATGCAGAATAGCGAGCAGGCAGTCTTAGCAGCATTTGCCGCAGGTGCTGATTCTTATTGCATGAAGGATATCGAAAGTGAGAAACTAGTGGAGGCTGTGCGAACAACCCATGCAGGTAGCTCATGGATCGATCCGACGATCGCAGACCTCGTACTACAGCAAATACGTCAAGATTTCCCCGATGGCAGCAGAGGAGCAGCCACAAAAAGAGTGTTGATTGAAGGTATTGACCCAGATATTGAGAAAACTATCGTCAGCTATCCTTTAACTCAACGGGAAATGGATGTTTTAGAGTTGATTGTCGCTGGGTGTGACAATGCAGAAATCGCCAAAAGACTCTATCTCACAGTTGGTACTGTTAAAACTCATGTTCGAGGTATTCTCAATAAACTCTGTGTAGCCGACCGGACACAAGCCGCTGTCCGTGCTTTGCGTGCCGGGTTGGTACCTTAAAAAAATAAGTCGAAAGTCAAAAGAAATACTGAATTGTTGTTTCTTTTGTCTTTTTGGAACTTGACAAAAGTAAAAAAATACGCAAAGATAGTAAATCGTGAGTAAAAAATGCCAGCGGAACTGGCGGAATTGGCAGACGCGCTAGATTCAGGTTCTAGTGCCGCAAGGCTTCCGGGTTCAAGTCCCGGGTTCCGCATATTTTAAGTTAGAAGTTAAGAGTTAGGAGTGAAGAGTTTATTTAATTTGTTTTAACTCCTAACTTATCACTCCTAACTCATAACTTTTTGATGTTAACCAGCTTACAGAATCCCCTAGTCAAGCAAATCCGTAAATTACACTCTACCAAGGAGCGGCACAAGCAGGAGTTATTTTTGCTAGAAGGGACGCACCTGTTAGAGGAAGCTTGTGCTGTGAATTACCCGCTAGAGACAGTGTGTTGTACCCCAGATTGGCAAGCAACCCATCCGTCATTGTGGGAAGAAGCTTGTAGCCGATGCGATCGCGCCGAAATTGTGAGTAGAGA